>DYMU01000007.1 GCA_020721445.1 Gemmobacter nectariphilus
GTCCAAGACCCATGATGCGGTGTCACGGGCCAAGACCGAGCTGTGGCACCGCATCCTGACCCACTACCTGCCGCTCTACTTCCCGGAGGCGGACCGGTTCCACCGCAGCTCGCGCACCGACTGGTTCCTGGCCTTCCTCGAGATGTTCCTTTCTCCGCACATGATCAGCGCTATGACCAAGGCGGAGTTCACCAAGGCTGCATGGGAGGTGGTCGGGCGCAAGGTCGAGAAGTCTCTCTTGTTGTCAGACATTTACGAGACGGCGAAGACTTCCGCCGGGCTCCCCGTGTCGCCGGACTCGGACGCCATCCGCATGTTCCGCCTGATAGAAAGCGCCAAGCTCAACGGCCTCGATCCGCAGACCTACATCTCCGACAACCTGGCCCGAATCCACGATCACATCGCACCCCGCCTCGCCGAACTGCTCCCGTGGAACCGGAAACCGTTGCCTGCTGGTGCGGAAAACAGGATCGCCGCCTTATACTGACAGTTCTTGCTGACGTCGTAAACGACGTCCGTAACGACCTCAGTTAGCACAACAGACATTCCGTGACCGTATGCAAGGCGGTGCCAACCGGGCGGTTACGGTCATGAAGCCGCGGTAAGCGCGCCTTTTTCTGGAAAAATGCGCTGTCACAAACCAGGCTTGCGCCCTGACAAAGCCGCGCAGCCAGACCAGCGAGGCCCCGCCGATGCCCCTGCCAATAAGCCGACGACACCCCAGCGGATGGTGCTGACGATAAGATCGACGGCTGGATGCATGAAAATGGGCGACAGGCACTGTCAGAAAAAATAACTTGAGGCGGTTGGTGCTGCTGGTTATCGTTTAGGATATAGAAGTTTTTTGCCTTTGGTTATTTCCAGAACAGCCGCGACATCATCTGCCTGACAGAGATGACGCGGCGTTTTCAAACGCCAAGGCGACCAACGGCAGGTCGATTACTTTAAGGGCGTTCAACCCATTCATGCGCAACGATATCCCGTTTGAAAGGCGCGTAGCTGCAAGTTCGAATCAAATCCGCTATGTAAAGGCGGAAATGGCCGGTACCGGGACTTACATGATCCCAATGGGCCACCTTGTCCGATCTCGCTTGGATCCGGACAGGCTACGGGCGGCTGCGACGGCCCTGGTCCTTCGGCACGACGCGCTGCGAACGCGCTTCGAGGTCGCCGACGGCGCGATTTTTGCGCTGGTCTCGTCAACGCCTCATTTTCGGTTTCATGTACATTTGCTGACTGACCCAAGTCTGGAAGCGTTCCGCAAATGGGCGCTTCCGCTGATCTTTGATCATGTCGATCCGTGCGACGCCGGCTCGCTTGTCAGGATATTGGTGGCCGACCTCGGGGATTGTTGGCGTTTTACAATTGCCGCACATCACGCAATCACTGACGGCTTTTCCCGTGGCGTGATGAACCGGGAACTCTTGAAAATCTATGCTGGAGAAGAGCTTCCGCCACCGCGATCATATTACGAATTCGCCTCGGCGCCCAAGGCGATACTTACACCCGAAGTCGAGGAATTCGTCGCGTCCCTTCCAAACCCGGCCAGAATAGTCGGAGACAGTATCGGACGCGAAGGACCGAACGATGCAGGGCAAATAGCTGAACTTGAGTTTGCAGGGCTTGCAGCGTCCTTGCGATTGCTGGGAAAATCAACCGGCGTTTCCAAGTTTGGCATACTTGCGGCCGTTTATGCGCTTGGCGTCAGGGGATATTGTGGCGAAGCCGGCGTCTCCAGCTTTTTCCAGTCCGAGGGACGGGCCGCGCTTGGCGCTTCAAACTCGGTTGTTGGCCCATTTTCCCACACATTGCCCCTTGATCTGACGGTAGACCCGGACCAGACCTTTGCCTCGTTGGCCGCCGGTCTTTCAGAGCGCACAAAAAAGGCAGTTGCGCTGGAAAATGAACCGCTGCTGGATCAGGTTCTGGCACACGGCAAGGCACCAAGCCTCTCGATCAACATGTTTCCGCCAGCCAGCCGGGTCAGGGCCGGAACCCTCGACATTGGCCCAAGGGAGTTTCTTGATCGGCGCACAGAGTTCGATTTGAACCTGGTCTGGTCGGAAGACGAAAACGTCATGACCGCGCGCGCCTTTTTTGATCGGGCACAGCTTACTGCGGAACGTGCGCATCTCTTTCTGAAGTTTCAGGGCAAGATCCTTGATGCTGCAATGCGTGACCCGCAGTTGAGGTGCCATGAGATTCTGGAGATTGCCCGCCAAGGGGACGAAGTCGTTCTTCCACAGACCTGTGTTGATCCGGCGCCCACTGGACGACTGCACGATCGGTTTTTCGAGACGGTCGCGCAGTCGCCAGACATGATTGCCGTGATCACCACGAAAGAGCGGATCACTTATCACGACCTTGCACAGCGCGTTCGGCAGGTCGTGGCAGCCCTTCGACGGGCGGGGGTCGGTGAAGGTGATCGCGTCGCGATCCTGGCCCAGCGTGACCCCGCTCTCGCTGTTGCCATGCTTGGCGTGTCCGCCAGCGGGGCCTCTTTTGCCGTGATCGACGCGACCTATCCGGTCGAACGGATCCGATGGATGATCAAGCGACTGGGCGGCCGTTTCCTGATTGAGGCCGGCGCGTCGCTGCCCGAAGACATTCGAGGTGAAATCACCGTTGTTGCGCCTGACAGCGGGCAGATGCCTGACGGCGCAATCGAAAGCGGCCCGGCACGATCGGAAGCCTGTCACATGTTCACCTCTGGCACGACAGGTCAGCCGAAGCTTATCACGCACCCGGACACTACGTTGCAGCGATTTGTGGTGTGGCAGGCCAACATGCTGGACCTGCCCCAGCGCATCTGCACCGTCATGATGGCTGGTCTGGGGCATGATCCCACACTGCGCGACGTTTTCTTGCCGCTTTCGCACGGCGGAAGGATCGCGATACCCACACCTTGCGAGATGGCACAGCCCAAGGCGTTGCGCGCCTTGCTGTTGCGGGCCGAATGCAACGTGGTGCGGTTCAGCCCCACTACCGCCCGACTTCTGACGGCGGGAATGGAGAAACCCGAGGGTCTTGGAACATTGCGGGCGATCTTTTGGGGCGGCGAGAGACTTCCGCATTCCGAGGTGCGCAGATGGCAGGGGCTTACCCCAGCGGCGCGGCAGTTCAACATTTTCGGCACCACGGAAACCCCGCAGGCCTTTCTTTACTATGAAATCGAGCCGTCGGCGAACTGGTCACGGAGTATTCCCCTTGGACGCCCCTTGCCGTGGACCGGGGTTCGTCTGGTCGATGATCAGGGCGCGTCGATCGGCAGCGGCGAAGTCGGCGAGATCGTGGCCGAACTTGCCGATCCCGTCGCGGGCGTTCAAACGAAGGTCGCACTTGTTGGAACGAAATCTGCTTGTCAGCATTTCACGGGCGATTTGGGTTATCATATGCCTGACGGGCAGATCTATTTCGTCGGACGTCGTGATGGCCAGGTGAAAATCAACGGGTTCCGCGTCGAACTTGGCGAGATCGAGGCAACGGCCGAAGCGGTGCAGGGGGCCGATCGCGCCTATGCGGTGATTTCCGAGGACAGGTTGCTGCTCTTTGTCGAGGCAAGGATGGGCGGGGTCACCGAGCGAAGCCTGAGGGTCGTCCTTGCCAGAACGCTGCCGGGTTATATGGTGCCTGCACAGATCGTCGTGATCGACAGGTTTCCAAGCAGGCCAAACGGAAAGGTTGACGGGCCAGCGCTACTGGCCCTGCTACAGTCGCGGGCTGCCATCACAGTGGCCGCTGCCGCCGCACAGCTTCTGGGGCCGGCGGAACAGCTTCTCGCCGAGATATTTTCCAAGCGCACGGGTCGCAGCGGGGTTGGCCCGGACGACACACTGGAGGATCTTGGCGCAGACAGCCTGACGACGATCGAGGTCAGGCTTGAGCTGGAAAAAAGCGGTTTCGATCTGCCGGATGACTGGCAATTCATGGCGATCTCTGAACTGGCCGGGTTTCGAAAGCCACAAGACAGACCTGTGCGACTGTGGGACCGGCTGCGCGCGTCCAGCCGCATGGAGATCTTCATCCTCATCCGGGCGCTGGCGATTGTGGCAGTGGTGTTTTTTCATAGCGGATACGGCTGGACCGGAGGGGCCTCGATCACGCTTTTTGTTCTGGCAGGGTTTTCTTTTGCGCAACTGCAACTTGTGGCTATCGCGCAGGATGATCACTCGGGGCGGGTGTGGGCTCTGATTGGCCGCCTGTTTGTGCCGCTTGTGCCGATGACACTTCTCTATCTGGGGATCAACGAATATCGGGGCTTGGAGACCCATCCCGCGTCATTGTTTCTTTACCGCAATCTTGTCGCTGTGACCGATGCGGTGGTCGTGGGAAAGACGGTTTCTGATATCGGCATGTCATGGCTTTGGTTCCTGCACGTCTATATTCAGGTTTTCGTCTTGATCGGGCTGCTGCTAAGTTTCCCGGCCCCGCGTCGGCAATTGCGAACTGACGCTTGGCGCGCCATCATGGCCTTTTTCATCATGGTGGAAGCTGTGGGTCTGTTGGCGGTGGTCCTGTTTGCCGAAGGGCCACGCGACATGGTTGAAGCCGCGCGGCTGCTTCACCAGTCGCCTGTAGCAATCTTGCCATTCCTTGTGATCGGCGCGATCGTCGCTTTGGGCAAAACGAAAAAACGGCGGATCATCAGTCTCGGTACAGCGCTGCTTCATTTTGCGCTTGTCTACGTTCTTTATGCGGATCATCGCGAAGTCTGGTGGATCTTTGCGCTCGCCGCCTGCGCGTTTTTCCCACATGTGACATTGCCGGTCGCTGTGGCGCGGCCCGTGATCACCGTCTCGGCCTACTCGCTGATGATCTATCTGGCACATCCTTTGGCCTACCTTGTATTCTATAAATACTTTGGCGGAGACGGGCTGATTGGCGTTGTCGGCGTGTTCTTTCAAATCGGCACAGGGATATGCTTGGGCATCGTCGCAAGGCACGTTCTTGGTGTGATCGGGGTCAATCGTCTGTCGAGCCTGCCAGTGACGTTCTTTCCATCCCGAAGCCCGGTCCCGTCACTGAAAGAAGGGTGAAAGACAAGCCATTCTGGTTGAAAGTCCGTGTCTTTGACCGCCGGGGTCAGGTGCCTGTCTGGTTTCATCGCCAGACCAGGAAGGTGGCGGCGCGGGCGACAGGGGCGGGTTTCAGGCCGGACATGGTGCCATCAGGCTGGACCGGGACAAAAGAACCGGCGGGTATCCCGGCCCGACCTGTCCCGCCGTCGCGGAACAGGCGAAGGCATGGATCACATGTCTATTGCGCCAGCAATTCTTTCAGCTTGGCGTCGATGAAGCGCACGTCATCAGGGTTGGTACCCGGCCCGCCGGCGAAATGGCCCCAGATTGACGGCACCGGCACAAAGTCGACATTCGGCATGTGCGCCACTTCGAACTTGCTGTCGGCCGGCGGGAAATACAGATCCGTCTCGCCCGGCATGACAAAGGCCTTGGCGGTGATCGCGGCCAAGGCTTTCTTGAAGTCGCCGCCGTAGATGTCGTTGTCGCTGATGTCGCCGTGTTGCCAGGTCCAGGCCATCGTGATCAGGTTGTTTGCGTCCTTGGGCAGGAAGAACCCTTCCCAGAAGGCAACCAGAAAATCCTCGAGCGATGAAAAGCCAAGGGTCTTGAGGTCAAGTTCGGCACGGTAGAAATCCTGCGAAAAGCCCCAGCCTGCATAGACCCGCGCCATGGCGCGCAGGCCCTTTTCGGGTTTGGATGTGTACCAGCCCTCGGCCCAGGCGCTGTCGGCGCGCAAAGCGGCCTGCACGCCTTCGAGAAAGACAAAGTTGTGGCGCGAACATTTCGCCGATCCGCAGAACGGTGCGATCCGTTCCACCATGTCGGGAAACAGCGCGCCCCAATGAAAGGTCTGCAACGCCCCCATCGACCAGCCGGTGACCAGCGCCAGCTTTTCGATGCCGAACACCTCGGTCACCAGCCGGTGTTGTGCCATCACGTTGTCATAGGCGGTGACCTTTGGGAAACGCGCGGCGTTGTAGGGTTCGGGCGTGTTGCTGGGCGACGAGGACAGGCCGTTGCCGAACATGTTGGGAATGATGATGAAATACTTGTCAGGGTCCAGCGCCATGCCCGGCCCGATCAGCCATTCGTTTTCATAGTGCTGGCCTGAATACCACGTCGGATAGACGATGGCGTTCGACTTGTCGGCGTTAAGGGTGCCAAAGGTCTTGTAGGCCAGCTTGGCGTCGCGCAGCGTGGCCCCGCGTTGAAAGCGCATGTCGCCCAGGTCGAAAATCTGGTAATCGGTGGTCATTTCCGGTTCCTTTTGTGCTGTGTGAATGGGCAGACCGGCACCGGCCGCTCTGCCCCAATTGATCCGGATCAGGCCGCGCGCTCGCTGGTCTTGGCGGCATAGGCAGCAATCGCCGCATAGGCGACGCCTGCCGCGATGGCCCCGCAAATTGCGGTCGAAAACTGGGGCGCGTAGGTTTCGACCAGAAAGGCGCAGGCAGAACCGACGGCCCAGGCTGCAAAGGCCGTTCCGCGCCAATCGGATGTAACCTGCGCGTTGCGGCGCAGAAGGTATTGATCCACCAGGATGATGGCACCGATCGGCGGAACAAGGATGCCCAGCAGCGACAGCCAGGCGATAAAGAACGCCCAGACGTTCGAAGCTGCAATCACGATGCCGATGGCGCCCAGTACCACGGCCGCCAGCCGCATGTGTGAATTGACGATCCGAGACCACCCCGTTGCGGCGTTGTACAGGCAATGAGCGCATACCGAGCTAAGGTTGCAATACAAAAACAGGAACGCCAGCACGCTAAGCAATCCGATCTGTTTTGAATTGGCGTAGCCGAACATGTTGTCGGTGCCAAAGGGGTTGGCGTCCGGCACGGCAAGGGCTGCGGTCATGATCCCGCCCACCAGCATGGCGAACATGTTGGCAAAGGGAAATGCGCTGAAGGTGGCGACAAGCGAGCTGCGGCTGTCTTGCGCCCAGCGGTTGAAGTCGGCTGTCACAGTGCCTGCGTCGATGAACAGCGCGATGACCACGGTCAGCCCGACACCCATCGACATCGACGCGATGCCGTTGTTGCCGGGATAGGCGTAGATCGCGGCCCAGCTGGTGGTGCTGGCGGAATCCGCGACAACCCAAAGGCCCAGCACCACAAAGAAGGGGACCGAGATCAGGCCGATGAAGTGCAGGCCGCGCACACCGATAACCGTGATGCCGATATACAGCACACCGGCGATCACCGTCATCAGGGTGTAATTCAGGTCATAGGCGCTGCTGATCAGCGCCCCCGTGATGCCGGTCTGCACCGCATACCAGCCCAGCAGAAGCGTCGAAAGCAGCCCCGAGGCCAGAATATAACCCTTGCGCCCGAACACGATGCTGGCGATCAGGGCAAAGTTCATGCCCGATCGGGTGCCCAGAAGGCCAAGCGAGCCAACGTAGACCAGCATGATCAGGTTTCCGATGATCATTGCCGTCAAGGCCGCGCTGAACCCCATGCCAAGCACAAGGATCGACCCGGTCATGGCCCCGGTGATGATCATGGGAAAGCCCATCCAGATCATCGAAACGGAAAACATGCTGCGCCGGGCTGACATCGGCACGGGTCGGTGTTCGTATTCGTCGCCCAAGGCGTGGTCGAGCGCCGACTCGGCAGGCGGCGCGTCATCAAAACGATCTGTTCGTGTCATGGGTCACCCGTGATGTGAAAGGAATGAGGAAGATGGAGAGGAGGGGGGAGGGTCCAGCCGACAGGCGGCGCGGCGATGTGCATCGCCACGACCCGAAAAAGAAAAACCCCCCGACACGGCGCAATCATTGCGTCGAACCGAGGGGCATCAATGCCTTGTAGGACAAAGCCTCGCCATTGAAGCTTTTGCATCGTTAGCGTGACGTAGAGGTAACCAAAAATCAACGAAATTTTCACGATTTAAACTCACCGGGCGAACCCCGGGAAATCGGGACAAATTCAACATCTTAAGCGGCGCTGGCCGCAGATCGCATGACGCAATGGTCGTTGAACGCCGGGGGCGTGTCGGTTTGCGAACCTTCCATGCGGTTGCGGGGCCTTGGATTTGATTCGCGGCGCACACTGGTTTGCTGTGGGCCAGCAGACTTCGCGGTGCATTGCATCTTGGTGAATATTTCACCCAACCGCATGAAAATGAACCATATTTAGAACTTGATTTGTGGGCGCACATGCCGCACCGTTAAAGGACGGGCTCGATCAGCACTGACCTGAACCCGATCAAAAAGGCAACGAAGCCCCTGGAAACCGTGTCACCGCTGACACGATTTCCGGGGGCTTTTTCGTTTTGTCGCGTTGTCGCTGAACAGATCCAGAAAATGATCTCAACCAACATGGAGTGACCCGAATGAGACGTCGCAGTTTTATGAAAGGCCTTGGCGCAACCGGCGGCCTTGCAATGACCAGCGGGCTTGCTGCACCGGCGCTGTTGTCTGGTGCAGGCCGGGCCTATGCCCAGGGTGGTGAATTGAATGTGGGCCTGCTGTTTTCGCTGACCGGTGCTGTTGCAGTGGTGGAACGCACGCTGCACGATGCCGCCCTGATGGCGATCGAAGAGATCAATGCCGCTGGCGGCGTTGCGGGCATGCAGCTCAAGACCTTCATCGAAGATCCGGCTTCCGACCCCGCCACCTATGCCGACCGCGCACGCCGTCTGGTGATCCGCGACAACTGCGTCAGCGTCTTTGGCTCTTACACCTCGGCCAGCCGCCAGGCGGTGCTGCCGGTGGTGGAACAGCGCAACAACCTGTACTGGTATCCGACGCTGTATGAGGGGCGCGAATGTTCGCGCAACGTGATGTATGGCGGCGCCGTGCCGAACCAGCAACAGCAGGATTTCGTGCCGTGGCTGACCGAAAACTTTGGCAAGCGCTTCTTCCTGATCGGCAACAACTACGTCTATCCGCGCGAGGAAAACAACGTCTGCAAGATGCTTCTGGCCGGTCTGGGCGGCGAGGCGGTGCACGAAGAATATGTGCCGCTGGGTCATTCCGATTTCAGTTCGGTGATCAACCGCATCCGCACCGAACAACCCGATGTGGTGTTCTGCACGCTGGTGGGTGATTCCGACGTGGCCTTTGCGCGCCAGTATCATGCGGCAGGCTTTGATCCGGAAAAGATGCCCTGCGCCAGCCTGACCCGGTCCGAAGTGGAAGTGCAGGCCATCGGTGGCGAGGCGGCCGTTGGTCACTTCTCGTCGGCGCCATATTTCATGGGCTATCAGTCGCCCGAAAACGAAAAGTTCGTGCAGGCCTATCTTAGCCGCTATGGCGCCGATCAGGTCACGCACTTCGTGTCTGAAGCGGCCTATTTCCAAGTCTACCAGTTCAAGGCCGCGGTCGAAAAGCTGGACCCGGCAAACATCACCCCGGCCGCCATTCGCGATGCGGCCGTTGGTCTGACCACGATGGCACCGCAGGGCGAAGTGTTGATCGACGCCAACCTGCACACCCATCTGTGGCCAAAGATCGCCCGCTGGAAATCTGACGGTCAGGCCGAAATCCTGGTGCAGTCCGAAGCCCGCGTCGCGCCCGATCCGTACTGGGCCTATGAAGGTGAAACCTGCACCGGCGAAGGTCTGGTGCGCGGCTGACCGCGCATCGGTTGACCCTACCCTGAGGCTCCCCGATCTGGGCGCGTCTGCAC
Source organism: Gemmobacter nectariphilus (assembly GCA_020721445.1). Classification (GTDB taxonomy): domain Bacteria; phylum Pseudomonadota; class Alphaproteobacteria; order Rhodobacterales; family Rhodobacteraceae; genus Pseudotabrizicola; species Pseudotabrizicola nectariphila_A. The sequence continues at coordinate 9,656 of DYMU01000007.1, forward strand.
GGCCCCCGTGGGCCAGACGCTGACTGTGCAGCGCGCCCCGTTTTCGGCAATCAAACAGGACATAGCGAATGGATGCGTTACTGAATCAGGCGTTTGCCGGGCTGAGCATGGCCTCGATCCTGCTGATCGTGGGCCTTGGCCTTGCCATCATCTACGGGTCGATGGGGGTGATCAATCTGGCGCATGGCGAGTTTGTCATGTTGGGCGCCTATGTGGCCTGGGCGATGCAAACCTTTCTGGGGTTCAGCATTCTGACCAGTCTGCCGCTGATATTTGTGGTGATTGCCTTCGTTGGCTGGCTGGTGGAACGCGGGGTGGTGCACCGACTGTATCGGCGGCCTCTGGATACCATCCTGGCCACCTGGGGCATCGGGATCGTGCTGCAACAACTGGTGCGCATGTTCATCGGGCCAGAGTCGCGATTTGTGGCGACGCCATCGCTGCTTGAGGGAAACACGGTGATCGGTGCGGTGGTGATGTCGAATTACCGCCTGTTCGTGATCGTGTTTGCGCTGGCCGTGCTGGCGGCGACCTGGGCCTTGATGACGCGGACCGAGTTTGGAACCCGGCTGCGCGCCGTCATCCAGAACCGCGAAATCTCGGAATGTTACGGGATCCGGGCCGAAAAGGTTTATGCGATGACCTTTGCCTATGGGGCGGGGCTGGCCGGGGTGGCGGGTGCGCTTTTGACGCCCCTGGTCAGCACCACACCGTCGATGGGCACCTATCTGGTCGTCGATGCCTTCCTGGTGGTGATCATCGGCGGCGTGGGCAGCCTGATCGGCACCGCCGTGGCGGCGGCTGCGGTGGGCGAGGCGACGGCGCTGTTTTCCATGCTGATGAACGACACGCTGGGCCGCATTGCCGTGCTGCTGGCGATCATCCTTCTGATCCGGTTCCGGCCCAATGGCCTGTTTCCGCAAACCATCCGGCGTTGAGGTCGAAAAGATGAACCGCACCAATAAATACGATTTCCTGGGCTACATCGCCTTTGCCGTGATCATCCTTCTGGGCGTGCCGTTTCTTTTGGGGTTCGACGGGTTCGAGCTGAACACCTTTGCCCGCTACCTTGCGCTGGCAATGGTGGCGATGGCACTGGCGCTGTCGTGGGGCACGGCGGGGCTGCTGAACCTGGGGCAGGCGGCGACCTTTGGCATCGGGTCTTATGTGATGGCGATGCATCTGAAGCTGGCGGCCTCAACGAACAACCCCGGCGGCATGCCAGATTTCATGGGCTGGACCAATGTCGAAAGCCTGCCCTGGTTCTGGCAACCGTTTCATTCGCTGACCGTCACGCTGCTGGCGGGGCTTTTGCTGCCGGCGGCGGTGGCGGGGCTGATGGCCGCCTTCATGTTCCGCGGTCGGATCACCGGGGTGTTCGTGGCGATCATCACGCTGGCCTTCATGGTGGCGCTGCAACTGGTGTTCATCGAAGAACAGCGGTTTACAGGTGGACAAAACGGCCTGACCGGGCTGGCCCCGCTGTCCCTGCCGGGATGGACGGTCGATACCTACAGCCTGTCCTTTTATTATCTGGTGGCGGGGTGTCTGATTGTGGCGCTGCTGCTGGGCATGCTGGTGGTGCGCAGCAAGGTTGGGCTGGTGCTGCGTGCGATCCGCGAGGATGCAAGCCGCGTGCGATATTTTGGCTATGACGTTGCCTCGTACGAGACGTTCGTGTTCTGCCTGTCGGCGGCGATCGCGGGTTGGGCGGGGATGCTGTATACGCTGGTCCTCGAATTTGCCTCGCCCACCTACATGAGCGTGTCGTTCAGTCTGGCCATCGTGATCTGGTGCGCGGTCGGCGGGCGCGAGTCGCTGGTCTGGGCCGCCGTCGGGGCCATCCTGGTGAACCTGGCCGAAGGCCGCCTGTCGGACGTGTTCGTGGAAGGCTGGCTGCTGATCCTGGGACTTGTCTTCATCCTCTTCGTGATCTTTCTGCCGCGCGGTCTGTATGGCCTGGCGCTGGCCATGGTGGACCGGCTGCGCGGCGCGCCCCGCACCGATGCCACCCTGCCGGTAAAGGAGGGTTGAGCCATGACCGTGCTGGATATCCAGAACCTGACCGTGCAGTTCGGCGGCCTGAAGGCTGTCAACGGGCTGAACCTGCAAGTGAAAATGGGCGAGCTGCGCTGTCTTTTGGGCCCGAATGGGGCGGGCAAATCCACAACTCTTGACCTGATCTGCGGCAAGACCCGTGCGACATCCGGCAAGATCATGTTCGATGGCACCGACATCACCGAACTGGCCGAATACCGCCGTGCCCGCTGTGGCATCGGACGCAAGTTTCAGGTGCCGTCGGTTTTCAAGGAACTGACAGTCATAGAGAATATCGAAATCGCCCGGTCGCGTCGTCCCGGTCTTTGGGCTGCACTTTCCACGTTTCGCACGCCGATCCGCGGGCGGGTCAAGGACGTGCTGGACCGGGTTTCGCTAGTCGAGCACATCGACACAAAGGCAGGCAACCTGTCGCATGGCCAGACCCAGTGGCTGGAGATCGCGATGCTGCTGGCGCAAGACAGCAAGCTGATCTTGATGGATGAACCGACCGCCGGGATGACCATTCAGGAAACCCTGAAAACCGCCGAGATCTTCAACAGTCTGCGCGGCGAGCACACGATCATCGTGGTCGAACACGACATGCAATTTGTCCGCCAGGTCGCACAGCGCGTCACGGTGATGAACCAGGGCAGCGTTCTGGCCGATGGCTCTATCGCTGAAATCGAGGCCGACGCCCGCGTCAAGGCCGTTTACCTGGGCCATTAGGAGTTCATGATGCTGGAGGCAACCAACCTGTATTCCTATTACGGCAAAAGCCCGGTGCTGCAAGATATCGGCTTTCGCGTGGAAAAGGGGCAGATCCTGACCGTTCTGGGCCGCAATGGGGTGGGCAAGACCACCTTGATGCGAACCTTCATGGGGCTGACCGACCGGATGACCGGGCGGCTGGTGTTCAACGGAACCGACATCAGCACGATGCGGACCAGCGACCGTGCCATGCTGGGGATCGGCTATATCCCGCAGGGGCGCGAGGTTATTCCGCGCTTTACCGTGCGCGAGAATATCCTGATGGGGTGCTATGCCCGCCCCGATGGCAAGCGCGAGTTGCCCCAGTTCGTGTTCGAATTGTTTCCGATCCTTAAGGAATTCATCGATCGGCGCGGTGGCGATCTGTCGGGCGGCCAGCAGCAGCAACTTGCGTTTGCGCGGGCGCTGGCGATGGACCCAAAGCTGTTGATCCTGGACGAGCCGACCGAAGGCATCCAGCCCAACATCGTGGCCCAGATCCACGACGTGATCATCCGGCTGAACCGCGAGATGGGCATAACCATCGTGGTGGTCGAACAGAACGTGCCCTTTGCCCGCCGCGTGTCTGACCGGTTTCTGGTGATTGACAAGGGACGCGTCGCGCTGACCGGGGCCGGGGCCGACCTGACCGATGAAGTTGCCGAAGGCCACCTGACATTCTGACCTTTCCACCCGTCCGCCCAAGGCGGCGATCTTTCACCCAAAGGAGACGAACATGAGACATGGAGACATTTCCAGCAGCCCGACAACCGTGGGCGTCGCTGTCGTGAACTACAAGATGCCGCGCCTGCATACAAAGGCCGAAGTACTTGAAAATGCACAGAAAATAGCCGATATGGTGGTGGGGATGAAACAGGGCCTGCCGGGAATGGATCTGGTGATCTTTCCCGAATACAGCACCCAGGGCATCATGTATGACAACAAGGAGATGTTCGATACCGCCGCCGTGATCCCGGGCGACGAGACCGAAATCTTTGCCCGCGCCTGCCGCAAGGCCAACACCTGGGGCGTGTTTTCCATCACCGGCGAACGGCACGAGGAACACCCGCGCAAGAACCCCTACAACACCCTGATCCTGATGAACAACAAGGGCGAGATCGTCCAGAAGTATCGCAAGATCATTCCGTGGTGCCCGATCGAAGGCTGGTGCCCGGGCGGCGAGACCTATGTCTCGGAAGGGCCAAAGGGGCTGAAGGTCAGCCTGATCATCTGCGACGACGGCAACTATCCCGAAATCTGGCGCGACTGCGCGATGAAGGGGGCCGAACTGATCGTGCGTTGCCAAGGCTATATGTATCCGGCCAAGGATCAGCAGGTGATCATGGCCAAGGCAATGGCCTGGGCCAACAACACCTATGTTGCGGTGGCGAACGCGACCGGGTTTGATGGTGTTTACAGCTATTTCGGCCATTCCGCGATCATCGGCTTTGACGGGCGCACCTTGGGCGAATGTGGCGAAGAGGAAATGGGCATCCAGTATGCGCAGCTTTCCATTCCGGAAATCCGCGATGCCCGCGCCAATGACCAGTCGCAAAACCACCTCTTCAAGCTGTTGCACCGTGGCTATACGGGCGTGCATGCGTCGGGTGACGGCGATCTGGGCGTGGCTGATTGCCCGTTCGAGTTTTATCGCAACTGGGTCAACGACGCCCAGAAAACCCGCGAACAGGTTGAGGCGATCACCCGCACCACGGTGGGTGTGGCCTCTTGTCCGGTCGGCAATCTGCCCACCGGTGCCAAGGAAAAAGAAGCCGAATGACCAAAGGCCGCATCCGGGGCGGCGGCCCTGGATGCGGCACCCCAGAAACAAGGTGACTTGATGCCGTTTTTGAATGACATGCTCGAACAGACCGACCGGCAGAGGCGTCAGCAAAAGGCGCTGGAGGCTGAGAACCTGAGCCCGGATGATGTACTGGGCGCGCATATGTCGGCGCGCGGCATCGACAGCCGCTTCGGGTTCGACATCGACGTGATCGAGCGGCATCTGCGAAGCGAGATCGTCGGGCAGGACGCGGCGGTGGACAGCGTGATTGACATGCTGCGGATTGTGCGCGCCGACATCGCCGACCCGCGCCGCCCGCTTTACACCAGCCTTCTGCTGGGCCCGACGGGTGTGGGCAAGACAGAACTGGTCCGCATGCTGGCGCGCGCGCTGCATGGTGATGCAGATGCAATGTGTCGGGTGGATATGAACACCCTGTCGCAGGAACATTACGCCGCCGCCATCACCGGCGCGCCGCCCGGCTATGTCGGGTCAAAGGAAGGGCGCACCATCCTGGATCAGGAAAAGATCGAGGGCAGTCTGGGCCGCCCCGGCATCGTTTTGTTTGATGAATTGGAAAAGGCCAGCCCCGAGGTTGTGTTGGCGCTGTTGAACATCTTTGACAACGGAATCTTGACCGTGGCCTCGGGTGAGCGGACCTATTCGTTCCGCAATGCCATCATCTTCATGACATCGAATCTGGGCGCAGAACGCCTGCGGCGCGAGGCCGAAGCCGCCACACGCCCGCTGCGGCGGATGTTTCCGATCACCGCCGCCACGCGCAAAAGTCGGCTGACCGGTATTGCGCAGGCTGCTCTGCTCTCGCGCTTTCCGCCCGAGTTCGTCAACCGGATCGACCATGTCGAGGTGTTCAACTGGATAGAGCCACATGTTGTGCAGGCGCTGATCGGACTTGAGGTGGAAAAGCTGAACCGGCGCATCCTCAAGCACAATTGCCGGATCACGCTGGCACCCGACATGGCCGAATTGGTGGCGCGCGATGGGTTTGACCGGCAGTTCGGCGCCCGGTCTCTGCGCCGTTCAGTGCGCAAGCATGTGGAGATTCCGTTTGCGCATTTCTTGCTGACCGATTTCGCACAGACCGGTTTATCCCGGGAAGGGACGCGGGAAAATCAGCTTGTGGCAGGAATGCGAACCTTTACTGTCGCAGTTGCATCGGGAGGAGCACGCATCACGGAAGACAGGGATGCCGAAAAGGACACGCCATGACACGACCCACCACTGACAGCGTCTGGCGAATCGGAATCCTGTTTTCCTCGACCGGAACCACGTCTGTGATCGAAAAATCGCAGCGCAATGGGGTGCTTCTGGCGATTGACGAGATCAACGCGGCCGGCGGGGTGAATGGCAGGGTGATCGAACCCGTCTCTTATGACCCCGGGTCGGTGCCAAAGGAATACGGGCGGTTGGCCGAACGGCTGATTGCCGAGGATCAGGTCAGCGTCATCATCGGCTGTTACATGTCGTCGGCGCGCAAACAGGTGCTGCCGGTGATCGAACGGCGCAATGCCCTGTTCTTTTATCCGACGCTGTATGAGGGGTTCGAGTATTCGCCCAACGTGATCTATGGCGGGGCCACGCCGAACCAGAACTCGGTGCCGCTGGCGCTCTATCTGATGGAAAACTACGGCAAGAACTTTTACTTCGTCGGGTCGGATTACATCTATCCGCGCGAATCCAACCGGGTAATGCGCAATATCGTGCGTCAGGGTGGCGGCGCCGTGGTGGGTGAACGCTATCTGCCGATCGACGCAGGTGCGGATGACATTCAGGTCGTGCTGGATGAAATAGCGGCAAAACAGCCAGATGTGATCTTTTCCACCGTGGTGGGCGAAGGCACGGTGAAACTGTATCGCGCCTATCATGCGGCGGGCAATGATGCGCGACGGGTGCCGATTGCCAGCCTGACCACGAACGAGGCCGAGATCCTGGAAATCGGCCCCGAGGCGGCCGCCGGGCACATCACCGCCGCCCCCTATTTCCGCACCATCCGATCCGTCGAAAATGACCGGTTTCTGGCCAGTTATACCCGTCTTTTCGGGTCCAGCAGCGCCGTCACCAGTTGCTGCGAAGCCGCGTATTTCCAGACCCATATGTTTGCGCTTGCGCTTGGGCGGACCAACTCGCTTGATACCGGGCAGTTGCGCGAAACCTTGCTTGGGGCGACATTCGAGGCACCGCAGGGCGTGGTCAAGATCGACCCTGACAACAACCATACCTATCTGCAATCGCGCATCGCCAAGGTGAACGACGTCGGCGAATTCATTGTCGAGCGCGAACTGATCCGGCCGATCAAGCCGGACCCTTATCTGGTCAACCCTGATCTGAATGATCGCAATTTCAAACTTATGGTCACAGCCACGTCCGATTACCCGCAAGCGCCCGCGTCACCTCTGGCTGGGCGCAGACCGGGATGACAGGCGCCGAAGCTGCGGGGTGATCTGCCATGACAGACTTGATCAACGATCTGCGCAGTCTGAATGTGCTGGTTCTTCACCGTCGTGATGCCGACTGTGATGATCTGGTGCAGCAGATCAGCCGGATCGGATGCAATGTCGAGACGGTCTGGCCACTTCCCGAGACACTGCCGACCAATGTCGATGTGGTGTTTGTCGAGATCAAGGAATCGGTTCCGCCGGGCATGCAGAGGCTGTTTCAGGATGGGGCGATGACCCGCCCGACGCTGATCGGCATCATCGGATACGAAAACCCGTCCGTGCTGTTGGGTCTGCTGGATCTGAACGTCCAGACGGTACTGAGCAAACCCTTGCGCGCCTTCGGGGTGATGAGCAGCATTCTGATGGCCCGGCGGATCTGGCGGCAACGCCGCGAGGATCTGACGAACCTTGAAAAGCTGCGCCTCAAGCTGGAAAACATCCAGATCGTGACCGAGGCAAAGTTCATCCTGATGCGGCACCACGGCATCAACGAAAGCGAGGCATACAAGGTCATTCGCACCCATGCGATGTCGCGCCGGACATCGACCAGAGAAATCGCCAATGCGATCATCAATGCAGATGGGCTGTTGAACAATTTTCAGCTCAAGAAATGAAGAATGGCGCGGTGGTCGATGCCGGCAAAGGTCATTTCGACCGGGCCGCCCATTCTGCGCGGGCGTCCTTGATCGACAGGAACAGTCGCCCCGGATCGTCAGTGCCGATTTCGGCAAACCACAGGGCCATCTAGAACGCGTGGCGACCGTCAAAGGGCGCGTCCTTCAACACATCCATAACAACCGCGTCGGTGAAGGCCCTCAGCGACGACCACTTCGAGACCCACCCCGACGAGATACTGAACTGCGGTTCACAAGGGTGACACAGACGTGCTGTTCGGCGTCGGGGCCGATCAGGTGCTGGAGACGTTTCAGGACGCCGCCGACCGGGCAGTGGAATTGCCGTACGCCGCCGCCGCAGAAGCGCGAACCGAGTTCACCGAGATCGCAGCCAAGGGTCGGGGGCCAAGGGTCGGGTGACGGGGTGATGTCAGTCAGCCACAAGGAAACGAAAGGACGGAGGCCATGAACCAACCTGCCGGCAAGACCGCCATCGTGACCGGGGGCGCCATCTGCATCGGCCACGCCTGTGTGCAGCGCATGGCCGAGGACGGCGCGCAGGTAGCGACCTTCGACGTGCTGGAGGCCGAGGGGAAGGCCTTGGCCGTGAACCCGATCCACCGGGCAGGGATATGGACGCCGATGGTGGAAAACCACCTGCCCGCCACCGCCCCGATCTGGAGGCAGCAAAGGCCGGAGCCGGGCGCGCCCATCCCATCGGCACCATGGGAGAGAACGATGACATCGCCGGGGCGGTGGGGTGGCTGGCCTCGGATGCGGCCAAATTCGTGACCGGTATCGAGATCGTCATCGAAGGTGGCTATACTGCGCGATGATGATCCTGATCAACCCACACGCCACCCCCGCCGCCGACTGCCTTGCCGATCTTGGTACAAGGCCCGATGGCCTCACCGCCGCCGAGGCCAGACGGCGGCTGGCCAAACATGGGCCAAACCGCCTGCCGGAAGTGCGGGCGCGCGGGCCGGTGGTCCGCTTCCTGCGGCAGTTCCACAATGTGCTGATCTATGTGCTGATCGGGGCGGCGGTGGTGACGGGTGCCCTACAGCACTGGGTCGATACCGGCGTGATCCTGGCCGTGGTGCTGGCGAACGCAATCATCGGCTTCATCCAAGAGGGCAAGGCCGAGGCGGCGATGGCGGCGATCCGGGGGATGCTTGCGCCGAAGGCCGCCGTGTTGCGCGGCGGGAACCGGGTGACGCTGGACGGGGCCGATCTTGTGCCCGGCGACATCGTGCTGCTGGAGGCGGGCGACAAGGTGCCGGCCGACCTGCGGGTGCTGGAGGCGCGCGGGCTGGCCGCGCAAGAGGCGATCCTGACCGGCGAGTCAGTGCCGGTACAAAAGGGCCAGACCCCGGTCGCCACCGATGCCGCCCTTGGCGACCGCCGATCAATGCTCTGGTCGGGCACGCTGGTCACCCAAGGCACAGCGCGCGGGCTGGTGGTGGCGACGGGCACGGGCACCGAGATCGGGCGCATCGGCGGGCTTCTGGCGGGGGTGGAACAGTTGACCACCCCGCTGGTCGCACAGATCGACCATTTCGCGCGCTGGCTGTCGTTCCTGATCGTGCTGGTGGCGGCTTTGCTGTTGGCTTGGGCCTACTTTGTGGGCCACATGCCGTTTGCCGATCTTTTCATGGCTGTGGTCGGCGTCGCCGTGGCCGCGATCCCCGAGGGACTGCCCGCGGTGATGACGATCACGCTGGCCATCGGCGTGCAGGCGATGGCGCGGCGCAATGCCATCGTCCGCCGTCTGCCGGCAATCGAGGCGATCGGCTCGGTCTCGGTCATCTGCACCGACAAGACCGGCACCTTGACCCGCAACGAAATGGTGGTGGCCGCCGCCGAGACAGCGGAAGGCACCTTCGCCATCAATGGCGAGGGGTATGCGCCAGAAGGCGCCATCTTCCCGGCTGGTGACCTCGCACGGCTCGCCCGGGCGGCGGCGCTGTGCAATGATGCCGCCATTCAAAGCAAGGACGGGGTCTGGACGGTCGAAGGCGACCCGATGGAAGGGGCACTTCTGGCCTTTGCGGGAAAGGTCGGCGGCGATCCCGGCCAGCGGCGGCTGGACGCCATCCCTTTTGACAGCCGCCAAAGTTTCATGGCTGTGCTGACCGAGGGGCCGCAGGGACGCGTGACCCATGTGAAGGGGGCGCCGGAAAGCGTGCTGCGGATGTGCGGCGGCATCGACATGCATCATTGGCAAGGCCGGGCCGAGGCGCTGGCGCTGCGCGGTCTGCGCGTGCTGGCGCTGGCCGAACGACCCGAGACGGGCGACCGGATCGACGCAGCCTCGCTTGACGGCGGGCTGACCTTGCTTGGCCTCGTCGGCCTGATCGACCCGCCGCGCCCCGAGGCGATTGCTGCCGTGGCCGAATGCCGGGCGGCAGGCATTCGCGTGAAGATGATCACGGGCGACCATGCCGGAACCGCCGCCGCCATCGCACGTCAGATCGGGCTGGAAAACCCCGACCACGTGCTGACCGGCCATGACCTTGACAAGCTGGACGACGCGCAACTTGCGCTGGAGGTGGTCGGCACCAACGTCTTTGCCCGGACCAGTCCTGAACACAAGCTGCGCCTCGTGACAGCGTTGCAGTCACAGGGTCTGTCGGTGGCGATGACCGGCGACGGGGTAAACGACGCGCCTGCCCTGAAGCGGGCCGATGCGGGCATCGCGATGGGCCTGAAGGGCTCGGAGGCCGCCAAGGAAGCCGCCAGCCTTGTTCTTGCGGACGACAATTTTGCCACCATTGTTGCCGCAGTCCGCCAAGGGCGGACCGTCTACGACAACCTCCAAAAGGTGATCAGCTTCGAGTTGCCCACCAACGCCGGCGAGTCCATTGTCATCGTGTTGGCCCTGCTGCTGGGCCTTGCCCTGCCGGTGACAGCGGTCCAGATTTTGTGGATCAACCTGATTACCGGCATCACGCTTTCCATTGCGCTGGCCTTCGAGCCTACCGAGGCAGCGACAATGGCCCGCCCGCCGAGGCACCGGGATGCGCCAATTCTTTCCGGAGAACTGGTCTGGCATGTGATCCTGGTGTCGCTGCTGTTTCTCGCAGCGGTCTTCGGCATCTTCACCTATGCCATCGACAAGGGCTACCCGCTGGCGCTGGCACAGACCATGGCGATGAACACAATTGTGGTGCTGGAGATTTTCCACCTCTTCTTCATCCGCAACATCCACGGCACCTCGCTGACCTGGGCCGCCGTGCGCGGGACCCGGGTGGTCTGGACCGTGGTTGCCATCATCACCGGCGCGCAGTTTGCTGTCACATACCTTGCGCCTTTGCAGGCCGTGCTGGGAACTGCTCCGGTCCCGGCATTCGACGGCTTGTTGATCGTCGGCATCGGTGCGACCTTCTTTGCACTGATCGAAATCGAGAAGCAGATCAGATTGGGGTTGAGATCATGACAAGACCACCAAGAAGCAAGCCGCCTCCCGCACCCATTCTTGCCGCTGCCGAACCATTGGCGCAGTTGCCCGCCATCGTGCCACCTCTGCCACAAGACCACCCGCACAACACCCTTGACCGGGCGGCACACGGCACCTTGGCAAAGCTAAGCGGCGGGGTGTCGCCGCATGCCTTCATTGAGGCCTGGAGCGACTGGGCGCAGCATCTGGTGCGCTCGCCCGGCCGCCAGATAGAACTGGCCGAGCATATGCAGCACAACCTTCTGAAGGTCATCGCGCTTGCCACCAACCCGGGCAGTGAGCCGCCTTTTGCGCCAAAGCCCTATGACAGGCGCTTTGCCCATTCAGGCTGGCAGACCTTTCCGTTCCAGCTTTGGCAACAGGGGTTTCTGGCCGCGCAGGACTGGTGGGACCATGCCACCGAACCGATGCGTGGCTTGCGGCCCGAGGATGCCGAGCGCACCCGATTTCTGGCGCGCCAGACGCTGGACGTGCTGTCGCCATCGAACCAGCCACTTCTTAATCCCGAGATCATCGCCGAGACGCTGAAATCCGGCGGCCGCAACCTGACCGAAGGTGCTGCACATTTCGCGCAGAACGCGATCAAGACCCTGACGAACCGGCATGATCCGCCCCCCGAAGGCTACCGGATCGGAACCGATCTGGCCTGCACGCCGGGGCAGGTGGTCTTTCGCAACGATCTGATGGAACTGATCCAGTACACGCCGCAGACGCCGCAGGTTCACGCGCGGCCGATCCTGATCGTTCCGGCCTGGATCATGAAATACTACGTCCTCGACCTCTCGCCCGAAAACTCGATGGTGCGCTACCTTGTCGAGCAGGGCTTTACCGTCTTCATGATCTCGTGGATCAACCCAAGGGCCGAGCATCGCCACCTGTCGCTGGAGGATTACCGCAAACACGGCGTCCTTGCGGCGCTGGACGCAGTGACAAAGATCGTGCCCGACGCCGGGGTTCATGCCGTCGGCTATTGCCTTGGGGGCACGATCCTGGCGATCGCCGCGGCGACCATGGCGCGCGACCGCGATGACCGGCTGGCCTCTGTCACGCTGATGGCCGCTCAGGTCGATTTCGCCGAAGCGGGCGAGCTGCTGCTGTTTCTCGACGAAAGCCAGATCGCATTCCTTGAAGACCTGATGTGGGCACAGGGATACCTCGACCGCCCCCAGATGGCCCGCGCCTTTGCCGCCATCCGGTCCGAAGACCTGATCTGGACCCGCGCCGTCCATCGCTACTTCCTGGGGCGCGAGGACGTGCCGACCGACATCGGTGTCTGGCTTTCGGACACAACACGGATGCCGGCGCGGATGCATTCGCAATATCTGCGTGCACTGTTTCTGGAAAACCGGCTGACGGCGGGGCGCTTTGCGGTCGAGGGCAAGGTCATCGCACTCAAGGACCTGTCGGTGCCGCTTTTCGTCGTGGCGACCGAGACTGACCACATCGCGCCTTGGCGGTCGGTCTACAAGACCCAGCTGTTCACCGACTGTGACCTTACCTTCGTGCTTACGAAGGGCGGGCACAACACTGGCATCCTCAGCGAGCCGGGGCACAAGGGCCGGCACTACCGCATTTTGCACCGCCCCGCCGGGGCGCTCTACCTCGGACCCGACGGCTGGCTGGCCCAAGCTTCGCCGAAGGTCGGGTCGTGGTGGCCGGCCTGGTCGGACTGGCTGGCGACACGGGGGGGCGGCCTTGCGGCGCCGCCGACCTTGGGCGCCCCGCGCCGCGGGTTTCCACAGCTGGGCGCCGCGCCCGGCACTTATGTTCTGCAAGATTGAAGCCACACCCTCGTCTTGGTCATTCATCAGGAATATTCTGGCCCTTGAAGATGGCCGCTTGGCCAGCAACGGCCGTGTCAGCTGACGCTGCGGCGCAGCGAAAAGCCCGCGCAGCGGGTCGGCTATGGTGCCGGGCGTCGCCCAGTCCGCCTGTTCGGCCACGCGGCGTTCGGTCAGGCTGTGGACCTTGCCTTCCAGCGTGGCGGTGCCATGGGGCACCTTGACCCGGATGTTTTGCAGGTCGAGTTCGGCCTGCAGCTTGAGCGCCTTCATGAGTCGGTCCCGGATATCGGCGGGGCTGGCCTTGGGCGCGATCAGGATCGCATTCGTGACACCCTTTACCCCGGCCATGTCCCGAATTGCGCGTGCGGCAGCGTCGGGTTGGTAATTCCACTCTGCCGTGCCGGAGAACGACGCCGCCTTGCCGATGCAAAGCTGACCCGGCCCGGCGGCAACGCGCCATGGCGCTGTCGCCAGAACGGGTTGCGGTCAAAGCCGCTGTCCGGTCTTGGCATCGAACAGCTTGGCCCGGTCCATTTCGACCTCGAACCGAAAGGTCGAACCACCCGGTCGCGCGTCTTTGGGTCGGACCCGGGCGATCAGGTCCTGCCCGCCAATCTCGAAGACGATCATGGTGTCGGGGCCGGTCGGCTCATCCACCACGACGGGGCGTTCAAAGACAAAGCGGTCGGGGCCGGGAAGTTCAGTGCCTGCGGCAAAAATCGTCTCTGGGCGCAGGCCAAGGACGACAGCGCGGCCTTCGGACCCGGCCACGCGCCCCGCGATCCGGTTGGGCAGTGGAAAGCGGATCTGGGTTGCCCCTTCACCGCAAAGAACCGCCATGCCGCCGTCACGGACCAAGTATCCCCCCAGCATGTTCATCGGCGGCGAGCCCATGAACCCTGCCACGAACAGATCGACCGGGTCTTCATAGACCGTCGCCGGATCTGCAAACTGGCGGATCTGTCCTTCGTCCATCACCGCGATGCGCGAGGCCAGCGTCATCGCTTCGATCTGGTCGTGGGTGACATAAACCACCGTCTTGCCAAGGCGCCGGTGCAGTTTCTTGATCTCGGTTCGCATCTCGATCCGCAGCTTGGCGTCAAGGTTCGACAGCGGTTCATCGAACAGGAAAACCTCAGGTTTTCTGACCAGCGCACGACCCATCGCGACCCGCTGTCGCTGGCCGCCCGAAAGTTGGCCGGGCTTGCGGTCGAGAAGGTGGTCGATCTGTAAAAGCCCCGCGAATTCTGCCAGCGCCGCCGCCTGCGCCGCCTTCGGCACGCGGCGCGTTTCCATCCCGAAGGTGATGTTGTCGCGCACGGTCTTGGTCGGGTACAGCGCGTAGGACTGAATGACCATCGCGATATCGCGGTCGCGCGGCGGGATGTCGTTGACGCGGCGGTCGCCGATCCTGATCTCGCCGGTGCTGATCGTCTCCAGCCCCGCGATCAGGTTTAGAAGCGTGGACTTGCCGCAGCCTGACGGGCCGACCAGGACAACGAACTCACCCTCTGTGATTTCAAGATCGATGCCCTTGATCTCCTCGGTCGCCCCGAAGTTCTTGCGCACCCCTTTCAGCGTGATCCCGGCCATCCGTTATCCCTTCACCGCACCGGCAGAAAGACCGCGCACGAACCAGGCACCGGCCACCACATAGACGGCAAGTGTCGGCAAGGCCGCGATGATGGCGGCAGCCATGTCGACGTTGTATTCCTTTACACCAGTCGAGGTGTTGACGACGTTGTTCAACGCCACCGTCACCGGGTTGCTTTCGCCCACGGTGAAGGCGATGCCAAACAGGAAGTCGTTCCAGATCTGGGTGAACTGCCAGATCACGGTCACCACGATTGCCGGGATCGACATCGGCAGGACGATGCGGAAGAAGATGCCAAAGAACCCCGCGCCGTCAATCTGCGCCGCCTGCACGATGCCGTTGGAAACGCCGATGAAGAAGTTGCGAAAGAAAAGAGTGGTGAAGGCGAGACCATAGATTGTGTGCACGAAAACGAGACCGGGGATCGTGCCCGCCAGCCCCAATTCGCCAAGCGTCCGGGCCATGGGCAACAGGATCACCTGAAACGGGATGAAGGCGCCAAACAGCATCAGCGCAAAGATCGTGTCAGCGCCGCGAACGCGCCACTTGGTCAGGGCATAGCCGTTCAGCGCGCCAAGGAAGGTCGAGATCAGGACCGCTGGCACCACCATCAGCACCGAGTTGACGAAATAGGGCTGAAGCCCATTGCAGCGCACGCCGACGCAGGCCGAACGCCACGCCTTGGCCCAAGCTTCGGTGTTGATCGCACGGGGTGGTGCCAGAAGCGTGCCCTCGCGGATTTCGGCCAGCGATTTCAGCGAGGTGGAGACCATCACGAACAGCGGCACAAGGTAATAGACACAAAACAGGCCCAGCACGGCAAACAGCAGCACCCGCTGAAGGGTTCGCGCCCAGCCCTTCGGTCTGACGATGCCCGATACCTGCTTCATGTCCGTCGAAGCTCGGAATAGAGATAGGGCACGATGATCGCGATCACGGTCATCAACATCATCACCGCACTGGCGGCGGCAAGGCCCAGTTCGCTGCGTTGAAAGGCAAAGGAATACATGAATGTGGCCGGCATGTCGGTGGCATAGCCGGGCCCACCCCCGGTCAGCGCCACCACCAGATCGAAGCTTTTGATCGCAAGGTGGCTGAGGATGATCACCACCGACATCAGCACCGGCCGCATCATCGGCAGCACGATCCGCATGTAGGTGCGCAAGGGGCTTGCACCGTCGATCGCGGCGGCCTTCAGCAGCTCATCATCCACCGACCGCAGCCCGGCCAGAAACAGCGCCATCGCGTAGCCTGAGGATTGCCAGACCCCGGCGATGACCACGGTATAGATCGCATAGTCGGGGTTCACCAACCAATCGAAGCGGAAGCCCTCAAGGCCCGCCTGATGCATCACCCGCTCGATCCCGAGGCCGGGGTTCAGGATCCATTTCCACACCGTGCCCGTGACCACGAACGACAGCGCCATCGGGTAAAGGTAGATCGTGCGGATTACGCCTTCTATGCGGATGCGCTGGTCCAGAAGGATGGCCAACAGCATGCCGATCATCAGGCATAAAACCACGAACAGCAGCCAGAAGATCACCAGATTGGACAGCGCCACGTGCCAGCGCGGGGTGCTCCACAGCCGTTCATATTGCAGCAGTCCGGCAAGATCATAGTTCGGCAACACGCGTGAACGGGTGAACGAAATCCAGACGGTCCAGAGAATGAAGCCGTAGACGAAGATCAGGCTCGCGGCGAACAGCGGCGAAACCACGATCAGCGGCAGTCGCTTTTCCAGCGCGCGTCCGAACCTGCTGCCCATGCCGCCTTCCCCCCGCCCGTGAAGCCCCGGGGCCGCTGGACGGCCCCGGGACATGGCCATCACATCGCCCGCGCGATTGCGTCGGCCAGTGCAGTCGTTGCGTCCTGAGACGACATGTCGGAGTTGAAGAAGTTGGTCACCACGTCCAGAATCTCGCCGCGGACCGATCGCGAGATGGCCATCTCGTGCGCCACCGAGGGGACAAGCGCACCCACCTGTGCCGCCTTCAAAAGATCCTCATGCGACCGCTTGGCGCAATCGTCAAAGTCATCCAGCGGCACGTCGGTCCGTGCCGGGATCGACCCCTTGGCCAGATTGAAGGTTTTCTGGAATGCTGGCGACATGATCAGGCTGGCCAGCACCTGCTGGCCTTTCAGGTTTTCATCCCCTGCGACCTTGAAGAAGGTGAAGCTGTCCGAATTCAGCACAAAACCGTCGCCCGGTGTGGGAATGCAGTAGAAGTCCTTGCCCGGCACCAGACCTGCAGCAAGGAATTCACCCTTGGCCCAGTCGCCCATGATCTGAAAACCCGCCTCGCCCCGGATCACCATGGCCGTGGCAAGGTTCCAGTCGCGCCCGGAAAAGCCGTCATCAACAAACCCCCGCAGGACACGAAGCTGATCAAAGGCGGCGACCATGGTTTCCGAGGCCCGCGCCTCAGGGTCAAGGTCAACCAGCGCCTTGCGGTAAAAGTCAGCCCCGCCGACACCCAGCACCACATCCTCGAAAATCGTTGCATCCTGCCAAGGCTGACCACCGTGGGCCAGTGCCACCAGACCTGCCGCCTCAAGCTTTTCGGCTGCGGCGTTGAACGCCTCCCATGTGGTCGGCATTTCGGTGATGCCAGCCTTTTCAAGCGCCACAGGGCTGGCCCAGATCCAGTCCACCCGGTGAATGTTCACCGGTGCCGCGACGTAATTGCCGTCGTACTTCATGATCTCGGCCAAGACGGGCGGCAGAACGCCATCCCAATTTTCAGCCGCAGCCACGGCCTGCACGTCATTCAGCGCCCCCTCGGTCGCCCATTCCTGAATGCCGGGGCCTTTCAGCTGAACGGCGGTCGGCGGATTGCCTGCCACCACACGCGCCCGCAGCGCTGTCATCGCGGCGTCGCCGCCGCCCCCGGCAATCGGGGAGTCAATCCAAGTGCCCCCCTGCGCCTCGAAAGCGCTCTTCATCTCTCCCACAGCCTTGGCCTCGCCGCCAGAGGTTCACCAGTGCAGGACTTCGACAGTGCCCTCGGCCAAAGCGCCGCCTGCGCAGACACTGCCGAACAACGCAGCAACCACGCTCAGTCTATGAAACCTTGTCATTGCTCTCTCCCTTCAAAGCCGCCGCACGGCCCGCGCGTTTTCCCCGAACCATCGTCGGGTCGGAAAATGGTGGCAGCCGTCCGCGCGGTCTGGTCGCGACTCTCTCGCCTTTCGCAAGTTGACCTAACTCCTGGTGCCTTCAGGTCGCATTGACGACCGTCAACGGCCTGCGGCACGGCACAGCCCTGCAAAAAGCGCAGGATGTGCTTGTGGATGATCTGGCCACGGAAATCCCCGCGCTTTGCGTGTCCGAGCCGCAGCGGACCCGCAGCAGTGCGGTCATCCGCGCAAGGCTGTGGGCCATCGCGCCGCGGTCAAGGGCCGCATGGTGATGCGGCTTGGCGGCTGGCGGTGTTGGCGCTGGAGAGGCAATCACGGCCGGAAGGTGCCGCACGCTTTCCGACACAGAAGACGGCGAACGCTGACGGGGGCGAACGGGCGGGTCTTCAGGTCATGCGGCGGTTGCCGCCTGCGGTCTGAGCGGCGGAAATTCTGCCGGGGTGATCGTCTCGCGCTCCATCAGCAGCTTTGCCCCGGCGGCCAGATCGGCGTGGCAGGCTTTCAGCAGCGTGATCGCCCGTTCAAATGCCGTGTTCAAAAGACCGCGCACGGCAAGATCGACCTCGCGCGCCGTGGCTTCGGAATGGTCGCGCGGGGTAAAGCTGACATGGTCCTCGCCAAGATAGCCGCCGCGGTCCTGTTCCAGAACCGCCTGACCAAGCGTCTCATGCATGCCGAAGCGGGTGACGATCTGGCGGGCGATGTCGGTCGCGCGGACCAGATCGTCAGCGGCCCCGGTCGACACCTCGGCAAACCGGATCTGTTCCGCCGCGCGCCCGGCCATCAGCATGACCATGCGGTTTTCCAGTTCCGTCCGGGTGATCAGGAAACGGTCCTCGGTTGGCCGGGTCAGGGTATAGCCAAGCGCCCCGATGGTCCGTGGAATGATCGACACCTTGTACACCGGATCGGCACCCGGCAACCGTGCCGCCGCCAGCGCATGCCCCATTTCGTGCCACGCGACGGTCTCGCGCTCGCGCGGGTTCAGCAGCCGTCCCTTGCGTTCCATCCCTGCCACCACCCGTTCCAGCGCCGATGTGATGTCGGTCATGCCCACCGCCTTGGCGCCGCGTCTTGTGGCATGGATCGTGGCTTCGTTCACCAGATTTGCCAGTTCTGCGCCGGTGAAACCCGGGGTCAGACCGGCCGCCGCATCGACATCGAGGGCGGGATCGACCTTCACCTTGCGCAGATGGACGCGCAGGATCGCCGCGCGGCCAGTCTTGTCGGGGCGGTCCACCACGACTTGCCGGTCGAAACGCCCCGCCCGCATCAGCGCCGGGTCAAGGATTTCGGGCCGGTTGGTCGCGGCCAGCAGCACGATCCCTTCGCGCGGGTCAAAGCCGTCGAGCTCGGCCAGAAGCTGGTTCAGCGTCTGCTCCTTTTCATCATGCCCACCACCAAAGCCGCCAATGCCCCGGCGGCGGCCAAGCGCATCCAGTTCGTCGATGAAGATGATACAGGGCGCGGCCTTGCGGGCCTGATCAAACAGATCGCGCACGCGGGCCGCGCCGACGCCCACGAACATCTCGACAAACTCGCTGCCCGAGATCGAGAAGAACGGCACCCCAGCCTCGCCCGCTATGGCGCGGGCAAACAGCGTCTTGCCGGTGCCGGGTGGGCCGGTCAGCAGGATGCCTTTCGGGATATGCGCGCCAAGACGGCCGAACTTCTTCGGCTCTTTCAGGAAATCGACGATCTCCTTCAGCTCGGCCTTGGCTTCCTCGACCCCCGCCACGTCTTCGAAGGTGACGCCGGTGTCCCGCTCGACATAGACCTTGGCGCGCGACTTGCCGACGCTCATCATCCCACCCAGACCCTGCTTGTCGATGGCACCGCGCAGGAAAAAACTCCACAGCGCGAAGATCAGGATCATTGGCACCACCCAAGACAGGATGGCGGCAAGGAAGGTGTTCTGCACCGTGCCGTCGAATTCCGTGCCCGCCTGTTCCAGCCGGGCGGTCAGGTCCGGTGGCACGATGTTGGTGATGAAATGCGTGTTGCCGTCGACCGGATCACGGTAGCGGCCCTCGATCTCTTCGGCCCGCACTGTGACCGACGCGATCTTGCCCGCTTCAAGGTGTTCAAGGAACGTGCTGTAGGGAATGCGTTCAGTGACCGAGGCCTGCGACAGCCAGGATTGCACCAGAAGCAGGCCGAAAAAGGCCGCAACGAAGTACCACACGTGAATCTGCTGTTTGTTGTCCATCTAAGCGTCCTGCTAAAGTGCGGCGCAGTTTCAGGCTCGGTTTCCGGCGGCCAACATCTCGGCAAGATAGGTGACGGCTTTCGCCGGAGTGGCAAGCCGAGGGTAATCGGTCTCTGGAATCGGCAGACCGAAACGCTTGTGCAGCGCACTGACGAGGTTCAGGAAATCCATCGAGTCAAGGCCGAGGTCAGTCTGCATGTGATCGTCGTCGCCAATGGTCGCGGCGTCAAGGTCCGGCGCGACAGCGGTCAGATCGGTGATGAAGGCGGCGCGAAGGTCGGTCGGGGTCATGGGATTGCGGGCTCCTGCAAGAGACGGTCAATTTCGGACAGAAACATCGCGCCGCGGCGGCCGTCGCTGACCCGGTGATCGGCGGCAAGGCTGACGGTCACCGCAAGGCGCGGCTGAACGGTGCCGACATGGACCATGGGTTTCAGACGCGGCGCGCCAAAGCCGACCAGCGCCACCTGCGGCGGGTAGATTACCCCGATCAGGGCATCCACGCCGGTTTCGCCAAGCGAGGAGATCGTGATCGTGCCTTGCGTGATCTCGCTGTTGCGCAAGCGCCCGGCCCGGGTGCGGGCGACGATGTCGCGCATGGCCTGCATGATGGCGTCGGGGTCCATTACCTGCGCCTCCAGGATCGCCGGCGCGATCAGCCCGCCGCCCCGCATCGCAATGGCAAGCCCGCAATGGATGACTGCGGAGGGGGTATAGGGATGAGCCTCATGGCGGCCATTCAGTTCGGGCACTTTGGCCAGTGCCTTCACGGTGGCGTGGACAAGAAGCGCACCCATCAGCAGCCGTTGGTCCGGCGTGCGACCGGCGTTAAGGGCGGCAAGCCGGTCTTGCGCCGACTGTAGATCAATCTCATGCGTCAGGTAATAATGCGGAATCTCTCGCTTGGCACGGGTCATGGCGGCGGCAATGGCGCGGCGCATCTCGGCCATGTCCAGGCCGGGCTTGCCCTTCGGGCCGCCTTGCGCGACAGGCGTCGGTGCGGTCGAGACATGGCGCTCGACATCGGACAGAAGGATCGCGCCACCCGGACCCGAACCCGCAACCGCCCTAAGCCCGATCCCCAGCTCGACCGCGCGCGCCCGTGCGGCGGGCGAGGCAAGGACGGTGTCACCGATGGCCGCGGGTGCCGGAACGGCGGGCGGCGGAACGGGGGGTGGCGGCGCGGCAATGCAGGGCGCTGCAACAGCAGGCGCGGCTTGCACCGCGGGCGCGCTGACCCCCACATCCTCTGCCGCACCCAACCGTGCCAGCGGCGCGCCAACAGGCAGCGTCTGGCCCGGTTCGGCCAGCAACGCGCCAATCTCGCCCGCCTCGAAGATCTCGATCTCGATCGCGCCCTTCTGGGTCTCGACGACCGCGACGATATCGCCCTTGGCCACCTTGTCGCCGGGCCCTACCAGCCATTCGACCAGCTTGCCTTCCTCCATGTCCGCGCCAAGCGACGGCATTGTGAAGACGCTCATGGCCTCACCCCCGGCAGGGCCTTCACGGCAGCGATGATATCGGCGACCTGCGGCAAGGCGGCGGTTTCAAGGTGCTTCGGATAAGGCACCGGTACCTCGGCGGAACAGACCCGGGCCACCGGCGCGTCCAGATGCCAGAAGCAGGCCTCTTGCACCCGCGCGGCAATCTCGGCCGACAGCGATCCGGTGCGCCAGCCCTCGTCCACCACCACAGCGCGATGGGTGCGCGAAACCGATGCCATGATCGTCGCGTCATCCAAGGGGCGCAGCGAGCGAAGGTCGATCACCTCGGCCTCGATCCCGTCCTTTGCCAGTGCCTCGGCGGCCTCCAGTGCCTTCCACAGCGAGTAGGACCATGCGATCAGCGTCACGTCGCGCCCGGCCCGTCGGATCATCGCGCGGTCGATGTCCACCGCGCCTGCGTTCCCGGCGATCTTGCCAGTCATGTTGTAAAGCATGACATGTTCCAGAATGATCACCGGGTCGGGGTCGGCCAGCGCGGTCGCCAACATGCCCCGCGCGTCTTCCAGCGTGGCGGGGGCAACGACGCGCAGGCCGGGGATGTGGGCAAAGAACGCCTCCAGAGAATGAGAGTGCTGCGCCGCCAGTTGCCGCCCCGCCCCGGTCGCCATGCGGATCACCAGCGGCACGCCGAACTGTCCTGCGGACATATGCCGGATCGTGGCGGCGGTGTTCAAAATCTGGTCCAGCGCCAGAAGCGAAAAGTTGACGGTCATGATCTCGACGATCGGGCGCATTCCCACCAGCGCCGCACCGATTCCGGCCCCGGTGAAGGCGGATTCGGACAGCGGCGTGTCGCGGATGCGGTCGGGGCCGAACTCTTTCAAAAGCCCCATCGAGACCGCATAACAGCCACCATAGGCGCCGATATCCTCGCCCATAATGAACACGCGATCATCGCGCAGTAGCGCTTCGGTGATCGCGGCGCGGCAGCAGTCGCGATAGGTGCTGTCCGACAAAGTGTCGGGCGGCAAGGCTTCGGGCGCGGCGGGCCGGGTCTCGGCGACCACATGGCGCAACAGGTCCGACGTCTGCTCCCACGGGGCCTGTTCGCTTGCGGCGACGGCGTTGCGAAGCTGCGCTTCGACCTCGGCTTCAATGGCGTCAACCTCGGCCTTATGCATCAGGTTGTTGGCCAGAAGCCAGCCTTGAAACCGGGTGATGGGCGAGCGTTTGCGCCATTCCGCGACCTCGGCCTTGTCGCGATACTTCTCGGCGTCGAACATCGAATGCGGCCGGGTGCGATAGGTTCGGCATTCCAGAAACCGGGGGCCGCCGCCCGTACGGATTTCCTCAACCAGACGGTGCGCGGCGGCTTCGACCGCGACCACATCGTTTCCATCAACGCTTTCGGCAGGCATGCCGTAGCTGGCGGCGCGAGGCACGAAATCGGTGTTGGCCTGCACGCGCGCAACTGCCGAACCCATAGCATAAAGATTGTTTTCCAGCACAAAGAGCACCGGCAGTTTCCAAAGTGCGGCTAGGTTCATCGCTTCGTGAAATTCACCTTCCGCCAGCGCGCCATCGCCGAAAAAGCAGGCCGTCACCCGGTCTTTACCCTGCATCTTGTCGCCAAGGCCAAGGCCCACCGCCAGCGGCAGGCCACCCCCCACAATGGCGTTGCCGCCGTAAAGATTGGTCTCGGCGTCAAACAGATGCATCGACCCGCCACGCCCGCCCGCGCAGCCGGTGGCCTTGCCGTACATCTCGGCCAGCGCCGATTCCATGCTCATGCCGCGGGCCAGCGCATGGCCATGCTCGCGGTAGGTCGAAACCACACGGTCGCGCTGCTCCAGCGCCGCCGAAACGCCAACGGCCACCGCCTCTTCGCCATCGTAAAGATGCAGGAAACCGCGGATCTTTTCCTGCGTATAAAGCTCGAAGCATTTTTCCTCAAATCTGCGGATGCGGATCATGCCACGCAACAGGTCGCTGACATGGGCGTGGCTCAGCTTCACCTTGCTCATCGTCCATCCCCTTCCAGTGTGGACAGATCGCCTTCGGGCAGCCCAAGCTCACGGGCGCGCAAAAGCCGCCGCATGATCTTGCCGGACCGTGTGCGGGGCAGGCTGTCACGAAAGACGATCTCGCGGGGCGAAACGGCGGGGCCGAGGCGCTTTCTGGCATGGCCGCGCAATTCGCGTTCCAGCGCCTCGCCCGCCGTGAACCCGGCCTTGAGGGTGACGAAGGCCTTGACCACCTCGCCCGCCGTTTCATCCGGGATGCCGATCACGGCGGCCTCGGCAACCGCAGGGTGCTCAATCAGCGCGCTTTCCACCTCGAACGGGCCGATTAGATGGCCAGAGGACTTGATCAGATCATCGGCACGACCGACAAACCAGAAATACCCATCACTGTCGCGCATCGCGAGATCGCCCGTCAGATACCAGCCGCCGACAAAGCATTTGGCGTAGCGCTCGGGCTGGCCCAGATAGGCCCGCATCATCGAGGGCCAGCCGGGGCGAAGCGCCAGTTCGCCGATCTGTCCGGCGGCGGCTTCCTTCACCGTTCCGTCCTCGCGGGTCACAATGCCAGCCTCGACACCGGGCAAAGTCTTGCCCATGGCACCCGGTTTGATGTCCATGTCGGCGGTATTGGCGATCATGATGCCGCCGGTTTCGGACTGCCACCAGTTGTCATGGAACGGCAGGCCAAAGACCGATTGCCCCCAGATCACGCATTCGGCGTTCAAGGGTTCGCCCACCGATGCCAGAAACCGCAAAGCCGAGAAATCGTGCCCCTTGGTCGCCTCGTTCCCTGCCCGCATCATCATCCGGATCGCGGTTGGAGCGGTGTACCAGACCTGCACCTTTTCTCGCTCAAGGATGGAATACCAGCGTTCCAGGTCGAAGTCGGCCTCGTCGACCACCATGGTCACCCGGTTGCACAAGGGCGAGATGACGCCATAGCTCATTCCCGTGACCCAGCCGGGATCGGCGGTGCACCAGTAGATGTCGCCGGGCCGCAGGTCGAGTGCCAGACGCCCGGTTTCGGCGTGGGCAACCACCGCCTCATGCACATGCACGACGCCTTTTGGCAGCCCGGTGGTGCCAGAGGTGAAATGCAACAGCGCCATGTCCTCGGGCATTGTCCTTACGGTGTCAAAACGCGGGGCCGCCGCCGCCATCGCAGGACCAAGGGCGACGCAGCCGTCAGGGGCCGCATCGCCAATGATCAGGACAAGCCTTAGCGCGGGCATTTGCGCCCGCCACTCGGCAACCTTGCGGCGATAATTCGCTTCGGTGGTGACAAGAACGCTGGCCCCGCCGATCTCCATCCGGGCGCGGACGGGTTCGGGGCCGAACGCGGCGAAGAGCGGGCTGACAACGACGCCTGCCTTCATGGCACCCAGCGTGGCCACGTAAAGCGCGGGTACCCGGCCCGAAAGAAGGTACAGCCGCTCTCCTGCATCGATGCCATGTGCGCGCAGCACATTTGCAAACCGTGCAGCATCGGCGGCCAATTCGGCGTAGCTCAACACCTGCCGCTCGCCTTCCCGGCCCAGCCAGATCAGCGCTGCTTGTGACCCATGACCCGCTGCAACATGCCGGTCCACGGCCTCATGCGCGATGTTCAGCCCGCCATCGGGCAAGCCTTTCAGCCGCGCCCGGGCTGCGTCCCAGCCGGTGGCAAGCGAAAGGGTGTCAGAGTGTGCAACTGGTTTCCGTATCACTGCGTGAGTCATCATTCCCCCAAGGCAACAAGTCCTACGCCGTTGCGCGAGAATCGACGTGCCTTCACAGGCAGCGACTCGGCAGACACCAAGCAGTGTTGGCAGTCGGACGGTGCCTGTCGTTGACGCAGGTCATGCCTGGTCAATTGCGCCTGCAGGGGTCTGGCCCGCTCTGTCACTTGATGGCCGTCAATGAAAGGCGGGCAATTCTGCGGGACGATTCAAGTGGTCGGGTCGACCTTTTCAGCGAGCGGGGAGCAGTGAAATGAAACAACTTTTGCAGATTGCGCTTGCCATGATCGTGCTTGGCATCTCCGGTTGTGCCGATGACAAGTATCCGGTCAGTGGCGAGACCTGCTCTCCGGGTGATCCGGTCCAGACGCTTGGTGGCCAAGACTGTTCGGTGGCACCGACCCTTTGACGTCGCAAGGCGGGGGGCGGGCCTTTGCCAGCCATCCTGCGGGAAGTGTGCCGTTCATTTCCAGAAAATGACTTCAGGTTCCGTCGTAGCGGATCGGTGCGACGGACGAACGGGCCGCTTCTCCTTTCGCCCGCGATCATTGGCCGGGCTTCGCGCGGGCCCGGTTCTTAAGTCGCTGGACCGATAAGATCGCACCGCACAGCCTTTGGATGCCAAAGCCCGACCGTTGCCGGAAGCGCGCCCGTGTTGATCTTGCCCACGACATTGTCTTGACAGGGATCAATGCGGCTTCTGACAGACCTGCCGTAAATTCAAGACGTGGAAAATCGGCTGGGAGCACGTAACCCGGATGAAAAGTGATCAATCAAAAACATGGGCTGTGGCCTTGAACGGTGCGCGCTGTCGCATCCTGCGCGGGGTGTCCCGCAGGGGTGAGGGCGTGCCTGCGGAACTGGTCCTGCGATCTGAATCGCGCAACCTGCGCGACATCATGTCGGACAAGCCAGGGCGGTCATTCGCGTCGGCCGGGGGCGGTCGGCGCTCGGCGATGGAATATGCCAGCGATCCTCTGGCCGAAGACCAGCGGGAATTCATCCGCCAGATCATCGCCCTGCTGGAAAGCCACCGACGCGCAGGCGATTTTGACAAGCTGGCCATCTTCGCGGAGCATGACATGCTGGGTCAATTGCGTCAGATGCTGCCTCAGACACTGGCTGATCTTGTGATCCACGAGGTGCCGAAGAACCTTCTGCATCTTTCGGCACAAGAGTTGGCAGAGGCGGTTTCAAGCGGGTTGCCGGATGGCCCCAACATTTCCTGACCGACGGGCGGCGGGGCGCGTGCTGGCGCGCGCGCTTATGCATCTTGCCGGGCCCGATACCGTCGTTCTGGGTCTGCCACGGGGTGGACTGCCGGTTGCCGACGAAGTGGCACGGGGTCTGAAAGCTGCTCTGGACATCGTTCTTGTGCGCAAGATCGGTATGCCGGGAAACCCGGAATTGGCCTTGGGGGCCATCGCGGGGCCAGAGGGCAAGACCCAGGTCCTCAACTCTGAATTGGCAAGCCTTTATGGTATTGATGCCGCCACGGTCGAGGCACAGGCCGCGCCGGAACGTGCGGAACTGCTGCGCCGCCGCAAGCTTTGGGGCGCGCGGTTGCAGCCGGGGGCACTGAAAGGCAAGGTGGTGATCCTTGTCGATGACGGCATCGCCACAGGGGCCACCATGCGGGCGGCTATTGCGGCGGTCCGGGCCGATCATCCCCTTCGCGTTGTGGTCGCCACTCCGGTCGCCGCCCCCGAGACACTTGACCAGATATCGCGGCTTGCCGACGACGTGGTCTGCCTGTCCGCGCCAACCGATTTTTCTGCGGTAGGCCGGCATTACGCCAGCTTTCCCCAACTCGGCGACGAGGACGTGCGCGCCATCCTTGCCGCAGCAGGGTCAGCACCCGCGCCAACCGGGCAGGTGTCCTGACGGGCGCATGGCTTCGGTCAGACCGTTCTGCGCCCGTGCAGGCCATTTCTTTGGGGTGCGCAGAGAGGGATCTCGCAGATGATCCAGCGCCAGCAGCGCCCGCGTGATCAGGCGGAACATGGCATAGGTCGCCTGAAGCTGGTCCGAGGGGGGCGCGAAACCTGCATCAGTCAGTGCCCGCATCAGGCAATCGCCAAGATCAGGCCAACCTAGCCTGCGCCAGCCGTTGCTGCGGATGCGCATAAAGGTAGTCACGGGTGATCGGCACGGCATCCGGCCTGCGGCACAACTGGAATTGGAACACATCTTGCGGGCCATGTCGGAAGGTCTGCTCGCAGGCTGCCAGATAATAGCGCCACATGCGGACGAACCGCGCGTCCTTCAGGGTGGCTGCCACCTCCGCCTTGGCGCTGAAGCGGTCGAACCAGCAGCGCAGTGTCATGGCATAGTGCAGGCGGAGGCACTCGATGTCCCCGATCCGCAGACCAGTATCCTGAATCACTTCGGACACTTCGGACAGCGACGGCACATAGCCGCCGGGGAAGATGTACTTCGCAATCCAGGGATTTGTCGCACGTGGCGGTGCGGTGCGCCCGATGGTGTGGATCAGCGCTACGCCATCCTCGGCCAGACGGTCGCGGACGACGTTGAAGAAGGTGCCGAAGTTCGGAGCGCCCACATGTTCGAACATGCCGACCGACACGATCCGGTCGAACTGCCCGCCCATGGCCCGGTAGTCCATCAGCTCGAATGACACCCGGTCCGCCAGACCTGCCGCTTTCGCGCGGTCGCGGGCGACGGCCAGTTGTTCTTGCGACAGGGTAATGCCGGTCACCTGTTCTCCATGTTCGCGGGCCAGCGTCAGGGCAAGCCCACCCCAGCCGCAACCGATCTCAAGGACGCGCATTCCCGTAGCAATCAACAGCTTGCGGGCGATATGGGCCTTCTTTGCGACCTGCGCCATATCAAGCGAAACGCCCTCCTCGGCGAAATAGGCGCAGGAATACTGCCGGTCGGCATCCAGAAAAAGATCATAGATCGCGGGCGTCAGATCGTAATGATGTGCCACGTTGCGGCGGGCCCCGGCTTCGCGGTTCGATTGGTCCGTGCGTCGCCGGATTGTCAACCGGCACGCAAAACTGACCCCTTATCGGCGCGCAAAATTGACCCCTTGAGGCTGTTGAGATCAGGGCCTGAGCCGACGGAACTGATCACAGAGTGGAGGCGGGTCAGGCCCTGATCGGGTCAGGCGCGGTGCTTGAAGCGCCAGGACTCGTTGCCGGTTTCGACGATCTCGCAATGGTGGGTCAGGCGGTCGAGAAGCGCTGTAGTCATCTTTGCGTCGCCGAACACGGTCGGCCATTCGCCGAAGGCGAGGTTGGTGGTGACGATGATGGAGGTGCGTTCGTAGAGACGGCTGATGAGGTGGAAGAGCAGCTGTCCGCCGGATTGCGCGAAGGGCAGATAGCCGAGTTCATCGAGGATGACGAAGTCGAGGCGGGTCATGTAATCGGCCAGCCGTCCCTGTTTGCCGCCGCGGGTCTCGGTCTCCAGCCGGTTCACCAGATCGACGACGTTGTAGAAGCGGCCACGGGTGCCATTGCGGATGAGCGCACGGGCAATGGCGATGGCGAGATGGGTCTTGCCGGTGCCAGTGCCGCCGATGAGGACGACATTGCGCTGGTCTGCGACGAAGCTGCCGGTGGCCAGTTCCCGAACCAGCCCCTCATTGATCGGCGTGCCGGTGAAGTCGAACGCATCGATGTCCTTGGCCAGCGGCAGTTTGGCGACGGTCATCTGGTAGCGGATCGATCTGGCCTGCTTCTCCGCGATCTCGGATTGCAGCAGGTCACCGACGATGCGGGGCGGTTCGTGCTGGCGTTTGATGCCGCTGGCCATGACCTCGTCATAGGCGCTGCGCATCCCGTAGAGCTTGAGGCTGCCCATCAGGTCTAAGATTTGGGTGCGTTCCATGTCGGCTGGTCCTCCTGAGGCTGTCATAGCGAGCGCAATCGGCCACGGGTTCGTGGGTCAGGCGCAGCGCGGTGGGGGTGAGTAGAAGTGGCGGCGGGGTTGGGTCACGTCGTCGGGCAAGGATGTTGATGACGACCGGCGCGGAATGGACACCCTGATCCAGCGCCTCGCGGCAGGCCGCCTCAACGGCTTGCAACCCATCATCGCGAACACAGGTCAGGATCTGCACCATCTGCCGGTCGCCATCATCGCTGCCGCGCAACTTGCGCCGGATCGCAGCCATGGCGGGTGGGAGCACCCAGTCCTTGAACGGAGCGCCGTTGCGCAGCGCGCCGGGTTTGCGTGCCAGAACAGGCACATAGTGCCACGGATCATAGACCGTTTGGCCCCGACCAAAGACGCGGGCATGTTCGCCGACCACCACGCCATCCTGCCGAAGAACAATCCGGTCGGCATAGGCATGCACATCGACAGGCCGACCGACCGCCGTGGCCATGACGGAATACTTGTTGTTGTCGAACCGGACCGTGCAGGTCTTCGATACCGAGGCGGGCACGCTGTGGAAGCCGTCGAAGGGGCCGACATAGGGCACGAGATGCGGCCGTTCCGCCTCGAACATCTCCCAGATCGTCTTGTCGGTCTGTTCGGGATGGCGGTGCGCCTTGGCATAGGCCACGCATTTGTCCATTAGCCAGGCGTTCAGCTCTTCCAGGCTTTTGACCCGCAGCCGCGGTGTGAAGAACCGCTCCCGCACCAGCCCGACCTGGTTCTCAACCTGTCCCTTCTCCCAGCCCGAGGCTGGAGTGCAGGCCACCGGCTGCACCAGATAGTGGCTGCACATCTGCAGGAAACGGCGGTTGTAGTGCCGCTCCTTGCCGGTGAACACCGCCTCGACCGCCGTCTTCATGTTATCGTAGATCCCGCGCGTGCAGGCGCCCCGGAAGAAGGCGAAGGCCCGGTCATGGGCATCAAAAACCATCTCCTGGCTCTCGCGCATATAGGCCCGGACGAACATCATCCGGCTGTGGCAAAGCCGGACATGGGCCACCTTCACGGTGACCGTCACGCCCGACATCAGGATGACCTCGTGGCTCCAGTCGAACTGATAGGCTTCGCCCGGCGCATAGTAGAGCGGCACATAGGCCTCGGCCGTCGCCGCCCCGCGGTTCTGCGACCAGGCTTTGGCAAATCGGCGCACAGCATCATAGCCGCCCTCGTAGCCCAGCCCGCGCAGTTCCTCGAAGATCCGGATCAGCGTCAGCCGCTCCCGTGAAGGCTTGCCAGCGTTGGCCGACAGGAACTGTTCCAACTGCCCCTGCCACGGCCCGATCCGCGGCAACGGCTGGTTGGTTCGTTCATAACTGAAGTCCGTTTCGTTCGACCGCACGATCTTGCGCACCGTATTGCGCGACAGATGCAGTTCCCGAGAGATCTTCTTCATCGACCAGCCTTCGACATGGAAGGCCAGACGAACCTGCGAAATCGTGTCCACCCGCTTCAACTCCCCCTCCGTTCGCTGCCCTGCAACGAACGGTCTGACAGAACTCCAGGGGGGTCAAAATTCCACGCCGATTACCCCGCCAAAGGGGTCAAAATTGCATGCTTAAACACACTGCGGAATGCCATGTGGCAAGGCAATGGTCTATGGTGATGCAAGTCATCGCGAAGAGCGGTCCCCGGACAGTGAAGTGCTGTCGGGCGGCGCAAAAAGCCACGATGTCTGGTTCATCAGATCGGGCATACTGCGCCTGCAACGTCATGCCTACGATGGTCGCCGCCAGATCCTGTCGCTGTTCTTTCCCGGCGAGATCGTCGGCTTTGACGGCGAGTTCCGCGAGGGCGTAGCCGTCGAGGCCGCAACACAAAGCGGTCTGTGCCGAATTGATCGCCGCTGGTTCAACAGGATGGTGGATCAAAACGACAATCTGCGGGCCGAGCTTTTGCGCCAGAAACAGAATCAGCTTGACAGGTTACATTGGCTGACTTGGTCGCTTGGCGCGCTTGCACCAGAAGAGCGGCTTTGCGCCTTTCTCGCGCTGTCCAGCCAGTTCATGCCCTATCAGCCACTTCCCGACGGCACCGGGGTTCTGTCGATGCATCTGCCAAGAAGGGACATCGCCGATCTTCTGGGCACCACCGTGGAATCGATCAGCAGGATCGTTCACAAGCTGGCCGATACCGGGATCATCGAGATCAGGGATCCGGCGCATTTCCGGTTTCTGGATCTGCCCAAGCTGATCGCATTGGGAAAGATCGACGGGCATTTCGACAGAATGGCCGTCGGCCTTGCCAGACGACGCGGACAGCTGGAACGCCTGATCGCAGGGGGGCCAAGAAGTCTGTCTGCTGCTGCGGCCGGTGGCCGGACACGTTGACGGCGGTCAATGATCCGCTGGCGCGCGTTGATAACCTTCGCCCATCCGTAACCTGCCTAGAGGAGGAACTGGGATATGACCGCGAAGAAGACCGCAATTGAAGTAAAGCGCGAGCCCGCGCGCGAGGTTGTGGCTTCGGCGCAGGACTGGGAACCGATCCGGTCGTTGCGCCAGCAGATCGACCGTCTGTTTGCCGATTTCGACTGGCCCGACCTTGGCCGTTCCTGGCCGCACAGGGCCGCCATGTTGCCCCAGACATGGCCTGACTTCGGCGCCGCCGTGCCGCCGGTGGACCTTGTCGAGCGCAATGGCGGATACGAGCTGCAAGCCGAATTGCCCGGCCTGACCGAGAACCAGATCGAGGTGAAGCTGGCCAATGGCATCCTCTCGATCAAGGGCGAGAAATCGTCCGAACGCATCGAGGATGAAGGTGACTATCACCTGCGCGAACGCAGCTTCGGCGCGTTCCAGCGCTCTTTCCGGGTGCCGGCGAACGTCGATGCAGACAAGATCGAGGCAAAGTTCGACAAGGGCGTGCTGAAGGTCAGCCTGCCCAAGACCGCCGGCGCAATTCAGGAAGAGCGCAAGATCGACGTCAAAGCTGCCTAGGCAAGTCTGTCCCGTCCCCAACAGAGCCTAGGACGCTTTCAAGGGCCACGCGCGCTGTGGCCCTTGTTTTTTGTCTGGTGCCCGCGGCATCGAGGGTCGTCCAGTGCGGTGGAGGCACAGTGGCACCCGCCAAGTCGCGCTGGGCGCGCACCACTTTCGCATCCGCATCGGACGCATCCCCCTGACGCGCTGTCACCCGTTCCAGCAGAACCCTCTCCGGCGCGGTCAGCCAAAGGCCATGGAAGGCAACGCCCGCGCGCGAGGCAAGCTCCCGGGCGGCGAGGCGATGGCTCTCATCCAGAAACGTGCCATCGAGGACGACACTTTTGCCCGCACCCAGCAGCGTCGCGGCCCGGGCAAACATCCGGTCATAGATCGCGCCGCGCGCGGTGGGCGCGTAATCCACACGGCTTGCGGCACTTTTGCGTTCGGTGTCGGTGCGCAGATGCACTGCCCCCGGACAGGGGCCGATCTCTGGCGCCAGATCACGCGACAGAACCGTCTTGCCGGTGCCCGACATCCCGCCCACCGCGATCAGCGCCGCCGTTGTCGCGTCCAGATATGCGACGGCCTGCCGAAGATAAAGCCGTGCGTCTTCGGCCGAGGCACCGACCCGGCCTGTCGCCTCGTCCGTCTGCAACAGCACCATTGCCCGAATGGCGGCGCGCACGGACATGAACAAGGGCAACGCGGCAAGCCCTGCATCCTCGGGCCCCATCTGCCCGCCCCCCGTTGCGGCCAGAAGATACGAAGTCATCGCAATGTTGGCCTGCCGCCCAAGCCCGCGATGGCACAGATCCATCAGAAGGAACGCCAGATCGTACAGCACGTCGCAGGTGGCAAGCCGCTCGTCGAACTCCAGCGCGTCAAACAGCACCGGTTGCCCGTCGATCAGCAACAGATTGCGCAGGTGCAGGTCGCCATGCACCCGCCTGACGTGGCCCAGCGCCGCGCGGTCCTGCAAGGTGGCCGCCAGGATAGACAATTGGTGCCGCGACCGATCCAGAAAGGCCCCCACCAGCCCGTCACCGACCAAGGGGGCCAGCGGGGTCAGCACGCGCCCCAACTCGTCAAGAATGTCACGGATCAGATCATCACCCCGGTCTTGCAGCACCGGGCAGCCGGCATGAAACCGCTGCACCGCCTGACCCAGCACCTCGGCCACAGGATCGGTCAGCCGACCACTGGCCGCGACCGCTGTCATTTCGCACTCGGCGGCAAAGCGATGCATCCGCAAGACCCATTCCACCGGTGGCCCGTTGCCGTTGAACTCCAGCCCCCCATCTGCACTCCGCGTCACCGGCACGACATCACGATAGATGATCGGGGCGGCTTGGCTGTTCAGCGCCAACTCTCGCTTCAGCAGGGCGCGCCGCAGGTCCGGCGTGGACTGGTCCAGATAGTCATAGCGGACTGCCCGCTTCATCTTCAGTGCCACGTCGCGGCCCAGAAACACATGCGCACAATGGGTCTGGACATGATCAACAGGGCCACCGCCCAAGAACGCCCCTCCGGTCGTCAGAAAGCGGATCACTGCCGTCTGATCTGGATCTGTCATTCCATTCATCTTCGCCTAACAACCCCACCTTCGCTGAAATACCCACTCTTCCATCATGCGCGCCTGCTTTGCGTTGATGATGGTCAAACGGATCATCCGACGCATCAGATCAATCGCCTGCCGCTTAGGTGCTGCCTTCTAGACCCGCACCAAGGGCGTCTCTGCGGCGGCGACATGGCGTTTCACCGCAACGAAGCTGTCCGGGGTGACCGAGATCGAATCGATCCCGGCCTTGACCAGCAGGCGGGCAAAGGCGGGGTCGTTCGACGGGGCCTGCCCGCAAAGGCCGACCTTGGCCCCGGCCTTGTGGGCGCGGGCAATCAGGCTTTCGATCATCCACAGGACAGCGGGATCGGATTCGTCGAAAAGATCGGCCAGATCCTCGGCGTCGCGGTCGATGCCAAGGGTCAGCTGGGTCAGGTCGTTCGACCCGATGGAAAAGCCGTCAAAGCGGCTGGCGAAATCCTCGGCCAGGATCACATTCGCAGGTATCTCGCCCATGACATAGACCTGCAACCCGTCCTTGCCACGTTTCAGCCCGTGCTTGGCCATGGTGGCCAGCACAAGGTCGGCCTCTTTCGGGCTGCGGCAGAACGGGATCATCACGACCACATTGTCAAAACCCATCTCGTTGCGCAGCCGGCAGATCGCCCTGCATTCCAGCGCAAAGCCCGCCTCGTAGCGCGGCGAGTAATAGCGCGAGGCGCCGCGAAAGCCGATCATCGGGTTTTCCTCATGCGGCTCGAACTCGCGCCCGCCCAAAAGCTCGGCATATTCGTTGGTCTTGAAATCGCTCATCCGCACGATCACCGGGCGCGGATAGGCGACCGCAGCTATCTGCGACAGGCCGCGCGCCAGACCATCGACGAAATACGCGGTCTTGTCGGCAAAGCCCCGGGTCAGTTCGGCAATCTCGGCCTTGGCCGCCTGATCCTTCAGGCTGTCGAAGTGGACCAGCGCCATCGGATGAACCTTCAGCGCGTTGTTGACCACGAACTCCATCCGGGCAAGGCCGACGCCGTCAAACGGCAGCCGCCACCAGCGGAACGCGGCCGAGGGGTTGGCAAGGTTGAGCATGATCTTGGTGCGCGTCTGCGGCAGGTCGTCCAGCCGCAGAACCTCGCTGGTGAATTCGGCGATACCTTCATGGATCACGCCTTCATCGCCCCCCACGCAAGAGACGGTCACCTCTTGTTCGTCATGCAGGACATGCGTGGCGTTGCCGGTGCCGACGATGGCTGGCAGGCCCAGTTCGCGGCTGACAATGGCGGCGTGGCTGGTGCGGCCGCCATGGTCGGTCACGATGGCCGAGGCGCGCTTCATGATCGGCACCCAGTCGGGGTCGGTGGTGCCCGTCACCAGAATAGAGCCGTCGACGAACTGGTCGATCTGATGCGCGGATTCGATGATGCTGACCCGGCCGGTGGCGACCGCCGAGCCGACGCTAAGGCCTTTCAGCAGCACTTTCCCGGCCTTCTGGACGCTGTAGGACTTGATCGCCCCGGTATCGGCGCGCGATTGCACGGTTTCGGGCCGGGCCTGAACAATGAACAACTCGCCCGTATCGCCGTCGCGCGCCCATTCCATGTCCATCGGCAGGCCATAGTGCGCCTCGATGGTCACGGCCATGCGGGCAAGGTCAAGGATTTCGGCGTCCGACAGGACAAAGGCCGCGCGTTCGGCCTTGGAGGTGGGGACGTTCTTTGTCTCGCCACTGGCGCTGCCAGCATAGATCATCTTGATCTGTTTCGAGCCGAGCGATTTCTTGACGATGGGGGTCAGGGATGTCTTGGCAAGGAAGGGCTTGTAGACTTCGTATTCGTCGGGGTTGACCGCGCCCTGCACGACGTTTTCGCCCAGCCCCCAAGCCGCCGTGATCAGCGCAACCTTGTCAAAGCCGCTTTCAGTGTCGATGGAAAACATCACGCCCGCACCACCGGTATCGGACCGCACCATGCGCTGCACGCCAATCGACAAGGCGACCTTGGAATGACCAAACCCCTGCAACTGGCGGTAGGTGATGGCCCGGTCGGTGAACAGCGACGCATAGCAGCGCCGACACGCCGCGAGGACCGCCTTTTCGCCGCGCACGTTCAGGTAGGTTTCCTGTTGGCCGGCAAAACTGGCATCCGGAAGATCCTCGGCGGTGGCCGATGACCGGACAGCGACCGGCAGCTCACTCATCCCGGC
The DNA here is from genome assembly GCA_020721445.1 of Gemmobacter nectariphilus. GTDB lineage: Bacteria > Pseudomonadota > Alphaproteobacteria > Rhodobacterales > Rhodobacteraceae > Pseudotabrizicola > Pseudotabrizicola nectariphila_A. The sequence continues at coordinate 45,264 of DYMU01000007.1, forward strand.
CCTGCGCGACAACTCGCGGTAGGCGCCAAGGATGTCGGCCTCGATGTCCTTCGGCCAATCGCCGTGCAGGATCATTGCGCGCACCTGCGCGCCGGCATCGTGCAGCGTGATTTTATGATCTTGCCACTGCGCGATCACATCGTCGATCCGTGCCTCAAGGTGATTGGCGGTCAGGTAGGCGCGGTAGGCATCGGCGGTGGTCGCAAATCCACCGGGAACCTTGATGCCCTTCTTGCCCAATTGCCGGACCATCTCTCCCAGCGAGCTGTTCTTGCCCCCAACCAAGGCAACATCGCCGCGCGACAGATCTTCGAACCACAGGACGTTGACAGGTTTCTTCGGCATCGCGCTCTCCTTCCGGGCGGGAACACTGCACGCAAAAGCATGCGCCTTCTTTTCGGACCCGGTCTTGACCGGCATCAAGGCGATCAGGGAAATCCCGTGGTCTCATCGAAAATCAGCAAAAAGACATGGAGGCCAAGATAGCCAAGACGGACATCCTGCATCTTATGCAACGGGTCAAGGCTGCCTTGGCGCTGGATGACGCGATGCTGGCCGAGGCGGCGGGTGCCGTGCGGCGGGTGTTTCCGTCGATACCCGATCATGCAGAAGGTGGCGCCCAGTAAAATGTGCCGTTCTTGTTTCTTGCGTTATCCCCCCTAGGGGCTTACGGCTTGGATATGACAGAACCTCATGCACATGCAAGCCACCCTGCCATTGCCACCCGGCTGAAACGTGCCGAGGGGCACTTGCGCCGTGTGATCGGAATGATCGAGGAGGGGCGGCCTTGCCTTGACCTTGCCACGCAACTGCATGCCGTCGAGCGTGCGGTGGCCGAGGCGAAGCGGGTGCTGATCCACGACCATATCGACCATTGTGTGACCACAGGAGGTGCGCACGATCTGGCCGAGATCAAATCCCTGACAAAGCTGCTTTAGATGCTGGGAACCCTGCGCAATCCGACCTTTCGCCACCTGTTCGCCGCGCAGATCGTGGCACTGGTCGGCACCGGGCTTGCCACCGTCGCGCTGGGGCTGCTGGCCTGGCAACTGGCAGGTGACAACGCAGGTGCGGTGCTGGGCACGGCGCTGGCCATCAAGATGGTGGCCTATGTCACGCTGGCCCCGGTGGCGGCGGCAATTGCCGAACGCCTGCCACGTCGGGGCTTTCTGGTGGCGCTGGACCTGATCCGCGCAGGCGTGATCGCCTGCCTGCCCTTCGTCGATCAGGTCTGGCAGATCTATGTGCTGATCTTTTTCCTTCAGGCGGCCTCGGCGGGTTTTACCCCGGCGTTTCAGGCGGTCATCCCCGATGTGCTGAAGGACGAGGGCGACTATACCAACGCCCTGTCGCTGCTGCGGCTGGCCGAGGATCTGGAGCAACTCGCCTCGCCCATGATCGCGGCGCTGCTGTTGACCGTGGTCAGCTTTCCGGTGCTGTTTGCAGGCACGGTGGTGGGGTTTGTCGCATCCGCCCTGCTGGTGGTGACAGCGCATCTGCCAGATCGGGTGCGTGCCGATAACAGCCATTTCCGGGCCGACGTGACCAAAGGGGTTCGCATCTACACCCGCACCCCCCGCCTGCGCGGGTTGATGGTGATGGAGGCTGCGGTCGCCGCCGCCGGGGCGATGGTCTATGTCAACACGGTGGTTCTTGTGCAGGCACGGCTGGGTCTGGGTGAACAGGCCGTCGCACTGGCCTTTGCCGGTTTTGGCGCGGGGTCGATGCTGGCGGCGTTTATGCTGCCGCGCATCCTTGACCGGTTGGAGGATCGCCCGGTGATGATCGGCGGCGCGGCGCTGATGGTGGCGGGCGTGGCGCTGGTGCCGCTGGTGGGCAGCCTTGCCGCGCTGATTGCCCTTTGGGCCATCATCGGCTTTGGTTTTTCGCTGACGCAAACCCCCATTGGGCGGATCATCAACCGATCCGCGCGCGAAGCCGACCGGGGTGCCGTCTTTGCCGCGCAATTTGCGCTGTCGCACGCCTGTTGGCTGGTGACCTATCCGCTGGCAGGCTGGATCGGCGCCGGGGCGGGGCTAGGCGTCGCCGCACTTGTCCTTGCCGGGATCGGCGCGCTTGGGCTTGTGGCCGTGCTGCGCATCTGGCCTGCACAGGATGCCAGCGAACTGGCCCATGATCACCCCGACCTGCCACCTGACCACCCGCATCTGGCCGAACACGGGCCCCATCACGCCCATAGCTTCGTGATCGACGACCTGCACCGCCGCTGGCCGCGCGCGGCCTGATCCGCCCTATTTGCCGAAATCGGCCATGGTGATCCCGCCGTGGCCGTTCTTGTCCAGCTTGGCAAACCAGCGGTCAGCCCCGGACAGGAACTCGGCCTCGGACACGCGCCCGTCACTGTCTTGATCGCTGGCGGCCAGACCCATGGCATCGGCCACCTTTTGCATCTGGGCGCGTTCCGGGCCTTGATAGGCGTCGACATCATTCTGGCGGGCCTCGTCGAACATCACATACTCGGTCGCGTCGATGAACCCATCGTCGTTGGCGTCAAAGGTGACAAAGACGCTGCTGCGCATTTCGCGCAGTTCTTCGACGGTTGCGGTGCCATTGCCGTTCAGATCCCAGTTGGCAAGAAACTGATCCCCCGGCGTTGTCTGGGCGAACAGGGCGGTGGCAGACAGAAGAAGTGCGGCTGTGGTCACACGCAGGATCATGGGAAGTATTCCTTTTCAGAAGGGGCTGTGCCCGTTGGAGAGGGAGCGCCGCCTGTCGGTGCAAAGAACCGAAGTCCGTAGGCATTGAGCAGGCGACGCAAGGGGCGACAGTCGATGTCAGTGTGCCGGACGGATCATCCGCGCCAATACGTTGTTTTTCAGCACGATCTTGTGGAAGGGCACGGCCAGCACGTGCAGCGCGACCAAGGCCAGCAGAACCACCTTCAGCACATTGTGCACCTGCGCCGCAGCGGTGACATCGCCGAACCAGGCCAGTGATCCCGATACCGACATCAGCGCCAGCACGGCATAGAACGCCCAATGCGCGAAATGGCTGAGGGTCTTCAGCGGGGCAGGCTCATTCTCGGGCTGCAGCGGCACGCCGCGCTTCAGGCGCAGCACCAGGCGCCACAGGACGAAGGCAAGGATCAGCGCGCCACCGGCCACATGGGCAAGGATCAGCGGATCAAAAGCGAAGTCTTGCCCGGCGCGAATGGCCTCCCATGCGCCCGAGATCGAGTCCTTGAAGATATATTGCCCGGCAACAAGGGCGGCGACGGCCCAGTGCAGGCCGATTTGAGTGCGTGAGTAACCGGTTGGATGTGTCATGGTTTTGTCCATCAATGTGTCTGGCGGACGCAGGTCACGCCCGCCAGTGAGGCTTGATTACGGCTGGACCGGTTGGGTCACGGGGATATCGGTCAGCCGACCCATCCGCGCCATCATCTTGACCGGGAAGGTCATCTGCTCGGCGCTGATTACGTTGTCGCCGTCATCGTCCAGCATGGCGAAGGGCCGCGCCGCCATCGACTTGGTCACTTCGGCAAACAGCGCGCCAAACTCGGCTTCCGACAGGGTGCCGGATTTGTCGGCGTCATGGGCGGTCAGCAGCGCGGTGACACCCGCCTCGGCTTCGGCGGCGGTGACCCTGCCATCCTTGTCGGCGTCAAAGGATTGCAACACCGGGTTGTCGGCCAGACCCGCCATGCCCATCGGTCCGCCATGCCCATCGGTCCGCCATGCCGCATATCAGCACGCCCCATGTCATTGTGCCCCATCATTGGGCCCGGCCCCCAGCCGCCCATGCCCCAGGGTCCACCCCCCGCGATGGCCGGAATGGAAGCCGCGCCAATCACCGCCACGGCGGCGACAGCACCAAGCGTCAGGATCGTTTTGCGTTTCATGATCTTACCTCATCAGGTTTGTTTCGATGAGGCCAAGATGGCGGGGCTTTGTCGCCCGTTCATGCCAGACCGGGGCCTGAATTGTATCGGTCTGTCGCAAGGACCGGCTTTGCGACACAGCGATACGCAAATCCTGCGCCTTTTTTTCAGGCCGGGGCTTTGAAGGGCAGATGACAGACACAGCCCCCCATATCCTTGTGGTCGATGACCACCGCGACATCCGTGACGCCGTCACGCGCTATCTGGAAAAGAACGGCATGCGGGCCACGCCTGCGCGCGACACGGTTGAAATGGACGCGGCCCTGAAGGCCGGGCGGTTCGATCTGATCGTGCTGGATGTGATGATGCCGGGCGAGGACGGCCTGTCTGCCGCAGAGGGGCCACCGATCCTGATGCTCAGTGCGCTGGCCGAAGAAACCGACCGCATCGTGGGGCTTGAAATCGGGGCCGATGATTATCTGGTCAAGCCGTTCAACCCGCGTGAACTTCTGGCCCGGATCAAGGCGATCCTGCGCCGGGCCGACCGGCCCGAACCGATGGCGGGCAGTCTTGGTGGCCGCAAGCTGGGGTTTGCCGGTTGGGTGCTGGACACCGACACCCGCGCGCTGACCCATGAAGAAGGGCGCCAGGCGCTGCTGACCACAGCAGAGTTCAAGCTGCTGACGGCGTTTCTGGAACGCCCGCGCTTTGTTCTGTCGCGCGATCAGCTGCTGGACATCACCAGAGGACGGACGGCCGAGGTCTTTGACCGCACCATCGACAATCAGGTCAGCCGGTTGCGCCGCAAGATCGAAACCGATGCCACCCAGCCAAAGATCATCGCAACCATTCGGGCGGGGGGCTACAGCCTTGCCGCCGATGTGTGGGCGATAGGCTGATGCGACTGGCACCGCGCAGCTTGACCGGGCAGTTGGGGCTGCTGATCCTTGCCGCCTTCGTTGCGGCCCAGATCATCAGCCTTTGGCTGTTTGCCGACGAACGCGGGCGCACCTTGCAACATGCCTTGCGGCGCGAAACCGTGCAGCGCAGCGCCGCTGTGGTTCTGGCGCTTGAAGCCGCGCCAGCGATAGGGCGTGCCGACATTCTGGCGGTAGCGCAATCCGATCATGCTGACTTTGCTTTGGCATCGCAGCCGCTGGTCGCAAGCAGCGATCCGGTGCCATCGCAAACCGGTGCCCTTGTTGAAAGCCTGCTGCCCGCCCCGCGCGACCTGCGCATCGCGGAAATCGGCATTTCCCAAAGTGATGGCCGCCCGATGACCCCGCCGCCGCCCTTGGTCTGGGTGCGCGACCGGATGCTTGCCGCGGGGATAGCGCCCCTTGAATTGCGCCTGTCCATCGCCCTTGACGATGGCACCTGGCTGAACGTCACCGCGCGCAACGACAGGCCGGATGCCCGGCTGCCGCCAGCCATCCTTGGCACCATCCTCTTGTCGCTTGCCCTGATCATGGCCGCGCTTTGGTTTGGCCTGCGCCGGATCATCGGCCCGTTGCAGCGGCTGTCTGCGGCGGCCGAGGATTTCGGGATTGATGGCGTGGCCCCGCCGATGCCCACAGGTGGCCCGTCCGAGGTGCAGGCCTTGTCGGACGCCCTGACCCGGATGCAGGCGCGACTGTCGGGCATGATTGCCGACCGCACGCGGATGCTGGCGGCCCTTGGCCACGACCTGCGCTCGCCGATCACGGCATTGCGGCTGCGCGCCGAGATGGTGGACGACGACGAGACGCGCGAGCGCATGGTCGCCTCGCTGGACGAGATGCGTGACATGGTCGAGGCGACACTGGCCTATGCGCGCGGGGTTTCGGTCGATCAACCCGCCGAGGCAACCGACCTGGCGGCCCTGTTGACCGAATTGGTGGCCGAACTTGGCGAGACCGGCCCGGCCATCGCAGTCATGCCGATGGACCCGCTAAGCCTTGCCCTACGCCGCACGCCGATCCGCCGGGCGCTGCGCAACCTGCTGGAAAACGCCCAACGCTACGGCAAAAGCGTTCAAGTCAGCCTGCATCAGACACCAAAGACCATCGAAATCCGCATCGACGACCATGGCCCCGATATCCCGGAGGCCGACCTTGACCGCGTGTTCGATCCGTTCACGCGGCTTGAAACGTCTCGTTCCCGCGATACTGGCGGCATAGGCCTTGGCCTGCCGATTGCCCGCGCCATTTTGCGCGCCCACGGCGGTGATGTACGGCTGATCAACCGGTCCGAAGGCGGGCTAAGGGCCATCGTGTGCCTGCCCAGACAGGGCTGACGCCAGCCGAAGAAAGCCCATCGCTGCAACCGGGGTTGCGGTGTCAGTGGATCAGACGTGCTGGCAAAAGGGATCGTCTGCTGTGGGTTCGTTCAGAATATGATCGGTTTTTCTGATATCGAACATGAGACACGCAAATTCAGCGGCACGCCCGTGCGTGATCACGCAGGACAACGTCTTCGCTTAGCACCCGGACGATGACGGCACCGTCCAGCAACGCCTCGACCACCCGCACGCCTCTGTCGGATCAATGGCCCCCTCCGCGCCGTCTCGGCCGTGGTTTGGACTGGCCGTTCGCCGCCATCGCGGTGTTCCATCGCCAGCCGCACCGCGCGCTCGCGGAACGCAGGTGATCACGGCTTTGCGGTCTTCTTCTTTTGTGCAGGTTCCCTATCGGGCAATTCTCCGAGAGTTTTGCCCTCGGGCAAATCCCGGGCGGTTCAGTGTTCCCACAGCGCTTCTGTGTCATGGCGCGTCTGGGGCGGCGCTTACCGTGTCCAGCTTTGTGCCACCAGATGCCCGCCACCGATGTCTTGCAAGACAACAGGCGCAGGACCAGATCCTGCGGGGTAGAGCGGGCTTGGAATATCGCCTGACAGCCGAACGCCCGGCGGGCGGATATGGGCCGGGTCCGGCACCGGAACCGCCTCGATCAGGCGTTGGGTGTAGGGATGCTGCGGGTTGCTGAACACCTGTGCGCGGCTGCCCATTTCGACGATCTGGCCAAGATACATGACCGCCACACGATCTGAAATGTTGTCGACCACGGCCATGTCGTGGCTGATGAACAAGTAGGCCAGCCCCAGCTCCTGCTGCAATTCGCGCAACAGGTTCAGCACGCGGGCCTGAACGCTGACATCCAGCGCCGACACGCTTTCATCGGCGATGATCAGGTCGGGCTTCAAGGCAAGGGCACGGGCAATGCAGATCCGTTGACGCTGACCGCCCGAAAACTCGTGCGGGTAGCGATCCAGCTGATCGTTCGACAGTCCGACGCGCCGCATCAGATCGGCCGCGGCATTGCGCCGGTCATCCGGGGTGCCGATGTCATGGATCAGCAAGGGTTCGGCGATCAGGTCGCCAGCGGTCTTGCGCGGGTTCAGCGCCGCCATCGGGTCTTGAAACACCATCTGCACCCGGCGACGGACCGCCTTCATCTGATCGCGGTTCAGGCCCGACAGGGTTTGCCCCGCCAGCGTTATGCTGCCCTGATGCGGCACCAGCCCCACCATGGCCTTGGCAATGGTTGATTTTCCGCAGCCCGACTCGCCCACCAGCGCGAATGTCTCGCCACGGCGAATGTCAAAGCTGACCTTCTCGACCGCATGAACCTGCTGCACGGTGCGGCCAAACAGACCGCCCTTCAGCGGGAAACGCACGATCACATCTTGCAGCCGGGCCACCGGCGGGGCGGTGGTGGGTTCAGGGCGTTCGATGCGCTGGCCCATGCGCGGAACGGCGGCCAAGAGGTCGCGGGTGTAGGCTTTCGCCGGGGCCTTGAACAGGCTGCCGACCGGGGCCTGTTCGACCATCGCGCCGGATTTCATGACGATCACGCGATCGGCCATTTCGGCGACAACACCCATGTCATGCGTGATCAGGATGATGGCGGTGCCCAGATCGCGCTGCAAATCGCGCAAAAGGTCCAGAACTTCGCGCTGCACCGTCACGTCCAGCGCTGTGGTCGGCTCATCGGCGATCAGCACCTCGGGGCGCAGGGCCAGGGCCATGGCAATCATCACGCGCTGCCGCATGCCGCCAGACAATTCGTGCGGATATTGCGCCATCCGCCGCTTCGGATGCGACAGCCTGACCGATGTCAGGGCCGCAAGCGCCGCAGTCTGCGCCGCGCTGGGGCTGACGTCCTGATGCGCGCAGATTGCCTCGATCAACTGGGTGCCGATGGTCAGAACCGGGTTCAGGCTGGACATCGGTTCCTGAAAGATCATCGCGATGCGATCGCCACGGATCCGGCGCATTTGCGCTTCGGGAAGGGCGGTCAGGTCGGTTGCACCAAGGCGGATGCGACCGGCGGTCGCCCGGACGGCCGGAAACGGCAAAAGCCCCATGATGGCCAGCGAGGTCAGCGATTTGCCCGACCCGCTTTCCCCCGCGATCGCCAGGGTTTCGCCCCGGTTCACATGGAACGACAGATCCCGCACAAGCGGGCGCAAACCGTGTTCGGTCCGCACGGAAACCGTCAGCCCTTCGACCGACAGGACAGGCAGCGCGTCCGGGGCCGCGACAGCCCCGGACAATGGTGCAGCGGCCACGGTCATTCGAACACGCAGCGCGGGAAGTAAAAGCTGACCACCCAGTTCGGCATGTCGACGATCTCGGAAATCCGCAGATCGCCACAGGTGGACACCAGCATATAGGCATCGACCGCCGCCATGCCGCGCTGCGCACAGAGCAGATCCACCATTCCCGCCACCGCATCGCGGCTGGCGGTCATCAGGTCGGGTCCGATGCCGGTGGTTACCTCATAGCCCTTGGCGTCCAGATGGCGTGTTACCGGGCCCGGCGTGGTGAAGCGCGGGGTTTTCAGGTTGGCACCCTTCACCAGATCCAGCGTCAGCACCACATCCATCGGCGATTCGATGGCAGTGCCGCAAACCTCGCCATCGCCTTGCGCAGCGTGGGTATCGCCCACGCTGAACAGGGCACCTTCCACCTCGACCGGAAGGTAAAGTGTCACCCCGGCATTCAGATCGCGGATATCAAGGTTGCCGCCAACCCGGCGGGGCGGCACCACGGAATGCAGCCCGCTTTCGGCCTGCGCATTGCCGATGGTTCCGGCAAACGGCTTCAGCGGCACCCGGCCTTCGCGGCCGAACAGCGCCGGGTCCATCGACGTGGTGTCGTAGGTCCAGACATGCAGCGCCGGGTCTGGAAACTGGTCGGCAAGCAAGCCAAAGCCGGGGATGTTCGCGGTCCAGCCAAAGCCGCGGCCATTGAAAGGCCGTGGGGCAAAGCTGTCGATGGTGATCTTGATCGCATCGCCGGGCATTGCCCCTTCGACATAGATCGGCCCCGACACCGGGTTGATCTTGCCAAAGTCAAGCGTGGCAACATCGGCCACCGTGGACGACGGGCCAAGCTGGCCCGCCGAGGAATCATGACAGTGAAACAGGATCGTTGATCCGGGTTCGGCGCGCAGCGCCGGGGGCAGGGAATTGTCCCACCCGAAATGATGCTGCGCGCCGTGGATCGTGTAGTTGCAGGCTTTGCACATGTTACTTCACATAAACATAGTCATAGTTGACCGGGATCGACACGGGATCGACGTAAAGCGCATCATCGCCGCCCATGCGTTCGGACTTCATCGTGTAACGCTCTTCGTTGAAAACCGGCACCCAAGGGGCCTGTTCCATCACGCCGGTGTAAACCTCGGACCACAGCGCCAGACGGTCTGCGGCACGGGCGGGGTCTGACAGGCTGTCGGCGGCGGTTGCCTTGGCATCCAGGGCCGCATCGCAGAACTTGGACCAGTTCCAGCCGCCTTCGCCCGCGCCGGCACAGCCAAGGATCGGGCCGTAGAAGTTGGACGGATCGGGGAAGTCCGCGATCCATGCCATGCCGCCCGACCAGATCATCGGCGCATTTCCGGCACCACCGGCCTCGATCACGTTGGCTTGCGCCAGCGACTGGATATTGGCCTTGACCCCGATGGCCGCCAGATCCTGCTGGATGGCCTGAGCAATGCGCGGGTTCGGATCGGTGTTCATGACATACAGATCGGTTTCAAACCCGTCGGCAAGCCCGGCTTGCGCCAACAGCGCCTTGGCACCGTCAATGTCATAGGCATAGCCCGCGTAACCTTCGGTATAGCCGGGCATTGTCGGAGGCAGCGGTTGTGTGGCCGGAACCGCACGCCCGTTGATGATCTGGGTGATGCGATCCTTGTTAATGGCCATATTCACGGCCTTGCGCACCTCCAGCTTGTCGAACGGGGCTTGCGTCACGTTCAGCGTGATATAGCCGGTGTGCAGTTGTCCACCCTGCACCACGCGGGCGGCCTGCGCCGGGTCTGCCATCACTTCCATGAACTTGGCCGGGGGAATGCCGTCGCCGGGCACATCGACTTCGCCGTTTTGCAACCGCAACAGGGCGACGACAGGCTCTTGCCCGACCTCGAACACGACCTGAACCAGATAGGGCACGCCGGCACGCCAGTAATCGGCGTTCTTTTCGAACACCAACCGCTGACCAAGCGTCCAGTCTGCCAGCTTGAAGGCCCCGGTTCCCACCGGCATCTTGCCGAAGTCTGCGCCCGCCGCATCCACCGCTTCTTTCGGCACGACCGAAGCGAAGTTCAGCGCCATGACATGCAGGAAGGTTGCATCCGGCCGGGAAAGGGTGATCCTGACCGTCAGGGGATCAACCACTTCAACCCCCGAAAGCCCACCGGCCCCCGCGGCATCAAACCCGGCGATGGCGGCAAAGAACCCCGCACCGGGTGACTGGGTTTCGGGGTTGGTGACGCGGTCCAGCGAGTATTTCACATCGTCCGCCGTCATCGCGCGGCCGTTGTGGAACTTGACCCCGGCGCGCAGCTTGAAGGTGTAGACCAGACCATCGGGCGAGATGTCATACGACTCGGCCAGACCGGGGCGCAGTTCGGTGGTGCCCGGCACGTAGTCCATCATCCCGTCAAACAGCGATTTGATCATCGACCAGTTCTGCCAGTCATAGCCGATCGCAGGGTCCAGCGTGGCCACGTCATCCTTGTAGGTGACAGTGATCGACCCGCCGGCCTTGGCGTTCGGGTCGGGCGTGTAATCCTGCGCCATGGCGGGCAGCGCCAGCGTCAGCACAAGGGCGGTAGAGGCAAGCCATTTTGTCATTGTGTCTCTCTCCTGTTGCGGGTGGTTTGTTGCCCGGATCAGCGAAGGCGGATCCGAGGGTCGATGAAAGGGGCGATAAGATCGGCAAGCAGATTGCCGATGACGATTGCAAGGGCAGAAACCAGCGTCACCCCCATGATGATGGGAATGTCGACGCGCTGGATCGCCTGCCATGCCAGTTGCCCGATGCCGGGCCAGCCAAAGACGCTTTCCACGACGACGATGCCGCCCATGAAGATGCCGATGTCGATGCCGATCATGGCGATGATCGGCAAGACGGCATTGGGCAGGGCATGGCGCAGAACAACGCGCGCGCGGCCAAGGCCCTTGGCGCGGGCGGTGCGGATATAGTCGGCGCGCAGAACCTCGATCATTGAAGACCGCATCATGCGCGAATACCACCCCGACCCAAGGATCCCCAGCGTCAGCGCCGGCAGCACCAGATGCGCCGCCGTGCCATAGCCGCCAATGGGAAACCACCCCAGCTTGACCGCAAAGACATACAGCATCAGCAGGCTGACCACGAATTGCGGCGCCGAGACGGTGACGAAAGACATCATCATCAGCACCTGATCGCCCAGACGGCCCCGCATCAGGGCGGCGGCGATGCCCATGCTCAGCCCCAGCACCAGTTCAGCCGAGATCCCGGCCATCATCAGCAACAAGGTGGCCGGAAGCCGCGACAGGATCAGATCCACCACCTCGGTCTTTTGCAGATAGCTGCGCCCCAGATCGCCTTGAACCAGCGCCAGCAGATACCGGCCGTATTGCACGACAAAGGGCTGATCCAACCCAAGCTGCTGGCGGATGTTTTCCACTGTCTGCGCGGTGGCGGCCCGTCCGGCAATCTGGCGCACCGGATCGGCGGGCAGGACATAAAGCAGCACGAAGGTAATGAAACTGACGCCCAGCAGGATCAGCGCGGATTGCATCAGGCGGCGAAACAGGAAAGCGGCCATGTCAGTCGCGCCCCCGCTGCGTCGGGTCCAGCACATCGCGCAGCGCATCGCCCACCAGATTGAACGCCAAAGCCAGCAGGATGATCGCCGCCCCCGGCAGGAACACCAGCCAAGGTGCCGCCTGAAAATAGGTCTGGTTCTCGAAAATGATGTTGCCCCAACTGGGGGTGGGCGGCTGCACCCCGACGCCAAGAAAGGACAGCGTCGCCTCCAGCAGCACGGTCGTCGAGATCCCCAAGGTGCCCCAGACGATGATCGTGGGCACCAGATGCGGCAGGATGTGGTGAAACAGGATGCGCCCGGTGCCAGCCCCCAGCGTGCGTTCGGCGGCAATGAAATCGCGTTCCACCAGCGATGTGGTTTCGGTGTAGATCACCCGCGCTGCCTGCACCCAGTTTACCAGCGCAATCACAAGGGCGACAATCCACAGCGATGGCTTGAAGATCGCGGCAAGGCAGATGGCCAGCAGCAGGGCGGGAAACGCCATCATCAGATCGGTAAAGCGCATCAGCACCGCCCCGATCCAGCCTCGGAAAAACCCGGCCGTCAGGCCAACCAGCGTGCCGATGGTCAAGGCCAGACTGTTGGCCACCACCCCGATCACCAGCGAGGTCTGCGCGCCATAAAGGATCCGGCTGAACAGGTCGCGGCCCAAAAGATCGGTCCCCAGAATGAACCGCGCATCCGGTGGCAGGGGCGCGCCTTCCAGCGTCAGCCCGTCAAAATGCTGTTCTTGCGGCGCAAAGGGCGCGATCCATGGCGCGAACACCGCCCCCGCCACCACGACCGCGATCAGCGCAAGCCCGAACAGCGCCAGCTTGCGCTGCATCAGCCGTCGCAACGCCGATTTCGGGCGGGGGTTGAGGTCAGCCGTCGTGTCTGCCATCGCGTGCCTTTCGTCCTGACGGATTGGTGTCATCGCGGCTGGCGACGATACGCGCCGCGGCATCCTCAAAGCTGATCCGCCAAGCCATCGCCATCTGGCGCAGTTGGGCATAGGCGTCTTCTTCGGTCTTGCCGCGCGCCGCCAGCAGGGTTACCGCGCGCACCACGGTCTGGCGTCCGTCAAGCCGGCGCTTCAGATCGGCAATTTCGGCAAACAATGCCCTTTGCGTGTCAAACGCATCGCGCGCAATCAGCAGGGCGGAATAGGCCCCGTTGTCGCCCACGGGTTTCAGAAGTTGCGCATGCGCCCCGGCGCGCAACGACCATTCGATCCGTCCCGGCGCTTCTGACCCGATCAGGGCAACCATGGGCATGGGGGGCTGGCCCTCGGACCAGGGGAACATCCCGTCATGGCCCATATCGGCATCGAAGAACACATAGTCGGCCCCGATCGCCTGTGGCCCGAGTTCTGGCCAGGCTTCGGTGACTTGCAGACCAATGGCCATCAATTGCCGGGTCAGGGCATGGACGATGGGGTGGGGGCGATGCAGGATCATGGCCTGCGCGCCGCCAAGGTCGGGAATGCGGATTGGTCGCCTCATGACACCACCCGCAAATGCGCGACGCCACAGGTCTGCGGCGTCCGGGTCAGATAGGGATCGCCCGCAACGCCATTGCGTTGATGTATCACCCGGAACATCCCGCTTTCCACCCGCGCGATGATCGCGGGCAGCACGGTGTGATGCGTCTTGGGGTCGATGATCCCGCCCGGCATCCGATCGTCAGACAAAAGCTGTGACAACCCAAGGTCTTCGGCGCCGGGCCGCCCGGCCAACAGCCGGGCCAGTTCGCGCACCGCGGTAAAGGCCGCCGCCTCGTGTGACGATCCAAAACCCGCCCCACCCGGCCAGCCTGTGACACCCCGGAAATACGGACCAGCCGCGACCAGACCTTCGGCGGCAGCGCCAATCGCGGGAAGTTCACATTCGGTCAGGTTGCACGACAGCACCGGGCAATTCCACGGCTGGAAACGGCTGTCATCCTGACCAAGTTGGCGATAGGCCGCCAGAAACTCATAGGACGACGGGCCGATCAGGGAATTCAGGATGAAATTCGGCTTGGCCAGCCGGATCTCGTCGATCATCCGGCCCACATCGCGCGACCCGATCGGCAGATAGCGTTCGCCCGCGATGTCGCCGCCGGCCTGCATGATCCGTTCGCGGGCCAGACGGTTCAGCTCCCACCCCCAGATGTAATTCGACCCGGTCAGATAGGCCCGGCGGCCATGGCTTGGCAGCACCCAATCCAGCAAGGGCAGCAAGTGCTGGTTAGGGCAGGCATGGGTATAGACGACATGGTCAGACGCCTCGAACCCCTCGTAAGGCACGGCATACCATAGCGTCCCCCCATGCCGTTCCAGCGTCGGGATCACCTCTTTGCGGCTTGAGGATGTGACGCAGCCGATCACATGGCGGGCTGAGGTATCACGCAGGATTTCTTCGCACAGCGGGCCATACAAATCGACATTGCCGCCCGGATCACGTTCGACAGGCACAAAGGACAGATCAAGGTCCGGGTCGGCATTCAATTGCGCGATGGCGGCCAAGGCACCTGACCGGCATGCCTCGGAGATCAGGGAATAACTGCCTGATCGCGAATAGAGCAGACCGATTTCGATACGCCGCTTCATAGATCCGGACCCCATTGAACCAAAACACCCCGAAGCAGTGTCCGCAGACCTGCATTCGGGGCGTGTTTGCCGCGTTTTTTGATTTTCCAGAGCCTGATTGTTACTTTGATTTTCGACCAGATCAAAGTGCCATTCATCCGTTTGCCAGCGCATCGGCCCGGAATCCCCCGGCTTTCGATGCAGATGCCTGTTTTTTGGACGATCCTGTTCGATCCAGACCGCCTCTGGTGCCGGTTTTTGCATCCGCCCAAGCTTACGGTGATCCAGGTTGCGGCGCGGACGAAGCGGCGCATAGCAGCAATATCGGTATCCGTGCGTCGTCAGGAAGGTATGCTATGATGCAGGCTTGATGGACAGGAGATGCCGATGGCTGCGCTTCCCTTTGACAGTGACCGAGTCGAGGACCTCGTGCTGCGGTTTAACGCGGTGATGGCCAAGGAGGGGACCGTTACGCCCGACCTTGGCGGCAATGCGTCCGATGACGAGGTGGCGGTGACCTTGCAGGAAACCGAGGGTGATCTGAGTCGCGACGAGATCACCCAAGAGATTGAGAGCATGAATGACGAGCAGAAGGATGCGCTGGTCGCGTTGTTCTGGATCGGTCGCGGCGATGCAGAGCCGCAGGAATGGGAAGCCACCAAAGCGCTCGCCCGGCAACAACACGAAGGGCTGGTCAGCCGCTATCTGCTGGGCAAGCCGATGGTGGGTGAATACCTGACCGAAGGTTTGCAGAAGATGCTGGAGTACGGCGTCGACTGACCGGACCACCTGCCCGATCCCTTGCGCAGCTTGGCGACAGGCGGCGGCGCCTGGGTCGTGCCTGCCCCGACCGGCGCCATGATGGCCGCCATTTCGCCGTTCGCACGTGCCGCAATCGCGCCGATCCTGACGCCTGCGTTCAGCCGGATCAAAGCCCGGCTGGGGCTTGGGCGGCGCATGGAAAGCAGGCCCGCCGACAGGCCGGTTTTGCCAAGACGGTTTCTGTGCGTTTTCGTCGACTTGATTAACCGATATGCGATATATCAGATTTACGATGGTCGCCCCCCGGCAGGTTGGAAAGGTGGGCTGCTTCACAGGAAGGATTGAAGATGCTCGCAAAGATTCTGGTCCCCGTGCGCGGCGATGGCATGGGCAAGACGGTCATCGCCCATGCGGCGGTTCTGGCGCATCGGCACAAGGCGCATATTATCGTCGCCCACTGTCGCCTGAACCCACAAGACATGATGCCCCACGGAATTCCGCTTCCGGCCTTTGCGCGCCAAACGATTCTGTCGCAGGCGGCACAACTGGCCGATCAGGAAGAGACGGCCCTGCGCGCGTCCCTTCACGTTTTTGCGGCCGATCTTGACCTTGTCGAGACCGACAAACCCGATGGCACCCATGCGACGGTTGAATTCATCGAGGAATTCGGCACCATGGCGGATGTGATCAAGCACAACGGGCGGCTGGCCGACCTGGTCGTGGTGGCCAAGCCGAACCGTGATCGCAACCTTGGCACCAATTCGCTGAAGTCGGGACTTTTCCAGACCGGGCGGCCGATCCTGATGTGCCCCCCCCGAGCCGAGGTCGCAGGCGATTTTGCAGCACATCTGGCCGTCGCCTGGAACGGGTCACTTGAGGCGGCACGAACCGTCGCGCTGACGCTGGATCTGGTGGCAGCGGCGGAAAAGGTGACGATACTGGCCGTGGGGCGCGGACAGCCACATGGGGCGTCGCCCGAAGAACTGCTTGACTACTATCGGCTGCGCGGGATCAGTGCCGAGATTTGCCGCTTTGAGGCCCGCACCCCCGGTCTGGCACTGCTGAAGAAAACCAAGGAAATCGGGGCAGGTGTTCTGGTTATGGGGGCTTATGGGCAAAGCCACGAGCGCGAGACACTTTTTGGCGGCAACACGCAGACCGTCGTGGACAAGGCCGATGTCCTTGTCGTGATGGCACATTAAAAGATGTTTCCTGCACGCAACAAAAGATTGCCGGAAAAGAAAAATTGCTAATATAGTGTCGCACAGAGAGGTTCTGTCCACGCAGACGGTGCCCCGGTTCCACCACGGAGGAGAAAGTCTTATGTTGATCACCAAGCGCGCATTCTTGACCTTGTCCTGCGCGGCCATCGCCGCGACCAACCCGGGCCTTGCCCTGGCACAGGAATGGCAACCCCGGCGTCCGATTGATTTTGTCATCATGGCAGGCCCCGGTGGCGGTGCCGACCAGATCGCCCGGTTCATCCAGTCGGTCGCAGAGAAAATGGATCTGTCACGGCGGCCCCTCGTGCCCAACAACAAGGGTGGCGGTTCGGGTGCCGAGGCACTGCTGCATGTCAGTGCTGCCAGCGATCCTGACCACACCATCCTTGTGACGCTGAACTCTTTCTTCACCACGCCGCTGCGGCAAGACAATCTGGGGATCGACATCCAGACCTTCACGCCCATTGCGATGATGGGGGTCGATCCGTTCGTGCTGTGGGTTCATGCCAAGTCCGGCATCACGACCGTGGACCAGTTCGTGGAAAAGGCCCGCGCGATGAACGGCGAATTTGTCATGGGCGGAACCGGGACGGGACAGGAAGACAGCATCGTGATCGCGTTTCTGTCCGGCGCCTATGATCTGAAGATCAAATACATTCCTTATGACGGCGGTGGGGCAGTGGCCCGCGATCTGGCCGGTCAGCAGGTGATGGCGACCGTGAACAACCCGGCCGAGGCCAAGGGGTTCTACGAGGCGGGCGACTTCGTTCCGCTGCTGGCCTTTTCGGATGAACGCCTTATGGCCTTTCCCGATGTGCCGACGATCCGCGAGTTGGGGCACGACTTTTCCTACTACAACCAGCGCGCCGTGGTCGGTGCGCCGGGCATGTCGGAAGAGGCCGCAGAATACTATCGTTCGGTCTTTACCAAGATCTACGAAAGCGAAGATTGGCAGGGCTACCTTGCCTCGGAAAGCCTGTCACCGCTGTGGATGAACGCCGACGAGCAGCGTGCCTATTGGGCGAAAGAAGTCGAAAGCCATCGCGCGCTGCTGGCCGCGCTGGACAGCTGACCCGCCGATGATCCGGATCTGAACGGCAGGGGACTTCAATGCGCTACGGCGAAATCGTGACTGCGGGCGTCCTGGCGCTCTTCTCGATCTATCTCATGTGGAAGAGCGCCGACCTGCCGATCGGCTATATCGAGGGCAAGGGTCCGGGGGGCGGTGCCTGGCCGTTCTGGCTTTCGGCAATCATGCTGCTCTCTTGTATCGCCGTCATGATCAAATGGGTGCGTGGGACAAGCCCGCTGTCGCAGTCTGACGAACCGTTTCTGGATGGTCATGGCTGGCGGATGCTGGGGCTGGTCGGCGGCGGGCTGGTCGGCTTTGTGGCGCTGATAGCGGTCATTTCGATGTATGGCGCGATCGCTGTCTTCCTGCTGTATTACCTAAGGTTTCTGGGTCGGCATTCCTGGGCGTTAAGCATCGGGCTGTCGATTGCCACGCCGATCCTGTTTTTCTTCTTCTTTGAAGGGGCGATGCGGATCACCATGCCAACCGGCCTGCCGTTCACGGACCCGGTGTTCGATTTTCTTTACGAAATCATCTACTAGGCGGTGTCTGCGATGGAAATACTCTCGCTTCTTGGCAGCGGCATGTTGCTTGCCGTGCAACCTCTGAACCTGCTGTTGATCCTGTTGGGCGTTACGGTGGGCCTTTTCATCGGGGCAATGCCGGGGCTGGGGTCGGTCAACGGGGTCGCGATCCTGTTGCCGATCACCTTTCTGGTTCCGCCCACAGGGGCGATCATCTTTCTGGCGGCGATCTATTACGGCGCCATGTATGGTGGGGCGATCTCGTCGATCACGCTTGGCATTCCGGGGGCGTCGACGGCGGTCGCCACGACGTTTGACGGCAGGCCCCTTGCTCGGCAGGGCCGGGCCAGCCTTGCGCTGGTGACGGCGGCCTTGGCATCTTTCGTAGGGGGCAGCGTGGCCAACGTCATCTTCACGCTGTTCGCGCCGGTTCTGGCCAGTGTCGCACTGTCGTTCGGGCCGCCCGAAATCTTTGCCCTGATGTTGCTGGCTTTTGCCACCTTTGTGGGTCTGGGCGGCGATGACATTGCCAAGACGATCTTTTCCATCTGTTTCGGGCTGGTTCTGGGGGCTGTCGGATTCGATCAGATCTCGGGCGCACCGCGCCTTGTGCTGTTCGACATCACCGGATTTTTGCAGGGCATCGGCTTTCTGGTGCTTGCCATCGGCGTCTATGGCATCGGCGAAATGCTGTGGACGATCGAGGAGTCGCGTGGCGAGGTTGAAAGCTCCAACCCCAAGATGACGGTGCGGGGCATGGCGTCCGACGCGGCAGAGGCAACGCGAAAGGGCTGGAGGGGCATGACCATCGGATCGCTGCTGGGCTTTTTCGTCGGCATCCTGCCAGCAGCCGGCGCGACCCCCGCCGCGTTGATGTCCTATGGCGTGGCCAAGATGACGTCGCGCAACCCCGAAGAGTTCGGACAGGGCAAGGTTGACGGTATCACGGCACCGGAGTCTGCAAACAATTCTGCCTCGACCGGGTCGATGTTGCCGATGCTGACGCTGGGCATCCCGGGTTCGCCCACCACGGCGATCCTGTTGGGTGGCATGGTCATGTGGGGCCTGACGCCGGGTCCGCGCCTGTTTCTGGACGAGCCCGAGTTCGTTTGGGGCTTGATCGGGTCGTTCTACATTTCGAACATCGCGGCCTTGCTTATCAACCTTGCGTTCATCCCGGTCTTCATCTGGATGTTGCGGATGCCGTTCAGCATTCTGGCACCGATGATTTTCGTGCTGTCCATCGTCGGGGGCTATGCCGCGATGAACGACATGTTCGACATTTGGCTGATCCTGATCTTCGGCATCGGTGCCTTCGTGCTGCGCCGGTTCGATTATCCGTTGGCGCCGGCGGTTCTGGCCATCGTGCTGGGCCCCATCGCCGAGCCGACGCTGCGCCAGTCGCTGTTGTTGTCGTCGGGTGACCTTTCGATCTTCCTGACCCGACCCATCGCCGGCACGATCACGGTTGTCGCCCTGATCCTGATCTTCCTGCCCGCACTGAAACTGCTGCGGCGCGGTGGGTCAAAGCGGGGCGACAAGGCGGCTTGAACCGCCTTGTCGC
Organism: Gemmobacter nectariphilus; assembly: GCA_020721445.1. Taxonomy (GTDB): domain Bacteria; phylum Pseudomonadota; class Alphaproteobacteria; order Rhodobacterales; family Rhodobacteraceae; genus Pseudotabrizicola; species Pseudotabrizicola nectariphila_A. Next base: position 64,885 of record DYMU01000007.1, read on the forward strand.
CGTTGCCTCAGCGGTAAAGCCCAGCCACCCGCCCACGCAACTGGATCAATGCCAGCACCGTGTCGATGGTCGGCGTCGGTGTGCCGGTCACCCGGCCCAACTCTTGCACGGACCCGATCAGGGCGTCGATCTCCATCGGGCGGCCCGCGTCCAGGTCTTGCAGCATCGAGGTTCGATGTGCCCCCACCGCAGCCCCCCCGTCGATGCGGCGGTCAACGTCGATGGGAAAGGTCACGCCCAGACTTTCGGCGATCTGCTGCGCCTCCAGCATCATGGCCCGCGCCACGGCCCGCGTGCCCGGATCGGTGCACAGCACATCCAGCGTGGCATGGGTCAGGGCTGAAATCGGGTTGAAACTGAGGTTCCCCCAAAGCTTGACCCAGATTTCGTCGCGCAGCTTTGGCCGCACCGGCGCTTTCAGCCCGGCCTTGCCCAATGCCTCTGACAGTCTTTGCGCGCGTTCCGATTTTGATCCGTCGGGTTCGCCCAGCGAAAAGCGGTTGCCCTCGATGTGCTTGACAACCCCGGGTTCGATCACTTCCGCCGCCGGATAGACCACGCAGCCCAGCACGCGGTCGGGCCCAAAGCCGTTCCACTGCACGTCGCCCGGATCGACCGAGGCCAGCCGCGTGCCTTCGCGCGCGCCGCCGATCTTGTGGAAATACCACCACGGCACGCCGTTCACCCCCGATACGATGGTGGTCTGCGGCCCGATCAGCGGCTGCATCTTGTGAACAACCGGCGGCACCGAATGGGCCTTCAGGGTGACGATGACATAGTCTTGCACCCCAAGCGCCGCAGGGTCGTCAGAGGCGGTGACCGGAAAGGTCCGGCTCTCGCCTTCCTCGATCAGCGTCAGACCCTTGGCCCGCATCGCCTCCAGATGCGGGCCGCGGGCAACCAGACTGACGTCGGCCCCCGCCTCGGCCAGCTTTGCGCCCATATAGCCGCCGATGGCCCCGGCGCCAAAAATGCAGATCTTCATGGCGTCACGTCTCCGCCACCAGCCCAAGTTTCTGGGCCAGTCCGATGCGTTGCAGCTTTCCCGTGGCACCCTTGGGGATCTCGGCCAGGATCACCACCTTGCGCGGCACCTTGAAAGCGGCCAGCCGGGTGGCCGCAAAGTCGCGGATCTGTGCCTCGGTTGCCTCCATGCCTTCCTTCAGCACCACGGCCGCCGCCACCTCTTCGCCCAGCTTGGCGTGTGGCATCGCAAAGGTGACGACCTGTGCCACGGCCGGGTGTGCCGACAGCACACCGTCCACCTCAAGCGGCGATACCTTTTCACCGCCCCGGTTGATGATCTCTTTCAGCCGCCCGGTCAGCGACAGATAGCCCTCGTCATCAAACTGGCCCTGATCGCCGGTGCGGAACCAGCGCTTGCCTTCGGCCTCGAAAAAGCTTTTCGCGTTGGCCTCGGGGTTGCCCTCATAACCGGGGGTCACGTTGGGGCCAGAGATCACGATCTCGCCGACGCCGTCGACCAGACGGTCCTCTACCTCATGCGCGATGCGCACCAGTGGCCCGGCCTCGACGCCGACGGACCCTGGTTTCTGGGCGCGCGGCGGCAGCGGGTTGGACGCCATCTGATGCGCGGCTTCGGTCATGCCATAGCCTTCGATCACCGGCGCGCCAAAGGTTTCGGCCAGCGCCACCATCACCGGTCCCGGCAGCGACGCCGAAGACGAGCGCAGGAACCGCAGCGGCACCCGGGCGATCGTGTCGGCATTGCGCCCGGCGCGGGCAAGGATCGTCTGGTGCATGGTCGGCACGGCGGTGTACCAGTTGGGTTGCGCCTCTTCCATCCAGCCAAAGAATTTCATCGCGTCAAAGCCGGGCGCGCACCAGACCGATCCGCCAGCCGCCAGACTGGACGACACCGCCGCAATCAAGCCGTGGATATGGAACAGCGGCATCACGTTCAGACAGCGGTCATCCGGCGACAGGGCCAGCGAGGCAGCGATATGGCGCGCCGAGGCTGCCACATTGCGTTGCAGCAACGGCACGATCTTGGGCCGCGACGTGGTGCCCGAGGTGTGCAGGATCAGCGCGATATCCTCGGCCCCCGGCGCGGTCGGATCGGCGCTGCCCGCGCTGCTTTCGGCGGTCAGGGTAAACACACCCGCCGGATCGTCCGGATTGAAAGACAGGCGGATGACCGTCAGACCCATCGCCCGTGCCGCGCTGTAGGCGGCGCCGGTTTCCCCCTCGGCCAGCACGATGGCCTTGGCCTTCAGGTCGCCCAGATAGAAGGCGAACTCGTCTTCCTTGTAGGCCGGGTTCAGCGGGCAGGTCGTGGCCACGCCTGAGATGGTAACAAAGGCCACCGCCATTTCCGGCCCGTTCGGCAAGACAATTGCCACCCGGTCGCCACGGCCCACTCCTGTATCATGCAAGGCTGACGTGACCCGTGCCGCCTGATCTGCAAGCCCGCCAAAGCTGAGCCACGCCCGCCCCGGCGCCCCAATCGCCGGCGCAGCCTTGTCTTGCGCACCAATCAGTGCGGCCAATGTCTCTGTCATAGATCCCTCCCCGGAACTGTTCGATTTTTATAGGCGAAACTTCGGCCTGTCTCAATTCCGTAATTCGTCCCACATGTTTGCGCGTTGCACCGTGTCCGCCCTGCCGGGGACGCCGGTTTTGCGCAGCACGGTCAACTGGCTGAAGGGCAGCAGAACGCGATGGGCACCGATGCCAAGCCAACCGCCATCGCGATCCGGCTTTGCATGGCGGTCGGCGTTCAGCGCTTAGCTTTGCCGATGCTGCAGGAAGAACCGCATCATTTCGCGCGATGCGGCAGGGCCCCTGGGGTCGGTATAGCTGCCACCGGGCATTCCGCCGGACCAGGCATGGCCCACACCTTCGATTTCCCAATGTTCCACAAAGCTGCGGCCCGAGGCATCGAAGTGGCTGGTCTGACGGTATTTGCGCCCCATGCCGGACACCCCTGACGTGCGCACCGGCCTAAGACCGGGCGCGGCTTGCAGGGCCTGGGTCACGACAGCCGCGCCGTTTTTCGGATGCACCGTTGTGTCGTCCAGACCGTGGAAGACAATTGTCGGAACGGCGGTTTTCTGGACCTTGCCGGTCGATCCGCAGCGCATGGCCGCAAAGGCCGATGGAATATCGGTTGCGCCGCCGACAGGCAGGCCGGAATGCACCCCGACCGCGGCGAAAATCCGCGGATAGGCGGCCCCCATGATCGCGGCAGAGGCCCCACCCGCAGACAGGCCCGCAACATAGACCCGCGCCGGATCGGCGGCATGATTGCGCAGGATATCGGTCGCGATCCCGGCGATCAGGGCGGGTTCGCCACGACCTTCAGCCTGATCCTCGGCCCGGAACCAGTTCCAGCATTTGTTGGCATTGGCGCTGTGCGGCTGCTGCGGCCATGCGACCAGACAGCCATGGTCCTCGGCCAGTGCATTCAGGCCGGTGCCGGTGGCAAAATCTTCGGGCGACTGGGTGCAGCCGTGCAGCATCACGACCAACGGCATCGGCACGTCAGCCCGGTGGCTGGCCGGAATATACAGCCGGTAATCCCGTGTGCCATGCGCGCTGCGATGGCAAAGCGACAGGAACTGCGCGCCACGCGGCACGTCCGGCGGCGGGGCAGTTTCTGCACTGCGGGCAGCGGCACGTTCAGCCAGACCGCGCAGCGTGGCGCCCAACCCCATCCGGGTCGCGCGGGGTGCCTTGGCCGCAGGGGTGGCGGCGGGATCGTCGATGCGGGTGGCGGTGCCCTCGATGACATCGGCATCGTCAGCATCGGCCATTGGCCGGGCCGCGGTTTCCGGCGCTGGCCGCAACAGGGACTGGATCAGCGCGGTCGCTGCTTTCAGATTGCCGGACTTTGTCAATTCGGTGGCTTTGGCCAATCCGCGGGCGAAGGGGGTGTTCATTGGGGGACTCTCGGACAAGGGGATCAGGAAATGCGGTCTGCCAAGGCCGCCTTGACGGCATCAGAGGCCTTCAGCGTGCCAAGAACGGACAAGGCGGTAATTGTCTGGCGGGCCAGGTCGGCGGGAACGTCTGGCGCAATGATGGCAAGGCCCAGAACCCGGATGTCCAGCATCTGCCCCGCCGCACGGGCCGACAGCAGTTCCTCGCGCGTGATGTTGCGCAGGCCCAGTTCAACACTTTTGCGGACAACGATCTGCCGCACGGTTTCGGCGTGGCGCTCGATCTGGTTGCGGATGGCCGTGCGAATGAAATCGCTGCGGTTCGAATAGAACCCTTCGCGCACCAAAAGGTCGATCTGCCCCAGATCAACGAAGCCAAGGTTGATGGTGATCTTTTCCGACTCCGGCACCTTGGCGGACGCAGATAAGGCAGCTTTCGTCATTTTATCATCCATATACCTTCCATGTGGATGGTATATGGTGGGTTATCCCCCGGATGCAAGGGCTTTGCGACCGGTTTTGCCCCAAGGCTCACCGATGTCCGTCACACAGCGGCACCCCGTCAGCCGAAAATGCAGGCCGCAGCTTGGGCGCAGATCAGCCCAGGCTCTGCCCCCGGCAAGACGCCACGATCACGCCGACGATCCCCGGGATGGTGGACAAGCCCAAGCCGCCGGGTTCGTTGGTCCGCGCGGCAGGGGGCGACCCGCCCCGACAGGGCCTCTGGCGTTGGGCTCGGTCTTGACCTGACGCTTGTCTTCACCCATCGCGTGGCGACAGATGCGGGTGGCGGCGTCGGCGCTGCGATCGACGATCACCGCGCCGGGCGACCTGCCTTCGGAAAGCAGGTCGGCCAGACCTTGACCCACAGCCTACAGACCATGCTTGACATCGCTGGCAGCGGTTCGCGGCGCTGCCGTCGCCTTGTCGCGCTCTTGCCGATACAGCGCCTGCGCGTCGGCGAACAATTGATCGCTGCTGTCGCCCATCGTGTCGTCTTCGATCTTGCTGCGCTGCAGAACCCCACCGATCGCCGCCCCCAGCGCCAGCGCAAGGGCACCAACGACAAGCGGTTGATCTTCAAAGAAACCCGTAGCCGCGCGCGCGCCGTCTTTCACAGCCGCCGCCGAAGACAGGCGCGCATCATGCGCTGCCCGGCGGGCGGCCAGCACCCGCGCCTTTGCATCGTCTGACAGACCTTCCAGCCCGGCAGACAGCCGATCTGTCAGGGCCGAGGCTGCTTCGCCCACGGCGCTTGCCGTATCCGACACGGCATCGCCCACCGCGTTGGTCGCATCGCGGACAGCGCCCATCATACCCGGCGCCGGGTCTGATCGCCCCTGGCCCGATGGCCGACCCGTGTCTTGCGTGCCCGATGCGGCCGGTGTCGTGCGATCCCGACCCAGCCACAACCAGGCAAGGCCAACGCCCACAAGCGCCACGGCGGCCGGGTTGCGACCCACGGTTTCGCTGACCGACCTTGCGATATCGCCCTGACCACGGAACAGGCCGCCAATGTCGGCCACGATCGAGTCGAGCGACAACTTCTGTTGCAGATCATTCAAGGTGTCGCGCATGCGGGCGCGTTCATCCTCGATGTCGCGCTCGATCTGGTCAGCGGTTCGGGTTTCATTTGCCATTGAAAGCGTCCTTTACGACTGTTGCGTCGCGCTGCACGTTGCGGGCGGCGCGGGTCGGCACAAAGCCGATCTTGTGAAAGGCGGATTTTGCAAACGCGTACACCGCCAGCGCCACGAAAAGCACGGCAATACCAACCGCTGGCGTCGCCCAGTGCGGCGGCACGCCGGCCCAGACAACCAGCGCGACAAGCGACGCGGCGATCAGGTTCAGGCCGGTGACGGCCAGCACAAGCGCCAAGGCCATCGCCACCAGGGATGCGCGGGCCTTGGCCAGACTTTCGGCAACCTCGGTGCGGGCAAGGTCAGCCTCGTTGCGCACCAGATTGCCGACATGCCCCAAGATGTCGGACATCATGTCGCCGGTGGATTTGGGGGTGCCGGTGGCTGTCATGCTGCCGGACCCGCAGGCTGGGTGTTGGGATTGCCATCATCGACAAAGGCGTCGATCTGCGTGTTGATTTCGGCGGTCTGCTGCGATGACGTATGGGGTGCGCCATCGCCCGAGGCTTTGGCATAACGGCTGACCACAAAGCCAAGCAGCGCGGCGCTGCCCAGAAACAGGATCGGATGCGCGCGGGCCACCGTGCTGGCCATCTGCAAGATCTGGCCCAGATCCTTGCCGCGGACCGAGTCCGACATGTCGGCAAGGCTGGTTGCAACCTGACCCAATGTGCGGTCCTGTGCAGAGCCGCCACGCAGCCCTTCCAAGGCCTTGCGCAGCGCGTCGGCTGCATCCCTGACCTCACTCGCCGCATCCGTCTTTGCCTCGTCGGCCTTTGACCGGACCCCGGCCACGGCCTGGTCGAACTCTTGCGAGGCGGCGGTCTTGATATCGGTTGCATCGCTGCCGATCATCGAGCCGGCTTCTTTCATCGGGAAGGCGCCTTGCGTCGTCTGGGTATCTGTCATCGGCTGTGCCTTTTCTAAAGCCGCGACGACAGCGGCCAAAGACGGGCGCGATCTCGCAGGGCTGGAATGTTCCAAGGCCATCTGACCTCTGCCAGAACAACAACTGGCGGCAACGAACGTTCCGCGGGTTTTATCCGCCGTGGCAAATCCTGGGCGGCACGCAGCGTCAAAGCAAGGCCGACACCCGCCGCCCGGCGGTTAACCGGGTGCCTTTTCTGGCCCCCACGCAATGGGGTTCATGGCAGTTCAAAAAATTGCCGGTGCCTGCAAAAATCCGGGAACCTTTCTGGGCGATCTGCGTTATGTGACCGAAGCTGCGTCAACAGACAGGCCGGTCTTGGTCTGCTGCTGCCAGATCGCGGACCACAGGTCCAAGCCGGGCGCAGGGTTCTTACAGTGGTTCGAAAAGGAACGACATTGCCACCCAAGAATTTCAGGGGCCGAGATTTCAGGGGCCTGGAATGGAACCACGAAGACCTGCGTCGGGCCGTTGACGCGGCAGGCGTGGCCATGTGGATCTGGAATGTCGATACCGACCATCTGGCGATGGATGCGCGGGGCTATCTTCTTTGGGACGTGCCCCAATCCGAAGAACTGTCCTTTGAAAAGCTTTCCGACAAAATACATCCCGCCGACCGCGACCGGGTTCGGGAAGCCTTTTGGTCGACCAAGGCAATGACCGGTGATTACGAGATAGATTTCAGAACGCTTGTCGGCCCCGACGTGCGCTGGATTTCCGCCCGCGGAACCGGTGGCGCCGCCGAAAATGCCCGGAAGGAAATGACAGGGATCTTCATCGACATCACCGGACGCAAGCAGGCCGAGGAAGGGAACGAATTGCTTGCCGGCGAAATGAGCCACCGGGTCAAGAACCTTCTGGCCATAGCGGCCGGTCTGACCAAGATCACCTGGAGGTCATCGACCGGCGTGGACGACATGTCAAAGCAGTTGACCCAGCGGTTAATTGCCCTTGGCCGCGCGCATGATCTGGTTCGACCCTTGCCGGGCGGCCAGGGAAAGGCCGCGTTGCTGGGTGATCTGTTCACGGTTCTTCTGGCCCCTTACGACGAAGACGGCGCCTTTGCCGGCCGTATTCGCGTCGCCGTGCCACGGATGGGCATAGGTGCGAAAGCGGCAACCAGCCTTGCCCTTGTGATGCATGAACTTGCGACGAACTCTTTGAAATACGGCGCGCTGTCGGTTGAAGCCGGCAGGCTTGATATTTCGGGCAGTCTGTCCGGTGAGAGTGCAAAGATCGAATGGACCGAGCACGGCGGGCCCGAGGTTAAACAGGCGCAAGCGGAAGAAAGCTATGGCAGCCGGCTGGTGCGCGAGACGATCGTTTCACAACTTGGGGGAACGATTGCCTATGACTGGTCAAAGAACGGGCTTCTCGTCACCATCTTGATCGCGGTTGACCGGCTGAACACCTGACCACGGTCGGGTTGGCCGCAAGCAAGGTGTTCCTGACGCCAGGTCGGGGTCCCGGCTTTTGCCTTCAGGCCCTGTCGGGCGAAAGGGGGCGGCGGCAGTCCGCTTCGCGATTGTCTGCGCCGCCCACAGCGCTGCCCGGATCACCGGTTTGGGGTTTGGCATGGCGTGATTGCATCGCGTGGCACCGGCAAAGCGACGCGCATCAACCAGCGCGTGCGGAACCAAGCGGGCGGCAGGACGTTGGTACGACATCAGTTGATGTACCAATGAAACGGAGTAGAACACATGGCCGATCCCTTGATCCAACCACGCCCCGGAACCCAGCGTCCGACACCTGTCGCCCCTCGGGCAGACACTTATCAAACCGATGGCCGGGGTGACACGGCTTTGGTTGCGACTGCCGGGGGGATGTGGGCAAGCACGGGGGTGGTTGTCGCCATCGTGTTCGTTGTTCTGGCGGTCATCGCCGCTGTCGTGTTCACCAACCGCGACATTTCGGGTCAGGGCACCGGCCCCGCGACCCCTGCCGCCGCTGTCGAGAGATCGGCGGCCCCGGCCCCTGCCGCGACCCCGACCGTCGTCGAGCCTGCCGCACCATCGCAAACGCAGGCGGCGCCAGAAACCCCGGCGGTCCCGGCCAATCCCGCGGCCCCGGCAAACCCGTGACAGGGTCTGCATCCTGCCGCGTTTGAACCATGGGCGGGCACCTGTCGTGCCCGCCACCGCCGTCGCGGCCCCCGGATGGTGGCGATCGAGAAAACCTGTTGAAATCCATGCTCTTTTCGCAGCGGCGTGTGCCATCCTGTACGGGATCCGGAGCCAAGTCGAAGTCACTGGCGTTAAAGTTTTGACGTTTTGAAGACACAACTTGGCAAGGGATCGACATATGGAAGCGGCGACGTAGCCTTCCATGCCGACTTTGCCATTGGCGCTGCTGCCTGTCGTGCTGACGCTGGGGCTGCTGGCGCTGCAATTGTTTTATTACGGCGATTTCACGCCGCACATTCCGCTTGTTCTGGGCGTCGCGATGACCGGATTGGTCGGCGTTCTGCGCGGACAAGACTGGATGGACATTCACGAAGGCATATTCCACGTCATTCACGTCTCGTAGCCATCTCTGGCCGTGCTGGTCGTGGTAGGGATGTTGATCGGGGTGTGGATCGCGTCGGGCACGGTTCCGACCCTGATCTGTTTTGGCCTGACGCTGCTTAATCCTTCGATCTTTCTGGCGGCGGGTTGACGACCAAGAGCCCCAGGGATCGACTGAAAGCAGCCAGCGTGGTGCAGCGGGACTGGTTGATTGGTCTTTTCCCTTTTAGGGTTGTGCCAAAATGCAATCGTTCCGGCAATTCCGGACAGAGGATTGGCTTGTCAATGGAGGATCAGTTCTTCAGGTTGGCCGTGGCGCTGGCGATCGGGCTTCTGGTCGGGTTGGAGCGCGGCTGGCGCGAGCGCGCTGGCCCTGCCGGAAGTCGGACAGCCGGCCTGCGGACTTTCGGCATATTCGGACTTCTGGGCGGGGTTTTCGCGTTGCTTTCGACCCAGATGGAGGCTCCGGTGATCTTTGCGGCCGGCTTTCTCGGTGTCGGCGCCCTTTTTGGCCTCTTCCAGTTTCAGGAGGCTGGCCATGATCAGAACTTCAGCGTGACTAGCGTCATGGCCGGTCTGGGGGTCTTTGGTCTTGGTGGCCTGGCGGTCAGCGGCGACCATCGCATTGCCGCGGCCGGGGCGGCTGCACTTGCCGCGATCCTGGCAAGCCGCGAAGTCCTGCACACAACCCTCAGACGCCTGAGCTGGATCGAACTGCGTTCGGCTCTGGTCTTGGCTGTGATGTCAACCATTGTCCTGCCGCTGCTTCCGAACCGGACGATTGATCCGTGGGGTGGATTGAACCCCTGGGAAATCTGGTTCTTCACGGTGCTGGTCGCGACGATTTCCTTTGTGGGATATGTCGCTGTCCGCGTGCTTGGCTCGACCCGTGGTTTGCTGATCAGTGCTTTGGCAGGCGCCCTTGCGTCTTCAACGGCGGTCACGATTGCCCTTGCGCGGATGGCGAACGATGTGGCACAGACCGCCCCGATGAGCGGGACGGCGGCGCTGGCCGGGATGGTTTCCATTCTGCGCGTTCTGGTCGTCGTTGCCCTTCTGCGCCCTGAAATCCTGGCGTATATTGCTGTGCCGGCCCTGTGCGCGGCGGGTGTCCTTGGGGTTGCAGGCTTGGCCTTTCTTCACCGCGGCAACAAGACCCAGCAGCCGCATGAACTGTTACGCAACCCCTTCGAACTGCGTGCCTTGCTGGTCTTTGCCGCCCTGTTTGCGCTTGTCTCTACGGCAAGCGCCGCTCTGGTCAAGCAATTCGGTGGAGCAAGCCTTCCGGCGACCTCGGCCCTTTCGGGAATGTTCGACGTTGACGTCGCCGTGCTCAGTGCAGTGCGTCTCGATGAAACCCAAGTCGGCTTTCCGATGATCGGCCTGGCAATCCTGATCGCCCTTACCGCCAATGCCTTTGGCCGGATATCGCTGGCAGTGCTTGCCGGGCCAATCCGCTTCTGGCTGCCACTTCTGGCGGGCACCTTGGCAGCAGCTGTTGTCGGCGCGGTTGCGTTTGTCCTGACGATGCCCATGTAACGGACCTGCGTCCCTTACTCGGCCACGGGCTGCTGGCGTTGCATGACCATCGCGCAGGGGCGCAAGTTCTGTCGGATCGTTCCGCAAGGCCTGTGCAGCGAGGATGTCTGGCAGATTCAACGGAAACGCGCGAAACCAACCGCCTTTGGCCGTATCCGGCCCTTTGCGATTGTCGCCGCAATCGCCCTGCACATCCGCCCCCGTCTGGTGCCGTGCGAACAAGAGGCGACCGCCGTTTGCAGCCAAGCGCACGGCAGATCAAGATCGGTCAGCAGCCATGCGGTCGCGGCGGCACCCGCCGATCACTACTTTCGAGGCTTTGCTTGCCAGGTTCCCAGCCACGACCGGAACCGCGCCCAGGTGCCCATCGCGCGATCACGCGCGGCGTCGGCGCGGGCGTCAACCGAGTCCCATACCTCGCCCACATCTTCCAGCGCCGGGTCGATCGTGCGTTCGCGAAACTGCGCCCACATCCGCCACAACAGCAAGAACACCAGACCCATGAAGACGAAGAAGAAGATGTTGAACCATGGCACGATGGTGACATCCGCTGACGCGACCGGGTAGACGGCGACCGCATTGGGGAAAATCGAGATCAGCTCGTTGCGCCAGCCATAATGCGTGACCACCGCCCATTTCGGGGCCTCGACGGTGGATTTCAGGTCATCAGCCTCGGTCTGCAAGCTGGCGGTGTCGAACTTGAAATAGGGTGGCCAACTCCACGCGGTATCTTCGTTGCGATAGACCATCGGTTTGCCATCCGGGCGCACCGATTGAATGAACTGCACATCGCGGCTGGTGATGGTTGCAGATTGATCATCCGGGCGCGACCAGAAGATCCGTGTCCAGTCGCGCAACTCTTGCCGTTCCTGATAGGTGCCGACGATGCGCACAATGTCATGCTGCGGCAAGGTGTAGTGCAGGAACGACCCGAAAATCAGAAGGATGGTGGCCACAAAGGCCCATTTGAAATATCGCATCACTGCCTCACGCGTAATTGACCAGATATAAGAGCGTCCCGATTGCGATGAAAGGCAACACGATAACGCCCCACAGGAGCTTTCGTCGCAGGCTGCCCTCATAGTCGGCCATGCCCTGCGCAATGAACGCAGATCGCCCGTCATCGGTTGCGTCGGGCGGAGGGTCGGCGTCCCATTCTTTTTCCAGCGCTTCGCGGCGCAGCGATCGGGAATAGATCAACAGCAACCAGTAAGCGACGCCGGCGAATACCGCCCAGAATGCCATCAGCCGCAGAAAGCCTATCATTTTCGCCCCCGTGACGCACGTCCCCAGGGACCAGCCACCGGCCCAAGATCACGGGCGGGTTTCGGCTCTGGCCTTTGGCGGTCGTCCATGCCCGGCTCTGGCCCGAAAAGGGACTCACGTGCGCCTTGCTTGTCGACAACATACTCTCGTTCCAGAAAATCCGCCACATATTGCCGCTTGCGGTCAGACCAGCGGGTATATTGGGCGTAGAACAGCTCTTTGTGGACGATATACATCTGCCGCACGTCCATCGGCGCCAGTTCCGACAACAGCATGTTGACCAGATCGCGGTCTTTGTGCGCCCGCGCACGCAGGGTGTAGAAATAGGCCGGATGTTCGCTGGTGATGCGCGGCCATGTCCCTCCGGCCTCGATCCAGCGCAACAGGGCGGCCAGCCCCTGAAACTCCATCGGCAGGCTGGCGCCCAGCCGGTGCGCGATCTTGCGCAGTTCGGTGCGGCGGGCATCACCGATCTCCAGCCCAAGGGTATCGGCGGCCTCGACCAGAATGAAATCCATCTTCTGCCGGATCACCGCCGCCGCATCCATGCCCCGCGCCTGCACGATGGGTTCGGCCAGTTGATTGCGCTCCAGCCAGTCGGCAATCTGGTTGCGATGGCCAAGGTCGAACACTGGCGCAATCGGCACCGCACCAAGGCTTTCGTGCGGCAGGGTCGAGATCACGGCGGGAAAGGCCACATCGCGGAACACATACATGCCGCCGAAATGGCTGGTCCAGAAGTTCGGCTGCTCGAACGTCATTTGCGGCAGGGTGATCGGCACCCGCGTCACATCGCCGGTCTTTTTGGCCAGCGTGATCATCTCGGCAATCAGCAGATCATCGCGCCAGCCATCGGCCTCAGAGCGAAAGCGGTCAATCAGCTTGGCCAGCTTGCCCGCATCGGCAACATGGCCGCCAATCGTATCGGCCTCGACCGTGATGCGCCGGATCTCCAGCAGCTTGGCGGGGGTGCTGATTTCAAACACCGAGTTCTGCAATTCCCCCGCCACCGCATCGCGGGCGGTCAGGGCAAACAACTGCGCCTCGTTGGTTTCAATGAACTGCCGGATGATCCCGCGAGAGGTGGAGAACTTGGCGTTCAGCAGGGGTGCTGTCTTTTGCGCCGTGCTCAGCAGAATGAACTGCCGGTTCGCGCCATTGGGGTTGAGGTAGAGGTCGTCGCCAAGCTCGGCCCCGATTTCGGGGGAATAGCCGGAAATGTCGATGTGGAAATCTGTAAGCGCGGTTTCGCGGCCGCACAGATGCTTCATGGCGCGCTTGTAACGGTCGATCAGGGCGGGGGAGGACACCTCGATCAGGTTGCCGAACATCAGACCTTTGGCGATGAGGCGTTTCATGGGGTTGGTCCTTCTGGTGGGGTGGCTGGCTGCTGGCCCTCCACCCCTGACCCCTCCCCACAAGGGGGAGGGGAAGCGCCCGGTTTGGGTGCTCTGCGTGACGGAGCCGATGTCGCCGCTCCCTCCCCCCTCGTGGGGGAGGGATGGGGTGGGGGGGCATCCGCCGCCTCCAGCCAATCAAGCACTACCTGCATCACGCCATCCAAATTACCATCCACATCGTTGTTCCAGACCCGCAAAACGTTGAAACCTTGTGCGATGAACCACCCATCCCGCACCGCGTCCGCCGCCCCGCCGTGCTGGCCGCCATCAACCTCGATCACCAGCTTGCGGCCAAAATCGGCGAAGTCTGCGATGTAAGGGCCGACAGCGGCCTGCCTGCGAAAGTTCAGCCCCAGCCGATGGTTCAGATCGCGAAGCTGCGCCCAGAGTTTGCGTTCCTGCGGGGTCATTTCGGCCCGCAGGGTTCGCGCGCGTTGGCGGGTTTGGGGGGTGATGCTGGTCATGCGGTGCACCTGATGACGCCGGCCCCCCACCCCAACCCTCCCCACGAGGGGGAGGGAGGGACCAGACGCCAGCCACCAGCGCCCCCGCCGACCGGTGAAGCAGCGCCTCCCCTCCCCCTTGTGGGGAGGGATGGGGTGGGGGGCGGTGGAGGACACCCCATCAGACTGCCGAACATCAGGCCTTTGGCGACAGCACGTTTCATTCACTTAACTCTGTTTTCACAATTGTCCCATCAGCCAGTGAAACATAATAATTTACATCGCCGCCAACCCAAGCCAGCCCGTCAACATCCCGCAGAAAATACGACACTTTGACTAGATCACCGCACTGCAGTAATATTGGTTCCTGATAACGTTCTCCGAAATCGACCGGAATTTCTGTCGCAATCGACGCCAGAGCACGCGTCTGAACGTGGGGCGGCACGGCATCGGTACATCGTTCCGAGGCCGACGGCATGCATGCCGAAAGGCCAATTGTCCCAAGGGCAAAAATTCCAACGGTCGGCTTCACCCCTTCCCCTCCAGATACCGCCGCTTGGCCTCTTCCGTCCGCCGGTAGTCCCGCACCATCCCCTCAATCGCCACTTCATCCGACTTATCGGCATAGCGGAACTCGCTGTCGGCGTAGCGGTTGACCTCCTGGATCACCATTTCCACCGTGATGGGGCTCATCAGGCCGCGGATCATGGTCAGCTTTTCGTCGTAGGGTTTGAACAGGAACAGGTCGGGGTTTTCCATCCATTCGTCGGGCAGTTCGAAGTCCATCGCCCGCACCTTGACTGCATCGGTGATGTTCTTGATGGCGCGGCCGGTGAAGCGGTCATCGGCCTCTTGAATGGCTTTCAGGTAGCGACCGATTTTGGCAATGGTATCCAGCGGGCCGATGTCGGACGCTACCTTGTCCCAGACCCGCAGCAGGCCGTCTTCGTGCGGTTTGGAATGACCCTCAAAACTGGCGGCGACGGCTTTCTTGATCTCTTGCGCGGCAAACAGGTCATGGTCGCCCAAGGGGATCTGGTGGTTCTTGCCCAGCAGCAGCGACAGGATATCAATGTAATCTTCGCGCGTTTTCGGGCCATCGACGAGGAAGCGCGCACCGGCCCGCTGGCGCAGGGCGTCGTCCACATTCTCGGGGTAGTTGGAAAACATGCCGAAGGTGCAATTGCCGCGCACCACGGTGCCTGCGCCGGCAAAGGCCTGCATGAAGACCGCCGTTACCTCTTGCTGGCCCGCCGATGACTGCCGGTCACCGCGCTTGCCTGCGACCTGATCAATGTCGTCGATGGTGCCAAAGCCGATCACGCCGGGGTCAAGGACCGAGTCGATAAACGCCTTGGCGTTCTGGCCCGACTTGCCCTGATAGCTGTCGATCTGGTCGATACTGAAGTTCTGATAGCGGAAGGGGTAGCCCGCAACGGTGCAATAGTCGTTCAGCAGGCCCGCCATCATCTGAATCAGCGTGGTCTTGCCGGTGCCGGGTTTGCCGTCGCCCATGAAGGTAAAGATGAAGCCACCGAGTTCGGCAAACGGGTTCAGCTTGCGGTCAAAGTCATAGGCCATCAGCATCTTGGCCAGCCGCAGGGACTGGTATTTGGCGATGTGGTTGCCCACCACTTCATGCGGTTTTTTGAACTGCATGGTGATCTGGCCACCCTTGGCGGCACGGGCGGGTTTGAAGCCGGCGATGGTCAGACCATCGGCCTCGACCTTCCAACTGGCCCCCGTGAACGCCTCTAGCCTTGGCGCGGTCTGGGCGCGCAGGGCCAGCTTTTCCATCAGCGCCTCGGCAAAGGCAGCGACGGTGGCGGCAAGGCGCGGCTCGTCAGTGGCGAAGGTGGCGATGTCCTGATCCAGCTCCCACAGCACGCCCTGAAGGGCGAGCGGGGCGTTGTCGGTCAGGATTTCATCAACGGTGCCGACCTCGACCGTGGTCGCGGTCAGGTGTGGGGCCAAGAGATACGCGGTGGCATTGGCGAAGGTATACAGCACCAGCAATGCCTCGGCGGCCAACAGGTCGGTGAACTCGGCGCGCTTCAGGTCGGGCAGGCGGCCCTCCAGATTGGCCTTCTTCAACTCGACCAGCGCCGATTGCGCGGCAAAGGTCTCGCCCATGGCCAAGGCGATGGCCAGCGAGCGGCGCAGGGCGTGCAGGACGGACGCCTGCAAGGGTGAGATCAGGCCATCGGTGCCGGATTCAATCCGCTCGACGATCCGCACGCCGCCGGGGCGGATGGTGGGGCGGGTGACAAGGCCGGGGGTGGTGGACCGGAAGCGGGGCCGCGTGCCGATGCCGGGGCTGCGTTCGGCCTGCGGGGCCTCCAGCGCCTTTGCCAGACGGGGGGCGTGGTCAAAGCCGGTCAGCAGCGCCAAGGCCGCGTCATACTGTGCGCGGATCGCGTCTTCCTTCAACTCCATCGTGTCGCGTGTGGTCATTCTGGCCCCCTACCGTGTTGCAATGATCCGCCCCCCGGCACCCACCACAAACTTGCGCACGTCGCGAAAGCCCGGCGGGTTCAATTCGGCCAAGGCCTGAAACGGCCTCTCGGGCAGCACGACCATGCGCTCCATCTTCGTGGTGCCGGTCTCGGCCCCCTTGCCGGCAAAGGGATCGAGCGCGAAAATCTGCCGCTCCACCGTGCTGAACCAGCCATCCTTGACCTGTTCCACCCGGTCTGACAGCAGGTCTTCCACCGTCCAGACCATCGCCCAATCCTGACCTTCCGGCGCCATGGCGGTGGCCAGCACATCGGAAATCGGCCCCGATTGCAGGGTGAAACTGTGCGAATACATCGGGCCAAGGTGGATGCGCCGCAGCCGTTTGGGGTGCAGCGTGTCAAAATCGGTGTCAAAGCCCTGGGCGATGGTCAGCAGCTTCAGCCCGGCACTTGATTGCGCCATCAGGTGATGCTGGGCTTGCGGCCAGCGGCTTTCGTCGGTCGGCAACGGGCGCTTGCCGCTGTCTTCCACGTCCATCAGATAGACTACCGGCAGGTTGATCTGGGTATCGTAAATCGCCCAATGCACCAGATAATGGCGGCGGTCTTTCGTATCTTCAAGCCATTGGGCATCGGGGTCATTGCGGGCCAGAAACAGCCCGCCCTGTGCCAAAGCCTCGTAGTACAGCCGCTGCGACAGGGCGAATTGCAGGTCAGTCGGCAAGGCCAGATCGCCGACGATGCGGCGGATCATCCGGTCCTTCAACTCCTCAACCGACGCCGTGCCCGACAGGTGGCGGTCGGCCTGTGCGGCATCCACCGCCATCACCATCAATTCCTGCGCCACCGGAAAGCCGGATTCGTGGCGGTCAAAGGTCAGGCGCTGTGCGGCGTCGCTGCGCCCCGTCATCAGGTACTTGTAGGACAGCGCCCGAAACGTGGTGGCAAGGGCGGTGACATAGCGGCCAATCACCCGCGCTTCGGTGCGGGTAAGCTGACCTTGGGATTCCAACTCGCCCGCAACCCGGCCCAGATGGGCCGAGATGCGGTCAAACTTGGCGAAATAGCGCCGGGCGATCAGCGTGTCATACAGCTCGGCATGGTCGTTGGTTAGCGCCTCTTTGACGGTGTTGGACACTTATTCCCCATAGGCGTTCTTGTCGTGCTTCTCGACGATCGCCGCAAACCGGCGGTTGAAACGCTCATCCGCCTTGGCCTTTTGCTCAAGGATCTTGCGGGCAAACACCATATGGCCTTCGTGGGCCTCCAGCATGTCGGCCATTCGGTCATTGGTGGCCGAACCGATGGCAGCCATGGCGGCCTGCGCCTCTTGGTCGGTTTTCACACCGATTTCGTTGATCCTGTGCGCCACATCTTGCTGTTGCGCGGTTTTCAGGCTGCTGGACAGCGCGTCATACAGCACCACGCGCTGCTTGGTGTCGGTCTGCAACTTGTTGATCAGCACCAATTGGGTGGCTGCCTGATTTTGCAGAGAGTCCATCCAGGTCTTGCCCTTTTCGATATAGCGTTCAAGGGTTTGACTTTTGGCCAGCTTCACCTGTTCATCCTGCACTAGCGCGTTGTAACGCGTGTTCAACTCGGCCAGTTGGGTTTCCAGCTTGGTGCGGGCGGCGGCGTCTTGCTCGACACTGATCTTGTTCTCCAACTCGATGATCTGCGGGTCCATCCCGGCGATCTCGGCCCGCACGCCTTCAAGCGCGCCCACGGTTTCCTCACGCTCGACCAAGGTGGCCGACAGGTTGGATTCGACACTGGCCTTCTGACCGTTCAACAGGTCAAGCTGGCCTTGCAGCAGTTTTACGATCACATCCGACTTGGCGATCAGATCCTGCAACTTGTCGTCGATGCTGGCGGTGCGCATCCGTTCCTGCCGCATCGATTCTGCCTTTGCGCTGCTGAAGATGCCGATGAAACTTTCCATGCCGGTCTTCGAGCGCATCTCGTCAAAGTCCTTGGAAAACCCCGCCGTCACATCGTCCAGCCCCATGATCAGTTCGGCGATATTTGCGTTCATCAGATCGGTGTGCCTGTGCACATCGTCCAGCGTGGCGTTTTCGATGTCGATGGCGGCCTCGCCTGCCTCAAGCCTTTGCCGCGCCACCTCAATCTCGCTGGTCACGGCGCTGATCTTGGCCTGCGCTTCGGCCACCTGTTTCTGGCTTTCCTGAATCTGCGTGTTGAAATCGGCCATGATGCCCCCTGCTGGACTGTGCCACACTGTCTATGTCGTGAATGTAAATACGACTTACATCCGTTTCCATGGGCAAGGCCGGTGGTGCGGCAATAATTCCGCGTCATCCTTGCGCCCTGTCACCTGACGCCATTCTTGCCGCAGTCCCAGCCCATCGCCAAGACCTTATCGGTCCGGCGCAGGGCTAAGGCACTTGGCGCCGGTGCCGACAGCCAGACGCGGCTAGTTTGCGGCCTCCTCTAGCGAAAAGTCATAGCCCGAGATCGCCTTGGCTTCGAGAAACTCTTCCAGCCCCCAGATACCGCCTTCGCGGGCACGGCCAGATTGTTTGACGCCGCCGAAAAATGACCCCGCGCCGCGCGGTTTGCCGTTCATTTCCACCATGCCCGACCGCAACGCGCGGCCCAGGCGGTTCGCGCGGGCCGGGTCGCCCGACTGGACATAATTGGTCAGGCCATAGGGCGTGTCATTGGCGATGCGGATGGCGTCTGCCTCGGTATCAAACGGGATGATGCACAGCACCGGGCCGAAGATTTCCTCGCGTTCGATGGTCATGCCGGGGGTCACGTCGGCAAAGATTGTCGGCTTGACATAAAAGCCGCGGTTAAAGCCTTCGGGCAGGCCGGGGCCGCCGGTGACAAGACGTGCGCCTTCGTCGATTCCCTTCTGAATATAGCCTTGAATCTGGTCCCATTGCCGCTTGTTGACCACCGGGCCGATATGGCGACCGCTTTCATTCGCGGGGCCAACCTTAATGCTTTCGGCAACCGCGACCGCCTTTGTGATCGTCTGGTCATAAACGCTGCGTTCGACCAGCAGGCGCGATGGCGCGTTGCAGCTTTGGCCGGTGTTTTCCATCATCCGCCGCACCGAGCGTTCCACAGCCTTGGCATCGGCATCGGCAAACAACAGGTTCGCGCCCTTGCCGCCCAACTCCAGCGTGACACGCTTCAAAGTATCGGCCGCGGCCTTCGAGATCGCACGGCCGGCGCGGGTAGAGCCGGTGAAGGAAATCATCTCGACATCCGCATGGCTGGAAAGCTGGCTTCCCACGCCTATGCCATCGCCGTTCACAAGGTTGAATACCCCCGGCGGAATGCCTGCATCATGGCAGAATTCGGCGAACAGCATGGCGTTCAGCGGGCTTTCCTCAGACGGTTTCAGCACGCAGGTGCAGCCCGCCAGCATCGCGGGAATCGCCTTCAATGCAATCTGGTTGACCGGCCAGTTCCATGGCGTGATCAGCCCGACCACGCCGATCGGTTCCATCACCACCGCCGAACCGGGTGCCTGTGGACCCAGCGGGCGCAGCCATTCGATCTGCTCGAACGCCTTCAAGAAGTTGCGGGTATGCCATGGCAGGCAG
Source organism: Gemmobacter nectariphilus (assembly GCA_020721445.1). Classification (GTDB taxonomy): domain Bacteria; phylum Pseudomonadota; class Alphaproteobacteria; order Rhodobacterales; family Rhodobacteraceae; genus Pseudotabrizicola; species Pseudotabrizicola nectariphila_A. The sequence goes on from DYMU01000007.1 coordinate 84,541, forward strand.
GGCGCTTGATCCGACAGCGCAAAGTCGATGGGCGCGCCCATTTCCATGCTGATCGCCTCGGCAAATTCCTGCAGGCGGGCGTTATACTGGTCAAGGATCGCAGCCACCAGACGCGCACGTTCGGCAGGCGGGGTTGCGGCCCAGGCGGGAAAAGCGGCCTTGGCGGCGGCCACGGCGGCATCGGTATCGGCCTGGTCGCCAAGGCTGATCACGGCGCAGGGTTCCTCGGTCGATGGGTTGATCACCTCATGATCGCGCGGCTTGGCGGGGTTGACCCATGCACCGTTGATATAGAACTGGCGTTTCGTCAGCATCGCGGTCTCCCTTGGGTGATTTGATCATATCCTGTCAGCTAGGGACCGAAGTCGCAAGCAAGGTTGCAAAAGCTGGCCGTCGTTTCATGCTGTAATCTGCCGGGAAGATGGTCACGTTGCCGGGATCGGGACGGACCGCCATCATCCGATTTGCTTTGTGCAAGGATACCTGATCCTTTTTGTCGCGGATTGCCAGATAGGGGATGCAAACGCAGCATAAAAGTCGTATCTAGGCGACAGGTTAAACATTCAAGGACCATAATATGTCTCTGCGCATCAACGATATCGCCCCCGATTTCACCGCTGATTCCACCGCGGGCAGCGTCACGCTGCACGACTGGATGGGTGACAGCTACGCCATCCTTTTCAGCCACCCCAAGGATTTTACCCCGGTTTGCACCACTGAATTCGGTGCCGTGGCGCAACTTGCGCCCGAGTTTGCCAAGCGCAACACCAAGGTGATGGGTGTGTCGGTGGACACGGTGGAAGAGCACAAGCATTGGCTGGCCGATATCGAAAAAGTGGGCGGCGCGCCGGCCAACTTCCCGATCATCGACGACACCTCGCTGAACGTGGCCAAGCTGTATGACATGCTGCCCGCCGAGGCCTATCTGCCCGATGGCCGCACCGCCGATGACTCGGCATCGGTGCGCACCACCTTCATCATCGGGCCGGACAAGAAGATCCGCCTGATGCTGATCTATCCGATGACCGTGGGCCGCAACTTTGCCGAGATTCTGCGCGCACTGGATGCGGTGCAAGCCGCTGACAAGTTCCCGATTGCCACCCCGGCCGACTGGAAACTGGGCGAGGACGTGATCGTGCGCACCTCGGTGTCGCTGGAAGATGCACAAAAGCAGTTCGGGGATGTCAACGTGGTTCTGCCCTATCTGCGCACGGCCAAGCTGCCCGCATAAGCCCAGACCTTATCCCCTGCCCAAGGCCCCGGATTTTGTCTGGGGCCTTTTGCGTTTGTGGGGGGCGTGCCTGTCACGTGACGCTATGTCCCAAAACGGGAATCGCTTGAACGGCGTTCAAATCTGCGCTAGTAATCTTGAACAATGTTCATGGAGGGTGCGATGCACACATTGGCCGACACAAGGCAGCTGGCGCAGGAGGGAATCATCACCGCTGACCAAGCCCGCATCATCGAGGTGCGGGCGCGCGAGGCGATGGTGGCATTGTCGATCAATACGCTTTTGTTTGCCGGGATCATCGCGGCTACGGGCGGCATGATCTTCTGGTTGGCCAATGCGGTGGCGGTGGCCACGGCGGGCAGCCTGTTGCTGGGCGGCGGTCTGTTGATCCTTGCCAAAGGCGGGGCGGTGGTGCGGATGTTCGGCAATTCGGCCGCGCTGGTCGGCGCGGGCATGCTGATCGGCGGCGCGGCGATCGAGCTGCTGGACAAATATCCCGATCAGGCCGGGGGCATCATGGCCTTGGGCGGGTTGATTGTGGCTGGCATTGCCGGCCGCGCCCTGCTGCTGGGCGGGTTGACCACGCGCTTTGTCCAAGGGGCGATTCTGCTGATGGGCCTTGCGCTGCATCTGGCCGGCGTTGGCCTTCTGGCGCAGGACTGGGCGATCGGCGGCCTGCTACAGTCGCTGATCTACCTTTATGCCGCCGTGGTGATCGCGGGTGCCGGGTTGATGATTGATGTCCGCTTTGTCACCGCCCTGGCGATCTTGCCCTTTGCGCAGATGCTGGAAACGGGGACGGGGTATTTCGGTGCGGCCTATGTGTTCTGGTCACCGGAACCGACGCTGACGATCCTGCAAATGGGCGTCCTGGTGGCAGCGATGCTGTGGGGCGCGGGTCGCCTGCCCGAACGCCTTGCCAGCCACACCAGAACGCTGGCCATTATGGGCTTTATTGTGGCCAACCTGTCTGCATTGGTGGGGTCGCTGTTTGGCGATGTGGTGGGGCAGTCGATCTGGGGTCCGGGCCGCAATTACTGGACGACCAACACCGACCTTGCCACGTGGGAGGCCGCCGAGGCCGCTTTCCGTGCCAGCACGATCGTGATCTCGGACCATGCCTATGCCGTTCTGTGGGCGCTCGCGCTGATTGGCATCGGCGCGTGGTCGGCGCACAGCGGACGGCGGGTGTTGTTCAACGCAGCGCTGACCTTTGCAGGCATCCACGCCTATACCCAGCTTTTCGAAAGCTTCGGCGATGAACCGCTGGCCTATGTGATTGGCGGGTTTGCCGCGATCCCGCTGGCGTGGGGGGCATGGCGGCTGAACCAGTGGTTTGCCACCAAGCCGGAATGACCGGGACTTGGGCCAGCCGCAAACCGCGGTTGGCCCCGGATGTCAGGCCTTCACCCGCTTGGGGTAAAGCACCACCTTTGCGCCGATCGGCACCAGATCGTAAAGCTGCTGGATATGGTCATTCACCAGCCGCACGCAGCCATTCGACACAGCCGAGCCAATGGTCCATGGGTCTGGCGTGCCGTGGATGCGCAGGAAGGTATCGCCGCGCGCGTCATCAAACAGATACAGCGCCCGCGCGCCCAAGGGGTTGGTCGGCCCGCCCGGCATGCCGCCGGCATATTTTGCATAGGCACCGGGATTGCGGGCGATCATTTCCTTGGTCGGGGTCCAGCTTGGCCATTCCTTCTTGGCCCCGACCGTGAACACCCCCGGTTCATACAGATCGCCGCGGCCAACGCCGACAATGAACCGCAGCGCCTTGCGCGGCTCCAGCAGCCAGTAAAGCGAATAGGTGTTGGGATCGACCAACAAAGATCCCGGTTCAAACTGATCGCGCAACCGCAGCACGATCGGCTGATGTTCGGGCGGCACGACATAGGTTTTGCGGTCAGGCTTGGTCTGGGCAAAAGCCGGGGCCGCCAGCGTGGCGACCGAGGAGCCAAGAAACAGGCGGCGCGTCAGATGGTGAAGCATGTCAATCATTCCATGGTCGGGCGGCACCAGTTTGCGCGAGTTCTGCTTGCGGAAAAGACCCTGTTGCCAAGATCACGCGCATGTGTAGCGAAATCGGCACGCACCCCCTGCCGCAACAAGGCCCCGGTGTCTCCACCGGGGCCCTGACCGGGGCTATGACATCCCCCTCGTCCCTTGTCACTTATGCCGCTTTCGTAAGAGTGACCCGCGCCCTTGGAAGGCAATCAAGCTGCACGGCGCCGACGCAGACGCATGGCCCCCATAAGACCAAACGCCGCTGCAAAGAGCGGCGCAGAGGCTGGAAGGGGAACGGCGGACGGCTGCACAAGTGAGATCGAGATCTGTCCCAACACAAATCGATCGGGATTGGTCAGGAAATTGTCCGTCCCAAAGTTGAAGACCGATCCATCGGCAAGCGAAAGGCCATTGAAGTCGGCAAGGCTTCCTGCCGCATGAACCACCCCGCCTTCTGGGGTATTCGCCGCGCCATCGCCACCGACGACGAAGGGTGCGTTTGCCGTGTCAGACAGTTCTGTTCCTGCATCGTTGAAAAGGTCTGCGGTCAGATTGATCACGCGCGGGCCAAGGAAAGTTCCCATAGCATCGAACAGAGCATAGGCCCTTGGATCGTCATTTCCGATAAATGTGTCGTTGGACGGCAGGATCATCGACAGAAAGCTCAAATAACGCTGCGTAAGCGGGTCGATGTCGATCTCGACTGTTGCGGTCTCACCGGGTTGAACCGGAGGAATTCCCCCAGCCGCGATAACTGTAGACGTTGCACCGGGGTCTGCCGCCAAAAGCTCACCCTGAACAACGCTGGGATCGCCCATTTCGGCAATTTGCTTGACGCCATCACTGGCGGCAGAGCCTGCATCAAAGCTGTCGAACGCGCCGCTGTGAAAGGCGGCCCAAAGCGGGGTATAGGTCAGGTTGGGTGAAGTGTTCGACACGGTTATGCTGAGTGTCGCCGCCGACGCGGCGCCGGAAAGCAGGCACAGCCCGACCACGGCAGCAGTGGTCGTCAATGAATTTCGGCTGACAGAATTGCGAGACATAAGTCCTCCAACTGTTGAGTGTGGCTTTTTGCCACTTCAATCAGTTCGCGTGCAGCTTGCTGTTCGTTACTCTACGTCCGTTCACATCGAAGCACGTTGTTGTGTGGCCCAGTAAAATGCAAATGGCCCCGATGGATGCATCGGGGCCATTTGGTTCGGAATAAGACGCAGAACTTACGCTTCTGCCTCTTCCTTTTTCTCAGTGATTTCCTCGCCGGTTTCCTGATCGACCATCTTCATGCCAAGGCGCACCTTGCCACGGTCGTCAAAGCCAAGCAGCTTGACCTTCACTTCCTGGCCTTCCTTCAGCACCTCGTTCGGGTGGGTCAGACGCTTGGACGCGATCTGCGATACATGCACCAGACCATCACGCTTGCCGAAGAAGTTGATGAAAGCGCCGAAATCGACCAGTTTCACCACCTTGCCGGTGTAGATGCGGCCTTCTTCCGGCTCTGCCACGATCGAATAGATCATGTCATAGGCGCGCTTGATGGCGGCCGCGTCGTTCGAGGCGATCTTGATCATGCCATCGTCGTTGATATCGACCTTGGCACCCGAGGTTTCCACGATCTCGCGGATGACCTTGCCGCCCGAGCCGATGACTTCGCGGATCTTGTCGGTCGGGATCTGCATCGTTTCGATCTTTGGCGCATAGGCACTGAACGCCTGCGCCGAGGTCAGGGCCTTGGCCATTTCGCCCAAGATGTGCAGACGCCCATCCTTGGCCTGCGCCAGCGCCTGTTCCATGATCGCAGGGGTGATCCCGGCAATCTTGATGTCCATTTGCAGGCTGGTGATGCCATTGGCGGTGCCGGCCACCTTGAAGTCCATATCGCCAAGGTGATCTTCATCGCCCAGAATGTCGGTCAGAACGGCATAGCGGCCGTCTTCTTCCAGGATCAGACCCATCGCCACACCGGCGACCGGGGCTTTCAGCGGCACGCCCGCATCCATCATCGACAGCGAACCACCGCAGACCGTGGCCATCGAGCTTGAGCCGTTCGACTCGGTGATCTCGGACACGACGCGGATGGTATAGGGGAAGTCGGTCGGTGCCGGCAAAACCGCCTGCAACGCGCGCCAAGCCAGCTTGCCATGGCCGATCTCGCGGCGTCCGGGCGGGCCAAAGCGGCCAACTTCGCCCACCGAATAGGGCGGGAAGTTGTAGTGCAACAAGAAGTTGGAGCGGCTGTTGCCATGCAGCGCGTCGATGATCTGTTCATCTTCGCCGGTGCCCAGCGTGGTGACCAGCAGGCCCTGGGTTTCGCCACGGGTAAACAGCGCCGACCCGTGGGTGCGCGGCAAGATGCCGGTTTCGCAGATGATCGGGCGCACGGTCTTGGTGTCGCGTCCGTCAATCCGTGCGCCACCGTTGATGATGTCGCCGCGCAGGATGCTGCTTTCCAGTTTCTTTATCGCCGCGCCCAAGTTTGCGTCGGCCTGCTGCTCGTCGGTCAGCGCTGCCTTGATCGCGGCCGAGGCCGCGTCAATCGCGTTGGTGCGTTCCTGCTTGTCGCGAATGGCAAAAGCGGCGCGCATCTGCTCCTCGCCTGCGGCTTTCACCGCGGCATACAGCGCCGAATAATCGGCAGGCTGGAAATCGAACGGTTCTTTGGCACAGTCTTCGGCAAAGTCCAGGATCAGGTCGATCACCGGCTGCATCGCCTCGTGGCCGAACTTCACGGCACCCAGCATTTCGGCTTCCGACAGCTCATAAGCTTCGGATTCGACCATCATCACCGCGTCTTTGGTCCCGGCAATCACCAGATCAAGCCGTTGATCCGGGCTGTTGCGCAGGTTTTGCATGTCTTCGACATCGGGGTTCAGCACATAAGCGCCGCCCACAAAGCCCACACGCGCAGCCCCGATCGGGCCCATGAACGGCACGCCGGAAATCGTCAGCGCAGCCGAGGTGGCGATCATCGCAAGGATATCTGGCTCATTGACCAGATCGTGGCTCAGCACGGTCACGATCACCAGCACTTCGTGGTTGAAGCCATCAACGAACAACGGGCGGATCGGACGGTCGATCAGGCGCGAGGTCAGCGTTTCCTTTTCCGAAGGACGGGCTTCGCGCTTGAAAAAGCCACCCGGGATCTTGCCCGCGGCGTAGTAGCGTTCCTGATAATGCACGGTCAGCGGGAAGAAATCCTGCCCCGGCTTTGCAGATTTCGCGAAGGTCACGTTGGCCATCACGCTGGTTTCGCCCAAAGTGGCGATCACCGAACCGTCGGCCTGACGGGCAACCTTGCCCGATTCCAGCGTGAGCGTTTCATCGCCCCACTGGATGGATTTGCGAGTTACGTTGAACATATATCGTTCCCTATAAGGAAGCACCCACGGCCCCTGCCGTGTCTTCCGCTTGCATGGCGGCCCCATTGCCGCCGCCCCCTATCCTGTGCATGCGGCCGGGGGCGGGCCTCACGTCGCAGATTTTTGGGCCATACAGGAAAATGCGGCGTTTGGGAAGCGGGGTGTTGTGGCATGGCCTTGTCCCGCGCGGCGGGGTTTCGGCTAGGCCGAAAGATCAATAACTTGGGGAACCGGGCTCGTGTTCCGTTTGGATTTGCGACATGGCGCTTGCCGCTGCCCCCAACACCATTCCCATCCCCAGGGGGGCGGCAAGGTCCGGAACCGCTGGCGGTGCGGTGGTGTGCTGCGCGTCAGGCGCGCAAAGTCCCTGCCTTTGGCCCCTGTTCCCACCCAGGAAAAAGGCCACAGCGGGTGCTGTGGCCTGTTTCAGAATCGATGTCCGCCGCAGATCAGCGGCGCAGACCCAGACGCGCGATCAGCGAGGCATAGCGGGCCTCGTCCTTGCCCTTGAGATAGTCCAGCAGCTTGCGGCGCTGGGCGACCATCATCAGCAGACCACGGCGCGAGTGGTTGTCTTTCTTGTGGCCCTTGAAATGCTCGGTCAGCGTGGCGATACGCGACGACAGAATGGCAACCTGAACTTCCGGCGAGCCGGTGTCGTTCTCGGCGGTGGCGTATTCCTTGATCAGGCGGGCTTTGTCTTCAACGGTGATCGACATCGGGATCTCCTTTTGCGAAGGGGGTTACGGTGCAAGCCGGGATGTCGTCCAGCAAGACCAGAGGCACCTTTGGGGATCCAAAGGATGCGCGCGTATAGGGGACACAGCGGGAAAAGAAAAGCCCCCGTGCAGCAAAGCGCGGCAAGGACCTGTTAAGCCTGCGTGCAGATTCCCCCGCAACCAGCATTTGCGCGATTGGGGCAGGGGTCAAGCCGTGCTAATGTAATCATCAGGAATCCCTTTGGGATCATCAGGTTGCAGGAAAACTGGTTAACGCTGCGGCCCTGCCCAGCAGAGTGGAGTGGGTATGATGTTGGCATTGCTTGCGATCTTTGGCGCTATCGGGGCAGGCGTTGTCGCCAGCGCCGTGATCACACCCCACACCGATTCGGAGGCTGAAAGTGACGCGGTCGGATCTGACGCCGAGGCTGAGCCCGCCGATACGGCAGAGGCTGCCTCGCTGCTGGACTTTGCCTTGGCCGGGGACGCGGCGGCTGACGGTCTGCCCGCTGCCACTGCCGGGGCGGGCATGCCGCTGTCCGATGACCTTCCCGACATGCCCGATGCCCCGGTGTCGCTGACCGGGACCGATGCGGATGACATCCTGACCGGGGATGGCGCGCAAGATACGCTGTCGGGCGGGGCAGGAAACGATCAGCTGACCGGGCGCGGGGGGGATGACACCTTGCTTGGCGACTTGGGCCACGACCACCTCGAAGGCGGCACCGGCAACGACTGGCTGGAGGGCAATGCCGACAATGACACGCTGAACGCGGGCGCGGGCGACGATGCCCTGTTCGGTGGCAAGGGGCAGGATTCCCTTGCCGGTGCCGAGGGGGATGATCTGCTGTGGGGCGGCGGCGGCGCAGACACCCTGATGGGCGGTGAGGGTCGCGATACCCTGTCTGGCGGTCTGGGCGAGGATTGGCTTGCCGGTGGCGCGGGGGATGATCTTCTGGCGGGTGACGCATCGCAGGACACGCTGGATGGCGGAACGGGCAATGACACACTGTGGGGTGCGGCCATTGACACGCAAGACGCGGCGGCTGACGCGCTGAACGGTGGTTCCGGCGACGATGTGCTGCATCTGGGCGCGGGCGACGTGGCGACGGGCGGTGATGGGGCCGACAGTTTCGTGCTGCACGATTTCACGGCCGAAACAGCGCCGTCCGAGATCACCGACTATGACCCGGCCCTCGATCAGATCGTGGTGTTTTATGACGCTGCCCTGCACCCCGCCCCCGCCCTTTCGACCGCCGCGGTCGAGGGGTCCGATGACATCACGCTGATCCTTGATGGCGTGGCTGTCGCCCTGATCCGCGATGCCCCAGGGTTTCAGGTGACGCAGATCGTGCTGCGCGCGGCATAAGGTTCTTGCCGTAACATCGGCCCCTGCGCCGCTTGCGCGGTGTCTTCCCCGCCGCCAGGGCCCGAAAGGCGGATATGTCCCTTATCCGCGCGCAAGTGCAGCCGCCCCCGTTTGCGTCCAGCCCCGCCAACCATGATCAGACCCCGCCACTGCAACGGGCACTCAGGCCCAAAGCTCAGGCTGCCGGTCATAGCCGATGTACAGCGGATGCTTCGGCTGCCCGGCAGCCGTCAGCCCAAGGTGCCACAGCGGTTGCCCCGTGTTCCGCAACAGCGCCTCAACCGCGGCGCCACGCCCCAGATGCGCCCCATGCGCGCCCCAGGCGCAGACAATGCGGTCAGGCCGCCACTCCCGCACACTTGCCAGGATCGCCGCGTCATTGCCGGGCCCCACCGGGTCTGCTGCGGCCCGCATCACCCTTGGGTCGGTGGCGCGGAAGGCAAAGATGTTCACCACCCGAAACGCGCCAAAACCCAAGGCTCGTGCCCGCCGTTCACAGCGTTCCACCGTCGGGTCATTCTGCACCTCGGTGGCGGTCGAGGGGTTCAGCATCACAAACAGCGCCCGGTGACCCGCAGCATCCCAGACCCGCGTCAGCAGATAGCGATAGCGCTCGCAGGGTGAATACACCGCCTCTGACTGCGCGTCGTCCTTAAGATGCTGCCGAACCACCATACCAGACCCTTTGCCTTGCTGCTTTCCCAAATACTCCCGCCGGAGGCTTCGACATATCCACCCACGATCCGGGTGGCAGCTATCTGCGTGGCAACGCCGCCCTGCGGGGCTCGATGCCCCGCTGGGCGGCCCCGTGCTACAGATTGAACACCCGGCTGGGGTGCAGCTCGCCCGCCTTGTAGACCCCCACCGCAACGGCGCGGCCGAGGTGGCTGGCCCAGGCCTCGTCGCCCCACCCCACGCTGGACGCCATCACCATGCCGGGGTTGCCGTTGCGCAGCCTTGCGGCCCCCTCGGCGGTGGCGGGCAGTTCCGGCAGGTCGGTCAGGCCCAGTTCCAGCGGGCGCAACAGGGTGTCGATCTCGTCGGTCCGGGCCAGGCGTTCGATCTGTTCCATCGTCACGGCCCCTTGTGCCGAAAACGGGCCGGACCATTCGCGCCGCAACCACGCCACATGGCCAAGGCAGCCCAGGGCGCGGCCCAGATCGCGGGCAATCGACCGCACATACCCGCCCTTGCCACAGACCAGCTCCAGATCGACATGGTCGGCATCGGGCCGGGCCAGCACGACCAGCCGTTCCACCCACAGCGGGCGGGCGACCAGATCCATCGCGATGCCTTCACGTGCCAGATCATAGGCGCGCTCGCCCTCGACCTTCACCGCCGAGACCTGCGGTGGCACCTGGCAGATATCGCCACGAAAGGCGGTCAGCGCCGCCTCGATCTGATCATCGCTTGGCCGCGCCTGACTGGCTTCCAGCACCACGCCCGACGCGTCATCGGTGCTGGTGGCCGCGCCAAAGGCCACGCGAAAGCGATAGCATTTCAGGCTGTCGGTGACGTATGGCACGGTCTTTGTCGCCTCGCCCAGGGCCACGGCCAGAACCCCGGTGGCATCGGGGTCCAGCGTGCCGGCATGGCCCGCCTTTTGCGCCTGAAACGCCCATTTCACCTTGTTCACGATGGTGGTCGATCCGATCCCGGCCGGTTTGTCGATGATGACCCAGCCATGCACGGCACGGCCCTTTTTCACGCGGCCCATGCCGTCACTCCCCACGCCGTCACTCCTTGTCCACGACCGTGCCAACCATGGGCCCAAGGGCAAAACCAATGTCGTTGCGGCCCAACGCCGGCGCATAAAGCCGCGAGATCTTGCCATCGAAATACAGCGCATCGGGCAGCCCCAGCCCATCGCGGAACAGCCGCGCGAAGTGGTGAAAGTTCACCGGCTGGTTGGTGATGGCAAACACCGCGCGGCGGCCATCGGCGCTGACGCCCACGCCGTTGCGAATATACAGGCTGTCACTGCCGGGCAGAAAGCGCGGGTGCAGCTTGCCCTTGATCACCAGCATCGGCCCCGACTGGGTGGCATCGTCGCAGGCAGGCGGGGCCGCCGCATAGGCCCGGCTTTCCACCACGGCAAACCGGGGGCCAATGCAGAACACGCCGTTGGGCAGCAGGCCGAAATTGCCCGGACCATCACGGGTGACCAAAGGCGACAGATCGCGCCCGGCTTCGCGATACAGCCCCACGGGCGCGCGGTTGTCATGATACATGCCGGCATTCATCGCAAAGCCCAGCGTCTTGCCTTCGGCCGCCAAAGCCTCATTCACTGCCACAAAGCTGCGCAGCGCGCCGTTCGGGCCGGAATGGAACAGGCGCAGGTCTTCGGTCGCCGACACTTCGCAGGTGGTGACGGACACACCGTCAAACGTCAGGTCGCGACACACACTTGCTGAAACCGCCTGCGGCAGCAGGGCGGCGCAAAGGGCCAGCAGCACGCGCATGTCAATCGTCCTTGGCATCGGACAGCTCGTCCGGACCCGCCGCAATGTCACGCACCACGGCAGGGTCGGCAAACAGGCGACGGGTTTCATCCAGCCGGTCAAAGGTCTCATCCGGGCGAAAGCGCAGGTCGGGCGCGTATTTCAGCGTCAGTTGCGATGCCACCCGGTGGCGCAATTCGGCCTTGTTGCGGGCAAGGGCTGCAATCGCCTCTTCCACCGGCACCGACCCCATCAGCGGCATGACGTAAACCGTCGCCACCTTCAGGTCGGTCGAGCATGACACTTCGCCCACCGTGATCGACATGCGGTTCAGATCGGGGTCGTGAATCTCGGCCCGGTTCAGCACATCGGCCAGCGTGCGGCGGATCAGTTCGCCAACCCGAAGCTGGCGGTGATTGGGGCCTTCGCCCGAGGAGGTGCGTTTGTTCGACATGGGCTGCGATGTAAGCTGTTTTTGCGGTCCCCGCAACGGCGGGCTTTTGTGCCGGCCCGCAACGCGCTAAACCGCGCTTGCAGCAGACGGGGAAGTATCATGCACGCATTGCCGGGAATTGTTGTCACCGGGGCCTCGGGCCGGATGGGGCAGATGCTGATCCGCATGGTTGCGGCGTCCGACAAGGCGCGGCTGGTCGCTTGCGTCGAACGCGCGGGCCATCCGTGGCTGGGCCGCGATGTGGGGGCCTGCATGGGCGGGGCCGACCTTGGCGTTACCGTGACCGATGACCCGCTGGAGGCGTTTGCCCGGGCGCAGGGCGTGATCGACTTCACCGCCCCCGCCGCGACCGTGGAATTTGCGGCACTGGCCGCACAGGCCCGCGCGGTGCATGTGATCGGCACCACCGGGCTGGAGCCTGCGCATCTGGCCCGCATCGAGGCCGCCGCCCGGCATGCGGTGATCGTGCGCGCCGGCAACATGAGCCTTGGGGTCAACCTTCTGGTGCGGCTGACGCAAAAGGTGGCGCAGGCGCTGGATGCCGATTGGGACATCGAGGTGGTCGAGGCGCATCACCGGATGAAGGTCGATGCCCCGTCGGGCACCGCGCTGATGCTGGGCCAGGCTGCCGCGGACGGGCGCGAGGTCGCGCTGGATCAGGCCATGGTGTCGGGCCGCGATGGCATCACCGGCGCGCGGGCGCGCGGCAGCATCGGTTTCAGCGCCATTCGTGGCGGCGATATCGTGGGCGAGCATGACGTGATCTTTGCCGCTGACGGCGAGCGCATCGTGCTGCGCCACATCGCCACTGACCGCGCGATTTTCGTCCGGGGCGCGCTGCGGGCGGTGCTGTGGGGCCAGGGCCAGAAGCCGGGACACTATGGCATGATGGATGTCTTGGGTTTGTGATCCGGGGGCGGTGAACCAAATCCTGCCCTGCCGCGTATAAGCCCGGACCAACCAGAACCGGGGGCTGAAATGCGCGCCATTGTCTTTGCTGTCTGCCTTGCCTGTGCGCCAGCCCTTGCCCATGCCAACGGGTTTGAACCGATCCGCGACAAGGGCCGGTTTCTAAGCCTGATCGACGGCAAGGAATTGCGGATCGGGCTGTATGACCTGACGTTGAAAGTCCTGCCCGACGGCCGGATTTCCGGCACGGCGCTGGGCTGGGGGATCACTGGCAAGTGGAACTGGGAGAACGGCTATTTCTGCCGCGACATGGATTGGAGCGGCTATGCCATCCCGCGCAACTGTCAGCTGGTCGAGGCCAACGGTGAGCGCGAGCTGCGCTTTACCGTCGATCAGGGCAGGGGCAGGTCGGCATCGTTCCGTCTGCGCTAAGCGTCAGAAGTCGATCGCGATGCCCTTTTTTTCCCAATCGCCATACCGCACCGGCTCGGGGCCTTTGCGGCCCCCCAGTTCGGGCGGCAGCGTTACCGCTTGCGTGCTGCGCCGGCGCTCCTCGGCCTCGGCAAGCGCGCGGATGGCTTCGGGTGGCAGGTCTGGGGGCGGCAGGTCTGTGTGGTCTGGATCATCGGTCATGGCGGCTTTCCTGTAGGTGGCAATTGATATACGGCCCGTGTCCAGCAAGACAAGCAGCAGGGGCGTCGCAGTATGAAGGCCGGAACTGAAACTGTCAGCGCACGCGAGGCCGCCGTGGGGTTGCTGAACGCCGTGCTGGGCGATGGCCAGATGCTGGCGCAGCTTTCCCCGCCGGACGGGCTGTCGGGGCCAGACCGGGCGCGGGCAGAACGTCTGGCGGCGCAGGTGTTGCGGCAGTTGGAGCGGATCGACCGGGTGCTGAAGCCGCTGTTGCGCAAAGCCCCGCCGCTGGAGGTGCTGAACATCCTGCGTCTGGCGGTGGCGGAACTTGACGGCGGTGCCGCCGCCTATGGCGTGGTGAACGAGGCCGTGGCCCTGACCCGCAAGGGCAGGCGCACACAGCATCTGTCGGGGCTGGTGAACGCGGTGTTGCGTGCGGTGCCCGACCCGGTCGGCCTTGCCGCGCTGCCCGCGCCGTTGATGCCGCGCTGGTTGCGCCAGCCCCTGGTGCATGCCCATGGCCGCGATGTGGTGGCGGCGATCGAAGCGGTGCAGGCGCAGACGCCGCCGGTGGATATCACGCCAAAGGCAGGGGCGGGGGCGGTGCCCGAAGGCATGGCCTTGCCATCCGGCAGCATCCGGCTGGCCGTGCCGGGGCAGATCACCCATCTGCCGGGCTATGACACCGGCGACTGGTGGGTGCAAGATGCCGCCGCCGCAATGGCGGTGCGCCTGTTGGCACCGCAACCGGGCGAGGACGTGCTGGACCTGTGCGCCGCACCAGGGGGAAAGACCCTGCAACTGGCCGATGCCGGGGCCACGGTCACCGCGCTGGATATTTCGGCCCCCCGCATGGCGCGGGTGCAGGAAAACCTGACGCGCACCGGGCTGACCGCCCGTTTGCTGGTGGGCGATGCGCTGCACTGGCAGCCTGACGCAGCCTTTGACGCCATTTTGCTGGATGCCCCCTGTTCGGCCAGCGGCACCCTTCGGCGGCACCCGGATCTGCCGTTTGTCAAGGACGGGTCGGAAATCGAGGCGCTGGTGGCGCTGCAAGCCGCGTTGCTGGACCGGGCGCTGGGTTGGCTGAAACCCGGCGGTCGGCTGGTGTTTTGCACCTGCTCGCTGCTGCCCGCCGAGGGCGAAAATCAACTTGCGGCTGCGCTGGAGCGGCACCCGTCACTGACGGTGCAGCGCCCGGACGCTCCGTGGGTTGACCCCGCCTGGATCACGGCGCAAGGCGGGTTGCGGCTGCGGCCTGACCTTTGGGGTGACACAGGCGGGATGGACGGCTTTTTCATTGCCGTGCTGCGCGCCGCCTGACGGGTACTATCTCAGGGGGGCTACTTGCGCGGGGCAAAGATCGCGTAATAGGCCCAATCGGGCAGGAACTGCGACAAACGGAAGAACCATGAAAACACCATGGGAAAGCTGCGCTTGAAGCTGTCGGTGTTCATGTGGTCAAACATTTCCCGCGCGGCGCCTTCGGGTTCCATCAGGAAGGGCATCGAGAAATCGTTCTTGTCGGTCAGCCGGGTGCGGATGAAACCGGGGTTGGCGACCTGCACCTGCACACCGCTGCCGCGCAGGTCGGCATAAAGACACTCGGCCAGCGACATCACCCCCGCCTTTGACGCCGAATAGCCGACAGACCCCGGCAAACCACGAAAGCCCGACAACGACCCGGTGATCACCACATGGCCCGCGCCGCGCGCCACCATGGCGGGCAGCACCGCGCCGATCACCCGGGCGCAACCGGTGAAGTTAATGTCGCACATCGCCTCGACCTGATCTGCGGTGTCGGCGTTCCAGTCCTGCGCACGGGTCGGCCAATAGACCCCGGCCAGAAACACCACACCGTCCAGCGGACCGGCGGCTTCGGCCGCGGCCCGGACCGACGCGCTGTCGGCCACGTCGCAGGGCAGCGCCATGCTTTTGCCGGGCAAGGTCTGGACCGCCGCCTGCAACCGATCGGCGGATCGCGCCGACAAGATCACCTCGGCCCCCGCGCGCGACAGGGCTTGTGCAAGCGCCAACCCCAAGCCTTCGGATGCGCCCACCAACCAATAGCGTTTGCCTGTCCACGTCTTCATTGCCGCCCCCTGTTCATGCCGGAACTTTTCGCATCGTTGCCACCAGCTCGGCCACCTTGACCCCGAACTTGTAAAACTGGCTGCGGTTCATGATGGTTCCATTTTCCATCAGATACATCCAGTCCACCACATCCAGCACATGCCCGCCGGCCTGGGGTTCCAGCCTGATGCGATAGCGCATTTCCACCGCCGGGCCCATCGCCTGCCCGGTGCCGGTGCCCACCACATCGGGGGCTTCGGCGCGGATTGACCCGTCATTGCCAAGCGTCAGCGTCCATGCCCGGTTCTGCACCACGCCGCTGTCATAGCGAAAAACCTCTCGCAGGGTGCCGGTGTTGCCGGCCCACGTGCCTTCCATATCGGCGACAAAGCGGCTGGCGACGCGGCCGGTGGGGCCATAGATCACGCCTTCGCACAGGATCGGGCCGTTCAGATGCTGGCGCAGGTCAAGCCGCGGGCCGCGAGGCGCCAGATCGGCGGGGCGCTGCGCCCGAAAGCCGGTCGCCCGCTGAAACAGGGCAAGCATCGCCGCGCCAAGGATCATGCCAGACAGGATCAGCAGCACAGGCGTCATGCCTTACCCCTTTTAAACATCGGTCAGGGCCAACAGGCCCATGGCAAACAGTTTCAGCCCGCACGGCAGGGCAGCGTAAAGCAGCGAAAGCGCCAGCAACGCCTGCGCGCTGTTGGCGGCACCGGGGGCAAAGCCTGCGGCTGCCAGGGCGGGCAACAAGGTTGCCGCCGCGATGGCCAGCGACAGTTTCGAGACGAACGACCACAGGCCAAAGGCAGCACCTTCGCCTTCGCCCAAGACGGCAAGGCGACGGGCGAACAGGGCAGGCAGCAGCGTAAGATCAGCGCCGAGGGCGGCACCCGAGGCTGCGCAGATCAGCGCAAAGGCCGCCGTGTCACCTTCGCGCAGGGTCACCGCCCACAGGAACGCGGCAATCGCCAAGGCCATGGCAGCCAGCAGGGCGCGCTTGGCGCCTAGCCGCGTGGCAAGGCGGCCCCAGACCGGGGCCGAGGCGGCGGCGGACAGAAAGAACAGCAGCAGCAGCGGCCCTTCCCAACCCGGCGCGGCAAGACGGCTTTCGACAAAGAACAAAAACAGGGTCGAAGTGACCGCCACCGGGGCCGCGTTCAACAGCGCAATCAGCAACAGGCGGCGCGCCAGCGCGTCAGACAAGGCCGGGCGAAACACCGCCCAAGGGTTGCCAAACGCGGTGCCGGGGGCCGTACGCCCGCTGCCGCGCCATTCGTGGCGCATCAAGACCACGGCCAGCACGGCCAGCGCGGCAAAGCCGATGGCGAAGACGGTGAACGGCCGGTCGGTCAAGGCAGCCAGCGCCACCGGGGCCACGGCGGCCAGCGAGACCCCGATCAGCGACCCGGTTTCGCGCCAACTGGCCAGCCGGAAATGGCCGCCCGTGCCAAGGCTGGCCGCCTTGGCAACACCTTGGGCATAGAACACGATGGTCAGAAAGGAAAAGCCGCTGAACAGCAGCGTCAGGCACAGTGCAAACCACAACAGCGGTGCCACCGGAGGGGTCACCGCAAACAGCCCCAGCATCGCCAGCGCCATGATCAGCGCCGAACCCCAGACCAACGCCCCGCGCCAGCCCTGCGCCACTTCGGCCAGCCAGCCCAACAGCGGGTCTTGCACCACATCCACCAGCCGCAAGGCGGCCAGCGTCAGCCCAAGGGTGGCAAGGCTGAGCCTGTGTTCATCAACATAGAACTTCGGCGCGTGAATATAGATCGGCAGGCCCGCCGCCGCGATCATCGCCGCAAACAGCGACCAGGGCAGCAAGCTGGCCCCCGGCGCCGTGGCAGAAGATGCGGCGGCGGTGCCGGTCATCGGGTCACGTCTTCGGGCGGTGGCACCGGGCGGCTGCGGAACTTCACCCGCTTGAGGGCCAGTTTTGCCGCCTGCCAATGGATCAGCGCCAGCACCCGGCGCGATCCCAGCGGGCGGCGCACGGCGGCACGCAGGATATAGGCATTGGTCAGCGGCACCCGGGGCCCGATCAGATTGGTGAACAACCCGCCGCCATCTTCGGTGCTATAGTCGATCCAGATTCCGACCCGCGCATCGGTGATGTCAAAGCGAAAGCGGTATTCGCCTGCCACCGGCTGAAACGGCGAGACGTAGAAGATCTTTTTCGCCAGCAGCGTGTCTTCGCGGGTGATCGGGCCGTGGTTGTCGTGATGCGCAAGATAGGAATGACGGTCGCCATAGGTGTTGTTGACCTCGGCAATCACCGTGCGCAGCGTGCCTTCGGCATCATGGCACAGCCAGAACGACACCGGGTTGAACACATGGCCCAACACGCGCGGCTGTGCCATCAGCACAATACGGGCGGGGGCGGGCAGGTCATGCTCGGCCAGCACCTGGCGCACCCATGCGGCGCCCGTGCCCTTGCCGGGCGGGCCGCCGTGATCGGTATCATGCACCGCCGTCACATTGCTGCCGTTGCGCGAAAACAGCGACGGACCCTGAACCGGACCTTCCGCCTCAAGCGCCACATAATCCACGGTATAGCGAAAGCTGTTTTGCACCGCGCCTTTGCGGCCATGATAGGTTTCGCCGCGGATCAGGTCGACGGTTTCCATCAGGCCACCTCGCGGGTGCGCATCGCCTCGACCACATCGGCCGCACTGCCGATGCCGTCTTCGTGAAAGCCGTTCTTCATCCACGCGCCGCAGAACCATGTGTTCGCGGTGCCGTTCATCTGGCGGATGGTCCCCTGCGCCGACAGGGCGGCCGTGTCATAGACCGGATGGCGGAAGGTCACCTGATCATAGATGCGGTCTTCGCGGATCGTGCGGTTGCTGTTCAGCGTCACGAAATGCGGGTCATCCTTGGGGATCGGTTGCAGCCGGTTCATCCAATAGCTCAGGTCGATGCGGTCGCCCGGCCCGCCCTTGGGTTCGACATAAGACCAGCTTGACCATGTCTTGCGCAGGTTCGGCATCACGCTTTCATCGCAGTGCAGGATCGCCTCGTTCGGCTGATAGCGCACCGCGCCAAGGGCCGTGGTTTCGGCCCCCGAGGCATCGGACAGCAGCGCCAGCGCATCATCGGAATGGGTGGCAAAGACCACATCGTCAAAGGCTTCCCAGTCGTCGCCGGTGGCGCGCACCTGCACGCCATCGGGCATCCGTCGCACCCCGGCCACGGGCGCGCCCAGCCGGATATCGACACCTTGTTTTTCCATTACCGCCTGAAGGCGCTGCACATATTGCACCGATCCGCCGCGCACCGTGTACCACTGGTGCTGGCCGCTGGTGGACATCAGCCGGTGGTTGTCAAAAAACCGGATCATCGCATCGGCGGGAAAGTCGAGGATGCCCTTGGTGGGTGTTGACCAGATCGCGCCCGAAAACGGCGTGATGTAATAATCGCGGAAATAATCGCCGGTGCCCAGGGCAGCCAGCAGGTCGCGGATCACCATGCCGGGCCGGGCCACCACCGCCGCCTGCTTGTTGAACTTCAGGATATCGCGGATCATGCCAAGAAACCTGGGGTTCAGCAGGTTCTTGCGCTGGGCAAACAGCGTATCAAGGCTGTCAAGCGCGTATTCGATCCGCCCGCCATCAACGCTGGCACAAAAGCTCATGTCGCTTTCGGTCACCGGCACATCAAGCTTTTCGAACAGCTTCACCAGATGCGGATAATTCACCCGGTTGAACACGATGAACCCGGTATCGACAGGCTGATCGCCGCGCTTGCCAGCCATCACCGTGCGGGCATGGCCGCCCAGACGCGGGGCCGCCTCATACAGTACCACCCGGTGGTCATCGGCCAGCATATGCGCCGCCGACATGCCGGATATTCCACCGCCGATCACGGCGATCCGACGGGGCGGGGTGCCGAGCGTTTCAAAGGGCATGACAGGCCTCGTGCTTGTTCTTGGAAATACTACGCACTCCTAAAGCCGTTGGATCACACTGTCCATTTTTACCGGCAGCCTTGTGACGGGCGACAAAAAATGCCGCAGGCTTGAACAAGTTGTGATCCAACCTGCAACGGGGGCCGTATGACTTGACATGATGTTGGATACCATGTTCGCGCAGATTGCAGATGGACCTGACCGCTTGCAGCCTTATGTTGCAGACGTTGGGCACAGTATGCGCCGCAAAGGAAGACCGCGGGTGACAGCGGACATGGAGCAAACCGATTGGGCCGCGCTGGTGATGCGCGTCCGCGATCATCAGGACAGAGCGGCCTTTGCCGCGCTGTTTCGGCATTTTGCGCCGCGGGTGAAGGCCTTCTTGATGAAATCGGGCGCGTCTGAGGCTCTGGCCGAGGAATGTGCGCAAGATGTGATGGCGACCCTGTGGCAAAAGGCGATCCAGTTTGATCCCGAACGGGCCTCGGTCGCGACCTGGGTTTTCACGATCGCCCGCAACCGCCGGATTGATGCGCTGCGCAAGGCGCGTCGCCCCGAACCCGAAGACCTGACCTGGGGGCCTGTGGCCGAACCCGATCAGGCCGAGGTGTTCGAGGCCCAGCAAGATACCGAACGGTTGGGGGCGGCCCTGTCGCAACTGCCGCAAAAGCAGCGCGCGCTGATCGAACGGGCCTATTACGGCGATCTGTCGCACAGCGAGATTGCCGCCGAAACCGGTCTGCCCTTGGGCACGATCAAGTCGCGGATACGATTGGCGCTGGAACGGCTGCGCCACCAGATGGACGTGAAGGCACCTGTGAAATGACGATCAAGCACCACCTTACCGAAGACTTGCTGATGGCCTATTCGGCCGGCAACCTGCCACAGGCGATCAGTCTGGTGATCGCGGCGCATCTGTCGATGTGTGACGAATGTCGCGCCCGCGCCATGGCCTTTGATGCGCTGGGCGGCGCGGTGATCGAAGACGATGTTGCCGCGATGTCGGACGGCAGCCTTGACGCCTGCCTTGCCCGGATCGACACCTTGCCCCAGGCCAATGCCCGCGCACCGCGCCGGGCCGATGGCATCCTGCCCGCGCCGCTGTTCGAATGTATCGGCGGCAGTCTGTCGTCGGTCAAGTGGCGGCCGATCGGGCTGGGCGCGCGGCAGGCGATCTTGCGCAGTTCAGACGGTCAGGCCACGGCGCGCCTGCTGGCAATCCCTGGCGGCGCTGCCATGCCCGACCATGGACACAGCGGGTTGGAACTGACGCTGGTGTTGCAAGGCGCGTTTCATGACGGGGAAAAGGTGTTTGGCCCCGGCGATATCGAGGTTGCCGATGCATCGGTCGAACATACCCCGGTGGCCGAAGCCGGTCAGGTCTGCATCTGTCTGGCCGCAACCCAAGGCCCGCTGAAGTTCAACACGATGATGCCGCGCCTGATGCAGCCGATTTTCCGGATCTAGCAGATCGCTGAAATGCGGCCCGGGGCGGCAACGCCCGTCGCGGTTTGGTGCCGCGCTGCAAGTCAGCGTTCATATCGCCTGCTGTGAGCCCCAGTTTGCCCGGACCCTAGGCAGGGCTGCCCGAGTTTTCCAACTGTCGCCGGGGGCGTGCGGCCTTGCCCTGACCGCGCAGATACTGGATCTGGTGAACCACCTCACGCAGGGGCACGGTCTGGCGGATGTCCTGCATCATGCGGATGTCTTCGATCACCCCCTGAACATGCCCGCGCTTGGCCCATTTGCTTGGGCTGGCGACACCCGGCCATTGCACCACTTCCACCCGGGTGCCCGAGGCTTCCATCAGGCCGTTCACAAACACCTCAAAGCCAAAGCGCGGCAGGGTTTGAAAGCTGTCCAGATGCGGGCGCAGCAGGGCAATCGGCAACACCCGCTCACCCGAGATGTAGTCAACGCCCAACCAATGCCACAGACGCGGGGCGTTGCCGCGCAACGACACCGTGGCATCACGCTTGCCGCTGTGCACCGGCGCGATCAGGGCGGTGATATCGGCGGCGGTCAAGCCTTCCAGATCGGCGTCCAGCAGCACGACGTGACTGGTCGTCACCGAAGCCAGCCCCTGCGCCAAGGCCCCGGTCTTGCCGTGGTTGGTGTCCAGCGCCAGCACGGTTGCCCCGGCCTTTCGCGCCACCTCGACCGTGGCGTCGGTCGATCCATCGTCGATCACGATCACGTCGTTCAGCAACGGGTGGCCGATGGCGGCGGCCAGCACACCGCCAATCCGGGCGGCTTCATTATAGGCGGGGATCAGGCAGGAAAAACGCGGCGGGGTCATCGGCGCTCCTTTCTATAACGGTAAATGGTGATCGCGGCGAACAGGATCAGGGCCCCGATCACCAAGGCAGACAGGCCAATCAACCAATCTTCGACATTGGAATTTATAGCACCAAAAACCCAGCCCAGCGCGAGAAAAAAGCCGGTCTTCGGCAATGTGGCCAGCAGATTAAGCGCCAGAAACCGGCCAAACGGCATCCGCGCCATGCCCGCCGCCACCAGCACCGCAAAACCTGCCGAATGGGTCAGCTTGCCCAGCACAATCAGCTTGTCGCCATGCACCCGGAACTTTTGCCGCAAGAGAACCATCCGCTTGCGCGACAGCCCCAGTGACCCCAGCCATGGTGCCACGCCGGCTGTGCCCGCACGACGGCCGACAAGATACATCAGGGCATCGCCCACCAGATCGGCCAGCACCAGACAGGCAAACACCTGCGGCAAACCGATCAGCGACAATCGGGCCAGATAGCCCGCAATCACCGAAATGACCGGCCCTTCGATCAGGGCAAGCGGCGCGATGATTGCAAGGCCATGGGTCTGGACCAGCGCCGTCAGGTCTGCCTCGGTCATTCCTGCATCGGTCCTATTGTGCCGGAATGGCCGGGACGAGAGGCTGGGCCGAAGCGTCCTTGGCGGTGTCCATGGCTGTGCCACGCCATTCAAAACCACGGCGCGCAAAGGTTGCCACCCATAGTGCCGGGATCATCAGATCGCGCAGGATCATTGCGGAAAGTCCGCGCCACCCCAGCGGCAACCCGGCGGCGCGCACCATCTGCGCCTCGGCCAGATACCACAGACCGACAAAGCCAAAGCCCAGCGACAGATCGGCCCCCGACCCCAGCAACCCGGCAAAGACCAAGGCCGACGGCACCAGCGCGCCGTTGGTCCATTCAAAGGCGAACAGGAAGGGAAAGCCGTCACGGCGCACCCGGCTCCAGCGCAACTGCCGGTCCCAGACCTGCTTCAGGCGGCGCTTGCCGATCGGCTGGGCATAGGGCAGCGGGGTCAGCGTGACCTGACGGCCCATGTCGCGGATGATGCGGGTGGCGCTGACATCTTCGGCAAGCTTCTGGCCAAGCGCGCGCAGACCGCCCGCATGTTCCAGCAGCGGCTTGTTGAAAAACAGCGTCTTGCCCTGCGCATAGGCCGGACCGATGCTGTCGGCGGCAAATTGCAGCCGGGCCTGATTGCCGTTCAGGAACGCACATTCCAGATGGCCGCCAAAGCCATCGGGGCGAATGCCCACCGGCGGGCAAGACACCAGCCCGGTCGCCGGACCCCAGCTTGCCACCACCGTCGCCAGATAGTCTGGCGGCAAGATCAGGTTGCTGTCGGTCATGCAGATCCAGTCACCGCTGGCCGCATGCCACCCCTTCCAGACGTTGTTCAGCTTGGGGTTGCCGGTGATCGGATCATAGCCCACCAGCAACCGCGCGGGCACGTGCGGATACTCGGCCATCAGACGGCGGACCAGCGGCAGAACCGGGTCGGTCGCTGTCTGCGCACAGAAGATGATCTCATATCGGGGGTAGGCTTGCAGAAACGAACTGCGCAGGGTTTCCTCGTCAAACGGGTCCAGCCCGCAGACCGGGCGCAACAGCGTGACATGCGGCTGGCCGATCACACCAGACGGCCGGGTCCGTCCGCGCAGCCGATCCAGAAACAGCGCCACCGTGGCAAGGTGAAACAGCAAGAACGCCGTCGCAGCGGCAAGAAGCATCATCGCGATCATGCGCTGACCTGCCCGAATGAGGGTTCGGTCTGCTGGTCCTGTTCGGCGGCCTCGCGCCCTCCCAACATCTGCAAATGCCCGTCTGCGGTTTCGCCAAGCGCGGTGAAGCTGTCGACCCAGTCGCCACAGTTAGCGTAGATCAGACCATGGTCATCGTGCAAGTCGGCAATGTGGAAATGGCCACAGATCACGCCATCGACATTCTTGGCCCGGGCCAATGCGATCAACCGCCGTTCATGGCCGCGGCGAAGGTGCAACAGCGTGTTGACCGAAGACAACAGCGCTTCGATCGTGCTGCGCGCCTCGGGCCGGCTTTGGCGGCGCAAGCGCGACAAGCTGCGGTCCAGCACCCGCAACACATGGTCAATCCGGCTGCCCAACCGCGTCATCATGTGGGCGCGCACGGCGCGCACGTCGCAACTGTCACCATGCAGCACCAGAAAGCGGCTGCCATTGGCGGTTTCATGAATGATCTCGTCACAAGGCGTTGCAGGAACACGGTATTTTTCAGGTGCGGTTTCCGGTGCCGGGTCATGGTTGCCGCGCAGATAGATCAGCCGCGCGCCATCGGCCTGACGTGCGGCCAGATGATCGACCACCGCCTGATCGCGCGCGGTCCAATGCGGCAGCATCGGCTGCCAAAGATCAAGGATATCGCCCACCAACACATAGGTGTCGGCCCGGTTCTCGGCCAGAAAGGCAAGAATAAGATCGCTGCGGCACCCCAAGGCCCCAAGGTGCAGGTCGGACAAGAACAATGTCCGATGATGTTTCACAAAAGTACCAAGCGGTGCGGGCTGTCCCAAGGTATTGCTCCATTACGGATGCGTCGAACACACAATTCCTCTTTTATCGACACGGTTTCGTGACAGTTTTTCTGCATTGCGGCGAATTTTGCCAGAACGCGGGGCAAAAGTCGACCTAGCGTTCCACCAGACGGAACAACAGCGGCGCGATCACGATGATAAACAGAATACGCACCACATGATGTAGCGCAACAAACGCAACATCGGCCTGAATGGCCAGCGCGATCAGCCCCATCTCCGTCAAGCCGCCGGGGGCAAGGGCCAGGATTGCCTGCTCGACACCCACCCCCGCCACCGATTGCATCGCCAGCGCGCCAAGGAAGGCCAGGGTCAGCGTCAGCACCGTGGCCCCGATGGCCAGAACGCCGGCCTGAACCAGTTCCCGCGGCAAGATGCCCAGAAAGCGGCAGCCCAGCACCGACCCAAGGATCACCTGCGCGGTGTTCACAATCCATGCCGGCGGCACGCTTTGGGTCAGACCGCCAAGGTGCAGCGCCGCCGAGATGGCGAGGGGGCCAAGGAACGTCGGTGCCGGAAAGCGCAACACCCGCCCCAGAACACTGCCGAATCCGGCACAGCCCAGCATTACGGCGATATCGGTCAGGGTCAGCGGGGCCTCGGGCACACCCGTGCCGGTGCCGACCTGATGGCCCATCACAAAGCGAAACCAGAACGCGATCAGGGCGATGGTCACCACGATGCGCAAACTGTGCGCCAGAATGACCGGGGCCACCCGGGCACCCTTGGCCTCGCCGATCTCGATCATCTCGGTCAATCCGCCGGGCATGCCGGCGAAATAGGCGGTAACCCAGTCAAAGCGCCCGACAAAGCGGTAGAACGGCACGACGACCAGGGCCACCGCCACCACATAGGCCATCAATATCGCGACCGTCAGCGACCATGCCCCGGCCTGCGCCACAATATCCGGGGTGAACCGCGCCCCCAGCAATACCCCGATCACCGCCACAACCACCGGCCGGATGCGCGCCGGCGGCAGAACCGGCACCTGCAACACGGCGGCCATCATGGTGGCAAACAGTGCCCCCAGCATCCACGGCAACGGCAGGCGCAGCAAGGCGAAGACCACACCCCCGATCGCCCCGATCAACAGGCCAAGGGCAATGCGTGGCAGAGGTTTCATGTCAGGTCTGTCCGGGTTGGGTGTGGCGGGGCCATCAGTCTGGCCACCTTTCGCCAACTCTGCCGCCAATGTCCAGTTTCCGTGACCCCGATGGCGGCAACCCCCGCGCGCCGGCCCCGCCAGGCTTCGCCCGCTTGTTTCCCGGATTGCGACGATGCCCCACAATTCCCCGGATAGGACGCAACGCCGCCGCTATCCTGCCCGATTTCGGGATCACTACAACCTGATACACCCGTATCGCGTCTGTTGGGGGAAAAATGGATCGTCTGACTGAAATGGAGGCCTTTGCCACGGTCGTGGACCAAGGCGGCTTTACCGACGCGGCCAAGAAAATGGGTATTTCGAAATCTGCTGTCTCCAAGCACGTCTCTGCGCTTGAGGCCCGGCTGGGGGCGCGTCTGCTCAACCGCACCACGCGCCGGGTCAGCCCGACCGAGATTGGCCTCGCCTATTATGACCGCGCACGTCGCGTGCTGAACGACGCCGGCGAGGCGGATGCCCTTGTCACCTCAATGCAAAGCGCGCCGTCGGGCCTGTTGCGCATCAGCGTTGCCACCGATTTCGGGGTGAACCTGTTGTCGCCCATTCTGGGGGACTTCTTGCTGGAATACCCCGACATCACCGTGAACATGGTGTTGAACAACCGCTATGTCGAGCTGATCAGCGAAGGTTTTGACATGGCCATTCGGGTGGGCGATCTGGAGGATTCAACCCTGCGCGCCCGCAAGCTGACCGATACGACCAAACGCATGATCGCCTCGCCCAGCTATTTCCAGCGTTACGGACGGCCGCTGAAGATTGACGATCTGAACGACCACAAGCTGTTGCATTATTCCAATCAGGCCAATGGCAACGTCTGGAAGCTGACCGCGCCTTCGGGCGAAAAGCGGCAGGTCCGCACGGCGGGCTGGCTGACGGTAAATGACGGCCAATCGCTGCTGAACGCCGCCATTTCCGGCCTTGGCATCGCCTATCTGCCCAGCTTTCTTTATGCCGACGCGATGAAGGATGGTCTGGTCGAAGAGGCGCTGCCGGGCCTGCCGACCGAGGTTCTTGGCATATATGCCGTCTATCCGCCGGGTCGCTTTACCCAGCCCAAGGTGCGGGCCTTCATCGACTTTCTGGCGCGGCGCTATTCCGACAAGGGCCCCGACAAGTGGTAAGGCGGCAAGTGGCGGGGCGCTGATCCTATCGGGTCGAGGTCACGATGACTTCGACACGGCGGTTCTTTTCGCGGCCAGCTTCCGTCAGGTTGCTGGCCCTTGGGGCCAGATAACCGACACCGCGGGCGTCCACCCGATCTGCCGCCACACCATAGGCAGACAGCAGGACTGCCCGCGCGGCATCGGCGCGTTGGCGCGACAGGGTTATGTTGCCCTCCAGCCCGCCCGAGGCATCGGTATGGCCAACAAAGGCAATGGTCAGGTCAGGCTTGTCTTGCAACACCTTCGCCAAGGCCCGCAGCGATGGATAGTCGGTGTCAGACAGTGACGATGTTCCCGAGGCAAACACCAGATCATCCAGCGTCACCGCCCCCTCTGCCAGCAAGCGCGCACCAAGGTCTGACGGTGCGGCCGCAGCATCGCCATTGGGTGGGGCAAGCGCTGCGATCGGCGCCGGGCTGGCCTTGGTCGAGGCGGTCAGCACCGGGTCTGGCCCCGCACCGCCGACATGGATCATCTGCACAAATCCCGCCACGGCCGTGCGGCTGACGATCAGGCTGATGACCTCTGCCCCACGCTCGGCCGCAAAAAACCGGTAATCGCCAAGGTCTACATGCATTTCCGGTTCGGGCAGAACGGCAGTGCCATACCGAAAGTCAAACCCGCCACATTCGGCATGATCGCAATCCAGCAGCGGGCGGAACCCGGCCGCGATCACCTGCGCCCGCAAGGGTGCCAGCAGTTCCAGCGTCGTGGCGCCGGGGCTTTCCACGCGCCACGCGGTCTGTTGCAAGGCCCCCTCCACCCGCCGGGTCGGGATCGCACCGTTGGAAAACGGCCCGATCGGCACGGCATAAGAGGTCAGGGTTTCGGATTTTCCGACGCTCAGACGGGCGGTCAGCGGCAAATCAAGGGTGATGGCCCGGGCAACCCCCACCGGGGCCACCAGCCATAGCAGCAGTGCCATCTGAAGCGGGCGTCGTGTACGTTTCACCTGCTCGGTGCCTTTTCGGCTATCGTTGTCGATAGTGATAGTTTCCCACAACTTGCATATTCAGGGAAGCATAGAGGCGGCGCGCCGCGACGTTGGCCACCGTGACCACCAAAGACAGCCGGTCTGCCCCGTTCTCTAGCGCCCAGGTTGCGGCTGCCCGCAGGATGTTGTGCGCGGAACCTTGCCGACGGGCCGCTGGCCGCACCTCCAGCGCGTGCAGCATCGCATCGCGGCCGTCGATTGCCACAAAGGCGGCACCGCTGGCATGGTCATTGCTGCGCGCAAGGATCGCACATTTCGGCCCCGCCACGCGCTGCATGATCGCAAGCCGCGCTGGCCCAACCCCGCCTTCGGCCCAGATCTCGGCGCAGATCGACAAGGGCGGCCAATGCGCAAAGGCGGCCATCGGCGGAACGGGCGGCTGCGCAAGCTGTCGGGCTTCTGCGACATAGGCCACCACCGGGTCCACCACCCGATAGCCGCGCGACTGCAGCGCCTGATCCAGCAGGTCATCGCCGTGGCGGATCAGGAACAGCGCGTCCTGCCCCAGCGCCGCCATGGCCGCTTCGGCCTGCGGCACCGCCTCATCTTGCCAGCCGGGCAGCGCGGTGGCCGCCGATACCCGTTTGCCGCCGCCTTGGCCATCACGGATGCACCAGCACCCGACCGTCTGCGTCCGGGCGGGCGGCCATGTCGCCTCCATCAGCTGCGACAGGGTTTCCGGGGTCATCCGAACAGGGCCGCAAGCCGCGTCATCGCGGCATCGATGCGCGCCGGATCGGTGCCCCGGACCACAAGATTGGTGCCATGCGCCCCATTCTGCACAAAGGGATACGACCCCATGGCCAGATCCGGGAAATCGGCCGCCAAAGCGCCAAAGGCCGTAGCAATCTCACCCTCGCCGCGCTGCACGCGCAGGGTCTGGCTTAGCAGCGGGTCGCCGCCTGTCAGCGTTGGCAAGACGCTGGCGACCATCGCTTCAAAAATCCGCGGCACCCCGGCCATCACGTGCACATTGCCCAAGGTAAACCCGGGTGCCGTGCTGACCGGATTGTCGATCAGGCTGGCCCCGTCCGGGATGCGCGCCATGCGCTGCCGGGCCTCGTTGAACTCCAGCCCTGCCCGGTCGTAATGCGCCTGCAACAGCGCTATCGCATCGGCGCGGCAGGTGATCGGCACCCCAAACGCGGTGGCGATGGCATCGGCGGTGATGTCATCATGCGTCGGGCCGATGCCGCCGCTGGTAAAGACATGGTCATGCGCCGCGCGCAACGCGTTGACGGCGGTCACGATGGCGGCAGCATCGTCGGCCACCACCCGTGCCTCGGTCAGCCGGATGCCGTGGCGTGTCAATTCATTCGCCAGAAAGTGCATGTTGGAATCGCGCGTGCGCCCCGACAGGATTTCATCGCCGATCACCAGCATTGCCGCGGTAGGATTTGCCATTCACTAAAAGCCTTCTTTCGATGTGTTCTGCCGGGTATAGGCGTCCGTGACCTGCTTTCAAAGCCCTTGGCCTGTGCCTCTGGTCAAGCCGGTCGGTTTTCCCTATTTAGCTTGCATGAAAGAGGATTTGTACATGCACGACAAAACCGGGCAGACCACGCGCGACGGGATCCGGATTTACGGCGCGGCAGATTTTGGCGGGATGCGTGCCGCAGGCAGGGTTGCCGCCGAAATCCTGGACGGGGTCGCCACCTTGGTGAAACCGGGGGCAACCACGGCGGCGATTGACGACTGCATCCGCGAAGAGATTGCCCGCCGCGGCGTTGTGTCGGCCACCATTGGCTACAAAGGCTATAAGCACGCGTCTTGCATTTCGGTGAACCACGTTGTCTGCCACGGGATTCCGGGGTCCAAGATCCTGACCGATGGCGATATTCTGAACATTGATGTCACGGTGATCGTGGACGGCTGGTTTGGCGATACCAGCCGGATGTATGTGGCAGGAACGCTGGGCCGCAAGGCTGCCCGACTGATCGACGTGACCCATGAAGGTCTGATGCGCGGCATCGCAGCGGTCAAGCCGGGAAACACCTTCGGCGACATCGGCCATGCCATCCAAAGCTATGTCGAAGCCAACCGGATGTCGGTGGTGCGTGACTTTTGCGGTCACGGCCTGGGGCGGGTGTTCCATGCGCCGCCCAATGTGCTGCACTATGGTCGTCCAGGTGCCGGTCCGGTGCTGGAAGAAGGCATGTTCTTCACCATCGAACCGATGGTCAACCTTGGCAGGCCCGAAACCAAGGTGCTTGCCGATGACTGGACCGCCGTGACCCGCGACAAATCCCTGTCGGCGCAGTTCGAACATTCGGTCGGCGTCACCGCGACCGGCTGCGAGATTTTCACGCTGTCGCCAGCGGGCAGGTTCCACCCGACCTGGGGCTAGATCGGGCCGGTGCAGTGGGTGAGCAGGCGGTGCAGCCAACGCGCTGGCCGGAACAGCCGACACAGCCGCCGCGCAGACAAAACAAGCGCCCCACAACCGGGTCAATTGACCACGAATTCGGCATGCAGCGCCCCGGCGGCCTTGATGCTTTTCAGGATGTCGATCATGTCGTTGGGGGCCACGCCAAGCGCATTCAGGCCCGCAACCAGTTCAGACAGCGATGTGCCGCCGGTGATCTCGGCCAATCCGGTGCCCGGTGCCTTGTTGATGTTGGCATTGGTGCGCGGCACCACCACCGTCTCGCCTTGGGCGAACGGGTTGGGTTGCACCACCATTGGGGCCTCTTCGATGCGCAGCGTCAGGTTGCCCTGTGCGACCGCCACCTTGCTGATCCGCACATCCTCGCCGATCACGATGGTGCCGGACCGCTGATCGACCACGACCCGCGCCTTGGTCTGTGGCGAGATCGTCAGGTTTTCGACCCGGCCCACAACATGGGCGGGTGATCGCATCCCGGCCGCCGCGATATCCAGCTCGACTGTTCCGGCATCCAGCATCAGCGCCACGCGCCGGCCAAACTCCTGGTTCAACACCGCTTCAATCCGGGCGGCTGTGGTAAAATCCGGGCTGCGCAGGGCCAGCCGCACCGATTGCAGGGTGGTGAAATCAAACTCCACCTCACGCTCGACCCGTGCACCGGACGGGATGACGCCGGCGGTGGGCACGCCTTGCACCACGCGCGCGGCCTCACCCTCGGCCACGATGCCCCCGGCAATGATGGTGCCCTGGGCCACGGCGTAAATCTGGCCGTCGGCGCCGTTCATCGGCGTCATCACCAGCGTGCCGCCCAGCAGGCTTTTGGCGTCGCCAATGGCCGATACGGTCACATCAATCCGCCCGCCGGCACGGGAAAACGGCGGCAGGCTGGCGGTGACGAAAACGGCGGCCACGTTCTTGGGGCGATACGCCTCGCCCGCCACGTTGACGCCCAGCCGCTCCAGCAGGTTCGACATGATTTCTTCGGTAAAGGGCGCATTGCGGATGCCATCGCCGGTGCCGTTCAGGCCGACAACTAGGCCATAGCCCACCAGATCGTTGCCCCGGACACCGTCAAACTCGACCAGATCCTTGAGGCGGATTTCATCGGCCTGCGCCGCGAAGGCGCAAACCAGCACGACAAAGACGCACCATAGCCACCTCATCACAAGAAATCCGTCAACGACAGACGAGACAGCCGGGCCGTGACCGCATAGACGGTTTCAAGGTTGGTCTGAACCGCCTCCAGTTCGGTCGCCAGACGGTAGGGGTCGCCTTGCAGCAATTCGGCCTGTGCCAGTTCAAACGACAGCACCTCGGCCGAGTGGCGGGACTGGACCGCCTCGATCCGGCCTTCTGTCATGCCTATTTGCGCGGCAAGCTGTGTCAGGTCGTCCTGTCCGGCAATCAGCTGCCGGGCGGCCAGCTGCGCGAAATCCTGCACGGCGGAAGCGGGCAGCCCAAGGGCCGGATCGTTCATCAAGGCGGCGGCGGTCAGACCCTTCAGGGCAGACCGGAACGCCGCATCGTTTGCCGTGGGGCCAAGTCCGACCTTTTCCGTGGCCGAAACCGCCAGATCCGCCAGATCCGCGCCGCCTTGATAGGCCAGTGCGGTAAAGCCTGCCGGATCATCAAACCAATCCGAAATCCGGGCCATGGCCTCTTCGGCGGTCAGGGCCCCGGTGATCTGACCGCGCAAAGCCGACAGGATCGTGTCGGTATCGCGGACAGCGGCACCATCTGCCGTGACGCCGGCCAGCAGCGTGCGGCCGGCCAGTGATGTGTTCAGGCCGGCAAGAACCCCGTCAAGCCGGGTGCGGGCTTCGGTCACCGCAAGGTCAATCTGGTCCGGCGATCCCGCCTGCGACGCCAGCAGCAAAGGTGACACCAGCGCCTGCGTGTTTTCAGCAACATGGGCCACGATGGTCTGCACGGCACCGGTGTGAAACGCCGCTTCCTGCGCCGCACCCAGATAGCCCTTTGCAAGATTGTGGGACCGCGCCAAACCCGACAGCAGGCTGAAATCGCCCGACACCGCTGCGCCAACATCACTGACCCGGCCAGATGCCAGTTCCTGCGTGATCCGCCCCGAGTCAGCCTTCAGCCGCGCCATCTGGGACTTGAGCAAAAACGATTGCGCCAGATCGCCGAATGAAACCATGGTCATCGTGATATCCCCAACAGAATGTCAATCATGTTGCCTGCGGTCTGAATGACCTTGGCATTGGCGGCATAGGCCTGTTCGATCAAAAGCAGGTTCTGCATTTCCTGATCGGTATCGACCCCGTCGCGCATCAGTTCTGCCTTCAGGCCTTCGGTGCGGGCGGCAGCAAAGCCAAGTTCAGCTTCGGCGGACAGACGGTGACCGGACACCGACGACGCAATCTGGGTCGCAATATCAGACAGGCTGTGCGCGCCGGGCGAAAAGCTGCCCGAGGCTGGCACGATTTTGCCCGTCAGCGCGCCGCCAAGGGCCGCAAGACCGGCGGATTGCCCCGACGGCCCTGCCGTGACGGCACCCAGCCCATCGCGCAGATGCCACAGGGCGCCACCGGCCTCGGGCAGCACCAGCGCATTGATGCTGACCCGCCCGGCAAGCCCGACCTCGTCTGCGGGGTCAAGCGGGGTGCCGTGATCGGTAAACAGGCCCACATCGCCGGGTGACAGGGTCGGGTCAACGGCGGGCGCGGCAAACCGCTCGATCAGGTTGCGCGCGAAAGCATCGACCTGCGCCTGCGCCGCCGGTGCCAGCGTATCGCGTAGATCAAACAGCGCTGCGAGCCGACCTTCGCCAAGGCGGCCCCCCTCTGGCCCGGTGCTGACCGGCCGGCCATCGACCGTCAGGCCAGACAGCGCGCCCGAAGTCAGCGTCATGTCGGCGGTCAAGGTGCCGGTGGCGCTGAAGTCAAGTTTCGCCGGACGCCCATCCAGCATGATCGTTCCGCCGGTCGAGACCAGAGCGATCTGGTCATGATCGCGGGCCAGTTCCCGCACCGGAATGATCGAGGCAACCTGATCCACCAGCTTTTGGCGTTGATCCATCAGGGCAGATGTCTCGCGGCCTGTGGAAGCGTAGGTTCTGATCCGCAGGTTCAGGTCGGAAATCCCGGCAAGGGCCTGGTTCACCGTGGTCACATCGGCGGCAATCTGGGTGTCTGCCGTCTTTCGCGCCGTCTGGATCTGTGTGGTCAGATCCGACAAGCCGGTTGTCAGGCCGCGGGCGGCATCAACGACCGATGCAAGACGTGCCTCGGATTCGGGGCGGGCGGTGGCCTCGACCAGGCTGCGTTCCAGGGCGGTGATGCGACCGGACAGCGAATTTGCCTGATCAGGCGCCCCGATTGTTTGTTCCAACCGCGCCAGAAAACCGGCCGTAGGTTCACGATAGCCCTGGGCTGCCGAGGCAAGCCGAAGGTCGCGCAGCAAGACCTGATCCATCGCGCGCGCAACACCGTCGATGCTGACGCCGCTGCCGGTCTGCCCCAGCACGCGCGCCGAAAGCTGCACCTCGCGCCGACCATAGCCTTCGGTCAGCGCGTTCGAGATGTTTGAGGCGGTGACCTCGGCCATTCTTGATGACGCGGCAAGGCCCGTCATGGCGCTGGACAACGCGGATGAAATGCTCATCTGTCAGGCCCTTCCTCAGCGTTTGATGTTGGTGGTTTCCTGCAGCATCTCATCGACGGTCTGGATGACCTTTGCGTTCGATGAATAGGCCCGCTGCGTGGTGATCAGCGCGGTCAACTCTGCCGCGACATCGGTGGCCGACCCCTCGCGGGCATAGCCGACCACACTGCCCGTCGGCCCTTCTCCGGCGTTCCACAAAAAGAACGAACCGGATTCGGGCGAGACCTGGAAGGTCTGGTTGTTCAATGGCGTCAGACCATTGACACTGGGCACGTCAACCAAGGGAATCTGATAAATCCGGCGGATGAACCCGGTGTCATAGCTGGCAAGGATGTAGCCGTTTTCATCCACCTCGACCGCTGTCAGGTTGCCCACTGGCGAGCCGTCCTTGGTGATGGCGGTCGGGGCGAAACTGTCAGAAAGCTGGGTCAGCCCGTTCGGATCGCCCGCGCGCCCTATGGTGACAGTGATAGGCCCGCCCGCCACGGTCAGCGCCAGCGTGCCGGCCGCGGCGTCATAGGCGCCGCCAGACAGGGTGGTGACCGAAGAAAGGGTGCCGCCCGATCCGCGTGCGTCATCAAAGGTCAGCTCATATTCACCGACCACGGCGCCATCCAACCCGCTGTCCCGGATGACCATGGTCCAGCTGTTGGACGACCCGGTTGCCGGAATGACCGGCGTGAACGTGATATCCAGCGTTTCCGATGTGCCAAGATTGCCGAAATATTCCACCGACAGTGGCAAGGTATCGCCCGCCGAGCCGGCCTCGGTTTCGGTGGCGGGCAGGTTGACGCCAAGCGACATCTTTGTGGTGGGGTCGCCCGCCGTCTGGTTGGAGTTGATCACCACGGGTTCCAGGGCCGACATCGAGTCGCGGGGATAGGTTGGTACTGTTCCATCGGCGTTGGCAGGCCAGCCCAGAAGAACCAGCCCCGAGTCGGTGCGCAGGACGCCCGTAGCATCGGTGCGAAAGGCCCCCGTGGTGGTCATCATCATGGGCTGTTCGCCGATACCGCTGTCTGTCATGCGGACCGACGGTACCACGGGCAGCATGCCGCGCCCTGAGACGGCCAGGTCAAGCGCGTTGGACGTGCCGACGATCGCCCCGCGATCCTCGATCATGCGTTGGGTCGATGCCCTGACCCCACCTGCGGAATAGGTTCCCGCCCCGCGGGCACTGGTAATGACCATGCTTTCAAATTCGGTCGACGCCCGTTTGTAGCCAAAGGTCGAAGAGTTTGCGATGTTGTCCGAGATGGTGGCAAGCCGGGTCGCATTCGCGTTCAGGCCAGCCACACCCGCGTTCAGCGAGGAAGAGATCGTCATCAATACCGCCTTTCTACAGGTCGATGCGCTATATGCCTCGCACCCTGCACCAAGGCGATTAACAGCCCGCTAATGCGTTCAATTTGACGGATCGGGTTATCGGTTGCTGCGCAGCAAGACCACCTCAAGCCGGTTGTTGCGCAGGACCGACGGATCAGGCGTCAGCGGCTTGCGGTCGGCAAAGCCGGTGACGCGGGCAAAGCGGTTGTCCGCCAAGCCATCACCTTCCAGCAACAGCCGCATCGCCAAGGCGCGGTCGGCAGACAGCGGCCAGACCGGGTTGGCCTTCAGCATCAGCGGATAGCTGCGCACGTAACCCCCGACAGCCAAAGGATTTTCGGTGGCGACCAGCACGTCGGCCAACACGGAAGACAACTCCTGCAGGGTTTTGGTCGGCGTCGCTGCGTCGGGCTCAAACAATGGCGCTTGCGGCAGATCGAACACCTCGATCACCAGCCCTTCATCGGTCACTTTTGTGACCACATGGCGCAACAGACGTTCCATCGTCATGCTTTCGCCGCTGCGCGCCAGCAGGGTCTTTTCGACCTGTGCCAGCTTTTCCTGTTCCTCGGCCTTGGCGGCGGTGTCGCCAGCCGCTTCGCCGTTGGCCTGCCGGTCATTGGTGGGTTTTTCGGCAGCGGCCCCGGTTCCATTCTGCGCCAGCGTCTTTTCGGACATCACCGAATCCCCGCCAAAAGCGCCGTCGCCGCCGCCCGAGATCCGGTTGATCGGGATTGTCGGACTGAAATAGTCCGCAATCCCCTTGCGTTGCTTTTCCGTCGTCGCGTTCAACAGCCACATCAGCATGAAGAAGGCCATCATGGCCGTCACGAAATCGGCATAGGCAACCTTCCACGCACCCCCGTGGTGGCCACCTGCGATGACGACTTTCTTCCGCTTGATGATGACTGGCGCGGCATTTGATTGCCCGGCCATCACACACCCATGTTTCACACCCGTCTACCGGTCTACAGCAGGTCGGTGAACGGGCGCTTAAAGGATGGGGTTTTAGGCAGTTTGCGGGCCTATTCCGCCGAAGACCGCGCCCACAGGTTGATGTCTTCTTCCGCCGAAACCCGGTCGATTTCCGCCAACTCGTGTGCTGTGAACGCAAGGTTGCCAATGGCCCCCGCGCAATCCACCACCTGTTCGGGCCTTGACGCGCCGATCAGCGCAGTGGTGATCTTGCCGTCGCGCAGCACCCAGGCAATCGCCATCTGCGCCAGCGTCTGACCGCGCGCCTGCGCGATCGCGTCCAGCGCGCGCACGCTTTCGATGGCGCGCGGCGTGATCGTGGCGGGGTTCAGGCTTTTGCCCTGTGCGGCCCGGCTGCCCTGGGGGATGCCGCCAAGGTATTTCGTGGTCAGGATCCCTTGTGCCAGCGGCGTAAAGGCAATCGACCCGATGCCCAGATCTTCCAGCGTTTCGCGCAATCCGTCCTTTTCCACCCAACGGTTGAGGATGTTATAGCTGGGCTGATGGATCACGCAGGGCGTGCCAAGGTCTTTCAGGATCGCCGCCGCCTGCCGGGTCTTGGCGCTGGAATAGCTGGAAATGCCGACATAAAGCGCCCGGCCTGACCGCACGATATGGTCCAGCGCGCCCATGGTTTCTTCCAGCGGCGTGTCGGGGTCGAAGCGGTGCGAATAAAAGATATCCACGTAATCCAGCCCCATCCGCTTCAGGCTTTGGTCACAGGACGCGATCAGGTATTTGCGGCTGCCCCATTCCCCGTAAGGCCCCTGCCACATGTTGTAGCCGGCTTTCGAGCTGATGATCAGCTCATCCCGGTGGTGCGCGAAATCGGTGCGCAAGATCCCGCCAAACGCCTCTTCGGCGGAACCGGGGGGCGGGCCATAGTTGTTGGCAAGGTCGAAATGGGTAATCCCGTGGTCAAAGGCCGTGCGGCAGATCTCGCGCTTTACCTGATGCGCCGTGTCATGACCAAAGTTGTGCCACAGGCCAAGGCTGATCGCCGGAAGCTTCAACCCCGATGCGCCGCAGCGGCGATAGGTCATGCGGGAATAGCGGACGGGATGGGGGACATAGGTCATGGGAACGGCTCCTGTTTGCGCTATCTTTTCAGCAGTAAAACCCCTGCGCAAGTTGCGCATGCCAGAATAACACGCTTAGGTGGGCTGATGTTGCAGCGGCTTTTTGCATTCAGGGATTTTCTCTGGTCGGTCTGGTGCCGGGTCGGGGATGGTCATTTCGGGCTGATCGCTGCCGGGGTGGCATTCTACGCGATGTTCGCGGTCTTTCCCGGCCTTGCCGCCAGCATTGCGATCTGGGGCCTGGTGGCCGATCCGGCGGTGATTGCCGATTATCTTGCGGTGGCCGAGCGTTTCTTGCCCGCCGACGCGGCAAGGCTGGTCCACGATCAGGTGACGGGCCTTCTGACCACCCCCCGCGCGACCCTTGGATGGGCAACCCTCGTCTCGCTGATGATTGCGCTTTACTCCGCGCGGGCAGGGGTTTCCGCCCTGATCACAGGTCTGGATGTGGTTCACCGGGCCACGCCGCGCAACTGGCTTTGGGGCTGGGCGGTCGACATCCTGATGACGCTTGCGCTGATCTTTGCCAGTCTGTTCGGCCTTGGCACGATCGTGCTGGTGCCCTTCGTGCTTGGTTTTGTCGATCTGGGTCCGGCGGAACAAATGGTGCTGCTGGTCCTGCCGTGGCTTGCCATGTTTCTGCTGGTGCTGAGTTGCCTGTCGATCATCTATCATTTCGGCCCCAACCTGCCCCAGGCCGCGGGGCGGCCTTGGGTCAGCGTTGGCGTCGTGGTGGCCGCGGTGACATGGTCGGCGGTCAGCTTCGCGTTTTCGGCTTATCTGGCCAACTTTGACAGTTACAACCGGATCTACGGGTCGATCGGCGCGGTGGTGGCGCTGCTGATGTGGCTGTATCTGGGTGTCTGGGCGGTGCTGCTGGGCGGCGCGGTCAATGCCGAGCTGACAACCCCACGCGTCAACGCCCGAACCGGCACCCGAACTGGCACCCCTGTCAACGATCAACCACAACGGTCTGATTTGCCGTAACCTCTTGCCAACCCGAGATGTGGCCATCGGGCCAGATGACCCTGACCTGCGCCTTGTCCGCCGCTCCAAGCCCGAAATGCTGTGGCCCCCAGATGCCGCTGGCATGGCCGCCGCCCACTGTCACCTCGTGCCTTTGCCGGCGGTCGCCGCTTTGCACCTCGACAAAGGCCCCGATCGCGGTCGGGTTCGGCCCCGGCTGTGACAAGGCCAGCCTGACCCAGTTTCCCACCGGCCCGGCATTGCGCCAGACCTGCGCCGGGGCATTGCGGTTCACCACCACAAGGTCAAGCGCGCCATCGGCGTTCAGATCGACCACCGCCGCCCCGCGCGACGGCTGCATCGACGCCGTGCCCGCCTTGTCCGCCACTTCGACAAACACACCGTCCGGCCCTTGCAGCAACAGGTTGTTCGGGTCGGCCAAGGCAAAATCGGGCATGTCCCAGACATTGCCCTTTGCCACGAACAGATCGGCCCGCGTGTCGTTGTTCACATCGGCAAATTGGGCGTGCCAACCGGTAGACGGGCGCGGATCGTCGCCCACGAATGGCCGATGCGCCGTAACCCCCCGCGCCCATGCCACATCGCTGTAATCGGGCGTGGTTCCAGGCGCAGGTGCGACAAGGGTTTGCAACTTGTGGTCGGCCATGCTGGTCAGGTAAAATTCGGGGTATCCGTCGGCGTTCAGATCGGTGCTGGCGATCCCC
The DNA here is from genome assembly GCA_020721445.1 of Gemmobacter nectariphilus. GTDB lineage: Bacteria > Pseudomonadota > Alphaproteobacteria > Rhodobacterales > Rhodobacteraceae > Pseudotabrizicola > Pseudotabrizicola nectariphila_A. The sequence continues at coordinate 122,903 of DYMU01000007.1, forward strand.
ATGCCCCAGATGCGCAACCGCTTCCAACCCTCGGCCTCGGTGTAAAGCCGCGGCGCATCCCCGGTTGGCAGGTGCCACATCTGCTCTTGTCCGCCCTTGTAATACTCACGGTCATTCGACACCCGCAGCGATTTGCGCCCCGACGCATTCCAGTCGGTAAACAGCAGCGACAGGGTGCAATAACTGGGCGTCAACGGGACCCTCGTGCCATAGCCGCGACCCGCGGGGCGGTGCAGGTGGTTGTCGGTGCAATTGCCCCAGGGAAACGCTTCTTGTGTGCGGTCGATATAGGTGCCGATGGCCAGTGTCGGAAACTCCTGCCCCGTTTCCCATGTTGCCGCAAAGGCGGTGGACCAGGCATCGCCACCGTCAAACCCCCACGCTTCATTCGCCCGCTGAAACCGGCAATCGCCCAGACCGCGCATCAGCACGTCTTCACCCACGCGCAACAGCGCAAGGTCGGTGATGCCGTCACTGTCAACGTCCAGCGGATAGGCCCCGGTGACGCCGGTCAGTTCCAGCCCGCTGGTCTGCACGGTCAGCGTCAAGGCCCCGCCCGTGGGGCTGTCATTGCGCCAAAATCCCGCCGGGGCAGCGCCCCCCGCCATGAACACCTCGGGCCGGTCATCGCCGGTGCAGTCAAACACCGCAACGCCGCCGCCCACCATATATTCCCAGTCGCCGCTATAGCTGTGCGTCAGCCCGGCGCTGGCCGTTTCCTCGACAAAGCGTGGCACCTCTTGCGCCACGGCGGGCAGGGCCAGCAAGCAAAGACCAAACGCGCGGATCATGCCAGCGTCCGCAACCGCACAGCATGGTCGCCGATGCAGCGGCCCTGATCCAGACCCCGGTCAATCGCCGCCCGAAAGTGGATGCCGCCGTACAGCCGCGAGATCGCCGCCTCTTCGGCTGCGGCCCAAAAGCTTGGAAAGCTGCGCGCGGCAAGGCCATCTGCTTCGTGTGTGGCATCGGCAAAGGCGAAATCCGCGCCAAACGTGGCCGTCAACACCGTGGCCGCGGCCCCGGACAGGGTTGAATGCCCCGACGGATATTCGGGGAAAGGCGGCGTAATCAGCAGCGGTTCCCACTTCGGGTCAATCACCCGGTGGATATAGGTGACCGGGCGCAACAGGTCATGCGCGAACTTGGCCTGCCAGCAGCCTATGAACGCATCCGCCATCGCCACACCAAGGCGCGCCATGATGTCGGCGCTGCGCAGCGCGTCCAGCCTGTCACGGTCAATGATCTGCAACACAATCTCTACCCAATGCCCCGGCGGGGTGGGCGACAGCATCGGGTCATCCGACCAGAACCGCGCAATGGTTTTTTGTTCCTCGGTCAGGCTGCGACTGGTGGTGTAAACCTCCATCGCCTCGGCATGGAACGCCGACCCCGCTGCTTCGCTATAGGCGGGGGGCGGGGGCAATGCGCAGGTGTTGCCCGCAGGCAGGGCAAAGGGGCGGTTCTTGTGCCAATCGGGCAAAAGCGGGGTTTGCTGCTGGCGGATCAGGCTGGTCGGCACCCAATGCGCCGGACCGTCTGTCAGCACATATTCCATGGGAAAGCCCATGTTTTCCACCACCGCGCCACCATCGGTCATCGACCACGCGATGATATGCTCGGCAATCGCCTGCCCGTGGCTTTCGCTGCGGGCCAGCACATCGGCGGGCAGGGCGTCCAACCCACTTCCCATCTGCCGCGCCATGGCCTGCATCGCGCGCTGGCCGGTCGGGCCGGTGTTGCCAAAAAATGCGGCCACCGCCCGCGACAGGGTGGCGTTCAGAATGGCCGACGGGTCATAGGCCAAAGCCGGGTCGCAGGTGGGCAGGGCTGTCAGCCCGGTCAGTTGCCCCGCCAGCGATACCGTGTCCGTGCGGCATGACGCCAGCGCCTCCCACGCGGCCACGCCAAGATAGCCAAAGGCGCGGCTGGCGACGGGCGGCGAATAGGTGGCGGTGTGGCGCACCAGTTCCAGCACCAGCCGGTACCAGTTCCGCAGCACCGGCGCGGGGTCCGCAGCCGCAAGCGCCGGACGGGGCAAGGCAAGGCCCGCAAGGGCCGCGCCGCCAAAGCCAACAAAACTGCGTCTGTTCATCGCGCCCTCCACGGTCAAAAGACGGTATCGGATGACGGCATCAGGTGAAGGTGTTCCACAGGTTCTCCAGCCGCTCTTGCCGCCCCGATTTTGGCTGCGGTTCCAACCCTTCGGCGGTCACACGCGCCGCCGCCGCGTCCAGCCCGCCCGACAGCATCGCCTGCGCGGCGGGGGTATCCCACCCGGCATAGCGCGTGCGGCGGTTGGCCTCCAGCTTGTCCGACTCCAGCATCGCGGCGGCGCATTTCAGTGCCCGCGCGCAGGTGTCCATGCCGCCGACATGGGCAAGGATCAGGTCTGCCGGGTCAAGCGACTGCCGCCGCACCTTGGCGTCAAAATTGGTGCCGCCCGTGGTGTATCCACCCGCCCGCAGGATCTCGTAGAACGCCAAGGCTTTTTCGGCATGGTTGTTCGGGAATTGGTCGGTGTCCCAGCCCGATTGGTAATCGTTGCGGTTGATGTCGATCGACCCGAAGATCCCCAAGGCCGAGGCCAATGCGATTTCATGTTCGAACGTATGGCCCGCCAGAATGGCGTGGCCCTGTTCGATATTGGTCTGCACCTCACGCTCCAGCCCGAACTCTTTCAGAAAGCCATAAACCGTAGCAACATCGTAGTCATACTGGTGCTTGCTGGGTTCCTGTGGCTTGGGTTCAACCAGAATGCGGCCCTTGAAGCCGATCTTGTGCTTGTATTCGACCACCTGCTGCAAGAACCGCCCGGCATGGGCGCGTTCGGCCCCAAGATCGGTGTTCAGTAGCGTCTCATAGCCTTCACGCCCGCCCCACAGCACATAGTTCTGACCGCCCAAACGGTGGGTGGCGTCCATGTTTGCCTTCACCGTCGCCGCCGCAAAGGCATAGACATCGGGGTCTGGGTTGGTTGCGGCCCCGCTCATCCAGCGCCGATGGCTGGTCATGTTGGCGGTGCCCCACAACAACTGCGTCTTGTGGCTTGCCTGCTTCTCGGCAAGGTAATCCACCATCTCGTCTAGGTTGCGCTTGCTTTCGGCAAATCTGGCACCCTCGGGCCGCACGTCGGCATCGTGAAAGCAATAGAACGGCACGCCCAGAATATCGAACATCTCAAATGCGACATCGGCCTTCAGCTTGGCCAGCGCGATGGTGTCGCCAAACCACGGGCGGTCAAAGGTCTGCCCGCCGAACGGGTCGCCGCCCTGCCAGGCAAAGCTGTGCCAATAGGCCACCGCAAAGCGCAGATGATCTTCCATCCGCTTGCCCATAACCACCTCATCGGGGTTGTAGTGGCGAAAGGCGTATTCATTCTGGCTGTCCGGGCCTTCATAGCGAATGGCGGGGATGTCTTTGAAAAAATCTGTCATGTCAGGCCCTTGATGGCGGTTTGTGCGGCAATATGGCGGGCGTGGCCCGCATCGAAGGCGTCTTTCAACGCGGTGTCAGGTTCGATCACCCGCGCTGTTCTTGGCAAGAAAGCCACCTCGGCCCCGGCCCCGGTCACGGCCATCAGCGCCAGCCGCGCCGCGCCAAACGCGCCGCCGAAATCCCCCGCAACCGGCACCTGCACCGGGCAGTCAAGCGCGGTGGCAATGGCGCGCAGCCAATAGTCCGACCGCGACCCACCACCCACGGCCAGCAGGCTTTCCAGCCTTGTCCCGGTCGCCGCCAGCGCATCGCGGCAATCGCGCAAGGCGAATGTCACGCCCTCCAGCACCGCGCGCGTGCCCGCCGCCCGGTCGGTGGCATGGTCCAGCCCGGTGAACGCGCCCCGGATCGCGGCACTGTTCAGCGGCGTGCGCTCGCCGCCCAGATAGGGCAGGAACTGCGTCTTGCCGGGGGCTTGCAGTGGCCCCAATTCGGCCGTCAGGCTGGCCGCATCAGCCCCCACCAGCCGCGCATACCAGTTCAGCGCATCGGTGCAGGCCAGAATTACCCCCATCTGATGCCAGGTGTCGGGCAGGGCATGGCAAAAGGTGTGCACGGCGGTATCCGGCGCGGGTTGGTAACCGTCATTGGCGGCAAACAGCACGCCCGACGTGCCCAAGGACACAAACGCCTCGCCGCCCCGGACCACACCCACACCGATGCCAGAGGCGGCATTGTCGCCGCCGCCGCCCGCAATCACTACGCCCGCAGGCAACCCCCAGCGCGCGGCCAACGCCCCGCGCAAGGTGCCCGACGGGGCCGAGCCTTCAACCAGCGCAGGCATCTGCGCGCGCGACAGCCCGGTTGCCGTCAGCAGATCATCGGACCATGCGCGCGCGCCGGTGTCCAGCCAGCCGGTTCCGGCGGAATCCGACATTTCGCTGACCGCATCACCGGTCAGCCAAAGGCGCAGGTAGTCTTTTGGCAACAGGACCATCGCCACCCGGTCCCACAGCGCAGGCTCATGCGCTTGCACCCAAGCCAGCTTTGGCGCGGTAAAGCCCGGAAAGATGATGTTGCCGGTCACCCGGCGAAACATCGGGTCTTCGTCCATCTCGGCGGCTTCTTCGTGGCTGCGGGTGTCGTTCCACAAGATGCAGGGGCGCAGCACCTGGTTCGACTTGTCCAGCAGCGTTGCACCGTGCATCTGCCCCGAAAGGCCAATGCCGCGCACCGACCCAAGGCCATGCGCCGCCAGCTTGTCCAGCACCGACTCGGCCGCCGTGATCCAGTCGCTGGGGGCCTGTTCGCTCCAGCCCGCGTGCAGGCGTGACACCTTCAGCGGCGCGGTCGCTTCGGCCAGCACCTCTTGCGCCTCGGACATCAGCACGCCCTTCAGGCCGGACGTGCCCAGATCAAGCCCGATATACATCACACCGCCGATGCGGGCTTTTTGCCCATGATGATCATGCCCAGAATGTCGTCATCGCTGACCTCGGCCACGTTCACCGTGCCAACGCGCTGACCGTTCTTCATCACCACCGCGCGATCGCACAGCTTCATCACGGAATGGATGTCATGCTCGATCAGGAAAATCCCCAGACCCTGACGCTTCAATTCGTGAATCAACTCGGCCACCATCTGCGTCTCTTGCGGGCCAAGGGCGGCGGTCGGCTCATCCATGATCAGGATGCGCGCGTTGAAATACACGGCCCGGGCAATCGCCACCGATTGGCGTTGCCCCCCCGACAGGGCAGAGACCGGCACGTTGAACTTGCGGAAGTTGGGGTTCAGCCGCGCCATGATCTTGCGGGTCTCGGCCTCCATCTGCGCGTCATCGACAAAGCCCGCCGCCGTCACCAGCTCGCGCCCCAGAAACAGGTTCGATGCGGCGTTCAGGTTGTCGGCAAGCGCAAGGGTCTGGTAAATCGTTTCGATGTTGTAGTGGCGGGCATCGCGCGGGTTCTGGATGTCGACCCGTTCGCCGTTGATAAAGATCTCGCCCGAGTCCATCTGGTATGCCCCGGACAGGCATTTGATCAGCGTCGACTTGCCCGCGCCATTGTGGCCCAACAGGCCGACAACCTCGCCCGGGAACAGATCGACCGTCACCCTGTCGACCGCCTTGATCCCGCCGAACGAGATCGAGATGTTGCGCAATTCGACCAGAGGCGTTGCTTTGGCTGGCATGATATCCCCCGTCATTTCGATTTGCCGCGATACAGGATGTCGACATAGACGGCCAGAACCAGCACCGCACCGACCACGATGTTCTGGATTGCCGCATCAAAGCCGATCAGCACCATCCCGGTCTTCAGGCTTTGCATCACCAGCGCGCCCAGAATGGCGCCATAGATCGTGCCAACGCCCCCTGCCAGCGACGTGCCCCCGATCACGGCGGCGGCAATCACGTAAAGTTCGTCCAGCTCGCCCAGGGAATTGGTGGCGCTGTTCAGTCGGGCCGAGGCGACGACGGCCGATATTCCGGTCAGCAGACCCATCAGCGCAAAGATCTTGACGGTCATCCAGCGGGTGTTGATGCCCGACAGTTCTGCCGCATCCGGGTTGCCGCCGATGGCATAGACATAGCGGCCAAACCGGGTGCGGGTCATAACTATGGTCATCGCGATGCCGACCGCGATCAGGATCAGCACCGGAATGGCAAAGCCGTGGCTGATGAACATGCCGCCTTCCGGCACCGTCAGCCCGTTGGCCTTTGCGTAATTATTGACGATGCCCGTAGGCCAGGGATAGGCGTTGACCACCAGCGTGGCCCCCAGAACCAGGCCGCAGCCAAGCGTCGCAAGAAAGGTTTCCGCCCACGCCGGACGTTGCGGAAAGCCGTGAACGGCGCGGCTTTTGCGCCCGGCCAGCAGCAGCCACACGATCGCGGCGCAGGCGATGGCGCAGACAACCCAGCTTCCGATTGCCCCGATGGCACCATAGGGCCCGCCGCCCAGCAGCGCAAAGGTGCTGTCCACCGGCGAAATCGTCTCGCCGCGCGCCACAAGAAAGGCCGCCCCACGCCAGACCAGCAAACCGCCCAGCGTCACGATAAAGGCCGGAATGCCGCGATAGGCCACCAGCCAGCCATGAAAAGCGCCGATCAGCGTGCCAAGCGAAATGCCGACAATCGCGGTGATGATCCAGATCAGCGGGCTGCCAAGCCCAAGGATGTCGGGCAGGACCCAGACTTGGGTGATCCCCATGATCATCGCGGTAAAGCCCAGCACCGACCCGACCGAAAGGTCGATGTGCCGGGTGATGATCACCAGCACCATCCCGCAGGCCATGATGCCGACCGACGATGTCTGGACTGACAGGTTCCACAGGTTGCGCGGCGTCAGGAAGGCGCCGTTGCCGTTGACCAGCGCACCATACAGGTGAAAGCCGATCCAGATCAGGGCAAGCGCCCCAACCATGCCCAGCAGGCGGGTGTCAATCTCGGTGGCTTTCAAAAAGCGGCCGACCGGGGTCAATTGCGTGTCGGTGGTGCCAGCCTCGGTGGTGCCAGCCTTGGTATCGCCAGCCTTGGTGTCGGTTTGGGTCATGTCTGCGTCCAGCACTGAAAGGGGAAAACGGAATGTGCAGAGACGGACAGGCGGACAGCTTGCGTCGCGCCATGCCGAGATCATCGGTGATCGGAAAGACCGGCGCGGGCCTGTCGCGCGCGCCGGTCAGGTCAGCCTGTTACTGGCAGGCTGCAACGCCTTCCATTGCGCCGTCGCAAGCCTGCTCTTTCGAGATCTGGCCCGCGTCGATCACGACGTTCAAGGTGTCTTTGGTGATCGGGGTGGGCGACAGGAAGATGGCGTTCATTTCAACGCCCTTTGCGCCGCCCGACCACTTGGTCGCACCTTCGATCGCATCCAGCGCTGCGCCACCCGCCAGTGCCGAAGCGATGTTTGCCGCAGCCGCACCCAGTTGACGCGAGTCTTTCCACACCGACACGGTCTGGGTGCCCCGCGCCACACGGTTCAGCGCGGCAAGGTCGCCGTCCTGACCGCCGACCGGAATGGTCATGCCTTGCGCGGCCAAGGCGGCAATCGCACCACCGGCCGTGCCGTCGTTTTCGGCCAGAACGGCGTCAACGGCGTTGTTGTTGGCGGTCAGGATCTGTTCCATGTTGGCTTGGGCGGCCTCTGGCTTCCAGCCGTCCGAGAACGCTTCGCCAACGATCTTGATCTTGCCGGCTGCCACGTCGCCGCCGATCACTTCCATCATGCCTTCCAGCAGGAAAGCGGCGTTCGGATCACCGGGGTCGCCCTTGATGATGGCATAGTTGCCCTCGGGCTGCACGGCCTTGACGGTTTCGGCAATGATCTTGCCGACGCCCTTGTTGTCAAAGGTCAGATAGAAGGCGCGGCTGTCTTCGATCAGACGGTCATAGCCCACGACCGGGATGCCTTCGGCCGCGGCCTGGTCAACCGCTGGCCCGATGGCGTCCTTGTCCATCGCCAGAATGATCAGCGCGTTTGCGCCCTGGGCGATCAGGGCTTCGACGTCGGTCAGCTGCTTGGCAGCCGATGCCTGTGCGTCAGCCGAAATATAGGTGTCGCCGTTGGCTTCCAAAGCGGCCTTGATGGCGGCCTCATCGGTCTTCCAGCGCTCTTCCTGGAAGTTCGACCACGACACGCCGACCTTCTTGCCTTCGGCGAATGCAGCGGACGAAAACCCCGTCGCCGCGATCACGGCAAGCACGATTGCGTTACGCATAAGTATCCTCCCTATGGATGCAGCCAGCGTATGGCTGGTTCGACGGATTCGCCGATACGCGCTGAAAATAGCCTTGATTAATTTCAGGTGTCAAAATAAAAATCGTGTCGAAAGCTGGATATGATCACATGCTGACCAAAGTTTCGCTGCTGTGCAGCAATTTTTGGGCAAGGTTGGGACGCAGATCAGCATATTTAGTTTGGAAGTCGAATAAATGTTGACGCAACATATCGTCGGTAAGGCAGGCGACGGGCGCAAAGGCGTGGGTCCGCTGATCCCGCCCTTGTCCGATACGATGCGCCCCTTGCGGCAGCAGGTGTTTGAACGGGTCCGCTCGGCCGGGCTTATTCCGCGTGTGCAGGTGGCCAAGGATCTTGGGGTAAGCCCGGCATCGGTCACCACAATCACCTCGGACCTGATCGAGGCCGGCCTGATAGACGAGGTCGCCGCGCCGCGGGATGGCGAAAGCGTGCGCGGCCGCCCTGCCGTGGCGCTGGGGGTGCGGGCGGCGGCGCACCGGGTGGCCGGAATGAAGATCTCGGACCGCGAACATACGGCGGTGATCGTCGACTTTGCCGGCAACCTGATCGCCGATGATGCCATTCCGCGCCGTCCCGGCCCGATGACGCTGCCTGAACTGCTGGATGCGGTCGAAACCTTGCTGGACCGGGTCTGTGCCAAGGCTGGCATCCTTCGGGCTGATCTGTCCGCCGTCGGTCTGGGTGTGCCCGGTTTTGTCGACAGTCTGGACGGGGTGGTGCTGTGGTCGTCGGTGCTTGTGGACCGTGCGGTGCCTTTGTCGGCGCGGGCGGCGCAGCGCCTTGGCCTGCCGGTCTGGATCGACAATGATGCCAATCTGGTGGCTTTGGCCGAATTGTGGTTCGGCGTGGGCAGGGGGCTGTCAGACTTTGTGGTGGTCACCATCGAACATGGCGTCGGCATGGGTGTGGTGCTGAACCACCGGATTTATCGCGGCGCGCAACGGCTGGGGCTGGAACTGGGTCACACCAAGGTTCAGCTTGACGGCGCGCTGTGCCGCTGTGGCCAGCGCGGCTGTCTTGAGGCCTATGTCGCCGACTATGCCCTTGCGCGCGAGGCGACGACGGCGCTGAACTGGGGCCACAAGGAAGGCCAAAGCATCGGCGTGCTGCTTGAAAGCCTTTATGACCATGCCAAGGCCGGCAATGCCACCGCGCGCAGCATCTTTCGCCGTGCCGGGCGGTTTCTGGCGGTGGGGTTGTCCAACGTGGTCAACCTGTTCGACCCGTCGCTGATCATCCTTTCGGGCGAACGGATGCGCTTTGACTATCTTTACGCCACCGAAACGCTGGCCGAGATGGAAAATCTGGTCATCAACACCGGTCGCCCCCGCCCGCCGATCGAAATTCATGCCTGGGGTGATCTGCTTTGGGCGCATGGCGCCGCCGCCCTGGCGCTGTCTGCGGTCAGCGAGGGGCTGTTGGCTGCCAACCGCGAGATTGCGGCGCAATAGGGCCGCGCCGGTCGGAAACGGGCGTGCCAGCAGGGAACCACATGCCAAATTCTGCGTTGAAAACCGCATCATTGGCGGTTTTCTGCGCAGAAATTACAAGCAGTTGATTGCACATCATGCGCCCGCTTGCGATACTTTCCCTTGTGGTTGATAGGATTTTCCCGACTATGCGCAGACGCCCCCTGTTCCGCCTGCCTTTTGCGGTGGCCTTTCTGGCGGCAATGTCTGTGGGCACAAACACGCAGGCGCTTGACCGGGTTCAGTTTTCTTTCGCAGGCGGCGACCCTGATCTGGCAGCGGCCCTGCGTGGCGCGTCGGCACTTCTGGCGCTGGAAGACGCGCAGGATTCGCCCGATGAAGTGCTGGCCGCAGCCCGCGCCGAATATGGCCGCCTGATCGGGGCGCTTTATGCACAAGGCCGCTACGCCCCGGTGATCTCGGTGCTGCTGGACGGGCGCGAAGCGTCACAGATCGCCCCGCTGGATGTGCCCGCCCGCGTCAGCCGGATCGAAGTGCGCATCGACCCCGGCCCCGAGTTCCGGTTCTCACAGGCCCGTGTCTCACCATTGGCCCCGGACACCGACCTGCCCGAAGGCTTTGCCGCCGGCAAGGTGGCGCAAAGTGGCCTTGTGAAGCAGGCGGTGACGGCGGGTATCGACGGCTGGCGCGCCCGGGGCCACGCCAAGGCCGCCGTCGCCGGGCAGGACATCGTCGCTGACCACCCCGATCGTGCGCTTTCCGCCCGCGTGACACTGACGCCGGGCCCGCGCCTGCGGTTCGGCGCGGTGGCGATTGAAGGCAACCAGCGCACCCGCGAAAACCGCGTCCGCAAGATTGCCGGCATCCCGCAAGGAGAGACGTTCGATCCGGCTGAACTGGACCGCGCCGAAAACCGCCTGCGCCGCACCGGCACCTTTGCCTCGGTGGCGATCACCGAAGATGAAGACATCACCCGCCCCGACCTTTTGGGCACCACCATCACCGTGGTCGAAGAAAAGCGCCGCCGGATGAGTTTCGGGGCCGAGGTGTCCAGTCTGGAAGGGCTGGACCTGACCGCCGCCTGGATGCACCGCAACCTGTTTGGCGGGGCTGAACGGCTGCGCATCGAAGGCAAGATTGCCAATATCGGCGCGTCCAGCAGCGGGGCCGACTACCGGCTTGGTCTGACCATTGACCGCCCCGCCACATTGTCGGCAGACACCACGCTGCGCTTTTCCACCGAAATCGCCCATCTGGACGAGGCCGATTATCGCGCCGACAGCTTCAACATCGGCCTTGGCTTCAGCCATATCTTCAGCGACAGCCTGACCGCGCGGATTGATCTGGCCTATGGCCAGATCGAAGGCGCGGATATCGCGCTGGACGGCTCCGAGCGGTCAAAGTTCCGCTTCCGCAGCCTGGCGCTGCCGATTGGCCTGACATGGGATCGCCGCGACAACAAGACCGACGCCAAGCGCGGCTTTTACATCGAGGCCGAGGCCAAGCCCTTCCTTGGCTTTGGCACAACCGGGTCGGGCCTGCGGCTGACCACCGACCTGCGCGGCTATCGCGGCTTTGGCGCGGAAGACCGCTTTGTGGTTGCCGCGCGGTTTCAGGCCGGCATGGTGACCGGGGCACAACTGCTGGAAACCCCGCGTGACGATCTGTTCTATTCCGGTGGCGGCGGCACCGTGCGCGGCCAGCCCTATCAGTCGCTGGGGGTGCAGCTTTTGCGCGGGCCGGTTCAATATCAGATCGGCGGCAATCATTTCCTGGCCGGATCGCTGGAATTGCGCACCAAGGTCACACCCAGGATCGGCATCGTCGGCTTTGTCGATGCGGGCCGCGTCGATGTGGGCAGCTTTTTCGATGCGCAGGGTGACTGGCACGCCGGGGCGGGCCTGGGTGTGCGCTATGACACCGGCTTTGGGCCCATCCGGTTGGACGTGGCCGCTCCGGTGCGCGGCAGCACCGGCGATGGTGTGCAGCTTTATGTTGGTTTGGGGCAGTCGTTCTGATGCGCTGGTGGCTTGTCCTTGTCCTGATTGTCGCCCCTGTCGTGGTGCAGGCGCAGGAAACCGCGCAGGAACGCGCAGACCGCGGCACCATCACCGCCTTTCTGGAAGACAACCTGTCCGGCGCCGGGCGGCAGGTGGTTCTGCGGGGCTTCAAGGGGGCCTTGTCGTCACGCGCCACCGCCACGCAACTGACCATCGCCGATGATCAGGGCGTCTGGCTGACGCTGAACGACATCGTGCTGGACTGGAGCCGCGCCGCCCTGCTGTCGGGCCGGGTGTCGGTGGACGAATTGACGGCGGCCGAGATCATCATCGACCGCGCGCCCGCGCCGGATGCCACCGCGCCATCCCCCGAGGCCGCAGGCTTTGCCCTGCCCGAATTGCCGGTGGCGGTCGAGATTGCCAGGATCTCGGCGGCACGGGTGGTGCTGGGCCCGGCGCTGCTGGGCGAACAGATCGAAGGCAGTGTCGAGGCCGCCCTGTCCCTGTCGGGTGGCGACGGATCGGCCACCTTGCACATTGACCGCACCAATGCCGGCCCCAGCGGGCGAATCGACCTTGCCGCCGGCTTCGACAACGCCACCCGCAACCTGTCCTTGTCGCTGGATGCCAGCGAAGGGGCGGGCGGCGTGGTGTCCAGCTTGCTGAACCTGCCGGGCCAGCCCTCGGTTGATCTGGTGATCAAGGGTGCGGGCCCGCTGTCCGATTTCGTCGCCGATCTGGCACTGAAAAGCGACGGGGCCGAGCGTCTGGCCGGCACCGTGACCCTGACTGGCACCCCGACTGGCACCCAAGACGATGCCACCCGCTTTGCCGCCGATGTCAGGGGCGATATCGCCCCGCTGTTCCTGCCGGCCTATGCCGATTTCCTTGGCAATCAGGTGGCCTTGGTCACCACCGGCAGCCGCAGTGCCAACGGCAGGCTGGACCTGACGGCGTTGGACCTGACCGCCCGCGCGCTGACCCTGCGCGGCCGCGCCCGCATTGCCCCCGACGGTCTGCCCGAAGTGCTGGCCCTGACCGGCACCTTGGCCGACCCCGATGGCCGATCCGTGCTGGTCCCCGGTTTTGATGCGGGTGTATCGCTGCAATCGGCGCGGCTGGACATCGGCTATGACAGCTCCACCGGCGAAACCTGGCGGGCCGCGGTCGATGCCGAAGGCGTCACCACCCCTGACGGCACCTTGGCAAAGCTGGACCTGCGCGGATCGGGCCGCATCGCGCGTCTGGCCACCGGCAACACCATCGGCGGCACGCTGACACTGAAGGCAGAGGGGGTTGCCCCCGCCGACCCCGCGCTTGCCATGGCCCTGGGCACGCAGGTGTCCGCCACCACCCGGCTGACATGGCAGCAAGGCACCGGGGTGTTTCGCATCGGCGCGCTGGACCTGACCGCCGGGCCGATCGCGCTCAGCGCGGGCGGCCAGATCGCAGGCCTGTCGGATGGGTTTCGCACCCGTGGCACCCTGCGGATCGACGCGCAGGATATTGCCCCGCTGTCGGGCCTTGCCAAGCGGGCGCTGTCCGGGCGCGGCACCATCACGGTCGAAGGCGAAGGCAGCCCCCTTGGGGGCGATTTCGACGCAAAGGTGCGGATCGACGGTCAGGATCTGACCACCGACATCGCCCAGCTTGACGGGCTGCTGCGCGGCCCGTCCTCGATCACCCTCGATGCCCGGCGCGACACCACCGGCACCGCCCTGCGGGCACTGACGCTGCGGGCGGGCGGGCTTGTGGTGGATGGCAAGGGCACCGTCACCTCGGATCAGGCCGATCTGGAGCTGACCCTTGCCATGGCCGACCTGTCGCGCCTTGGCCCGTCTTATGGCGGCGCAGTGCAGGGTGCGCTGCGCCTGACCGGGCCGCTGACCACGGGCCGCGCCCGGATTGTGGCCGATCTTGCGGGCACATCGTTGCGCCTGGGCCAGCCCGAGGCCGACCGCCTGTTGCAAGGCGCGTCAGCGGTGCAACTGACCGCCGATCTGAACGGCGACAGCCTGACGATCGAACGCCTGACCGTCACCGCCCCCGGGGCCCAGGCCACCGCCAGCGGCCTGCTTGCCGTGGCCGGCAGTGATCTGACCGCGCGCGTGGTGCTGGACGACCTGTCGCGCCTGCGCCCCGCGTTTGGCGGGCGCATCGCTGCCGATGCCACCTTCAAGGGCACGCCGGACACCGCCAGCATCACCCTTGCCGCCGACGCCACCAACCTGCGCACCGGTCAGTCCGAGGTCAACCGCGTGCTGGCCGGGGCCAGCAAACTGACCGCCGCCCTTCGGCTGGATCAGGGTGCCATCCGGCTGGATGCCCTGCAACTGAACAACCCCAACCTGACCGCACAGGCCACCGGGCGCATTGACGGCAGCCGCCGCCAGATTGACCTGACCGCGCGGCTGGCCAACCTTGGCCTGCTGTTGCCGGAATTTCCCGGCGCGGTCAGCGTCACCGGCACCGCCGTCGATACCGGCGCGGGCTATGATCTGTCGCTGTCGGGCACCGGGCCGGGGCAGATTGATGCGCGGGTCACCGGCCGCCTGGCGGCCAATCTGGCCAGTGCCGACGTGGCGATAAACGGCTCGGCGCAGGCAGGGCTGGCCAATCCGTTCCTTGGCGATCGGGTGGTGTCAGGCCCGCTTGGCCTTGATCTGCGGCTGAACGGGCCTTTGGCGCTGTCGTCGCTGTCGGGCAGGGTGGCGCTGTCACAAGGCCGGCTGGCCGACCCGGCCCTGCCGTTTTCGCTGCAAGACATCGACGCGACAGCCACCTTGGGCGGCGGGCGGGCGCAGATTGCGGCGGGGGCCAACGTCTCCAGCGGCGGGCGCATCACGGTGACCGGTCCTGTCACCCTGACCGCGCCGTTCCCGGCAGACCTTGCCGTGGGGCTGGCTGGCGTGGTGCTGCGCGATCCGCAACTCTATGAAACCCGCGCCAATGGCGATCTGCGCCTCAATGGCCCGCTGTCCGGCGGGGCGCTGATCTCGGGCCGCGTCGCCCTGCCGCAAACCGAATTGCGCATCGCTGCAACCGGGCTTGGCGGCGCGGGCTCGCTGGATGACTTGCGCCATATCGGCGACACCCCACCGGTGCGCGAAACCCGCCGCAGGGCCGGGCTGCTGGCCGGGGCTGCTGGCACGGATGGGGCCAGCCGCCGCAGCCGCGCCTTCGGGCTGGATGTCGAAATTTCGGCCCCCAACCAGATGTTTTTGCGCGGTCGGGGCCTTGATGCCGAACTGGGCGGCTCTTTGCGGCTGACCGGCACCACCGATGCCATCGTGCCTGCGGGCGCGTTCAACCTGATCCGGGGGCGGCTGGACATCCTGGGTCGCCGCCTGACCTTGACCGAGGCCTACCTGCAATTGCAGGGCGACTTTGACCCCACGCTGCGGGTGGTGGCCAGCACCACCGCCGATGGCGTGACCAGCGCGGTGGTGATCGAAGGCAATGCCACCGATCCGCAGGTCAGCTTCACCTCAAGCCCGGCATTGCCGCAAGAAG
The DNA here is from genome assembly GCA_020721445.1 of Gemmobacter nectariphilus. Classification (GTDB taxonomy): domain Bacteria; phylum Pseudomonadota; class Alphaproteobacteria; order Rhodobacterales; family Rhodobacteraceae; genus Pseudotabrizicola; species Pseudotabrizicola nectariphila_A. The sequence goes on from DYMU01000007.1 coordinate 138,041, forward strand.
AGGTTCTGGCACAGCTTCTTTTTGGCCGCCGGCTTGAAAACCTGTCGGCGTTTCAGGCGCTGCAACTGGCCAACGCCGTGGCCACGCTGGCCGGGCGCGGTGGCGAAGGCATCATCGCCAAACTGCGCAAGGGTTTTGGTCTGGATGATTTCGACGTTCAGACCGCAGATGACGGCACCGCCCAGCTGACCGCTGGCAAATACCTGTCAGAAAATGTTTATTCCGAAGTTACGGTGGACCAGAACGGCAAGAGCCAGATCAACCTGAACCTTGATCTGACCGACAACATCACCGTCAAGGGCCGCGTCGGGGCCGATGGCAACACCGGCGTCGGGGTATTCTTCGAAAAGGACTATTGATGTGTCAGCGCCAAAGCGCGCAGCACGGGCAGGGTGGCCTGCGACCAATCCGCCGCGCCCCTTGCGTTGTCAGGTCGTGCTGCCAAGGTTAGGATAGCAGCCGAGGCCTGCCTTGGGGTCGGCCTTCAGCGCCTTTGCCCCGTCCGGGTCGGGGCATGTTTCATCTGCGGCTTCTTACGACGACAGGATCACTCCATGACACAATCGGCAAAGCGCGCGAAAATACTGGACTATCCGATGATTGTGCTGCGCATCCTCGCGGTGATCGGCATCATTGTGCATCTGTTCCTTGGGTTCTTTGTCAGCGTCATCAGCCCATGGATCTTCTTCACCACTGCGGCGCTGCTGGCCCTTCTGGTGGTGCGCGAAATGTATGACGATATGGCACGGCAATTCTTTCAGCTGAAATCCGACACGCTGGAAGAACAGTGCCCGCCCCCCCCGATGCGTGAGGCAACGGTGATCGACAACAGCTTTGCGCGACCGATGCTTGCACACCGGATCGAGGATGCCGAGCCGGTTGAAACCTATGAGGATGAGTTTGATCGCGGCGACAATGATCGCCCGAAAACCGAAACCATCCGCCCCTAGGCCGGGTTGCCCGTGTATCAGGGTCGCAGGCCGCGCAGCACAAGCGCGGTCACCTCGGCACTGATGTGCGCTTCATTCAGGGCGGTGCCTTCGGGCACCCCGGACATGAACCGGGCCTCGACGGCCATCACGGCGTAGGCTTCGGTCATCGCCCAGATGTGGAATTGCAACAGCAATGGGTCCACCCGGCGGATCAACCCCTGATCGGCCCACCCATCAATCAACCGCGAGGCACGCAACGTGGCCTCGCGCGATCCGGCCCAGACCTTGTGCAGCATCGGCGCGCCGCGCATCACCTCGCCGGTAAACAGCCGCACTTCGGCCGGGTGGGTCAGCGAAAACCGCACCTTGCGGGCGATATAGTCGGACAGGAACGCCTCTGGCCCGTTGTCCAGCGCGATGCCTTCGAACAGATCGGCCCATGTCGCGGTGATCTGGGTCAGCACCTCGGCGTAAAGCTCTTCCTTGCTGGCGATATAGTAATGCAGCTTGGTCTTCGATATCCCCGCCCGGTCGGCGATGCCCTGGGTCGAGGCCCCGCGCAAGCCGTGTTCGGCAAACTCGACAATCGCTGCCGCGCGGATCACGTCACGCAACTCGCCCCGCTTGCGCGCCAGATCGCCCCGCCCCACATGGCGCAGAGTTACGACCGCAGCGGTAGCCATGCCGTCGCCTCCACTTCGATCAATATCTCGTCCGACGGCATCATGGCGCTGACCTCGACCACCGTTGATACCGGCGGCGTGCCGGGAAAGAACTGCCGCCGCACCGCGTTGTAGCGCGGGAAATCGTTCAGGTTCTTGAAGTATTGCACCAGCTTGAACACATCGGCCATCGACCCGCCGGCCTGTTCCATTGTGGCGCGGATGCGGTCCAACACATACCAGCTTTGCGCCAGAATCGGCCCATCCTTGGCATCGACCGAAAACTCGCCGGTCTGGCCGATGGTCGGGCCAACCTCGGGCGGAAGGTCCGAAAACCCCCGTATGATCCGCCCCATTGCAGGGTCCACCGCGATGACGCCTGACAAAAAGATGAAATCCCCCCGCCTTTGCCAGGCGGAATATCGGGCAAGGGGGGCGGCGGCAGCTTTGGTCATATTCACACCGGAATGGTTTTCAGACTGCGTTCCACCTTGCCCAGAAAGGTTTTGCGCTCGTCTTCAGACACATGGTTCATGTTGTAAAGCTGCTGCCAGATCACCCGGCAGCGCGGGCTGAACAAGGGCCGCAAGCCGCGCGTCCACAACGACCGCCCCGGATCGCGGATCAGCCTGATCCACCACCACGGGCTGCCCGATGTGGTGATGCCGACCAGCAGCTTGATGTTTTGCAGCTTGGGCTTGGTGCGCTTTTGCTTGCCATCGGCGACCTCAAACGTGATGCCGGGCAGCCAGACCCGTTCCAGCCAGCCTTTCAGCATGGCGGGCGGGCCGTAATACCATGTCGGATAGATCACGATCAACCCCTCGGCCCATTGCAGGTTGTCCACGTGCTGCGGGTGCTTGGCGATGATCGCCGCCGTATCGGTCAGGTATTGGCGGCGTTCCTCGGTCGACAGCACCGGGTTGAAGCCCTCGGCATACAGATCATGGCAGCGCAATTCGTGTCCTGCCGCACGTAAGGTGCGACAGGTGGCTTCATACAGCGCCGCGCCAAAACTTTCCGGGCACGGATGGGAAAAGACGACCAGAAGGCGCATGGCGCGAGGTTCCTTATTTCGGCAGCAAATCCATGCCGACCTTCTTGTTCACGAACTGGTCGGTGGCGACCTTGGCCAGATCAATCGACCCGGCCTCCAGCAACCCGGCCTCAACCGCCAAGTCGTAGAACCCCTGCACCCGCGCCATATCAATCGCGCCAATGCCCATTTCGGCCTGCGCGCCCGTGCCCATGATGCCAAGCTCTTTCATCAGGGCGACTTCTTCGTTCAGCGCCTCAACCGTCAGTTCCGGGTTGTCCTTGATGATCGCGGCATTGCCCAGGCTGTTGTCGTTATAAAGGTAATTGTACCAGCCGATGGTCGAGGCATCGATGAACCGCTGCACCAGATCGGGGTTGTTCTCTACCATGTCCACCCGCGCCTCGATCGTGGTGGCATAGGTGTTCCAGCCGTTGTCAGCCAGCAAGAACCACTCCGGGTCGGCCCCGGCGGCACGGGCATAGATCGGCTCGGCGGTGCCATAGCCTTGCTGGACCATCTTCTTGTCCTGCAAGTAATCGGACATGTTATAGACATAGGGGCGCAACTGTTCGTCCTTGAACCCCTTGGCCTTGACCATCCACTGCCAATAGCTGAACTGGCCATCCTTGCCGACAAGGATGGTGGGCGCGTTCACCAGATCGTCGAACGATTTGTATTCGCCCTTGTGGGTCAGCATGATCTGCGGGTCTTTCTCGAAATAGGCCGCCACCACAATCGTCGGAATCCCGTTCTTCACATTGTCCATCGACTGCAACAGATTGCCCGCCATCAGGAAATCCACCTTGCCTGCGGGCAGCATCGGGCGGTTGTTGACCTGCGGGCCGCCTTGCCTAATCTCCACCTCCAGCCCGTATTTGGCATAGGTGCCATCGGCCAGCGCCTGATAGAACCCGCCATGCCCGCCCTGCGCCAGCCAGTTGGTGGCAAACACCACCTTGTCTTGCGCCCACGCGCCCGATGCCACGACCGTTGCCGCAACGGCGGCGATCAGAATTGTCTTCATGCCCTTACCTTTCCCTGTTTTGCCCTGAACATTTCACGCTTTGGCCATCTCTGGCGTCCAGCCACGGGTCTTGCCCGGATTCATCAAGCCATGCGGATCGGCCTCGCGCTTGAAGTCGATCTGCGTGGTGTCGATTGCCTTCATGCCGCCGTCTTCAATGGTCACGGCATGCGGGTCATAGATGGTGCAGCCGTCCAACTGCTCCATTTCGGCGATGATCTGATACATGCGCGCGCGGGTGGTCCAGCGCACAAGGGGCAGGGCAAAGATCTGCACCTCGCCGCCCAGCCGCGCCATTTCGTGGTGCATCAGCACCTCGTTGCCATAGCGGGCGATTTGGCGCATCACCAAGGCGGGGTCGAACGGGGCCGGATAGGCCACCTGCAAATAGGTCCAGACCCCCGGTTGATGCTTCAGCGCCTGCAACGTGGTGTGGTTCCAGCCACATTCCCATGCGGCGGGCAGCTTTTGCGCCTCCAGCTCGTGCAGGGTGCCAGACAGGCTGACGGTGCCGCCCATGGCCGCCACGCGGGCGCGGAAATCACCCATCGCCTCGGGCGCGATCATCGAAAACACCGCGTCCTTGTCGGGCGGGAAATACCCCGCCAACCGCTTGTAGAACGGCGCAAACCGCCCTTCGACCACCGTCATCAGATAGGCATCCAGACCCTCTTCCTGCGCAGCCGCCGCAAAGCGCAGCGCGGTGTCATAGCCATCAAACAGCGCCGCCGTATGCACCCAGTCGGTCGCCGGAACCAAGGCATAATCCATCGCGGTGATGATGCCGTTGGTGCCATAGGCATGCTGCACCTTCATGATGTCAGCCCCGCGCAATTCGATCACCCGCGGCTCTTCCTCGACCGTCACCATCCGCAGCCATGTGATGTTTTCCCCATCGCGCAGCATGCCGTTGCGCAGCGACCCGATGCCGCCCGACCCGCCTGACACAAAGCCGCCCATCGTGGCGAACCGCTTGGTCGACGGGAACATCGACAGCATCTGCCCGGTTTCACCCACCGCCGTTTCCACCCGCTCCATCCGCGCGCCCGCCTCGCAGATCACCCGGCCGGGGGCGATGTCGATGATGCGGTCCAGCTTGGTCATCTCAACGATGATCCCGCCCTGCATCGGCACACATTGGCCATAGTTTCCGGTGCCCCCACCGCGAAGTGTCACCGGCAGGCGCAGCCTTGCCGCCGCTGCCGCCACCACCATCACCTCGGCCTCGGTCCGGGGGGTGACGACCAACTGACCCTGACGGTCGTCCAGCAGGTCTTTCAGAATGGGCGAATACCAGTAGTAATCCTTCGACTTGGCCTCCAGCAGCTTGGCATCGTCGGAACACGGGATATCCCCGATGGCGGCGCGAAAGGCAGTCAGGGTCTCAACGCTTGCGGTCATGCGGCGTGTCCTTGCAAATGGGCGGCCCCGGCGCGAAATACGTGGCGCGGGGTGCGGGGGGAAGACAGGGCCTCGGTCCAGTCGGCCCCTTCGATCAGGATGAAATCGGCAGGCGCGCCCACGGCCAAGCGCGGCACCGGCAGACCCATCGCCTGCGCGGGGGCCGTGGTGATGGCGTCCAGCCAATCGTCGGGCGACAGATGCAAGGTCAGGCAGGCCAGACGCAGCACCTCGACCGGGTCATGGCTGCCGTAAGGATAGAACGCGTCTCGCACATTGTCGGCGCCAAACAGCACCGGCACGCCTGCCGCGCGCAATTCCTGCGCCGGGGCAAGGCCACGCAGCCGCGGGCTGCGACCGGCGGTCATGTCCTGCAAATGCAGGTTGGTGGTCGGCAGAATGGTCAACGCAAGGCCGGCCTTCGCGGCAAGATCGATCGCCTGCGCCGCATCGGGCCGGATCGCCAGCGAACAGGCGTGCCCACACAGCACCCGCCCCGCCATGCCATGCAGCAGCGTCAGCCGCGCGATGTCGTCAAAGCCGGTGGCCTCGGGCTCCAACCCTTCATCGACATGGAAATCCAGCCAAAGCCCGTGATCCGCCGCCAGCCGGAACACCCGCGCCAGCTTGGCCGCCAGATCGGCGTTGCGATAGACAAAACAGCCCAGCACCGCCCCATCGGCGGCCACCCGCGCCGCAATCGCAGGCCCATGGTCGACATCGCCCAGCAGGTCCAGCGACACCAGCGCCGCACGCTGCAACGTCACCCGCCCGGCCCAATCGGCGGCGGCCTCGGCCATCACTGACCACGCCAGCGGAACGGCAGGCTCGCCCCAGTCCACATGGCTGCGCAGGGCCGCCACGCCATGCGCATATCCCTCGGCCAGACCACGGGTGATGCGGGCGCGCAGATCGGCCTCAGTCCACAGCGCCTTGTCGGACTGCATGGCTTCAATCGCACCAAACAGCCCCGGCTTGGCGGCGCGGCAACGATGCGCGGTAAAGCATTTGTCCAGATGCACATGCGGGTCTGTCGCCAGCGGCATCATCACCGCCCGCGCCGGGCCCGCCACGGGGTCCAGCCGCGCAATCCGCCCGCCCGCGCAGGTGACCGACACCACCGCGCCGTTCAGCCAGACCGCCGAAAGCAGATCACTGGTCACGCCGGATCTCGCTTTCATGCCAATGCCCCAGCACCCGGCGCGACGCCCATGTGGTCAGCAAAAAGATCACGATCCCCAGCATCGACACCAGAACCAGCGCCGCAAACATCCGCGGAATTTCATTGCGGAACGACGATTCAATGATCCGGCTGGCCAGCCCGGTGTTCTGCCCGGCAGCGCCCGCCACAAACTCGGCCACCACCGCGCCAATCAGGCTTAACCCCCCCGCCACCTTCAGCGCCGCCATGAACGACGGCAGCGCACTGGGGGCCAGCAGGAACCGCAGCCGCTGCCATGGCGTGGCCCGATACAGCGTGAACAGATCGCGCAGGTTATGGTCGGCGCTGCGCAGCCCGATCACCGTGCCCGACAGGATGGGAAAGAACCCCACGATCCAGGCGCAGATCAGCAGCGCCGCAAAGGTGCTGTCGACATAGATCAGGATCAACGGCGCAATCGCCACAACGGGCGTCACCTGCAAGATCACCGCAAAGGGAAACAGGCTCATCTCCACCGCGCGCGACAGCGCAAACACCGCGCCCAACAGCACGCCACCGATGATCGCCAGCGACAGCGACCAGAACGTCAACCGCACGGTAAACCACGCCGACCCCATCAGCGATGGCCCGTCGGTCCACAGCGTCTTGGCAATCAGGCTGGGGGCAGGGATCAGGTAGTGCGGGATCTGATAAGCCCAGACCAGCCATTCCCAAGCGCCAATCGCCGCAAGCAAGGTGGCCACCGGCAAGGCCCAGGTCAGCAGCTTTTCGCGGCTTTCGCGCGCCATGGCCTCGATGTTCATCGGGGCGGCGTCGTCCACCGGATCAATGGTCGATATGCTCTGCATCCAGTGTCCCTTTCAAACTGTCCGAAATGCGCCGGGCCTCGGCGCTGAAGCCTTGGGAAATCCGCCATTCTTCACTGCGCGGCCATGGCACGGTCACGGTCAGATCATCCGCCACCCGCCCCGGACGCGCCGCCATCACCACCACGCGGGTGGACAGATAGACGCTTTCAAACACCGAATGGGTGACAAAGATCACCGTCAGCCCGTGTTCATTGGCCAGCCGCACCACATCATTGTTCAGCTTGCTGCGGGTCATCTCGTCCAGCGCGGCAAAGGGTTCGTCCATCAGCAGGATGCGCGGCCGCGTCACCATCGCCCGGGCAATCGACACCCGCATCTTCATGCCGCCCGATAATTCGCGCGGATAGGCCCCCGCAAACTTGGTCAGCCCCACCTCGCGGAGCGCTTCGGCCACGCGCGAGGCTGCCCCATCGCGCGACACCCCGGCCAGACGCAGCGGCAAGAACACGTTGTCCTGCACCGTGGCCCAAGGCATCAGCGTCGGCTCCTGAAACACAAAGCCCAGGTCATGCTCGGTTTTTCCTTTCGCAGGCGCAATGGTGATGGTCCCCGATGTCACCGGCAACAGCCCGGCAATCATCTTCAGCGCGGTTGACTTTCCACAGCCCGACGGCCCCAGAAAGCTGATGAAATCGCCCTCGTTGATCGTCAGGCTCATGTCCGACACCGCCAAGGTGCTGGTGCCAAAGCGTTTCGACACCCGGTCCATGCGGATGATCGGATCGCCCTTCATGCAAAGGCATCCGGGTTGGCGCGCGCGTCCAGAAACGACAGCGGCATCCGGTGCACTTCTTCCAGCAAGGTCAATATCTGCCGGGCCGCGTGGTCGATCACCCGCCGCCCCTTTTCCGCCGTGGCCTGCGTGGCATCCCCCGCAGCCCCGGCGGCGTTGATGTCTTGCATCTGCCACGCCAGCCTCCCGGCAGGGGTCAACCCCAACAGCCGGTTTTCCGCCGCCAGCCGCGCGTTTTGCGGCACAAAGTTCCGCGCCCGGTCCATCCGCACCAGATCGGGGTGCAGCGCCAGCATCACACTGGTTTCCAGATCCCCGGCATGAATGCCATGGCGGTCTTCCTCGGGCGAAATCAGCCCTTCGGGCAGGCCCATGGCGAACCAGTTTGCCGCCACCACCAGCATCTTGTGCCTGATTCGCAGATCGCGCGCCACGATGTCCATCGGCGCAATCTGCCCGCCGTGGCTGTTCAGGATCACCAGCTTGCGCACCCCCGCCGCCGCAACACTGTCACCCAGGTCGGACCACATCGCCATCAGCGTGGCCGCCGAAAACGTCAGCGTTCCGGGCCATTGTGAATGCTCGTTCGATTTGCCCACCGGCATCGTCGGCAAGAACAGCACCGGCAGGTCGGCAGGCAACAGCGGCACCACCGCCGCCACCAGTCCATCGACAATCGCCTGATCCACCGCCAGCGGCAAATGCGGCCCGTGTTGTTCCACCGCGCCCACCGGCAACACCGCCACCAACGCGCCGCGCGGCAGGGCGGCAAAATCCTTGGCCGTGTACTGCGCCCAGAACCGATACATCATTGACCGCCCCATGCCGAAAGCAACCGGGCCTTTGGGTCAAGCTTGCGCAAATCGGCAGGCGTCAGCGTCATGAACAAACCCCGGTGTGACAGGTGGTTCGCCAAAGATGACACTCAGATGAACCATTCTGTCAAACCAATTGGTCTGACATCCGCAGATTGCCCTGCACCGCCCGGATTTCGGTCATTTCATCCGAAACCTGCCCATCCAGCGGGCGGCGCACAAAGCGCTAGACCGCATCCCAACCGTCAATCGCCGCAATCGCCTGATCCGCCGTTTCAACAAAGCGGAACAGCGACAGGTCATCGCGGCTGATCGTGCCGGCTTCGGCCAGCGCCTCCCAGTTGATGATCTTTTCCCAGAACGCCTGCCCGAACAGCAAGAACGGCACCCGTTTCATCCGCTTGGTCTGGATCAGCGTCAGGCTCTCGAACATCTCGTCCATGGTGCCAAAGCCGCCGGGAAACACGCAGATCGCCTTGGCCCGCATCAGGAAATGCATCTTGCGAATGGCGAAGTAATGGAAATTGAAGCACAAATCCGGCGTCACATAGGGGTTGGGGGCCTGTTCATGCGGCAGCACGATGTTCAGCCCGATCGACTGCCCGCCCGCCTCATGCGCGCCCAGATTGCCGGCCTCCATCACGCCGGGGCCGCCGCCGGTGATGATCACGTTCTCACGGCCATAGCTTTCCATGCTGCGCTCGGTCATCAGACGCGCAAAGCGCCGCGCCTCGTCATAATAGGGCGACAGCGCCGCAAGGCCGGGCGTGCGCGCGGCATCGGCAGCGGCGGGAATGCGCGCGCCGCCAAACAGCACGATGGTGGATTCAATCCCGCGCTCGTCCATCACCAGTTGCGGTTTCAGCAACTCCAGCTGCAACCTAACCGGGCGCAATTCCTCGCGCGTCATGAAATCGGGGTCGGCAAAGGCCAACCGATAGGCCGGCGCGCGGGTCTGCGCCGTGTCGGGGATGCGGTCCGCGGCCTTGACGTCTTGCAGACTGTCGCGGAACGGGTGGTTGCGGGGTTCGTCTTTCATGGGGGCTCTTGCATTGCGTGACCTGATCCCAAGCCTTATAGGCAGGGTGCCACAGGACCAACCGAAAAAGGGGATACCCCATGTCGAACGCCGCCATGCCGAACGCCGCCCTGGAAACCGCCATCGAAGCCGCATGGGAGGCCCGCGACAGCATTACCCCCGCCACCAAGGGCGAGGTGCGTGATGCCATCGAGGCCACCCTGACCGCGCTGGACAGCGGAACCCTGCGTGTGGCCGAAAAGCGCGGCACCGACTGGCACGTGAACCAATGGGCGAAAAAGGCGGTGCTGCTGTCGTTCCGCCTGACCGACATGCATGAAATTTCCGGCTCCAACGGCGGCGCGAACTGGTGGGACAAGGTGCCGTCCAAATGGCAGGGCTGGACCGAGGCCGACTGGCGCCATGCGGGCTTTCGCGCGGTTCCCGGCTCTATCGTCCGCCGCTCGGCCTTTATCGCCAAGGGCGTCGTGCTGATGCCGTCCTTCGTCAACATCGGCGCCTATGTCGATGAAGGCAGCATGGTCGATGGCTGGGCCACGGTCGGGTCCTGCGCGCAGATCGGCCGCAACGTGCATCTGTCGGGCGGTGTCGGCATCGGTGGCGTGCTGGAACCGATGCAGGCTGGCCCGACGATCATCGAAGACAACTGCTTCATCGGGGCGCGGTCCGAGGTGGTTGAAGGCTGCATCATCCGCGAAGGCAGCGTCTTGGGCATGGGCGTGTTCATCGGTAAATCGACCAAGATCGTTGACCGCGAAACCGGCGCGGTGATGTATGGCGAAGTGCCCGCCGGATCGGTCGTGGTGGCAGGCTCGATGCCGTCAAAGAATGGCATCCACCTGTACTGCGCGGTGATCGTGAAAAAGGTCGATGCGCAGACCCGCGCCAAGACCAGCATCAACGAGCTGTTGCGCGACTAAGCCGCAGAAAGGCACACCATGACCGACGATCCGGAAAAACCGCAAAAAGCCAGCCGGCAGCAGGTCTATACCCTGCTGGTGCAGGTCGGTCGCAAACCCGGTGACGGCCTGCCCGACAAGGCCACCGGCGGCGCGCTGATGTGCTATGCCAGCGGCGTCGATGAAGCCGAGGCCGTGCGCGAAACCGTGGCCATCCTGAAACAGGCCGATCTGGCGGTACTAGAGGTGGAAGGCCACGGCTCGCTGGATGAACAGCGCGCCGAAGGGGCCGAGATCGACCCCGAGGAAGAAGCCCTGATGCAGCGCGCGCTTGCGGAAAACTCGGTCATCGTGGCGCAGATGACGGCGCTTTACGACTAGGCCGCGCCGAACAGGCTGCGCCGCGCCATCAGACTGACCAGTTGCTGCGCCTCATAGGCATGCAGCACCGTAAGCGGCGGCTCGGCCAGCGCCCCATGGCTCAGCAGTTTCAACCCGTCGGCCAGCATCAACTCTGGCAGGCCAAGGTCTATCGCCACGCAGTCGATCGACGCATGCAGGCCATCATTGCGCGCCACACTGCCATTGGCCAGCGACCCGGCCCGCACCAGAACCGCCTCATCGCCAAACATGTATTCGACTTCGGCCCCGCGCAGCACCAACAGTTGATCGGCCGAAATCAGCACGTCGCTGCCTTGGCCCAGGAACGGCGCGCGCAAGATCACCGGGGCAAAGCTGCCGCGGCTGGGCAGGCGCAACCGGGTTGTCCGCAGCACGGGTTGCAAGCCGTTGTCGACGGTCAGCACCATGTCGCCGGGTCGCAGCGCACCGGCGGCCACCGGCCCGCGCGCGGTGTCAATCGGGGTGCGCAGCCCGACCCAGGGTGCGCGTTCCGGCGGCACCGCCCCTTGGGTGACGCCAAACCACAGCACCGACGCATGGCGCAAAGCCGCGCCATCGCGGCGGCAGATCGCGGCCAGTTCTTGCGGGCTCAGTGCAATCGGCCCGATCCCGGTGGCGCGGCAGTCTTCACCGCTGCCGATGCGGCCAAAGGTCAGCACCCACCGCCCGCTGCGACGGTTCCAGCCATAGGTGATCCGCGCCGTGTCAGACCCGAACGGCAATGGCCCCGGCAACCGGTGGCGCTTTACCATCTGCCCCACGCGGTGCAACACCACCACCCCCGCGACGGGGTCGGCAAACACCGAAAACGTGCGGTTGGTGTCCATGTCCTGATGCCAGTCCAGCAGCACCGTTGCCTGCGCCAGCGGCAAGGCCAGTTCGCACACGAACAGCGCCTCTTCCAGCGGGCTGATGCCCGTATCGGGCAAGGTCAGGTCAGACAGGGCCAGCCAGTCGGTCATGGCTCAGGCCGCCTTGGCGGTCATCAGAACCTGCGCCTCGAACGCTTTCAGCGTGCGCCGCGCCGCCGGGCTGTAGCCATCGCCGGTGCGGGGATCAAGGTCGGGAAAGATGCAGGCAATCTCGGCAAGGATATCGGCCTCGAACAGGTGCAAGGTTTGCGGACCGGGCAGATAGCTTTCGGTCGCAAGCCCTTGGGATGACACGATCTGATGCCGGTCAAACAGCAGATGGACATAATCCACCATGCCGCCTTCCCGCACCCGCACTGACCGGCCATTGACCAGATCCTTGGCTGAAATCAGCACCTCGTCACAGCCAAACAGCAGATCAGCCAGACAATCGCGCACCAGCACCCGGTGTTGCGGCGACACCAGCAGACGGCGGTGGTCGCCAAAGGTGCCTTCGCGGATCTCGATCGGGGCCAGTGCCCCCAGCGCCGCCACCTGCCGCTGCCCGATCCAGCGCAGCGGTTGCGGCCCGTCATCCTTGGTCATCACCAGATCGCCGGGTCGCAGCGTTTCCACCGGGCGCTCGCCTTGCGGCGTCAGGATCATCGTACCCGCCACGAAACAGGGAATGGTGGTGACCTGCACCAATCCGGTATCGACACTTCCGCCACTGGTGGACTCGACGGTATAGGTAAAGTTCACCTGCTCGACATCGCCATTGCCGATCACGGTGATCGAGCCATCGGCGTTCAGTTGCACCTGTTGCCCCGAAGGCAGGGTGATGACCTGGCCTGCCAGAACATCCACCCCGTTGATCTGGGTGATCACCAGCGACCCCGGGCCTTGGTAGATATCGTTGTCCAGAACGGTGATGGTCTTGCTGCCGGTGGCGAACATCGTCTCGACATCGTCTTGCGCGGCCAGTGTGGTCTGGATGCTGTCCCCGACGATGATCAGGTTTGAATCGTATTGCGCGTCACCGGTATCGGCGATGCCGATGCGGATCGAATTGGTCACCCCCGCATTCACCGGAATGGTCAGCGTCAGCGTGACGGTAAAGCCGTCCATCTCGGTGTTGTAGGCGTCGGTGGTGTTGTTGATGAACAGGTTCGGCTGGGTCAGCGGATTGATGTTGTTGATCGACGCGCTGCCGTTGCCAACCGTGACCGGCACATACGTCCCGTTGATCCAGACGCCCATCACGTCGTTGAAGTTTGAATTCACATACTCGGGGTATTCCTCCGAGGTGAAGACAAAGCGCATCGACATCACATCGCCGGTCGGAATGAAATCCACGTCGATCCAGACCGCATCATAGGTGCGCGCCCCGGCAATGGTGTTGAACTGGGAATTGTTGTTGATGCCGCTCGTATCGGTCGAGGTGCCGGTGGACCGGTTTGGGTCACCCGAAGACTGGGTGAAACTGCTGACATTCCCGGTGGACAGGATCACGCCGGAAGATGTCGGCAAGACCCCCGGTGCCAGATCGCCGTCCGAATAGACGGCAGAACTGCCCCTCGGCCCGGTATAGCTTGCGCCCACGACCTGCACGCCGCTGCCAAACATCGCATTCGCCATTTCCAGCGCCGATGCGTTGGTGTCGTAGGATAGTTCTCTGCCTGTCGCCAAGACTGCCTCCACCCGATTGAAGACAGGACATCAGATGCGGTCGGGGACATCCCCGCCGGAGCATTTTGTCGGTTTGGGTGCGTTGACCCTGCTCTGCCCTGCCTCTGGGACTTCTCGTTTTGTCAACGAATACCAGACTTTCGCCACAAGTCACCCTTCTTTTGGCCACAGCCTGAAGCAGTGGTGCGGTGCAGGCCGGCAAGCGTGGCTGTCACGCAACAGATCGGCCGGGGGCGGTGCGGCTTGCGGCGGGCGGACCAAGTCGATATTGCTGCCCCACCCCTTCCGGAGACCGCCATGTCCAGCCACCAAGGCCCGACTGATCCCGTTGCCCTGACCGCCGATCTGGTGCGCTGCCCTTCGGTCACGCCCGCCGAAGGCGGCGCGCTGGCGGTGCTGGAAACCCTGCTCACCGGCGCGGGCTTTGCCTGCACACGCGTCGACCGGGGCGGGGTGTCCAACCTATTTGCCCGCTGGGGCCTGCGCGGCGCCAACCGCAGTTTCGGCTTCAACGGCCATACCGACGTGGTCCCGGTGGGCGACCTTGCCGCCTGGACGCAAGACCCGTTCGGCGCGACCATCATTGATGGCTGGATGTATGGCCGCGGCACCACCGACATGAAGTCGGGCGTCGCCGCCTTTGCCGCCGCCGCGGTCGATTTCGTGCGCGACACCCCGCCCGATGGCGCGGTGATCCTTGCCATCACCGGCGATGAGGAAGGCGATGCCCGGGACGGCACGGTCGCCTTGCTGGACTGGATGGCGACGCAGGGTGAACGCATGACCCACTGCCTTGTCGGCGAACCGACCTGCCCGAATGACATGGGCGAGATGATGAAGATCGGCCGGCGTGGCAGCATGACGGCCTATATCACCGCAACCGGGGTGCAGGGGCACTCGGCCTATCCGCACCGCGCCCGCAACCCGATGACGGCGCTGGTCCGCCTGCTGTCGCGGCTGGAGGAAAAGCCGCTGGACGCGGGCAGCGATCACTTTGACGCCTCGACGCTGGCCATCACCACCATTGATTGCGGCAACCCGGCCAACAACGTGATCCCGGCGCGCGGCACCGCCACCGTGAACATCCGCTTCAACGATCTGCATACCGGTGAAAGCCTGACCGCTTGGCTGAAGGATCACGCCATTGCCGTCGAACGCGAAACCGGCGTTCACATCGCCTGCCGCATCCAGATCTCCGGCGAAAGCTTTCTGACCCCGCCGGGCGCGTTTTCTGCCCTGATCGCCCGCGCGGTGCAGGCCGAAACCGGACGCATCCCCGCGGCCTCGACCTCGGGCGGCACCTCGGATGCGCGCTTTGTCAAAGACCACTGCCCGGTGGTGGAATTCGGCTTGGTCGGCCGCACCATGCACCAGGTCGATGAACGGGTGCAGGTGGCGCAGATCCATCAGCTCAAGGCGATCTATGCCCGCATCCTGCGTGACTATTTCGCATGATCCACATCGCCCCGACGTGCGACATCACCACCTGCCGCGCCCTGCGCCGCGCGGTGTTCATCGAAGAACAGGGCGTGTCCGAGGCCGATGAGATCGACGATCTCGATGACACCGCCCTGCACCTGCTGGCAACGGTGGATGGTCGGCCCACCGGCACCGCCCGCCTGCTGATCCACGGCCATGTCGGCAAGATCGGCCGCGTCTGCGTGCTGCCCGCCGCGCGGGGCACCGGCCTCGGGGCCGCGATCATGCGCGCGGCGGTGGACGAATTGCGCCGCTCCCCCGGCCTGACCACGGCAAAACTCGGCGCACAAACCCATGCCATCGGCTTTTACGAACGCCTTGGCTTCACCGCCATCGGCCCGGTCTATGATGACGCGGGCATCGCGCACCGCGACATGGTGCTGGCGCTGCACGGCTAGGCTGTGCCCTCTGGGGCAATGTCCTGCCCTGCCGCATTGCTGCTTTACAAATACTCATCTTCGGGCGGGCCGCTGGCCTAGGGCCTGTTGACGTTTGAGGATTCACAAATCGGTTGCGGGGTGATTCAAG
>DYMU01000053.1 GCA_020721445.1 Gemmobacter nectariphilus
TGGGGGGCAGGCGGACCCGCCCCCCGGTTGGCCGATTACATCGGCGGCAGGATGACCGAGTCGATGACGTGGATCACGCCGTTCGAGGCGGCGATGTCGGCGGTCGAGATCACTGCGCCGTTGACCTTGGCACCGCCGTCAAGCGTGACGGTCACTTCGGCACCATTGACGGTGGCGGCCTTCAGGCCTTCGGTCAGGTCGGTCGACATGACCTTGCCCGGCACGACGTGGTAGGTCAGGATCGCGGTCAGCTTGTCCTTGTTTTCCGGCTTGAGCAGGTCCTCGACGGTGCCTGCGGGCAGAGCGGCGAAGGCGGCGTCGGTCGGTGCGAACACGGTGAACGGGCCTTCGCCCTTCAGCGTTTCAACCAGGCCAGCTGCGGTCAGGGCGGCGGCGAGCGTGGTGAAGTTGCCCGCGCCAACGGCGGTGTCAACGATGTCCTTTTCATGGCCAGCCGAGAAGGCAGGCGCAGCGAAGGCAAGGGCGGCTGTCATGGCAAGAAAGGTTCTGCGGATCATTGGTATCACTCCCGTTTGATCATCGCCTGGATTGGCTTGCGTTATATGGGCACGATTTGCGTCTAGATCAGACCGACATGTCCGTGAGTGGGGGTTGCCAAAGCAAAGCCCGCGACTAAGCCGCGGGCCTTTGGGATTTCCAGTCAACAACCTGTGACAGGACGTGATGTAACGTGAGCTTATTGGGTGCCGATAGCCTCGGTCACGATGGATTTCAGCAAGTCGTTCACCGGGGCCATGCTGCCGTCATAGGCGCGGTGGCCGACGGTGATGGTGCCGGGCGCGGTGGGGGTTTCATAGACGAAAATGCCATAGGGGCAGTGCTGCACGTTGGCGATATCGGCCTCCATCACCTGACGGCTGATGCTGGCGGAACAGAAGCTGAAGATATCGGCCTGGGTGAAGATCACGGTGTCTGACCCGACCTCGCTGCGGGTGCGCTCCAGCATCTCGCCGGTGTGGCTGACATTGTCGACCACCAGACCTGCCCCGACGATGGCGCTTTCGATGGCAAAGACCACGTTGTCGAAGCTGTCTTCGACTGTATAGGTGACGGGGGCGGTTTCTGCCAGTGCGGGCAGGGCGACGAGGCTGACGATGGCGGCAATACGATACATGGCTGGCTCCTCCTGAGGACGACAGCATCCGTCGAAAACATTCAATTGTGAATATGTGTTTTTGCGATGCGTGATTATTTCAACGCCCTGCCGCAGATGTGAGCCAGATTGTTTTGCGTTATTGGGGACTTCGGTCATCTTGGGGCCAGTCAACAGCAAAGAGGCAAAGATGGCGCGGCGATTGAACTGGTCGGATGTGACACCGAAAGATAGCTGGATGAATCGACGCGCGGTGCTTGCGGGGGCAGGGGCGATTCTGGCCACCCCCGCCTTGGCAAGGATCGAGCCTGCAAAAAGCCCGCTGTCCACCGATGCGGCACCCAACACGCGGGCCGAGATCACCACCTATAACAACTTCTACGAATTCGGGCTGGACAAGGGCGACCCTGCCCGCAACGCCCGCCTGCTGACCACCGACCCGTGGGAGGTGAAGATCAGCGGCCTGGTGGACCGTCCCGGCAGCTATGGGCTGGCCGATATCCTGAAGGACGCAGCCCTGGAGGAACGCATCTACCGGTTCCGCTGTGTCGAGGCCTGGAGCATGGTGATCCCGTGGATCGGGTTCGAGTTGTCGCATCTGCTGAACAAGGTCGGCGTGCAGCCATCGGCCAAGTATGTGGCGTTCGAGACGCTGGTGCGCCCGGAAGAGATGCCGGGCCAGCAAAGTGCCATCCTCGATTGGCCCTATCGCGAAGGCCTGCGTCTGGATGAGGCGATGCATCCGCTGACGATTCTGGCGACGGGGCTTTACGGTGATCCGATGCCCAACCAGAACGGCGCGCCGATCCGGCTGGTGGTGCCGTGGAAATATGGCTTCAAGTCGATCAAGTCGATCGTCAGCATCCGGCTGACCGACACCCAGCCTGAAACGTCATGGAACATACAAAATGCCCGCGAATACGGCTTTTTCAGCAACGTGAACCCGCAGGTGGACCATCCGCGCTGGAGCCAGGCCAGTGAACGGCGCGTGGGGGCGGGCATCTTTGCCGGGCGCGAAGATACGGCGATGTTCAACGGCTATGGCGATCAGGTGGCTGGGCTTTACGCCGGTCAGGATCTGACAAGGAACTTCTGATGCAAGCGATCAACGCCCTTGCCCGCCGGGTGCCGACAGGCGTGGTCTGGGCCGCCGGCGCGTTGCCCCTTGTCTGGGTGGTCTGGGCGGCGGCATCCAACCAGTTGGGGCCGGACCCGGTGAAGGCGATCGAACTGCGGCTGGGCCTGTGGGGGCTGCAATTCCTGCTGGCGTCGCTGTGTATCACGCCCTTGCGGCGCGTGGGGCTGAACCTGATACGCTATCGCCGCGCGCTGGGCGTGCTGGCCTTCCTTTATATAGCTCTGCATTTCCTGGCCTGGGTGGTGCTGGACATGGGCCTGCGTTGGGACGAGGTGCTGCGCGATCTGTGGAAGCGTCCCTATATCATGCTGGGAATGGTGGGGTTGCTTGCAATGCTGCCGCTGGCGCTGACCTCGACCGACCGGGCGATCCGGCGGCTGGGGGCGGCGCGTTGGCGCGCGTTGCATCGGCTGGCCTATCTGGCCGCCATGGCCGGCGCGCTGCATTTCGTCATCCTTGTGAAGGGCTGGCCGGCCGAGCCGCTGCTGTATGCGGCGGCCATTGCCGGGTTGTTGCTGCTGCGCCTGAACGGGCTGCGACGACTGGCGGCCTGAGTCTGTGGATAACCGGCCCGGCGCGCCAGTTCGCACGGCTGCGCGAGAAAGAATGTTGCCGCATCGCAGCATCACTTGTGTGTCTAATTGCGCCAACCCCCAGATTTTGACCATTTTTCAGGCTTTGTGAAAAAAATGCGACGGTAAGTGTTTTTTCCTCTTGCGGGCACCGCGCGGTCTCCGTAAATACCGCCTCACCGAAGCGAAACAGCGACGGTGACGGACGGAAGCGGGATTGAAGCGAAGCGAAAGCGACGACAAGACGACGCGGAAGAACGGAAAATCTGAAGATGCGGCGGTTCGAGTGACGCTAAGCAATTAGCGGCTCGATGTTGTTTTGTCTTCATGCTCTTTGAAACTGTTATGATTGAAGGGATATGTGGGCGGTTT
>DYMU01000036.1 GCA_020721445.1 Gemmobacter nectariphilus
TCGGCGGCCTGGATGATGGTCATCGCGCCATCCACCTCGACCTCGATGCCGTCAATGCTGATCTTCTTCAGGTTCGTCATCTGCTCACTCCGCAGCCATCGCGTTGCAACCCTTGGATTTCCAAAGCTGCGCATCCTTCAGATAGGACCAGCCAAAGGCATGATCGCTATCGCCGTTTTGTTCCTTGTGCGCCAGACGCGCCAAAGCCTCGTCCAGGGTGGGGCGATGCCCAGCGGGCACCCACCACATCACGAAATGCTGGCGGCCCAGAACCTCAAACCACTCCTCGCGGCGCTGATAAAACGCACGGTGGACGGTGTTCCAGACAAATTGCTCAAGGCTGGCCACATCTTCCCAGACCGTCAGGTTCGACACGAACTGCGGATCGCCGCCGATCTTCACATCGGTATTGCCGGTGCCCGGCTCGCCCGAACCTTCCATCATCCAGACAAAGCCGGGGCTGCGCTTGCCGATGCCGTTAACCGCATCCAACGCCTTCATGAAGGCGCTGACCCTTGGGTCATCGGTCGGGGCCAGCAGGCGGCCGATGTTCAACTCTGCCAGATGAAGGGTCATCGGCTTGACCTCAGTAATTGGCCGATCAGGCTGGCCTTGGCGATCTCGGCCTCGCCCACCGCGCAATAGGTTTCCGGCTGGCCGGCAACAGCCCCGGCGCGCGCAAGATAAGCCTCTGCCTCGGCCTTCAGCCGGTTCTTCTGTGCGGGGTCTTTCAGGAAAGCCTCAACCTCGTCACGGCTATAGCCCTTTGACTCGGCATAGGCTTTCAGATCGTCAATCTTGGCCAAAACCACGAACATCCGGGCCTTGATCGTCGGGCAGGTCTTGCGGATCACGTCGCCCACCCGCCCGGCGCGCAAGCTGTCATTGATGTGCTGTTCTTGCGACAATGGCTCCAGCGCAAAGGCGGGCGCGGCCAACAGCAGGGCGGCAAGGGTCAGGGATGCAAGTTTCATCAGGGCCTCCTTGGCATGACATGCCAAGGACATGGGGGTGCTGCCCGTTGATAGGCCATGACACGCGCCATCCTTCACGCAAACTTGCGCCGCCATCGGATAACGCATCAGGCGCACCCCTCGACATAGACCCATGCCCCGGCCTCGAACCGGTCATAGATGCTGGGCCGCAACCTTTGGCCCCGCGCCGCACAGGTGGCTTCGGCCACCCGGCGGGCGGCAGCGCCTTCATCCATCGCAAAGGCCGTGCCGTTGTTGGTCACGCGCAAGGGCGCAACTGAGGCCTGACCGCGCACCTGAGGTGCCGCGGTCTGCACGCAGGCCGAGGCCATGGTGCACAAGGTCAGGGCAGCGGCCACCCGCTTCATTCCGCCGCTATGGCGCCAAGGCGCCCGGATTTGCGCGCCTTGATGCGGTCTTCGATCTCGTCGCGGAAGGCGCGGATCAACCCCTGGATCGGCCATGCCGCCGCATCCCCCAGCGCGCAGATGGTGTGGCCTTCGACCTGCTTGGTCACGCTCAGCAGCATGTCGATTTCCTCGATCTCGGCCTCACCGCGCACCAGACGGTCCATCACCCGCATCATCCAGCCGGTGCCTTCGCGGCAGGGGGTGCATTGGCCGCAGGACTCGTGCTTGTAGAACTTCGACAGCCGCCAGATCGCCTTGATGACATCGGTGGACTGGTCCATCACGATCACCGCCGCGGTGCCCAGACCGCTGCGCTGTTCGCGCAGCCAGTCGAAATCCATGATCGCATCATCGCATTGGCTTTGCGTCAGCAAAGGCACCGATGACCCGCCGGGAATGACGGCTTTCAGATTGCTCCAGCCGCCGCGCACGCCGCCACAATGCCGGTCAAGCAATTCACGCAGCGGGATCGACATCGCCTCTTCCACCACGCATGGATTGTTCACATGGCCCGAGATCGCGAACAGCTTGGTGCCGGCATTGTTCGGGCGGCCAAAGCTGGCAAACCATTCCGGCCCGCGCCGCAAGATGGTAGGCACCACCGCGATGGACTCGACGTTGTTCACCGTGGTCGGGCAACCATAGAGCCCCGCGCCTGCCGGGAACGGCGGCTTCATCCGCGGCATGCCCTTCTTGCCTTCAAGGCTTTCCAAAAGCGCGGTTTCCTCGCCGCAGATATAGGCACCCGCACCGTGGTGCAGATAGCAGTCAAAATCCCAGCCGGATTTCGCGGCGTTCTTGCCCAGCATTCCGGCGTGATAGCATTCGTCAATCGCGGCCTGAAGCGCCTCGCGCTCACGGATATATTCGCCACGCAGATAGATATAGCAGGTGTGCGCATTCATCGCGAAAGATGCGATCAGGGCGCCTTCGATCAAGGTGTGCGGATCGTGCCGCATGATTTCGCGGTCTTTGCAGGTGCCGGGTTCGGATTCGTCGGCATTGATCACCAGATAGGCCGGCCGCCCATCGGATTGCTTGGGCATGAAGGACCATTTCAGACCTGTCGGAAAGCCGGCCCCACCGCGCCCGCGCAGGCCCGAGGCTTTCATCTGGTCAATGATCTTGTCCCGACCGCGCGCAATGATCTCGGCAGTGTTGTCCCAATGGCCGCGCTTCATCGCCCCCGCAAGGCTGCGATCATGCATGCCGTAGAGGTTGGTGAAAATGCGGTCCTGATCCTTGAGCATATGCTCTCTCTCCCCTTAACCCTGCCGCCAGCGCCAGGAATGGTATGCCACCCCCAGCGCCCATGAACATGCGGCCAAGGCCGCAAGGTCGAAGAGAAAGACAAGGCGGGTATCCCACCCCATCTCTCCCCTGATGTGTTGTGCGCCCATCCAGATCAGCAAAGTCGCCGAGATCGAAAAGGCCACCCGTCGGGCCTGCATCGCCTGCTTTCGCTCTTGGTTCGGGACGCGCTGGGTCAGACCTTGACCCTTAGTAGTCATTCGTCTTGGCGCGGATGCGGAAAGCGTCCAGCCCTTCGGACATGATCAGCTTGGCCTGCGCCACCCACTTGTCGCGCACGATCCGGCCCTTGAACGACTTCATGTTCGCATCGACCCACTCGATATCGGCGTCAGACCAGTTGGAGATCTGCTCGAAATGGTAAAAGCCCATCTCGTTGCACAGCTTTTCCATCGACGGGCCAATGCCTTCGATCTCTTTCAGATCATCGGCCTTGCCGTTGCGGGGTGCGGTCAGCCGCTCTGGCCCACCGGCGGGCAGGTCCGCGACCGGCGCAGGCTCTGCGGTCAACGACTTTGCCATCGCCGCCGCAAGCATCGTGGCAGGCGCCGCGGCGGGGGCCTTTTGCGGCGCAGTCGGTGCGGCGGGGGCATGGGCTTTGGCAAGGGCTTTTGCCGCAAGCGCCTCGGCGCGCAGGGTGTCAAAGGTCATCGGCTCGGTCCGCGGCATGCCGGTCAACAAACCCACGATCACGAAAATCACGACAGCAACGAAGGCGGCCTGCATGAAGCCAAGCCCCATGCCCAGCATCCCGACGCCAAAGAATACCAGCGCCGCGGCGGCGGCCATGGCCCAGCCCCAAAGTTCGAATCCGCTTTTGAACTCTCTCGTCGACATTTGTGGTCACTCCTTGAAGGGCCGTGTCATCGGGCCCGTTACACTTAGTGGTTCGCATTATCCAAGGTCTGCGCCCCCGCCCTTGCCCAGCCAAGGCATTGTCAGCGGCACTTCGGTGCCGTCAATCCGCTTGACGGTATCGCCGATATCGACCGCCAGTTGCACGCTGGCATTGTGCGGATTGCGATCCGCCGCCGCCACGGTCAGCGAGGTCGGCCCCGACAGCGGCTCTGACGCAAAACGCCCGTTCTGCGGCCCCGGCCGCGGCACCTCGCCGCCCGAAAACCGCGCCACCAGCTTGCGCAGGCCATCCGCCGTCAGGTCTTCGTAGTAATCCTTGCCGATCTGGGCCATCGGCGCGTTTGAGCACGCCCCCAGACATTCCACCTCTTCCCAGGAAAACTTGCCATCCACCGACAGCGTGTGCGGAGTCTTGGCGATCAGTTCCTTGCAGACCGCAATCAGGTCTTCCGCGCCACAGATCATGCAGGACGTGGTGCCGCAAATCTGGATATGTGCCACGCTGCCAACGGGTTGCAACTGGAACATGAAGTAGAAGGTCGCCACCTCCAGTGCCCGGATATAGGCCATGCCCAGCATGTCGGCGACATGCTCGATCGCCGGGCGGGACAACCAGCCCTCTTGTTCCTGCGCGCGCCACAGCAGCGGGATGATCGCCGATGCCTGACGCCCCTCGGGATATTTGGAGATCTGCCCCTTGGCCCAAGCCAGATTGGCAGGCGTGAAGGCGAAAGAGGCGGGCTGGTCTTTGTGCAGACGGCGCAGCATTAGCGGTCGATCTCCCCGAACACGACATCCATCGTGCCGATGATGGCGGACACGTCGGCAAGCTGGTGGCCCTTGCAGACGTAATCCATGGATTGCAGGTGCAAGAACCCCGGCGCGCGGATCTTGGCGCGGTAGGGTTTGTTGGTGCCGTCGGCGATCAGATAGACGCCAAATTCGCCCTTCGGGGCCTCAACGCTGGCATAAACCTCGCCCGCAGGCACGTGGAAGCCTTCGGTATACAGTTTGAAATGATGGATCAGCGCTTCCATGCTGGTCTTCATCTCGGCGCGCTTTGGCGGGGTGATCTTGCCACGCGCCAGCACATCGCCCTTTTCCACCCGCAGCTTGGCAACCGCCTGCCGGATGATGCTGGTCGACTGACGCATCTCCTCCATCCGGCACAGATAGCGGTCATAGCAATCGCCATTCTTGCCGACGGGGATCTGGAAATCGAACTCGTCATAGCATTCATAGGGCTGGCTGCGGCGCAGATCCCAGGCCAGGCCTGATCCACGCACCATCACGCCGGAATAGCCCCATTTCAGGATGTCATCCTCGGTCACGATGCCGATGTCGGCATTGCGCTGCTTGAAGATGCGGTTTTCGGTCAACAGCCCGTCGATATCATCCAGCACGCGCGGAAACTCGACCGCCCATTGGTCGATGTCTTCCAAGAGTTGCGGCGTCAGGTCGGCATGCACCCCACCGGGGCGGAAATAGGCGGCGTGCAGACGCGCGCCACAGGCCCGCTCGTAGAACACCATCAGCTTTTCACGTTCCTCGAACCCCCACAGCGGTGGGGTCAGCGCGCCCACGTCCATCGCTTGCGTGGTGACGTTCAGCAGGTGGTTCAGCACCCGCCCGATTTCGGAATACAAGACCCGGATCAGGCTGGCGCGACGCGGCACCACTGTGCCGGTCAGCTTTTCAATCGCCAGACACCAGGCATGTTCCTGATTCATCGGCGCCACATAATCCAGTCGGTCAAAATACGGCAGGTTTTGCAGATAGGTGCGGCTTTCCATCAGCTTTTCGGTGCCGCGATGCAACAGCCCGATATGCGGATCGCAGCGTTCAACAATCTCGCCGTCCAGTTCCAGCACCAGACGCAAAACCCCATGCGCCGCAGGGTGTTGCGGCCCGAAGTTGATGTTGAAGTTGCGCAGCTTTTGCTCGCTGGTGATCACATCATGCGAGTTGTCGTCATAAGTGACGCGGATATCGCCATCCATCATTTCGCGGGCTCCTTTTTCTTTTCGTCACCCGGAAGGACATAGTGCGCGCCTTCCCATGGGCTCATGAAATCGAACTGGCGATATTCCTGCACCAGACTGACCGGCTCATAGACCACACGCTTTTTCTCTTCATCATAGCGCACTTCGGTATAGCCCGTCGTCGGAAAATCCTTGCGCAGCGGATGGCCGCGAAAGCCGTAGTCGGTCAGGATACGGCGCAGGTCGGGGTGGTTGGAAAACAGGATGCCGAACATGTCGAACACCTCACGCTCAAACCAGTTTGCGCTTTCATGCACCTCGATCACCGAAGGCACCATATCGGCCTCATCCACCGCGATCTTCACCCGGATGCGGTGGTTTTGATACATCGACAGAAAGTGATAGACCACGTCAAAGCGCTTTTCGCGGGTCGGATAATCGACCGCGGTGATGTCAACCAGCGACGAGAACCGACAGGCGCCGTCGATCTTGAGGAAGGCCACGAAATCGACGATCCGGCTGACCGGCACCTCAACCGTCAATTCGTCAAAGGCAACCTGACTGGCCAGAACGTCATTGGGGCGCTTCATCGAAATATGGGCGGCAAGGTCGTGCAACGCTTCGGACATGGCGGTTCTCCTTAGCGGGTCAGGGTGCCGGTGCGGCGGATTTTCCGCTGCAACTGCAAGATGCCATACAGCAGCGCCTCGGCCGTGGGCGGGCAGCCGGGCACGTAGATATCGACCGGAACGATCCGGTCACAGCCGCGCACCACCGAATAGCTGTAGTGATAATAGCCGCCGCCATTGGCGCATGACCCCATGCTGATCACATAGCGGGGTTCCGGCATCTGGTCATAGACCTTGCGCAGCGCCGGGGCCATCTTGTTGGTCAGCGTGCCGGCCACGATCATCACATCCGACTGGCGCGGCGATGCGCGCGGGGCCACGCCAAAGCGTTCGGCATCATAGCGCGGCATCGAGGTGTGCATCATTTCAACCGCGCAGCAGGCCAGACCAAAGGTCATCCAGTGCAAAGACCCGGTGCGCGCCCAGTTGATGATATCCTCGGTCGAGGTCAGCAGAAAACCCTTGTCCTGCAAATCGCGGTTCAGGGCCTGAAGGGCCACATCATGATCGCCGCCTGCGGTGTTTGCGCCTGCCATCACTCCCATTCCAGGGCTCCCTTCTTCCACTCATAGGCAAAGCCTGCGGTCAGCACGCCCAAGAATACCATCATCGACCAGAAGGCTGTCATGCTGATCTCGCCAAAGGCGACGGCCCAGGGGAACAGGAAGGCAACCTCAAGGTCAAAGATGATGAACAGGATCGACACCAGATAAAAGCGCACGTCGAACTTCATCCGCGCGTCGTCAAAGGCGTTGAAGCCACATTCATAGGCCGAAACCTTTTCAGGGTCGGGGTTCCGCACGGCAATCAGGGCGGCGGCCAGCATCAGCACGATGCCAAGCCCCAACGCAATGGCAGTCAGAACGAGGATAGGAAGATACTCACGCAGAAGTATGTCCAAGACGTGCTCCTTCGGCTGGCGACGGGGACGCTGTGGAATGCTGACGATCCACTTGCGCTCTGCTTCACCATTTACCCTGCCCCCCGTTCAGGGTCAACGATGCGAGGGGCGAAAAGAGCCTTGTAAATGTGATGATTGGACGAATTGCATGCAACAGGATACTGGATTTGCGGCCCTACCACCTGTCGCGCAGAATTGGTGACTTTGAGGCTCGGGATGCAGGAATCACATCGCCGGGCCGGGCCATGCTGCACATGCAAAATCGGCACCGGGCAAAACCCGCAAGCGTTTGGCAACGGTATGCAATTGGATGCTGCAAGGCGGCAATCCGGCGCGGGGCCGGCCTCAACAGCGCGGCCCTGTCATCCAAAGCGCGCGGGTCATTGCGCCACGGGCGTGGGCAAGATCGCCGGGCCAACACTTGTTTTGCAGGCCGCAACAGGGGGTCAGCGCCGTGGCGTCGGGGGTGCGGCATATCGCCAATCGGTCGCACCACCGGAACCGGGCGGCCCCCGAAGACCGGTTCAATCGGCCAGACGCAGGCCCTGCGCTGCCGCGCCCAGCGCGGCCTGCGGCATCTGCCCCACGGCCAGAACCTCAGCCCGGATGATGCGGGCAATCAGGGCCGCGTCGTCGGTCGAAAAGGTCAGCGGCAGGCGCATGTCGATCAGCCCGGCCAGCACCCGGTCGGTCTGCGGCAAAGGCTGCGGCTTGGCATACCGCCAATGGTCATAGCGGCTGGTAAAGGCCACCGGCTCGGGCGCGCCGAACCATTTCAGCTCGACCCCGCGCGCGCCACACCGCGCCACCAGCGCCCGCACCCGCGCCGCGGGCCAGCCGGGCAACGTGAACTGGAACGACGACGGCACAAACGCCTCGGCGGCAGGACGCGGGATCAGGCGCAGGCCATGGGTGCCTGCCAGCCCGTCCTCGATCTTGCGATACAGGGCCAGCCAGCGTGCCGCGCGTTCGGCCAGCAGCGCAATCTGCGGTCGCAAGATCGCCGCGCGCAGATTGTCCATCCGGCCCGAGATATTGGGCACGTCCAGCCGTATCGCCTCGAACACCTCGGCAGGCGGGGCGGCACGGTGGCGCGGATACAGCATGTAGCTGCCCGACAGCAGCACCGCCCGCGCGGCCAGCCCCGCGTCATCGGTGATCAGCAGACCACCCTCGCCCGAATTCATGTGCTTGTAGGTTTGCGTCGAATAGCAGCCGATCACCCCGTGCCGCCCCGAGGGCACGCCGTTCCACGCCGCCGCCATGGTGTGGGCGCAATCCTCGATCACCACGACGCCAAGGCTGTTGCACAGCGCCATCAGCCGGTCCATGTCGGCCAGATGGCCGCGCATGTGCGACAGCATCAGCACCCGCGCATCGGTGGCCCGCGCCATCACCTCAAGATGTTCCAGATCAATGGTCAGGTCTTCGGTGGTTTCAATGAACACGGGCCGCGCGCCGATGCTGGCAATCGCCCCCGGCACCGGAGCCAGCGTAAAGGCATTGGTCAACACCGGCGCACCGGGCGCGACCTGCAACGCGCGCAAGGCCGTGGCCATGGCATAGCCGCCCGAGGCCACGGCAAGGCAATAGCGCGCGCCGGTGTAGGCGGCAAATTCCTCTTCCAGAAGGGCGGTTTCGGCAATTTCATCGGCCGCGGTGTTGTAGCGGTGCAGACGCCCGTGGCGCATCACGGCGATGGCGGCCTCGATCCCGGCATCGGGGATCGGCTCTTGCTGGGTAAAGCTGTGGTCAAATCGTTCCATGGCGGGCAAGATGCGGCGCACGCTGGCTGCCGTCAATGGGTTGGCGCAGCGACCGCGCTGTGGCAGGTTGGGTCCGAACAAAAAGGAAATCGCATGCGTCTGCTCTGCACTGCCTTGCTGGTCTGTCTGATCCTGTCCCAACCCGTGCGCGCAAATCCGGGGGCCGATCTGGTGATCGAAGGCCGTCAGGCGCAGGCGTTGCACTGTGCCGCGATGCTGTTCATCGTCTCGTCCGAGTTGTTCGACATCGGCGAAATCTCGCGCAACAGCCGCGACACGGCGCAACGCGCAGCCCTTGTGATGCTGGATCAGGTGCCCGGCACCGACGAGCAGCGCCGCCGCGCCATGGTGCAGCGGTTTGAACGGATCATGGCCAGCCGCACGCCCGCACAATTGGTCACCGAATACGCCGACACCGCGCGCTGGTGCAGCAACGCCTTCCTGCGCTGAGCGCAGGCTATTTAGGCGTGACCGCCGGCCTTGGCCCGCGGCAAGGCTGGGCGACAAGCCCCGGCGGGCGACGCGCGGTGGTCAGCGCAGCATCTGCCGCGCAAGATCGGGCAGATCGTCGAAATGGTCCAGCAGCGCCTCGGGCGACAGCCGCGACACACCCCGGCCTTCCGGGCCAAAGGTGACCAGCGCCACCGGAACCCCTGCCGCAAGGCCGGTCTTGCGGTCGGTTTCGGTGTCACCGATCAGCATCGAGCGCGCCACGCTGCCGCCGGCCTGCACCACCGCCGCCACATAGGGCGCCGGGTCGGGTTTGCGGGTGGGCAAGGTATCGGCCCCGATCAGCGCGCCGAACAGATCGCGGATGCCAAGACGGCGGGTCAGTTCCTCGGCCAAAGCTGCGGGCTTGTTGGTGCAGATCGCCACGGCAAAGCCGTCGCGGCGCAGCGCCTGCACCGCGTTCACCGCGCCGGGATACAGCGTGGTATGCACATCTATGGCCCCGGCATAGGCCTCCAGCAGCACGGGGTATTGCGCATCAAGCATCGCCTCATCGACCGCGCCCAGCCGCGAAAACCCCAGCCGCAGCATGGCCCGCCCGCCATGGAACGCGGTCAGAATATCGTCTGGCCCCAGCAGATCGCCGTGCCCCAGCCGTTGAAAGCAGGCGTTGGCCGCCGCCAGCAGATCGGCGCTGGTATCTGCCAGCGTGCCGTCCAGATCAAACACCACCGTGCGCATTGCGTGTAACCTTGCGTGAGAACAGGCCCCTTGCGGCCCCATGGCCCTTGGGTAAAACGGGGGCAGTGATAAGGAAAGGGCCAGCATGTCGGTCTCATTGGTTATTCTGGCCGCAGGCATGGGCACGCGGATGAACTCGGACCTGCCCAAGGTGCTGCACCAGATCGGTGGCAGCCCGATGTTGCACCACGCGATGCAGGCCGGGCGCGCGCTGGACCCTGACCGCACCGTGGTGGTGGCAGGTTACGGCGCCGAGGCGGTGACACGCGCCGCCCTTGCCTTTGACGAAGACGCGCTGGTGGTGGTGCAGTCCGAACAACTGGGCACCGCCCATGCCGTGGCCCAGGCCGCGCCCTTGCTGGCCGATGCCGCGGGCGATGTGATCGTGCTCTATGGCGACACCCCCTTCGTGCGCGCCGAGACGCTGGAGGCGATGCAGGCCGCCCGCGCCCGCCATGCGGTGGTGGTCTTGGGCTTTCACGCGGCCGATCCGGGGCGCTATGGCCGCCTGATCACCGATGGTGAAAGCCTGCACCGCATCGTGGAATACAACGATGCCTCAGATAAGGAACGCGCCGTAACCCTTTGCAATTCTGGCGTTGTCTGCGTCGATGCAAAGCTTTTGTTCGGCCTTGTGGCCGAGGTTGGCAATGCCAATGCGGCGGGCGAATATTACCTGACCGACATCCCCGAACTGGCGCGCAGGCGCGGCCTGTCGGCTGGCGTGGTGATCTGCCCAGAGGCCGAGACGCTGGGCATCAACACAAGGCCGCAACTGGCGCAGGCCGAGGCCGCGTTTCAGGCCCGCGCGCGGGCCGAGGCGCTGGACAACGGCGTGACCCTGACCGCACCGGACAGCGTGTTCTTTGCCCTGGACACCGTGGTGGGGCGCGATGCGATCATCGGCCCGAACGTGATCTTCGGCCCCGGCGTCACCGTGGAATCGGGGGCCGAGATCAAGGGATTTTGCCATCTGGAGGGGTGCCACATCAGCCGCGGCGCCAGCGTCGGCCCGTTTGCCCGCTTGCGGCCCGGCGCGGAACTGGCCGAGGATGTGCATGTCGGCAATTTTGTGGAAATCAAGAACGCGATTCTGGATGAAGGCGTCAAGGTCGGCCACCTGACCTATATCGGCGACGCCGACGTGGGTGAGCATACGAATATCGGCGCGGGCACCGTGACCTGCAACTACGATGGCGTGATGAAGCACCGCACCCGCATCGGCAAAAACGCCTTCATCGGATCGGACACCATGCTGGTGGCCCCGGTCACGGTGGGCGATGGCGCGTTGACGGCGTCAGGCTCGGTCATCACCGAAGACGTGCCCGCTGGAGCCATTGCGGTTGCCCGCGCCAGACAGGTCAACAAACCCGGCCTTGCCACCCAGCTTTTCGAAAAACTTCGCGCCATCAAGGCCGCGAAACCAAAGGGTCAGTAAAATGTGCGGAATTGTCGGTGTGCTGGGCAACAACGAGGTTGCGCCTTTGCTGGTCGAGGCGCTGAAACGGCTGGAATACCGTGGCTACGACAGCGCCGGGATTGCCACCGTGAACAACGGCCAGCTTGACCGTCGTCGCGCGGTGGGCAAGCTGGTCAACCTGTCCGACCTGCTGGTGCATGACCCGTTGCCCGGCAAATCCGGCATCGGCCACACCCGCTGGGCCACCCATGGCGCGGCCACGGTGGCAAACGCCCATCCGCACAAGGCGGGGCCAGTGGCGGTGGTGCACAACGGCATCATCGAGAACTTCCGCGAGCTGCGCGCCGAACTGGCCACCGCCGGCTATGCGCAGGAAAGCCAGACCGATACCGAAACCGTGGCGCTGCTGGTGCAACAGGCGATGGACGCCGGCGCCACCCCGGTCATCGCCGCGCGGGAAACGCTGAAACGCCTGCAAGGGGCATTCGCGCTGTGCTTTCTGTTTGATGGCGAGGCCGACCTGATGATCGCCGCCCGCAAGGGCAGCCCGCTGGCCATAGGCCATGGGGTGGGCGAGATGTTTGTCGGATCAGACGCCATCGCGCTGGCGCCGATGACCGACCGCATCACCTATCTGGAGGAAGGCGATTGGGCGGTGATCACCCGTCAGGGTGCCGAGATCTTTGATGCCCATGACCGCCGCGCCAACCGGGCCGAGACCCGCATCCAGATCGACGCCAACCGCGTCGAAAAGGCGGGCTACAAGCATTTCATGGCGAAAGAGATCGCCGAACAGCCGGTGGTGCTGGCCGACGGTCTGCGCCACTACAGCCGCAACGGCGCGCTGCACCTGCCCGAAGGTGTTGATTTCACTGGGGTTGACCGGCTGGTTCTGGTGGCCTGCGGCACCGCATCCTATGCCTGCCATGTGGCGAAATACTGGTTCGAGGCGCTGGCGGGCCTGCCCTGCGACATCGACATCGCGTCCGAGTTTCGCTACCGCGAGCCGCCCTTGTCGCCCAGCCAATGGGCGGTGTTCGTCAGCCAGTCGGGCGAGACCGCAGATACCCTTGCCGCCCTGCGCCATGCCCGCGAAAAGGTGGCCAAGGTCGTGTCGGTGGTCAACGTGCCGACCTCGTCCATCGCGCGCGAATCCGACCTGACCTTGCCGATCATGGCGGGGGTCGAGGTGGGGGTGGCGTCCACCAAGGCGTTTACTTCGCAACTGATGGTGTTGGCGCTGATGGCACTGAAGGCCGGGGTCGACCGGGGGCGTCTGGATGCGGGCACGCTTGCCGCGCATCTGGACGCGCTGAACGCCCTGCCGGGCCTGATGAACCACGCGCTTGGGCTGTCGACCGAGATTGCACGGCTGGCCGAAGACCTTGCCCGCGCGCAGGACATCTTGTTTCTGGGGCGCGGGCCGATGTATCCGATGGCGCTGGAAGGCGCGCTGAAGCTGAAGGAAATCAGCTATATCCATGCCGAGGGCTATGCCTCGGGCGAGTTGAAGCACGGCCCCATCGCGCTGATTGACGCAAGCGTACCGGTCATCGTTCTGGCCCCGCGTGACCATCTGTTCGACAAGACCGTGTCGAACATGCAAGAGGTGATGGCCCGGCATGGCAAGGTGCTGCTGATTTCAGACGCGGCGGGGCTGGCCGAGGCGGGTCAGGGCACATGGGCGCAGTTGGCGATGCCTGCGGTGGATGCGATCTTTGCGCCGATCCTTTATGCCGTGCCCGCGCAATTGCTGGCCTATCACACCGCCATCGCCAAGGGCACTGATGTCGACCAGCCGCGCAACCTGGCAAAATCCGTGACGGTGGAATGACCCGCCCTATCTTTCGGCCATGTTCAACCCGGAGGATCTGATGGATCGACGTTTTTTCCTGATCGGCGCGCTTGCGCTTGGCGGCTGCGCCTCGCGCCCCGCCTCGCCAACGGTGGCGACCCGCGCGGTCACGCTGGATCAGGCCTTTCTTGGCCGCAAGCGGGGCGCGGGCCTGTTCCAGGTCTGGCTAACCGGGGATGAGCGGCGCTTTGACGCCGCACTGAACGGCACCCTGTCGCGTGGCGGCACCCGCCTGACGGTGGTCGAGGATTTCGCCTATGACGACGGGCAGAAAGACCGGCTGACTTGGGTGTTTGACCGCACCGGCCCCGGCCGCTGGACCGGGCGACGCGAAGACACCGTCGGCGCGGCCACGGTGGTGGAGGAAAACGGCGAAATCCGGCTGGCCTATACCGCAGACTTCAAATCGCAGGGCGCGGTCACCCGGCTGGGGTTTCAGGATGTGATCTATCTGCGCGACGATGGGGTGATCGTGAATGATGCGGTTGTGTCTCGGGCCGGAATTCCGGTAGGGTCGGTCCGGTTCGAAATCCGGGGATAAGCGATGAATGTGACGGCAACAGCCCACAAGGCGGCGGCATGACCCCGTATCAAGCGTTAGAGGCGCTGGAGGCGCTGGCAGATCCGGGCCTTGCCGCGGCGGCGGCCGAGTATCACAAGGCCCCGCCCGGGTCTGGCCGGCGCTATCTGGGGCTGACCATCGCGCAGATTGACGGGCTTGTGGCCGAGTGGCGGGCCGCCTTGTCGGTTGATGGCCGGGTGGCGCTGGCCGATGGCCTGTGGAACACCGATGTGCATGACGCGCGGGTGGCTGCCGCCAAACTGCTGACCCAGGCCCGGATGCGACCGGATGACCGCGCCTGGGCGCTGATTTGCGACTGGGTGCCACAGCTTGACGTGTGGGCTTTGGCCGATCTGGTCACCACCGCCGGGCAAAAGCGCGTGCTGGCAGACCCCGAGCGGATTGCCGATCTGGAACCTTGGGTGGAAAGCCCGAACCACTGGGTGCGGCGCGCGGCCCTGATGATGCTGCTGCCCTGGGCCAAGATGAACAACCTCAAGGACGCCGATTACGACATTCGCGAAACCGGGCTGATCTGGGCCGAACATCTGGTGCCCGACCGCAACTGGTTCATCCAGAAGGCGCTGGCCGACTGGTTGGGGGCCTTGTCCAAGCACGACCCCGCCCGCACGGTCGAATTCATGGATGGGCCCGGTCTGGGGCTGAAGACCTTTGCCCGCAAAGAGGCCACGCGCCGGCTGTTCACCGAAGAGCCGGCAGACGGGCAAGCAGAGGGGCAAGCCGAACCACCGACCGAATTGCCTGCCGATACCGATCCCGCCTGAAAGCAAAGCGCCCACTTTCGCCTTCTTGGGGGAAATGGGGGCGACGCCCCCCTACGGGCGGCTGACCCGACCGCCCCCCACCGCCGCCGCCACCCCGGTGGTGCCCGGCGCACTGGTGGGCAGGCCGCGCAGCACCCGCACCGCCAGATAGGCAAATGCCTGCGCCTCCAGCATGTCGCCGTTCAGGCCGATCGCCTCGACCGGTTCCACCGCAACACCCATCTGCGCCGACAGCGCCGCCATCATCGCCGCGTTGTGCCGCCCGCCGCCACAGACCAGAACCCGGCTCACCGGACGCGGAAAATGCTCGGCCCCGCGCGCGACAGCCGCCGCGGCACAGGCGGTCAATGTGGCGGCCGCATCGGCATCGGACAGATACGCCACCGCAGGCAGCAGGCCCGCAAAATCGTTCCGATCCAAGGATTTCGGCGGCATCTTGAAGAAATAAGGGTGGTCCAGAAAGGCCGTGACCACCGCCGCATCCACCTGCCCGGATGCCGCCAGAGCGCCCCCCTCATCCAACGCCACCCCGCGCCGCGCCAGCAACAGGTCATTGATCGGCGCATTGGCCGGACCGGTGTCAAACGCCAGCAGCGCGCCGGGCGCATCCGGGCGCGCACAGCCTGGATCAACCCAGGTCAGGTTGCCCACCCCGCCAAGGTTCAGAAACGCCACCGGGTCCGTCAACCCGGCAAAGCGCGCGCAGGCATGGTGAAAGAACGGCGCCAGCGGCGCACCCTGCCCGCCCATCTGCACATCATTGCTGCGAAAATCCCAGACCACCGGCAGGCCCAGCACCTGCGCCAGCAGCGCGCCATTGCCCGCCTGATGCGTGCCGCGCCCGCGCGGATCATGCGCAAGGGTCTGGCCATGAAAGCCCACCACCTCGGCCCCGGAAAACCGCGCCAGCACCTCGGCATGCGCGGTTTCCACAACCTCGGCCGCCTTATCCACCCCCGCATCCCCCGGCCAGCAGCCAAAAGCCGCGCGGACCACATCCTGCTCGGCATGGCTATAGGCGCGATAGGCATCGGGCCCGAACTCAACGATCTGGTGCCCATCGGTCAGCACCATCGCCGCATCAACCCCGTCCAACGACGTGCCCGACATCGCCCCCAAGGTCCAGACCGGCCCAAGATGCGCTTGCGTTCCTGCCATCTTCCCCTTTGCCCCCCGCACCGCTATACCGCGCGCAATCTATGACACGAGGCCGCAATGACCTACCACCCGAAATCAGACTTCATGCGCGTGATGATGACCCGCGGCTTTCTGGCCGATTGCACGGATTATCAGGCGCTGGACGAGGCGTTTTCCAAGG
>DYMU01000020.1 GCA_020721445.1 Gemmobacter nectariphilus
CAGGATTTGTGAACAACCCAACATATTCAAAAACCATCCAAGCCGCCGTCGAGGCGCTGCTGGAAGACCGCGCAAGATCGGCCGGCGGTGCCGCGGCAGAAGCCAACTGGTCGGTTCAGACAAAGTTTAAAGACATATCCAAGACCTGAGACAATTTCCAAGGAAAGGCTTAAGGCCCTTCTTCTATTGCTTTTCCTGGCACGGTGGACCGGGAAAGGGGGTTTTGCTGAATGGGGGTCTTGCGCCATGTGGCCACGCTTGCGGGCCGCAGCGATATGCCGCTTGCGACGGTGACAGACCTGCTGCTGGCAGGGCCCGGGCGGCTTTACACGATCTCGCGCAGCGAAAGCGGGATCGGTGTCTTCGACATTTCAGGCGGCGGAACACCGACGGTTCTGGCGCAGGCCGCGTACCGGATTGCGGTGCCGCTGGTCGGCTTTGCGCCCATGGCCATCGAGATGCAGCTTTCGGGGTCGGCACTGTTGTTGCCGGCGGGTCTTTGCAGTGCAGCGTCCTCGGCGATTTCGTTGACATCAACCGGCTTGCCCGGTGCTGCGGTGCAATGGGAAGGCACCGCCGTCCCTCCGGCAGATCTGGCGCTGATCCACAGCATCGCCGGGATGCCTGCCGGTGCAGTGATCGCGGTCCGCAGCGACGGCAGCCTTGTGCCCTTTACCGTGATCGCGGGGCAGCGCTTCTCGGTGCAGGTCGCGGTCGCGGCCGTGCCACAGGTTGGCGGGGCGGTGACGGCATTGGACTCGGTTGCCTTTGGCGAAACGACATATCTGATCACGGCCTCTGCTGCGGGCCAATCGCTGGTCAGCTACCGGGTGTTGCCGGACCTGCGGCTGGAGCAGGTCGCATGGATTGACGGCATGACAGCGGGCATAGGCTTTGCGCGCCCTTCGGCGCTGCGCATTGTGACGCTCGGTGCCGAAAAATATGTCATCCTTGCCGGGTCCGGCAGTTCATCGCTGACGGTGTTTCGGGTCGGCGGTGACGGCGGGTTGGCCGCCACGGACCATGTCATTGACAGTCGTGACACCCGGTTTCAGTCTGTAACCGTGCTTGAGGTGTTCGACCTTGGCGGACGGGTCTTTGTCCTTGCTGCCGGGGCGGATGACGGGCTGAGCCTGCTGACCTTGCTGCCCGGCGGATACCTTCTGCATCTGGAGAGCCTTGCCGATACCCTGGACATGACGCTTGCCGCCATCAGCGCCATCGCCGCCCAGCAGGCCGCCGATGGCCGGGGCGAAATTTTCGTTGCAAGCTCGCATGACGCCGGCCTGACACGGCTTGCGGTGGATTTCACGGCGGGTGTGGTGCTGCAGGGGGGATCTGCAACGCTGACGGGAACCGCGCAGGACGACCTGCTGATGGCAACCGGGGGTGTCACCGTGATCGAGGCCGGGGCTGGCAACGATATCCTTGTTTCAGCCGCAAGCCCCGGTGCGACTGCCCGGCTGCACGGCGGGGCCGGGCAGGATATTTTCGTGATCCGGCCGGGCGCATGGCTGACCACAGTGACCGATTTCAGCCCCGGCATCGACCGGCTTGATCTGACCCTGTTGCCGATGCTGCGCAGCCTGTCGCAGATCGAAATTACCGCCACCCCCACCGGCGCGATGCTGCGTTTTGGCGAGACCGTGATCGAAGTCCTGAGCGCCGAAGGTCGGCCGCTGTTGGCAGATGCCTTTCCCGAAAGCAGCTTGTTGCCGTTCAGCCGGTTTGATCCCGCCCCCGCAATCCCCCAGCCACAAGGTGTTGTGATCATTCTCGGCAACGAGGGGGGCAGTGCCAGCGGCGGGTCGGGCAACGACACCTTGCAAGGCGGCGCGGGCAACGACACGCTGCGCGGCCTTGATGGCGACGACTGGATCGAGGGCGGCACCGGCAACAACAACATCGGCGGCGGGTCGGGCAATGATCTGATTTCCGTCTTGTCGGGCGCCAACATCATCTGGGGCGGTCTGGGCGATGACACGGTCGAGGGCGGCATGGGCCCCGATACAATCGACGGCGGAGGCACAGGCCACAACCGCCTGCTGGGCCATGACGGTGATGACCAGATATTTGCCGGATCGGGCGGTGATTTCATCGACGGCGGGGCGGGCAATGATCTGATCCGCGGCGGCCCGGGGGCGGATATGATCAATGCAGGCTTGGGCAACGACAACATCGGCGGTGGCGAGGGGGACGACCAGATCATAGGCACCGCCGGGGCGAACATCATCTGGGCGGGCCTTGGCAATGACACGGTGCTGGGTGGCACAGGTTCGGACACGATCTACGGCAGCGCCGGGCGCAACCAGTTGTTCGGCAATGATGGCCATGACGCAATCTACACCAGCGCGGATGGCGACTTCGTCGATGGGGGCGCGGGCGACGACCTGATCCGCGGCGCCGGGCGCGCGGATACCATCCATGGTGGCGAGGGTAACGATAACATCGGCGGCGGGGATGGCAACGACCTGATCCATGGCACCGCCGGGGAGAATGCGATCTGGGGCGGATTGGGCAATGACACGATTGTTGCGGGCACCGGCAAGGATGCGATTAACGGCGGCATTGGCGCAGATGTGTTTGTCTTCACCTCGGCGGCCGCCATCGGCATCGCAGCAGGCCGCGACGTGATCGCCGATTTCACGACGGGCGTCGATGACATCGATCTGCGCGCGTTGGAAACCGTCTTCAACGGGTCTGCCGGACTGTTGGGCGGGGGAAGCCGTTCGTTCTATTACTACAGCCCGTCAGGCCTGTTGATCGGCGACCAGACCGGCAACGGCTTGGCCGACTGGGTGATCGAGCTTTCTGGACAACCAGCCCTAATGGCGGACGACTTCCTTCTGTGAAGCGACAGGATGACCGGGGCAGGCGAAGACGAATGCAGGCAGTGGCCCCCGGTGCGAAAATTGCTTTCACGGCGCGCTGCGGGCAAGCGAAGGGTCTGGTGTCTCTGGGATCAGCGCGCCGTGCGGGACGCGCTGATGCCCGTGGTTTTGCCTGACCGTGCCAAATGACACTGCGCTGCCAACCCCCCGGGCGCAGCCCAGGTTGGGCCGCCCAGCGCAGGTGCGTGTCAGCGCGAGAGGATGACCTTCACGATATCGTCCGCTGCCTGTTCGGGCAGGCATTCAACGGTATTCACAACAGCCTCGGGTGCTTCGGGCGGCTCATACGGGCTGTCGATGCCGGTGAAGTTCTTCAACTGGCCGGCGCGTGCCTTTTTATACAGGCCTTTCACATCGCGCGCCTCGGCCACGGCCAGTGGGGTGTCGACATAGACCTCGATGAACTCGTCCGGTGCCATCAGGTCACGCACCATGCGGCGTTCGGATCGGAACGGCGAGATGAAGGCGGTCAGCACGATCAGGCCGGCATCGGTCATCAGACGCGCCACCTCGCCCACGCGGCGGATGTTTTCCACCCGGTCGGCATCGGTAAAGCCCAGATCGCGGTTCAGCCCGTGACGCACGTTGTCACCATCCAGCAAAAAGGTGTGGCGGCCCAGCGCGTGCAACTTTTTTTCCACCAGATTGGCAATGGTCGATTTGCCCGACCCCGACAGGCCGGTGAACCACACGACAACCGGCTTTTGGCCTTTCTGGGCGGCATGCGCCTCGCGGTTGATGTCCACCGCCTGCCAATGGATGTTCTGGCTGCGCCGCAGGGCAAAATGGATCAGCCCGGCGGCGATGGTGGCGTTGCTGATCCGGTCGATCAGGATGAAGCCACCCAGATCGGGGTTTTGCGCATAGGCCTCGAACGGGATCGCCCGATCGGTCGAGATGTTGACCACGCCGATCGCATTCAACTGCATGGTTTTGGAGGCCAGATGTTCCAGCGTGTTGACGTTCACCTCGTATTTCGGCTCGGTCACGGTGGCGGTCACAACCTGCGTGCCGATCTTCAGCAGATAGGGGCGGCCGGGCAGCATTTCGGCCTCGTCCATCCAGACCAGCGTCGCCTCGAACTGGTCTGCCACCTCGCAAGGGGCATCTGCGGCCACGATCACGTCGCCGCGCGAACAATCCACCTCGTCGGCAAAGGTCAGCGTGACGGATTGGCCAGCCACCGCAATGGCCAAGTCGCCGTCATGGGTGACGATGGATTTGACGGTCGTGCTGCGCCCCGAGGGCAGCACGCGAATGGCATCGCCGGGGCGCACCGCGCCGCTGCCGATCTGCCCGGCAAAGCCACGGAAATCAAGGTTGGGGCGGTTGACCCATTGCACCGGCATGCGCAAGGGCGCGTCTTGCAGACGGCTCAGGTTGACCGGGGCGTCCTCCAGATGGGTCAGCAGCGTCGGGCCCTGATACCACGGCATCGCGTCGCTGCGGCTGGCGATGTTGTCGCCCCTTAGCCCCGAGATCGGAATGGCGGTGAACGCGGTAATCCCGATCTGCTGGGCGAAATGCGAATACTCCTTCACGATCTCGTAGAACCGTTCCTGGCTGTAGCCGACAAGATCCATCTTGTTGATCGCCAGCACCACGTTGCGTATGCCCAAGAGGTTGACCAGATAGCTGTGCCGCCGGGTCTGGGTCAAAACACCCTGACGCGCGTCGATCAAGATCACCGCAAGGTCGGCGGTTGATGCCCCTGTCACCATGTTGCGGGTGTATTGTTCGTGCCCCGGCGTATCGGCCACAATGAACTTGCGTTTGTCGGTGGCGAAAAAGCGGTAGGCCACGTCGATGGTGATGCCCTGTTCGCGCTCGGCCGCCAGCCCGTCAACCAGCAGGGCAAAGTCGATCTCGCCGCCCTGGGTGCCAACCGATTTGCTGTCTTTTTCCAGCGCTGCAAGCTGATCTTCAAAGATCATCTTGGTGTCATAAAGCAACCGCCCGATCAGCGTGGATTTGCCGTCATCGACCGAGCCACAGGTGATGAAACGCAGCATGGTCTTGTGCTGGTGCGCCCGAAGATAGGCGTCGATATCTTCGGCGATCAGGGTATCGGTGACATAGATCGGGTCTTGGGCGACGGGGTCTTGGACGGCTGGCATCAGAAATACCCCTCTTGTTTCTTCTTCTCCATCGATGCCGACTGGTCGTGGTCAATCGCCCGGCCCTGACGTTCCGACGTGGTGGTCAGCAGCATTTCCTGAATCACCTCTGGCAGGGTCTGGGCCGTGCTTTCCACCGCCCCGGTCAGCGGGTAGCATCCCAGCGTGCGGAACCGGATGCTGCGCATCACCGGGGTTTCGCCGGGTTCCAACGGAAAGCGGTCGTCATCAACCATCAGCACAAGGCCATTGCGCAGCACCGTCGGGCGCGGGGCGCTGAAATACAGCGGCACGATCTCAATGCCTTCAAGGTGGATGTATTGCCAGATATCCAACTCGGTCCAGTTCGACAGCGGGAACACCCGGATCGACTCACCCTTGGCCTTGCGGGTGTTGTACAGCTTCCACAGTTCGGGGCGCTGGTTCTTGGGGTCCCAGCGGTGATTGGCCGAGCGGAAGGAAAACACCCGCTCCTTGGCGCGGGATTTTTCCTCATCCCGGCGCGCGCCGCCAAAGGCCACGTCGAACTTGTGATGCGTCAGCGCCTGTTTGAGACCTTCGGTTTTCCACATGTCGGTGTGCAGCGCGCCATGGTCAAACGGGTTGATGCCTTGGGCCAGCGCCTCGGGGTTCTGATAGACCAGCAGTTCCATCCCGGCATCCCGCGCCGCCTTTTCGCGCAGGTCATACATGGCGCGGAACTTCCACGTCGTATCGACATGCAGCAAGGGAAACGGCGGCGGCGCCGGATAGAACGCCTTTTTGGCCAGATGCAGCATGCAGGCCGAATCCTTGCCGACCGAATACAGCATCACCGGATTTTCGGCTGTGGCCACCACTTCGCGCATGATGTGGATGCTTTCCGCCTCCAGCCGCTGCAGGTGGGTAAGGGTGATTTCATCCATGGGACGGGGGGCCAAACTGGGCATTGCCGGTGTCTTTCCTGTGTTCAAGCCGCTTTCGCAAATTTGCGCAGAGAATCCAAGGATGGACGCGCGATCCAACCGATAAAACCCGTGGCATCTGTTCCCGCGCCACAACATTGGTCAAAACCGCCATGGTTCATTGCGCCTGACGGATCCGTGCCACAACGCGACGACCAATGGCCTGGCTGCCTTTGACGGACGGGTGGATCAGGTCGAACTGGTGGAAAGACGTGTCGCCCCTTGGCACCAGATCCGACATCGGCAGAAAGGTCACCCC
Source organism: Gemmobacter nectariphilus (assembly GCA_020721445.1). Taxonomy (GTDB): domain Bacteria; phylum Pseudomonadota; class Alphaproteobacteria; order Rhodobacterales; family Rhodobacteraceae; genus Pseudotabrizicola; species Pseudotabrizicola nectariphila_A. The sequence goes on from DYMU01000020.1 coordinate 6,212, forward strand.
GGCATCAAAGCGGGCCATTGCCGTCAGGCGCCGGTCAAGTTCATTCCCGGCCGGACCGCAATGCTTGATCGGGGTCATGACGTCCGGATTGCGCAAATAGCCAAGATAAATCACCCGGGCGCCGCTTTCACGAATGCGCGCGACAAAAGACGGGATCGCTCCGCCCCGACCATCCGGCGTCACCAAGCGGTTCAGCACCCCGGCGCAAGGCCCACAGCCGCAGCCGAACAGCAGATCATTGCCGCCGCCGTTCAGAATGACCCATTTCCACGGGCCGGGCCGATATTGTTCGGTCAGCCGCAACCCTGCTGCCCCCGAAATCGGCAGGCCATGGAAATAGCGCGCGGCCACGACCGACCGATCTATCACCTCTTCGCCCAGCGCCCCCTCGATGACATCCGCCACCGCGCGGTCGCTCCCGCGGTTCGACGCTAGCATGGAATCGCCCAGCACCAGAATTCTGGCCTGCGGCGCATCGGTCAGAGACTCGCTGCAACCAAACAGAAGAAACAGGGCGACCAAGGCAAGGATGGGCCGGATCATGCAGTCTCCGATTGAAATGCCGATGAGGCCCGCACCATTGGCAACAACCCGGGCAGGATCGTGGCAGGTCGGCGGTGATCTTGTGATCAGGCGGTGCGGCGGCTGTGGTCCTGCGTCGTTCAGGATCGCGAAACGGTGACCGTCTGGGTGATCATTTGTGCCCATTGCGAGGTTTCCAGAAACGAGACATCTGCCGCATCACGACCGGCCCCGATGATCACAAGCCCAGAAGGTTCGCCCATGCCGGTTGCATCAAACAGGTGCCATGCCCCGTCCAGCCAGACCTGGGTCGCGGCGTGAAAATCGGGCGGCTGAACATCGGCGCAATAGACCGAGACATAACGTGCCGGAATACTCGCGGCCCGCACCAGACTGCAGGTCAGGTGGGCAAAATCACGGCAGACGCCCTGTCGGGACACAAAGGTATCGACTGCCGTGGTTCTGGCATCAGAGCTTCCCGGAACATACTGCGTTTCGGCCTTTACCCAATCCACGATCGCCGCAACCTTTTCGCCGCCGTTCAGGTGGCTAAACTGTTGTCCGACAAAATCGGTAAACAGGTCTGACGGACAAAACCGTGAGGGGCGAAGGCAGGTCAGCGCGTCAATGGGCAGAACATGAATGGGCGCTGCCGAAAGGCTTGCGACGGCAATACTGGGCCGTGTGACCATCACTTTGGCGGTGTAGTTCACCGCCAGCCGATCGCCGCTGATCGTGGCCCAGACCCGATGGCCAAGGCCGAACTCGCCGCTGATCCGGTTCAGGGTTGCGTTGTCAATCTTCAGGCTGCTTTCGACAATCGTCTGACCGTCGGTTTGGGCGGCTTCCAGGGCCAGCAAGACCGGCACGGCACCGGAAAGCTGATACTCTAGCGCAACAGTGATCTGCATATGCATCGCTTGACTTTTCGACCTGTGGGCATGGGCGCGCGGGTTTGGACAAGGCGAGGTGGCGGCCCTGTCGATGGAGTGTCTTAGCAGTCAAGGAACGGCCAAAAGCGCCGTCAGGTCACGCCAAGCAACACAGTCACGCGGCACAATGGTGCACAACCTACACCGCTTGCCATGGTCGGCGTTATAGTGACCGCAGGGCAGAGAGCAAGCATCTTCCTTGGGGCTGGGGTGCTGATGCGGGGTGTCACATCCTTGACGTTTGCCGCAAACATGGTGCTTGCCATGCCCGGCAAGGACGACTGGGCGTTTGCCACGCCATGCCAGCCGTGTGCAGGTATCGAAGGCCAGGTTGTTGCGATCAGGTTGCCAAACGGGTATCCCGAACAACAGGCGCGGCCGCCAGACCGGATAAAGCTACCGGTTTGCAAGCGTCGTCGCCGGAACTGACAAGGAACGCTGATACAGGCGGTTGGGTAAAAGGCGCAGGGTTGCGATCCATTTTCCGAATCGTTAGCTAAAAGGTATGGCCCCGTAGCTCAACTGGATAGAGCACGGACCTTCTAAGTCTGGGGTTGGGGGTTCAAGTCCTCCCGGGGTCGCCACTGTCGGGATGTTGGTTTAGTTGCGTGCCGTCACGCCGGAGCTTTGGGGTCAATCATAAAATTGATCTCATCAAAACACAAAGCTATCCGGAACCGGGCCGCCGATTGCGCGTGTGGTGCGCGGGTTGCTTTGTTTGCAGTTAACCATTGGTTAACCACTTTCGCGGCAAAGTTGTGCGATGCGGATGCTTTTCATCTTGGTCGTCCTGACGGGTTGCGGTGCCCAGCCTGCGCCGCAGTTCTTTGGGGCAACGCGGACTGATGTGGTGCGCGACGGGCGCAGCTATACCGTGTATCAAAAGGGTGATGCGGTTGAGGTCATTCGTCTGGGCTATGCCCGGCGCGGGCAGCATCAGGCGATCCGCGCCACGATGATCGGGCTGATCCCCGAGGTGACCGGCTGCACCGCCATTGCCAACAGCCTGCAAGGCGATAGCGGTGAGATGCGGGGTCGTTTGCGTTGCCCCAAACCAGCGCCGTAGCGGCCTTTGCCTCCTGAAAACGCCACCTGGAACCGAAGCTTCCCCCGCGGATCGAATCAGCCTATGCTGCGGCGCAGCAAATGGGGGTGGCATGGGTAAGGTTCTGACGATTGCACAGCAGAAGGGCGGGTCCGGCAAGACCACGCTGGCCGTGAACCTGGCGGTAGAGCTGGCACGACAAGGCCTGAAAGTCGCCCTTCTGGACACCGACCCCCAGGGCAGTCTTGGCCGCTGGTTCCTGACGCGGCGCGACCGTCTTGGCGATGCGGGGATGGAATTGTCCACCGCCTCGGCCTGGGGGGTGGGGTATGAGTGCGAAAAGCTGCGCAAGACCAATGACATCGTGATCATCGACACGCCGCCCAAGATCGACGCCGACCTGCGCCCCGCGCTGCGTGTGGCCGATCTGGTGTTGGTGCCGGTCTCGGCCAGCCATCTGGACCTTTGGGCCACCGATGGGGTGCTTGACCTTGTGGTCCGCGAAAGTCGCAGTGCCCTTGTGGTGTTGAACCGCTGCAAGGCGGGCACCCGCCTTGGCGAAGAGGTGGCGCAAGCCGCCAGTGCCATGGCTGACGTGGCCGCCGCTGGCCTTGGGCATCGGGTGGTCTTTGCAGAGACGATGGGGCTGGGGTTAGGGGCCATTGAGGCCGGAAAATCCGTGGCAACGCAAGAGGTTCGGGCGCTTGCCGCCGAGATTTTGGCCCGGGTGCAGGTCTGATCCGCCCCATGAAAAATGGCGCACCCTGTCGCGGATTTCCGCAAGCGTTTTGGGCCACCCTATGCCATGATGATGCGGACCGGAGGGTGCAACCATGCTGACGATCGACACGGGCTTTCAGGGTCAGACTGTGATCACGACCTTTGAGATGTCCCCCGCCACGGCCGATGATCTGATCGAGGCGCTTGAGGCCGCCTATGCCGAGGTGATCTGCCATCAGCCCGGCTTTATCGCGGCGGGGCTGCATATCAACGATGCCCGCACCCGGATCTGCAACTATTCGCAATGGAAGCGGCGCGAGGATTATCAGGCCATGCTGCGCACCCCGGAAATGCGCGAGCGAAACCGCGTGATCAACGGGCTGTGCCGGGGGTTTGAACCGGTGATGTATGAGGTTGTGGCCAGCCTGTAACGCAATTTCACCACATTTGCGTGGATAGACTGAAGCAGGCTTATTCACGTCGGTCGTGACATGTTTCTGCGCGTCATCCTTTTCCTGTCTGTGGTTGTTCTGGCAATTCCGCTGGTTTTGCCCGGGCAGGTCTGGAGTGACCTTGCCCTGTTGGTGGCCAGCACCGGCTTGGCCAGTCTGGTGCTGCTGCTGCGCGATGCGGAAAGCCGGCCTGCGTCAGGTCGCAATCGCAAACGCCCGCGCGCCCAACCCCAACCGATTGTCATCGACGGGTCGAACGTCATGCACTGGCGCGATGAGGTGCCACAGATTGCCACGGTGCGTGAAGTTGTGGCCACGCTGACCGCGCGGGGCTATGCCCCCGGTGTAGTGTTTGACGCCAATGCCGGCTACAAGATGATGGATCGCTATCTGGACGACCGCCCGCTGGCGCGGATGCTGAACCTGCCGGTTGACCGGGTTCTTGTGGTGCCAAAGGGCACCCTCGCCGACCCGATCATTCTGCTGGCCGCGCGCGAACAGGGTGCGCGCGTCGTCAGCAATGACCGCTACCGCGACCACGCCGAAACCCACCCCGAGGTGTTGCAACCCGGCACACTGGTGCAGGGCGGCTATCATGATGGCAGGCTTTGGCTGGATCTCGCTACCGCCTAACGCCCGCGCCGTTTGACCCCGCCGCGCATGCCCGCCCGCCCGGCGGTGGACCGGCCCGCCATCTTGACCGCAGCCTCTGACGCTTCTTCCACCGCCGATTGCCGGGCCAGCGGATCATCGGCGATGGTCAGTTCCACCGCCTCCAACCGCTTGACCTCGTCGCGCAGGCGCGCGGCCTCTTCGAACTCCAGGTTCTCGGCGGCCTTGCGCATTTGCAGGCGCATCGCGTCCAGATGCGCGGTCAGGTTCGACCCGATCATCGGCTTGTCGACCCGTGCGGTGACGCGTGCCATGTCAGTGTCGCCCTGCCACATGCCCGACAGCACATCCTCGACGTTCTTCTTGACCGTCTGCGGCGTGATGCCGTGCTGAAGGTTATAGGCGATCTGCTTGTCACGGCGGCGGTTGGTTTCCCCCAACGCGCGCTCCATGCTGCCGGTGATGCGGTCGGCATACATGATCACCCGGCCCTCGGCATTGCGCGCAGCGCGGCCAATGGTCTGAATCAGGGATGTTTCCGAGCGCAGGAACCCCTCCTTGTCGGCGTCCAGAATGGCGACCAAGCCACATTCGGGAATGTCGAGGCCCTCGCGCAGAAGGTTGATGCCCACCAGCACATCAAACGCACCCAGCCGCAGATCGCGCAGGATTTCAATGCGTTCGATCGTGTCGATGTCGCTGTGCATATAGCGGATGCGGATGCCCTGTTCATGGAAATATTCGGTCAGGTCTTCGGCCATGCGCTTGGTCAGCGTGGTCACCAGCACCCGCAAGCCTTGGGTGGCCACTTTGCGAATTTCGTCCAGCAGATCGTCGACCTGCATCTCGACAGGTCGGATTTCCACCACCGGGTCCAGCAGGCCGGTCGGGCGGATCACCTGTTCGGTGAATACGCCCCCGGCCTGTTCCAGCTCCCAAGCGGCGGGGGTGGCCGACACAAACACCGACTGCGGGCGCATCGCGTCCCATTCTTCAAACTTAAGCGGTCGGTTGTCCATGCAGCTGGGCAGGCGGAAACCATGTTCGGCCAGCGTCATCTTGCGCCGGAAGTCGCCCTTGTACATGCCGCCGATCTGCGGCACCGAGACATGGGATTCGTCAGCAAAAACAATGGCATTGTCGGGGATGAACTCGAACAGTGTTGGCGGCGGCTCGCCGGGTGCCCGACCTGTCAGATAGCGCGAATAGTTCTCGATGCCGTTGCAGACGCCCGTCGCCTCCAGCATTTCCAGATCAAAATTGGTGCGCTGTTCCAGCCGCTGCGCCTCTAGCAGCTTGCCCTCGTTCACCAACTGGTCCAGCCGCATGCGCAGCTCTTTCTTGATGCCCAGAACCGCCTGCTGCATCGTCGGGCGTGGGGTCACGTAGTGGCTGTTGGCATAGATGCGGATCTGCTTGAAGGTGTCGGTCTTGGCGCCGGTCAGCGGGTCAAACTCGACAATGGCTTCCAGTTCCTCGCCAAAGAACGAAAACCGCCATGCCCGGTCTTCAAGGTGGGCAGGCCAGACCTCGACCGAATCGCCGCGCACCCGGAACGACCCGCGCTGAAACGCCTGATCGTTGCGGCGGTATTGCTGCGCCACCAGTTCGGCCATCACCTTGCGCTGGTCATAGCTTTGCCCCACCAGCAGATCCTGCGTCATCGCCGAATAGGTCTCGACCGACCCGATGCCATAGATGCACGACACCGAGGCGACGATGATCACGTCATCGCGTTCCAAGAGCGCCCGGGTGGCCGAGTGGCGCATCCGGTCGATCTGTTCGTTGATCTGGGATTCCTTCTCGATATAGGTGTCTGACCGCGGGACGTAGGCTTCGGGCTGATAGTAGTCGTAGTAGGACACGAAGTATTCTACCGCGTTGTCGGGAAAGAAGCCTTTGAATTCGCCATATAATTGCGCTGCCAGCGTCTTGTTGGGGGCAAGGATGATGGCCGGGCGCTGGGTCTGTTCGATGATCTTCGCCATGGTAAAGGTCTTGCCGGTGCCGGTGGCCCCCAGCAGCACCTGATTATGCTCTCCTGCCATCACCCCGGCCGAAAGTTCGGCAATCGCGGTCGGCTGGTCGCCCGCCGGCTGAAACGGGGTGGACAGCACAAACCGACGCCCGCCTTCCAGCTTTGGGCGGCTCAGCACCTCAGGGCGCTCGGTCAGGGCATTGGCATTATTGTGCGGCATGGCATCCTTCCGGGGGCGATTCCCAACGTCATCCAAATGTATTCCGTTTTTGTTCCCGCGAAAGGGCCGTTAACAGATGTTTCACTCTGCCTGCGCGATGGTTAACACCGGCATTTCAATTTTAACAAAAACTGTTCGAGACTTTGCATCTTTTGATTGTTTTCTGGCGCAGTCTTTGGCACATTGAACGGGCAAGCAGCAACCTGAAGCTGTCGGTTGATCGCACCACACACCCCACCCACACCCCGTGGTCAACCGACAGCGACATGCTGGCCCACCGGGCGGCTTCCCCCTTGCACTGGCCCCCGGTTGTCGCCCATATATCGCGCGCCAGAACCGGAGGATTGCCATGCGCGCCCGCATCTATCAGCCTGCCAGAACCGCGATGCAATCAGGCAGCGCCAAGACCAAGGCCTGGGTGCTGGAGTTTGCGCCCGCTTCGGCGCGCGAGGTGGACCCGTTGATGGGCTGGACCTCGTCTTCCGACACGCAGGCGCAGGTCAGGTTGCACTTTGACACGCTTGACGCGGCCGAGGCTTATGCCAAGGACAAGGGCATCGCCTATGACGTGCAACTGCCCAAGGCCCGCAAACCGGTGATCCGGCCCGGCGGCTATGGCGAAAACTTTGCCACTAACCGTCGCGGTGTCTGGACGCATTAGGCGTCTGCCGGTCGCGGTTCAGCCTGCTGGAGCAGGGGCGAATATCGGTGGCGCATCGGCCTTTGCGCAATGGCGCGCCGGCAGATCCTCCAGCGTCAGCAGGGCGATAAGGCCACAATTGTCGACGACCAGCTCGTGCAGGGTCAGCGTGTCCAGTTCGCGGTAAAACGATTCCACCGCCCGGGCAATGCCGTGGCGCAGACGGCAATGGTCGGTCAGCGGGCAGGTATTGCCATCTTCGGAAAAGCACTCGGCAAAGGGCAAGCTGGCTTCAAACACCCGAAACACCGCGCCGACCACAATGTCGGTTGCGGGTCTGGCCAGTGTCAGCCCGCCCAAGCGTCCGCGCGTGGCCACGACAAATTCATTTAGATGCAGCAGATGCACCACCTGCATCAGATGGTTGATCGAAGCGTTGCATGCCGTGGCGATCTCGGACGAGCGCACGATCCTGCCTTCGTTCACGGCGCAGAACATCAAGGTGCGCATTGCCAGGTTGGTTCGGGTTGTCAGTCGCATCGCGTTGTCTCCGGGATCGGCACAGTTTATGCCGGCTACCTGCTAACCTGTCGCATGTAACTGATCTGGATCAGATGCAACGGTGCACGTATGCAATTGTATATTCTGGAATCAGATTAAACATGACTGTGGTGTTATGACCCCAAAGACCAGATCGCCCAGACCGGCCCCCCCCGGCACGGAAAGATTGCGCCGCGCTTTGGCACCAGAGGCCGGGGTCATCAGGCGGGCGTCCATGCTGTCGGCTGCGGCTGCCGCGCTGTGGCTGGGGCAGGCTGCCTTGGTGGCCTTGGGGATGTCGCAGCTTCTGGGGGCAGGGCCGGGGCCGGGGCCGCTGACTACGGCGGCGGGGTTTCTGGCTCTAGGGATCTTGCGCGCCGCCCTGGCATACCGGGCGGAAGGCATGCTGTTTGCCGCCGCCCTGCGCTGCGTGGGGACCGAGCGGGCGCGGATCGTGTCCGCCGAGGCGCGGGCGTCGGCGTCGTCATCCTTTGGCGGGCCGGGGGCGGTGGCGGCTTTGGCGGGCGAAAAGCTGGAAATGCTGGTGCCCTACGTCAGCCGCTATACGCCGGCGCAGGCCCGCACCAGGCTGGTGCCGTTGCTTATTCTGGCGCTTGCGTTCTGGCACTCCTGGGCTGTGGGGGTGGTTTTTCTGGTCAGCGGGCCGCTGATCCCGGTGTTCATGGCGTTGGTCGGCCTTGCGGCCGCCGAGGCCAGCCGTCGCCAGATGACCGAGATCGGCAGTCTGAATGACCTGCTGATCGACCGATTGGCGGCCCTGTCGGACATTCGCGTGCTGGGGGCCCGTGGCCGTGTGGTCGCAGGTTTTGCCGATGCCGCCGAAGGGTTGCGCGGCAAGACCATGGCGGTGCTGCGGGTTGCCTTTCTGTCGTCCACCGTGCTGGAACTGTTTGCCGCCATTGGCGTGGCAATGGTGGCGGTCTGGGTCGGCTTTGCGCTTCTGGGCGCGTTAAGCTGGGGCACTTGGGGTGCACCCCTGACCCCTGCGGCTGGCATTTTCCTGCTGTTGCTGGCCCCTGACTTCTATCAACCGCTGCGGGATCTGTCCGCCGCCTGGCACGACAAGGCCGCCGCCTTGGCCGTTGCCGCCGAGCTTGAGGCGCATGAGGCAGCGCTGGCCGCGCCGATGCTGGGGTTGGGCGGGCAGGCGCCCCGCTTGCAAGGCGCAGCCGGGATAACGCTGCAAGGTCTTGTCGCGCGCGGGATCACCTATCCCGACCTGACCATCGCGCCGGGTGAATCGCTTGCGGTAATGGGGGCCAGTGGGGCGGGCAAGACCACGCTTTTGCGCCTGCTGGCGGGTCTGGAAAGGCCCGACGCCGGGCAGATCACCGTGGCCGGGCAACCGTTGGATGACGCCCATGCAGACGGCTGGCGCGCAGGGCTGGGCTGGATGCCGCAGGCCCCGCATTTCCTGAATGCCTCGTTGGCGCGCAACGTGACGCTGGGCCGGACGGGTGACTACGCGCAGGCGCTGGAAACCGCCGCAATCGGCCCGGTGATCCGGGCCATGCCGCAGGGCGACCGGACCCGGCTGGGCGAAACCGGCGGCGGCCTGTCGGGCGGCGAGGCACGACGGCTGACGCTGGCCCGCGCCAGCTATGGCGGGCCCGATCTGATTCTTGCAGATGAGCCTACGGCCGATCTGGATGCCGCAACGGCCGAAGCGGTGACCGAAGGCCTGCTGTCCATGGCTGCGCGTGGTGTCACGCTGGTGGTGGCGACCCATGACGCTGACCTTGCCGCGCGTCTGGGGCGCACCATCGTGGTGGGGGCGGCATGAAGGCGTTGATCACGATCTTCCGGCTGATCCTGCGCGACCAAAGGGTGTCGATGTTGCGCGGCGGGGCCTTGGGCCTGGTGGTGCTGCTGATGGGGGCGGCGCTGTTGGGGCTGTCGGGCTGGTTCATCACGGCGGCCGCTGCGGCCGGTCTGGCCGGGGTGGGGGCGGTGTTCGATGTGTTCCGCCCCTCGGCCATGGTGCGGTTTCTGGCGCTGGGGCGCACAGCCGCGCGCTATGGCGAACGGGTGCTGACGCATGACGCCACCTTGCGCGCGCTGGCCGGGGTGCGGGTGCGGCTGGTGGCGTCGCTGTCGCTGGCCCCGCATGCCCGCCTTGTGCGGTTGCGCGGGGCGCAGGTGCTGAACCGGCTGACCGCCGATGTCGATGCGCTGGATGGCATCCCGCTGCGGCTGATCCTGCCGCTGGGGGCCGGGCTGGCGGCACTGGCGATTTCGGGCTTGATGATTGCCTGGCTGGCCGATGCGCGGATCGCGCTGACCATCGTTGCAGGCTATCTGCTTGGGGCGGCGCTGATCCTGTGGCGTGGTGGCAAGCTGGCCCTTGCCCCGTCGCGCCGCGCCGAACAAGCGGCGCAGGCGTTTCGCAGCCGGATGATCGACCTTGTCGCCGCCCGCGCCGATCTGGCGGTTTACGGTCAGGCACAGGCGCAGGCCACTGCGGTGATGCAGGCCGAAGCGCGGCGCCTTGCTGATCGTCAGGCGCTGGACCGGATCGAACGCCGCGCCGGGTTTGCGCTGTCGGTTCTGGCCTTTGCGGTGGCGGCGACGGCGCTTGGCCTTGGCATGACACTGGCCCGATCGGGCGTGATCAGCCCGGCGCAGGCCGCCATCGGGTTTTTCGCGGCGCTTGCCTTGGCCGAGGCCTTTGCCCCGTTGCGCCGCGCCATGGCCGATTTGGGCCGGATGGCGCAGGCTGCGGGCCGGGTCGTGCAGGATTTGCAGGCGGTGCCGCCGGTGCATGCCGGGACGCAAAGCCCCGATGGCCCCGCCGTTCTGACCCTGGAAGACATCCATCTGCATCGGCCCGGTGCCGCTGCGCCGCTGTTTCAGGGGGTGTCACTTGATCTGCACCCCGGCGAGTGGCTGGCGCTGGTGGGGCCGTCCGGGGCGGGTAAGACCACCCTTTTGCTGCTGGCGGCGGGGATCAAATCGCCCGACCGGGGCAGGGTGCTGCTGGCCGGTGTCGCACTTCCCGATTGGGATGAGGCCGCCTTGCGCAACACGCTGACCCTTGTGCCACAACGCAGCGCGCTGCTGGCGGGCACCATTGCCGACAACCTGCGCCTAGCGGCACCCGATGCCGATGATGCAGCCCTGTGGCAGGCGTTGCAGGCCGTTGCCCTTGACGGTGTCATTGCCGCGCGGGGGGGGCTGCACTTGCGCCTTGGCCCCTTGGGGGCGGGCCTGTCGGGCGGTGAGGCACGGCGTCTGACCCTTGCGCGCGCCCTGTTGCGCCGCCCCAGGGTGTTGCTTCTGGACGAACCCACCGAAGGACTGGACCGCACAACCGCCGATCTGGTGCTGTCTGGCATCCGCGGATACTTGCCCCAGACCTCGGTTCTTATGGCCTCGCACCGTCCGGCAGAACGCAATGCGGCGGACCGGGTTCAGAGATTGATATAAGTCGTATTCAAAATACGGATTATATTGATCCAGATCAATACCGCCTTGGGCAACTCCAGCTAGAACGATTCCAGTCGCATTTCCGGGATACCATAGTATCCCGATTCTCTGGAGCACAGCACAATGGAATTCGGGATCGTCGAGCTGTCACGGCTGCAATTTGCCATGACAGCCATGTATCACTTCCTCTTCGTGCCGCTGACGCTGGGTCTGTCGATCCTCGTCGCGATCATGGAGACGGTTTACGTCATGACCAACCGCCCCGTCTGGCGGCAGATGACAAAGTTCTGGGGCACGCTGTTCGGGATCAACTTCGTCCTGGGCGTCGCCACCGGCATCACCATGGAGTTTCAGTTCGGCATGAACTGGAGCTATTACAGCCATTACGTCGGTGACATCTTCGGCGCGCCGCTGGCCATTGAGGGTCTGATGGCCTTCTTCCTGGAAGCCACCTTTGTCGGCCTGTTCTTCTTTGGCTGGGAAAAGCTCAGCAAGCAGGCGCACCTGGTCGTGACCTGGCTGGTGGCCATCGGCTCGAACTTTTCGGCGCTGTGGATCCTGATTGCCAATGGCTGGATGCAGAACCCGGTTGGCGCGGAATTTAACCCGCAGACCATGCGGATGGAAATGACCGATTTCTTCGAGGTGCTGTTCAACGAAGTGGCGCAGGCCAAGTTCGTGCACACCGTCTCGGCGGGCTACGTCACGGCGTCGGTCTTCGTGATCGGGGTTTCGGCCTGGTATCTGCTGCAAAACCGCTACACCGAACTGGCACGCCGGTCGATCACCGCTGCCGCCGCTTTTGGCCTTGCCTCGGCCTTTTCGGTGGTGCTGTTGGGCGACGAGTCGGGTTATTCGGCCACCCACAGCCAGAAGATGAAACTGGCCGCGATTGAGGCGATGTGGGAAACCCACGATGCCCCCGCGCCGTTCAACCTGATCGGCTTTCCCGACCAGGAATCCCGCGAAACGCACTATGCCATCGAAATTCCGTGGGCCATGGGCCTGATCGGCACGCGGTCGCTGACCACCGAAATTCCGGGGATCAACGATCTAGTGGCGCAGGCGGAAACCCGTATTGCCTCGGGCCTGATCGCCTATGACGCGCTGATGCACATCCGTGAAAAGCGCGACGCTGCCGACCCGGCGATTTCCGCAACCTTCGAGGAACATTCGGCCGATCTGGGCTTTGCCTTCCTCTTGAAGAAATACGTCGACGATCCGCGCACCGCGACGCCGGAACAGATCAAGATGGCTGCCGATGATACCGTGCCGACCGTCTGGCCGCTGTTCTGGGCCTTCCGTGTGATGGTGGGGCTTGGCTTTGGCTTCATCGCCACCATGGCCTACTTCTTCTGGCGCTCGTCCTTCCGGGGCATGAACTATCCGCGTCCTGCCCTTTGGCTGGCTGTGGTGATGATCCCGGCACCGTGGATTGCCGCTGAAATGGGTTGGTTCGTGGCCGAGTTTGGCCGCCAGCCGTGGACGGTGGACGGCATCCTGCCGACGGCGATGTCGGTGTCGGCCCTGTCGATGACCGAAGTGGCGCTGACGCTGGCGGGCTTTGTTACCCTCTACTCGGTGCTGTTCGTCATCGAGATGGGCTTGATGCTGAAATACATCCGCAAAGGTCCGTTCCAGGATGTCGAGGAAACCGAAGCCTGGGTTCAACGTCACAATGATCGGCTGGCCGGGCGTCGCAACGCCGATGCCATCGCCATGCCTGCGGAGTAAGCACCATGATCTTGCATGAACTTCTAAGCTATGAACTGCTGCGCGTGATCTGGTGGGGGCTGCTGGGTGTCCTGCTGATCGGCTTTGCGCTGACCGACGGCTTCGACATGGGGGTGGGTGCGCTGATCCCCTTCGTCGGCAAAACCGATGTGGAGCGCCGGGTGGCGATCAACACCGTCGGCCCGGTCTGGGAAGGCAACCAGGTCTGGTTCATCCTGGGGGGCGGCGCGATCTTTGCCGCTTGGCCACCGCTTTACGCGGTGTCGTTCTCGGGCTTTTACCTTGCGATGTTCGTCATTCTGGCGGCCTTCATCGTGCGGCCCGTGGCGTTCAAATACCGCTCCAAGCGTGACAGCGCCACCTGGCGCAGCGCTTGGGATTGGGCGTTGTTCGCATCGGGCGCCATTCCGGCCCTGCTGTTTGGCGTGGCCGTCGGCAATGTGATCCAGGGCGTGCCCTTCCACTTCACCGACGACCTGCATTCGATCTATGAAGGCGCGTGGTATACCAAGTTCATCGGTCTGCTCGATCCGTTCTCGATCTTGGCTGGCGTCGTGTCGCTGTCGATGCTGATCATGCATGGCGGCGCATGGCTGACGCTGAAAGCCGAGGGCAACGTTCAGGCGCGTGCCCGGGTGATCGGGGCCTTTGCGGCGCTGATTGCGGTGGCGACCTATATCCTTGCCGGGGTCTGGATGGCGTTTGGCATCGAAGGCTATCGGATCGTCGGCGACTATCTCACCGGCGGCCCGTCGAACCCGCTGCACTTCGAGGTGGAAAAGACCGCCAGCTGGCTGACCGCCTACAGCGATCGTCCGTGGATCGTGCTCGCCCCCGTCATGGGCATCCTTGGTGGCCTGCTGACCTTTGCCGGGCTGCGCGCCGGGCGCGAAGTCTCGACCCTGCTGTTTTCCAAGATGGCGATCTTCGGGGTGATTTCTTCGGTGGGCCTGACGATGTTCCCGTTCATCATGCCGTCGTCATCTGATCCGCAATCATCGCTGACGGTGTGGAACTCCTCCTCGTCGCACCTGACCTTGTTCATCATGCTGGTTTGCGCGCTGATCTTCATGCCGCTGATCCTGGCCTATACCGCATGGGTTTACAAAGTCCTGTGGGGCAAGGTCACCGAGGCCGACGTCACCGACAACTCTCACTCGGTCTATTGACCCGAAAGGACTGAAATCATGTGGTATTTCGCTTGGCTTCTGGGCCTTCCGCTGGCCGCTATCTTCGCTGTGATGAACGCGATGTGGCTGGAGTTGAAGGAAGACGAAAAGACGATCAACCGCGATGGGGCTTTCCCATCCCGCAAAGCGCGGTCCTGACCGCCGCGTGACGCCAGCAGGGCGGTGGGAAGCCACCGCCCTGCTCGCCTATTTTCAACCAGAACCGGATCCATGCCATGACCACCGTTTCGACCCATTCCATCCCGCACAGCCGGCTTGCGCATTACCCCATTACCTTCTTTGCCATCGGCATGGGGATGATGGGGCTGACCCTGGCCGTGCGCGCCGCCGAGCATGCCTTCATGCCCGCGCATGCCGGCACACCGCTGCTGGCAGGTCTTGCAAATGTGCCCTCCACCTGGGTGTTGGCGCTGTCGGTTGCCATGCTGCTGGCGGTGTCCATCGGCTATCTGGCCAAAGTCCTGACCCACCCGGCCGAGGTCAGCGCGGAATGGCACCACCCGGTGCGCATCGCGTTCTTTCCGGCGATTTCCATCTCGCTTTTGCTGCTGGCGGTGGCCTTGCTGGACCCGATGCCTGCGGTGGCGCATGGCGTTTGGCTGGCAGGAACGGTTGTGCAAGGCGGGCTTGCCCTTGCGGTCATCGGCTCGTGGATCGGGCATCGGCCGTTTCAGCACACCCAGATGACGCCGGCCTGGTTCATTCCGGCGGTGGGCAATGTCATCGTGCCGATTGCCGGGGCCAAGTTGGGCTATACCGAGATTTCGTGGCTGTTCTTTTCCGGTGGACTGATCTTCTGGGTGATCCTGCTGACGCTGGTGATGAACCGCCTGATGTTCCACGATCCGCTGCCGGGCCGGATGGCACCCACGCTAATGATCCTGATCGCACCGCCCGCCGTCGCCCTGATCTCGTGGTTGCGGCTGGAAGGCACCGTCGGCCCGTTTGGTCATTTCCTATTGTCGGCGGCTTACGTCTTTGCGCTCTTGGTGTTGACGCAGGTGGGCAAGTTCCGCAAAATGCCGTTTGCGCTGTCATGGTGGGCGCTGTCCTTTCCGCTGGCCGCCCTGTCGATCGCCAGCTTCACCTATGCCCAGGCCGTCAATTCCGATGCGCATCGCGTGATCGGGGCCGGTCTGCTGGTGCTGCTGATTGCTGTTGTTGCGGTGCTGATCGTGCGCACCGCCTCTGCCATCGCTGCGGGCAAGATCTGCGTGCCCGAGTGATCCCTACGACCCGACCCTCGCATCAAACGGAGAATTCCATGCGTAAACTTGCAGCCTCTGCCCTTGCCCTTGGCCTGGCCTTCGGCACCGCAGCCCAGGCCGAAGGGCCGAACAAACTGGTCACCATCCTGACCGCACCCGAAGCACAGACCCAGTTGATGGCGATGGTGCTGACCATGAACGCCATGGCCACTGGCGCGCAGGCCGAAATGCTACTGTGCGGCCCGGCAGCAGACATTGCGCTGAAAGAAGCGCCGGAATCCGCCACCGCCGGTCAGCCGCCGAAGGGTGCCAGCCCGCAAGGCCTGATGAAGATGATGATGGAAAAGAACGGCCTCAAGGTTCAGGTCTGCGCCATCTATCTGCCCGGCAAAGGGGCTGATGCCTCGATCCTGATCGACGGCGTCACTGCGGCGGCACCTGATGCGATGGGTGCGGCCATCGTCGCCGACGACACCAGCGTGATGAGCTTTTAAGGCCAATCCTGCGCGCCCCGCGCAACGTCGCCCCCCGCAAGGTCAGCTTGCGGGGGGTTTTTCTTTGTGTTGCAGGCCACCCAAGCGCTGCCTTGAGGTTCTGCCCCCGTTCCTGTATCGCAGGCGCTTAACCCCGATCGAAAGTCTGTCTGATGAAGTTCCTTGACCTTGCCAAAGTCTATATCCGCTCGGGCGGCGGCGGCGGGGGCTGCGTGTCGTTCCGGCGCGAGAAGTTTGTCGAGTTCGGCGGCCCCGATGGCGGAGATGGTGGCAATGGCGGCAACGTCTGGGCCGAGGCTGTGGATGGGCTGAACACGCTGATCGACTTTCGCTATCAGCAGCACTTCTTCGCCAAATCTGGCCAGCCCGGTATGGGTGCCCAACGCACCGGCAAGACCGGCGAGGATATCGTGCTGAAAGTCCCCGTGGGGACCGAGATCCTGGACGAAGACGAAGAAACCGTGATTGCCGACCTGACCACGGTCGGGCAGCGCGTGCTGCTGGCCAAGGGCGGCAACGGCGGATGGGGCAACCTGCAATTCAAATCCGCCACGAACCGGGCCCCGGCGCGTGCGAATGCCGGACAAGACGGGGTCGAGCGCACGATCTGGCTGCGCTTGAAACTGATCGCCGATGCCGGTCTGGTGGGGCTGCCCAATGCCGGCAAATCCACCTTTCTGGCCGCAGTGTCGAACGCGCGGCCCAAGATTGCCGATTACCCGTTCACCACGCTGGTGCCCAACCTTGGCGTGGTGGGGGTGGACGGGCATGAATTCGTGATGGCCGACATTCCCGGCCTGATCGAGGGCGCGTCTGAAGGCCGGGGCCTTGGCATCCAGTTCCTTGCCCATGTCGAACGCTGCAAGGTGCTGCTGCATCTGGTTGATGGCACATCGTCCACCATCACCAAGGACTATCGCACCATCGTGCACGAACTAGAGGCCTATTCCGACATTCTGGGCGACAAGCCCCGGATCTTGGCCCTGAACAAATGCGATGCGCTGGACAAGGCCACCATCAGCACCCGCCGCCGCGCGCTGGAAAAGGCCAGTGGTGGCCCGGTCATGGTAATTTCAGGCGTGGCGGGCA
Source organism: Gemmobacter nectariphilus (assembly GCA_020721445.1). Classification (GTDB taxonomy): domain Bacteria; phylum Pseudomonadota; class Alphaproteobacteria; order Rhodobacterales; family Rhodobacteraceae; genus Pseudotabrizicola; species Pseudotabrizicola nectariphila_A. Next base: position 23,035 of record DYMU01000020.1, read on the forward strand.
CCGGGTTGCAAGACACGCTGCGCGCGCTTTATCGCACCATTCAGGGCGAAACCCCGGTCGAGGATACCGGCCCGTGGGAACCCTGAGCGCCCCCGACATTCGCGCCGCCAAACGGCTGGTCGTGAAGATCGGCTCGGCGCTGCTGGTTGACCGGGCAACCGGGCTGAAACAGGGCTGGCTGTCGGCCTTGGCGATGGATGTGGCCGAGGCCAAGGTGCGCGGCACCGATGTGGTGCTGGTCTCGTCTGGGTCAATCGCCCTGGGTCGCAAGGTGCTGGGCTTGGGGATCGGTGTGCTGACGCTGGAACAATCTCAGGCGGCGGCGGCGGTCGGACAAATCCGGCTGGCCCGCGCCTATGAGGAGGTGCTCGCCCCGCATGGCATCACCACCGGACAGGTGCTGGTGACGTTGGAAGACACCACCGACCGCCGCCGCTATCTGAACAGCCGCGCCACGATGGAAACCCTGCTGGGCCTGGGCGTGGTGCCGATTGTCAACGAAAACGATACAGTTGCTACCGACGAGATCCGGTTTGGCGACAATGACCGTCTGGCCGCGCAAATCGCGGTGACGGTCGGGGCGGACCAGTTGGTGTTGCTGTCGGACGTGGACGGGTTTTACAGTGCCAACCCCAAGGAAGACCCGACCGCCATACGGTTTGATCTGGTGGACCACATCACCCCCGAGATTGAGGCGATGGCAGGCGACCCGATTTCCGGCATGTCCAAGGGCGGGATGAAGACCAAACTGCTGGCCGCCAAAACCGCCGTGGCGGGCGGTTGCGCCATGGCGATCATGGAAGGCAGCGCGCTGCGGCCGCTGACAGCCTTGGCCAATGGTGCCAACCGGACGTGGTTCGTGGCGCAGGCCGACCCGCAACTGGCGCGCAAACGCTGGATCAACGCGATGAAACCGCGCGGCGAAATCACGCTGGATGCAGGGGCCGTGGCCGCCCTGCGCGCCGGCAAATCGCTGCTGCCTGCCGGGGTGACCCGGGTTGCGGGCAATTTTGGCCGGGGTGAGCCGGTGTCGATTCTGTCGCCCGACGGCGTGGTGTTGGGCAAGGGGCTGGTGCGCTATACTGCGGTCGAGGCCAAGGCGATCGCCGGGCACAGGTCGGGCGACATCGAGGGGATTTTGGGCTATCAGGGCCGCGCGGCGTTGGTGCACCGCGATGACATGGTGATCTGAGGGGCGAATGTCTGGGGGCTCTGCCCCCAACCCCGGGGTATTTTTTCCAAGAGGAAAGGGCTTTTCGCATGGAGGAGCAAATCTCTGAACTGATGCACGAGATCGGTGCCAAGGCGCGGGCGGCGGCAGCGGAGTTGGCCTATGCGTCGTCCGAGCGCAAGCATGCGGCGCTGATCGGTGCGGCGGATGCGGTTTGGGCCAGTCGCCAATTGATCATGGACGAAAACACGCTTGATCTGGCCTATGGCAGCGAAAAGGGTCTGTCGCCCGCGATGATGGACCGCTTGCGGCTGGATGAGGGGCGCATTCGCGGCATCGTCGATGGCTTGCGCGCGGTGGCGGCGCAGCGCGATCCAGTGGGGCGGGTGCTGGCGGAATGGGATATGCCCACGGGCCTGCACATTCAGCGGGTGGCGACGCCCTTGGGCGTGGTGGGCGTGATCTACGAGTCGCGCCCCAATGTCACTGCTGACGCCGGGGCGCTGTGCCTGGTGGCGGGCAATGCGGTGATCTTGCGCGGCGGATCGGAAAGCTTTCATTCGTCGACCGCCATCCATGCCTGCATGGTGGAAGGGTTGCGCGGGGCAGGGCTGCCCGAGGCGGCGATCCAGCTGATCCCGACCCGTGACCGCGAGATGGTGACGGCGATGTTGCGGGCGACCGAGCATATCGACGTGATCGTGCCGCGCGGCGGCAAGGGGCTGGTTGGGCTGGTCCAGCGCGAGGCGCGGGTGCCGGTTTTTGCGCATCTGGAGGGTATCTGCCACGTCTATGCCGACCGCGACGCTGACCTGGAAAAGGCGCGCCGCGTGGTGCTGAACGCGAAAACCCGCCGCACCGGGATTTGCGGGGCTGCCGAATGTCTGCTGATCGACCAAGGCTTCTACGCCCGGCATGGTGCTGTGCTGATCGAAGACCTGCTGCGCGCCGGGGTCGAGGTGCGCACAACCGGCGCACTTCTGGAAGTGCCGGGCACCGTGCAGGCCGCGCCCGATGATTTCGGGCGTGAGTTTCTGGACATGATCATTGCAGCCAAGCTGGTTGGTGGCGTGGATGAGGCGATTGCCCATATCCGCCACTATGGATCAAACCACACCGAAAGCATCCTGACCGAAAACGATGCCACCGCCGCCCGGTTTTTTCAGCGTCTCGACAGTGCGATCCTGATGCGCAACGCCTCGACCCAGTTTGCCGATGGCGGCGAATTCGGCATGGGCGCGGAAATCGGCATCGCCACCGGCAAGCTGCACGCCCGCGGCCCGGTGGGCGCGGAACAACTGACCAGTTTCAAGTATCTGGTCACCGGCGATGGCACCTGTCGGGCCTAAAAGTTCAGCCGCACCTCACCCTCGCGGATGTCAACGGTCAGGCGGCGGTGCTGGCGGGCGATTTCATCGCGCAACAGGGCGAATTGCACCTGACCGGGGCCGATCTCTGCCGTGGCTGCGGGGTTCGACAGGATCTCCCACAGGTCGGGGTCAACCCGCAGGCGCGGGGTCTGGCCTGTCAACGTCCACCGGGCCTCACCCCGGTCTGCGGTCAGGGTGCCGCCGTGTGGCATTGCGGTTTCAAGGCATTGGATGGCAAGGAACGCCAGCTTCACCTCGCGCCGCGACAGTTCCATCGGTGAATGCCAGCTGATGGCCAGACGCCCCCCGCGCGTCAGGTCGGACAGGATGCCCGACACTTCCGCCCGACCAATGCGCTGATCGCTGCCCCCTGCGGCGCCAAAGGCCACCCGGAAAAACCGGATGCGGGCGTTGGCATGCGCCACCGAGTCGACGATCAGGGCCAGTTCCGGGCTGCGCGCGCTGCCATCCATCATCAGCAGCTCTACCCCATTGCCGATGGCCCCGATCGGGCTGATAAGATCATGGCAGATGCGAGAGCCAAGCAAGGCGGTCAGATCGGTTTTGTCGGTCATGATCTTGTCCTTGGCCAAGTGCAAAAGGGGAAACGGATGAATTCGCTGCTGGAGCCGGGCATGATGGTCCGCCACCCGGACCGGGCCGATTGGGGGCTTGGGCAAGTGCAATCCAACATTAGCGGCCGCATCACGGTTAACTTTGAACACGCGGGCAAGGTGGTGATCGACGGGACCCGCATCACCCTTATCCCGCTTTTCGGCGAGTGATCAACCCCCAGGCGAATTCAATACTTGGTTCAACCATGAGATGTCTCCACGCTTGTGGGTTGCTTTGGCGCATGGTTGCTTTTATCTCCGCAGTCGTTAACCGGGGGTTAAGGACGATTTCGTGACCACTGCACAGGGCGATGATCGATACGAGGTGCGTCTGGCCAGCGGTGAGGCTGATATCGCAGCGGCGCATCACTTGCGTTATCAGGTCTTTGTCGCAGAAATGGGTGCCGATGGCCCGCTGGTCGATCACCGGGCGCGGCTGGAGCGGGATGAGTTCGACCATCACTTTGACCATCTTGTGCTGATCGACACCACGCGCGATCCGGCCGATCGGGACCATGTGGTTGGGGCTTACCGTCTGCTTTCGGGCGACAGGCTGGCGCAGGCCGGGCGGTTCTATTCGGAAACCGAGTTTGACCTTGCCCCCCTGAAAGCATCGGGGCGGCGGCTGCTGGAATTGGGCCGGTCCTGCGTGCATGTCGATCACCGTGGCGGCACCGGCATGTTCCATTTGTGGAATGCTCTGGCGCAATATGTGATCGAAAACCAGATCGAAATCCTGTTCGGCGCGGCAAGTTTTCCCGGCACCAACCCCGCGGCAATGGCGCAGGCCTTGTCGTATCTGCATCAGTGCCACCTTGCCCCCGAACCGCTGCGGGTGCGGGCCCGGGGCCAGAACGCGACGCCGATGAACCTTCTGCCCCCGGCCCAGATTGACCGTCGCGCGGCGTTGTCGGGAACGCCGGCCCTGATCAAGGCCTATCTGCGGCTGGGTGGCTTTGTGGGCGAGGGTGCCTTCATCGACCATGCCTTCAACACCACGGATGTCTGCCTTGTGATGGACACCACGCAGATGAGCGCCAAGCACCGCGCCTTTTATCTGCGCAAGGGGGCCACCGTGTGAGCGACTGGGTCGCAAGCGAGATGGCCCGGCCGCGCATCGGACCCGGCGGCTGGCTGCGGGTGGTCTGGCGCGGCGCAGCACTGGCGCTGCTGTGCTATGGCGGGCTGTTGGTCTTGCTGGCGCTGCGACTTGTCGAAGGCCCTCTGTTCGGCCCGTCGCGGCCCTGGACGCCTTGGGTCACGCATGCGGTGTGCCGGGCTGCGCTGCGGATCATCGGGCTTGGGGTGCAGCAAAGCGGGGTGCCGATGCAACACCTTGGGGCCATGGTGGCCAATCACGGCTCATGGCTTGATATCTTCGTGCTCAACGCCTGCACCCGCGTCTGTTTCGTCGCCAAGTCCGAGGTGCGGGGTTGGGCCGGCATCGGCTGGCTGGCCCGTGCCACCGGGACGGTCTTCATCACCCGCAAGGGGACCGAAGCCAAGGTCCAGCAACACATCTTGCAAGACCGTCTGCGGGCCGGGCATCGGCTGCTGTTCTTTCCCGAAGGCACGTCCAGCGACAGCCTTCGGGTTCTGCCCTTCAAATCAACCCTTTTCGCGGCCTTCTTCAACCACGGGCTTGATCGGATCGTGCATATCCAGCCGGTGACGCTGGCTTACCGTGCCCCCGAAGGGACCGACCCCCGCTTTTACGGCTGGTGGGGCAAGATGGCATTTGCGCCGCATCTGATCGACATCCTGTCGCCTGCCCGCCAAGGCCACGTCGCGGTGATCTTTCATCCCGAAGTTCCGGTCGACGCTTTCGCCAACCGCAAAGACCTTGCCAGCCATTGCGAGCGCGTCATCGCCACCAGCCATCCGGCATCCTTACGCTGAACCCCGGCGCATCACAGTCGAAGACGCGCAAAAACCGCCGCCGCCATTGCTGCTTGAAAAATACTCCCGCCGGAGGCATGCAGCCTTTGCCCCAAGCGCAAGGATCACAGCCTATCCCAGCGGTGCCAGCAGCGCGCGCAACGCAGAAAGGGCATCCTCGGCACCCCAGATCTCAGGGCCGATGCCGAAGAAATCGGTGACCGGGCCAAAGCGTTCGATCAGTTCCACCGTCAGCGCGCCTTCGGCGATCACCGGCACCTCGATCATTTCCGACCACCATTCGAACAGCTCGAAGTCGGCCTGCGTGCCGGTGCCCAGCGGCGAGGCGCCAATCGGGCCGAAGGCGACATAGTCTGCCCCCGCCTCGCCGGCGCTGATGCCTTCATGCCGGGTGGCGCCGCAATAGGCCCCGACGATGGCGTCAGTGCCAAGGTCCTTGCGGGCCTTGCGGATGCTGCGTGCGCCATCGGTCAGGTGCACGCCGTCCAAGCCCAGCCGTTCGACCAGCAGCAGATGCGCATCAATCACCACCGCCACGTCACGGGCATGGCCCACCTCGCGCAGCACGTCGCCGGCGCGCAGCAGGTTGTCTTCGTCGCGGCTGGCCAGGGCGATGCGCAGGCAGGCCACCTCGACCGCATCCATCACCCGGGCCAGTTGGGCCGGAAACACGTCAAGGTCAAAGCTGGGCGGCGTGATCAGGGTGATCTGCGGGCGGTCTTGGCTGGCCATGGGCATCCTCGCGACGGTTACGGCGCGGGTCTATCAGCCTTTTTGCGGCTTGACCATGTCTTGCCCATAGGGGGGCACTGGCGTATCTGGCCTGAAAACCAAGGGGATTTGCATGATCGAGCCCGCCTTCATCCTTGTCCGCCCGCAGATGGGGGAAAATATCGGGGCCGCCGCGCGCGCGATGCTGAACTTTGGCCTGACGCGGATGCGGATTGTTGCCCCACGGGATGGCTGGCCCAACCCAAAGGCGGTGGCGATGGCCTCGGGCGCCGGGCGGGTGCTGGATCAGGCCGGGCTGTTTGCCGATGTGGCGTCGGCGATCGGCGATTGCGACTATGTCTTTGCCACCACGGCACGGGGGCGCGAACTGGTCAAACCCATCGTCACGCCCGAACGTGCGATGGAGATGGCCCGCGCCATGGCCGCAAATGGCAAGAAAGTGGCCGTGCTGTTTGGCCCTGAACGGGCCGGGCTGGAAAATGACGACGTGGCCCTGGCCAACGCCATTGTCACCGTGCCGGTCAATCCTGACTTTCCCAGCCTGAACCTTGGCCAATGCGCGCTTCTGATGGGCTATGAATGGCGAAGGCTTACGGTAGAGGTCGCGCCCGAGGTGATGGAACTGGCCCGCACCGAATTTGCTGCCCGCATCGACGTGGAAAGACTGGCCGACCATTTTGAGGAACAGCTGGAGGCGGCAGGTTTCTTTTTCCCCGAAACCAAGGCTGACGGCATGCGCCTGAACCTGCGCAACATGTGGGCGCGGCTGAACCTGACGCGGGCCGAGGTGCAGACCTTTCATGGCATGCTGCGCCAGATTGCCTATAAACTGCGCCGGCAGGGCGATTAGACGGTCAGCCGATTGTCGGGCAGGGTGCCAGCCTTGGCCGCGGTCCGGTCCATCACCCGGCTACGCCGGTCTTGCGCTGCGCGGCCCTGCGATGGTCGTGTGGCAATTGCATCGGCAGAAAAACTGGTCCACCCTGTGCTTCCGTTGCAGGATCAGCCATGCCCATGACCAGACCCAAGACCCGCATCCAACAGCGAAATTCGGAAACCATTCTTGAGGCCGCGCTGGATGTGTTTTCGGCGCATGGCTTTCGCGGCGCGACGCTTGATCAGATTGCCGATCTGGCCGGGCTGTCAAAGCCGAACCTGCTGTATTACTTCCCGTCGAAAGAGGCGATCCATCAGGCGTTGCTGACGCGGTTGCTGGACACCTGGCTTGACCCGTTGCGCGACATGGACCCGCAGGGTGACCCGGTGGCCGAGGTGATGGCCTATGTCCGGCGCAAGCTGGAACTGTCGCGCGACTATCCGCGCGAAAGCCGCCTGTTCGCCAATGAAATCCTGCAAGGTGCGCCGCGGATGCGCGACGCGATTGCCGGCGATCTGACGGCCCTGGTGGCACAGAAGGCGCAAGTGTTGACGCAGTGGATGGATCAGGGCCGGATTGCCCGGCTGGACCCGGTGCATCTGATCTTCTCGATCTGGGCGCTGACCCAGCATTATGCCGATTTTGACGTTCAGGTGCGCGCGGTTCTGGGTGAGGGCCATGATCCCTATGCCGAGGCCGGCGCTTTTCTGGACCTGCTCTATGCCCGGCTGCTGGCCCCCTAGCTGCGCCGGGCAGCCCGGCCGGTTGTAAATTTTTTTCCAGCCTGTAAAGCTGCTGTAAATACTTTTTGCACACCCGTCGGGGCCCGTCATGCCAAGGAGTTTGCCGCCGTCTTCCTTAAGCTTGTCGGGCAGTCTGATCCGCGAACGCAGGCTGGCCCTGGGGCTGCGGCAGGGTGAGGTCGCGCGGCAGGCCGGAATCTCGGCCAGCTATCTGAACCTGATCGAACACAACCGTCGCCGGGTTGGCCCCGATGTGCTGGACCGATTGGCCACCGTCTTGGGGGCCGAGGTGGCCAGCCTGTCGGAAGGTGTGGGCGGGGCCTTGGCCGATGATCTGCGTGCCGCGGCGGCCGCGTCCCCCAGCGCGCAGGCAGAACTGGAGCGGATCGAGGATTTCGCTGGCCGCTTTCCCGGTTGGGCCGCGGTTCTGGCCGCGCAACATCGCCGGGTCGGGCAGTTGGAACAGGCGGTCGGTGCGCTGAATGACCGCCTGACCCATGATCCGTATCTGTCAACCTCGTTGCATGAGGTGTTGTCGGCGCTGTCTTCGGTGCGCTCAACGGCCGCCATTCTGGCCGATACCGAAGATATCGACCCCGACTGGCGCGCCCGCTTTCACCGCAACCTGCACGAAGACAGCGAACGCCTGGCCGTTGGGGCCGAGGCGTTGGTCGCCTATCTGGATGGGTCGGATGCGGCGGAAGAGGCGGGCATCGCGTCACCGCAAGAGGTGATGGAGGGTTGGCTGGCCGATCGCGGCTGGCATCTGGCGGAACTGGAGGACGAGGGCGGCCTGCCCGGCCTGCAGGCCGAGGTCGCGGGGCTGGCTTCGGCGGCGGCACGGTCGCTGGCGGCGGCGTTTCTGGCGCAGGCGGCGGTCGAGGCGCGGGCGCTGCCGCTGGCACAGCTGGCGGTGGAATGGGCGCAGGACGCCGACCCGGCGCGGATTGCAAGCCTGACGGGCCTGTCGGTGCTGGCAGTGATCCGGCGCGTGGCCCTGATGCCAGAGTCGCGGGCGGGGCTGGTGGTCTGCGATGCCTCGGGCACGCTGTTGTTTCGCAAGCCGGTCGAGGGCTTTGCCCTGCCCCGCTTTGGTGCGGCCTGTCCGCTGTGGCCGCTGTTTTCGGCGCTGGCGCGCCCAATGACCCCGATCCTTGCCTGTGTCGAAACCGCCGGACGCGCGCCGCGGCTGTTCCGTACGCTGGCGATTTGCGAGGCCCGCCTGCCGCAGGGCTTTGCCGGGCCGCAATTGCGCGAGGCGGCAATGCTGATCCTGCCCGAAGACGGGCCGCGCCCGACGTTGCAGGTGCTGCCCCTTGGGCCCTCCTGCCGGATTTGCCCGCGCAGCCAATGCCCGGCCCGGCGCGAGCCTTCGATTCTGGCCGAAAGTGCCTGACCCAACAGTTTCTTTGACAGCGGCGCCCATTCCCCGGATAGTCAAAGTCTATCCGGCATAAGACCGGACATGGGGGGCCACATGGGGGGGCCAAAGGCCGATGACGCCGCGTGTGCTGCTGATCGAAGATGAACCGAACATCACAGAGGCGATCCGCTTCATCCTGTCGCGCGATGGCTGCGAGGTGGTGACGCTGGCCGATGGTCTGGGGGCTGTTCAGGCCGTGCGCAAGGATGTGCCCGATCTGCTGATTCTCGACCTGATGCTGCCCGGCGTCAGCGGGCTTGATATCCTTGTGCAACTGCGCTCCGACCCTGCGACGGCACGGTTGCCGGTTCTGATGCTCACCGCCAAGGGCCAGGGCCGCGACCGGGAGGCCGCCGAGCGCGCCGGGGCAAACCATTTCATGACCAAGCCGTTTTCCAATGATGACATGCGCGCCGCTGTGCGCGCGCTGACCGGGCGCTAGCGGATGGCACGGCCGCCGCGATCCGCACCCATGTTCCTGCAACCGGCCAGCTATCGCCGCCGCCGCCGCCGCGATGCCGCACGGTTCTTGCCAGTGGTGGGATTGTTCCTGTTCCTGCTGCCGGTGCTTTGGGCGCCGCAAGACACCCCAAGGCGCGATACGGCACCGGATGGCATCTATCTTTTCGTGGTCTGGGGCCTGCTGATCGCTGCTGCCCTGATGATTTCACGCGCGCTGGCGCTGCCGGGGGAAGATGACGATCCCGATCCTGATCCGGGCGCGGATCAGGATTTGCGATCGTAAGGGGGTGAACTGATGCCCTTCAACCTTCTGGTCCTGTCGTGTCTGGCCTATGTGATCTTTCTGTTCGCGGTTGCGTGGTGGGCGGAACGGCGGGCGGCGCGCGGGCGGCTTGGCTGGCTGCAATCGCCGCTGATCTATACCCTATCGCTGTCGATCTACTGCACCGCCTGGACGTTTTACGGCGCTGTCGGCTATGCCGCGCGGTCGGGGCTGGAGTTTCTGACGATCTACCTTGGCCCGACCATCGTGTTCGTCGGCTGGTGGTGGATGCTGCGCAAGCTGGTGCGGATCGGACGCAGGCAGGGTGTCACCTCGATTGCCGACCTGTTGTCCAGCCGGTTTGGCAAGTCGAACCTTCTGGGGGTGATCGTGACCGTGATCGCCGTGGTCGCGGCCACCCCCTATATTGCCCTGCAACTGCAATCGGTGACGCTGTCTTTCAGCGTGTTTGCCAGCCCGACCGATGATGGCCTTACCCCGCCCGGCACCGAGGCCACGGCGATCTGGGTGGCCACCGGGCTTGCCATCTTCACCATCCTGTTTGGCACCCGCAATCTGGACGCCAAGGAACAGCACCACGGTATCGTCACCGCCATCGCCGTCGAGGCGGTGGTCAAGCTGGTGGCACTGGTCGCGGTGGGGGTATTCGTGGTCTGGGGTCTGGCCGATGGCCCGTTCGACATGAAGGCGCGGATTCATGCGTCGTCGATTTCCGACTGGAACCTGCAACCGGGGCGCTGGGCCGGTCTGATGTTCGCCTCGGGCGCGGCGGTGGTCTGCCTGCCGCGGATGTTTCAAGTCATGGTGGTGGAAAACGCCGACGAGCGGCACCTCAGCACCGCGTCCTGGGCGTTTCCGCTGTATCTGTTCGCGATGAGCCTGTTCATCGTGCCGATTGCGGTGATGGGGCTGGAGCGCTTGCCTGCCGGGGCCAATGCCGACATGTTCGTGCTGACGCTGCCCTTGGCCGAAGGGCAGGGCGCCTTGGCGATGCTGGCGTTTCTGGGGGGGTTCTCCAGCGCCACCAGCATGGTGATCGTCGAGTCGATCGCGCTGGCAACGATGGTGTCGAACCATATCGTGATGCCGGTCTGGCTGCGGCTGCGACCGGCCAAGGGGATGTCGGGCGATGTGCGCCGGCTGGTGTTGCTGGCGCGGCGCATTTCCATCGCGGTGGTTCTGGGGCTGGGCTATGCCTACTACCGCAAATCGGGCGGGTCCGCGACGCTGGCAGCCATCGGCCTGATTGCCTTCGCCGGGGTGGCGCAATTCCTGCCTGCGATGGTGTTTGGCCTGTTCTGGCGCGGGGCCACGCGGGTGGGTGCTGTTCTGGGGCTGAGTGTGGGTTTCGTGATCTGGGCCTATACGCTGTTCTTGCCGTCGTTCGGCCCCGATGCGGTGATCCCGGCGCTGGTGTTTGCCGAAGGGCCCTGGGGCCTTGATTGGCTGCGTCCGCGTGCGCTGTTTGGCGTCGGTGCCATGGACCCGCTGATCCATGCGCTGTTCTGGTCGATGACGCTGAACACCGCGGCCTTTCTGATCGGGTCGTTGTTCACCTTTCCCGGCCCGGTTGAACGGATGCAGGGGGCGGCGTTCGTGCACGTCTTCGACAGCGCCGCCGCCAACCCGCGCGGCTGGCAACGGGGCCTGGCCGAACCCGAAGACCTGCTGGTGATGTCACAGCGCATCATGGGCGACGAAGACGCCCTGGCGTTCTTCGAGGCCGAGGCCAAGGATCAGGGCAAGGCCGGCTATCTGCCCGACCCATCGCCGCAGTTCATGGCCCGGCTGGAACGCCGTCTGGCGGGGTCGGTGGGGGCGGCAACCGCCCATGCTATGATGAGCCAGCTTGCCGGGCGGGCCACGGTCACGGTCGAAGACCTGATGGCGGTGGCCAGCGAATCGGCGCAGATCATGGAATATTCCGCCCGGCTGGAAAGCCAGCAAGATGAGTTGACGCGCACTGCCCGCGCCCTGCGCGAGGCCAATGACAAACTGACCCAGCTTTCGGTGCAAAAGGACGCCTTTCTCAGCCAGATCAGCCACGAATTGCGCACCCCAATGACCAGTATCCGGGCGTTTTCCGAGATCCTGACCGAGGGCGATCTGCCCGCGCCGATGGTGGCGCATTATGGCCGCATCATCCATGATGAAGCCCGCCGTCTGACCCGGTTGCTGGACGATCTGCTGGACCTGTCGGTCCTGGAAAATGGCACGGTGCAGTTGAACCTTGGGCTGACCAACCTGAGCCAGATGATCGACCGCGCCCTGGCCAGTGCCAGCCACACAAAGCCGGAACGCAGTTTCACCATTCACCGCGACTTGCCGATGGAGAACATCTTTCTGCGCACCGATGCCGACCGGCTGGTGCAGGTCTTCATCAACCTGATTTCGAACGCGCGGAAGTATTGCGATGCCACTGCGCCGGAATTGCGCATCTCGGTGCGGCAAAAGGGCGGGCGGGTGACGATTGATTTTATCGACAACGGTTCGGGCATTCCGCAAGACAGCCAGGCGCTGATCTTTGAAAAATTCGCCCGCCTGACCGACCAGACCCGTGCCGGGGGGGCCGGACTTGGGCTTGCGATCTGCCGCGAGGTGATGGCCAATCTGGGCGGCACCATCACCTATCTGCCGGGCCAAGGCGGGGCAGCCTTCCGGGTGGCGGTGCCGTTGCGGCTGGAACAGCAGGTGGCCTGATTTTTTCCGGCGGCCGTAAACGCTTTGGCAAGGTTCCCGCGCGAAGCTTTGCAGGCAGGCAACGGGAAGGGTGCAGTCGTGGCAGGTGATGTGTTGCGCAAAAAGCTGATGGCCGGGCAACAGGCACCAGCCGCCGATGGCGGGCCGGGGGCCGACCGGGCCTGGCGGCTGGCTTTTGCACGGGCCGCGCGCGACATGATGCATCTGCCGGTCGATTTTCTGGGCCAGACCGTCAAACGCCTGTCGTTGGCCGAACTGCTGGACCTGCCGCCAGAGCGGGCGTTGATCCTGATGCTGGAAGGCCCGGAAGATGGGCTTGGCCTGTTGATCCTGTCGCCTGACCTACTGACCGCACTGGTCGAGGTGTTGACGATTGGCAGATGTGGCATGCAGGCCGGCGATCCGCGCAAACCCACGCGCACCGATGCGGCGATGCTGTCGCCGTTGGCCGATATTGCCCTGACCAATCTGGAAGATGCCTTGGTGGAAGAGGCCGATCTGGTCTGGACCAGCGGCTTTCGCTATGCGTCCTTCATCGAAGACGCGCGTCCCTTGGGGCTTTTGCTGGACGATGTCGTCTATCGCACGCTGACGGCCCGGTTGTCGCTGTGCAATGGCGCGCGGGTGGGTGAAATGATTTTGGTGCTGCCGGCCGATGGGCGCGGGCGCAAGCCTCGGGTTCAGGCCCGCGACCTGACCGAAAGCCTGGCGCGACCGGTGTTTGCCGCCGCCCTTGGGGCGCGGGTGAATGGGGCAGCGGCCCAGCTTGATGCCGTTCTGGCCCGGGTGTCGATGCCCGTGGCGCAGGTGATGCACCTGTCGGTGGACATGGTGCTGGCTTTGCCCAAGGCGCAGCTTGATCAGGTCAGTGTCGAAGGGCTGGACGGTCGCCGGGTAACGGCGGGCCGTCTTGGTCAACATCGCGGCATGCGGGCCTTGCGGCTGACCGACGAAAGCCTTGTGGGTTGTGACCTTGGATCGGATGCCCGCGTCAGCCCATCTTTGGGGGTCAATGCCGCAACTGCAACTACGCATGCTGCCCGCAATGGTGGCTTTGCCCTGCCAGAGCATGACTACCACGCCTTCGATGCCACCGGCACCGATTAGGCCGCGGTTCGCATCATCGGATACGCATTTCCGAACCGCTATCCCAAGCTGCGCGCGCATGGTGCAAAAGGGTCCGGCACCACGCCCACAGCCAAGCGTGGGCGGCACATTCGGCAAAGCTTACTGGACGGGTTCGACCTCGCCTTTGGCGCAGACGCAGGGGCCAACACCCCTGGAATCGCAAAGCGCGCAAAGTGCTTCGGGCGATTGTATCGCGCGGGGCTCCAGCGCCTCCAACTGTGGGCGCAACCATTCCAGGCTGTAGCCCTGCCTTGCGGCGATTGCGATCAGCATGTCCGGCGACAGCGGCCCGACTTTTGCCAAAGCCCAGCAGATGGATGACCGGTTGCCGCTGGCGCAATAGGCCAATACCGGGCCCGTGGCACTGTCAATCGCCGCGGCCTGCGCCTCGACATTGGCCTCGGTCAAGGCACCGCCAATCACCGGGTTCACGACATATTCCAGCCCCGCTGCCTCGGCCGCTGTTCGCATGGCCGCCGTCTGGTGCGATGGCGGATTTTCATGATCGGGTCGGTTGTTGATCACGCGGGTAAAGCCTGCTGCCTTGATCGCCACGAAATCCTCGGGGTCGATCTGCGGGGCAACGGCGTATTCAGGTGTCAGCGGGCGGATGTCCATGCGGCCTCTCCTTTGGGTGTCAGTGCACGCCGCAGCACGGGCGTTACGATCATGCCGCCAATCATGGCAAAGATGAAGACCAAACCGGCAAATCCGTTCAGGGAAACAGCCGCCAGTGCCGGACCGGGGCAAAGCCCGACCAGACCCCACCCGGCCCCGAACAGAACCGAGCCAAGGATCAGATTGCTGTCCAGCTTTTGCGCGGGCTTGGCCGGAATATCATTGCCCAGCACCGCCACACGCCGCTTTTCCGCGACGCGCCACGCGATGAACATCGGGATGATCGCACCGCCCATCACAAAGGCCAATGTCGGATCCCAGTCGCCGAACACGTCCAGCCAGCCTTGCACCTTTACGGTGTCAATCATCCCCGACACCAGCAACCCGGCCCCGAACATCGCGCCCGAAAGCGCCGAAAACACGTTGCGTTTCATCTCAGATAATCCCCAGCCAATGACGGAACGCCAAAACCACGATACCGCCCGCAATAATGTAGGCCACAGTGGCCCCGATGCCGCGCAGCGACAGCCGCGATATTCCGCACACGCCATGGCCCGAGGTGCAGCCATTGGCGATCCGCGTGCCGATGCCGACCAAAAGGCCAGCCGCGATCAGCAGCCACAGATTGTCGGTCACCCGCGTATCGACCTTGTCATAAAGCGGCACCAGCACCGGCGGGAACAACATCAGCCCCAGAAGAAACGCAACCCGCTCAGCCCAAGTGCTGCGCCCGGTGCCGTCAACCAGACCGCCCAGAATGCCCGAAGCCCCCATGATCCGCCCGTTGATCAGAAGATACATCGCACCCGCGCAGCCGATCATAAGGCCTCCAACGAAGCCCCAGACCCAATCTATCGGTATCATGTTGTTCCCTGTCCCTGTGTTTGAACCGCCGCGCAAGGTCTCCCGTCCCGGCGCGGCGGGGTTTGGTTACAGCCCGTTGATGGGCACTTTCAGATAGGATTGACCGTTGTCTTCCGGCTCGGGCATGTGGCCCGCGCGCATGTTCACCTGAAGCGACGGGATAATCAGCCGCGGCATCGCCAGCGTGGCGTCGCGGGTGTTGCGCATGGCGATGAAATCCTCACGGCTCTTGCCGGCGCCCACATGGATGTTGCGGGCCTTTTGTGCGCCGACCGTGGTTTCCCACGCAAACTCTTCGCGGCCCGGTGCCTTGTAGTCATGGCCCACGAAAATGCGGGTCTCGTCCGGCAGGGCCATGATCTTTTGCACGGAATCATACAGCGTTTCCGCCGATCCACCGGGGAAATCGCAGCGTGCCGTGCCGAAATCAGGCATGAACAGCGTGTCGCCGACAAAGGCCGCGTCGCCGATGACATAGGTCAGGCAGGCGGGGGTGTGGCCGGGCGTGTGTTTCACATCGCCACGCAGCTGGCCGATGTGAAAGCTGTCGCCCTCCTTGAACAACTGATCGAACTGCGATCCGTCGCGCTGAAACCGGGTGCCTTCGTTGAAGATCTTGCCGAAGGTGTCTTGCACAACGGTGATCCGCTCACCGATACCGATCTTGCCGCCGACGCGTTCCTGGATATAGGGCGCAGCCGACAGGTGGTCGGCATGCACATGGGTTTCCAGAATCCATTGCACATCAAGGGCGTTGTCGCGGATGAAGGCGATGACCGCATCGGCTGATCGGGTGTCGGTGCGGCCCGAGGCGTAATCGAAATCCAGCACGGAGTCGATCACTGCACAAGCGCGCCCCGTGGGTTCGATCACAACATAGGTGATCGTGTTCGTCGCCTCGTCAAAGAAGCCGTGAACTGTCGGGGTCATTGGTGTCCTCATGAGTCTTGAGACTGCTGTCAGCATATAGGCAAGCAAAGATATATTTCAACAATTGAATATGATCCTGGGCTGCCTTTTGCCCAAGGATTGACTTGTATCATTGTTGCAGACCGCAGGCTGTCGTAGCATCATTGGTCAATGCAGGAGACCGACATGCCGAAATCCATCGCCGATCGCAAAGCCGAACTGGTGGCTCGCAAGGCTGATCTGACCAACCGTCTGGTTGTGATTGATGCCGAACTGGACAGCCACAACAATGCCGACTGGGGAGAACTGGCGGTAGAACGGGAAAGCGACGAGGTTCTGGAAGGCATGGGCCAGTCGGGTCAGGCCGAGTTGCGGATGATTGACGCAGCGCTGGATCGGATTGAGGCTGGCGACTATGGCTTTTGCGCCAAGTGCGGGGCGCAGATCAGCGAAGAGCGGCTGGATGTGCTGCCCTATACGCCGTTTTGCCGCGATTGCGCGCCCTGACCCGGCGCGCCACAAAGGGGGATAGAGCGATGGCTACCGAACACAAGACGCTGCCATTGGCAGAGCTTGCCGCGAAAATGGCCGAAACCTCGCTTGTGGGGGGGAATGCGGCGCTGGCAATTCTGACCGGCGAGATGCAGGCGTTGGGCGCGGTCCTGCCTGTGACGCAGCCGATGACCGAGGCCGAAGCGCTTGCCCATGAGGCCGAGGTTGAGGACGGCTTTGACAACATGCCTGTCTGATCTGGGTTGATCCGATCTGGGCAGGGCTGATTACGTCGCATTGGTGGCTGACTGGGTGTCTTGACCGCTGAAAACGTCTGGTAAAGCCGTGGCTTGACCGCAAGCCGTGTTGCACGGCACTGTGTGGGGGCGGTGGTTTTTCATGCCGCGCTCGGACAAAGGAATGGCTGTGACCGATGGCGTGATGATCGCACAGGACGGTGCGGTTCTGGAAATCGTTCTGCAACACCGCGCTGACGGAACCTGGCTGGACCGATCCCAACGTGCGGCGGTAATTGCGGCTTTGGCGCAGGCGGGGCCGGACACCGGGGCAGTGCTGATCCAGTCGCAAGAGCGCCACTTTTCCACCAACCCGGACGCAGAGCCGGAACTGCCGTCACCTGACAGGGCCGCCATGCCCGGCCTTGACATGCTTTGCCAAGCCATCGAGGGCTGCCCGGTGCCGGTGGTGGTGCTGCTGGAAGGTCTGGCCGGCGGTTCGGGCGCGGAAGTGGCCTTGGCCGCCACGGCGCGGGTGGCAACGCCAGATGCGCATCTGGCCTTTCCGGCTGCGCGGCTTGGGCGGATCAGCGGGGCCGGGTCCACGCAGCGCCTGCCACGGCTGGTTGGCCCGACCGAGGCTTTGGCGCTGCTGTCGGGGGGGCACCCTGTCAAGGCGCCCGAGGCAATGGCGATGGGATTGCTCGATCAGATCATCGAGGGTGAGACGCGGGACGAAATCCGCCGCTTGGCGGTGGCTTGGGCGGTGTCGGATGCGATGCCAAAACGTCCGCGCACGCCCGGTCTGCGTGATGCGCGCGGCTATCTTGCGATCACCGCTGCGGCGCGGGCTGATGCCGTGGTGGGCAGCCTGCAAGCAACCTTGGTGGAGTGCATCGAGGCTGCGCTTTTGCTGCCGCCCGATCAGGGGCTGGCACTGGAGGCAACCCTTGCCGCTGACCTGAACCAGCGCCCCGAGGCCAAAGCCCTGGCGCACATCCACCGCGCCGAAGTGGCCGCGGCCCGGACCCCGCCAGCCCTTGCCAAGATCAGCCCGCCCGCAGTGGCGCGTCCGGTGTTTGTCGGGGCGGCGTTGGGTCTGTCTGGACTTTTGCTGTCGGCACTGTCGCGCGGCTGTGCGGTGACGGTTGCGGAAGCGGACCGGGAAAAGCTGGTCGCCCTGTTGCACGTTGTTGCTGCCCGGCACGAGGTTGCGGTCAAGGTCGGACACCTGACAGCCGAGCAGCGTGACGCCGACTGGGCGCGACTGACGCCCCTGCCCGATGTTTCTGCGCTGATGCAGGGCGATTTGGGGCCGGACCTCGTGGTTGTTGCCCCCGAGATGCTTGCCCCCACCGGTCGGCGCGGGGTGCCGGTTCTGATCACCGGGCGCGGTGCCTTGCCGGAAGGGGCGTTTCGGCTGGTGCTGACCGGGCGGGTTGCGGAACTGGGGCTGCCGCCGGCAAGCCCGGCGCAACCGGCGGCGCAGGCGATGGCATTTCTGCGGCGGCTCGGCCTGACGCTGGTGCTGACCGGCACACAATCGCCGGTGGGCATTGCCGGGCGACTGGCCGGGGCAGGCGGGGCCGCGTTGCGGGCGCTGCTGGGGCTGGGTGTGCCGCCCGAAGATATTTCGGCTGCGGTGGTCGGCCTTGGTCTGGCCGCGCCAAACCTGCCAAAGGTTGATGCGGTTCCCCGGCACAGGGCGATGTCGCGCGATGAGATTGCAAGCCGATGGTTGGCGGCTTTGGCCAATGAAGGCGCGCGGGTGCTGGCCTCGGGGCTGGCGGCTTCATCGGGGGATATTGATCTGGTTGCGGTCCACGGCCTTGGCTTTCCGCGTGACAGCGGCGGGCCGATGCATATCGCCGATCAGCGCGGGCTGTTGATCCTGCGCCGTGATTTGCGCCTGTGGGCAGAGGAAGATCCGGTCTGGGCGCCGGTTCCGGCGCTGGATGCCTTTGTGTCGGTCGGGCGCGGCTTTGCCGGCAGCCTTAGCCAAGGATGATGCCGACGATCACCGCGATCAGCCCCAACGCCGACACCGCCAAGGCGCCAAGATTGATCGCCACCACGCGTTGCAACTGCGCCTTGATCTGGTCATCCGGCAGGCCGGATTTGCGCGCCCGCATCGCCAGCACAATGCACCAGACAAGGCCCAGAACGCCCAGCAGCGTCAGCCCGGCCCCTGACCAGATCACGATCTCCATCGCCCGCGCCCCTTTGCTGCCCCCGGCCCCCCGCGCCCTAGCCCAGCTTTGCCGCCCGCGCAAGCCTTGGCCCGGCTTGAACCGCCCTGCGCCACAGGTTAGGGAAGGTGCGCAACCCCTTCGCAGCACGAGGCCACGATGAGCGATCCGATCGACACCTATTCCGTCACCGCCGACGAGCTGCGCCAGTTCATCGAACGCGCCGAACAACTTGCCTCGGAAAAGAAAGACATTGCCGAGCAGGAAAAAGAGCTGTTCGCCGAAGCCAAGGGGCGCGGCTATGACACCAAGGTGATGCGCAAGGTGATTGCCCTGCGCAAGCGCAAGCCCGACGAGATTGCCGAAGAAGAAGCGGTGCTGGAAATGTACAAAGCCGCGCTTGGGATGGCCTGAGCTTTCATCGCATCGCCGAAGGTGCGCCGCTGACGTTGAACAGTGGCACCCCCGGATTTGAACAGGACGCGCGGCACGGTCTTTGGTCAGGCTGGCTTTGGTCAGGCTGCGGGGCGTCACTGTGTTGCCACGCAAACTTCACTTGATTTTCACAAATAAATCTACTATTCCAGATTTATGGAAATGAATAGTGCCATACAAGCCTTTGCCTCTCTCGGCCACGCGGGCCGCCTTGCGGTGTTTCGGCTGCTGGTTCGGATGACACCGCAAGGTGCCAGACCGACCGAGATTGCCGAAGCCCTGGGGATGAAGCAAAACACCCTGTCGCATCACCTTGCCGACCTGACCGCGTCGGGGATGGTCAAGGTCGAACGGCAAGGCAGGTCGCTGTTCTATTCCGTCGATCTTGAGGCGACAGAGGGGCTGATCGGCTACCTCGCGCTGAATGTAGGCCGGGGCCGCCCCGACCTGCTGGCCCCCCTTTCCCCCCCTAAAAAGGACACCACTGCCATGCAAGACACGGATTTTGATGTGCTGTTCATCTGTTCTGGCAATTCCGCCCGCTCAATCTTTGCCGAAGCCTTGCTGCGCGATCTGGGCAAGGGCAAGTTTCAGGCGTTTTCCGCGGGCACCCGTCCGAACAGCGAATTGAACCCCTTTGCCCTCGAGGTGCTGAAGCGCAATGGGCATGATATCACCCCGCTGCGGGCAAAGCATGTTTCCGAGTTTCAGAAACCCGGTGCCATCGTGATGGATTTCGTGTTCACCGTCTGCGATGCGGCCGCGGCCGAAGAATGCCCGCCGTGGCCCGGTCAGCCGATCACCGGCCATTGGGGTCTGCCTGACCCGGTCAAGGCCACCGGCACCGACGCCGAAAAGGCGTTGGTCTTTGCGCAAACCTATGCTGCGCTGCGCCGCCGGATCGCCTCGTTCGTCGAGCTGCCGTTCGAATCGCTCAGCCGCCTGTCGCTGCAAACCAAGGTTGATGCCATCGGAACCGATGCAACAACCGCTGAAAAGGCCTGAAGCGCATGACCCGAATTGCCCTGAACGGCCTTGGCCGCATCGGTAAGCTTGCCCTGCGCGACCTGATTGACACCGGCGCGGGTGGCGAGATCGTCTTGCTGAATGACCCGGTGGGCGATGCCGAGCAGCATGCCCTGCTGATGGAGTTCGACAGCGTCCATGGCCGCTGGCGAACCCCGGTCGGGTATGATGCAGACAGCCTGATTCTGAACGGCACCGCCATCCGCCTGACCCATGCCAAGCGGATCGAGGAATTGCCGCTGGCTGAACTGGCGGTGGATGTGGTGATCGACTGCACGGGTGTGTTCAAGACCGGCGCCAAGGTGCAACCCTATTTCGACGCCGGGGTGAAGAAGGTCATCGTCTCGGCCCCGGTCAAGGATGGTGGCGCGCTGAACATGGTCTACGGCATCAACCATGATCTGTATGACCCGGCCGTTCACAGCCTGCTGACGGCGGCAAGTTGCACCACCAACTGTCTGGCCCCGGTGGTGAAGGTCATCCACGAAGGCCTTGGCATCAAGCATGGCTCGATCACCACGATCCACAACGTCACCAACACCCAGACCATCGTCGATCGTCCCGCCAAGGACATGCGCCGCGCCCGATCTGCCCTGCTGAACCTGATCCCCACCACCACCGGCAGCGCCACCGCGATCACGCTGATCTACCCGGAACTCAAGGGCCGGTTGAACGGCCATGCGGTGCGGGTGCCGCTGCTGAATGGCTCGCTGACCGATTGCGTGTTTGAAGTCGAGCGTGCCACGACGGCCGAAGAGGTGAACGCGCTGTTCAAGGCCGCGGCGGACGGGCCGCTGAAAGGCATTCTGGGGTTTGAGTCCCGCCCACTGGTGTCGACCGATTTCACCAATGACCCGCGGTCGTCGATCGTCGACGGGCCGTCGACCATGGTGATCAACGGCACGCAGGTGAAAATCTACGCCTGGTATGACAATGAATGGGGCTATTCCTGCCGTCTGGCAGACATCGCCCGCATGGTGGCGGGGTCATTGTGAGCGACGCTGCAAGCCAGGCCAGCCCGCCGCCCAACCCGCTGCGGGCCTATGCGGCGGTTACGGCGGCCTATTGGGCCTTCATGCTGTCGGACGGCGCGCTGCGGATGCTGGTGCTGCTGCATTTCAACAGCCTTGGCTTCACGCCCGTGCAACTGGCCTGGCTGTTCTTGCTGTATGAGGTGGCGGGCATCGTGACCAACCTTGCCGCTGGCTGGCTGGCGGCACGGTTCGGGCTGGCGGCCACGCTGTATGGCGGGCTGGCGTTGCAGATCGCAGCCCTTGCCGCGCTGGCGCAGCTTGACCCGTCTTGGGGTGTTGCAGCCTCGGTCGCCTTCGTGATGGCGGTGCAGGGCGTGTCGGGCGTGGCCAAGGATCTGGCCAAGATGTCGTCGAAATCTGCCGTCAAACTGCTGGCCCCGAAAGAGGATGGCGGCCTGTTTCGCTGGGTCGCCGCCCTGACCGGATCAAAGAACGCGGTCAAGGGCCTTGGCTTTTTCCTTGGGGCCGCGCTGCTGGCGCTGGCCGGGTTTCAGGCGGCGGTCTGGGGCATGGCCGGGGTTCTGGCGGTAATCTTGCTGGCGGTCGTGTTGTTCCTTCCCGCGGGCCTGCCGGGGCGGATGAAATCCGAAGAGGCATGGGGCGGCTGGCGGTCCAAGGACGAGCGGGTCAACCGTCTGAGCCTTGCGCGGATGTTTTTGTTTGGCGCACGCGATGTGTGGTTCGTCGTCGGCATCCCGGTCTATTTCCAGTCGGTGCTGTCGGATGGCACGCCCGATGGTCGGCGCGAGGCGTTCTTTCTGATCGGCAGTTTCCTTGCGCTGTGGATCATCGCCTATGGCGCGGTGCAGGCCTTTGCCCCCCGTCTGCTGGGCGGCAAGGGGCAGCCCGAGGCGGAAACCACCCGCAAGGCCATTCTGTGGGCCGGGCTTCTGGTGCCGATCCCGTTCCTGCTGGCGGGCGCTGCATGGCTGGCAGGCGAGCCGTCCGAGGGACTGACCGCCACGCTGATCTTTGGCCTGCTGGTGTTCGGCTTTGTGTTTGCGGTCAACTCGTCGGTGCATTCCTATCTGATCCTTGCCTTTGGCTCGGCCGAGCGGATCACGCGGGACGTGGGCTTTTACTACATGGCCAACGCGGCGGGGCGGCTGATCGGCACGCTTTTGTCGGGCGTCAGCTATCAGGTGGGCGGCCTGCCGCTGTGCCTTGCCACGGCGGGCGTGATGGCGGGCCTCAGCTGGATCAGCGCCCGGCGGCTGCGCGGGCTGTGACCCCATCTGTGACGCTGGCGGGCGGGGCGGGGCCGATCTCTCAGTTGTGACTGGAACCTTGTGGCCACAGCCATGGTGCGGGTGCAGATCCCGCTTGAATCCCTGCGCGTTTGGGCGCATATGCCCATGATCCGGCCTGCGGTTCCCGCGGGCCCATTCGTATTTGGAGTGACCATGGCCAAGGAAGACATTCTCGAATTCCCCGGTGTCGTCAAGGAACTCCTGCCGAACGCGACATTCAAGGTTGAACTCGACAATGGCCATGAATTGATTGCGGTGATGGCAGGAAAGATGCGCAAGAACCGCATCCGTGTGCTGGCAGGCGACAAGGTGCAGGTGGAAATGACCCCCTATGACCTGTCGAAGGGCCGCATCAACTATCGCTTCAAGTAAATTGCGGCTTATCCTTGGGTCATCCAGCCCGCGCCGGAAAGAGCTTCTGGCGCAGATGGGAATCGTGCCCGACGCCATCCTTCCCCCCGACATCAACGAAGACCCCCACCCCCGCGAATTGCCGCGCCCCTATTGCGCGCGGCTGGCGCGGGAAAAGGTGATGGCGATGACGGCAGATGCCGACGATGTGGTGCTGTGCGCCGATACAACCGTCGCCCTTGGCCGCCGCATCCTTGGCAAACCGCGCGACGCAGGCGAGGCGGCCGCGTTCCTGACGCTGCTGGCCGGACGGCGGCATGAGGTCATTACCGCCGTCGCCGTGCGCCGCGGCGATCGGGTGCTGGCCCGCGAGTCGGTGAGCGTGGTCAAGATGAAGCGCCTGTCAGACCCTGAACTGAACAGCTATCTCGCTTCGGATGAGTGGCAGGGCAAGGCGGGCGGCTATGGGATTCAGGGCCTTGCGGGTGCGCTGATCCCGTGGATCCAAGGCAGTTACAGCGGCATCATGGGCCTGCCCGTGGCCGAAACGGCAGTTCTTTTGGAAAGCATCGGGTATCCGGTCTGGAGGCAGGCATGATTGGCCGCGTGGTCATTCTGGACGAAGGGCACGAGCGTCAGATGGCGGCTTTGGTCGTGGACGGTCGGTTGGAAGAGCTGTCGATCGACTCCGATGGCGACGCCCCCCTGCCGGGTGCGATCTTTCGCGCCATCGCCGACCGGCCGATGAAGGGCCAGGGCGGGATTTTCGTCAAACTGCCGGGCGGGACCAGCGGATTTCTGCGCCAGATCAGCGGCATATCCCCCGGCCAACGCCTTCTGGTGCAAATGACCGGACCGGCCGAGCCCGGCAAGGCCCTGCCGGTCACCACGCGTCTGTTGTTCAAGTCGCGCTTTGCCATCATCACCCCCGACGCCCCCGGTCTGAACATCAGCCGCCGGATTAAGGATGAAGACCAGCGCGCGGGTCTGGCCGATCTGGCGGCGACCGGCATGGCGGGTGCAGCCCAGACGCTGGGTCTGATCCTGCGCTCGGCCTGTGAAGACGCCGAACCTGATGCCATTGCCGAAGATATCGCCGCGATGCGGGCCTTGGCCGAGGCGGTTCTTGCCGACGGTGCCGGCGACGCCGAACTGCTGGTCGATGGCGCGGGGGCACATGACCTTGCCTTCCGCGACTGGCTTGACCCCGCCCCCGACGAGGTGATCACCGATGCCGGCGGCTTTGCCGTGCACGGGGTGGACAGCATGGTTGCGGCGTTGCTGACCCCGCGCGTCGATCTGCCGGGCGGCGGGCACATGATGCTGGAACCCACCCGCGCGCTGGTGGCCGTCGATGTCAACACCGGGCCAGATACCAGCCCGGCTGCCGCGCTGAAAATCAACATCGCCGCTGCGCGCGACCTGCCGCGCCAGTTGCGGCTGCGCGGCCTTGGCGGGCAGGTGGTGGTGGATTTCGCGCCGATGCCAAAGAAAGAGCGCGCCATTCTGGATCAGGTCATCAAGGCCGCCTTCAAGGGTGACGGCGAGGCCAATCTGGCCGGTTGGACGACGCTGGGCCTGTATGAGATGACCCGCAAGCGCGACCGTCTGCCCCTGGCCGAGGTGGCAAGAGGCCTGTTCGCATGACCTGCCCGATCTGCGCCAAACCCACCGATCCAAAATACCGCCCGTTCTGCTCACGCCGTTGTGCGGACATTGACCTTGGCCGCTGGTTGACCGAAAGCTATGCCATTCCGGTGCCCGATGCCGACGAAGAGACCGCATCCGCCGACCGCAGGGGGGACGACCCTTCCGAACAGTAGAGGACCAGCCCCAAGGCGAAATTGCCTCTGGACAGCCTCCCTCGGCTGACGTATCACCCCGCCACCCGAACGGCATGGCCGCTTCGATCAGGTGCCCAGATAGCTCAGTTGGTAGAGCAGCGGATTGAAAATCCGCGTGTCGCTGGTTCGATTCCGGCTCTGGGCACCA
>DYMU01000008.1 GCA_020721445.1 Gemmobacter nectariphilus
GGCCTGTCAACGCCGCCAACCTGGCCAGTCAACGCCCCGGCTTGGCAAGCCCCGGCTTGGCGGCTAATCAGGGCGGGAGTTTCAGCCTGCGACTCGGGCCCGATCCGGGCGGTCGCACCCAAAGGAGTCTGCGTGCCATGATCAAAGGGTCGATCCCCGCCTTGGTGACGCCGTTCAAGAACGGCGCACTGGATCTGGACACGTTGAAAGACCTTGTCGAGTGGCAGATCACTGAGGGCTCGCACGGGCTGGTGCCGGTCGGCACCACCGGCGAAAGCCCGACGCTGAGCCATGAAGAGCACGAGGCGGTGGTCGAGGCGGTGGTCCGCTTCGCGGCAGGCCGGGTGCCGGTGATCGCGGGGACCGGGTCGAACAACACGGTCGAAGGCATTCGCCTGATCCGCCATGCCGAGCGGGTGGGGGCCGATGCCGCACTGGTAGTGACGCCCTATTACAACAAGCCGACACAGGCCGGGCTGATCGCGCATTACACCGCGCTGCATGATTGCTGCACTCTGCCGATCATCATCTACAACATTCCGGGCCGGTCGGTGGTGGACATGATGCCCGACACCATGGGCAAGCTGGCCGAATTGCCGCGGATCATCGGGGTCAAGGACGCGACCGGCAAGATCGAGCGGGTCAGCCAGCAGCGCGCATCCTGCGGGGCGGACTTCATCCAGGTGTCGGGCGAGGACGCGACGGCGCTTGGCTTCAACGCGCATGGCGGCACCGGCTGCATTTCGGTGACCGCCAACGTCGCACCCCGGCTGTGCGCCGCGTTTCAGACTGCCACGCTGGCGGGCGATTATGCCAAGGCCTTGCAGATTCAGGACCAGCTGATGCCGCTGCATGAGGCGATCTTCATCGAGCCGGGGCTGGCCGGGGCGAAATACGGGCTGTCGCTGCTGGGGCGCTGTTCGGAAGAGGTGCGGTTGCCGCTGGTCGGACTGACCGACGGCACCAAGGACAAGATCCGCGCCGCCATGCGCCATGCCGGGTTGATTACCTGATCCGGCTTGTCCCGTCTGGCCCGGCAGGGCACGCCTTGGCCCGGGCCGGGCACAGGGGGGCTGTCTGCCCCCCTCTTGGCGCGGGGCGCCAATTCACCCCCAGAGGGTAGTTTTGCCAAGAGGAAGCCCCAAGGCAACGACCGGCCGCGCCGCACGGCCCGCCGATTTCTGCCCCCGCCAGTCTGGCGGGGGTTGGGTTTTCCAGCGCGATGGCCGCATCTGCGCTGCGGCCTGATCCGGCGACGGCTGTGATGCGGATGTCGGCACTGCGGTGTGCCCTTGGGCAGGGGGCACGGCTGCCGCCCGCTTGACCGCCAGCAGTCGACGGCCCAGAAAGGCCGAACCCGAAGGCCGGACATTTCATGGCTCTGAACGACAACCTGCGCGGTGCGGCCTTGATGACCCTGTCGATGGCGGGGTTTGCGGTGGAGGATGTGCTGTTCAAGGCAGCCGCCCGGGTGATGCCGATGGGGCAGGCGGTGCTGATCGTGGGCCTGTGTGGTCTGGCGGTGTTTGCGCTGATGGCGCGAGCCAAGGGCGAGGCGGTGCTGCATCCGATGATGCTGTCGCGCGGGTTGCTGATCCGGGCCGGGTTCGAGGTGTCGGGGCGGTTGTTCTATGCGCTGGCGATTGCGCTGGTGCCGCTGGCGACCACATCCGCCATCCTGCAAGCGTCGCCTTTGGTGGTGGTCGCGGGGGCGGCGCTGCTGTTTGGCGAAAAGGTGGGGATGCAGCGGTGGCTGGCGGTGGCGGCAGGCTTTGTCGGGGTGATGATCATCCTGCGGCCGGGGCTGGCGGGGTTTTCGGCGCTGTCCTTGCTGGCGGTGGCCGGGATGCTGGGCTTTGCCGGGCGCGATCTGGCGACACGGGCCGCGCCACGGGTGCTGTCGAACCGTCAGCTTGGCATCACCGGTTTTGCCATGCTGGCGCTGGCCGGGGCAATCATTCTGGCGGAGACCGGCGGGGCAAGGGTGCCGGACGCGCGGGGTGTGGCGCTGCTGGCGGGCACGGCGGGTTTTGCGGTTCTGGGCTATCACGCGCTGACAGCGGCGATGCGCATGGGCGAGATCGGCTTTGTCACGCCGTTTCGCTATACGCGGCTGGTGTTTGCCATGGCCTTGGCGGTGCTGCTGTTTGGCGAACGGCCCGATCTGGCGACGCTGGCCGGATCGGCCCTGATCGTGGCCTCGGGCATTTACACGCTGACCCGGCGTTAGCTGCGGTTGCGCCTGACCTCATGCTGGCCCAGCCGGACGTGGCGCAGCGCTTCGACCATCAGCGAGATCAGCAGGCCGAAATTGAGAAAGCCATTGGTCGCCACCATGCCCGATAGGATGCGCCATTCCTTGGGCAGGATCACGTCGCCGTAGCCCAGCGTGGTGAAGGACACCAGCGAGAAATAAACCGACTCTTCCAGCGTGGGCAGCGCGCCAATCGCATAGAACAGGGCGGCCCAGACCCAGACGCTGGCGGTGATGATGCCCAGAATCCAGACCAGAACGCCGCAAAGGATCAGCACCAGCTTGGGGTAATGAGGTTCGCGCAGCAGCCACACGCGGGCGCGAAACAGCGTCCATTCCAGAATGAAGGCCGAGGTTGCCGCCATGAGAATGGTCAACAACAATATGGCCGACCCCAGCCCGATCTGCAGACCCATTCAACTCCCCCATCTGGACTCGGCCCACCCCCGCGCTTATGTCAGGCGGATGGTGCAGAAATCCGATCCCAATTCAAAACTCATCGCCGAAAACCGTCGGGCACGGTTTGATTATCATATCGAGTCGGATATTGAAGCCGGGATCATGCTTCTTGGGTCCGAGGTCAAGTCACTGCGACAAGGTGGCTCAAACCTTGGCGAAAGCTATGCATCCGTCGAAGGTGGTGAGTTGTGGCTGATCAACGGCTATATCGCGCCCTATGCCCAGGCGAAAACCTGGGGGCATGAAGAGCGCCGCCGCCGCAAACTGCTGGTGTCGAAGAAAGAACTCAGCCGGTTGTGGAACGCCACCGCGCGCGAGGGCATGACCTTGGTGCCGTTGAAGATGTATTTCAACGAACGCGGCATGGTGAAGATCAAGCTGGGTGTCGCCAAGGGCAAGAAGCTGGCCGACAAGCGTGAAACCAGCGCCAAGCGCGACTGGGACCGCCAGAAGGCCCGTATCTTGAAAAACAACGCCCGCGACTAGGGCCGCGCGCCCTGTGCGGTCTTGCCCTGCCGGCCCTGCCCGATATATGCCGGGCCGAACCCGCGCGGAGCATGACCGATGAAAACACTTGCCCCCCCTTCGCCCATCGACGACCCGAAAACGCTTGTGTCCACAGACTGGCTGGCGGCGCATATCAAGAACCCCGATCTGCGGATCATCGATGCGTCGTGGTATATGCCGCATATGAACCGCGATGGCCGCGCCGAATATGATGCCGCGCATATCCCCGGTGCGCGGTTCTTTGACATCGACGAGATCACGGACCAGCGGTCGAACCTGCCGCATATGGTGCCGCCGGTGGAAAAGTTCATGAGCCGGATGCGCGCCATGGGCATTGGCGACGGGCATCAGGTGGTGGTCTATGACGGCGCCGGGCTGTTTTCGGCGGCGCGGGTGTGGTGGATGTTCCGCCTGATGGGCAAGCCCGATATCGCGGTGCTGGACGGCGGTTTTCCGAAATGGCTGGCCGAGGGGCGCGAGGTCGAAGACATGCCCCCCGTGGTGAAAGACCGGCACATGACCGTCAGCCGCCAGAACCACATGATCAAGGACGTGACGCAGGTGGCCCATGCCGCCAAGCTGGGGCTGGCCGAAATCATCGACGCCCGCCCCGCAGGCCGGTTTGCGGGAACGGAGCCCGAACCGCGGCCCGGCCTGCGATCAGGCCATGTGCCGGGGGCCAGGAATGTGCCGTTCAGCGCGGTTCTGAACCCAGATGGCACGATGAAAGACGCCGCTGCGCTGAAGGCCGTGTTTGAGGCCGCCGGGGTAGACCTGTCAAAGCCCGCCATCACCTCTTGCGGGTCGGGCGTGACCGCCGCGATGCTGTGTCTGGCCTTGGAACGCATTGGCCACCGCAACCATGCGCTTTATGATGGATCATGGTCCGAATGGGGCATGTACGACGACCTTGCCGTTGAAACAGGACAATAAAATGTTGGAAAACCTGAACCCGCAGCCGCAGGACAAGATCCTGCAACTGATCGCCATGTTCCGCGACGACCCGCGCACGGACAAGATCGACCTTGGCGTCGGCGTCTACAAGGATGCCTCGGGGCTGACCCCGGTGATGCGGGCGGTCAAGGCCGCCGAAAAGCGGCTGTGGGAGGTGGAGACCACCAAGACCTATACTGCGCTGGCGGGCGAGCCTGCCTATAACGCGGCGATGGTGTCGATGATCCTTGGCGCGGGCTTTGCCGATCGCGCCACCAGCATTTCTACCCCCGGCGGCACCGGCGCCATTCGTCAGGCGCTGGAACTGGTCAAGATGGCCAGCCCCGGGGCGACGGTGTGGCTGTCGAACCCGACATGGCCGAACCACCCCAGCATCATCAAGTTTCTGGGCATGAAGATGGCCGAGTATCGCTATTTCGATGCCGAGACCCGGGGCGTCGACATGGCCGGGGTGCTGGAGGATCTGGCACAGGTGGCCCGCGGTGATGTGGTGCTGCTGCATGGCTGCTGCCACAACCCGACGGGGGCCAACTTTACCGCTGACGACTGGGCACAGGTTGCCGATCTGCTGGAAGCCCGCGGTGCCATTCCGTTCATCGACCTTGCCTATCAGGGCTTTGGCGACGGGCTGGAGGAAGACGCCGCCGCGACGCGGATGATCGCCGCGCGCTTTCCCGAGGTGCTGATTGCCGCGTCATGCAGCAAGAACTTTGGCATCTACCGCGAACGCACCGGAATTCTGATCGCGCTGACCGAACCTGCCCGCCGCGCCGTGGTGCAGGGCAACCTGAACTATCTGAACCGGCAGAACTACAGCTTTCCGCCCGATCATGGCGCGCGGCTGGTGACGATGATTCTGGAGGATGCCGCCCTGACCGCCGACTGGAAGGCCGAGTTGGAGGAGGTGCGCCAGAACATGCTGACGCTGCGCCAGACGCTGGCCGATGCGTTGCGCAAGGCCACCAATTCTGACCGCTTCGATTTTGTGGCGGATCATCGTGGCATGTTCAGCCGTCTGGGCCTGACCGAGGCGCAGGTCAACGTGCTGCGCGAAACCCATGGCATCTATATGGTGGGTGACAGCCGCATCAACATTGCCGGGCTGAACGCGCGCACGGTGCCTTTGCTTGCGGCAGCGATTGCGAGCGTCGCCGGGTGACACTTCGGCCCTGACCTTTGCCTGAAGGCCCGTGCATTGCGCGGGCCTTTTTGTTTGGCCATCAAAAAAGGCCCGAACCTTGCGGTTCGGGCCAGATCCGGGCTGACAGGGAGGAGGAGCGTCAACCCTTCGTTTCAAGGGTGGCCAAAGCTTCTGGCCAGATCCGATCACATGTTGTAGGCGCGCTCGCCATGTTCGGCCACGTCCAGACCTTCACGCTCGACTTCGGCCTTGACGCGCAGACCCATGGTGACATCCACCAGCTTGTAAAGGATGAACGACCCGATGCCCGAGAAGCAGATGGTGAAGAGAACCGCCTTAACCTGCGCCGTGATCATGAATGCAGCGTCATAGGGGGCAACCTGCAGGGTGCCGGGAACAGACAGATAGTCAGGCACGCCGGCGCCGCCCAAAGCCGGGTCAACAAGGATGCCCGTGGCGATGGCGCCGATGACGCCGCCCACACCGTGGACACCGAACACGTCAAGGCTGTCGTCAAGCCCCAACTTGTTCTTCACATAGGCCACGAAGACAAAGCAGGTGGCGCCAGCAACAAGACCCAGCACCAACGACCCCATCGGCCCTGCAAAGCCCGATGCCGGGGTGACAGCGACCAGACCGGCAACCACACCAGACACCAGACCCAGCAGCGACGGATGGCCTTTCAGGATCCATTCCGCGAACATCCACGCCGCACCGGCAGCCGCCGTTGCCGCAAAGGTGTTGATCATCGCCAAGGCAGAGACGCCGTTCACCTCAAGGTTGGACCCGGCGTTGAAGCCGAACCAGCCGACCCACAGCAAAGCCGCACCGATCATCGTCATGGTCAGCGAATGGGGGGCCATCGATTCCTTGCCATAGCCAATCCGCTTGCCCAGCACGATACAGCCCACCAGACCTGCCACACCGGCGTTGATGTGCACCACGGTGCCACCTGCAAAGTCCAAGGCACCCCAATTCCAGATCAGACCATTTGCGGCCAGATTGGCGGCAGCGGCTTCGGCACCTGCGGTATCGCCAGCGGCCTCGGCAATCAGCTTAAGCGTCTGCTGTTCAGCCAGAAAGTCGGGACCACCCCACCACCAGACCATGTGCGCCATAGGGAAGTAGATCAGCGTGACCCACAGGATGACAAACACGATCAGCGACGAGAATTTGATCCGTTCTGCAAACGCCCCGACGATCAGCGCCGGCGTGATGCAGGCGAATGTCATCTGGAACATGATGAAGCTGTATTCCGGGATCCATATGCCGTTCGAGAAGGTCGGCACCAGCGTGGTGTAATCCACACCCGCAAGGAAGACCTTGCTGAATCCACCCACATAGGTGTCCATCGACCCACCGTAGGAAAACGCCATCGAATAGCCATAAGTCAGCCAGACCAGGCAAACGATGCAAACGATGGCAAACACCTGCGTCAGTACCGACAGCATGTTCTTGGTGCGGACAAGCCCGCCGTAGAACAGCGCAAGGCCCGGAATGGTCATCAACAAGACGATGATGGTCGAAAGCGACATCCATGCAATATCGCCTTTGTCTACGGCCTTTTCGTAAACATAGGGAACCAAGGCCGCAGCGGTTTCGGTTGTGGCGGTGGCAGCCTCGGTTGTTGCGGTGGCGGCCTCTTGTGCCCAGGCGGGCAGGCTGGCGAACAGCGACGTGCCAAGCGCCGTCAGGCCAGTATGTGTGTTACGGTTTTTCATCTTTGCGTTTTCCCCTGTCCCAAACGCCTAGAGCGCATCGTCATTTGTTTCGCCGGTGCGCACGCGCACGGCCTGTTGGACATCCAACACGAATATCTTGCCGTCGCCGATCTTGTCGGTCTTGGCGGTGGTGCGGATCGTGTCCACAACCATGTCGGCCAGACTGTCGTTGACCACGATTTCAAGCCGCACTTTCGGCACGAAGTTCACGGCATATTCTGCGCCGCGATAAATCTCGGTATGACCGGATTGGCTGCCGAAACCCTTTATTTCGGTGACCATCATGCCGCGAACCCCGATGGCGGTCAGTGCTTCGCGCACCTCCTCCAGCTTGAACGGCTTGATTGCTGCGATGATTAGTTTCACGTCCTTCCCCTTCTTTCTATGGGGCCCTGGGGTGGGCCCTTGTGCCTAGAAGCCGTGCTTTGGCGGCTTGGAACAAGGCAACGGCGGCTGAGATCCGCCCGTTTTTCGGAGGTTTTGCACATTTTTTGCACTTATTAAGCATTACGGCTATTTTTTAGGCACATCACATATCCGAATCGTGGCAAGGCGCACTCCACAAGCCGGGATATTCCCGTTAGACTCGGCCCCAAGAACACGATGCAAAACAAATGGGCGGGCGATGGCGGCTTCGGGCAATGGGCGCAAGACTTTGGTGGCTGACAGGCGCTATGGCGCGGCAAAAGCCGCTGCCACCGGGCGCACAAGCGGCACGCCGCCGCGCAAGCCGGCCCCGCGCAAACCCCGGCGCAAGCATGGGGTGATCGTCGGGCTGATCGTGGGCCTGTGGCGGCTGATCGTGCGCGTCGTATGGGGCATCACCTGGCGGATGACAGCGGTGGTGGCCACGGTGCTGGGCCTGACGGTGATGTATTTCGTCAGCCAACTGCCACCGATGACCGACCTGCTGGATGGCCGGGCGCGCGGGTCAGTGACGCTGCTGGACCGCTCGGGTCAGGTCTTTGCCTGGCGCGGCGAAACCTTTGGCGGCCAGATCACCGCCGAAAACGTCTCGCCTTACCTGCATGATGCGGTGGTGGCGACCGAGGACAAGCGGTTTTACCGGCATTTCGGCATCAGCCCGCGGGGCATTGTCGGGGCAATCCGCATCAACCTGCGCGAAGGCCGCGGGCCGCTGTCGGGCAACGGCGGGTCAACCATCACCCAGCAGGTGGCCAAACTGCTGTGCCTGGGCGTGCCCTACAACCCGGCACAGTGGAAATCGGAAGCCGAGTATGAACAGGACTGCCGCAGTGGCGGGGTCTGGCGCAAGGTCAAGGAAATCCCCTACGCCATGGCGATGGAGGTGAAATACTCCAAGGAAGAGATCCTGACCATCTACCTGAACCGTGCCTATCTGGGCGCGGGTGCGCGCGGGTTTGAAGCCGCGGCCCAGCGGTATTTCGGCAAGTCGGCCAATGAAGTGGGCCCTGCCGAGGCTGCGATGTTGGCGGGCCTTTTGACCGCGCCGTCACGCTTTGCCCCCACGGCAAACTTGGCCCGGGCGCAAGACCGCGCCAGCGTGGTTGTCGGGCTGATGGAGGAACAAGGCTATCTGACGCCCAGCCAGGCCGCCGAGGCGCGCAGCAACCCGGCCCGGCTGTCGAAGGCGGCGGAAACCAAATCCGGCGGGGCCTTTGCCGATTGGGTGATGGAATCAACGCCCAGTTTCCTGTCGTCGCAAACCACCGAGGACGTGACGATCCACACCACGCTGGACCAGCGGCTGCAAACTGCCGCCGAAGAGGCGCTGGACTATGTCTTTGAAACCAAGGTGTCCAAAGGGTCAAAGGCGCAGGCGGCGATTGTGGTGATGTCGGCCGATGGGGCGGTGCGCGCCATGGTCGGCGGGCGCGAGGCCGCGGCCGTGGGCAGCTTCAACCGCGCCACCCAGGCCAAGCGGCAAACCGGGTCCAGCTTCAAGCCCTTTGCCTATGCCGCGGCGATGGACCTGGGCTTTACGCCCGCCGATTATGTCGAAGACACGCCGCTGACCATCAACATCCCCGGATCGGGGCCGTGGACGCCGAAGAACTATGACAACAGTTTCAAGGGCATGATCACCCTGACCCAAGCGCTTGCCGAAAGCCGCAACATCCCGGCGGTGCGGGTGTCCGAGGCGGTGGGCCGGGCGGCGGTGCGCAAGGTAGCGAACGGCTTTGGCATCACCTCGGACCTTGCCGATGGCCCCGCGCTGGTGCTGGGGGCGTCTGAATCGACCTTGCTGGAAATGACCGGGGCCTATGCCGGCATCCTGAACGGCGGATCGTCGGTCACGCCCTATGGTCTGGTGGAACTGCGGTTGCAGGGCGAGAGCGAGCCGCTGATGGGCGCAACCGGGGGCCTGAAAGAGCGGGTGATCAGCGAAGAGGCCGCGCTGTATCTGACCTATATGATGACAAAGGTGATTGACGACGGCACCGGCACCCGGGCGCGGCTGCCGGGGTGGCAGGCCGCGGGCAAGACCGGCACCACGCAGGCCGCGCGCGATGCGTGGTTCATCGGCTTTACCGCTGATTATGTCGCCGGGGTCTGGCTGGGCTATGATGACAACACGCCGCTGAAAGGTGTCACCGGCGGCGGCTTGCCTGCCGACATCTGGAAAGAGGTGATGGTGCGGGTGCACGACGGCCTGCCGCCGAAACCGCTGCCGATGCTGATCCCCGAACCCAAATCGCCGCCGGGCGGCAGCTATGCGCCGTCGCCCAACGTGATGCAGGACGGCCAGTCGCCCGCGCCGGTGCTGCAACCCGAAACGCGCGCCACACCCCAGCCCCCCCGGATGGACGAGGGCGATCTGGCCGAGCGGATCTTGCGCGATGTGCTGGGAACCTTGGGGAATTGACGCGCGCGGGGCGGTCAGCCCGTCATCGCATCGCCCAGCATCGCCCGTAGTGCTGTGATGGCTTGGTCGGCGTCTTCGCACGCCGGGCCGACACGCACGTCAATCATACTAGCCCAGCCGATCTTGGCCATCTTGTCGGGGCGGATGGTGATGCTAAGGCCCTTTGGCCCAAGGCTGACCGACTGCACCGCATCCTCGGCCCCAAAGGCGGGGTCACTGGCCTCGAACCAGATGGCACCACCGTCCAGCGCCTGGCGAAACAGCACATAGGGCGCGTCGTCGTCTTCGTCTTCGCCCTCGGCAAAGCCGACGTACAGAAAGCCCTCATCTTCGACGACCGAGCCATAGGCCGCTTTCACCACGATATCGGCCATTGCCGCCCCCTTTGTCCTTGGTCTGTGCGCCTGAACCCTTAGCCTGCGATCAGGTCCATTTCGCAATCGGTGGCAGGCTCATCAGCACGGCATTGGCGTCGTGCCCGGTTTCCAGCCCGAACTTGGTGCCCCGGTCATAGACCAGGTTGTATTCGGCATAAAGCCCGCGATGCACCAGTTGCGCTTCGCGATCTGCCTCGGTCCAGGGTGTCGCCACCCGCTTTTCCACCAGCGGCACGAAGGCCGGCAGGAAGGCAGACCCCACGTCGCGGGTCAGGGCAAAATCGGCCTCCCAATCGCCGGTGTTCAGATCGTCGTAGAAGATGCCGCCGACGCCGCGCGCACGGCCCCGGTGCGGCACAAAGAAATACTCATCCGCCCAGGCCTTGAAACGCGGATAATAGCCCGCGTCATGCGCATCGCAGGCGGCCTGCATCGCAGCGTGGAAATGCGCCGTATCCTCGGGGTATTCCAGCGCCGGGTTCAGGTCAGAGCCGCCGCCAAACCACCAGGCATGTGGGGTCCAGAACATGCGGGTGTTCAAATGCACCGCCGGGCAATGCGGGTTGACCATATGCGCCACCAACGACACGCCGCTGGCCCAGAACCGCGGATCGCTGTCCATGCCGGGCACGCCGCGCGCGGCCATGGCCTTTTGTGCCCGCTCGCTCAGCGTGCCATGCACCTGCGAGACATTGACACCGATCTTTTCAAACACCCGGCCGCCGCGCATCACGCTCATCACCCCGCCACCGCCATCGGCACGGGTGGTGGGCGTCACCTCGAACCGGCCCGGCGTGCCCGTGCCATGTGCGTCTTCCAGCGCCTCGAAGGCTGCGACAATCTGGTCGCGCACCTGGCGGAACCATGCGGCCGCGCGCGCCTTTTCGGTTTCAAACTGATCGGTCATCCCTGCCCCCACCCCGGTTTCGCCCTGCCTAGCAAATGCCTGCCCGCGCGCCAACATGGCTTTTGCATTTCACTGGGGTTATACATGGGGCAAGAACCAACAGGGGGCTGCCATGAAACGTGCGCTGGTGCTGTGTGTTGTGCTGATCGGCTGCGCAACCCCGCAAGAACGCTGCATCCAGCGCGAGACGCGGGATATGCGGGTGATAGACCGGCTGATCGCGGAAAGCGAAGGCAACCTCAAGCGCGGCTATGCATTGGAGGAGGTGACGATCTACCGTCACGAATGGGTGCTTTGTGATGGGCGTCATCGGCCTGAGCCACCGAAAGAGGGCCAGCCTGCGCCGTCGCCCCGGCCGCCGAAACTGTGCTTTGAAGCGGTGCCCGACACGGTGACGCGGCCCAAGGCCATCGACCTGCGGGCCGAGGCGGACAAACTGGCCAGCATGCGCGCCAAGCGTGCCGCGCTGGCCCGCGCCGCCCAACCGGCCATCGCGCAGTGCAAGGCGCAGTATCCGGAATAGTGCCCTAGAAGGCCGGGATGGTCACCCGGTCCAGCAGGCTGCGACCGCCATCAATCGTCAGAACCTGCCCCGTCATGAAGCCTGACGCGTCAGACGCCAGAAATTGCATGACTTCGGCCAATTCGTCCGGTCCGGCAATGCGGCCCAGCGGCGTGCCGTCAACGATGGCATCGCGCCAGCTTGACTCTTCCTTGAGCGCCGCCTGCAAGCTTGCGCTCATCACCGAGCCAAAGGCGACCGCGTTGACCCTGATCCCCTTGGGCGCAAAGGCCACGGCCAGCGACCGCGTCATCTGATCCACCGCCGCCGAGGCAATCGAATAGCCCAGCAGGCCCGGCTGCGTATGGCAGCCCGCGATGGACGAGATGTTGATGATCGACCCGATCTGGCCGATCTGGCCACCCTCTTCCACCGCGTCCGCCTTTGCGATCATGCGTTTGGCTGTCATTTGCGACAGGCGCAGACTGGTCAGCAGGTTTTCCTGCAACAGCATCTCGACCCCGTCATCTTCGGGGTTGAACGGATCAGAGACGGCCATCCGGCGACTGGCGTTGACCAGAATATCGACCCGGTCAAAGGCGTCGATGGTGGCCGAAAGCAGATTTGCGATGGTCAGC
The DNA here is from genome assembly GCA_020721445.1 of Gemmobacter nectariphilus. Classification (GTDB taxonomy): domain Bacteria; phylum Pseudomonadota; class Alphaproteobacteria; order Rhodobacterales; family Rhodobacteraceae; genus Pseudotabrizicola; species Pseudotabrizicola nectariphila_A. Next base: position 12,309 of record DYMU01000008.1, read on the forward strand.
TTTTCGCGCAGATCGCCGACGAACATCCGCACCGGCCCTTCGCCACGGGCCTCTTCGCCCACCTCGGCCTCAAGCCTTGCTTCGTCGATGTCGACAAACATCACGTTGACGCCCTTGGCCTGAAAATGCCGGGCGACGGCAAGGCCAATGCCTTTGGCCGCACCGGTGACGATGGCGGTTTTGCCTGCAATGGATAGGGACATGGATCAACCTTGTGTCAGCGCTGCCGGATCGGATGGCTTGCGCGGGTCAGCCTGAAGACGGAATTTCCGCCGATATCCTCGACCTGTCGGAACAACGTGGCCAGCGTCGGAGCATAGGGCAAGTGGCGGTTGGCCACCAGCCACAGCGTGCCATCGGGCACCAGCATGCCAGCCGCTGCACGCAAGAAGGCCACACCCAGCGCAGGGTCGGCGTCGCGCCCGGCATGAAACGGCGGGTTCATCACGACAGCATGGGCGGGCCGCGCCGGTTTGAACCGGCGGGCATCGGCCCAGTGAAAGCGGGCGCGGGGATCTTCGATATTCGCCTCGGCGCAATCAAGCGCGTCTTTCTCGGCCTCGACCAGATCCACCTCGGTGACGCTGCTGCGGGACAGGATCGCCCGCGCCAGATAGCCCCAGCCGGCACCAAGGTCGATGACCCGTGACCCCAGCTTTTCGGGCAAGGCTTGTGCCAGAAGCACCGAACCCGCATCTGGCGCGTCGGATGAAAACACCCCCGGCAGGGTCTGGAACCCGCCCTCGATCAGTTGCGGCCGCGCCTCCCACCCCGGCAGTTCGGCCCCGGCCTGCAGGACGAAGATCTTGCCATGTGCCTTGGAAAAGGGCCCCACCAGCGGCAGGCCCATGGCGCGGCAATCCTTGAGGATGCTGTCGATGCCATCGGTCTTTTGCCCGTCAACCGCCACCGGGCCGCCGGGGGCCACTTCGACCATGGCGCGCGAGATCAGCGCCCGCGCCGCCCCGCGCGAGCGCGGCAGGCAGACGACGGCCGCCGCATAGGGCGGGCCTTCGCCGGACCGGTAGCCGCGCGCGGCAAACCATTCGGCGTCGGGGCGAAAGCCGGTGATGACCTGTGCCCGCTGAATCGAGAAGCTGTCCAGCTCATCGCCTTCGCGCGGACGATACAGCGCCACCGGCCCATCGGGCGGCAGTGCAAAGGCGCCGGTCTCCAGCGCAAGGTCAAGGCGGGCAGATCGCATGTGTGTGGTGGAACAGGCGCGCGGCCTATTCCTTCTCCATCGTGCATTGCAGGGGGTGCTGATGGCGGCGGGCGAAATCCATCACCTGCGCCACCTTGGTTTCCGCCACCTCATGCGAGAAAACGCCGACCACGGCCAAGCCCTTCTTGTGAACGGTCAGCATGATTTCAAAGGCTTGTGCGTGGTTCAGGCCAAAAAACCGCTCCAACACGTGGACCACAAACTCCATCGGGGTGTAGTCGTCGTTTAGCAGCATCACCTTGTACATCGGCGGGCGCTGGGTGCGGGTCTTGGTCTTGGTCAATATGCCCGTGTCATTGCCCGGCCCGTCGGTCTTGTCCGACATGGTATGGGGAAGATGGATCACGGCACATGCCTCACATAAAGGATTCGCGGTTTGGGCTTCATCGCGCAATATAAAGGTTTTTGGCGATTGGAAAAGGGCAACGCCCAAAGGATTGCGACAAAACGGTAAATCCCGCATCACGCCGGGCGATATGAGGGCAGCATGACACTGACAACCATCGGATTCGACGCCGACGACACTCTTTGGCAAAACGAAGCGTTCTTCCGGCTGACGCAGGATCGGTTCACCGAACTGCTGGCCAGCCATACCGACCCGGATCACCTGCACGACCTTCTTCTGGCAGCCGAGCAGCGCAATCTGGGGCATTATGGCTATGGCGTGAAGGGCTTCGTGCTGTCGATGATCGAAACCGCGATCGAGGTGACACACGGTCAGGTGCCCGCCTCGGTGATCGGGGATCTGATGGCGATGGGGCGTGACATGCTGGCGCACCCGATCGAGTTGCTGCCGCATGCGCGCGCGGCGGTCGAGGCCTTGGCGACACGCTATCGCGTGGTGCTGATCACCAAGGGCGATCTGCTGGATCAGGAACGCAAGCTGGCGCAATCGGGCCTGGGGGATCTGTTTCAGGCGGTCGAGATCGTGTCGGACAAGACCCCGGCGGTCTATCGGACGATCTTTGCCCGGCATGGCAGCGGTGCCGAGCAGGCGATGATGGTGGGCAATTCCTTGAAATCCGACGTTTTGCCGGTGCTGGCGGCGGGCGGTTGGGGGGTGCATGTCCCGCATGGGCTGACGTGGGCGCTGGAGCATGCCGAGGCCCCGCAAGACCATGACCGGTTTCACACCGTCACCGATTTGGGCGCCCTGCCCGATCTGGTGGATCGGCTGACGACAGGCCACAATTTCTAGGATGCAGCGGCCGGTGTTTGCCAGTTTTGCCACAACATTAGGACAAAGCGCAAAGTCCTTGAATATCCGGGGTTTTGTGGAATCATCGGCTGTGCTAGGGTCAACGCAAATCACGCCCCAAGTCAAAAAACCGGGGTGGGCCAAGGCAGAGCAAGGATATCGCATCGTGACAACGCTTCTGGGGCGACACGCCCGCAATTTCGTTTGTCTGGTGGCATTTATCGTGGTGGCGGCCTGTTCCACACCGCAGCCATCAGGTGCCGCCCCCTATGCCGCGATCGTGCAAGATGCCCGCACCGGCGAGACGTTGTTTTCCGACAATGCCGACACCCGCCTGCATCCCGCATCGTTGACCAAGATGATGACGCTTTACATCGTGTTCGAAGAGATCGAGCGCGGGCGGCTGAGCCTGGATACCATGGTGACCGTCTCGGCCAATGCGGCGTCCAAGCCGCCATCACGGCTGGGCCTGAAGGCCGGGCAAAAGGTCGCCGTGCGCTATCTGATCCGGGCGGCTGCGATCAAGTCGGCCAATGATGCGGCCTCGGCCTTGGGCGACCATATCGGCGGGAACGAGGCCAAGTTCGGGGCCCGGATGACCCGGACCGCCAAGGCGCTTGGCATGAAGAACTCGACCTTCAAGAACGCGAACGGGCTGACCGTGCCCGGGCATTTGTCGACAGCGCGGGACATGAACACGCTGGGGCGGCGGTTGTTTTATGATTTCCCGCAATATTACAACATCTTCTCGCGGCGCAGCACCGATGCCGGGCTGGCGCAGGTGCGCAACACCAACAGCCGGTTTCTGGACGCCTACAAGGGCGCCGATGGCATCAAGACCGGCTATACGGTCGCCGCTGGATTCAACCTGACCGCATCGGCCGAACGCGGCAATGTGCGCATCATCGCCACCGTCTTTGGGGGCGCGTCGACACCGGCGCGCAACGCCAAGATGGCACAGCTTCTGGACCTTGGTTTTGCCAAGGCCCCAGCCAATGCGCCCAGCACCCCCCCTGCCACCCCGGCCTATGATGCAGATGCCGAAGCTGTCCTGATGGCGCAGGCCGACCCCTTGCCCGAGGTGCGGGGCGGTTCCGCCAAGACCATCCGGCCCAAGATTGTCGTCACCAAATCGCCCCGCCCCCAGGCGCGCCCATCAGCACAGCCCGAGCCTGGCACTGTCGAGGCGACCCAGGTGGCCGTCGCCGCCATTGAAGACAGCATTGCCGCCGCCTTGGCCGAGGCGGTTGCCGAACCGGCACCGCCACCGCCCGGCACGCTGGACGCGCAGGCGGCATCGGTTGCGGTGGCGATGGCAGAGGCGCCAGCGCTGCCCGTGGCTGCCACATCCCCGCCTGCCGCACGCCCCGACGCTGTGGCACCCCAACTTGCCGAAGCAGAGGTTGCCACAAAGCCAGAGGCAGAGGCAGAGGCGCCCCTCGCACTTGCCGCCATCCAGCCGCCGCCCGCGGAAGGCATTGCCGAACCCGCCACGCTGGACGCGCAGGCCCAGGTTCTTGCCAGCACCGGGACACTTCAGGCGCAGGCCGAGGTTCTGGAGCAAGCCGGGGTTCTGGAGCAAGCCGCGCCGGATCTGGTGATCAATGACCCGACCGAGCTGGTCGCCGAGGCGGCAGCCGTGGCGCCAAAGCGCAACAGTCCGATCTATGACCGTGTGGCGGACAACACCCTGTCGGCCCCGATGGAAACCCCGGTGGTGATCCGGTTGTCCACGTCGAACGCAAGGCATTGGGGGGTGAACCTTGGCAAGTTCAACTCTCGGTCCGATGCGGAACGACTGCTGTTGAAAACCCAGCTTGCCGAAAGCGCCACGCTGAATGACGGGCTGCGCAAGGTCGTGCAAAAGGGCGGTGGCTATCAAGCCAATTTCATGGGGCTGACGCAGGAACAGGCGGATCTTGCCTGCCGCCGCTTGCAGGCGCGGGCGATCAACTGCTTCACGATGGGGCCCTGATCGGCTGGCGTGACACGGCGGGCGTGACGGGGGTCTTGAACATCGCCTTTGGTTGCTTGGGCCGGGCTATGGCTTTGGCTTGTCGTCCCAGTCCTTGGTCAGGATGCGGTTGGCATCGCCCTCGGGGTCGTCAAACTGCTTGTTGCGCATCGCCCAGAAGAACGCGAACAGACCGATTCCGCCAAGAAACAGCGACACCGGGATCAGAAGGCCAAGGATTTCCATGCGTGGGGTCGTTCCTTATTTCAGCCGCAGCGCGTTCAGCGACACGGTGATCGACGACAGCGACATTGCCAGCGCCGCCGCCAGTGGCGTCGCCAGACCGACAAGGGCCAAGGGCACCGCCACCACATTATACAGGGCCGAAAGCGCAAAGTTTTCGCGGATGCGCTGGGTTGACTGGCGCGCGATGCGCACGGCATCGGCAATCGGGGCCATGTCCTGCCCCAGCAGCACGATATCGGACGCCACCCGCGCCGCATCCAGCGCCGAGGCGGGCGAGATCGAGACATGCGCCGAGGCAAGGGCTGCGGTGTCGTTCAACCCGTCGCCCACCATCAGCACCCGGTGGCCCTGTCCGGTCAGCGCCGCCACGGCCTGCGCCTTTTCGGCGGGCAAGGCCCCGGCAGTCCAGTCGGCAATGCCCAACCGTTCGGCCAGATCGCGCACCGGGCCGGGGGCATCGCCCGAGATCAGCTTGACGGTCTTGCCCTGCGCGCGCAGGGCCGCAACCACCTGTTCGGCACCGGGGCGCAGCCGGTCGGCAAAGGTAAAGCCGCGCGGGGCGCCCTCGCCAGTGCACAGATAGGTGGCGGTCACATCCAGGGGATCACCGCCGCACCATTCGGCGCGGCCCAACCGGACCCGCGCGCCCTTCCAGATGCCTTCAACCCCGTAACCCGGCACTTCGCGCAAGTCGTCCATCCGCACCGGATGCAGGCCCATGGCAGCGGCACCTTCGGCCAAGGCCTTGGCCAGCGGGTGCGAGGATGCGGCCGCCAGTGTCATCGCCACCTCGACCGCCGAACGCGGATGATCGGCCAGATTGGTGGGCTTCGGTGTGCCCATGGTCAGGGTGCCAGTCTTGTCGAACACCACCGTATCCACCTCGGCCAGACGTTCCAGCGCGGTGCCCTGCTTGATCAGCAGGCCCTTGCGAAACAGCTTGCCGCTGGCCGATGTCACAACGGCGGGCACCGCAAGGCCAAGCGCGCAGGGGCAGGTGATGATCAGCACCGCCGCCGAGATGTTCACGGCATGGCGCAGATCGCCGCCGGTTTTCCACATCCAGAAACCGAAGGCGGCAAAGGACAAAAGATGCACCAGCGGCGAATACCAGCCCGCCGCCCGTTCCGCGAGGCTGGTATATTTGGTCTTGGCGCTTTCGGCCACGGCCACAAGATCGGCCATGCGGTGCAGGCTGCTGTCCTTGCCGGCCGCCGTGACGCGCAGGGTCAGAGGGCCGGTCAGGTTGACCTCGCCCGCCGACACCATGGTGCCGACCCCGGCATAGACCGGCAGCGACTCGCCGGTCAGCAAGGATCGGTCCAGTTCCGACGCGCCCTCGACCACCTGACCATCCACCGGCATCCGGCCACCGGGGCGCACGCGCACCAGATCGCCCGCCTGAACCTCGGTGATCGACACCACCACCTCGGCGCCGTCGCGCAACACGGTGGCGCGGGGCACCTCCAACGCGGCCAGTTCTTCGGCGGCGGACCGCGCCACGGCACGGGTGCGGTGGTCCAGATAGCGGCCAACCAGCAAGAAGAACGTCAGCATCACGGCGGCGTCGAAATAGGCGTGATGGCCGGAATACCAGGTTTCCACCAAGGAAATCGCCGAGGCGAGGATCAGCGCCAGGCTGATCGGCACATCCATGCCCAGCCGCCCCGCGCGCAGGCTGCGCCACGCCGACCGAAAGAACGGCTGGCCGGAAAACGCCACTGTCGGCAAGGCGATGGCCGCCGAAATCCAGTGGAACATGTCGCGCGTCGCATCCTCGGCCCCGGCCCAGACCGAGATCGACAGCAGCATCACGTTCATCATCGAAAAGAACGCAACCCCCAACCGCATCAACAGATCGCGGCCCTGACGGTCGGTCTCGGTGGTGGACAACAGGCCGGGGTCCAGCTCGTAAGCCTCATACCCGACACGGGCAGCAGCGGCGATCAGGGTATCGGCGGTGACATGGGGTTCAGCCTCGACACTGACCCGCTTCAGCGTCAGGTTCACCCGGGCCGATGTCACGCCCGGCTCGGCCTGCATCGCATGTTCAACGGTAGAAATGCAGACCGCGCAATGCGCCTGTGGCAAGGACAGCATCAGCCGGGCCGAGGTGGGCTGTGCCAGTTGCGCCAGACGTTCCGCCGACGGGGCAGCCGCACAGGCCGGGCAGGCCGAGGGGCTGGCGTGGCCCGCATCAACCTCTTGCAACGGGCCTGCGGCAAGCGTCATGGCATCAGCCCTTCACGAACAACCTGACCCGCTGCGAAAACAGCGTGCCGTCTTGCGATTTTGCCTCTACCCGCAGCAGCCACCGGCCCGGGGCAAGGTCCAGCGGCGCCGTCCACACGCCACCGGCAAAAATGAACTCGGGTCGCTGGTCTTCGGCGGCCTCGGTGGTGCGGCCGACCAGAACTTGCAGGTCCGACAGTTGCGCGATGGTTCCGTCCAGTTGTTTGAAACCCAGATACAGCCGCTTTTCCAGCGGATCATAATCGGGCGTCATGGTCCAGCCAAGCGACAGTTGCGCATCGCGGGCGGCGTCAAAGTCCTGACTTGCAATGTAGGAGTTCTGCACCTCAAGTCCGGGAAAGGTGGTGACGGCCTGATAGGCCATCACCAGATTGACCGAGATGATCACGCCGAAAGCCCCGACTGTGAAGATCAGAACCTTGCGACCGGTGATCTCTGCCATATTACTGACCTTTTCCGTTGAAGACCGTGTCGTGATGGACGCGGCTTGTGGTGTCCAGCTCTTCCACCCACAGCCGCACATTGCTGCGGTCAGACGTGGCGGCGGCAGAGCCGGGTGCGGCGTTCAGATAGACCCGCTGCGAGAATGTCTCGTTGGCGTTGACTGTCACAGTCAGGTCATCTTCGCCTTCCAACTCCATCGTAAGCGGCACATCCGAGGTGACCGAGATGGTATATGTCATGTCCGATCCTTGCTTGTTGCGCAACCGCAGATCATAGGCATTGCGGATGGTGCCATCTGACAACGTAACGTAAGTCGGGTTGCGCACCGGTGTCACATTCACGTCAATCGGCGAGCGCAGGAACAGCGCGACGACCAGGCCGACGCCAACCCCGCCCCACAACACGGTGTAAAGGATCGTCCGCACCCGGAAGACATGCTTCCAGACCGAAATCGCCGGGGCACCCGAACGTTCGGCGGTCTCATCGGTCAGCGCCATGTAACCGATCAGGTCACGCGGCTTGCCGATCTTGTCCATCACGTCATTGCAGGCGTCGATGCACAGACCACAGGTGATGCAGGCCAGTTGTTGACCGTCGCGGATGTCGATGCCCATCGGGCAGACGTTGACGCAGGCCATGCAGTCGATGCAATCGCCGTGCCCCGCTGCCACTTCGCCCTTTTGCAACTTGCCGCGCGGCTCTCCGCGCCAGTCGCGATAGGCGATGGTCAGGGTGTCTTCGTCCATCATCGCCGCCTGAATCCGCGGCCAAGGGCAGGCGTAGATGCAAATCTGTTCGCGGGCGAAACCACCAAAGGCAAAGGTGGTTGCGGTCAGGATGGCAATGGTCAGGTAAGCCGCCGGATGGGCCTGCCCGGTCAGCAGATTGCCCAGCAGCGTCGGCGCATCGGTGAAATAGAACACCCAAGCCCCACCCGTTGCCAGGGCGATCAGCATCCATGCGGTCCATTTGACAGCACTTTTGCGGATTTTCTCGCCGTTCCATTTCTGGCGGTGCAGACGGATGCGGGCGTTGCGATCGCCTTCGACCCAACGTTCAACCAAAATGAACAGATCGGTCCAGACGGTCTGCGGGCAGGCATAACCGCACCAGACCCGCCCGGCCGCCGAAGTGAACAGGAACAGGCCCAGCCCCGCCATCACCAACAGACCCGCCACGAAGTAAAACTCGTGCGGCCAGATTTCGATCATGAAGAAAAAGAAACGCCGGTGTGCCAGATCCAGCAGAACGGCCTGATCGGGCAAGTTGGGACCACGGTCCCAGCGGATCCAGGGGACAAGGTAATAAATCCCCAGCATGGCGGCCATCAGCCACCATTTCAGGTTCCGAAACTTTCCGGAAACGCGACGCGGAAAAATCGGTTCCCGCGCAGCATAAAGGCTTGGAGGTTCGTTGGTATCTTGGCTGGTCACGGAAAGCTCCGACGGTTTGGCTGTGTATAGGTACCGTGGTGCACCATGGCACACAAGGAAACCTTGACTTGCATCAAAACCGGTATCGAGGATGCAAGTTTTTGATGTGGCAACGGTTCAGGCGGGATACAACCGCAGGGCTGTCATTATTCTTTAAGGAATTCACGGAAAATCGCGCGAGGTTCCTGCCGGCAGGCGGCGCACGGCACAAAATGGCCAAGCGCCCCCCCGAGCAAACACGCGACCGGGCCAAGACGCCGGGCCGGACTGCCGGGCAGGGATAACCCCGCCCGGCAAAACATGGTTACTGACCGCCGCCGCGGCTGTGGACATACAAGGCCACCGCGCGGATTTCGTCTTCGGTAAGGATAGCGTTCCAGTTCGGCATCACCCCAAAACGCGCATAGGTCACGGTCTCAACGATCTTCTCACGCGATCCGCCATACAGCCAGATCGCATCCGTCAGCTTCGGTGCGCCCTGCGTGATGTCGCCCGAGCCGTCTTCCATATGGCAGGCCGCGCAGTTTTCGACGAAAACCGTCTCACCAGCCGAGGCAAGGGTGGCATCATGCTCTTGGCCCGAAAGCTTCAGCACGTATTCCACCACCTCGTCGATCTGGGGCTTTTCCAGAATTTCATCGACGCCGAATTTCGGCATCTCGGAATAGCGGGCATCGTCGTCGGTGGTGTTGCGGATCCCATGGGTGATGGTCAGGTGGATGTTTTCAATATCCCCGCCCCACAGCCAATCATCGTCCAGCAGGCTGGGATAGCCCTTGCCTGCCACCCCGTTGGCACCCGACCCGTGGCAGGTGGTGCAATTGGTACGAAACACGGCCGCCCCGGCGTTCTGCGCAAAGGTCATCAGGTTGGGGTCTGCCGACACTGTTGTCAGGTCAGCATCCACCAACGCCTGTTTGATCGTGGCGTTTGCGTCATCAAAGCGCTTGATTTCGGCCGCAACATCGGCCCGGGTTGACGACCCCAGCAAACCCGGCGTGGCCTTGGTCAGCATCGGCCATGCAGGATGGGCGATGGAATATCCGATGCCCCAGACAATTGTGGCATAGAACACCCAAACCCACCACCGGGGCATCGGGTTGTCATATTCCTCAATCCCGTCCCAGGAGTGGCCGGTGGTCTGAACGTCCCCCGGCTTTGTCGTTACTCGCTTGGCGCACATGCGTTCAAGCCTCCTTCACGTGGGCTTTGGGGCTTTCCCCGTCAGCGGGTTTCGTATCATTGCGAAAGATCGAGTTGGCCGCTTCGTCATGCATACTGCGGCTGCCGGGGCGGAACACATAGACAATGACGCCCAGAAAGGTCAGCAGGATCGACAGCATTGCCCAGCTGTCGGCAAACTGTCTCAGGAAGCTGTAGGTATCCATCGCGCCCTCCTTACCGGCTTGCGTCAGGTGTGAAGGTCGAGAAATCGACCATGGTGCCAAGAACCTGAATATAGGCAATCAGCGCATCGGCTTCGGTCAGTTGCGGCTGACCATCGAAGTTGCGCACGTTGATCGCGCGACCAAACGCCTCTTCCCCATACCGCTCTTCCAGCCCGTCATAGTCAGAATCCGGGTCTGCCTGCGCGGTAAAGTCGGCCAGCGCGTTTTCCATCATCTCGTCCGAGTAAGGCACGCCGACAAAACGGTGGGTCTTCATCACGTCCTGGACATAGCGCCCGTCAATTTCCTTGTTGAACAGGAAACTATAGGGCGGCATCACCGATTCCGGCACCACGGCCTTGGCATAGGTGAAGTGGTCCTGATGCCATTCGTCCGAATAGCGCCCGCCGACCCGCGCCAGATCCGGCCCTGTCCGCTTGGACCCCCACTGGAACGGATGGTCATACATCGATTCCGCAGCAAGGCTGTAGTGGCCATAACGCTCCACCTCGTCGCGCATCGGGCGGATCATCTGACTGTGGCAGACATAGCACCCTTCGCGGATGTAGATGTCGCGGCCGATCAGCTCCAGCGGGGTGTAGGGGCGAACCCCTTCCACCTTTTCAATCGTGTTCTCAAGATAGAACAGCGGCACGATCTGAACCAGACCACCGATCGACACAACAATCAGGCTGAGGACCATCAGAAGCGTGGCATGGGTTTCGATTACTTTGTGTTTGTCAAGAATTGCCATTACTTTGCTCTCCGGTCATTCAGCAGGAACGACGGAGTGTGACGTAACCCTTGACGGTTGCGCACGCACGGTCATCCACAGGTTGTAGCACATGATCACCCCGCCGGTTAGGTAAAGACCCCCGCCCAACGCCCGCACCACATACATCGGATATTTCGCAGCCACGGTGTCGGCGAATGCGTTCACCAGATAGCCGTTGGCATCGACTTCGCGCCACATCAGGCCTTCCATGATGCCCGACACCCACATCGCCGAGGCGTAAAGCACGATCCCGATGGTGGCGAGCCAGAAGTGCCAGCTGACCAGCTTCAGGCTGTAAAGCCCGCTGCGGTTCCACAGCCGCGGCGTCAGGAAGTACAGCGCGCCGAAAGTGATCATGCCGTTCCAGCCAAGCGCGCCGGAATGGACGTGACCGATGGTCCAGTCGGTGTAGTGCGACAGGCTGTTGACCGCCTTGATTGCCATCATCGGGCCTTCGAAGGTCGACATGCCGTAAAAGCCGACCGACACCACCATCATGCGGATCACCGGGTCGGTCCGCAGCTTGTCCCAGGCGCCCGACAGCGTCATCAGACCGTTGATCATGCCCCCCCAGGACGGCATCCACAGGATGATTGACATCACCATGCCAAGGGTCTGGGCCCAGTCTGGCAGCGCGGTATAGTGCAGGTGGTGCGGACCGGCCCAGATATAAAGGAAAATCAAGGCCCAGAAGTGGATGATCGACAGTTTGTAGCTGAACACCGGACGTTCTGCCTGCTTGGGCACGAAGTAGTACATCATGCCCAGAAAGCCTGCGGTCAGGAAGAAGCCCACCGCATTGTGGCCATACCACCACTGGATCATCGCGTCCTGCACGCCTGACGTGACCTGCACCGACTGCGAGCCGAAAATCGACACCGGGATTGCCATGTTGTTCACCAGGTGAAGCATGGCAATGGTGATGATGAAGGCAAGGTAGAACCAGTTCGCCACATAGATGTGGGGTTCCTTGCGCTTCATCAGCGTGCCGGCGAACACCGCAAGGAAGGCCACCCAGACCACGGTGATCAGCAGGTCAACATACCAGACCGGCTCGGCATATTCTCTTGACTGGGTGCCGCCCAGGACATAGCCCGCCGCAGCCAGAACGATGACAAGCTGCCATCCCCAGAACACGAACCACGCCAGGTTGCCGCCCCACAGCCGTGTGGCACTGGTGCGCTGCACGACATAGAAGGCCGACATGATCAGCGCGTTGCCACCGAAGGCAAAGATCACGGCACTGGTGTGCAGCGGTCGCAACCGACCAAAGTTCCCCATGCCTTGCAGGGCTTCATAGTTCAGCCATGGCCACGCCAGTTGGCTGGCGATGAACACGCCCACCGTAAAGCCAACCACGCCCCACATGGCGGTGGCGATCACGCCGGCGCGGATCACGTCGTCCATATATTCGTTCTTGTTGATGAACTTTGGCTCGCCAATGCCGCGCAGCACCACAAGGAAAGCGATGCCTGCGGCAAGCATGACCGTGATGGCGTTCACCAGATAGGCGGTGTCATGGGCATAATTGGCCGCGATCGCCGCTCCTACGGCGAACAGGCCAAACACGACCAGTTTCAGATAATCCCACATGTTTTCGTCCCTTCGTCTTGTTCGGTTAGGCTTACCGCCGAATCAAATCGGTGGGACCATCCGCGTAATCTTGGATATAGCATTTGTGCGACAGCCTGCGACAGGCAACTTTGATCCAGATCAATTCAGCTTTCTCTTCCGGTTGATGAAGGTCAAGGCAAATTTGTGGCCATGCCCCTATCCTTTGGGATCAGGAAAAGGAGGCGTTTCATGGCCTACAAATCTATTCTTACGGTGGCGACCAATGCTGCTTATGTACCAAAAGCCATCACCGCCGCAGCGCAGATCTGCGCGCAGAACGACGCGCATCTGGATGTCATGGCACTGGGGATTGACCGCACGCAGGTGGGCTATTCCTATGTCGGAACCGGGGCTGCGATGATGCAGGTGGCGCTTGACCGCGCCGATGCCGATGCCCGCGCGCTGGAAGCGGCGGTCAAGGCGGCCTTTGCCGCCGAAAGCCCGGGCCTGCGTGCCACGGTCGAGGCTGCGGTTACCCAGCTTGGTGCCCTGACCGATCTGGTCGCCCAACGCGCGCGCTTTGCCGATCTGGTGCTTTTGGCACGGCCTTATGGCAAAGATCAGGGGGCCGAGGCCGAGGCGGTGGTGGAAGCCGCGATGTTCGAAGGTCAGGCCCCGGTTCTGGTTCTGCCCGAAAGCGGGCTGGCCAAGGCTGTGCCAAACCGCATCGTCATTGCGTGGAACCAAAGCCGTGAGGCGCTGCGCGCCGTGCGCGCCGCGCTGCCGATGCTGAAGCAGGCCGATATGGTCACCATCACCATCATCGACCCGCCCGCCCATGGCCCCGAACGGTCAGACCCAGGCGGAATGCTGTGCCAGATGCTGGTACGGCATGGGGTTCGTGCCGAAGTGTCGGTTCTGGCGCGCACCCTGCCCCGTGTCTCGGACGTGCTGTCGCGCCATGTGCGTGATTCCGATGCCGACCTGATGGTCATGGGTGCCTATGGCCATTCGCGCTTTCGCGAGGCCATTCTGGGCGGTGCCACCCGCAACATGCTGGAGCAATCGACGATCCCCGTGCTGATGGCGCACTGACCTATAGGCGGCTGGGGTGGTGCTGCCAGGCTGGCATCACCCCGGCAGTCGTTTCAGACCAGAAAGCCACCGTCGGTATCGTCGCCAGTTTCTTCCATCAACGAGTTGATCGACGGCACGATCACGTGGCGCTTGCCCTCAAGCTCGATCACGCCGTCTTTCTTCAGCGCGCTCATCTGGCGGCTGACGGTTTCCAGCGTCAGGCCAAGGTAGTCGGCCATTTCCTCACGCGTCAGCGGCAGGTCAAAAATCACCGAGCCCTTGTTTGACCGGGGTGATTTCAGACTGGCATCGCGACGGGCGATGATGGCCAGCAGACTGGCGATCTTTTCGCGCGCGGTCTTGCGGCCCAGCAGCAGCATCCATTCGCGGGCGGCATCCAGTTCGTCCAGCGTCATTTCCAGCAACCGCTGCGCAATATGCGGCGTGGCAGACATCAATTCCTCGAACGGCTTCTTGCGAAAACAGCACATCACCAGATCGGTGGTCGCGGTCACGTCATAGGCGGCGGTTGACCGGCCCGGACGGCCGACAAAATCCGACGGCAGCAACAGACCAACCATCTGGCGGCGGCCGTCTTCCATCGTCTGCGTCAAGGTTGCGATCCCGGTCACGACCGAGGCGACAAAATCCATCCGGTCGCCTGACCAGATGATGGTCTGGCCAGCCTGATAGCTGCGGTAATACTTGATCTGCTCAAGCTTGGACAGCTCATCCGACTCGCAAAGTGCGCAGACCGCACGGTGGCGGATCGGGCAATCGACGCAGTCATGGGGCACCAAATGCGAGTCTTGATGAATTGCCATGACCGCCTTTTTCCCCGGTTGATCTGCATCAAGGCAGATCCGTTTCCCTTTGATGAACATATGAGAATGACACAGGAATCGCAACTCACCCGCCTCGGGCTATTTGACGCGCGTGTGCCTCGGTATACCAGCTATCCGACGGCACCGCATTTTGGCGCGGCAGTCACGCCCGATCTTTTCACTTCGTGGGTCGAACAGATCCCGGAAGGCACATCCATCTCGCTGTATTTGCACGTGCCGTTCTGTCGGCGCCTGTGCTGGTTCTGCGCCTGCCGAACTCAGGGCACCAGCAGCGATGCGCCGGTGATCGCCTATGCCGAGACGTTGCGCACCGAAATCAGGATGCTGAAGCAGCACCTGCCCGCCGGGGTGAAACTGTCGCGCCTGCATTGGGGCGGCGGCACGCCAACGTTGCTTTCCCCCAATGAAATCAGAATGTTGTCTGAGGTCATCTTTGAAACCGTGCCCTTGGGCGACGGGGCCGAGTTTTCGGTCGAGATCGACCCTGACGAGGTGGATGATGCCCGCCTTGACGCGCTGGCCGCATCCGGCATGAACCGTGCCTCGATCGGAGTGCAGGATTTTGACGAGATCATCCAGAAGGCCATCGGCCGCGAACAAAGCTATGAGCTGACCAAGCGCGTGGTCGACATGATCCGCGATCGTGGCATCGCCAGCCTGAACGCCGATATCCTTTACGGCCTGCCGCACCAGACCCAGGCGCGCATTGCCGACTCGGTGCAAAAGCTGCTGACGCTGTCGCCAGACCGGGTGGCGCTTTACGGCTATGCCCATGTGCCATGGATGAGCCGTCGGCAGCAGATGATTCCCTCCGAAGCGATTCCCTCGCCACAGAATCGGTTGAAGCTGTTTGAAACCGCGGCGCAGTTGTTCCGCTGGGATGGCTATCGCGACATCGGCATCGACCACTTTGCCCGGCCCGAAGACGGCATGGCCAAGGCGCTGGCCGCCGGAAAGCTGCGGCGCAACTTCCAGGGCTATACCGATGACACCGCCCCGGTGCTGATCGGTCTGGGCGCGTCGTCGATCAGCCGCTTTCCGCAGGGCTATGCGCAAAACGTCTCGGGCACCTCGGATTACACCAAGGCCATCCGCAGTGGCGCGTTTTCGACCCATCGGGGCCATGTGTTCAGCGGCGAAGACACGCTGCGCGGGCGCATCATCGAGGCCTTGATGTGCGATTTCCGCGTCAGCCGGTCCGAAATCCTGCGGGACTTCGGCACCACGCCCGAACGGTTGGACATGATGCTGGCCCGCGCGGCAGATGCCTTCCCCGGCATGGTCGTGCTGAACGAAGATGGTCTGACCGTCCTGCCCGATGGCCGCCCGCTGACCCGCATGGTCGCCCGGTCGTTCGACGCCTATGACCAGACCAAGGCCCAACACTCGGCAGCGATCTGACGCCCAGAGGTCAGGGCTTCGGCCCGAAGCTTTCCAGATATGACACCATGCGCGGCAGACAAATGCCGCGCAGGTCATAGTTGGCCACCGCAAAACGGCGGGCGGCGTCACGCAGCGATTGATACTGCGCGGGGTTGGCAAGCGCCCCGGTCAGGGCCTGCGACCATGCCGCCACGTCGAAAAAATCGACCAGCAGTCCGGTTTCGCCATGGCGCAATACTTCTTGCACCGGCGCGGTTTTTGACCCGACCACCAGACAGCCCGCCGCCATCGCCTCCAGCATCGACCAGGACAGCACGAAGGGATAGGTCAGGTAGGCATGCACCCGGCTGACCTGAAGGATCGACACAAAGACCGGATAGGGCACCTTGCCCATGAAATGCACCCGGTCCATCGGCAAACGGTCTGACACCTCGGCCAGAATCGTCTCTTTCCAGCCCTTTGCGCCCTTGGGTGCGCTGCCATAGCTGACCTCATCGCCGCCCACGATGATCACCTGCGCGTCGGGCCGGGCCTGCAACACCGCAGGCAGCGCGCGCATGAAGATGTGATAGCCCCGGTAAGGTTCCAGATTGCGGTTCACGAAGGTCAGCACCTCATCCCCGGGCTTCAGCACCTTGCCATTGGGCAAGGCCACGCTGGCCTGCGGGTTGGGCTGCACCGCCTGGGTCTCAATGCCGTCATGGATGACCGTGATCATCGGGCGCAGACTGACCGGGTAGGTGCTGGCCTGCCACGCGGTTGGCGCAAGCCCGGCATCGGCATGGATCAGCGCCTGCCCCAGATAGGCTGCGCGGCCCTGCGCGATCATCACCTGATCAAAGCCATGCGGCATGAACTCGGTATCAAAGCCGACATCCGCACCTTCGCCCTTGTAGTAGAACTCGGCATAGACGACCAGCCTGGCCTGTGGCCAGATTTCCTTGACAAACAGCGTCTCGCCCCAACCGGAATGGCCAAAGATCACGTCCGGGACATAGCCGTCACGGTCGCGCAGCAGCAGACAGGCCCGGGCGACCGAAACCCCCCGGTCGGACATCGTGGTATAGTTGCGGCCCAACCGGCATTGACCGGGGTCAACTTTCTGGGCATCGTGCTTGTAGCGCAGGGTCTTTATGCTGCTTTGGCGGGTGTTCACCGCATCGGTCACGGCAAGCACCTCATGGCCGCGCCGCGCCATTTCCGGGGCCAGATGCAGGAACTGGCCGGGGAAATTCTGGTGAATGAACAGGATCTTCATGCGCCCGCGGCGGTTTCATGGGCAAAGGCCGCCGCCATCAGCGCGCGGGTATAGGCGTGCTGCGGCGCGTCGAACACCGCCCGGGCCTCACCGGCCTCGACCACGTCACCGGCCTTCATCACCAGCACCTTGTGCGACAAGGCCCGCACCACGCGCAAGTCATGGCTGATGAAGATATAGGCCAGCCCCCATTTGCGTTGCAGATCGCGCAGCAGATCAACGATCTGCACCTGAACCGTCATGTCCAGCGCCGATGTCGGCTCGTCCAGCACCACCAGTTTGGGCCGCAGGATCATGGCCCGGGCAATGGCGATGCGCTGCCGCTGGCCGCCAGAAAATTCATGCGGATAGCGGCCCATCATGGCCGGGTCCAAGCCCACCTCGGTCATGATCGCCGCCACCTTGTCGCGCGCCGTGGCGGGCGTGTCCTGACCATGCAGGGCCAGACCTTCGGCGATGATCTGTTCGACCGTCATCCGTGGCGACAGGCTGCCATAGGGATCCTGGAACACGATTTGCAGGTCGCGCCGCACCGGGCGCAACGCCCCGCCCGACAGGCCCGCGATATCGCGCCCCAGCACCACAATCGGCCCGGTCGATGGCACCAGCCGCAAGATCGCCAGTGCCAGCGTGGTCTTGCCTGACCCGCTCTCGCCGACAATCCCCAGGGTTTCCCCCGCGCGCACCGACAGGGTGGCATCGTTGACCGCCTTTACATGGCCCACGGTCTTGCGCAGGAACCCCGCCGTGATCGGGAACCAGACCCGCAGCCCCTTTGTATGCACCACCTCGGCGGCACCTTCGGGCACCGGGCCGGGCAGGCCGCGCGGTTCGGCGGCCAACAGCTTTTGAGTATAAGGATGCTGTGGATTGGCGAAAATTTCCGCCGTCGGCCCCTGCTCGACAATCTCACCGCCCTGCATCACGCAAACCCGGTCGGCGATGCGGCGCACGATGCCAAGGTCATGGGTGATGAACAACAGGCTTAACCCCTCGGCGCGTTTCAGATCGGCCAAGAGGTCCAGGATCTGCGCCTGAATGGTCACATCCAGCGCCGTGGTCGGCTCGTCCGCGATCAGCAGGTCCGGCCCGTTGGCCAGCGCCATCGCGATCATCACCCGCTGCCGCTGCCCGCCCGACAACTGGTGCGGATAGGCCCCAAGCCGGCTTGCCGCGTCGCGGATGCCAACCTTGGCCAGCAGGTCCAGACTGCGGTCGCGCGCCGCCTGCCCCACCAGCCCCTGATGCAGCGCCAGACTTTCGGCCAGTTGCTTTTCGATGGTGTGCAGCGGGTTCAGGCTGGTCATCGGTTCCTGAAAGATGAAACTGATGTCATTGCCACGCACCCGGCGCAGGTCAGGCTCGGACGCGCCCACCATCTGCCGGCCCTGATAGGTCACCGATCCCTTGATGATGGCACTTTCCCCCAGCAGACCCACGGTTGACAGCGCGGTGACCGATTTGCCCGACCCGGACTCGCCCACCAGCGCCACGGTTTCCCCCTTGTCCACCATGAACGATAT
The DNA here is from genome assembly GCA_020721445.1 of Gemmobacter nectariphilus. Lineage (GTDB taxonomy): Bacteria > Pseudomonadota > Alphaproteobacteria > Rhodobacterales > Rhodobacteraceae > Pseudotabrizicola > Pseudotabrizicola nectariphila_A. The sequence goes on from DYMU01000008.1 coordinate 30,865, forward strand.
GCCCCTGACCGCCGGGATGATGCGCCCATCCTGCCGGAAGCTGATCTTCAGGTCACGGACCTCCAACACACTCATTGAAAGGTCTTTCGCGGGTCAAAGGCGTCGCGAACGCCTTCGAAGATGAACACCAGCAAGGACAGCATGATGGCAAAGGTGAAGAACGCGGTAAACGCCAGCCACGGCGCTTGCAGGTTCTGCTTGGCCTGTTGTGTCATCTCGCCCAGACTGGGGGCAGACGACGGCAAGCCAAAGCCCAGAAAATCAAGCGCGGTCAATGACCCGATCGCCCCGGTGATGATGAATGGCAGCAGGGTCAGCGTCGCCACCATGGCGTTGGGCAGGACATGGCGCACCATGATCACCCGGTCGGGCACGCCCAGGGCCCGCGCGGCGCGGACATATTCAAAGTTGCGCGCCCGCAGAAATTCGGCGCGCACCACGCCGACAAGGCCGGTCCAGCCGAACAGCACCATCAGGAACACCAAGACCCAGAAGTTCATGGTGAAAATCGCCGCCACGATGATGATGACATACAGCGTCGGCGTCGCCCCCCAGATTTCGATGATGCGCTGAAAGATCAGGTCGGTCAGCCCGCCGAAATAGCCCTGTACCGCGCCTGCCAGAATGCCGATGACACTGGTCAGCACCGTCACGATCAGCGCAAAGCTGACCGACAGCCGGAAGCCATAGATCACCCGCGCCAACACATCGCGGGCGGTGTCATCGGTGCCCAGCCAATGCTGCGCGTCAGGCGCAGACGGGGCCGCCTTGCCGATGTCGTTGATGGTGGTAAAGCTGTAGGGGATAGGCGCCCAGACAATGCGGCCCTGCTGCACCGGCTCACCCGCCACAGTGCCCTGCTCAGACGCCTCGGCCAACACACCCTCGGGGTCATCCCAACAGGCCTGCGATCCCGCGGCCATGATCAGACAGCGCACTTCCACGTCCTTGTATTTCGCCTCGGTCTGGAAATCGCCACCAAAGGCGGTTTCCGGGTAGAACCGCAAAAACGGCGCGTGCCATTCGCCGCGAAACTGCACCAGCAGCGGCTTGTCATTGGCCACAAGCTCGGCGCACAGCGAAATGCCATACAGGATGGAAAACAGGATCAGCGAGACATAGGCCCGGCGGTTGGCCTTGAAATTGCGCCAGCGGCGTTGGTTCAGCGGGGAAAGCGCCATCGCTACCCCCTCCGCTCAAAATCAATCCGGGGGTCAACCCAGACATACATCAGGTCTGACAGGATGCCGACCACCAACCCGATCAGGCCAAAGAAGAACAGCGTGCCAAAGATCACCGGATAATCCCGCTCGACCGCCGCGCGAAAGCCCAACTGCCCCAACCCATCCAGCGAGAATATCGTCTCGATGATCAGGCTGGCGCCAAAGAACACCGACAGGAACAGCCCCGGAAAGCCCGCGATCACGATCAGCATCGCATTGCGGAACACATGGCCATACAGCACGCGCGACTCGGAAAGCCCCTTGGCGCGGGCGGTCATCACATATTGCTTCTTGATCTCGTCCAGAAAGCTGTTCTTGGTCAGCAGCGTCAGCGTGGCAAAGCTGGAGATGGTTGATGCCACAACCGGCAGCGTGATGTGCCACAGGTAATCCGCCGCCTTGCCCAACAGGCTCAGTTGTTCCCAATTGTCCGAGGTCAGGCCGCGCAGCGGGAACCAGCGGAAATAGCTGCCCCCGGCGAACAGCACCAACAGCAGGATGGCAAACAGGAACCCGGGGATGGCATAGGCCGCGATGATGACGCCGCTGGTCCATGTATCAAAGCGTGAGCCATCGCGCACCGCCTTGCGGATGCCCAGCGGAATGGAAATCAGATAGGCGATCAGCGTCGACCACAGGCCAAGGGTCAACGACACCGGCAGCTTTTCCCAGACAAGGTCCAGCACGCCGATCGACCGGAAATGGCTTTCACCAAAGTCGAACTGCACATAGTTCCACATCATGATGAAGAACCGCTCCCACGCCGGGATCTTTTCCTTCACGCATTCCGGGGCGCGTGCCGAAGGCGTGCCGGTGAACCCCGGTTCGCAGACAAAACGGGCAAAGCCGAATTGCACCTCAAGCTCGGCCAGAAAATCGGGGTCAAGGCCCTGCGCCCCGACGTAACCGCTGTCGTTGCCCTGGTTTTCGATGCCCGCATCGCCCGCGCCGCTGATCGCCTGAATCGAATCGCCGCCGCCCTCAACCCGGGCAAGCACCTGTTCAATCGGCCCGCCGGGGACGAATTGTGTCAGGGCAAAGTTGATGATCATGATCCCGATCAGCGTCGGGATAATCAGAAGCATCCGCCGAAAGATATAGGCGCCCATCTGGTCTGCCTGCCCGCTTTTCTTGTTATCGCAACACGCCTGCCGCTTTCAGCGCCGCTGCCTTTTCCGCGTTGTACCACCAGAAGTCCAACTCGCCCAGTGCATAGGGTGGCAAAGTCTCGGGATGGTCGTACATGTTGTAATAGGCAACCGTGTGGGTGCTTTTGTACCACTGCGGCACCCAGAACCGTTCGGCGCGCAGCACCCGGTCCAGCGCCTTGGTGGCCACCGTCATCTCGTCCAGCGATTTGGACGCCATCACGATGTTGATCAGCCGGTCCACCGCCGGGCTTTTCAGCCCCATCAGGTTGAACGACGACACATCCGCCGTGTCCGCGCCGTAATACTGCTTGAGTTCCGAGCCCGAGATATAGCCCGAGCGCGCATTGCCCACCACCATGTCGAAATCATACGATGGCGGCCGGGTGCGCGCTTCCATCTGGGCGTTGTCCACCCTTGTCATCCGCGCGTCGATGCCCAGCGATTTCAGGTTTTCGACATAGGGGTTCATCACCCGGTCAAAGGTCGGGCTGTCGTTCAAGATATCGACCGTCAGCACCTGCCCGGCCGCGTTTCGCCGCTTGCCGTCACTGCCCACGGTCCAGCCGGCGGCATCCAGCAGGGCCGAGGCTTTGCGCAGATTGCCCCGGTCCAACTGCCGCTCACCCGACACCGAGGCCATCACCGCCTCATCGGTCAGGATGTTTGCCGGCAACAGGCCATCGTCCACCAAGGGCTGCAAAACAGCCGCTTCTTCGGGGCTGGGCGTTCCCGTCGCCTCAAGGAACGAGTTTTCCCAGACCGAATTGATCCGGTCATAGAGGCCATAGAACAGCGTGGCGTTCGACCATTCAAAGTTGAACATCAGGCCCAGCGCCTCGCGCACCCGCACGTCCTGAAACTTTTCGCGGCGCAGGTTCAGAATGAACGCCTGCCCGGTGGCCTTGTTGCCATCGGGCAATTCGGTCTTGACGATCTGGCCGGTGGCGATTTCGGGGAAATCATAGCCCGTCGCCCATTTGATCGAGCTTGCCTCGGTGCGGAAGGTGTAGTTGCCGGCCTTGAAGCCTTCAAACGCGGCGTCATAGTCGGAATAATATTCAATGCGGATGCGGTCAAAATTGCCGCGGCCCCGGTTGATCGGCAGGTCATTGCCCCAGTAGTCGGGGTTGCGCGCCCAGACCACCGACTTGCCGGTATCGACCTTTTCCAGCACATATTGCCCGGTGCCCAGCATCGGCGTCATGCTGCTTTCTTCCAGGTCCAGATTGTTCGCCTGATAATGCGCCTTCGACATTACCGGCAGGCCGCCCATGTCGGCGGGCAGGTCGCGGTGCGGCACATCCGGCTTGAACGTGAACTTGATGCGATGCGGGTCCAGCACCTCGACGCTTTCGACCTGCGTCGCCAGCACGGTGCGGAAATCGGTCAGGCCCTTGGCCAGAAAGGTTTGATAGCTGAACAGCACATCTTCGGCGGTCATCGGGGTGCCGTCTGAAAACGTCACCTCGGGGCGCAGGTTGAAGACCACCCAAGACCGGTCTTCGGGGTATTCCAGGGTTGAGCACAGCAGGCAATACACCGCGCCAATTTCATCCGAGGTGCCGGTCAGGATGGACTCGTAAGGTGCCGACGACAGCCCCGCCGCACGGCCCTTGATCGAATAGGGGTTCAGGCTGTCAAAGCCGCCAAAAGCCCAGATCGAGATTTCACCCCCCTTGGGCGCATCGGGGTTGACGTAAGCCAGATGGGCAAAGTCGGCAGCAAGGTTCAACTCGCCAAAGGTTGAAATGCCATGCGCCGTGATCACGCCCGCCTGTTGCGCGGCGGCAGGTGGAACCAGTGCCATCACAGTCAGGAACGCCGCCATCTTGCGCAGTGCCGCCGCCTTGCACGTTGCCATCGTCATCATGCCTCCCCTGATCGTCCAGCGCTGCCTTGGTGCAGCCTTTGTCCAGTCTGGGAAGTAAAGCGTGGATTGTCGATGGCTCAAGTGGCGATTGCGTGATCAGGCCACAAAAGCGAAAGGCCGCCCGATGCCGGACGGCCATCTGACGTGCATAACGCCAAATCTCAGGGATTGGCGGCCAGATAGGCAATCACATTGGCACGGTCTTCAACCTTGGGCAGCCCTGCAAAGGACATCTTGTTGCCCGGCGCATAGGCTTTGGGGTCTTCCAGATACCCGTTCAGGTTTTCCGGGCTCCAGACATCGCCGGCCATGGCCAGCAGCGCCTCGGAATAGCCGAAATCCCCGACCGATGCCTTGGCCCGGTCGACCACGCCGTTCAGATGCGGGCCGACGGCATTTTCACCATCCACCTTGTGGCAGGCCTTGCACTTGGCAAATACCTTTTCACCCGCCGCGGCATCGGCCGCAGCATAAAGCGTGGCAAAATCGGGGGCTTCTTCGGTGCTGGCCTCTTCGGTCGCAGCACCCGAGCCGGTTTCAATCACATAGGCGGCCACGCGGTCTTCGCCGTCAGGGGCACCCACGGTGAACAGGGCATTCCCGGCCCAGGCCAACAACAGGTAGGCGCCCAGCGACCCAATCACCGCGCCCAGCACTTTGGTGATTGTCATCGTGTTGAACATGTCGCGCTTTCCCCTCAGAATCCGGCCTTTTGCGTTCTAGCCGTTTCCAGCCAGATGTTTCAAGGTGTAGCAGAGCAGCAATGCCCCATTTTTGATATGGGTTTAAGGAACGGAGCCGAACACAATGCAAGGACGCATCGCATTTCAGGGCGAACTTGGGGCCTATTCGCATCAGGCCTGCGCGCAGGCCCGCCCCGGCATGGCGGTGGTTCCCTGCACCACCTTTGAAGATGTGGTCGAACAGACCCGCTCGGGCGAGGTTGATCTGGGCATGCTGGCGGTCGAAAACTCGACCTATGGCCGGGTGGCCGATGTGCACAGCCTGCTGCCGAAAGCCGGGTTGCACATTGTGGACGAGGCCTTTGTGCGGGTGCATGTCAACCTGCTGGGCGTGCCGGGGGCGAGCGTCGATGATATCACCGAAGCCCATGGCCATGTGGTGATCTTGCCGCAATGCGCCGGATTTCTGAAAGCCCATGGCATCAAGGGCCGCGTCAGTTCCGACAATGCCCGCGCCGCGCGTGAGGTGGCACAGGCGGGTGACAAGACCCGCGCGGCACTGGCCAGTGAGCTTGCCGCCTCGATCTACGGGCTGGACGTGCTGGCCCGCCACATCGAAGACCACAAGAACAACACCACCCGCTTTCTGGTGATGAGCCGCGAGGCCGATCCTTCGCGCCGGGCCGAGCGGATGATGACGACCTTCACCTTCCGGGTGCGCAACATTCCGGCGGCGCTGTACAAGGCGCTTGGCGGTTTTGCCACCAATGGCGTGAACATGACCAAGCTGGAAAGCTATATGGTCGGCGGCAGCTTTACCGCGACCGAGTTTTACGCCGATATCGAAGGCCACCCCGAAGACCGCAACGTGGCGCTGGCGCTGGAAGAGTTGCGCTATTTCACCGACAGCATTTCGATACTTGGCGTCTACCCGTCAGACCGTGCCCGCGCCTAGCGGCGGGCCGTCGCGGCATAGCGCGCTTCCAGATCGGTGGCGGTCTGGCCCAGACGTGCGTTCAGCTTGGTCTGGACCCGTGCCTTTGCCAGCCGCAGCGATTGCAGGAACAGCCGCGCGCCGATGGTCAGGGGTTTGACCTCGGCATGCAGCACCAACCGGGTGCGTTTCGGGGCCAAGGCCATCAGTTCGACCGCCAGATTGCCGTTCAGCATCTGGCCCTGTCCGAAAAAGGCCAGCCTTGCGCCGGGGTCCATCGCCGTCAGGTTCACCGCCACGTCACGCTGTTTGCCGCGAAACCGGAATCGGATCGTCCAGCCCATGCCCGGCCCGGGGCTGCGCAGCTTGTCGGTGCGCGCCACCTCTGCCCCGCGCCGCATCGCCGCCCGCTCCCACCCGTCGAAGTCCGACAGCTTTGCATAGACAAAGTCGATCGGAGCCTCGATGTCGGTGCGTGACGATAGATGCATGGTGCCGGTCCTGCCTGACGTCTGTTTCTGGCCATTCAGCCTTGTTGGCGCCACCCGCCATCTGTTGCGAATCTGACGCTATTCCAACTGATCCGCAAGCCAGTTCTGGATCAGGAAATGCGCAATGGCCCCCTTGCGGGCGGGCTTTATGACGGGATGATCGCCCGCCATCACCGTGACCATGTCTTCCCGGCTGACCCACAGCGCATGCTCCAGTTCGACCGGATCAAGGGTGATGGCGTCGGTCACCGCCTCGGCGGCACAGCCCAGCATCAGACTGGCCGGAAACGGCCATGGCTGGCTGCACAGATAGCGCACCGCGCCGATGCGCACGCCCGATTCTTCAAACACCTCACGCCGGACGGCGGCCTCGACCGTCTCGCCGGGTTCGACAAAGCCGGCCAGACAGGAATACATCCCCTCGGGCCAGCCGGGGCTGCGCCCGATCAGGGCGCGGTTGCCATGGGTGACCAGCATGATCACCACCGGATCGGTGCGCGGGTAATGCTGCGCCCCACAGGCCGGGCACGCGCGTTGCCACCCCGCCATCACCGGCACCGACGCAGCCCCGCAGGCCGCGCAAAAGCCGTGGCTGCGGTGCCATTGCAGCACGGCCCTTGCGGTCGCCGCAAGCTCGGCCTCGCGCGCCGTCAGCCGCAGCATCACGGCGCGCAACTCGACAAAGGCCAGATCGTCCGGCAAGGCCGGGTGGCGCTGTTCGGTCTGGTCAAGAAAACCGGACACGGTGTGGTCGGCATCTGGCGGTTGCCAGCCAGAAATATCGGCGGCGAAAACCGGTGTGTCGCCATCGTGCCCCAGAAACACCGTCAGGCCCGCGTCGCGCAACACCGCCGCCCCGGCCGCGACCCAGCCAAGACCACAGCCAGCCTTCGCCAGCGGCTTGCCCCGCCACAGGGCCAGCACCTTGCCGCGCGCCAGCAGCGCCGCCTGTTGTGCCGCATCGCCCCGCAACGCCGCCGCCCGGTCCAAGCCAGACCCGCCAAAGGTCACCATTTCTGCACTGCGCATCCTTGCCCCCACCAACCGTCGGCCCCTGATGGCATGGGCCGTCCCAAGGCGCAAATGCACCGATGGGGGACGCGATCAAATTACAACTATAGATTGTCTATATCTATTCTGAAACAGTTTCAGATAGATTAGCCCGCCCGACGCTGGCATTGTGCATGACAAATGATCAGGCGTGTCCAAACCAACGTGACTGACTGTCTGTCCCCCTGCGCGGCCCCTGACATCCCAGCCCGCCCCTTGGCGCCCGGGCAGGCTTGGGCACAGGTGCGTCTACTGGCCACCAGTGATCTGCACATGCATATCGCCGCGCATGACTATCACGCTGACCGCCCTTGTTTTCGCAAGGGTCTGGCGATGACCGCCAGCCTGATTGCGCAGGCAAGGGCCGAGGTGCCAGTGTCGGTCCTTCTGGACAATGGCGATTTTTTGCAAGGCAGCCCGCTGGGTGATTTTGTGGCGCAGCAGGCCCTGCACCCGCACCCGATGGTGCAGGCCATGGCGCATCTGGGCTATGATGCGGTCAATATCGGCAATCATGAGTTTTCGCACGGCTTCGACACCTTGACCAAGGCCCTTGCCGATGCGCCGTTTGCCTGCCTTTCCGCCAATACGCTGCCCGCCCCGGGCAGCACCTCGGCCCGTTTGCTGCCGCCCTGGACCCTGATTTCGCGGGAAGTCACCGACAGCGCCGGGCAGCGCCACCGGCTTTTGATCGGCGTCATCGGCGTGTTGCCGCCCGAAACCCAGGTCTGGGACAAGCAGGCCATCGCCGGCCGGGTGTGCATGGCGCCGATGACCGCGACCATCGCGCAGCACCTGCCTGCGCTTCGGGCGGCCGGGGCCGATCTGGTGGTGGTGCTGGCGCATTGCGGCCTTGGCGACGGCTACGATGGTCAGGGCCAAAGCGCGGGCACCCGGCAGGATGGGGCGCAGCAGATAGCGGCTTTACCCGGGGTCGATGCGGTGGTGATGGGCCATGTCCACAGCGTGTTTCCCGGCCCCGACATCACCGCGCGCCCCGGCGTTGATCCGGTGCGCGGCACGCTGTGCGGCAAACCCGCCGTGATGCCGGGGGCTTACGGCGCATACCTGGGGGTCATCGACCTTGACCTTGCCTTTGGGCCTTCGGGCTGGGCAGTGACCGGCCACCATGTCGAAACCCGCGCCATCTTCCGGCGCGACGCGCAGGGGCACGCCATGCCGTCGGTCACCCCCGATGCCGGGGTCGAGGCCCTGATCCAGCCAGTGCATCTTGCAACGGTTGACTGGGCCCGCAGACCCATCGCGCGAACCCCGCGGCCGCTGCACAGCTACTTTGCAATGGTGGCGGATTGCGCGGCCACCCGGCTGATCAACCATGCGCAGGCCGACTATGTTGCCACGCGCCTGCGGGACGGGCCGTTTGCAGGGCTGCCGGTCCTGTCGGCCACCGCCCCGTTCAAGGCCGGGGGCCGGGGCGGGCCGGACAACTTTACCTTCATTCCGGCGGGCGACGTGCTTTTGCGCCATGCCGTCGATCTGTACATGCATCCCAACACCGTCATGGCCCTGCGCCTGACGGGTGCGGCGCTGCGCACCTGGCTGGAACGGTCGGTGCAGGGCTTTCGCACGGTCATTCCGGGCGCGGCGGATCAGCCGCTGATCAACAGCGATCTGCCATCCTTTCTGTTCGATACCATCCTTGGCCTGACCTATGAAATCGACCTGTCGTCGCCCGGCGCAGATCAGGGCGGCTGCCGTATTCGCAATCTGTGCTGGCAAGGCGCGCCGCTTGATGCGGCGCAAGACTTCATTCTGGCCACCAACAGCTATCGCGGGTCGGGCAGCGGCGGCTTTGCCCCGGTCGATGGCGCGTCGGTCGTGCTTGCCGACGAGGTGGCAAATCGCGATCTTCTGATCCGCTATTTGTCTGACGGCCGCCTTGATGACGCCTGTTTCAATGCCCCGCCCGCCTGGCGGTTCCGGGCACTTCCCGGCACCTCGGTCGTGTTTGAAACCAGCCCGCTGGCAGCGCCGTTCATCGCCGATCACCCAAGCCTGTGCATGCATCCGCTTGGCCCCACGCCGACCGGCTTTTTGCAGGTGCGGTTGCAATTGTAGCAACCTTTCGCCCGGGTTCTGCGTCTGGTAGGGCTGGCGACACTGGGCGTTTGGCCGCCCAAGCACGGGGATGCCGCGATGTTTGACGCCATTCTGTTCGATCTTGACGGCACCTTGGTCGATACCGAACGCTTGTCGCTGCAATCGGGTGCCAAGGCCTTTGCCGACCACGGCCACCCTTCGGTGGAGGATCTGCTGCACCGACTGGTCGGAATCGACCAGACCAGCGGGGCCGATCTGATCCGCGCGCATTGCCCCGGCATCGACGTGACCAGCCTTGAAGCCGCCTGGCAGGCCAATTTCCAGGCGCTGCAAACCCGGCATCTGCCGCTGAAACCGGGGGCTGCGGATATCGTGTCGGCCTTGCGCCACAGCCATGCGCTGGCGGTGGTCACTTCGTCGCGCCGTGACCCGGCCGAGGCGCGTCTGGTGCAGGCCGGGTTGCGACAGGCCTTTCGGCTGGTGGTGACGCGCGATGATGTATCAGACCCCAAGCCGCACCCCGCGCCCTACCTTCTGGCAGCGCAATCCCTGGGCGTAGCGCCTGCCCGCTGCCTTGTGTTCGAAGACAGCGAGCCGGGGGCAAAATCGGCATGGACCGCTGGCATGACCGTGGTGCAGGTGCCCGACATTCTGCCATCCTCGGGCCAGTTCGCGCATCACATCGCCGCCAACCTGACCGCGGCCGCCCGTTGGGCCGGGGTCTGGACCTAGCCACGTTCCGGGCTTAGCCGCGTTCCGGGCCTCACCGGGGTCTGGGCTTGGGGCTTGCAAAAGCGGCGGCCCTGCCCTATCTGGGGGTCGAGAGGTTGGCGCGGGCGAGCGCCTCGCCAACCCGGTCAGGTCCGGAAGGAAGCAGCCGTAACGAGCCCCGCTTGGGTCGTTGTCCAGCCTCTCACCTCAATTTCCTTTTCCAGTATGTGTCATGCTCGCGGCGTGGCGCCGCCGCTGGCGCCGGCTACACCACCAGCGCATGCGCCGGGTCGTGCCGCTTTGCCTTGGCCTCCATCGACCGATCGGCCTTGTGCAAACCCGCCTTGTGCAACCCGTGGTCGCCCTTGGGTTGCATGCCCGCCGAAACTGCGCTTGCAGTTCCAGCCATGCCAAGTCATCATGGCTGATATGATTTTTGGCCAAAAGCTGAAAACATGATCAAGATCAATGCTGCACCTGCATCCGGTGCCTAAGGCTTTGGTCTCTTCGGCGATCCGTGGAAACGGGTCTGATCAGGAACGATGCAAGAAAAGGGAATCGTGCATGTCGGTTCTGTTGTCCGGCCTTGACCCAAGGGTCGCGTTGTTGATTCACCTTGCAATCACCGGCGTGGTGGTCGCCATCATCCTTGTTCTGGCTGGCTGGATGCGCGAGCCGTCGCGCGATGGCTTTGGCGTCTATGAAAGCGGGGCCGCCCCCGGCGCGCCGATGCGCGGCATGGTGGCCGCACCCTATTTCATGATCGCCGTCTTCTTCATGATCTTTGATGTCGAGGTGGCTGTACTGTTTGCATGGGCGGTTGCAGCGCCTGCTGTGGGCATGGCCGGGCTGATTGGTGCGACAGTCTTCATCACTGTGCTTCTGGCGGCACTGGCCTACCTGTGGATGGACGGTGCCTTGGAAACCGGGCCCAAGCCCCGGCCTGACAGCAGATAAAAGGCCCAAACCATGACCCATTCCCTGACCCGCCCCGGCGACGAGACGCCGCCTGAAAGCCAGATGGCCGTCAGCCAGTTGTTCACCCGTCTGGATGATCTGGTGGCATGGTCGCGCAAGAACAGCCTGTGGCCGTTCAACTTTGGTCTGTCGTGCTGCTATGTCGAAATGGCCACCGCGCTGACGCCCATGTATGACCAAGCCCGCTTCGGGGCCGAGGTGATCCGCTCCACCCCGCGTCAGGCCGACCTCTTGATCGTGTCGGGCACGGTGTTTCGCAAGATGGCGGTCCCGCTCAAGCGTCTGTATGAACAGATGAAGGAACCCCGCTGGGTGATCTCGATGGGGGCCTGCGCCAATTCGGGCGGGATGTATGACATCTATTCCGTGGTGCAGGGCGTCGACAGCTTTCTGCCGGTTGATGTCTATGTCCCCGGTTGCCCGCCGCGCCCCGAGGCGTTGATGGAGGCGCTGGTGCTTTTGCAGCAAAAGATCGGCACCGAACGCCGCCCGCTGTCGATCCGCATGGGCGACATGGTCACGCCCCCCGCCCATCCCTTCAACCCGACGCCCCGCCGCGACGCGCTTCAAGCGCAGCGCGCCGCCTGCACCCGCCTGACCGGACCGGAGGAGTCCGAATGAGCCTGGATGCCGCCCCCGCCACCGATGTTGTGGCCAGCCTGCAAGCCCGCTTTGGCCCGGCCATCCGCGCGGTGCAGCCCACCGGCGAGCCGTTTCCCGTGCTGTGGATCGACGCGCAGGCCAGCCCCGCCATCCACCGCTATCTGCGCAGCGAAATCGCGCAAGCCTATGGCCTGATGACCGACCTGTGGGCAATTGACGAGACCACCCGCCAGCACCGCGCCGGGCAACCGCCATCGGGGGTCACGCTGTGCAGCCACCTTACCTCGTTCGGGCGCAATGCCGATATCCGGCTCAAGGTCGCCTGCGACGCGGGCAGCCCCCGCGCGTGGTCCATCGCCCAAGTCTACGCCAATGCCGACTGGTATGAGCGCGAGGCCTTCGACATGTTCGGTGTCACGTTTGAAGGCCGCGACAGCCACCGCCGCATCCTGATGCCGCCCACATGGGTGGGCCACCCGTTGCGCAAATCGCACTACGCCCGCGCGACAGAACGCGACCCTTTCCGCATGACGGACGAGTATTTCGCCGCCGAAGAACGCGCGCAGGTGTCCACGCCCGAGGAACTGGGCCTGGCCGCCAGCCGCGATGGCGAAGACCTGATGGTGCTGAACTTCGGCCCGCACCACCCGTCTACCCATGGCGTGTTGCGCATCCTGCTGGGTCTTGCCGGCGAAGAACTGGTCTGGGCCTGGCCCGACATCGGCTATCACCACCGCGGTGCCGAAAAAATGGCCGAACGCCAGACCTGGCACAGCTACATCCCCTACACTGACCGCATCGACTATCTGGGCGGCGTGATGAGCGAGCTGCCCTATCTGATGGCGGTGGAACAGTTGTGCGGCATCACCGTGCCGGACCGCGCCCAGATCATCCGGGTGATGCTGGCCGAGTTCTACCGCATCATGAACCACCTCTTGTTTTATGGCACCATGGCGCAGGACGTGGGGCAGATGTCGCCGGTGTTCTATATGTTCACCGACCGCGAGAAAGCCTACACCGTCATCCAAGCCATCACCGGCGCGCGGATGCACCCGGCGTTTTTCCGCATCGGCGGCGTGGCGATGGACCTGCCGAATGGCTGGGATACGTTGGTGCGTGATTTCATCGACTGGCTGCCCGCCCGGCTGGATGATTACGAAGGCATGGTGCTGCGCTCGGAACTGTTCAAGGTGCGCACCGTCGGCGTTGGCGCCTATGACACCGACACCGCCCTGACCTGGGGCACCACCGGGCCGGGGCTGCGCGCCACCGGCTGCGATTGGGATTGGCGCAAGGCCCGCCCCTATTCCGGCTATGACAACTTTGACTTTGACGTGCCCGTGGGCGCGCGCGGCGACATCTATGATCGCACCGTGGTGCGGGTCGAAGAAATGCGCCAATCGCTGCGCATCATCCGGCAATGCCTTGAAAACATGCCCGCAGGCTCGTTCAAGGCCGACCATCCGCTGACCACGCCGCCGATGCGTGACAAGATGCAGCACGACATCGAAACCCTGATCCAGCATTTCCTGTCGGTCAGTCAGGGCACCGTGGTCCCGGCGGGCGAGGCGACGGGGCAAGTCGAAACCCACCGTGGTCTTGCGCAGTATTCCCTGATCTCGGACGGCGGCACCCGCAGCTACCGCACCCGCATCCGCACGCCGTCGTTTGCGCACCTGCAAATGATTCCGCAGATCGCGCCGGGCATGACCGTGGCCGATCTGGTGGTGCATATCGCCAGCCTTGATTTCGTGATGTCGGACGTGGACAGATGACCCTGCCAGAGCCTCTGAAAAGCCAGATCCTGCATGCCGTCGCTGAAGATGGCGGCGCAAAACCCGCCATGCTGGAAGCCTTGCGTCTGGTGCAACAGGCCGAAGGCTGGGTCAGCGACGCGCGTCTGGCGCAGGTGGCCGATCTGCTGGGTGTCAGCACCGCCGAGCTGGACAGCATCGCCACCTTCTACAGCCTGATCTTCCGCAAGCCGGTGGGCCAGACCGTGATCATGCTGTGCGACGGCGCAAGCTGCTGGATGAACGGCGGCGATGCCTTGCGCGACGCGTTGATGGACAGGCTTGGCATCGGTTACGGCCAGACCACCGCCGATGGTCGCTATACCCTGATCAACTCGGCCTGCGTCGGCGGCTGCGACCGTGCGCCTGCCCTGCTGATCGGCCCCGGCCGCCGCCTTGTCGGCCCGCTGTCACCCGATGGCGTGGCCGCATTGCTGGAGGGCGGGCTATGAGCGAGACGCTTCCCCTGACCGGCCGCGCCCGCCCCGACCGCAGCCCGCATACCCTTGCCGAATGGCGGGCGGTGGGTGGCTACGCTTCGGTGGAGCGTGCCTTGCAGATGACGCCCGTGCAACTGGTTGATCTGGTCGATGCCGCCAACCTGAACGGGCGCGGCGGCGCGGGCTTTCAGGCCGCCAAGAAATGGCGCTTCATGCCCGCCGTCGGCACCTCGCCCGGGATCGGCACCAACTATCTGATCGTCAATGGCGACGAGATGGAACCCGGTGCCTTCAAGGACCGCTTCCTGCTGGAAGCCCTGCCGCATCAGGTGGTCGAAGGCGCGATCATCGCCGCCTATGCCACCCATTCGCGCCACGCGATCATCCTGATCCGCGACGATTATCGCGCCGGCATCAGCGCCATCCGCCGCGCCATTGCCGCGGCCGAGGCGGCAAACCTGCTGGGCACCAATATCCTCGGGTCAGGCTTCAACCTGCACCTGCGGGTTCACCCCTCGGCAGGCCGCTATATCGTGGGCGAGGAAACCGCGCTGATATCGGCCCTTGAAGGTGGTCGCGCCATTCCGCGCAAACGCCCGCCGTTTCCGGCGCAATCGGGGCTGTGGGGTCGCCCCACCACCGTGAACAATGTCGAAACCATCTCGCTGGTGCCGCATATCGTGGCGCAAGGCGCGCAATGGTTCCGCGCCCTGTCGCGTACCGAAGAAGGCGGAACCAAGCTTTACGGCGTCTCGGGAATGGTCAACCGCCCGCAACTGATCGAGGCCCCGATGGGCACCACCGCGCGCGAATTGATCGACCGCGCGGGCGGTGTTTCGGGCACCGGCGTCTTGCGCTGCTTTCAACCCGGCGGCGGGGCGACGCCGTTTCTGGAACCCGCCGATCTGGACACACCGATGGACTTTGGCCACATGGCAAAGGCGCATTCGATGCTGGGCACCGGCACGCTGATCGTGCTGGATCAGGGCACCTGCCCGGTCGCCGTCACCGCGCGGCACATGGCGTTTTACGCCCGCGAAAGCTGTGGCTGGTGCACGCCCTGCCGCGAAGGCCTGCCCTGGGCCGCCCGCATCCTGACCGCGCTGGAAGACGGCACCGCCACGCCGCGCGACATTGACATCCTGCGCATGACCGCGGCTGAGGCTGGCCCGCGTGGCCGCACCTTCTGCGACCTGATGGGGGGGGCCATGGGGCCGCTTGCCTCACTTCTTTCCCGCTTTGGCGATCTGGTCGAGGCGCACTTGGACGGCGGCTGCCCGATCCGCAGGGGGCTGCTATGACCGCGCGCGTAGAGTTGAATGGCCGTTGGTTTGACGCCACCGAAGGCCGTGATCTTTTGTCCACCTGTCTGGAAAACGGCGTTGATGTGCCGCATTTCTGCTGGCATGGCGCGCTGGGGTCGGTCGGGGCCTGCCGGCTGTGTGCGGTGCGGGTCTATTCCGGGCCGGATGACACCATGGGCCGGATCGAGATGTCCTGCATGACCCCGGTGCGCGACGGCATGCGGGTCGAGGTCGAGGATGCCGAGGCAGGCCGCTTCCGCGCCCATGTCATCGAATGGCTGATGCTGAACCACCCGCATGATTGCGCGGTGTGCGAAGAGGGCGGCGCCTGCCATCTGCAAGACATGACCGTGGCCACCGGCCACCGCAACCGCCGCTCCGACGCCCCCAAGCGCACCCACGCGCGCCAAGACCTTGGTCCCTTCCTGACGCATGAGATGAACCGCTGCATCGCCTGCTATCGCTGCGTGCGGTTCTACCGCGACTATGCCGGCGGCACCGATTTCAACGTGTTCGGCGCGCATGACCGGGTCTGGTTTGGCCGCGCCGAGGCCGGGGCGCTGGACAGCCCCTTTGCCGGCAATCTGGCCGAGATTTGCCCGACCGGCGTGTTTGATGACAAACAATGGTCGCAGCACTATGCCCGGCCATGGGACATGACCGAAACGCCTGCGATCTGCACCCATTGTTCGGTTGGTTGCAACATCACGCTGCACGAACGCGCGGGCACCCTGCGCAAGGTGCAAAACCGCTATCATGGTGCGATCAACGGGTTCTTCCTCTGCGACCGGGGCCGTTTCGGCCCGTGGTTTGTCGATGCGCCGGGCCGGATCACCGCCCCCCGCCAAAACGGCACCGCCATCGCACCCGACGCCGCCATCGCACTGGCCCGGCAGGCGGTGGCCGATGGCGCCATCGGCATCGGCTCGCCCCGCGCCTCGCTTGAGGCGAATTTCGCGCTGCGTGAATTGGTCGGCCCCGACCGCTTCTTTGCCGGGGTCAGCGATGCCGAGGCGGCGCAGGTCGCGCGCATGCTGGCGATCCTGCAAACCACGCCTGCCAGCCTTGCCACGATCAAGGATTTTGAATCCGCCGATGCCGCCCTGATCCTGGGCGAGGATCTGACCGCCACCGCGCCGCGCGCCGCCCTCGCCCTGCGTCAGGCCGCCCGAGGTGCCGAAAAGGCGCTGGCGGGCGAAAAGGGCGTGCCCGACTGGCTGGATCAGGCCGTGCGCGTGGCAGGCGAAGGTCGCCGCTCGCCCATCGCCATCGTGACACCCCTGCCCGATGCGCTGGATGATGCGGCCACGCATCCGCTGCGCCGCGCCCCCGATCAGGTGGCCACCTTCGGCTTTGCCATCGCCGCCGCCCTGCGGGGCGAACCTTCGGACCCAGAAGCCCAAGCCGTGGCGCAGGCGTTGGCCGCCGCCCACGCCCCGCTGCTGGTTTCAGGTATTGGCCTGTCGCGCGCCGAACCGGCCGAGGCGTTGGCCTCAATCGCCGCAGCCCTTGGTGCCAAGGCCCGCATCGCCCTGTTCCCGGCCGAGGCGAACAGCTTTGGCCTCGCCCTGCTGTCGCCCAAAGGCGGGCTTGAATCGGCGCTTGCCGCAAACCCGGCCCCGCTGATCGTGCTGGAAAACGACCTTTACCACCGTGCCGATAGCGCAACCGTCAACGCGCTGCTGTCCCGCGCGCCGCTGACCATAGCCCTCGATTGCCTTGACACCGCCACCACCGCCCGCGCGGCCCTTGTGCTGCCAGTGGCCAGCATGGCCGAGGCGACGGGCACCTACATCAACAATGAGACCCGCGCCCAGCGCAGCCTTGCCGCCCGCCGCCCCACCGACGCCGCCCCCGCCGCATGGCGCGTGCTGGCGCAGATCGGCGGGCTGCTTGGCGATGCCCCAAGGCTGGATGACGTGCTGGCCGCGCTTGCGGCCCGGTCGCCTGCGCTGGCCGGGGCCGCCCTCGCCGCACCCCCGGCCACGGCGCTGCCCGCGGTCGCCCGCGCCCCCGAAAGCTATTCCGGCCGCACCGCGCATGATCTGGCGGGTCGCGTGCCGCAAGGCACCCTTCCGCATCAAGACCCCGATTCCGGCATGGGCTGGTCGATGGAAGGCCTGCGTGGGGCCGGCGTGCCGCCTGCCCTTTCCACCGGGCCGCACCGGCCGGGGATGCATTCGGTCAGCGCCGCCTATGCCGCGCAAACCACCATCGGCGGGCCGCTGAAAGGCGGCGATCCGGGGGTGCTGCTGCTGGTAAAATCCGAAACCCAAGGCCAGGCCCTGACCGACCCCACCCCCAACGGCGATGGCCTGCGCTGGCTGCCGCTGCACAGCCCCTTTGCCGCCACCGAAACCGATCTCGCAAGCCCCCCGCTTGCCGCCCGCGCCCCCGCGCAGCACCTGCTGCTGCACCCTGACGATGCCACCCGCCTTGGCCTGACGGCAGGTGCGCAAACGCTGGTTGATGGTCAACCTTGCGCCGCCCCGGTCACGCTGGACGCGGCCATGCCGCGCGGCTGGGTCGGCCTGACCGCACCGCGTGGCCGCAGTCCCCTTGTGACATTGGGGGCCGTGCCATGATCTTGCAAAGCCTTCTGATCACACTCTTTTCCATCATCCTTATCGCTGCCCTGCTGACCGCCGCAGGCGTCTTCACTTGGGTGGAACGCCGGGTCTTGGGCTTTTTTCAGGAACGCCTTGGCCCCAACCGCGTCGGCCCTTTCGGCTTTTTGCAATGGATCGCCGACACGGTGAAACTGATCACCAAGGAAGACGCGCTGCCGCCCGATGCCGATGTGGTGTCCTACCGTCTTGCCCCGGTTCTGGTGGCGGTGCCCATGCTGGCGGGCTTTGGCGTGGTGGCCTTTGGCCCCGGCCTTGCGATTTCGTCGCTCGACATGGGGCTGATGTTCGCCATGGGCATGCTGGCGCTGACGGTCTACGGCATCGTCCTTGGCGCCTGGGCGTCGCGCAACCGCTATGCCATGCTGGGCGGCTTGCGCGCGGCGGCGCAGCTTCTGGCCTACGAATCCTTTCTGGGCCTGTCGCTGATGGGGGTGGTGCTGCTGGCGGGCAGCTTCACGATGGGCGACATCGTGCTGGCGCAACAGGACTATTGGTTCATCCTGCTGCAACCCCTTGGCGCGGTGCTGTTCTTCATAGCAGGCATTGGTGCCGCCCACCGCCTGCCGTTCGATTTGCAGGAATCCGAGCAAGACCTGGTTGCCGGTTTCATGACCGAATATTCCGGCATGAGCTTTGCGCTGTTCTTTCTGGGCGAATACCTTGCCGTGCTGCTGGTGGCGTCGCTGTTCACCACGCTGTTCTTGGGCGGCTGGCTGGGGCCCTTCCTGCCCGGGCCGGTGTGGTTCGGGCTCAAGGTCGGCATCATTGCCTTTGTCTTCATCTGGCTGCGCGCAGCATTGCCGCGCCCGCGCTATGACCAACTGATCTCGTTTGCCTGGAAAATCGCCCTGCCGCTGGCGCTGCTGAACCTGCTGGCAACCGGCTGGATTCTGGCTGTCTGGAGGGCTGCACCATGATCGGCATCCTGTCATCGCTGATGCGCATCGGGCGGATGCTGGGCGCGAAAACCCAGACGCGGGCCTACCCCGAGGAAAAGCCGGTTTTGCCGCCGCGTTACCGCGCCCGCATCATCCTGACCCGCGATCCCGACGGTCAGGAACGCTGTGTTGCGTGCAACCTGTGCGCCGCCGTCTGCCCGGTCGATTGCATTGACGTGGTCAAGGCCGAGACGGAAGACGGGCACTGGTACCCAGAAACCTTCCGCATCAACTTTGCCCGCTGCATCTTTTGCGGCTTTTGCGAGGAAGCCTGCCCCACCTCGGCCATCCAGTTGACCCCCGATTTCGAACTGGCCGATTACGCGCGCTCGTCGCTGATCTATGACAAGGAACACCTGACGATCGCCGGCGAAGGCAAGCATCCCGGCTATCGCTATTGGGATATCGCGGGCAAGGCCAAGACCGAAGCCGAGGCCCCCCCCGTCGATGTCAGGGATCTGTTGCCATGATCGGTTGGTTTCCCCTGTTTCTCGGCACTGTGGCGCTGGTCTCGGCGGCGCTTACGGTCACGCGGCCTTCGGTCGTGCACGGGTTGATGTGGCTGGTCGCGGCGCTTTTGTCGCTGGCGGGCACCTTCTTTGCGCTGGGCGCGGGTTTTGCCGGGGCAGTGCAGATCCTGATCTATGCCGGGGCGATTTTGGCGGTGTTCGTGTTTGTGGTGATGACCTTCGACGCCTCGCCGCCCGCATTGGCGCGCGAACGGCTGCGGCTGAAGCAAGCCGCGCGCGGACCGCTGCTGATGGTGCTGGCGCTTGGGCTGCCGCTGATCTTCGGGCTGTGGGGCGGGGCGGTGGCCAGCGGGCTTGCCCCCGGCGGCGTGGTGCCGGTGCAGGCGGTGGGCGGGCTGCTGTTCGGGCCTTGGGCCGTGGCGGTGGAAATCGCGTCCTTCCTGCTGATCGCGGCCCTGCTGGGCGCGCGGCATCTGGTGCGCCGCGATCCACCGCAAGACAGCGAAAGGCATGCGCCATGACCGACACCTTCCTGATCGGCATGCTGGTGCTGGCGGCGGGGCTGTTTGCCGTCGGCCTGTTTGGCGTGCTGGCCCGCCGCGCGGTGCTGTTCCAGCTTTTGTCGCTTGAGGTGATGCTGTCAGGCCCGTCGCTGGCCTTTATCGCCGCCGGGGCGCGGCATGGCGATCCGGCGGGTCAGGGCATGTTCGTGCTGGTGCTGATCCTTGCCGCCGCCGAGGTGGCGCTTGGCCTTGCGCTCTATCTGCGCATGGCGCGCACCGCCAATGTCACCGACAGCGACAGCATCCGCGATCTGAGGCACTGACAGATGACGCTTTCCCCCGCCCTCATCCTGCTTCTGGTGCCAAGCTTCGCGCTTGCCGCCTTCATGGTGCTGGGGCTTTACCCCTACACTCTGCGGCGCAGACAGGTGCATATCATCGCGCTCTTGGGCGGGGGCCTGCCGCTGCTGCTGATGGCACCGCTGACCGCGCTGTGTGCCGCAGGCCATTGCCTTGGCGTGGTGCCGATCTTTACCCTGACGGTGGGCCAATCGGTGGTGGCGTTGGCCCTGTCGCTGGACCCGCTGGGGGCCACCATCGGCCTGACCGTCTCGGCCATCGGCGCGGCGGTGCTGGTCTATTCCATCACCTACATGGCCGCCACGTCCCTGGCCGACCTGCGCCGGTTCTTTGCCCTGATGAACCTGTTTCTGGCCGCCATGCTGACCATGGTTCTGGCCGGTGACAGCATCGTCTTCTTCCTGGGGTGGGAGTTGATGGGCCTGTGCAGCTATTTCCTGATCGCCTACAACACCACCTCGGCTGAATCCATCACCGCAGGCCGCAAGGCTTTTATCATGACGCGGGTGGCGGATGCCTACCTGCTTGCCGCGCTGCTGTTGCTGTTCTTGCACGCAAATTCGGTGCGCCTTGACGTCTTGATCCCGGCAAGTGCCACCCTTGATGCGACGATGACCACCGTGATCGCGGCACTGCTTCTGGGCGGGGCCATGGGCAAATCGGCGCAGGTGCCGTTTCACACCTGGCTGCCCTCGGCCATGGCGGGGCCAACGCCGGTGTCGGCACTGTTGCACTCGGCCACCATGGTGGCGGCGGGGGCGTTCTTGCTGATGCGCTTTGCCCCGCTGATGCAACTGGCGCCCATGGTGCAGGTGGCGGCGGCGGTGCTGGGGGTGGCAACCGCGGCTTATGGCGCGATGTCGGCACTGTTCCAGCAGGATGTGAAACGCCTGCTGGCCTAT
The DNA here is from genome assembly GCA_020721445.1 of Gemmobacter nectariphilus. GTDB lineage: Bacteria > Pseudomonadota > Alphaproteobacteria > Rhodobacterales > Rhodobacteraceae > Pseudotabrizicola > Pseudotabrizicola nectariphila_A. The sequence continues at coordinate 51,960 of DYMU01000008.1, forward strand.
TCGTCGATCAGCCAGATCGGCTTCATGATGCTGTCGCTGGGTGTGGGCGCACCCGAGGCGGCGGCCGCGCATTTCGTGATGCACGCGATCTTCAAGTCCCTGCTGTTCCTGGCCGCGGGCGACATCACCCATGGCTGCGTCGAGGGCACCGACCTGTCGTCGATGCGCGGGGCCTGGACACGCAAACCCGTCAGCTATGTGGCCTTTGTCGCGGGCGGTGCCTCGCTGGCGGGCCTGCCGATGGTCACGGCGGGCTGGTGGTCCAAAGAGGCCATCCTCACTGCGGTTCAGGGCTTTGGCGCCATCGGGCAGGTGTTGTGGCTGGGCGCGGTGCTGACGGCGCTGTTGACCGGGGCCTATGCGTCGCGGGCCATCATGATCGGGCTGATGCCGATGCGCGAGACCGATATGCCAAACGCGGGCAATGTCCACCGGCACGAGGCCCCGCGCACCGGCACCATCTGGACCAACCTGCCGCTGATGCTGCTGGCCACGGGGGCGATCGTGGCCGGGGTGCTGGTCACGCCGATCATGCATTTTCTGGGGGCCGAAGAACCGCATGCCTCGGCGTTTTCGGTTTACGTTGCCGCTGCCGCACCCTTGCTGGGGGTGGGTCTTGCACTGGCGCTGGTGTTTGTGCCGTGGCTGTCCGAAGGCTTGCGCAACGTCCGCGCCATCAGCCGCAAGGCCCGCAAGATGCCGCGCCGGGGCGAGGGCGGGGCCAACAGCCGCTTTGTCAGGCTGGCGCTCTGGCTCAACTGGGGAATGCGGTTTGACGGCCTGTATCAGGTGATGTTCGTGCGCCCCTTTGTGAAAGGCGTGCGCTGGCTGAACGGATACGGCAAGGCCCCCGCCGACCCGGTGGGCACATGGCCGGTGCTGGCACTGGTCTGGCTGCAACAGAAAATCACCGCCCCCCTCGCGCCGGACTGGTTTGACAAGCTCTGGATGAGGGGGGGGGCTGGCGTTGTCCGGCTGTGGGCGCTGGCGCGCACGGTCCAGACAGGCCGTGTCCGTGACTATGGCTTTGCCATGGCCGGCGGCATAGCCGGACTTTTACTGCTGGTTTGGGGAACACCATGACACTTGGCGCAATCATCCTTTTGCCCTTCTTCGGCGGCCTTGTGGCGCTGTTTGCCAACCTGATCTGGCCACGCACCGACCGCTGGGTGGCGCTTGTCTCGCTGGTGCTGGGCATGCTGGCGCTGATCTTCGTCACCGCCGAGGGCGTGCTGACCGGCGGCAGCGCCGCCGGCATCGAGGGCGAGGCCGGGCGCTGGCTGGCCCTGCATCGGTCCGACTGGGCCCCGTCGCTTGGCGTGCAGATCCTGCTGGCGATGGATGGCTTTTCCGGCGTCTTGCTGTTCCTGTCGCTGGGCCTTGGCATCCTGACCGTCATCCTGTCGTGGAACGAGACCGAGAAATCCGCGCTGTTGATGGCCGCGCTGTGCTGGACCGTGGCCACCTCGAACGGCGTGTTCCTGGCCTTTGACCTCTTGGTCTTCGCCTTCTTCTGGGAACTGATGATGGTCCCTGCGTTCCTGATGATCGCGATCTGGGGCCACGGCACGCGTGAGGCGACCGCGATCAAGTTCCTGATCTTCAACACCATCGCGGGCCTGGGCCTGCTGGCCGCCGTGTTCTATCTGGGCTCCACCGGCGAAAATGGTGTCACCTTCGATGCCTTCGTGATCGCCGGGCGCGACATCAGCCCCTATGTCCAGACATGGCTGCTGGCGGGCTTTGCGCTGGCCTTCATGGTCAAGCTGCCGGTGCCGCCGTTCCATGCCTGGCTGCCCGATGCCCATACCCAGGCCCCCACCGTCGGGTCGATCCTGCTGGCCGGGCTTTTGCTGAAAACCGGGGCTTACGGCCTGTTCCGCTTTCCCGCCATGCTGTTCCCCGATGGCTTTGCGGTGCTGGCACCCTATGGCCTGATCCTGGGGTCATTCGGCACCATCTATGGCGCGCTGGTCGCCTGCGGCCAGACCGATGCCAAGCGGCTGGTCGCCTATACCTCGGTCGCGCACATGAGCGTGGTTCTGATGGGCATCTGCGGCGGCGTGCACTTTTCGATGATGGGCGCGGGCATCGTGATGGTGGCGCACGCCTTTTCCGCCTCGGCGCTGTTCTTGCTGATCGGCGCGATCTATGACCGCGTCGGCACCCGCGACATCCGCGAGCTTGGCGGGCTGCAACGCAACGCGCCGCGCTTTGCCGCCACCTTCGCGCTGTTCTTTTCCGCCACCCTTGCCATGCCCGGCACCGCCAACTTTCTGGGCGAGGCGCTGGTGATCACCGGCATGTTTCAGGTCAACTGGGTCTATGCCTCGATCACCCTGATCTCGCTGGTGATCTCGGTGGTCTATGCAACAAGGCTGTTCCAGCGCGTGGTCTTTGGCGCCTCGCGCAAGGCCGAGGTCAAGCAAGACCTGACCTGGCGCGAACTTGGCCCGATCCTGGTGCTGGGTGCCGGCACGCTGTTCTTCGGCCTGTTGCCACAGGGCCTGATGGTGGCGCTTGACCCGGCGGTCAACGCCGCTGTCGATGGCATCAGGGCGGTGCAGAAATGACACCGGCCGACCTTGCCGCACTGGCCCCGCTGATCGTCCTTGGTCTGGCGATCGTGGTGTCGATGCTGCTGGCCCCCAGGGCCGATGCCGTTCTGGTGCGCTTTGTGGCCGCGCTGGGGCCCTTTGCGGCGATGGGAATCGCGGTGATGCGGCTGGGTGCCCCGTCGCTGCCGGTGCCGGCGCTGCTGGTTGATGACGGCTTTGCCCGGCTTGGCGTGGCGCTGGTGGCGGCCACCGGACTGGCCTGCCTGATCTTTCTGCGCCCCGCACAGCCCGCCCGCGAAGGCCCGCCGCTGATGGTGCTGGCCACGCTGGGCGGCGCGGTTCTGGCCATGGCACAACACGCGGCCACGGTGTTTCTGGGGCTTGAGATCATCACCCTGTCGCTTCTGGCAATGACCGTGCTGCCGCGCAGCAACGCGTCACTCGAAGCGGCCTACAAGCTGCTGATCCTTGGTGCCATCGGCGCTGCGGCCCTGCTCTTGGGCTTTGCGCTGGCCTATGCCCAGACCGGCGATCTGTCGCTGGGCGCATGGTCTGGTTCTGGCTCTGGCATGCTGGTGCGGCTGGGTGCGGCGCTGTTGCTGGCGGGGATCGCCTTCAAGTTTTCGCTGGTGCCGTTCCACATGTGGACACCCGACCTGTTTTCCGGCGCGCCGCCTGCGGTTGCCGCCTTTGCCGGCGTTGCCTCGAAGGTGGCGGTGGCGGTGGTGCTGATCCGGCTTGCCGCCACCCCGATGCCCGAACCGGTGTGGAGCACGGGCCTTGCCGCCATCGGCATGGCCTCCATCCTGCTGGGCAACATTCAGGCCCTGCGTCAGCCGTCGCTGGTGCGGATGCTGGGCTATTCGGCGGTGGCGCATTCCGGCTATGTCGCGGTCATCCTGGCCTCGGGCGCGCCGCTGGGGGCCGAGGCCGCGCTGTTCTACCTTGCCTCCTATGCCCCCGGCCTGATCGCAGCGTTCTGCGTCGCCGCAGGCATCGGCGGCACCCCGATGCTGGACGATCTGCGCGGCCTGATCTGGCGCAGCCCGATTGCCGGGGCGGCGCTGGCGCTGGCCCTGCTGTCGCTGGCCGGGCTTCCGGCGTCGGTCGGTTTCCTGGGAAAGTTCTACCTGTTCACCGCGCTGATCGAGGCGCAGGCCTGGGCCCTGCTGGCCGTGGCGGCGGTGGGCTCGGCGCTTGGGCTTTATTTCTACATGGTGTTCATGGTCACGCTGTTTCGCCGCGATGACACGCCCCGCCCCATCCCGCAGTTCCAGACCGCCGATACCATCTTGCTGCTGGCCGCCTCTGGCATGATCGCGGCACTGGGGGTCAACCCCAACCCGCTGGTCAATCTGGTGCGGCTGGCGCTGCCATAGCCGCTTGGCAGCCCCGCCGCCATGCGGGGGCCGCACCCTTGCACAGCCTGCACGCCGCAGGCTATGACTTGGCCCAACCCCAGCCATGAGGCAGACCATGACCCCCCCGAAACCTGTCGTTTTGTGCATCCTGGACGGCTGGGGCATTGGCCCGGTGCGGGAATGGGATGCCACCGCCTTGGCCCATACCCCCAATTTCGACGCGCTGATGGCCACCTGCCCGCATTCCACCCTGACCACCTTCGGCCCCGATGTCGGCCTGCCCACCGGGCAAATGGGCAATTCCGAGGTCGGCCACACCAACATCGGCGCGGGCCGGGTGGTGGCGATGGACCTTGGCGCCATTGATCTGGCGATCGAGGATGGCAGTTTTGCCACCAACCCTTCGCTGCTGGCCTTTGCCGATGCGGTCAAGGCCAAGGGCGGCACCGCGCATCTGATGGGCGTGGTGTCCGATGGCGGCGTGCATGGCCATATCACCCATGTGATCGCTGCCTGCCGCGCCCTCACCGCCCTTGGCCTGCCGGTCGCGCTGCACGCCATCACCGATGGCCGCGACGTGCCGCCATCCTCGGCCGCCACCTTCGTGCAAGAGCTGATGGTTGCCCTGCCCGACGGCGCCCACATCGCCACCGTCACCGGCCGCTACTGGGCGATGGACCGCGACAATCGCTGGAACCGCGTCGCCCGCGCCTATGAGGCAATGATCCGCGGCACGGGTGAGGCCGCGCCCGACGCCCTGACCGCCGTCACCCAATCCTACACCAAGGGCGAAACCGACGAATTCATCGCCCCCACCGTGATCGCCGGCTATGCCGGGGCGCAAGATGGCGACGGCTTGTTCTGCCTCAACTTCCGGTCCGACCGCGCGCGTGAAATCCTTGCCGCCATCGGCCAGCCCGGCTTTGACGCCTTCGAGACCGGCCCCCGCCCGATGTGGTCGGCGCTGCTGGGGATGGTGGAATATTCCGACGCCCATAATGTCTTCATGGCCACCGCATTCCCGAAACGGGTGATCGTCAACTGCCTTGGCGAATGGGTCGCCAAACACGGCAAAACCCAGTTCCGGCTGGCGGAAACCGAAAAATACCCGCATGTCACCTTCTTTCTGAACGGCGGGCGCGAGGTGCCGTTTGACGGCGAAGCCCGCTTCATGCCGCAATCTCCCAAGGTCGCCACCTATGACCTGCAACCCGAAATGAGCGAACCCGAGGTTGCCGACCAACTGGTCGCCGCCATCAATCACGGCTATGACCTGATCGTGGTCAACTTCGCCAACCCCGACATGGTGGGCCACACCGGCATCCTGCCCGCCGCGATCAAGGCCTGCGAGGCGGTTGACGCAGGCTTGGGCCGCGCCGTGGCCGCGCTGAAAGCCTGCGGCGGCGCGATCATCGTCACCGCCGACCATGGCAATTGCGAACAGATGTGGGATCCCGTCACCAACGGCCCGCACACCGCGCATACGCTGAACCCGGTGCCGGTGATCGTGATGGGGGGGCCTGCCGGGGCCACGCTGCGCGACGGCGGCCGCCTTGCCGATCTTGCCCCCACGGTGCTGGACCTGATGGGCCTGCCGCAACCGGCCGAGATGACCGGGATCAGCCTGCTCAAATGACCCTGCGCGCCGCGGCCTTTGCCCTTTTGCTGCTGGCTGCGCCCGTGCAGGCCCAAGGCGTGGCCGAACAGGCCACCGCCGCCTCGGCCGACCTGCAAACCGCCATCGCCGCCCTGCAAGACGCCAAATCGTCGAAAGACCGCGTCGCCGCCCTGACCCGCACCATCCGCGCCTATGAGACCGGCCTTGCCGCCCTGCGCGAAGCCCTGCGGCAGGCCCGGTTGCGCGAAACCACCCTGCAATTGCAGTTTCAGGCCAAGCGGGACCGCGTGGCGCAACTGGTCGGCGTGCTCAGCCAGCTTGAAAGCCGCCCCGGCCCGCTCTTGCTGATGCACCCCTCCGGTCCCTTGGGCACCGTGCGGTCGGGCATGATGCTGGCCGACGTGACCCCCGGCCTGCACGCCGAAGCCGAAGCCCTGCGCGCCGAGTTGACCGAATTGCGTGACCTGTCGGGTCTGCGCGACTCGGCGGGAAAAACCCTGATCGACGGGCTTGCCGCGGCACAAGTCGCCCGCACCGCCCTGTCACAAGCGATCTCGGACCGCACCCCGCTGCCCAAACGCTTTACCGAAGACCCCGAAACCCTGCGCGGCCTGCTGCAAAGCAGTGACACGCTGGCGGCCTTTGCCGCCGGCCTTGCGCCCGACGATACCGGCAACCGCAGCTTTGACGATGCCAGGGGCACCTTGCCCTTGCCGGTGCTGGGCCGCCCCCTGCGCCGCGCGATGGAGGCCGATGCCGCCGGCGTCCGCCGCCCCGGTGTCACGCTTGCCACCCGGCCGCGCGCCCTTGTCACAGCACCCTGGCCCGCCACCCTGCGCTATCTTGGCCCATTGCTTGACTACGGAAATGTGATCGTGCTGGAACCCGGAGCGGGCTATCTGTTGATCGTGGCCGGCCTTGATACGGTGTATGGCGAAGTGGGCGATGTGGTTGCGGCGGGCGCAGCGCTTGGCCTGATGGGCGGGGCCGAGCCGGCAAGTGCCGAATTCTTGACGGCCGCGCAAGAAGGTGGTGGCGTGTCCGGCACGGAAACGCTCTATATGGAACTCAGACACGGGGCAGATCCGGTCAACCCGGCCGAATGGTTTGCCGCATTGCGGGAATAGGACGAAGCGATGAAGAAGTTCGTGATGGCCGCCGTGGGCGGAACCGTGGCCGGGGTGATCCTGACCACACAAGTGGCCGCCCCCCTGATCGCGCAAGAGGCCAAGCGCAACGCCAATGTCTATCAACAGCTTGATCTGTTTGGCGATATCTTTGAACGGGTGCGCGGCCAATATGTCGAAGAGGTCGACAGCGAAAAGCTGATCGAGGCTGCCATCAGCGGCATGCTCACCTCGCTTGACCCGCATTCCAGCTATCTGGCACCGAAAGACTTCGATGACATGCAGGTCCAGACCCGCGGCGAATTCGGTGGTCTGGGCATCGAAGTCACCCAGGAAGAAGGCTTCGTCAAGGTGGTCTCGCCGATGGACGACACCCCGGCAGACGAGGCCGGGATCGAGGCCGGCGACTTCATCACCCATGTGAACGGCGAATCGGTTTTGGGCCTGTCGCTGGATGCCGCGGTCGAAATGATGCGAGGCCCGGTCGGGTCGGAAATCATCATCACCGTGGTGCGCAAGGATGTGGCCGAACCCTTCGACGTGTCGATCATCCGTGACATCATCAAGCTGACCGCCGTGCGCAGCCGCACCGTGGGCGAAACCGTGGTGCTGCGCGTCACCACCTTCAACGACCAGACCTATTCCGGGCTTGAGGAACAGTTGAAGAAATCCGTCGCCGATGTGGGTGGCATGGACAAGGTCAATGGCTTTGTGGTCGACCTGCGCAACAACCCCGGCGGCCTGCTGACCCAGGCAATCAAGGTGTCAGATGCCTTCCTCGACAAGGGCGAAATCGTCTCGACCCGCGGGCGCGAAGCCCAGGACAGCGAACGCTTCAATGCGGCCCTGGGCGATCTGGCCGAAGGCAAGCCGATTGTGGTGCTGATCAACGGCGGTTCGGCCTCGGCGTCGGAAATCGTGGCCGGCGCGCTGCAAGACCACCGCCGCGCCATCGTCGTGGGCACCAAAAGCTTTGGCAAAGGCTCGGTCCAGACCGTTATCCCGCTGCGCGGCGAAGGCGCAATGCGCCTGACCACGGCACGCTACTACACCCCCTCGGGCCGCTCGATCCAGGCGCTTGGCGTGATGCCCGACATCGTGGTGAACCAGCCGCCGAAACCGCCCGCCAGCGAAACCCCCGCCGAGGAACCGGCAAGCGCCGCCCGCCAACAGACCTCCGAGGCCGATCTGCGCGGCATCCTGTCAAACGACTCGATGACCGAGGATGAGCGGAAACTGCTGGAAGACGAACGCGCCCGTACCGAAGAAGCCGCCAAACTGCGCGACGAGGATTACCAACTCGCCTATGCGGTCGATATCCTGCGCGGCCTGTCGGCCGTGGCCCCGCAACCCTGAACGCCGGATCAGGCGGCCAGACCCGCTCTGGCCGCCGCGTCATGCAAAGGCCCGCCATGTCCGCCGATCCTGAAACCCTGCCGTACCGCCCCTGCGTCGGTGTCACCTTGATCAATGCCACCGGCCAGATCTGGGCAGGCAAGCGGATCGACAGCCCCACCGCGGCCTGGCAAATGCCGCAAGGCGGCATTGACGACGGCGAAAAACCGCGGGACGCCGCCTATCGCGAGCTGTGGGAAGAAACCGGCGTCACCCGCGATCTGGTCGAATTCATCGGCAAGACCCATGGCTGGGTCACCTACGACCTGCCGCCCGAACTTCTGGGCAAGGTCTGGGGCGGCAAATATCGCGGCCAGAAACAGAAATGGTTCCTGTTTCGCTACCTCGGCACCGATGACCAGATCCGCATCGACAGCGACCACCCCGAGTTCGCATCCTGGAAATGGCTCGGCACCGCCGAGATGCTGGCCGCGATCGTCCCGTTCAAGCGCGCGGTCTATACCGAAGTGATCCAAAGCTTCCGCGCACATCTGGCAGACTGACACGTGACACAGCGGGTCCAGAAAGCGGACCGGGCAAAAGGGGGCGCTGCCCCCGCCGATGCCCTGCGGGCCTCGACTCCCCCGGAGTATTTGCAAAGCAGCAATGCCCTGCGCGCGCAAAACGCGGCACTGCGCGCGGCAATGCGCCCCGGCCGACGGCACCGGTCCAGTGCGCAGGAAGAGCTTTCCACGCGACCGGGGCGACTTGCTGCTTGCGGTCATCGGGACTCCTCCCTGTACCGCACGTCACGCTAACGTGCTAAATCTTGCGGCAAGGTTAAAGCCGATTGCTGCTTGGAAAATACTCCCGCCGGAGGCACGCAAGGCCAGCCCCGCACAAAACGCCGCGCACCTGTCTGGTGGCAACGCCGCCAAGCGGGGGCTCGATGCCCCCCGCGGTGGCCCGCCGCTCCGGGGCAAGTCCGCGCCGGATCAGATCGCCTGCCCGGCCAGCAGCCGTGGCAGATCGCCGCTTAACCCGGCCGCCTGACGCAGGAACCCACGCCGCAATCCCGGCACGGCGTTGACCACGCCCATGCCCAGATCACGCCCCAGCCGCAACAGAGGGTTGTTGTTGGAAAACAATCGGTTGACGGTATCCATCCCCAAGGCCAGCGTGGTGGCATCGAACCGCCGCCAGACCTGATAGCGGTCCAGCACGTCCGGGGCACCGATATCTTCGCCGCGCCGCGTGGCCTCGACCAGAACCTGCGCCAGCGCCGCCACATCGCGCAGCCCAAGGTTCAGGCCCTGCCCCGCGATCGGATGCACGCCATGCGCCGCATCGCCCACCAGCGCCACGCGCGGGGCGACATAGCTTTTGGCCAGCTTCAGGCTCAGCGGATAGGTAAAGCGCGCGCCGGCCAGCGCGATCTCGCCCAGAAACCGGCCAAAGCGCGGGCGCAGCGCCGCAAGATAGGCGTCATCGTCCAGTGCCTGAATGGCGGCGGCATTGGCATCGGTCTCGCTCCACACGATCGACGACAGGTGCCCGCCCCGCAGCGGCAGAATGGCCAGCGGGCCTTCGGGCATGAAGAACTGATGCGCGATGCCCTGATGATCGCCCGCGTGGCGGACCGCCGTCACCAGCGCGGTCTGACCATAGCCCCAGCCAACATAGCCGATCCCCGCCCGCGCCGCCGTGCCCGACCCGCGCCCATCGCAGCCCACCAGCAGCCGGGCAGTCAGCGTCTTGCCGGACGCAAGCGTCACCGTCACCCCCTGCGGCCCCGCCGCCTGCGCCACCACCGCCTCGCCCGACAGCAGCGTCAGGCCGGGGGTGTCGCGCATCGTGTCCAGAAAGGCGCGATACAGATGCCGGTCTTCCAGCATGAAGCCCATCGGCCCATCTTCGATTTCTGCCGAATCGAAATGCAAGAAGAACGGCGCCGCGCCCTTGCCCGCCTCGCCATCCGACGCCTTGATCTGCAAGATCGGCTGCACCAGATCCGCCACCCTTGGCCAGACGCCGATCACCGTCAGCAGGCGTTTTGATGCCAGCGCCAGCGCATAGGACCGGCCGTCAAACCCGGTTGTCGCCCGCGCCGGGGCCGGGCGGGCATCAACCACCGTGACCCGCAACCCGGCCTGAGCCAGCGCCAACGCCAGCGCCGGGCCGTTCAATCCCCCCCCGGCAATCAGGATGTCGCAATCATTTTCCATGCCACACAATATGGCGCGACACGCGGGATTGTCCATGTGCGGGCTTGACGGTAGCCTTGCGGCAAAACGGGGGCAGCGGATGGCGAAAACCTGGGCGAACATGACGGCGGCCGAGTTGGGCACCGAAATAGAAACCGGCCGCATCAACCCGGTAGAGCTGTGCGAGATGCAGCTTTCCGCCATCGACCGCCACCCCTTGCGCGACCGCATCTATGTCCGCGTCCTGCCCAACCGCAGCCGGGCCGAGGCGATGGCGGCGGCGGCCCGGGCCAAGGCCGGTTTGCGGCGCGGCCCGCTGGATGGCGTGCCGATCAGTTGGAAAGACCTCTTTGACACCGCCGGCCGCGCCACCGAGGCAGGCTCGGCGCTGTTGCGCGGCCGCACCCCGCAGGCCGATGCCGAGGTGTTGCGCATGGCCACGCTGCAAGGCCTGGTCTGCCTTGGCAAGACCCACATGTCGGAACTGGCGTTTTCCGGGCTGGGGCTGAACCCGGTCACCGCCACACCGCCCTGCATCAACGATGATCAGGCGGTGGCGGGCGGCTCGTCCTCGGGGGCGGCCACATCGGTGGCGTTTGGTCTGGCCCCCGCCGCCATCGGCTCTGATACCGGCGGCTCGGTGCGCATTCCGGCAGCCTGGAACGATCTGGTCGGCTTGAAAACCACGCATGGCCGCCTGTCGCTGCGCGGCGTGGTGCCGTTGTGCGAGATGTTTGACAGCGTCGGCCCGCTGGCGCGCACCGTTGAAGACTGCGCCCTGCTGCTGGCGGCGATGGAAGGCCGGCCCGCCCCCGACCTGCGCGGCACCAGCCTGCGCGGCACCAGCCTGCACGGCACGCGACTTTTGGTGCTGGAAACCGTGGCGCTGGACGATCTGCGCGACCGTCCGGCCCGGGGCTTTGACGACGCGCTGTCGCGTCTGTCGCGGGCAGGGGCGCGGATCGACCGGGCCAGCCGCCCCGAAGTGGCCGAGGCGATGGATCTTGCCGTCACGCTGTTCACCGCCGAAGCCTATGGCATCTGGGGCAAGACCATCGAGGCAGCCCCCGAAAAGATGTTCCCGCGCATTCTTGAACGGTTCCGGGCCGGGGCGCGGGTCGCGGCGCATGACTATGTCGCCGCCTGGCGCAGGCTGCACGCGCTGCGCCGCATCTGGGCGCAGGCTGTCGCGGGCTATGATGCCGTCATCCTGCCCACCTCGCCCATTCTGCCGCCCAACGCCCATCGGCTGCTGACCGACCACGACTATTACGTCGCCGAAAACCTGTTGGCGCTGCGCAACACCCGCATCGGCAATCTGATGGACGGCTGCGCGCTGACGCTGCCAACCGCGCAGCCGTCTTGCGGGATCAGCTTCATGGCACCGCCAATGACCGAAGACCGTCTGTTGCGTCTGGGCACCGCAGCCGCACACGCCTTGCAATAGACCCGCCCGCCCTTCACGGGCGAAAAAGCCACAATGCCGCCGGGCTAACCCACAGGGCCACCGGCTTTTTCTGGACCGCACGGCAATAGCTGGCTATCCTTGCCGCAAAGGGGCGATACGACCCCAAGATAGAGGCAGTCATGGCGTTTCCAGAGCGGTTTTCGAACCTGCCGGAGTATGCGTTTCCGCGTTTGCGGAAGCTTTTGGATGCGCATGCGCCGGGCGGCACCCCGATCGCGATGACCATCGGTGAACCCCGCCACCCGATGCCCAGCTTCGTCGGCCCCATCCTTGCACAACATCTTGATGGTTTCGGCATCTATCCCCCCAATGATGGCACGCCCGAACTGCTGTCCGCCATCGCCACATGGGTGCAGCACCGCTATGGCGTGACGCTGTCGCCGGACCGGATCATGGCGCTGAACGGCACCCGTGAAGGGCTGTTCAACGCGGCCATCGCGCTTGCGCCGGAAACCAAGTCCGGCAAATCGCCGGTCATCCTGATGCCGAACCCGTTCTATCAGGTCTATGCCGTGGCCGCGCTGACCGTGGGGGCAACGCCGGTCTATGTGCCCGCCACAGCCGAGACCGGCTTTCTGCCCGATTACGAAAGCCTTCCCGCCGACATTCTTGACCGCGTGACCGTGGCCTACCTGTGTTCACCCGCCAACCCGCAAGGCGTTGTTGCCCCGGCAGATTACCTTGCCCGCCTGCTGGCACTGGCCGAAAAGCACGATTTCCGCGTCTTTGCCGACGAGTGTTATTCCGAGATCTGGCGCGATGCCCCGCCGCCCGGCGCGCTGGCCGTGGCCCAAGCCACCGGCACCAACCCCGAGCGTGTGGCGGTGTTCCATTCGCTGTCGAAACGCTCAAACCTGCCCGGCCTGCGTTCGGGCTTTGTCGCCAGCGGACCGCAGTCGATGCACCGCATCCGCCAGTTGCGCGCCTTTGCCGGCGCGCCGTTGCCGCTGCCCATTCAGCGCGTATCCGAAGCGGCGTGGTCGGACGAGGCGCATGTCGCCCACAGCCTTGCACTTTATCAAGACAAGTTTCGCTTGGCCGATCAGGTCTTTGCCGGGCTGGCCAACCGCGTCTCACCCGAGGGTGGCTTTTTCCTCTGGCTGCCGGTGCCTGCCGGGATCGGCAATGGCGAGGCGGCGGCCGTCAAGCTCTGGCGCGAAACCGGCGTGCGGGTGCTGCCCGGCGCCTATCTCTCGCGTGAGGCGGCAGACGGTCAGAACCCCGGTCGCGACTATGTAAGGGTGGCGCTTGTTGCCCCAAAAGAAGAATTGCAGCACGGGCTGATCCAGCTGCGTGACTGCCTCTACGGTTAAGGACAGGTAAGGCCATGGCATCCATCAACGCACGTCAGCGCGACCCGCTTGTCGATCAGAACACCGCGGCCATGCTGGAACGCCGGGGGCGCGAGCTGATGGGGCTGGCACTGCTGGCGGTGGCCATGGCCTTTGCGCTGATGCTGGGCAGCTATTCGCCCGAAGATCCCGGCTGGATGGTCGCCACCGACCAACCGGCGCACAATGTTCTGGGCCGCTTTGGCGCGGCGGTTGCCTCCACGCTGATGATCATCGGCGGCAAGGGCGCCTGGATGATCCCGCTGATCCTGGGCGCCTGGGGCACCCGTTTTGTCAGCCACCGGGGCGCTGACCGCGCCGTGGGCCGCATCGTCTTTGCCGTCATCGCCGTGGCGCTGGCCTCGGTCTTTGCCGCCACGCTGGTGCCGGGGTCGGGCTGGCCGCATGCCTTTGGTCTGGGCGGGCTGTTTGGCGATACCATCCTTGGCACGCTGCTGGGCATGGCCCCGGTCAATGCCGGGCTGGGCCTGAACCTGATGTCGCTGCTCTTGGGCGGCTTGCTGGTGGTGATGGGCCTCTGGGTCACCGGCTTTACCATGCTTGAGCTGACGGTGATCGGGCGGTTTCTGGCGATGGGCACGATCTTTGCCTATGACAAGGCGCTTGCCGCCGCCGGCCGCGGCCGTGTGCGCGCCGCCACTGCCCTTGCCGATCGCCGCACCGCCCGCGCCGAAGCCATGTCAAACCGCGCGGCCAGCGTGTCGCAAGCCAGCATGTCGCAAGCCAGCATGTCGCAAGACTGGCAGGCACCCCACAGGGCCCAGGCAACGGCCCCGCACATGGCCCCCCCCGCCTTTGGCAGCCGCAGCGCCGCCATTCATCGCGCGCCGACAGCGACAGATCCTGCCGCGCAGTCGCTTGCACCCCACCCGCTGCGCGCCGACCCGCGCTATCCCGAACCGATGGCCGAGGCCGCGCATTACGCCCCGCCGCGCGAAAAGGTCGGCCTTCTGGCCCGGATGCCGCACCTGATGCGCCGCACCGCCGACCCGCTGCCCGAACTGGTGGAACCGCAAGCCCCCGACTACTCCGATGACCTCGCCCCCGATGATGACCGCATCAAGGCCCGCATTTCCGACGCCATCCGCGCCCGCCTGCGCAGCGGCCCGGCGCTGAACCTGGTCAGCGCCGCCGCGCAACCCCGGCGCGAACCGCCCGTTGCCCGCAGCCTGACCCAACGCCTGCGCGGCCCGCAACCCCTGCTGGCCGACACCCGCAAACCCGCGCCTTCCATGACCAGCCTTGGCCTGCCGCCCGAACCGCCGCTGACCGCCAGCCGCGCCGCGGCCGCCTTCGCGCCCCCCACCCCGCCGCAGGCCCCGACCGCGATCTTGCCCAGCCAGACCCCGCAGCAGCCGCAAGTCTGGCCAAACGACGAAAACCTGTTCACCGCCGAGCCGCCCGCCCTGCCCGAATACACCGATCGCGATGATCACGATTGGCAGCCCGATGACAGCTTCGAGCCCGACTACGACCCCACCCCGCTGCCACCGCGCCCGCCAATGCCCGAGGCACGCAAGCCCGTGGTGCAGCACATCGTCAAAAAGCAGCTTGCGCCCTCGCGTCAGGCCATGGCCGAAACCCAGCCCCGCCTGCGCTTTGACGACATGGCCGCCCAGCCCTATGAACTGCCCCCCCTGTCGCTTCTGGCCAGCCCCGCCACGGTCGAGCGTTTTGCCCTGTCCGATGAATCGCTGGAAGAAAACGCCCGCATGCTGGAATCGGTGCTGGATGACTATGGCGTCAAGGGCGAGATCGTCAGCGTCCGCCCCGGCCCGGTCGTCACCATGTACGAACTGGAACCCGCGCCGGGCCTGAAAGCCAGCCGCGTCATCGGTCTGGCCGATGACATCGCGCGCAGCATGTCGGCCCTGTCGGCCCGCGTCTCGACCGTGCCGGGGCGTTCTGTCATCGGCATCGAACTGCCCAACGCCACCCGCGAAAAGGTGGTCTTGCGCGAAATCCTGTCGGCCCGCGACTTTGGCGACAGCAACATGCGCCTGCCGCTGGCACTGGGCAAGGATATCGGCGGCGACGCCATCGTCGCGAACCTTGCCAAGATGCCCCACCTTCTGATCGCCGGCACCACCGGTTCGGGCAAATCGGTCGCGATCAACACCATGATCCTGTCGCTTCTGTACAAGCTGACGCCCGAGGAATGCCGCCTGATCATGATCGACCCCAAGATGCTGGAACTGTCGGTTTACGACGGCATCCCGCACCTGCTGTCGCCCGTCGTCACCGACCCGAAAAAGGCCGTGGTCGCGCTGAAATGGGTGGTCGCGGAAATGGAGGAACGCTACCGCAAGATGTCGAAAATGGGCGTGCGCAACATCGAAGGCTTCAACGGCCGGGTGCGCGAGGCGCTTGCCAAGGCCGAGATGTTCAAGCGCACCATCCAGACCGGCTTTGACGAAGACACCGGCGAGCCGGTGTTCGAGACCGAGGAATTCGCCCCCGTCGCCCTGCCCTACATCGTGGTGGTGGTGGATGAGATGGCCGACCTGATGATGGTCGCCGGCAAGGAAATCGAGGCCTGCATCCAGCGCCTTGCCCAGATGGCCCGCGCAAGCGGCATCCACCTGATCATGGCCACCCAGCGCCCCTCGGTGGACGTGATCACCGGCACCATCAAGGCCAACTTCCCGACCCGGATCAGCTTTCAGGTCACCTCAAAGATCGACAGCCGCACCATCCTGGGCGAACAGGGGGCCGAGCAACTGTTGGGCATGGGCGACATGCTCTACATGGGCAACGGCGCCAAGATCACCCGTATCCACGGCCCGTTTGTCAGCGATGAGGAAGTCGAGGAAATCGTCAACCACCTGAAATCCTTCGGCCCGCCGGTCTATATGTCTGGCGTCGTCGAAGGCCCGGATGAAGACACCGCCTCTGACATCGACGTGGTGCTGGGCCTGTCGTCGGGCGACGGCGAAGACGCGCTTTACGATCAGGCCGTCGCCATCGTCGCCAAGGACCGCAAATGCTCGACCTCCTACATTCAGCGCAAACTGGGCATCGGCTACAACAAGGCCGCCAAATTGGTGGAACAGATGGAAGAACAGATGGTCGTCACCCCGGCAAACCACGTCGGCAAACGCGAGATTCTGGTGCCCGAGACCTGAGGCACGCGGCGGGCGGGGGGTCACCCCGCCGCCCCAAAACCATCCCCCCTGCCCCAAAACCAACCGCGCGCCCCAAGGCGCGCGTTTTCCTTTGGCCTTCCTGCCCCTTTTGCATCACTCCAGCCCCTTCACCGCCTCGGCCCAACGGTCCAGCCGGGCCAGCAACTGCGCGGCGGCGGTGTCGGGCTTGGCCCCGCCCAAGATCTCTTGCACCAACCCCGGCATCGCCCGCCGCAGGCTCTCGGCTTCGCGGTCCAGATCGTGAAGCGCGTTTTGACCATGGTCCACGTCCTCGGGCCCCTGCACCACGCCCGCCAGACGGGCCAGCATGAACGCCCGCAGCACCGCATTCATCCGCGGCAGATGCCCCGCGCCCATCGACCGGAAAAACCGCAGCACATCTTCATCCACCCGGATCGAGATATGGCGCTTGCCCGGCACCGGGTCGGCCTGCGCGATGCTGTGCCATTCGGGCGGGATCCGCGCCGAGCCGCGCATCCCCCAGCGCAGGTCATCCTCCAGCCCGCGCAGGGTCTGGGCCAGATGGGTATAGCTGGTCCGGCGCTTGTGCTCGGCGGCAGATTTTGCGGGTCTTGCGGGCATGGTCCGGCTCCTCGGTCTGCCGCAACCCTGCCCGCGCCGGGTTAACGCCGCCCGAACCCGCCGCGCGGTCTGTGACCACGCAGGCACCACGGCATGACCACGGGCAAAGCACCGGCACGGCACGCTGCTTGCGTCACGACTTCGGCACTTCTTCGCAACAGGCCCGCAATCCCTGATGCAAGACGCGTCCCCTGCGATTATATGAGTGATATGAACCGCAGAACCGCCCTTCTGGCCCCGATTGCCCTTCTTGTCCTTGGCTCCCCGGCTTTGGCCGCAAAGATATCGTTGGCAGAATTGTCCAGCTATCTGAATGGCTTGACCACGGTCGAGGCTGATTTCACCCAAGTGAACGGTGACGGCACCATCGCCACCGGCAAACTCTTCATCCGCCGTCCCGGCCGGGTGCGGTTCGAATATGCCCCGCCCGACCGCAGTCTGGTGCTGGCAGGTGGCGGCCAAGTAGCTGTTTTTGATGCAAAATCCAACCAGCCACCCGAGCAATACCCGCTGAAACGCACGCCCCTGAACCTGATCCTGGCCGCCGATATCGACCTTGGCAAAGCCAAAATGGTGGTGGGCCACAGGGAAGTGGAAAACACCACGCGCGTCGTCGCCCAAGACCCGGAAAACCCGTCTTATGGCACGATCGAATTGGTGTTTACCGCCACACCGGTCGAGTTGCGGCAATGGATCATCACCGATGACGTGGGCAACCAAACCACTGTTATTCTTGGTGAAATGAAAAAGGGCGGCGCGCTGCCCGCGTCGTATTTCGACATCACCGGCGAAATCCGCAAGCGCGGATCGTAGGCGCCGCCGCCTACCGCCGGCACCCCGCCAGTTGCTGGGCATACATGTCCGCCCGCGCCTGAACGTTGGCCGCAACATCCAGCAGCCAAGGCTTGTCCAGATAGCTTTGCCGGGCAAAGCCGGTGCGACCTTCATGATAGGCCAGATAATGCGCCTGCGCGTCGGATTTGGAAATGCCCAGACGCTCGGCAGACTGGTCCATGTACCAGCCCATGAAGTCGGTCGCATCCGAGATCCGGTCCCGCCGCGCCCCGCCCCGACGTTGGTCCTTTTGGTATTCTTCCCAAGTCCCATCAAGGGCTTGGCTGTATCCATAGGCCGAAGACTGCCGCCCCATCGGGATGATCCCAAGCGCGAACCGGTGCGGGGTCTGCGCATTGCCGATGAACTTCGATTCCTGATGGATCGTCGCCATCTGCACATGCACCGGAATGCCCCACTTGCGCTCCGTCGCCTTCATCGCGTTGAAATATTGCGGCCTTTCCCGCGCGATGGCACAGGCGTTGTCCAATTCACGGGGCGCCGAAAACCGGCTGCTGCCTCCACCACAGGCGGCCAACAACAACAACAGCATCGACGCACGGAGAAGTCTGCTCATCTGCCCCTCGCACGTTTTTCTTATTGCCTCTGAAGATAGGCCAAAATCGCGCCGGGGGAAATGGGGCATATCCCCGCGTCAGATCAGAAATCCGAGAGTGCGTGCCCGCGTCGCCACCTCTAGCACGGTCGTCGCCGGACCCACCGCCCCCCTGCCCGCAAGATCACCGCCACATGCGCCACAGGCTGCCCCACCGCGGCCAGCAGGCCAAAAAACGCAATTATTTCCAACACTGTGGGGATAGGGACCACAGATTGTTTCCCGCTTGCATCGCCTGCCATGTGGACAAGACCCAAGCTTCGGGACTATTAATCAAGCCGAGGGGATGCAATCTGATGCTGACATCTATGCCCAAATACCATCTTGGTCAGGTGCTGCGCCATCGCAAGCATCCGTTTCGGGGTGTGGTGTTCGACGTGGACGCCATGTTCACCAACACTGACGAATGGTATGACAACATCCCCGAAGACAGCCGTCCGTCAAAAGATCAGCCGTTCTATCACCTGCTGGCCGAAAACGAACAAAGCTACTACGTGGCCTATGTGTCCGAGCAGAACCTTGTGCCCGATGAAACCGGCGAGCCCGTGTCGCACCCCGACCTGCCTGACCTGTTCGGCGATTTTGAGGATGGCCGCTATCCGTTGCAGTTTCAACTGAACTGATCCATCCGATCACATTGACCAATCCATAACCTCTCGTCGTTACGCTTTCTCTGCCAAGGCGGAAGGAAGATGACATGTTGCTGGAATGTTCGGACTATCGCGATCTTATCGTCGTCCATGTGCGCGACACGCGGATCGACGCCGCCGGGGCGATTGATTTCAAGGACCAGATGCGCGCCCTGACACAGGCCGACAACCGTCGGGTTATATTGGACCTTTCTGGTGTCGGCTTCATCGACAGCTCTGGTTTGGGTGCGGTGGTGGCGGTGCGCAAGGCCCTTGGCCCGGACCGTCCGCTGGAACTGGCCGCGCTTACGCCCGCGGTGGAAAAGGTGTTCCGCCTGACGCGGATGGAAAGCGTCTTTCCGATCCATGCCAGCCTTCCTGTGCCCGCCGCAGGTGCCGCACTCCATGGCGCGTGACGTGCCGCATGACAGCACAAGGCTTGTCATCCCCTCGACGCCGCTTGCCGTGCGGCAGGCGTTGTGCGCGCTGTTTGACACGCTGATGCCCGGTCCGATCACGCAACCCGCCCGCGACGCGGCCCAGATCGTTCTGGCCGAGGCGCTGAACAACATCGTTGAACACGCCTATGCCCAATCCCCCGGCGAAATTGAGGTGACGGTCACGTTTTCCGCAACCGGTCTGGTGTGCAGCATCACCGATGCGGGCCTGCCGATGCCGGATGCCTGTCTGCCGCCGGGCGATCTGGCCCCGCTGCCCCAGTCGGGCGATCTGCCCGAAGGCGGCTTTGGCTGGCACCTGATTCGGGCCTTGTCGCAAGACCTGCATTACCGCCGCGAAGGGGGCCGGAACCTGCTGTCATTTCGGATCGATGCGAAACAGTTGCTGCCCTAACGCCGGTATTGTCACCAGACCTTCGGAATTGACGCGAAACCGCCCAAGTTTCCCCCTAATCTTACCGCGCGGTCCGGCGAATATGAACGGGTAGCTGCATAAAGCTTCCCTCGGCGCTGCGGATCATTGCCCCCACCCAGTTCGCGGCGCCGAGGTTCCCTGCCAACTGCCGGCGCGCGCCAGCCCCGGCCTTTCCCGGCGCGCCCCTGGCGCTTTGTCCCCCTGAACCGATGACCAAAGGGGCTCGCCCCCCGAACCCCGCTTGGCGACGGCCGGCCCCCCGTGCTACGGGCTGGTGGCGTTTGGGTCGGCGGGTCCGGCCCGCACCTGACAGGGCTGGCACAAGGACACGGGACATGACCCCAGACTACGACGGCTTGAAATCCGCCATTCTGGCGCTGACAAGCGGCGAGACGGACACCGTGGCCCTGATGGCGACCATCGCCTGCGAGGTGCATCACGCCCACCCGCTTTGCGACTGGACCGGGTTTTATCGCGTGGTGGCCCCCGGACTGCTGAAGATCGGCCCCTATCAGGGCGGCCACGGCTGCCTTGTCATCCCGTTTTCGCGCGGGGTTTGCGGTGCCTGTGCCCGCACCGGCATGGTGCAGAACGTGCCCGATGTCGACGCCTTCCCCGGCCATATCGCCTGCGCAGCCTCGACCCGGTCTGAACTGGTGCTGCCGGTCCGCAACGGTGCGGGTGACCTGTTGGGCGTGCTGGACCTTGACAGCAACACCCCCGCCGCCTTCACCGCCAGGGACGAAGCCTTCTTTTCCGACCTGTTGAAGGATGTGTTCCAGAACGCCGCGTGATCCCCTTCCTCTTGGCCCCAATACCCGCGGGGGGTCCGGGGGGCAGACAGCCCCCCGGCGGTTCAATCGAAACCCGCGCCGGCCTTGCGCCACAAGATGCAAAGAGACCCGAAAATGACCGAAATCACCTTGTTGGACGGCGGCATGGGCCAGGAACTGGTTGCCCGCGCCGGGGACGACCGCACGCCCCTGTGGGCCACCCGGACAATGATCGACCACCCCGGTCTGGTCCGCGCGATCCATGCCGAGTATTTCGCCGCCGGGGCCTCGGTCGCCACCACCAACACCTACAACATCCTGCATGACCGGCTGACCAGCGTCGGGCTGGACCATTATTACCATGCCCTGCACCTGCGCGCGCTGCTGGAGGTGCATGAGGCGCGGGCCGAGGCCGGGCGCGGCATCATTGCCGGGTCGATGGGGCCGCTGGGCGAAAGCTATCGCCCCGATCTGACGCGGCCGGTTGCGGTGTCGGCTGCACTTTATGCCGAAAAGGCCCGGCTGATGGCGCCGCATGTCGATTTGATCCTGTGCGAAACCATGTCGTCGCTGGACCTTGCGCGGGGTGCCTTGCAAGGCGCACAGGTGGCCGGTCTGCCGGTCTGGCTGTCGGTGTCGGTCGATGACCGCGACGGCAGCCGCCTGCGGTCGGGCGAGCCTGTTGCCGATCTGGCGCGGGTGATTGCCGACCACCCCACCGCCGCGGTGCTGGCCAATTGCTCGATGCCCGAGGCGATGGCGGCGGCGCTTTCGGTGCTGGCCACCATGGGGCGGCCGTTCGGGGCCTATGCCAACGGCTTTTCCGAGATTTCCAGCCTGCCGCTGCCCGACAGCGCTGACGCGCCGGACTACACCCACCGCCGCGACCTGACGCCGGAAAAATACGCCGATTTCGTCATGCAATGGGTGGACATGGGGGCCACCATCGTGGGCGGCTGCTGCGAGGTAGGCCCGGCCCACATTCGCCATCTGGCCAATCGTCTGAAACAGGCAGGCCACAGCATCCTATGACCCGACGCATCGTGCCCGACCATGATCCCAGCCTGATCCCCGATTTCAGCTATGATCCGCCCACCGGGCCGTTGGTCATTCTGCACGAGGATGCGCACATTCTGGTGGTCGACAAACCCGCAGGCTTGCTCAGCGTGCCGGGCAAGCTGGAGGGGCGGGCCGATTGCCTGATCAGCCGGTTGCAGGCCGAACGCTGGGATGCGCTGGTGGTGCATCGGCTGGACTGCGACACCTCGGGGGTGATGATCTTTGCCCGCACCAAACAGGCGCAAGGCTTTCTGGGGCAAGAGTTCGAAAAGCGGCGCGCGCGCAAGACCTATGTCGCGCGGGTCTGGGGCGAAATGGCGCAGGATCATGGGCACGTCGATCTGCCGCTGTGCAGCGACTGGCCGCGCCGCCCGCGCCAGATGGTCAGCCATGACCATGGCCGCCCGGCGCAGACCGATTGGCAGGTGATCGGACGCGCGGGCAATGAGACCCGCGTGCGCCTGCATCCGCTGACCGGGCGCAGCCACCAGTTGCGGGTGCACATGCTGGCGCTGGGGCATCCGATCATCGGGGATCAGATCTATGCCTCTGGCCCGGCGGGCGACGCGCCGCGCCTGATGCTGCATTCCGAAACCCTGACGCTGCATCATCCGGCCACCGGGGCGCTGGTCACCTTTGCCGCCCCCGTTCCGTTCTGACCAAGGTGCCGTTCTGATCAAATCCGCTTTCCTCTGTCGTCGGTAATGGGCTAAGCATCTGGCATGAGATGGACACTTCCGAACATCCTGACGGTGATGCGCCTGATCGCGGCCCCCGGTGTGGCGGTCATGTTTTTGTATTTCCACCGTCCCTGGGCCGACTGGTTCGCACTGACCCTGTTTGTCGTTGCAGCCGTGACCGACTGGTTTGACGGCTATATCGCCCGCCGCTGGCATCAGGAATCAAAGTTCGGCACCATGCTGGACCCGATTGCCGACAAGGCAATGGTGGTGATCGCCCTGGTCATCCTGACCGGCTATTCCGGCATGAACCCCTGGCTGATCCTGCCCGTCACCGTCATCCTGTTCCGCGAGGTTTTTGTCTCGGGCCTGCGCGAGTTTCTGGGGGCCAAGGCCGGGCTGTTGAAGGTGACCAAGCTGGCCAAGTGGAAGACCACGGCGCAGATGGTGGCAATTGCCATCCTGTTTCTGGGCACCGGGCTGGAGCATGTCGAAGGCATTGCACGGCGCGGCATGACGGCCGAGCAATATGCGGTGCTGGTGACGCAGGGTCTGGCCGACCCGATCCGCTCTTGCGGCACGCGGGGCTGTTCTTCGCTGGCCACATTGGCCGGGCTTTGGCTGATCTGGATCGCGGCGATCCTGACCTTCCTGACCGGATGGGACTATTTCCGCAAATCCCTGCCCTTCCTGAAGGACGAGACACCATGATCAACGTTTTGTATTTCGCATGGGTGCGCGAACGCATTGGCCTGCCGGGCGAACGGCTGGACACAAGGGCCGCGACCGTGGCCGATCTGGTGGCCGAGTTGGTTGCACGCGAAGAGCGCTATGCGATGGCGTTTTCCGATCTGGCCAGCCTGCGGGTGGCATTGGATCAGGAGCTTTCGTCATTTGACGCGCCGCTTGACGGGGTGCGCGAGGTTGCGTTCTTCCCGCCGATGACAGGGGGCTGAGATGCGGCTGTCGGTGCAGGCGAACGCCTTTGATCCGGGCGCGGAAGCCACCGCCTTTACCAAGACCGCCACGGGGGCGGGGGCGGTTGTCACCTTTACCGGGCTGGTGCGCGACAATGGCGGCACCCTGTCGGCGATGGAGATCGAGCATTACCCCGGCATGACCGAACGCGCGATCGCAGCCATCATGGATCAGGCAGCCTTGCGCTGGTCACTGGTCGATGCGCTGGTGATCCACCGCTTTGGCCGGCTGGCGGGCGGCGAGCCGATCATGATGGTGGCCACCGCCGCCCCGCACCGCGCAATTGCCTTTGCCGCCGCCGAGTTTCTGATGGACTACCTCAAATCCCGGGCGCCGTTCTGGAAAAAGGAACTGGGGCCGGATGGGGTGGAATGGGTCGCAGCAAAGGATGGCGACGAGGACGCGCTGTCCCGCTGGTAGCGTGCTTGGCTGACTGTGGAAGCCTCCGGCGGGAGTATTTGCAAAGCAGCAATCCCTGGTGTCTTTCTTGGGGCGGGCTGGCGTGCTAGGTCAGATGCATGGAACAGTTGCCCAGCAAAGAGCAGATCCTGCAATGGATCACCGACAACCCCGGCCTTCAGGCCAAACGCGACATTGCCAAGGCCTTTGGCATCAAGGGGGCCGGGCGGATTGAGTTGAAGCGCATCCTGCGCGAATTGGAAGACGATGGCGCGGTGGCCAAGAAGGGGCGCAGCTACCGCGACCCCGAAAGCCTGCCGCCGGTGTCGATCCTGATCATCACCGGGCCGGATGCGCAGGGTGACGTGTTTGCCCGGCCGATGGAATGGGACAGCGAAGGCGATGCGCCCCGTATCCTGTTCATTCCCAAGAAGGGCGATCCGGCGCTTGCGGCCGGCGACCGGATCCTGGCGCGGCTGTCGCCGGTGGACGTTGGTGAGTATCAGTATGAGGCGCGGTTGATCCGCCATATCGGCACCAATCCGTTGCGGGTGTTGGGGGTGTTCCGGGCGGGCGCCGAGGGCGGGCGGATCGTGCCGATCGACAAGGGGCAGGACAAGGAATGGCGCGTCGGGCGCGACATGACCCTTGGCGCCAAGGATGGCGAGCTGGTTGAGGGCGAGGCGGTGGGGCGGCGCAACATGGGTCTGCCGCAGGCGCGGATCACGGCGGTGTTGGGTGATCCGTCGGGGCCGCGCGCGGTGTCGCTGATTGCCATTCATCAGCATGGCATCCCAGACCAGTTCCCCGATGCGGTGATTGCCGAAGCCGACCGCGCGCAGCCTGCGCCTATGGCCGGGCGCGACGACCTGCGAGATATTCCCCTGCTGACCATCGACCCGGCAGATGCGCGCGACCGCGACGATGCGGTCTATGCCGAGTATGACCGCGAGCCGGGCAATCCCGGTGGCTTTATCGTCTGGGTGGCGATTGCCGATGTGGCCTATTACGTACGCCCCGGATCGGCGCTGGACCGCGAGGCGCGAAAGCGTGGCAATTCCACCTATTTCCCCGACCGGGTGGTGCCGATGTTGCCTGACGTTCTGTCGGGTGATCTGTGCAGCCTGCATCAGCATGTGGACCGGGCCTGTCTTGCGGTGCGGATGCGGCTGGATGCGCAAGGCGCCAAGGTCAGCCACCGCTTTGTGCGCGGGATCATGCGGTCGGTGGCCAGCCTGAGTTATGAACAGGTGCAGACGGCGGTGGATGGCGCGCCGGACGATGTGACGGCACCGCTGCTGGAGCCGGTCCTGAAGCCGCTTTATGCCGCCTACGGCGCCACCAAACACGCCCGTGCCTTGCGGCAACCGCTGGACCTTGACCTGCCGGAACGGCGGATCGAGTTGACCGAGGATGGCCACGTGAAATCGGTCGCCTTCAAGGAGCGCTTTGATGCGCATCGGCTGATCGAAGAGTTCATGATCCTGGCCAATGTCGCGGCGGCGGAAGAGTTGATCCGGCTGAAGCGGCCGCTTTTGTTCCGGGTGCATGAAGAACCCACGCCCGAAAAGCTGGACAGCTTGCGCGAGGTGGCCGAGGCGTCGGGCTTTGTGCTGGCCAAGGGTCAGGTGTTGCAGACCCGGCACCTGAACACACTGCTGGCGGCGGCGCAAGGGACCGAGTTTGACGAGCTTTTGAACATCTCGACCCTGCGCAGCATGACGCAGGCCTATTACCATCCGCAGAACTTTGGCCACTTCGGTCTTGCCTTGCAGAACTATGCGCATTTCACCTCGCCCATCCGGCGTTATTCCGACCTGATCGTGCACCGCGCACTGATTGCCGCGCATGGCTGGGGCGATGACGGCCTGTCGGCGCAGGATGTGGAAACGCTGGAGGAAACCGCCAAGCTGATTTCCGACAGCGAACGGCGCAGCATGGCGGCGGAACGTGATACCACCGACCGCTATCTGGCGGCCTATCTGTCAGACCGGGTGGGGGCCGAGTTTTCCGGGCGCATCTCGGGCGTGCAGCGGTTTGGTCTGTTCGTGAAACTGGATGAAACCGGGGCGGATGGCTTGATCCCGATTCGCAGCGTCGGGCGAGAGTTCTTTCACTATGACCAGGACAGCCAGACACTTTCCGGGGCCGATAGCGGCATGACCATCGGCATCGGCCAGAAGGTGACGGTGCGGCTGGCCGAGGCGACGCCGGTGACCGGCGGGCTGACGCTGGAGTTGCTGACCATCGAGGGCGGCACCCTGCCCCGCGGGCAGCAGCGGCGCGGGCGGTTCAACCCGCGCAAACCGGGGCAGGCGGCAGCACGGGCGGCCAGCACGAAACGCAAGGTTCTGCGCACAAGACGTTAGGTCTTGTGTCGGCGATGCGCGGGCAGAATGTGCAGGGCGGCGCGGTACTTGGCCACCGTACGCCGGGCGACCTCGGGGCCGTCGGCAGACAGCGCCGTGGCCAGGGCCGCGTCACTTTGTGGTTGCGACGGGTCTTCTTCAGCGATCAGCCGGGCCAGCCTTGCCCGCAACGCGGCGGCAGAGGTATCGGCCCCCATGTCGGCAGAAAACAGGCTGCGCAGCCACCAGGTGCCATGCGGCGTGTCAACCGCCGTGCCGGCCACCACCCGGCTGATGGTGGATTTGTGCAGCCCCAGGTCTTGCGCAAGCGCCTGCATCGTCAGCGGTCGCAACGCGCCGGGGCCTTGGTTCAGGGCTGGTGCCTGATGCGACAGCACGGCCTGCGCCACCGCCAGCAGCGTGGTGTTGCGGCTTTCGACCAGTTTCATCACCTCACGCGCGCGGGCGGCGCCCTCGGCGTCGGGGTTCAGCGCCATGCCGGGCAGGGATGAGCGGTTCAGCGTCACCTCCCACCCCGCGGCTGCCTGACGCACGATCAGGTCAGGTTCGCGCAAGGGGCTGGACATCGGGCTGAAAGCCGTCCCGGGCTTTGGGTTGAAGCTGCGGATGGTGCGAAAGCGGGCGTGGATCTGCGCCTCATCCGCCCCGGTCAGCCGGGCCAACGCGCCCCAATCGCCCGAGGCCACAAGGTCAAGCCTGGCCAGCATGGCCTGCATCACCGGATCAAGCGCCTCGGCCTCTGCCGCCTGCAGGCGCAGACACTCGGCCAGATCGCGGGCAAACAGGCCGGGCGGATCAATCTTTTGCACCCGAGCCAGCACCGCCTCCACCTCGGCCAGCGGCACCGCCAATTCACTGGCGATGTCCGAGAGCGGTCGGCCCAGCCAGCCGGTCGGTTCCAATGCGTCGGCCAGTGCCAGGGCGATGCGGTGGTGCCTGGCCTGTGGCACCAGCACGGGCAAGGTCTGCATGACATGCGCCATCAGGCTGGGGCCGGTGTCGGCAAGAGTTGCGGCAAGATCATCGCCGCCGCGCGGCAGCACGCCCGACCAGCGCGGCAACCAGTCGCCGGGCGCGGGCAACACAGGGTGCAGGGTCAGGGCCGGGGCCTCGGCTGCCTGCTCGTCCAGATAGCGCGCCAGACCGGCCGCATCGCTGCGCAACACACGCAGGGCCGCGTGAAGCCCGGAGCTGAGTTGCAACCGCTGGCTTTGGGTGACGCCGATCCTGAAGCGTGATGTCATGTGCTGACCCTAGGCGATGCCCCCGGTGGCGTGCAAGTCGCGCGCCAAACCGGCTGACCAAGGCGTGACAGATGGCGGGCCCATATCCAAGCATCTTTGACTCGCCCCCGGCCGATCTTGCGCGTAGGTTCACCGCACCCATTCCGAAAACGAGATATGATCATGCACGCCTTTCCCCTGCCCCTGACCCGCGACATTGTGTTGATCGGAGGTGGCCATGCCCACGCGCTTGTGTTGCGCAAATGGGGGATGGCGCCTTTGGCGGGCGCGCGGATCACGGTGATCAACCCCGGGCCGGTGGCACCCTATACCGGCATGTTGCCCGGTGCGATTGCCGGGCATTACAGCCGCGATGAATTGATGATTGATCTGGTCCGGCTGGCGCGCTTTGCCGGGGCGCGTGTGGTGCTGGACCGCGCCTGTGGCATTGACCGCGAAGCGCGGCAGGTGCTGCTGACCTCGGGGCGGCGGTTGCGCTATGACGTGGCGTCGATTGACATCGGCATCGCCTCGGGCCTGCCTGATGTGCCCGGCTATGCCGAGCACGGGGTCGCGGCCAAACCGCTGGGCGCCTATGCCGACCAATGGGAGGCGTTTGTCGCCAACGCGCCGGATACGCCAAGGCTGACCATCATCGGCGCGGGCGTCGGTGGGGTGGAACTGGCGCTGGCCTCGTCGCATCGGCTGCGCGCGGCGGGCAAGGCGCCGCAGATCACGCTGATCGAACGCGGCGATGCAGCGTTGCAAGGCATTGCCTTCAACACCCGGATCACCCTGCGCGATGCCATGCTGAAGCATGATGTCACCCTGCTGACCGGTATGACCGCAACCGAGGTGCTGGCCGACGCGGTGGTGCTGTCAAACGGCCAGCGGATCGAGTCTGATTTCACCCTGTCGGTGGCCGGATCGCAACCGCAAGGCTGGCTGCAAGACACCGGCCTTGCGCTGACCGATGGTTTCATCGACGTGGGCCCGACGCTGCAATCGTCCGACCCGCTGATCTTTGCCGCCGGCGATACCGCCTATCTGACACATGCGCCGCGTCCCAAGGCAGGGGTGTTTGCCGTGCGCGAAGCACCGGTGTTGCTGCACAACCTGCGCGCGGCTGTGGCCGGGGGTGAGATGTGGCAATACCGTCCGCAATCGGACTATCTGAAACTGATCTCGATGGGCGGCAAGACAGCGGTGGCCGACAAGTTCGGCCTGCGCACCGGCGGGCCATGGCTGTGGACGCTGAAAGACCGGATCGACCAGAAATTCATGGCCAAGTTTGCCGATTACCCCAGACCGCGCAGCCCCGGCATTCCGCGTCAGGCGGCCAAGGGCTTGGCGCAGGCGATGGGCGATCATCCATTGTGCGCCGGTTGCGGTGCCAAGGTCGGGTCGATGGCGCTGGAACAGGCCTTGGCCACCCTGCCCGCCCCCACCCGCGCCGATGTGGTGGCAGGACGCGGCGACGATGCGGCCTTGTTACAGGTGGGCGGGCAGGTTCAGGCGATCAGCGTCGACCATCTGCGCGCCTTTACCGCCGATGCCTATCTGATGGCCCGGCTGGCCGCGATCCATGCGCTTGGCGACATCTGGGCGATGGGCGCCGATCCGCAGGCCGCCCTTGCACAGGTGACCCTGCCGCATCTGTCTGATTCGCTGCAAGCCGACATGCTGGCCGAGGTGATGCGCGGTGCCGCCGAGGTTTTTGGCGCGGCGGGGGCCGATGTGGTGGGCGGCCATTCGTCGATGGGCGATGAGCTGAGCATCGGCTTTACCGTCACCGGCCTTGCCCCGGCGCCACTGCGCAAGGCAGGCGCACAGGCAGGCGATGCGATCGTGCTGACCAAACCGCTGGGCACCGGCGTCGTGCTGGCGGCCGAGATGGCACTGGAACGCCCCAGCGTCCACGATACCGGTGGGTTGATGCTGGGCGAAATCTGGCAGGCTTGCCTTGCCAGCATGGACCGCCCACTGGGTGCCGCCGCCGGCCTTGTGCGCGATCAGGCGACCGCGATGACCGATGTGTCGGGCTTTGGCCTTGCCGGGCATCTGTGGGAGATGTTGCACGCCACGGGGCTGGGGGCCGATCTGTCGCTGGAGGCACTTCCGGTCTTGCCGGGGGCCGAAGGGCTGGCCACGCGCGGCATCGCGTCTTCCATCGCGCCCGCCAACCGCGCGGCGCTGGAAGGTCTGGTCGAAGGCCCGTCGGGGCCGCGCAAGGACCTGCTGTTCGATCCGCAAACCTGCGGCGGTTTGCTGGCCACGGTGCCACAGGCAAAGCTGGCGCAGGTGATGGACAGTTTGCAGGCCGCCGGGGAAACAGCGGTGGTGATCGGGCAGGTGACCGCTGGACCGGCGCGGATCGTGGTGCGATGACCCCTGGCTGCGGCGTCCGCGGCAGGCGGCGGATGCCTCCGGCGGGAGTATTTCAAAAGCAGCAATGCCGGGTCGTCAGCCCAGAAGCACGGCCTTGGCGACCTGATCGGCAAGGCCGGGCAAGGCCGCCTCGGTCAGGGCATCGGTGGTGATTTCGGTCATCGGATGTGCCATCCGCGCCCGGTGTTTGTCATAGCGCGGATCATAGTGGTGCTGCATCAGCCCGGCAGCAAGGGCGGTGAATTGGTCCGCGCCCGCCATGGCGCGCCAGTCGGCAATACGCTCGGCCGGGTGCGCGGGTTTCAGGCGGGTCAGCACCTCGTCCAGCCGGACGGGGTCGGCCACGATATCGGAATAGGCGCGGGTCAGGTATTCGGCCCGCGCGGCCAAGGGGGCGGCGATGGTCAGGCGCGGCGCATCGACCATGGCGCGCCACAGCCGGGGCGGCAGGCGACAGTCGCCGACCTTTGAGCTTTCCGCCTCGACCACCACCGGGCGGGTCGGGTCCAGCCGGGCAAGGGCGATGGCCAGACGGCCTTCAAAGCCGCGCTGCGACGGTTGTTCCCCCATCGAGCCGAACAGCGATCCGCGATGATTGGCTAGCCCTTCTAGGTCGATCACCTGCACGCCGCGCGCCGGCAGCAGGTTCAGGACATCGGTCTTGGCGCTGCCGGTGTTGCCATCCAGCACGATGACCCGGCAGGGAAACGGATCGTCATAAAGCGCCCGCACCACCAGCCCGCGCCAGGTCTTGTAGCCGCCTGTCACCACTTCGGCCCGCCAGCCGATCTGGGTCAGGATTGTCGCGAACGACCCCGAGCGTTGCCCGCCGCGCCAGCAATACAGCAAGGGACGCCAGCCGCCCGGCTTGTCGGCCAAGGGGCCTTGCAGGTGCAGCGAGGCGTTTCTGGCCACCAGCGCCGCCCCGATCTTGCGCGCATCAAAGGGCGAGACCTGCTTGTAGATGGTGCCCACCCGGGCGCGTTCGTCATTGTCCATCACCGGCAGCGAAATCGCCCCCGGCAGGTGGTCATCGGCATATTCGGCGGGCGAGCGCACGTCGATGATATCGTCGAAGTCGAGGTGCAGCACATCGGCCAGCGACTTCAGTTCCACTGCCATGTGGGGCCCCTTTTCATGTTCGCGCAGCTTTACCCTGTTGGTCGGGGGGTGCAAGCCGGGGATGCTGGCCTGTGTCATGTTGAAACGGCTTCTCATCACCGGAGCAAGATGCCAGTCTTGCCCTGACCGCCACGCCAAGGCGGGCCGACCCGTGCCACAAGGATACCTTGATGCGTTTGAAGCCTTTGCCTGCCATGCTTGCGGTGGCGGCCCTTGTCGCAGGGGCCACGCCGGCCCTGGCCCGCGACGCGACCGGCCCCAATGTCGATCCCACTGCCACCGGCACGCCCGGCGCAGTGACAGCCTTTGTGCTTGCGCAGGATTTGTATGCCATCGGCCTGGCCGGCAAGGATGCCCTGACGGTGCTGACCGCCGCCCGGCTGGCCGCATCGGTCGACATGACCGAAGGCCGGGTGGGGGTGCCCGAAATCAACAAGCACAGCACGGGAAAGGCGACTGCCGATGACGTGGGTGCCGCCGACGCCCAGATGGATGCCGCAACCATGATGGCGCGGGCACGGGATCTGGCGGGCGAGGATGAGATGATCCTTGCCCTGATCGAGCTGGCCGAGGCCGAAGGCATGCAGGCTGGCCTAGGCGGCGCGACCCGCCGCCTGTCACACCTGCCCGCCGGTATGACCGATGTCTGGCAGGTGCCGTTCCATGGCCATTCCTTGGCCGAAGTCGCCGTTGTGGGCGATGGCGATGCCAGCCTTGAGGTACGGATCACCGACGAAAGCGGCAATCCGATCTGCCAGGATGTCGGCGGGTCGGACAGGGTGATCTGCGATTTCGTGCCCGCATGGAACGGCTATTTCCAGATCAGCGTCCGCAACACCGGGGTCAGCCGCAACAGTTATTACCTGATCACGAACTGACGGGGTCACGGGCGGCCAGCCGCGCGTGGCAGGGGCAGGAAACAAGATGGTCATTCACCATCCCGCTGGCCTGCATGAAGGCATAAAGGATGGTCGGCCCACAGAAGCTGAAGCCTTCGGCCTTCAGGGCCTTGGCCATGGCCTGCGAAGTGGCGGTCTGCGCGGGCACTTCGGCCAGGGTTCGCCAGTGGTTTTGCACCACCTGCCCATCCTGAAACTTCCAGATGAAATGGGCAAAGCCTTCGCGCTGATGGATGCGCTGATAGGCCTGCGCCGAGGTGATGGCACCGGCGATCTTGCCCCGGTGGCGCACGATGGCGGGGTTCGACAGCAATCGGGCAATGTCAGCTTCGCCCCAGCTGGCGATGATCTCGGGCCGGAAGCCATCAAACGCAGCGCGGAAACTGTCGCGCTTTTTCAGGATCGTGATCCAGCTCAGGCCGGCCTGAAACCCGTCAAGGATCAGCTTTTCCCACAGCGCGCGGCTGTCGCGTTCCGGCACGCCCCACTCATGATCATGATAATCCACATAAATCTGCTCGTTCCCGCACCAGCCACAGCGCGCTTCTGTCTCTGCCTTGCTCATGCTTCACCGCTCTTCTGGAAGTCATGCAAATTGGAACAAAATGCGAAGCTTCATGCAAGCTTTACCGGTGTGGCAGCACGGTGGCACACGGGGCGCGGTGATCCCAAAGAGGCGCGGCATGGCGGAAAAAGACAGGTCGGCACTGAGTGTTCCATGGGCACAGGCAAGCCCGTTTGATTTTGCAGTCCACGAAAATGATCGTCAGACCCTGTCGATGGTCCGCGACGCGGTGCAGAACCGCCGCCTGCGTCTGGCCTTTCAACCCGTGGTCCTGTCGGCCAATACCGAAAGGATCGGCTTTTACGAAGGGCTGATGCGGGTGCTGGACCCAACGGGGCGCGTGATCCCCGCGGGCGACTTCATGGCGGCGATCGAGGCGGATGAGCTTGGCCGCGAGATTGACTGCGCTGCCCTGACCATGGGTCTGAACACACTGTTGCGCCAGCCAGAGGTGCGGTTGTCGATCAACATGTCGGCGCGGTCGATCGGCTATCCGAAATGGACCGCGATCCTGCGCAAGGCGTTGCGCAGCCACCCGCGACTTGGGGAACGCCTGATCCTTGAAATCACCGAAAGCTCGGCCATGCTGGTGCCGGAAATCGTGATTGCCTTCATGGACAGCCTGCAAGCCGATGGCATTGCCTTTGCGCTGGATGATTTCGGGGCAGGCTTTACCGCGATTCGCTACTTCAGGGATTTTGCCTTTGATATCCTCAAGATTGATGGCCAGTTCATTCGCAACATCCACCGGGACCGCGACAATCAGGTGGTCGCCGCGGCACTTCTGGCCATCGGCAAACAGTTTGACATGCTGTGCGTGGCAGAATCCGTCGAACACCCGGCCGAGGCGCAGGTCTTGCAAGCCCTTGGTTTTGATTGTTTGCAAGGCTATCTTTTCGGGGTTCCCACTGTGACGCCGGACTGGGTGTCTGGTCCTGCGCGGGTCTCGGCCAGAACGGGTTTACCCTAAGTCATCCGCTGCCCGCGCAAGAATCTTGCGAAATGCGGCGTTGCGGCATAGGTCATTACCGAAGGCGGAGGAAACGCCCTCCGCTTCCTAGGCCTAGGGAGAGGGATCAGATGACCAATGTCGTAATCGTTGCCGCGGGGAGAACCGCCGTCGGCAGCTTCAATGGCGCATTTGCCAATACACCGGCGCATGATCTGGGCGCCGCCGTTATTGCCGGCGTCATTGAACGCGCCGGGATCGACAAGGCCGAAGTGGATGAGACCATTCTGGGTCAGGTGCTGACCGCAGGCCAGGGCCAGAACCCCGCACGTCAGGCGCATATCAAGGCCGGTCTTCCGATCGAGAGCAGTGCCTGGTCGCTTAATCAGGTCTGCGGGTCGGGCTTGCGGGCCGTCGCCCTGGGCGCGCAGCACGTGCAACTGGGCGATGCGCAGATCGTGATTGCAGGCGGTCAGGAAAGCATGTCGCTTGCCCCGCATGTCGCGCATCTG
Source organism: Gemmobacter nectariphilus (assembly GCA_020721445.1). Taxonomy (GTDB): domain Bacteria; phylum Pseudomonadota; class Alphaproteobacteria; order Rhodobacterales; family Rhodobacteraceae; genus Pseudotabrizicola; species Pseudotabrizicola nectariphila_A. The sequence continues at coordinate 85,579 of DYMU01000008.1, forward strand.
CGGGCCGGGCAGAAAATGGGCGATCTGTCCTTCATCGATTCGATGATCAAGGACGGGCTGTGGGACGCCTTCAACGGCTATCACATGGGCCAGACTGCCGAAAACGTGGCGAACCAATGGCAGATCAGCCGTGACATGCAGGACCAGTTCGCGCTGGAAAGCCAGAACAAGGCCGAAGCCGCGCAAAAGGCCGGCAAGTTCGCGGCCGAGATCATTCCCTTCACGGTGAAGACCCGCAAGGGCGAGATCGTGGTGGATGCCGATGAATACATTCGCCACGGGGCCACGCTGGAAAGCATGCAAAAACTGCGCCCGGCTTTCACCAAGGACGGCACGGTGACTGCGGGCAATGCGTCAGGCATCAACGACGGTGCCGCGGCAGTCTTGCTGATGACCGAAGAAGAGGCCGCCAAGCGCGGACTGACCGTGATCGCGCGCATTGCATCCTACGCCACCGCCGGGCTTGATCCGTCGATCATGGGCGTTGGCCCGATCTATGCCTCGCGCAAGGCGCTTGGCAAAGCGGGCTGGTCGGTCGGTGACCTTGATCTGGTCGAGGCCAATGAGGCCTTTGCCGCCCAGGCCTGCGCCGTGAACAAGGATATGGGATGGGATCCGTCGATTGTGAACGTCAATGGCGGTGCGATTGCGATTGGCCATCCGATTGGCGCCTCGGGCTGCCGGGTTCTGAACACATTGCTGCATGAAATGGCCCGCCGCGATGCGAAAAAAGGTCTGGTAACCCTGTGCATCGGCGGCGGCATGGGCGTTGCGATGTGTCTGGAACGCGCCTGACATGCGGGCGGTTTGGGCGCTTGTCGCAGCCCTGAGCGCGCCGCCTGCACTTGCAGAAGGCGCGCCACAGCCGCCGGTTTGGGCCTATCTTGCCGAATGCAGCGCCGTCTTTGCGGCGGCGGTGCATTCCCAAGGCTATAGCGGTGCAAGCGCGGAAGAGATTGCTTTGGTGCAGACAGCGTCCGAGCAGTTTCTGACCCGCGCTATTGCGGTTGCGGGCGAGATGGGTCAACCCAACCCCAAGGCAGATATCGACTCGGTCATGCTTTATCTGATCCCGCGCTGGGAGAACCGGATTGACCGGCTTTTCTCAGTGAAGTCCAACCTTGATTGGATCGCCTATTGCCGAAGGCTGGGCCTCGATCAGGGCGTGATCGGAATACCGGACATTCGATCGCCTTAGGCGCGCAATAATCTTGCGTGTCAGCTTCCTAATGGATAACTACCTTTCAAAGAATGCCATCAGGAGGAGGACATCATGGCGCGAGTTGCATTGGTCACGGGGGGATCGCGGGGAATTGGCGCTGCCATTTCTGTGGCGCTGAAGGCCGCAGGCTATACGGTTGCAGCAAATTATGCCGGCAATGATGAGGCGGCGGCCGCCTTCACCGCCGAAACCGGCATCCCCTGCTACAAGTGGTCGGTGGCCGATTATGACGCCTGCGCTGCCGGCATCAAACAGGTTGAAGCCGATCTTGGCCCGGTCGATGTGCTGGTCAACAACGCCGGCATCACCCGCGATTCGATGTTTCACAAGATGACCCCCGGCCAGTGGAAAGAGGTGATCGACACCAACCTGACCGGCCTGTTCAACATGACCCATCCGCTGTGGTCGGGCATGCGTGACCGCAAGTTCGGCCGCGTGATCAACATCAGCTCAATCAACGGCCAAAAGGGTCAGGCCGGGCAAGCCAACTATTCCGCCGCCAAGGCCGGCGATCTGGGCTTTACCAAGGCCCTGGCACAAGAGGGTGCCCGCGCAGGCATCACCGTCAACGCCATCTGCCCCGGTTACATCGGCACCGAAATGGTGCGCGCGATTGATGAAAAGGTGCTGAACGAGCGGATCATTCCGCAGATCCCCGTCGGTCGTCTGGGCGAACCTTCGGAAATTGCGCGTTGCGTGGTGTTTCTGGCTGCCGATGATGCGGGTTTCATCACGGGTTCGACACTCAGCGCGAATGGCGGTCAGTTCGTGGTCTGATCTGGCATGAATGTGCGACAGGGCCGTCCCATTCGGGGCGGCCCGGTCTGATCAGACTCCGTTTCGATCAGACCTTAGATACATGCACCGCAGGCTTGCGGCGCAGCCATGCCATCATTTCGCTGAATATCTGAGACAAAGCCTCGGCGCGCATCTGCCGGGCGTTGTGCATGATTGCGTCATGGTTGACGGGTTGAAGCGGTTCCATATTCGGACATCTCCTGTGGATATGTCCTCCCTGTTCGTAAAAATGCGCCTGCCTTCAGGGATTTGCAAGATCTCCCGGCATGCAGCGCGCGCAATGCCGTTGCCCGTCGGGTGCAAGCCCGGCCTTGACGCGGTGCAGGGCTTGGCATCTGGTCGCGCCACTGGCCGCGAAGAGAGGCATCCATCATGACCCAGACCAAGGCCACGATCATCGGCTTTACCGCCGTGTTGATGTGGGCGCTTCTGGCCCTGTTCACCATTGGCTCGGCCCCGGTGCCGCCGTTCTTGCTGAACGCGCTGTGCTTTGGCATCGGCGGCATGATCGGGCTGATCTGGACCACGCGGCGCGGCTTTGGCGTGTTGCGATCGGTGTCATGGAAGGTCTATGCCTTCGGCACGCTGGGCCTGTTTGGCTATCATTTTCTGTATTTCACCGCCTTCCGCATCGCCCCCACCGCCGAGACCGGGTTGATTGCCTATCTGTGGCCGCTGTTCATCGTACTGTTTTCCGGCCTGCTGCCCGGTGAGCGGTTGCGCCCCCTGCATATTGTTGGCGCGCTGACAGCCTTTGCCGGGGCGGCGCTGATCGTGCTGCGCGGCGGGGTCGATCTGGCCGGGGCATCGGCCCCCGGTCTGGCGCTTGGTTTTGCCTGTGCAATCACCTGGGCCGCCTATTCGGTGCTGTCACGCAGGCTTGGCGATGTGCCGACCGAAAGCGTTGCGGTGTTTTGTCTGGCAACGGCTGCCCTGTCGGTCATCGCGCATATCGCAACGGAACAAACCATTTGGCCACAAAGCCTTGGTGGATGGGGATCGGTTCTGGCGCTTGGCATCGGGCCGGTGGGGGCAGCCTTCTTCACCTGGGACATCGGCATGAAAAAAGGCGACATCCAGCTTTTGGGTGTCGCCTCCTATGCTGCGCCGCTGTTGTCCACGCTGGCGCTGGTTGCCGCCGGTATCACACCCGCAACCCCCGTTATCGGGGTCGCGGCCACGTTGATCGCAGGCGGCGCGGCACTGGCGGCGCGGGCCGGTGCGAAACCTGTCAGGATTGCATCAAACGGGTGATTTCTTCCTTCAGCTTCATCTTCTGCTTTTTCATGTCGGCGATTTTCAGGGCATCGGTCGCGGGGCTGCGCTGTTCACGCTCCACCATCTCCGAAAGGTGCTCATGCTTGCGGCGGAGTTCCTGCAGGTGCGAAGCAACGGTCATCTTTAACCTCCTGTGATCGATTCCAATGTAACAAGAACATCACAAGACCCGAGTCGTGTCGCCCAAAATCAACCGCCGCAGTGCAGCGAATTCCCCTCATTCAGCGAAAATGCGCTAAAAGGTCGCCGCCTCCGCGCAAAACGGCGCTTGCGGCGGTAGTATAGCTTTCGCGGTCGCCGTAATGCGCATCGCCCTGATGGATGACAAAGGGGGCCAGCAGCCGGAATGGTCCGCGCCCGCCCTTGCGCGCCTGCACGATGATGCGCACCGCTGCCCTGCCCTGCCGTGGCGCCAGCGGCAGCACCGCGATTGATCCCATCTTTGCCATCCCGGCCAGCACATCGGGCAGGCCATCGGCACCGCAGATCAGCGTCAGCCAGCCAGCGGGTGCCAGCCTGCGCGCACCAGCAGCCACCCAGTCGGCCAAGGGCAGGTCCACCTGCATGGCCTGCGCCCGGCTTGCCACGGGCGAGGGTGTGCCGCCGGGCGGGTAATAGGGCGGGTTCATGATGACGTGGTCGAACTCTGTCCGCAGCGGCGCGGGCATCTGCGCCAGATCGCCGTCATGAACGGCAAAGGCAATGCCGTTCCTTTGCGCGTTGCGGCGGGCCAGATCGGCATAGGCCGGCTGCACCTCCAGCCCTGAAAGCTGCACCCCCGGCACCCGCGCGCCCAGGCACAACGCCGCCGCCCCGGCCCCGCAGCCCAGATCAAGCACCCGGTCCCCCGCCTGCGCCTGGCAGGCCGCGGCCAGCAAAACCGGGTCGGTTGCGGCGCGATAGCCCTTGATCGGCTGCAACAGGCGCAATTTGCCGCAGAGGAACTTGTCGTCCGAAACGGCGCTGTCGGCAAACATCACTGGCCCGCGTCAATGTCATTGTCGCGCAAAACCGCCCTTGCGATGAACAAATCCTGGTCCAGCACCATCAGACGGCGCGGCAATATGCCAAGACTGCCATCAAGGACGCTCATGTGGACGTCCATTTCAAAGGTCGCTATACCCTCGCCATCAAGCAGGGCTTGGGCGTAGGCGATCACGGTTGGGTCGGTTGTGCGCAACAGCTCTTTCATGCATCCAGACTTAAGGCTACTTGGGCCAAAAGGCGAGAGCGGAGCGTTGGGGGATGGGTTTGGATCAGGCGACACCGGGGCAACAACCGCAGGAACGGCTGGCGGATTGGCTGGCCGATGACATGTCGGCGGTCAATGCGGTTATCCGGCAGCGGATGGCCAGCGAACACGCGCCGCGCATTCCGCAGGTGACAGCCCATCTGATCGAGGCGGGCGGCAAGCGCCTGCGCCCGATGCTGACCCTTGCTGCCGCGCGGCTGTGCGGCTATGGCGGCCCCTATCATGTGCATCTGGCGGCGACGGTCGAATTCATCCACACCGCCACCTTGCTGCATGACGACGTGGTGGACGAAAGCCAGCAGCGGCGCGGGCGACCGACCGCCAATCTGCTGTGGGACAACAAATCCAGCGTGCTGGTGGGCGATTACCTGTTTGCCCGCAGCTTTCAGTTGATGACCGAAACCGGCAACATGCGGGTGCTGTCGATCCTGTCCAATGCCTCGGCGGTGATTGCCGAGGGCGAGGTGCTGCAACTGACCGCAGCACAGGATCTGCGCACCGATGAGGGAATTTACCTGAAAGTCGTGCGCGGCAAGACGGCGGCGCTGTTTTCGGCGGCAACCGAGGTCGGCGGCGTGATTGCCGGCGCGGATGAGGCACAGGTGCGCGCGCTTTATGACTATGGCGATGCCTTGGGGATTGCCTTCCAGATCGTCGATGACCTGCTGGATTATGGCGGCAGCGATGCCGTGATCGGCAAGAATACCGGCGATGATTTCCGGGAACGCAAGCTGACACTGCCGGTGATCAAGGCGGTGGCGCAGGCCACGCCCGAAGAACGCGCGTTCTGGGTGCGGGTGATCGAAAAGGGCCAGCAGACCGAGGGCGATCTGGAACAGGCCCGCGCGATCATGGCCCGTCACGGCGCGATGGAGGCCGCACGGCAAGACGCTTTGGCCTGGGCCGCAAAGGCCCGCGATGCACTGGCCGCGCTGCCCGCGCACGACCTGCGCGACATGCTGGCCGATCTGGCCGATTATGTGGTGGAACGGATCAGCTAACCCGCCCGTATCTGGGCGGCGGCAACCCACCAGCCGGGCTGGTGCGATTGAAGGCTGCGGGCGGCTGAACTGGCGGCAAGGCCATCGGCGAACAGGCCAAAGCAGGTGGCACCTGAACCGGACATGCGGGCGATCAGGCAGCCGGGCTGCGCGGACAGGGCCGACTTGACCGCGCCGATCAACGGTTGCAGCGCAATGGCGGCGGGCTCCATGTCGTTGTGCATCATCAGCAGAAACGCGGCAAGGTCTGCGGCCGAGTTCAGGCGCGGCATGGCCTGCGGCATCGGCGCATTGTCCTTGCGGGTCAGGGCGCGGAACACCGCAGGGGTCGAGACCGCCACACCGGGGTTGACCAGCACCAGCCACGCAGGCGGCAAGGCGGGAACCGGGTCCAGACGTTCGCCCACACCTTGCATCCGCAGCGCCTGACCGCGCAGGCACACCGGCACATCGGCCCCCAGCGACAGCACCGCCGCCGCATCGGGCAGCGCCTGTCCGGTCATCCGGGAAAGCGCCCGCAAGGTCGCCGCCGCATCGGCCGACCCGCCACCAATGCCCGACGCCACCGGCAGAACCTTGTCCAGCGTGATCGCCGCGCCCACCCCCATCAGACGTGCCGCGCGCAGCACAAGGTTGTCATCGGAAACCGGCAGCGCGCTCGATTGCGGCCCGGTGATTGACAGCGTCAGCGCGGGCGCGGGTGCCACCGTCACCCTGTCGCCCACTTCGGCAAACACCACCAGACTGTCCAGCAGATGATAGCCATCAGCGCGCTGCCCGGTGACGTGCAGCGTCAGGTTCACCTTGGCCGGGGCAAACTCGACCGTCTCAGTTGCCATTGGTCACCGAGGTCAGGGGGGGCGCGCCTTCTTCTGTCAGCACGGCATCCAGACCCACCTCAAGCTTGCGCCTGATCCGAGCGGCATCCTTTTCGGCAGGCTCGAACGACAGGGCCCGGCGCCATTGGAAGCGCGCCTCCAATTGCCGACCCACCGCCCAATAGACATCGCCCAGATGGTCCGTCACCACCGGATCGACCGGTTCCAGCAGGCTGGCGCGTTCCATCTGCGGCAGGGCATCGTCATATCGGCCCAGCCGGTAATAGGCCCAGGCCAGCGAGTCGATGATATAGCCCTGATCCGGGCGGGCAGCGACGGCGCGCTCGATCAGGTCCAGTGCCTCGGTCAGGTTCTCGCCCCGGTCGACGAAACTGTAGCCCAGATAGTTCAGCACCTGCGGCTGGTCGGGGTTCAATTCCAACGCCTTGCGAAAATCAGGCTCGGCCTTGGCCCATTGGTCAGACCGTTCATGTGCCACGCCGCGCGAATAGAACAGGCTCCAATGCCGCGCTTCGGGCACGTCAATCAAAGCGATGGCCTTGTCATAGGCAGCCGCCGCATCCAGAAACTGATCGTCGCGGCGCAGCGCATCGCCATAGGCCAGATGCACCAACAGCAGATCAGGGTGGCTTTCGGTCAGCGCCTTCAGCACCGCAAGGGATTCGTCTTTTCGATCCAGCGCGAACAGCGTTTCGGCCCGACCGATCTCGGCGGCATGAAATGACGGATGGTCCGGTGGCAACAGGGCATAGGTCTCGCCCGCCAAGGCGCGTTGATCCAGCGCATCCAGCAGCCCCGCTGACAGCAACAGCGCGTCAGAATGGCGCGTGTTCAGATCATAGGCCGCCCGGGCATAGAGCAGGGTATAGGCGTTTTCAGCCTCGCCGTTCAGGGCCACCGCCACGGTGAAGAACACTTCGGCCAGACCCTCTTTGGCGTCGCGCACGATCGAAAACGGCACCCGATTTCCGCCGGACAATTGCGCCCGCAGCGTGGCAAGTTCGGGGTCCGGGTCAGCGCCGAAGGTGCGCTCCATCAGGGCCAGGGCATCGGCGGGTCGTTCAAGCTGGCTAAGGATCTGCACATGCGCAAGAATGCCCCGCCGGTTGACCGTCAGCGGGCCGCTGGCCTTGCCTGACAAGATGTCATCCGCCCCCTGGAAATCACCCGCCGCCGCCATGGCAATTGCCTTGTGGTACAGGCCAAAGGCCTTCAAACCATCGGTGCTGGCAACCGCGTCAAAACCCGTCAGGGCCTCGGACATGCGGCCCTTGCCAAACTGCGCCCAGCCAAGCGCAAGCTGGTCGATCAGATTGCCGATCTTGCGGTTTTCGGGCGCGGTCAGGATCGCATCCCAGTTGTCTGCCTGCGCGTCGCGCACCAGCAGGGCGATGTTTCCACCGATGCTGCGCCCGCCAAGGGCCATCAGCCGGTCGGCAGCGGCAGCCGCCTTCGGGAAATCGCCGGTGCCCAGATAGGACACGATCGCTGCATCCAGCAGTTCGGCATTGTCGGGGTCGGCCTGCAAGGCCCGCGCAAACCAGCGCACCCCTTCGCCAAAGTCGCTTTGCGCGGCGGCCGAGCGTGCCGCAAGATAGGCCCCGGCGTCGCCCACATCCGCCGATGCCGCATCGGTCTGGGCGAACGCGCCCATCGGCGCTGCCGCAAGAAATGCGGCAAGAGAAAGGGCACAAACGGCACGGGGCAAGAATTGGGTCATGGGGCCTGTCTTCATGAAAGCACTGCCGTGAAGCTAGCCCCCGCCCGCGATGGTGGCAATGGCAGCCACGCGCCCAAGCCACAGATCGCGCAAATGTCAGATGCGGCCCGGTCTGTCGGCCCGTCCCGCAGCTTGCCCACGGTCCCTTGGCTTACATGTTGGGATAGTTCGGACCGCCCCCACCCTGCGGCGTGGTCCAGACGATGTTCTGGCTGGGGTCTTTTATGTCGCAGGTCTTGCAGTGCACGCAGTTCTGGAAATTGATCACAAAGCGCGGGTCGCGGCCTTCATCGGCCACCACCTCGTACACACCGGCCGGGCAGTAGCGTTGCGCCGGTTCGGCATATTGCGGCAGGTTCACAGCAATCGGGATCGACGGATCGCGCAGTCGCAAATGCGATGGCTGGGCCTCGTCGTGGTTGGTAAAGCTGTAGGCCACGTTGGTCAGCCGGTCGAAGGACAGCTTGCCATCGGGCTTGGGGTAGGCAATCGGCTTGTGGTCCTTGGCCAGCCCGGTGGCGGCGGCATCGGTCTTGCGGTGGCGCAGCGTGCCGAACAGCGAAAAGCCGAAGGTGTTGGTCCACATGTCAAGGCCGCCGCCCAGCATGCTGGCCAGCAACCCGTAATGTGACCACAGCGGTTTGACGTTGCGCACCTTGTGCAGATCCTGACCAATCGCCCCGCTGCGCACCCGCACCTCATAGGTGGAAAGCTCATCTCCCTGACGGCCTGCCTTGATCGCCTCCTGCGCGGCCTCGGCGGCGACAATGCCTGACAGCATGGCGTTGTGATTGCCCTTGATCCGCGGCACGTTCACCATGCCGGCGCTGCACCCCAACAGCGCCACGCCCGGCGCCACCAGTTTCGGCAGGGACTGATAGCCGCCTTCGGAAATGGCCCGCGCGCCGTAAGCCACACGCTTGCCGCCTTTCAGCAGCTCGGCCACCATCGGGTGATGCTTGAAGCGCTGGAATTCCATATACGGGTAGAGATGCGGGTTTTCATAGTTCAGGTGGACCACCAGTCCGATGTAAATCTGATTGTTCTCAACGTGATAGATAAAGCTGCCGCCGCCCGCATTGCTGCCCAGTGGCCAGCCCATCGTATGCGTGACCGACCCTTCGCGGTGCTTGGCGGGGTCGATCTCCCAGATTTCCTTCATGCCAAGGCCGTATTTCTGCATGCAATGGCCCTTGGTCAGATCGTATTTCTCGATCACCTGCTTGGCCAACGACCCGCGCACGCCTTCGGACAAGAAGACGTATTTACCCCAAAGCTCCATCCCCGGCTCATAGTTGGGCCCGGGCGCGCCGGTTTGCGGATCACGGCCAAACTCTCCGGCCACCACGCCCGCCACACGGTCACCATCGAACACCAGTTCCGAACAGGCCATGCCGGGGAAGATCTCGACGCCAAGGCCTTCGGCCACACCGGCCAGCCAGCGGCAGACATTGGCCATGCTGACGATGAAATTGCCGTGGTTGTTCATCAGGGGCGGCATCGGAAAGCTGGGAATGCGAATGTGCCCGGCGGGTCCGAGAATGAAAAAGTTGTCTTCCTTGACCGGGGTCTTGATCGGCGCGCCCATGTTGCGCCAGTCGGGCAGCAGGGCATTCAGGCCCGACGGGTCCAGCACCGCGCCAGACAGGATGTGCGCACCTACCTCGGAGCCTTTTTCCAGCACCACCACCGACAGGTCGCTGTCCAGTTGCTTCAGCCGGATCGCGGCAGACAGGCCCGCCGGGCCGGCGCCCACGATGACCACGTCATATTCCATCTTCTCGCGCAGGATCTGGCTCATCTTTCGTCTCCACGAAGCGGGCCGCTGCCCGGTCTTTGCCCAAGTCGTTGCCCCAACGTCCTGCCCCATGGCTAGCCTGTGGTCAACCGTGACGCAACATCACGTTTCCGCATTGCAGCATTCCCGCAATATTATTTCCGGGCGGCGACAACCCGCCACCGGCCCGCGCCATCCCCCTTGCAATTCCGCGCGCCATCCGTTTGGGTAAGGCTCAGATATTCGGGCCATGGCCTCCCACCGGGGCCGTGGCCTCCCTTTTCGTGGAAGTAGATGATGGAAAAGATTCCGATGACTCGCGCCGGGTTTGATGCTCTGGATGAAGAGCTAAAGACCCTGAAGAGCATTGAACGTCCTGCGGTGATCCGGGCCATTGCCGAAGCCCGCGAACATGGCGACCTTTCGGAAAACGCCGAATATCATTCTGCCCGCGAAAAGCAGTCCTTCATCGAAGGCCGCATCAAAGAGCTTGAAGGCATCTTGTCACTGGCCGAGGTGATCGACCCGTCAAAACTGTCGGGGTCGATCAAGTTCGGGGCGACCGTAAAGCTGGTCGACGAAGACACCGATGAAGAAAAGACCTATCAGATCGTCGGTGAGACCGAGGCCGATATCGAGCGCGGGCTTCTGAACATCCGCTCGCCGCTGGCGCGGGCGCTGATCGGCAAGGATGCCGGCGACAGTGTCGAGGTCAAGACCCCGGGCGGGGATCGCAGTTACGAAGTGGTCAGCATCCGTTACGTCTGAATTTTCCGGACCTGAACGAAAGCGCACCCAATGCCTGATCCTGACGACAGACCCATCGACCTAGGCATATTCGGACGCGCCGATGACCAGCGCTTTTCGCCAACCGAAATTGTCGCGGCGCTGTTGGCAGCGGTCTGGGTGGTTGCGGTTGCGGTTTATGTCCTGCGCGCCCCCGAAGGCACCGGGGCGCTTGGTCTGGTGATGACGCTGCTGGTGGTGTTCTTGCCGCTGGCGCTGATCTGGGCGGCGGTGTCGACCTTGCGGTCGGTGCGGATCTTGCGGGCCGAAGCGGCGCGGCTGCAAGCTTCGGTCGATGCGATGCGCAATGCCTATATCGCCAACCAGCAAACCGGCACCCGCCCGTCGGTGGAAAAGAAGCTGGACGAGTTGGCACAAGCCGCCAAGCAGACCGAAACCACGCTGGCAACCTTTACCTCGCGTCGCGATGTGGCGCTGACCGTGGCATCGGCAGATCGCAAGGCCGTGCTGGTCGCACCTGTTGCCCCGGTGCCGCCCGAAGAACAACCCGGCCTTGCGCTTGGCACCCCGGCTGAGGCGATGCGCCCGCCGCTTGCGGTTGCGGACTTCATCCGCGCGCTGCAATTTCCCGAAAACCCCGATGACAAGGACGGTTTTCGCGCCCTGCGACTTGCGCTGGAAGACCGCGATGTGGCCAAGCTTATCCGTGCCGCGCAGGATGTCCTTACCCTGCTCAGCGAGGACGGCATCTATATGGATGACCTGCGCCCAGATCGTGCCCGTCCCGAAGTCTGGCGCCGGTTTGCGGCCGGCGAACGCGGCCGTGGCGTGGCGCCGGTGGGTGGGGTGCGCGACCGATCCTCGCTGGCGCTGACCGCCGGGCGAATGCGCGAAGACCCGGTGTTCCGTGACGCCGGGCACCATTTCCTGCGCACCTTTGACCGCATGTTCCAGCAGTTTGAAAAGAACGCCACCGACACCGAAATTGCCGAACTGGCCGACACCCGCACCGCCCGCGCCTTCATGCTGTTCGGGCGGGTGATGGGCGTGTTCGATTAGGGTCGCGGGGCCGCGGCCCGGCGCAAACGGTCGTTGATTGCGCGGCCCAAGCCCTGTTCCGGCACCGGCGCAAAGCCGATGCGCCCGCCGGGGCCTGCCAAGGCATCGGCGTCACGCAGGGTCTGAAACAGTGCAGCCGCCGCCTGCACCAGATCACCCGTGGGCGACAGCGAAAGTGCGGCGCCGCTGCACCCCGGCCCGAACCCGACCCAGACCTCGCCCGGCGCGGGGGCGGTCACCCCCAGCCGGACATGGGCATCTGGCGCATAGTGGCTGGCCAACTGGCCGGGTGCATTGGGTTTTTCCGCGCTGCCGCCGCTGCCGATCGGTCCCAGCAGCGCCTCCAGTGCCTCAACCGCCACACCGCCCGGGCGCAGCAATACGGGCTCACCGTCAAGGCCAAGGATGGTCGATTCCACCCCCACCGCACAAGGGCCACCATCAAGGATCGCCTCGATCCGCCCGGCCAGGCCCGCGCGCACATGGTCGGCGCACGTGGGCGACACCCGCCCCGACGGGTTGGCCGAGGGCGCAGCCAGCGGCCCGCCAAAGACGCGCAGCAGCGCCTGTGCCACCGCATGCGCCGGACAGCGCAACGCCACCGTGGCAAGCCCCGCCGTCACCAAAGGCGACAGACCGGCATCCGCACGCAACGGCAAAACCAGCGTCAACGCCCCCGGCCAGAACGCTGCCGCCACCGCCTCGGCCTGTGCATTGAACACCGCGATCTGCCGCGCCATCGCCAGATCGGGGACATGCACGATCAGCGGGTTGAACTGCGGTCGGCCCTTGGCCGCAAAAATCCGTGCCACCGCGGCGCCGTTACGGGCATCGCCGGCCAGCCCATAGACCGTTTCGGTCGGCATCGCGACAAGGCCGCCCGCGCGCAGGATCGCGGCGGCGCGGGCCACCCCCGCTTCATCGGGTTGGATATCCAGCGTATCAAGGTGCATGTGACGCAGCGTAGGGCTTGAGCGGTCGGCCCCGATGGCTAACCTGTGGCCCATGTCCATAGCCCCGCCCGGCACCTTTGCCAAGGCAAGCCACATGACCCGAGGTTTCCGATGCCCTACCGCGCGCCCCTGACCGATTTTCGCTTTTTGCTGGATCACGTCGTGGGCTTTGCGCAGGTGGCAGGGACCGACCGTTTTGCCGATGCCACCCCCGACACGGTCGAGGCGATCCTGACCGAGGCAGGCAAGCTGGCCGAAACCGTGATCGCACCGCTGAACCGGGCGGGCGACAAGGTGCCGGCGCGGCTGGAAAACGGCGTGGTGCGCACCTCGCCGGGGTTTGCCGACGGCTACCGCGCCATTGCGACGGGCGGTTGGGTGGCCATCGCCGCCAGCCCCGATCATGGCGGCATGGGCCTGCCGCTGACCCTGGCCAGTGCGGTGAACGACATGCTGTCGTCGGCCTGCCTGTCGCTGCAACTGAACCCGCTGCTGACCCAGGGCCAGATCGAGGCGCTGGAGCATCATGCCAGCGACGATCTGAAGGCGCTGTATCTGCCCAAGCTGATCTCGGGCGAATGGAACGGCACCATGAACCTGACCGAACCACAGGCCGGGTCAGACGTGGGGGCGTTGCGCGCCCGCGCCGAAGCAAACGGCGACGGCACCTATGCGATCAGCGGGCAGAAGATCTATATCACTTGGGGGGATGCCGATTTCCTGCCCAACACCGTGCATCTGGTGCTGGCCCGCCTGCCCGATGGCGCGCCGGGCACATCCGGCATCAGCCTGTTTCTGGTGCCAAAGTTCCTGCCCGATGCCAGCGGCAACCCCGGCCCGCGCAACAGCCTGCATGTCGTCAGCCTTGAACACAAGCTGGGCATCCACGGCAGCCCGACCTGCGTGATGCAGTATGATGGCGCGACAGGCTGGCTGGTCGGCGCGCCGCACAAAGGCATGGCCGCGATGTTCACCATGATGAACAACGCCCGCCTTGGTGTAGGCCTGCAAGGCGTGGGGGTGGCCGAGGCCGCCTATCAGCAGGCGCTGGACTATGCGATGACGCGCCAGCAAGGCCGCACCGCCGACCCGGCACAGCCTGCGATCATCGGTCATGCCGATGTGCGCCGGATGCTGGCCACGATGAAGGCGCAGGTGTTTTCGGCGCGCGCCATCGGCCTTTCCTGCGCCGTGGCCATCGACATGGGCCATGCCACCGGGCAGGCCGACTGGAAGGCCCGCGCCGCGTTTCTGACCCCGATCGCCAAGGCCTATGGCACAGATGTCGGCGTGGCCGTGGCCTCGGAGGGCGTGCAGGTGCATGGCGGCATGGGGTTCATCGAAGACACCGGGGCGGCGCAGTTCCTGCGCGATGCCCGCATCACCCCGATCTATGAAGGCACCAACGGGATTCAGGCGATGGACCTTGTGGCCCGCAAGATGGCCGACAATGGCGACATGGCGTTTCGCCTGATGCGTGAGATCGAAATCGGCGCGCAAGCGGCCCGCACCGGCCTGCCCGATCTGGCCGAGGATGTCTGGCAAGCCTGTGAAACCCTGCGCGAAGCAACCGAGGCGCTGCTTGCCCAAGACCTGACCGACCGTTTCGCCGGGGCCGTGCCCTATCTGCGGGCCTTTGCCCTGGTTCTGGGCGCGCATTTCCACCTGAAGGCGGCGATGGCGACCGGCGGCACCGGCCCGCGCACCGCCCTTGCCCGTGTCGCCATCAAGCGGTTGCTGCCCGAACACCTTGGCCTGCTGGCCCAGACGCGCGACGGGGCCGCCGATCTTTTTGCCCTGTCGGCTGATGACTTTGCCGCCTGACGGCCGCTGCGTGGACCGCGGCGCAGGCATCCGTCACCCGTTCCCCGACGCCCCCGCCGAGGGCGCGGCGCTGGAAATCGCACCCGGCATCCTGTGGTTGCGCCTGCCGCTGCCGATGGCACTGGATCATGTCAACGTCTATGCGCTGGACGATGGCGACGGCTGGACGCTGATCGACACCGGCTGGAACAGCAAGCGCAGCCGCGCGATCTGGCAATCCCTGTTGGACGGGCCGCTGCAAGGCCGCCCGGTGCGCCGTGTGATCGTCACCCACCACCACCCCGACCACGTCGGCCTGGCTGGCTGGTTTCAGGCGCAAGGGGCCGAGCTTTTGATGACCCGCACCGCATGGCTTTATGCCCGCATGCTGGTGCTGGACGAACAACCCACCCCCACGCCGCAGGCGATGCGGTTCTACCAGCGCGCCGGCCTGCCTGCCCAGATGCTGGCCCAACGCGCCACCGAAAGGCCGTTCAATTTCTGCGATGTGGTAGCCCCGATGCCGCAGGGCTTTACCGCGCTGATGGAGGGCGGCCAGATCCGCATGGGCGGGCGCGACTGGACCATTCGCTTTGGTTCTGGCCATGCGCCGGACCATGCGACCTTCTGGTCGGGCGATCTGATCCTTGGCGGCGACCAGCTGCTTCCTGCCATTTCGGCCAATATCGGCGTCTATCCGACCGAACCCGAGGCCGATCCGCTGCGCGACTGGCTGGAAAGCTGCCGAAGGTTTCTGCCATTGGCCACCGACCGCCAGCTTGTGCTGCCCGGCCACAAGACCCCGTTTACCGGCCTGCCGCTGCGCCTGCGGCAGATGATCGACAATCACCTGTCGGCGCTGGACCGGCTGCTGGACCATCTGTCCATGCCGCAAACCGCCGCGCAGTGCTTTGTGCCGCTGTTCAAGCGTGACATCACCGGACCGGATCACGGCATGGCGCTGGTCGAGGCCGTGGCACATCTGAACCACCTGCTGCAGGCGGGCCGGGTCTCGCGCGTGCTGTCTGCCGAGGGGGCCTGGCTGTGGCAGCGCACACCGCCGGTCCCACCCGATTGCGGCCATTAGGCATCGCTTCACGAAACACTGAAACCCGATGGCGTTCGGCCCCAGCGAGTCCCGTGACAGACCGTCTTGATTCGGGTATCGACGCGCTGACAACGTTGAAAGGGAAGCGGATCATGGCCGAACACGCGACCGGCAGCACGAAGATCAAGCCGCGGGAACAGACCCTTGCAGGCTTTGTCCGCAGCCCTTGCCGCAGCGTTGCGATCAACTTCGGTTCGTTCGGTTTCATCCGGTTTGCCAACGCCTGAAAGGTTCTGCACATGTTTCGTCTGGTTCTCGCTCTTTTGGCGATCCTGTCTCTTGCGGCCTGCGGCGCTGAACCGAAATGGGCCTCGGACGAGGAAGTGTCACGTGCGCGCTATGTCCATGATGGCCCGCCGTCGATCACCCTGTTTACCGTCTTGTCCACCAAAAGCGGCTCGGGCGCGCATTCGGGCCTGCTGATCAACGGGTCCGAGCGTTTCATGTTCGACCCGGCCGGCACCTGGCACCACCCCGCCTTGCCCGAACGCAATGACGTGCACTTTGGCATCACCCCCAAGATGGTGACCTTCTACATCGACTATCATGCGCGTGAGACCTATGACGTGGTCGAGCAGACCATTGAGGTGTCGCCCGGTGTGGCTGAACTGGCGATGCAGCGCGCCAAAGCCTATGGCGCGGTGCCCAAGGCGCAATGCACGGCATCGGTGTCGTCCATTCTGCGCGGTGTGCCCGGATTTGAAAACGTGCCCTCCACCTGGTATCCCGCCAAATTCATGGAAGCCTTCGCCAAACTGCCCGGCGTCACCAACCGCAAGATCACCGATGATGATGCCGACGACAACCACGGCGTGCTGTTGGTGCAGGTCGGCGATCCGCGCGCGCAGTAATCAAAGCAGCCACAGCAGCGTGTAAAGCGTGGTGCCCCCCGCAAGGATGGCACCGATCACGCTGCGGCTGGCCACCCCCACCGCAAGGGTGACGCAGGCCGCCACCAGCCTTGCCACATCCGGCGCGCCCCCGGTGGCAGGCGGCCACAGCACCGCCGGGGCCACAAGGCCGGGCAGGATGCCAACCGCCGTATAGCGCAGCGCGCGGCGCAACGGGCCCGGCAACGGTCGGCTGCCCAGCATGCCCAGAAACGAAAACCGGATCAGATAGGTGCCAAGGCCCAGCACCGGCAGCACGATCCAGAAGGTGGCGGGGTCAATCTTCATCGCAGCGCCCGCCGCCGCTCCAGCGCCACCTCGGTCAGCGCGCCCGCCGTCATTGCCAAAGCCGCCGCCACCAGAAGACCCGCGCCAGAGGGCAACCCGACCAGAACCAGTGCCGCCACGATCGACACCCCCGCCGCCACCACATGCGGCAGGCTGCGCAGCATCGGCGCGACGATGGCCAGAAAGGTGATCGGCACCGCGAAATCCAGCGCAAATTCGGGCGGGATCGCCTGCCCCATCGCCGCCCCCGCAAAGGTTGCGACAAACCACAGCGGCGCAATCGGCGTGACCGAGCCAAAAAAGAACGCCACCTTGTCGCGCAGCGGCTGATCGGGCCGGGCCTCGAACTCGGCCTGAGAGGCGGCAAAGCTTTGGTCCACCAGAAAATACGCCATCAGCGCCCGGGTGCCCAAGGGGGCAGCGCCCAGATGCGGTGCCATCGCCACCGAATACATCACCATCCGCAGGTTTACCGCCAGCGATGTCGCCAGCACGATCAGCACCGGCGCCTGATCCTGCATCAACTGCACGGCGGCAAACTGCGACGCCCCGGCAAAGACGCTGAATGAAAACAGCATGACCTGAAACAGGTCCAGTCCGGCCTCGGTGGCGACCACCCCGAACAGCACCGCAAACGGCACCACGACGATCACAAAGGGCGACGAGGCCAGACAGCCGCGCAGGAATGGGGAACGGATGGGTCGCATGGCTTTGGCCTTTACCGAACAGCGCGCAAGGCTTAGGCAGTTTGAAAGCAAAGGGAAAGGCCCCCTCCGCGTGCAGATCATGTTTGGCTTGCCCGACCCTCTTATTCCGCAGGCGGCGGCACTGTACTGGCAAGCGTTTGGCAGCAAACTGGGCCGGGTGATGGGGCCAGAGGATCGTGCCCACGCCTTTCTGATCCGCGTCATCCGCACTGATCATTGTCTCAGCGCGATTGGCCCCGAGGGCAGGCTGTTGGGCATCGCCGGCTTCAAATCACCGCATGGCAGCTTTGCCAGTGGCGATGCGGCCGACATGCGGGCGGTCTATGGCCGGGTCGGTGCCGCATGGCGCGGGGCCTTGTTGCGCCGCCTGCAATCTGACATCGACAATGACCGCTTTCTGATCGATGGCATCTGCGTGGCGCGCGACATGCGCGGCATGGGCATCGGCAGTGCGCTGGTCGGCGCCCTGAAAGCCGAGGCCCTTGACCGCGGCTATACCGCCATCCGGCTTGAGGTGATCGACACCAACATCCGCGCGCGCGCCCTTTATGAACGAACCGGCTTTCGCGTTCTGCGCAGCGAAAGCCTTGGCCCGTTGCGTCACGTTTTCGGCTTTTCGCGCGCCACAACGATGGTGTGTGACCTGACGCTGTGACACTTCTGGCGCAATGGTGGCGTCGGCTGCTGCGGATCAGTTATTTTTCCCCTCTCGCGCCCAAGCGACTGTGGCATAGTCAGGCCGCGTCAAACCGGCGCAAGGGCAAAAGGCCCGCCAACCACGGCGGAAAGCCATCAAGGGATGTCTGGATATGCTTAACGAATTCAAGGCTTTTATTGCCAAAGGCAATGTCGTCGATCTTGCGGTCGGCATCATCATTGGGGCGGCGTTCACCGCCATCGTGAACTCGCTGGTTGCCGATCTGATCAACCCGATCATCGGTCTGATCACCGGCGGCGTCGATTTCTCGAACCTCTTTATCGACCTGTCGATGACAGAACCGGCCTATACCTCGCTTGCGGCAGCCAAGGACGCCGGTGCCCCGGTGTTTGCCTACGGCGCCTTCATCACCGCCGTGATCAATTTCCTGATCATCGCCTGGGTGGTGTTCTTGCTGGTCAAGGCAGTGAACAAGCTGAAAGCCGCCACCGAACGCAAAGAGGCTGCCGCCGCCGCTGCAGCGCCCACCGGCCCGTCGGAACTGGACGTGCTGCTGGAAATCCGTGACGCGCTGAAACGCTGATCGCACCACGCAAAGCCAAAGGCCCCTGCCGGCGCAGGGGCCTTTGTCGTTCAGGCGGCAGCCATCGGCCGGGGTCGCAGATACAGCCACCACAGCCGATACAGCGTCAGCACCGCCAAGGGCGAAAAATGCACCAGCGCCGGGGGCCAGTCTTTCCAGCCGTGCAACGATGCCCAGTGCAACAACGTAAGCGCCGCCGCAGCATAAGTCAGGCGTTGCACCGGTTTCCACCATGTTCCCAGCTTGCGCACGGCATAATCCATCGACGTGGCAGCCAGCGGAATGAACAGCAGCATCGCAAGCCAGCCAGTGGCCATGTCGAAATGGGTCGCCTGTGCCAGCACACGGTCAAGGCTGCCCTTGTCGACCAGATAGACATAGGTGTGCAGGGCTGCATACAGGAACGCCGCCACCCCGAAATAGCGCCGGTTCTTGCGCAGCCACCGCGCCCAGACCGCACCTTTGGTCAAAAGCATCAGCGGCGTGGCCAGCATCGAGACAATCATGAACCGGGCAGAAAACCCTCCGGTCGGGTGAAGCAGCCGGTGAAAAGCGCGGGCATCTTCACCAAACAGCGCCGTCGCCATGCCAAGGGCAGGGAGCGACAGCAAAAGCCAAAGCCAGTAGGGGGACAACCGTGACAGCATATCAGCACCTCATGTTCTGATGGCTTTACGCTGGCACGCCCCGGTTTCCGTCGCACCAACCTGTGCGACAGCCCCGGCCCCGGATCAAAGCGCCATCGCCTGATCCGCCGAAATGCTGGGAAGGCCAAGCGCCACACCGACGGCCGCATAGGTCAGATGCCCGGCATGGGTGTTCAGCCCGGCCTTCAGATGCGGGTCGTCGGCGCAAGCCGCCTTCCACCCCTTGTCGGCCAAGGCCAGCAGGAACGGCAGCGTCGCATTGCCCAAGGCCAGCGTCGCGGTGCGGGCCACAGCACCCGGCATGTTGGCGACGCAATAATGCAAGATGCCATCCACGTCATAGATCGGGTCCTGATGCGTGGTGGCGCGGCTGGTCTCAAAGCAACCGCCCTGATCTATCGCCACATCCACGATCGCCGCCCCCGGCTTCATCGTGGCCAGTTGTGCCCGGCTGACCAGCTTTGGTGCTGCCGCCCCCGGGATCAGCACCGCGCCAATCACCAGATCCGCCTCGGCCACCGCCGCCGCCGTTGCCGCCCCGCTGGCATAGCCGGTCGTGAACTTTCCGCCAAACACGTCATCCAGATAGCGCAACCGGGGCAACGAGCGGTCCAGCACCACCACATCGGCCCCCATGCCCGCCGCCACCCGCGCCGCTTGGGTGCCCACCACACCCCCGCCGATCACCACCACGCGGGCGGGGGCCACCCCCGGCACACCGCCCAGCAGAACCCCGCGCCCGCCATTGGCCTTTTGCAGCGTCCAGGCACCCACCTGCGGGGCCAGCCGGCCTGCCACCTCGGACATCGGGGCCAGCAGCGGCAGGCCGCCGGAAGGGTCGGTCACAGTTTCATAGGCAATCGCCGTGACGCCGGATTTCAGCAGATCGGCGGTCTGATCCGGGTCGGGGGCCAGATGCAGATAGGTGAACAGCACCTGACCCGCGCGCAGCCGTGCCCGTTCGGCCGCCTGCGGTTCCTTGACCTTCACAATCATCTCGGCCTCGGCAAACAACTCGTCCGCCGTGGCGATGATCCGCGCCCCCGCTGCCGCGTAATCGGCATCGGCAAAGCCGGACCCAGCCCCCGCGCCCGCCTCGATCAACACGGTATGGCCATGCGCCACCGCGTCGCGCACGGCATCCGGCGTCATTCCGACACGAAATTCCTGCGGCTTGATTTCTTTCGGGCAACCGATCTTCATCACATCCCTCCCCACCGGCAAAACGCCGGTCCAATGCACAACTGTTGCGCTTCCTTCACGCAAGAGTTTTGAATTATCGGTCCCTTGCGTTAGGTTTCGACGAAGCTTCTGCCCCTTATCGCCCGCTTCAGGAAAGAAATGACGCAAGCCATGGATATGGACGCAACCGACCGCAGAATACTGACCGTGCTGCAACGCGAAGGCCGCGTCACCAATGCCGAATTGTCGGAACGGGTGAACCTGTCGCCCTCGGCCTGCCACCGTCGCACCCAACGGCTGGAGGAGGAGGGCTATATCGCCGCCTTCGTGGCACTGCTTGATGCCCGCAAGCTGGGCCTTGCCACCACGGTTTTTGTCGAAATCACGCTGGAGGGTCAGGCCGAAGACCTGCTGGACCGGTTCGAGCGCGAGGTGGCGCGCATCCCGAACCTGCTGGAATGTCACCTGATGGCGGGGTCGGCCGATTATCTGATGAAACTTCTGGTGCAGGACACCGACGATTTCGCCCGGATCCACCGCCAGTTCCTGTCGCGTCTGCCGGGGGTGCGCCAGATGCAAAGCTCTTTCTCGCTGCGCACCGTGGTCAACACCACCGCCATCCCGGTTTAGGGTGCCGGGTGACAGCAAGGGTCCGCCAGCCAGAAAAAGAAAAACCCCCGGGCCAGGGCACGGGGGTTGATCAAAAGGCACGGCCCGAAAGGCCCTGCCCAGCATGCAAACGACTTAAACGCCGCCTTCGCGCAATGCCTTTTTGCGCGCAAGCTTGCGCGCACGGCGAACGGCTTCGGCTTGCTCGCGCGCTTTTTTGACGGAGGGTTTCTCGAAATGTTGCTTGAGCTTCATTTCGCGGAACACGCCTTCGCGCTGGAGCTTTTTCTTGAGGGCCCGAAGGGCTTGCTCAACGTTGTTGTCACGGACGCTGACCTGCATGTGGTTGTCACCACCTTCCTAGGTTAGAGTTGCACTGTAAGTGCAGGCGACCCGCGCTATAACAACATCATCACGCCCTGTCCACCGCACAACGCAAAGGAAGTCCGAATGAATACCGACACTGAAGCGAAGTCCCCCGCCGATCAGGTGCTTGATGCCGCCCTGGTGCATGTGCCCTTTGATGGCTGGACCGAAACCACCCTGCGCGCGGCCATTGCCGATTCGGGGGTGGACAATGTCCTTGCCCGGTCGCTTTACCCGCGTGGCGGGGTGGATCTGGCGCTTGCCTATCACCGCCGGGGCGACGCCATGATGCGCGACCGTCTGGCCCAGACCGACCTTGCCGCCCTGCGCTATCGCGACCGGATCGCTACGGCCATTCGGTTCCGGCTGGAGGCGGTCGAGGACAAGGAGGCCGTGCGTCGCGGCGCCACGCTGTTTGCGCTGCCAAATTACAGCGCCGATGGCGCGCGCGCGGTCTGGGGCACCGCCGATGCGATCTGGTCGGCCTTGGGTG
Organism: Gemmobacter nectariphilus; assembly: GCA_020721445.1. Taxonomy (GTDB): domain Bacteria; phylum Pseudomonadota; class Alphaproteobacteria; order Rhodobacterales; family Rhodobacteraceae; genus Pseudotabrizicola; species Pseudotabrizicola nectariphila_A. The sequence goes on from DYMU01000008.1 coordinate 107,559, forward strand.
ACAGCAGCCGTGACATCAACTGGTATACCAAACGCGCCACCCTGTCGGCGGTCTATTCCGCCACGGTGCTGTTCTGGCTGGGCGATGACAGCCTGAACCATCAGGCAACCTGGGATTTTCTGGACCGCCGCATCGAAGGCGTGATGCAGTTTGAAAAGGCCAAAGCCACGTTCCAGGACAACCCTTTGGCCAAGCTGCTGCTTGCCGGGCCGAAAAAACTGATGGAAAAGGTGCAAAAGCCGATGGCCCCCGACGATCTGCCGGGGCGTTGGTAACATCTGTCCACAGGAAGCCGCCCCAATGACCCTGTCCCACACCATGCGCGCCGTCGAGATTTCCGAACCCGGCGGCCCGCAGGTCTTGCGCCCCGCGATTCTGCCGGTGCCGGTGCCCGGCCATGGCCAGATCGTGATCCGTGTGGCCTATGCCGGGGTCAACCGCCCCGACGCGCTGCAACGGGCGGGGCTTTATGCGCCGCCCGCCAATGCCTCGCCGTTGCCGGGGCTGGAGGCCTCGGGGACGGTGGTCGAACTGGGGCCAAACGTCACGCGCTGGAGCATCGGTGACAAGGTGACAGCGCTGCTGCCGGGGGGCGGCTATGCCGAATACGTCACCACGCATGAGGCGCACGCCCTGCCCATCCCCGCCGGCATGGACTTGCGCGCCGCCGCCTGCCTGCCGGAAACCTGCTTCACCGTCTGGTCAAATGTGGTGATGCGCGGCGGGCTGACGGCGGGCGAGCGGTTCCTGGTGCATGGCGGTGCGTCGGGCATCGGCACCACGGCGATCCAGATCGCGCGTGCCCTTGGCGCGCGGGTGTTCACCACCGCCGGCAGCGACGACAAGGCCCGCACCTGTGAGGCCTTGGGGGCCGAGCGCGCCTTCAACTACAAGACCGAAGACTGGGCCGCCGCGATCAAGGCCGAGGGCGGTGCCAACCTGATCCTTGATATGGTCGGCGGGCCCTATTTGCCGCGCAACATCCGCACCCTGGCCGATGACGGGCGGCTGGTGCAGATCGCCTTTCTGCAAGGCCCCAAGGTCGAGCTGAACTTTGCCGAGGTGATGATGCGCCGCCTGACCATCACCGGGTCCACCTTGCGGCCGCAATCCGATGCCGCCAAGGCCCGCATCGCGCGCGAGGTCGAAACCCATGTCTGGCCGATGATCGCCGCCGGTCATTTCGCCCCGGTGATCGACAGCGAATACCCGCTGGACCTGGCCGCAGACGCCCACACCCGGCTTGAAGGCTCGGGCCATACCGGCAAGTTCGTGCTGAAGGTCGAGGCTTAACGCACCGCCTCCAGCACCGCGTCTTTCAGCGTGCAGTCGCGGATCACATCCGCGCCACAGCGGCGCGGTTGCAGGTCGGTCGTCAGACACAGCCGCACCTCTTGAATCAGCCCCGAGGCACAGGTCACCGTCACCTGATCGCGCTTCAGCCCCGGATTGGCCTCAAGAAACGCGGCCTCGATCACCGCGGCGGGAACCTTCAGATCCTTGTCGATCCTGGCAAACACCGGTGGAATGGTCACCGACCCAAAGGCCCGGCGCGCCAGAGCATAGTAGTCGCGCGCGTCCAACCCGGCACAGCGGCCATGCTTCTTCCACTGGTAGAACGCTGCCCCCGCCCCGCCAAAGACATCGGCCATCGCGGCCGTTTCGCTGCGCGATGGATCACGCGCAACGGTCCGGCAATAGCTGGGCCAGCCGTCTTCATCCTGCGGCCACAGCCCGTGCAGCACAAAGGTCGTGCCCCGCCCCGCATCGCATTGCGGATCGCGGCGGTCGTCGCCCTCCAACTCGCACCACGCCGCCGACCACGACAGCGCCATCACGAAATAGTCGAAGTCCCCGGCGCGCTCACCCTCGGCCCGTGCTGCCCCCGCCATCAGCGCCAGCACCACCGCCGCCCACCCGATTCGCATTTGCACTTTCCCTTCGCCCCGAAACCGCCTATACGCTTGACCGGATTCCCCGACATTGTGGAAATCGCGGATCAAGGTCCGCAGCCGTTTTCCCGGCACGGGAAAGATTTGTAAAGGAGTGAGGCATGAACAAACCGCTCATGGCCAAGGCCACTGCCGTCTGGCTGGTGGACAACACGACGCTTTCCTTCAAGCAGGTCGCCGATTTTTGCGGGATGCACGAGCTTGAGATTCAAGGCATCGCCGATGGCGACGTGGCCCCCGGCGTCAAGGGGTTTGACCCGGTCGCCAACAACCAGCTAGACGCCGCCGAGATTGAAAAGGGTCAAAAAGACCCGCTCTACAAGCTGAAGCTGAAGTTCAATGCCTCTGCCGTCGGTGAAGAAAAACGTCGCGGCCCGCGCTATACGCCGCTGTCCAAGCGTCAGGACCGCCCCGCCGCGATCCTGTGGCTGGTCAAGTTCCACCCGGAATTGTCGGATGGCGCCATTGGCAAACTGGTCGGCACCACCAAGCCCACCATCTTGTCGATCCGCGAACGGTCGCACTGGAACATCAACAACATCACCCCGGTTGACCCGGTCGCCCTCGGCCTGTGCAAACAGTCGGAACTGGACATTGCCGTGCAGGCCGCCGTGCGTCGCAAGGCCGCCGAAGGTGGCGTGATGACCGACGACGAGCGCCGCAAACTGGTGTCGACCGAGCAATCGCTGGGCATGGCGGCAGACCCCAAGGTTCCCACCGGGCTGGATGTCTTTTCCCGCGCCGAACCCGAAGAAAAGCCTGCCGATTTTTCCGATGCAGAAAGCTTTTTCAACCTGCCGCAAACCGATGATGACGACGATGAGGAGGATGACGATCCGCGTCGCTGATCGTCATAGCACCCCTGACCAAAGGCGCCTTCGGGCGCCTTTTTTGGCGGGGCACCGGTCCAAAGCCTCGCGCGACTCGGGCGAAGGTGGCACATTCGGTCAATGAGTGTTCCAGGAGGCCGCATGAAACGTTCATCCTGTCAGGCTTTTTGCCTGATCTTCCTGCTGTTGCCCACCGTCGCGCCATCGCAGACGCTTGACGTGCCCATCGTGATTGATTGCGTCGCGGATCAGGCGGCGTGCTATGCCACGTCGCGTGTGCAAGGGCTTGACCCGAATGGCGACGGGTTTCTGGCGGTGCGCAAAGGCCCCGGCACGCGCCATGCCATGATCGACAAGCTTTACAACGGGGATGTGGTCGAGGTGATCACCGCCAGATACCCGTGGTATGGGGTGCGCTACGGCAACGGTCGGCGCGGCTGGGTGCACAGCAAGTGGCTGCGCGATCTGGCGGGCTAGCTCTGGCCCTACACCCGCTTGCGGGCGCGCAGGGCGGCCCCGATGGTGCCGTCGTCCAGATAGTCCAACTCGCCGCCAATCGGCACGCCTTGCGCCAGCGTGCTGATCTGCACGCCGGTGGCGGCCAGCACGTCGGCGATGTAATGCGCGGTGGTCTGGCCATCAACCGTGGCGTTCAGCGCCAGAATCACCTCGCCCACGCCTTCGGCCCGCACCCGCGCCACCAGATCGGGGATGCGCAATTCCTCTGGCCCCACCGCATCCAGCGCCGACAAGGTACCGCCCAGCACATGATAGCGGCCCTTGAAGGCGCCGCCCCGCTCCATCGCCCACAGGTCGGCGACATGCTCCACCACACAGATTTCGCCCGTCGCACGGCGCATGTCGTCGCAGATCGGGCAAATCTCTGCCGTGCCGATATTGCCGCAGACGGTACAATCGCGCGCCTGCAAGGCCACGGTCGCCATCGCCTGCGCCAAGGGGGCCATCACGCTGTCACGCCGGGCCAGCAGGTGCAGCACTGCCCGCCGGGCCGAGCGCGGGCCAAGCCCCGGCAACCGGGCCATCAGCGCAATCAGCGCCTCGATCTCGCGGGGGGCTTCGGTCATGTGGTCAGAACGGCAGCTTCATGTCTGCCGGCAGGCCCAGCCCTTCGGTCAGCTTGGCCAATTCGGCCTGACTGCGCTGCGACGCCTTGGCCTGTGCGTCCTTGATCGCGGCAAGGATCAGGTCTTCGACCACTTCCTTTTCACTGGCGACAAAGATCGACGGATCAATCTCCAGCCCGGTCAATTCGCCCTTGGCCGTGGCCCGCGCCCGCACCAACCCGGCACCGGATTCGCCGATCACCACCACACGGCCCAACGCTTCTTGCATCTCGGCCATCTTGGCCTGCATCTCTTGCGCCGCCTTCATCATCTTGGCCATGTCGCCAAGCCCGCCCAAACCCTTCAGCATTGCATCATCCTTCTAGCTATCCTCAAAAGGATCCCATTCATCTTCCACTTCCGGCAGGGCTTCCACTGCCGCCGCCTGCACCAGATCTTCGGCCGACCGGATATCTGCAATCATCGCCCCCGGAAAGGCCGCCATCACCGCCTGCACCAGCGGGTTCTGCATCGCCTCTGCCTTGGCCTGCACCCGGCCCGCATCGCGCGCCTCAGCAATGCTGGGGGCCCCGCCGCCCGAAACGACCGACACCCCCCAGCGCTGCCCGGTCATCGCCTGCAGCCGCTGCCCCAACCGCGCCGCAAGGTCAGGTCCGGCCTTGGGCGAGGGTTCAAACTCGATCCGGCCCGGAGAAAAGCGCACCAGCCGCAAGCCCTCTTCGACCTCATAAAGCAGCTTCATGTCCCGCTTTTCGCGGATCAACTCGACCACAGCCTCGAAACTGCCGCACACCACCTGATCGGTGGCCAAGGCCAAAGCCTGCCCCGCGCCGTTCATGACCGGCCCGCGCATCGGGGCCGACGGCACCCGCATCACCGCGCCATGCCCGGTGCCACCCGCCGCGCCCGCAGGTGCCCCCCCCGGCATCGGCGCAGGGCCGGTTTGCAGCCGCTTGATCAGCGCCTCCGGGTCCGGCAAATCCGCCACATGCGTCAGCCGGATGATCGCCATCTCGGCCGCCATCATCGCATTGGGGGCAAGGCCAACCTCCTCGATCGCCTTCAACAGCATCTGCCACATGCGACTGAGCGACCGCATCGGCAGCCGCGCCGCCATGTCCAGCCCGCGCGCCCGTTCATCCGGCGGCGTCGTCGGGTCATCGGCAGCCTCTGGCGTGATCTTGATCACGCTCACCCAATGGGTGATCTCGGCCAGATCGCGCAGCACCGCCATCGGATCGGCGCCATCGGCATATTGCCCGGCCACTTCGGTCAGGGCCGCCGCCGCATCGCCCTTCATGATCAGATCGAAAAGGTCCAGCACCCGGCCGCGGTCAGCCAGTCCCAGCATCGCCCGCACTTGCAAAGCGGTGGTCTCGCCCGCGCCATGCGCAATCGCCTGATCCATCAGGCTCATCGCATCGCGCACCGACCCTTCCGCCGCCCGCGTGATCAGCGCAAGCGCATCGGGCGCCAGCGACGCCGCCTCCAGCCCGGCGATCCGCGCCAGATGCGCCATCATCACCTCGGGCTCGATCCGCTTCAGGTCAAAGCGCTGACAGCGCGACAGCACCGTCACCGGCACCTTCCTGATCTCGGTGGTGGCGAAAATGAACTTCACATGCGCCGGCGGTTCCTCCAGCGTTTTCAGCAGCGCGTTGAAGGCGCTGGTCGACAGCATGTGCACTTCGTCGATGATGTATATCTTGTAGCGCGCCGACGCCGCCCGGTAATGCACCGAATCAATGATCTCGCGGATGTCGCCCACACCCGTCCGGCTGGCGGCGTCCATTTCCATCACATCGACATGCCGCCCCTCGGCAATCGCCCGGCATGGCTCACAGAACCCGCACGGCTCGGTGGTCGGCCCGCCCGCGCCATTCGGCCCCACACAATTCAACCCCTTGGCAATGATCCGCGCCGTCGTGGTCTTGCCCACGCCCCGCACGCCGGTCATCACAAAGGCATGCGCGATCCGGTCGGCGGCAAAGGCGTTCTTCAGCGTCCGCACCATGGCCTCTTGCCCGATCAGATCGGCAAAGGTGGCCGGACGGTATTTCCGCGCCAGAACCTGATAGGATTTTTCTGGATTGTCGGACATGGTGCCTTCCGAATACCTCACTAGGGGCAACCTAAGCGCTGCCGTGCCCCGCGTCCACCCGAAGGCCACGACCATGACCCTGCACATCGCAGAAATCCCGGCCCAAGGCGGCACCCTTGGCCTCTGCCCGATGCCCGGCCGTGAGGGCAACTACCGTTCCGACCTCACCACCGTGCTGGCGTGGCACCCCGGCCTTGTGCTGACCCTTACTTCCAAGCTGGAGCTTGCCAGCAAAGGTGCCGCCACCCTGCCCCATGACCTCGCCACAGCAGGTATCGCCTGGGCCCATTTGCCAATTCCCGACTTTGGCACCCCCGACACCAAGACCACAGCCCTCTGGCCCGAAACCTCTGCCCGCGCCCGCGCCCTGCTTGCGCAAGGCGGCAAGGTGCTGGTGCATTGCATGGGCGGCTGTGGCCGCTCCGGCATGGTCGCCCTGCGTCTGATGGTCGAGGCGGGCGAAGACCCCGACGTAGCCCTTGTCCGCCTGCGCGCCACCCGCCCCTGCGCAGTTGAGACCAAGGCGCAACAGCGCTGGGCCCTTGCCGCTTTCTCTTTCTGAAAATATCCCCGCCGGAGGCTTCCACGGCCGACCGGGGCGCTCAGGCCCGATGATAGGGCAAGCCGGCCAGAATCGACGCCGCGCGATACAGCTGCTCGCACAGCATCACCCGCACCAGCATGTGCGGCCAGACCATCTTGCCAAAGCTGATCGACGCATCCGCCCTTGCCCGCAAGCCGGGATCGATCCCGTCGGCACCGCCGATGACAAAGGCCACGTCCTGCCGCCCGCCATCGCGCCATCGCGCCAGCATCTCGGCAAACTCGGGGCTGCTGACCAGCGTGCCGCGCTCGTCCAACGTCACGATCAACGCGCCGGTGGGCACGGCGCGCGCAAGCAGCTCGGCCTCCGCGCTCATGCCCAGGCCGCGTTTGTCCTCAACCTCATGCTCGGTAAACGGCCCAAGCGACAGCGCCCGTCCGGTGCGGTCAAAGCGCGTCACGTAGTCATCGATCAGGTCGCGTTCAGGCCCGGCCCGCAGCCGCCCCACCGCGCACAGATGCACCCGCATCGGCCCTAGACGACCGACCCGCGCAGCGCATCGCCCGACGGCAGCCACATCTTTTCAAGCTGATAGAACTCGCGCACTTCGGGCCGGAAGACGTGCACGATCACATCGCTTGCGTCGATCAGCACCCAGTCGCCGGTCTCCTTGCCTTCCATCTTGGCCAGGATCCCGAAGGTTTCCTTCAGCCGGTCCGCCAGTTTTTCCGAAATCGACGCCACCTGGCGCGAAGACCGGCCCGAGCAGATCACCATGTAATCGGCCACGTCAGACCGACCGCGCAGGTCGATCTTCACGATCTCTTCGGCCTTGTCATCGTCGACCGAGGCCAAGATCGCCTCCAGCAACTGCTCCGAGGTGTAGTCCGGGCCGCTTACGCGGTTCGCCCGGGGGCCGACCGGAAGACCGGTCGCAGGATCTGAGTGAGACAGGACATCGTCCTCCATCTGGCGCGCCGATCCATCCCCGACGCCGGGTCGCCGCGAAGACTAGCACCGTTCCGGGGCAACCTCAACAAATCGGGCAGGTCGCAGGCCATAGCGGCAACAGTTGGCCAATACAAGGGCTGCCTCAGGCAATGGTGAAGGCCACTTCGTTGCGGCGTTTCCACGGCCATGTCATCGGCGCATCGTAGAAATAGTAATGCGGCCCGGCCGTCACCTGCATGCCTTGGGCCTGCGCCCAGGCCCGCAGGTCTTCGGCCCGCTGCACCATCCCTGCGGTTTGCGGCAGGCCGGAAAACCGCTCTACCACCTGTCGCGATGGCCCGGCCTGCACGAAACGCACCCGCTGGTCGCGCGGATCGGGCAGGTTTTCCGGCATCTTGCCTGCTGGCATCATGAAGCTGACGGTCCAGTTTCCCCGCTCGGGCGTTTGCGCCACGGGCACCGTCATCGCCAGCGTTTCGCCCCGCGCATTGCCACCAAAAATATACTTGGCCAGCAGCGAAAACCCCCGGCCAATTGCCATGGACCGGTCCCCCGCCACCGTCACTTGCGCCAGCACATGCGGCCCATAGCTGCGCACTTCGCGCGCGCCCTCGACGCGCTCGACCTGATAGGGCGGGATCTCATAACCGTTGTAGGTTTCCGCCTTCGCCATCATTGCCTCCGCCGTCCGCACCACCACCACATCGCCTTTCGTTACATAGCTTGCCTGAGCGCGGATTCGAGCCTATACCCGGCCCATGATCCGCTTTTTCGACATGGCCGACCACGCGCGCCTGCCTTGGCGCTTTGCCCGTGAAACCCGGTCCGTCCTTGCGCGACTTATCTAACGCCTGCCCATCGCGCGCCTGCCCATCGCGCGCTTGCGCACCTGCGTCGGATCAAACCCCACAGTCCTATCGAGAGATCAGCCATGACCGCTCCGCGTACCCTGTATGACAAGATCTGGGACGACCATGTCGTTCACCAGGCCGAAGACGGCACCTGCCTTTTGTACATCGACCGTCATCTGGTGCACGAAGTCACAAGCCCGCAGGCGTTTGAAGGCCTGCGCATGACCGGCCGCCGCGTCCGCGCGCCGGAAAAGACCATTGCGGTGCCCGATCACAACGTGCCCACCACGCTGGACCGCGCCAATGCCGCGACCATGACCGAAGACAGCCGGGTTCAGGTTGAGGCGCTGGACAAGAACGCCCGCGATTTCGGCATCAACTATTACCCGGTGTCGGACGTGCGCCAAGGCATCGTCCACATCGTTGGCCCCGAACAAGGCTGGACTTTGCCCGGCATGACCGTGGTCTGCGGCGACAGCCACACCGCCACCCATGGCGCGTTCGGCGCGCTGGCGCATGGCATCGGCACATCGGAAGTGGAACATGTGCTTGCCACCCAGACGCTGATCCAGCGCAAGGGCCGCAACATGAAGGTGGAAATCACCGGCAGCCTGATGCCCGGCGTTACCGCCAAGGACATCACCCTGTCGGTGATCGGCGCGACCGGCACTGCGGGCGGCACCGGCTATGTCATCGAATATTGCGGCCAGGCAATCCGCGAGCTTTCGATGGAAGGCCGGATGACCGTTTGCAACATGGCCATCGAAGGCGGCGCCCGCGCCGGTCTGATTGCGCCGGACGAGACGACCTTTGCCTATTGCATGGGCCGCCCGCACGCCCCCAAAGGGGCCAAGTGGGAGGCCGCCGTTGCCTATTGGAAGACCCTGTTTTCCGACGAAGGCGCGCATTGGGACAAGGTCGTAACCCTGAAAGGCGAAGACATTGCCCCCGTGGTCACTTGGGGCACCAGCCCCGAAGACGTGCTGCCGATCTCGGGGGTTGTCCCCGCGCCATCCGACTTTATTGGCGGCAAGGTCGAAGCCGCGCAGCGCAGCCTTGACTACATGGGCCTGACGCCGGGAATGAAGCTGACCGACATCGCCATCGACACAGTGTTCATCGGGTCGTGCACCAATGGCCGGATCGAGGATTTGCGGGCCGCGGCCGCCATCCTGAAGGGCAAGAAGATCGCGGTCAAACGCGCCATGGTGGTGCCCGGATCAGGCCTTGTGCGGGCGCAGGCCGAGGAAGAGGGTCTGGCACAGATCTTCATCGACGCCGGTTTCGAATGGCGTCTGGCCGGCTGTTCGATGTGCCTTGCCATGAACCCCGACCAATTGCAGCCGGGCGAGCGCTGCGCCGCCACCTCCAACCGCAACTTTGAGGGCCGCCAGGGTCGCGGCGGCCGCACCCACCTGCTGTCACCCGCGATGGCGGCGGCAGCGGCGATCACCGGGCATTTGACCGACGTGCGTGAGATGATGTCTCAAACGGCCTGAAACCGGGCGCCACACAGGGTATCGGGGCGGCGGTCATCTCTGCCGCCCCATTGTTTTTACAGAAATACCCGCTCAAACGTCCACCATGCGCCCACGGCGGCGATGGCGCAGGACGCGGGCACGGCGATCATGCTGCGGTACCACGGCTTTTTGCCAAACGGCAGGCCAAGCGCCACAAAGGCCGCCGTAATCACCGCCAGTTGCCCCAGTTCCACCCCGATGTTGAAACCGACCAGCCCCACCACAAAGCGGCTGTCCTGCAACCCCACGTCGCCCAGAACCGATGCAAAGCCAAGGCCGTGCAACAGGCCGAACACGAACACCACAGCCACCCGCAGCAAGCCGGTCTGACCCCCCAGAATATTCTCGACCGCGACGTAAACAATCGAGGCGGCAATCAGTGGTTCAACGATTTCGGCAGGGATCGTCACGATCTGCAGGCTGGCAAGGGCCAGCGTGACGGTGTGGGCCAGCGTGAACGCCGTCACCTGCGCCAGCAGGGGCCGAACCCGCAGCGCGTAAAAGAACAGGCCCAGCACGAACAGAATGTGATCCAGACCCTTGGGAACGATGTGTTCAAACCCCGAGATGACATAGCGCACGAACACCGCCCCTGCACTGTCTTGCGCCACCGCCGCGCGCGGCAGCGGATCGGACAGCGTGCCCCCCGACAAAAGCGCCGCATAGGAATTGGCGTCACCCCCGGCCTGCCGCACCGCCAGTGATCCGAATGCCGCGTCCCAGCCCACCTGTACCGGCGTACCATCGGCGGGCAGATCGGCGGTCAGCACCAGCACCGAATCCCGTGGCAGCGCGACATCGCCCACCTCGGGCACCGAAAGGCTGACCACGCGCGGTATCACGACCGTATCGCCCGCTTTCAGCACAAAACGTGGGGCAAGCCGTGGCCATGCGGCATCAAAGGCTGCCCGCAAGGCGGTGCGATCGGTCGCGCGCAGGGCATCGTGACGGCCCGCAAGCGGCGACTCGTTGGTGTCGGCCAGCGCTGAGACGTCCATCCCGGACAGGATGGGTTCCAGCGCCAGCCGGATCGTCAGGTCTACAGATGCCTCGCCAACCGCAACATCGGCCACCGCCGGGCGCACCTCATGCGCGGCGGCGGTCTGGGCAAACATTGACACCGCGACCCACAGCGCCACTTTGATCAGTAGGGCGAACAGGGCATTAGACATTATGCGGGCATCCTTCTGGCGCAGCGTTCAAGGGGCAACGATCTTTTTCGTATTTAGTGCGGTAATCGCACATGCCCATGAATTCTGGCTGCTGCCAAACAGTTTCCAACTGGAAAAAGGCGGTGCCCTGACCGTTGGCCTGCGCAACGGCGAGAACATGAAGGGCATCAGCCAGCCGTATCTGCCCGGCAGCGTAAACAGGTTCGAGGTGTTGGCCGCAAAAGCGACAACCCCTGTCACCGCCCGTCTGGGCGATGATCCGGCCCTTGTGACCACCGCGCCGGGCGACGGCCTGCTGATCGTGGTGCATGAAACCAACGACAGCAGCCTCACCTACAAGGAGTTTGCCAAGTTCGAGAGCTTTGTGCGCCACAAGGCGTTTGCCAATGTCCTGACCTTGCACGCTGACCGCGGCCTGCCGCAAACCGGGTTTACCGAAAGCTATCGCCGCTATGCCAAAACCCTGATCGCCATCGGCACCGGAACCGGTGCCGACCGCGCCACCGGGGCGCGGATCGAGATTGTGGCGCAGTTGAACCCCTATACCGACGATGTCTCGACCGGGTTGCCGCTGCGGGTGCTGCTGGACGGAGCGCCGCGCGCGTCGGCGCAGATCGAACTGTTTGCCACCGCACCGAATGGGACCGTCAGCGTTTCGGCCCACACAACGGGCACAGATGGCATTGTCGTCGTGCCCACCCAACCGGGGGTCACCTATCTGGCCGACAGTGTCGACATGTATCCGCTGCCCAACAATGACCCGCAGGCAGGCCCGGTCTGGCATACCGACTGGGCGTCGCTGACCTATCTGGTGCCATGATTGCTTGATGCGACACCGGCGGTATAGTAACGGTCCCTGACAAACAGGAGAGCGTCATGACCCCCTTCACCACCCTGACCGGCATCGCGGCACCGATGCCCTTGGTCAACATCGACACCGACATGATCATCCCCAAGCAGTTCCTGAAAACCATCCAGCGTTCGGGTCTGGGCAAGAACCTGTTTGACGAGATGCGCTATACCCAGGACGGGGCCGAGATCCCCGGTTTCGTGCTGAACCAACCGGCCTATCGCCACGCCGAGATCCTGATCGCGGGCGACAATTTCGGCTGCGGCTCGTCGCGCGAACACGCGCCCTGGGCGCTGCTGGACTTCGGCATCCGCTGCGTGATCTCCACCAGCTTTGCCGACATCTTCTACAACAACTGCTTCAAGAACGGCATCCTGCCCATCGTCTTGCCGCAAGACGTGGTTGATGTGCTGATGGCCGATGCGCAAAAAGGCGCCAACGCCCGCGTCACCGTTGACCTTGCGGCGCAGACCGTCACCACCTCGGATGGCCAGAGCTTTGCCTTTGACCTGGACAGCCACCGCAAGCATTGCCTGCTGAACGGGCTGGATGATATTGGCCTGACGCTGGAAAAGGCCGCCGCCATCGACAGCTATGAAGCAAAGGCCACGATGACGCGACCTTGGGTCTGAAAACTGATACGCCACAACATGTTGGGCCGCCCCGCAGGGCGGCCTTTTTCTTTCCGCAATCTTGATGCAATCGGGCGACACATCCTCCGCGAAAGCGCCGTAATATTTAATCAAACCATAGCCAAAGGATTGCGAGCCAAGGCGAAAGAAGGCACAAATTGGGCAAGATTGAGGCAAGCCGCCACAAATGGCGGAACATGATCGGAACAAGGCCCCGGCACAGCATCGGGTCCGACCGGGTGGAAGGTAACAGGGCAGTGGTCTCACGGTTTTCGGGGGCGTTCTTTCGCGCTATTCTGGTGATGGGGGTGGTGGCAACGCCCTCTGTCGTGCTGCCCCACGTCTCGCTTGATGCCCAGCAGATGGTGGCGCTTGCCGCCCTGTTTGCCGGTGTCCTGACCTTTGTCGAATACAACGCCGAAGCCCCCAGCCTGATCGAATTTCGCGATGCGCCGCCGTTCAACCGGGTGCGGATGCTGATGCTGTTCGCAACTGTCTTTGCGATTGCAACGATCGAACGCGGGCGCACCGACCCCAACAGCCTGACCGAGTTTTTCCACGCCATCGGCCAGTTGGTCGGCATAGCGATGGACTTTCCCTACTCGCCCGTCCGTCTTGCGACCTTGATGTTGGCGGACAGCGCCTCGCCCTTGCAACAAGAAGCCGTGCGTGACGCGGCGGGGATTGCCTATTTTACCTCGCTTCTTGCACTGACGCTGTTTGTCATCCTGCTGAAAGCTGGCGTCTGGCCATTGCAGGACCGCGCCTTCAACGTCTGGATCAACCTGCCCACCTTTGATCCTACCGCCGGGGCTGATGCGGCGGAACGACTGGAACGCGATGGCCGGGTCAATATTGCACTTGGCTTCTTGCTGCCCTTTGTCATTCCTTTCGGCATAAGCCTGTCTTCGGCGGGTCTGAACCCGATTGCGCTTACGTCGTCACAAACCCTGATCTGGACAATGACAGCATGGTCCTTCCTGCCCGCCAGCCTGTTCATGCGTGGTATCGCCATGGGCCGGATCGCCGAGTTGATCCGCGACATGCGCCGTGCCAAAGAGCGCGACAGCGCCGATCTGCCGCGGGCCTCGCGGGCATTCTGATCGCGGCGCTGTGCGGCCCCGCAGGCGCCGATGCCTTGCGTCTGGCCTTCTGGAACGTCGAATTGAACCGCAAGGGCCCCGGCCTGTTGCTGGCAGAGCTTGCCAAGGGCACTGACGCCACTGATGTCGTCACGGCCGCCATTGCCGCGCTGGACGCCGATGTGCTGGTGATCTCGGGCTTTGATTATGACGCCGGCGGTTTGGCCTTGGCAGCGCTGAACGCAGGCCTGACCGCGCCCTACCCCCACCTTGCCGCCTTGCGCCCCAACACCGGCATCCGCAGCGGCTTTGATCTGGATGGCAATGGCCGTGTGGATGAGGCCCGCGATGCGATTGCCTATGGCCGCTTTCCCGGTGAAGGCGGCATGGCGATCCTGTCGCGCCTGCCGATTGACGCAAGCCACAGCACCGATCATTCGGCCCTGTTGTGGCGCGATCTGCCCGGTGCCGACCTGCCCCCCTTGCCCGACGGGGCCGCCGACATCCTGCGCCTGTCATCGACCGGCCATCATGACACCGCGCTGACCCTGCCCGATGGCCGCCGCTTGCACCTGTTGACATGGCACGGGTCAACCCCGGCCTTCGACGGTACAGAAGACCGCAATGGCAAGCGCAACCATGATGAAACCGCGTTCTGGCTGCACCTTCTGAACAGCCCGCAAGCGCCGCAGCCGCCGTTCGTGCTGTTGGGTCAGGCAAATGCCGACCCCGAAAAGGGTGATGGCAACCCCGCTGCCATTCGCGCCCTGCTGGCCGACCCGCGTCTGACAGACCCACTGTCCGGGGACACCGTCGATTATGGCGGCAGCATCGGCCCGCTGCGGGTGGCCTATATCCTGCCCTCGGCGGGTATCACCATATCGGCCTCGGGCCATGCGCCTGCGCCACCCGGCGCGCGGCATCATCCGATCTGGGTGGAAATCACCCCCTGACGGCCGACTTGGCCCAAGCATCGCTTGACCCTTCGCGGCCCATTGGCTACGCCGCATCCAACCCGCCAGACAGGAGCCTTTGCGATGGCCAACCCTTCCCTTCTTATCCTTGCCGGCGACGGCATCGGCCCCGAAGTCATGGCCGAAGTGAAGAAAATCATTGCGTGGATGGGCGCGCGACGTGGCGTGACTTTCGAGGTGACCGAAGACCTTGTCGGCGGCAGCGCCTATGACAAGCACGGCGTGCCGCTGCATGATGACACGATGGCAAAGGCACAAGAGGTGGACGCGGTTCTGCTGGGTGCGGTCGGTGGCCCGAAATACGACACCCTGGATTTCAGCGTGAAACCGGAACGCGGCCTGCTGCGCCTGCGCAAGGAAATGGACCTGTTTTCCAATCTGCGCCCGGCGCAATGCTTTGACGCACTGGCCGATTTTTCCAGCCTGAAGAAAGAGGTCGTCTCGGGCCTTGATATCATGATCGTCCGCGAACTGACGTCGGGCGTCTATTTTGGCGAACCGCGTGGCATCTTCACCGAAGGCAATGAGCGGGTCGGCATCAACACCCAACGCTACACCGAATCGGAAATCGCCCGTGTTGCCCGGTCGGCGTTCGAGCTGGCCCGCAAGCGCGCGAACAAGGTCTGCTCGATGGAAAAGGCCAATGTGATGGAATCGGGCATCCTGTGGCGCGAGGTGGTGCAAGAGGTTCACGACAAGGAATATCCCGACGTGGCCCTGTCGCATATGTATGCCGACAATGGTGCAATGCAGCTGGTGCGCTGGCCCAAGCAGTTCGACGTGATCGTGACCGACAACCTGTTTGGCGACATCCTGTCCGACTGCGCCGCCATGCTGACCGGCAGCCTTGGCATGCTGCCCTCGGCCAGCCTTGGCGCGCCGATGGCCAATGGCCGCCCCAAGGCGCTGTATGAACCCGTGCATGGCTCGGCCCCAGACATCGCAGGGCAAGGCAAGGCCAACCCGATCGCCTGCATCCTGTCCTTCGCCATGGCGCTGCGCTACAGCTTTGATCTGGGCGAAGACGCCGCGCGGGTGGAACGGGCCGTGGAACAGGTGCTGGCCGACGGCCATCGCACCGCCGACCTGATGGGCCCCGACGGCGGTACGCCGATCAGCACCAGCCAGATGGGCGACGCCATCATCGCGGCGCTGGACGCCATTCTGTAACCTGTCGAACGGCCGGAAACGCGCCCGCAATGCGGGTGCAGATCATCAGCAATGCCAAGGCGGGCAGTTGTGGTTGTCGCCCAAGCGCCTTGACGGGTCGTGGCTTGGGGCTTTCGGTGGCTGCCCAAAGCCCGATGGGGACAGTCAGAGCCGCAGACTGCAGACAGCGCCCCACCGCCGGCTGGGCGCTGCGACCAAAGGTTCAGGCGATTGTGGGTTCAGCCGTTTTCGCCGAACAGTGCGGCCCTAAGCCTTCAGATGCCGCACCCTTGCGCCCCATTCGATCGCGGCGGCATGCAGGCGGTCAATCGCCAGTTCCTCGCGCACTTCCTCCAGCATCCGCAACTCCATGTCGCGCAGCAGGCCATCGGCCGACACCACATCACAGGCCAGCGCATAGGCGGTTTCGCGCAGACGTTCGGGCAGCGCATCGCGGATCAGCCCGAACAGGGCATCCAGCCCGTCTTCTTCCTCGAACAGGTCAAACACCGTCTGGCTGACGGTGCGGATACGGTCGGCGTCATAGGTGGCAAACACCGGGATATGGTTGACGATCCGCTGGATGGCCACCAGTTCCGAGGTGCGCATCTGTTCATCCGCTGCCGAAATGGCGACCATCACCGCGACGAGCGCGTCTTGCGGAGACAGGGATGGGGGCGTGTCGGGCATGGGGGTCATTCCTTATGCAATTGCGGCGAGAATATTGACGCGGGCAGGTTCCGGCAATAGAGGACGTGGGTTTCCCGCGCATTGGGGCGTGGGGCGTTTGAAGGATGAAAGCAATGTCTGCTTTGCGCGATGCGGCGATGAAATCGAAGGCCTGGCCCTTTGAAGAGGCCCGCGCCATCCTGAAACGCTATGAAAAAGCCCCACCCGCCAAGGGCCATGTGCTGTTTGAAACCGGCTATGGCCCGTCAGGCCTGCCGCATATCGGCACCTTTGGCGAAGTGGCGCGCACCACGATGATCCGCCGCGCGTTCGAGGTGATCAGCGACATCCCGACGCGGCTGATCTGCTTTTCCGATGATGTGGACGGTATGCGCAAGGTGCCCGAAAACGTGCCGCAACAGGATATGCTGCGCCAGCACATGCAAAAGCCGCTGACATCGGTTCCCGACCCTTATGGCGAATACGACAGCTTCGGGGCCCACAACAACGCCATGCTGCGCCGCTTTCTGGACACGTTCGGGTTCGAGTATGAATTCATCAGCGCAACCGAGTTCTACAAATCGGGCCGGTTCGACGACACCCTGCTGCGCTGCGCCGAACGCTATGACGCGATCATGGCGATCATGCTGAAATCCTTGCGCGAAGAGCGTCAGCAAACCTATTCCGCCTTCCTGCCGATCCACCCGGAAACCGGCCGCGTGATGTATGTGCCGATGAAGAATGTCGATGCGGTGCGCGGCGAGATCACCTTTGATGATGAGACAGGCCGCGAATGGACGCTGCCGGTGACCGGCGGCCATGTAAAGCTGCAATGGAAGCCCGATTTCGGCGCCCGCTGGGCGGCGCTGGATGTGGACTTCGAGATGTATGGCAAGGACCATTCCACCAACACCCCAATCTATGACGGCATCTGCGAGGTTCTGGGTGGCCGCAAACCGCACCACATGACCTATGAGCTGTTTCTGGACTATCAGGGCCAGAAGATCAGCAAATCCAAGGGCAACGGCCTGACCATCGACGAATGGCTGACCTATGCGGCGACGGAATCGCTGTCGTATTTCATGTATCAAAAGCCGAAAACCGCCAAGCGGATGCATTTCGACGTGATCCCCCGCGCGGTGGACGAATATCATCAGCAGTTGCGCGCCTACGCCGATCAGGATGTCGAGGGCCGGGTGAACAACCCGGTCTGGCACATTCACGGTGGCAACCCGCCCGAGTCGAGAATGGTGGTGCCGTTCTCGATGCTGCTGAACCTTGCCAGCGTGGCCGGGGCCAAGGATGCCAAGGGGCTCTGGGGCTATATCCGCGCCTATGCGCCTGAAGCCAGCCCCGAAACCCACCCCGATCTGGATGCCGCCGCTGGCTTTGCCGTGCGCTATTTTGCCGACAAGATCGCGCCAAACCGCACCTTCCGCCTGCCGACAGATACCGAACGCGCCGCGATGCTGGATCTGCGCAGCCGCCTTGCAGCATGGAACGGTGGCCACGACGCAGACGCGCTGCAAAGCATGGTGTTTGCGGTCGGCAAGGACCACGGTTTTGATCCGTTGCGCGACTGGTTCAAGGCACTTTATGAGGTGCTTCTGGGGGCCTCGGATGGCCCGCGCTTTGGCGGTTTCATCGCGCTTTACGGCGTGCCGGAGTCAATTGCATTGATCGACAAGGGGCTGGCGGGCGAATTGCTCGCAGCCTGATCGCGCCACAGCGCCCACCAGTCCACCCAAAGCGTTGCGACCTCGGCGGGGTCGCCCGCAAACAACCTTTGCGCGGCGGGCACGGCCGTGCGCAAGATGGCGTCCTGGGCCTCGCGCGCCCGAAGGTCTGCGTCATCTGCCAGACCCAAGGCCAATGTCGGGGCCATTTCGGCAACATGCGCGCGATAGACACTCAGATCATGGTGCGCACCCAAGGCCTCTCCCAGCACATCGGCCTCGGCAATCTGGGCGGCCATCAGGCTGGGCCAGACGGGCTCCAGCAGCCGGGCCTGATACCACAGATCCTTGACCCGCTTGCGCAAATCGTGCACGGCCTCGGCCTCTGGATCCTTGACCGCATGACGCAAGGCAAGCTGACCGCGCAGCCGCGTGCGCGCCAAGCCCTGTATCAGCACCCGCCCGGCCTTGCCCTTGACATGCCAGCGGTCCAGCCCGCCCCGCACCTCGGCCAGCGTCGCGCGAAAGGCACGCAATCGTTCGGATTGATCCGGGGCGGCCTGCGCCGCCGCAAGCCGCACCTGCCAGTGCGCCCGCAAGTCCGACACCGCACCGGGACCAAACAGCCTGTCATGGGTTGCCAGCATCACCTCGGCATCGCGCAGCCCGCTGATGCCCTGCGCTGCATCGCGCAGCAGCGCATTGACCGCGCTGCCCATTGGAAAACCCGCCTTCACCAACCGCAGCAGCGCGCGGATTTTCTTCACCCGCTTGCGGACATCGTGAATCATCCCCGCCGCATCAACGTTGTCGGGATGCGCCAGAGCGGCGTCCAGTTCCTCGGCAACGATCCGACGCAGCGCGTGGGTCAAGGACCGATCCGGTTCAACAAAACGATAGGCCATGCAAACCCCTTGATGCAGACTGCCCCAAGCCTACACCATAAAGGTATCTGCCTACATGATAACATGGAACGCGACAGGAGGTTCCACCATGCGCACCATCGCTGCGTTTTTGCCGACACTCAGCCTGACGTTGACCCTGTCCTGCCCCGCGCAGGCGCAACAAAGCGATATTCAGTCGGTGATCCGATCCCAGACCGAGGCCTTTCTGCAAGACGATTTCGCCACCGCTTTCACCTTTGCCAGCCCAACCATCAAACGCCTGTTCGGCACCGCAGACAGCTTTGGCAACATGGTGCGCCAAGGCTATCCGATGGTCCATCGCCCCGCCGATGTGAAGATGCTTGACCTGCGCGACGTGGACGGCACCTTGCGGCAACGGGTGATGATCACCGACCAACAGGGCCGAACCCATCTGCTGGACTATCAGATGATCGAAACGGCTGACGGCTGGCAGATCAACGGCGTACAATTGCTGCCGTCGGTCGGGGTGGGGGCGTAGCCAAGGGGGCGCTGCCCCCTTAAGGCGCAAAGCGCCTTACCCCCGGAGTATTTGAAAAGCAGCAAGCCCTGAAAACCGCCACACGCATTTGCTGCTTTGAAAATACTCCCGCGCGGAGCGCAATCAAGCTGTCGGGCTGCGCGCCGAGGGCACAGCGCGGCACGGCTCGGCAGTCCATGGCAATGCCGGACGCGGGGGCTCGATGCCCCCGGGGAAGGCCCCCCGGGTCAGGTCAGGCCGCGCGACACGCGGTTGACATGGCCCATCTTGCGGCCGGGTTTGGCATCGGTTTTGCCATAAAGGTGGATCTGGGTGTTGCGCTGCTGCGCCAAAGCGGGCACGCGGGCCACATCTTCGCCGATCAGGTTTTCCATGACCACATCGGCATAGCGGCTGCCGTCGCCCAAAGGCCAGCCGGCGATGGCACGGATATGTTGCTCAAACTGATCCACCGCACAGCCTGCCTGTGTCCAGTGGCCGGAATTGTGCACACGTGGGGCGATTTCATTGACGATCAACCCGCGCGGGGTCACGAACAGCTCGACCCCCATCACTCCGACATACTCGAGCGCGGTCAGGATGCGGGCGGCGATCAGCACGGCATCGGTGCGCTGCGCCGCCGACAGGCGCGCGGGGATGGTGGTGCTGTGCAATATCCCATCGCGGTGCACATTCTCGCCCGGGTCATAGCAGGCGACCGAGCCATCGACGCCCCGCGCCGCGATCACGCTGACCTCGTGGCTGAAGTCGATGAAGCCTTCCAGCACCGCCTCGGCCCCGTTCATCGCAGCCCATGCGGTCGGGGCGTCCTTTGGGGCCGCGATCCGGGCCTGACCCTTGCCATCATAGCCTAGTCGCGTGGTTTTCAGAATGGCCGGGGTGCCGATCCGGGCGATCGCCGCATCAAGCGACGCGCGGTCGGTCACGCGGTCGTAGGGGGCGGTGGTCAGGCCAAGGCTGGTCAGGAAATCCTTCTCGGTCATCCGGTCCTGCGACACCGCAAGCGCGCGGCGATTGGGGCGGATCGGGCGCAGTGCCTCCAGCACGTCCAACGCGGCGGTGGGGATGTTCTCGAATTCATAGGTGATGACATCGACGCTGTGGCCAAAGGCGGTCAGCGCGGCAAGATCGTCATAGGGCGCGGTTGTCACCCGGGCGGCGACATGGCCCGCAGGCGGCTGCGCGCCCGGATCGAAGATGTGGCACTGAAAACCAAGGCGGCTGGCGGCGACCGACAGCATCCGCCCCAACTGCCCGCCGCCCAGAATGCCGATGGTTGCGCCGGGGGCCAGCGGATCAGTCATCCTGCGGCTCCTCGGGGATCGAGGCCGACAACGCCGCCCGCCAGCCATCCAGTCGGGCAGCGAGGGCCGGGTCCGAGAGCGCAAGGATCGCTGCCGCCATCAGCCCGGCATTGGCAGCCCCGGCCGCCCCGATGGCCATGGTGGCCACCGGATAGCCCTTTGGCATCTGCACGATGGAATACAGGCTGTCGACGCCCGACAATGCGCGGGTCTGCACCGGCACGCCGATCACCGGCAATCGGGTCTTGCTGGCCATCATCCCCGGCAGATGCGCCGCCCCGCCGGCCCCGGCGATGATCACCTTCAACCCCCGCCCGGCTGCATCACGGCCATAGGTCCACAGCCGGTCGGGTGTGCGATGGGCGCTGACGATCCGTGCCTCATAGCTGATCGCCAACTCGTCCAGTATCAGGGCAGCTTCCTTCATCGTCGGCCAATCGCTTTGCGACCCCATGATGATCCCGATGTCCACCGCCATTCCCGCCTCCGCGCATGTTTGCAGGCGCGATTACGACAGGACAGGGCCGGGGGCAAGCGTCTGGCGGCCGATCAGGCGATGATGTCGGGGATCAGTTGATCTTCGATCTTCACGATCTGGTCTTTCAAGGCCAGTTTCTGTTTCTTCAGCCGACGCAAGGTCAACTGGTCCGGGCGACCCGTCGCTTCCAGCGCGTGAATGGCTGCGTCCAGATCCCGATGCTCGCGCCGAAGCACTTCAAGCCGGATCAGAAGCATATCTTCGAAATTGAGTTCGCTTGGGGCGTTCATGTCATCTGCTCGGGGACTGAGTCGTTTTTGACTGCCAAGTATGAATATAGGGATTCGCCGGCCTTGCGGGAAGGATTCTGCCGCAGGGCAAGGTTGTTTTCGCCCGCGCGGCCGTCGCGAACCGACGCGGTCCTTCGGGTCTTGCGGGACGCGCGCCAAGGGCCCATATTTTATGCAGGAGAGGGTGCCCGATACGGGGCCCGGACCCTTGGTTGTCGCTTTCAAAAGGGCACAGGACAGATGACGAAACTGAGTTTTGGGGCACATCCCTTTCTTTTGGGATTTGAGCAGTTGGAACGGCTGGTGGAACGCACGGCCAAGACCTCGGGCGAAGGCTACCCCCCCTTCAACATCGAGGCCACATCGGAAAACGCCTATCGCATCACGCTGGCGGTTGCCGGGTTCCGCGAAGACGATCTGGCGATCACGGTCGAAGACCGGCAGCTGGTGGTGCGCGGTCGGCAGACGGAAGAGCCGCAAGACCGGGTCTTTTTGCATCGCGGTATCGGTGCCCGGGCGTTTCAGCGCAGCTTCGTACTTGCAGACGGGGTCGAGGTCGCCGGGGCCAGCATGGAACACGGCCTGCTGCACATCGACCTGAAACGATCGGTGCCCGAGACGGTGGTTCAGACCATTCGCATCGGCAACAGATAAGGGGGAAACCATGGCAGAAAAATTGAACGAAGGCTCCGTCGGCACGCGGCAGGTCGTCTATGTGCGCCCGGTCGTTGTGGCCACCCTGTCCGAAGATTTGCGCGCCCAGATCGGCCCGATTGAAACGGTGTATTCGGTCAACCGCCCGGATGGTGAGCGGGTGGCGCTGGTTCGCGACCGCGGTCTGGCATTTTCGCTGGCCCGGCAGCATGATCTGGCCCCGGTCAGCGTGCACTGACGCGCGGGTCAGGTGCCCAGCAGCGCCCGCGCCTCCCAGGCGCGCAGGCAGGGGCGGGCCGTGGTGCCAAAGGCCCCCGGATTTTGTTGCAATTCCGGGAACAGGGTCATCACCTCGGCGCGGGTGCTGTCGCTTAGAACCGACAGGCCAAAGGAGTTGGGGTGATAGCTTTCGGTGGCGATGCCTTCGGAAAAAACCAGCTCATGCGTGTCAAACAGCAGATGCACATAGTCGACGCTGTCGCAGGGCATCAGGCGAATGGTCGTGCCATTGACCAGATGCACCGCCGCGGCCAGTGTCTCGGACGCGCCGAACAGCATTTCGGCGCGCCAGCCAGACAGCAGGACGCGGTGCTGTTGCGACAGCAGCAGGTCACGGCTGTTGCCAAGCGTGCCCGCCGCGATCAGCACCGGCGCAGCAACCCCCTGCCCCATAACCTGACGGCGCGCGATCCATCGCACCGGGCGAAAGCCATGATCGACGGTCAGGACCAGATCGCCGGGTTCAATCTCTTCCACCGGCATCAGGCCCTGCGCGGTGTGGATCATTGTTCCTGCCACAAAGCACAGGAAGGCTTCATCGCGGGTTGAAACCGAACTGTGGCTGTAGTCGGTGCCATCGAAGGTGCCAAGCGTCAACGACTCGACATTGCCGTAGTAGCCGTCGATCGGAACCTGATCGTCAGCCAGCCGCACAAGATAGCTGCCGTCATCCAGCAACCACACCGCCAGCGAGACGGTATAGGTGGTGCCGTTGAACACCATCGAGCCATTGGTGTAATTCGCAATCTCGCGAACGACATGGCTGGTGCCGTCCACGATCACCCGGTCATTGGTGCTGGTGCTGGCATCGTCGGTATCCGAGTCGGCAATGCGGTCATCGCCTTCCGCATCACGCCATGTGATGCCGGTGATGGAGGCAGGGTCGATCGACAGCCCATTGCCATTGGACCCGAGGTTATTCTGATTTGTTGACGCAAACCCCGGCCAAGGAGTTGTGACGTGCCATGCCCAACTGTCCGTATCTGCCATCTGCCAACCCACCGCGGACGTGCCTATGTCCCGGCGGGCACTGTGTCAGCGTTTGATTGACAAACCGTTTCGTCGTTGCGGGCGTCGGCCCCCCGGCCCTTGGGCTGGGCCGGGGTCTGGCATCAGTGGCCCGCCAGAAACCTTTCGGCATCCAAAGCGGCCATGCAGCCCATGCCGGCGCTGGTCACGGCCTGGCGGTAGATGTGGTCGGTCAGATCGCCCGCAGCAAAGACCCCGGGAATGGCGGTGCGGGTGCTGCCCGCTTCCACCTTCACATAGCCCCCCGAATGCAGTTCCAACTGATCCTTCACCAGTTCCGACGCCGGCGCATGGCCGATGGCGACGAAAAAGCCATGGCAAGGCACATCCTTCACGTCGCCGGTCAGCAGGTTGCGGGTGCGCACGGCGGTGACCGACAAGGGGCTTTCCGTCCCCAGAACCTCGGTCACTTCCGAGTTCCACAGCAGTTCGACCTTGGGGTTCTTGAACAACCGGTCCTGCATGATCTTTTCGGCACGCAACGAATCGCGCCGGTGGATCAGCGTCACCTTGGTGGCGAAATTGGTCAGGAACAGCGCCTCTTCAACCGCCGTGTTGCCGCCCCCGATCACCACCACTTCTTTGCCGCGATAGAAGAACCCGTCGCAGGTGGCGCAGGCCGACACGCCAAAGCCCTTGAACTTTTCCTCGGACGGCAGGCCCAGCCATTTGGCCTGCGCACCGGTCGCCAGAATGACGGCATCGGCGGTATAGGTGGTGCCGCTGTCCGCCTGCGCTGTGAACGGGCGCTGCGACAGGTCCAGCGACGTGATATAGTCACTGATGATCTCGGCCCCCATCGCGGCGGCGTGGTCCTGCATCCGCACCATCAGGTCGGGGCCTTGCACGTGGCTGTCGCCGGGCCAGTTCTCGACCTCGGTCGTGATGGTCAATTGCCCGCCGGGTTGCAGGCCCTGCACCAGAATCGGCTGCAACATGGCGCGGGCCGAATAGACCGCAGCCGTATAGCCCGCCGGGCCAGAGCCGATGATCAGAACACGTGTATGCCGAGTGTCGCCCATGATGCCCTCAAATCCTTGTTGCCCCCGATATAAGCGGTGAGGGCAGGCTCGGAAAGCCCCCAGCCCCGGCCCGGGCCTTGCGACAAAAAGCTTCGCAGCACGAAAGACCTGCGAAATAATACTGCGCGACGTTGAAACATTGTTGCGCGAAGATCGGGGCAAGCCTACATACGCGAAAAAAGAGGAGGCATCCATGGCCGTATCCAAGCTCGACCCGATTGACCGGCACATTCTGGCCGAGTTGCAGGCCGATGGCCGGATGACCAATGTCGAACTGGCCAAGCGGGTGGGAATTTCGGCCCCGCCCTGCCTGCGCCGGGTGCGCACACTGGAGGAAGCCGGCTTCATCAAGGGCTATCACGCCGATATCGACGCCCGCGAGTTAGGGTTCGAAGTGCAGGTCTTTGCCATGGTGCGGCTGCAAAGTCAGGCCGAAGCCGACCTTTCAACCTTTGAGGCCCGCTGCCGGGCGTGGCCCTTGGTGCGCGAATGCCATATGCTGAACGGCGAAATTGATTTCATCCTGAAATGCGTGGCCCCCGATCTTTCTAGCTTTCAAAGCTTTCTGACCGGCGATCTGCTCAAGGCCGAAAATGTGGCGAATGTGAAGACCAGTCTGGTGATTCGCTGCGCCAAGGATGACCCCGGCGTGCCGTTTTCTGTTCTGGAAGCGCGCTTGGCAAAATCCGCCTGATCCAGAATCAGTGTGACCGGGGCCGCGCACAGCAAAAAGCGGTCCCGTTGACGTGCCAGAGGAGCACCGGAACCGCTTTTGCAAAGCAACGACCTGTTTGGACAACGCCGCCCCGAGGGGTCTTACACCGATGCCAAAGTCTGCGCTGGATAGCAGACACCCGTGATGCAGCGAAAGTGGCAATCTGGCGGCGCGTCGTCAAAGGTTTTCCTTAATTGACGATGTTTCCCGAATAGGTTGTGGCAAATCCGCCATATTGTGCAGCTTCTGCGTCCAAAGGCGCAGCAAAGGCCGCATTGGTGCGATTTGCAGCCGCAACATGCGAAAAGGGCCGCAGTGGATGCGGCCCTTTCTGTTCATCAGTCTGTGAAGTTGGGGGCTTAGCGCGCGGCGATGGCGCGGGGCTGAAGGGCCACAGGGGCCGCTTTCAGCGCCTCGGGCTTGCGGCGGTTGCCGCGCTGCCATGGCAAGGCGATCTGCGGCTCAAGGCTGGCAGCGATCACGGATTTCAGCCAGCGGCGTTCTTTTTTCATGCTCGGTCTCCTTCTGGAACTTGCTGCCGCCGAATGCACTCGACGTTGAATTCAGTGTCACCGGGCATTGGGGCGGCCAAACGGCGGCAAATGTGAAAGATCAAGGAATTGGCACCCGCCGCCCGCACAGATTGTGGCGGCAAGATCTGAGGCATCCGCGCAGCAAACCGCTGTTTTCTTTCAATAACCCGATGATTTTTTGGCGATGGTTTGAGGGAAATGTGGCGGTGCCGGCCACATTTCTGCCGCGACTTACAGGCGGATGACCGAAATCAGGCGGCCATAATCGGCCTCACCGGCATGGGTGGTGCGCCGAAAGGAAAAGAACCGCTCGGCATCATGATAGGTGCAATGCCCGGTCCACGCGGCATGGCCCACCCCGGCCTCGCGCAAGCGGTGCAGGCCAAAGCCGGGCAGATCAAACAGCATCCGGTCGCCTTTGCCGGTCGCAAAAAAACGGCTGTAGGCGGGGTCGGCATCGGTGAAGCTGTAAAAGAATTCAGGCCCGACCTCATAGGCGCCCTGGCTGATGCAGGGGCCGATGATGGCGCTGATGTTGCGTCGATGGGCACCCAGACCCTCCATCGCGTCAACGGTTGCTTCCAGCACGCCCGCGACCGACCCGCGCCAGCCGGCATGGGCCGCGCCGATCACCCGGGCCTTGGCATCGGCAAACAGCACCGGCTGGCAATCGGCAGTCAGGATCGACAGCGCAACGCCGGGGGTCGCGGTGACCATGGCATCGGCATGCGGGCGCACCGGCGCAGGGCCGGTCACCGGCACCACATCGGCGGAATGGACCTGATGCACCCCCAGCAGATGATCCACCGCCACCCCCATCGCCTTGGCCACGCGGGCGCGGTTGATGGCAACGGCATCGGCCAGATCGGTTGACCCGGTGCCGCAGTTCAACCCGGCAAAAATGCCGGAGGACGCCCCCCCCTTGCGGGTGAAAAAGCCGTGCCGCACCGACAGCGCGTCCGAGGTGATGGGGGCAAGCGTCATGCGTCAGGCAAATCCGGGTGGCGGGGGTGATCCGGGGCGATACAGCCCCAGCACTTTGAACACCGAACCCATTTCATCGCGATGGGTCAAGCGGCGATGCGCAGCGTGATGCGATTCAAGCGCTGCCCCGGTCAGCGATGCGGCCAATCGGGCGGCACGGGCGTCAATGCCCAGCCGGGTCAGAAACGCCCCCTGCTCGGCAAAGCCACAGGCCAGGCCCGCGCCAGCCGCCAAGGCCGCGAAATCGACATGCGCCGTCAGGTCGGCCAGCCCCGGTTCAGCCAGCGGATCGGCATAGGCGTGCCGGCGCAGGGCCTGAAACGTGTCGCCAGAGGTGCCCCAGCCTCCGTAATCGACGATCAGAGCCGCCCCGCCATGCTGGCGGATACGTTGCCCAAGGACGTGCAGATAGGGCTGTGCGGCGGGGCAGACCTCAACCACATGGCCGGGCTGCGGGTCACTGAAAGCCGGGCTGTCCGGCACGCCACGAATCGGGTCGGACAGGCCAAAGGCCAGCGCGCCCCCCCGCAGGCCGACCAGACGCTCGCGCCATTGCGCACCATCGTGGTGGAACTGGTGGATCGGCAGGGCATCAAAGAACTCGTTCGCCAGCAGGAACAGGGGCTGGTCCGGCAGGTCGGTGATGGCCGCCAACCAATCGACGGAAACCCCTTGCAAGCGGGCCTGTTGCGCCGCGCGCAAGGTGGGTGAGGCTTCCAGCAACCGCACCTGCGCCCCCGCATGAAAGCCCGGCACGCCGCGCGTCGCGCGCAGGACATCGGCCATCAGGGTGCCGCGGCCGGGGCCAAGCTCGGCCAATGTGAAAGGGGCGGGCGATCCCTGATCCAGCCAGCTTTGAGCAAGGGTCAGCCCCAGAAGCT
The DNA here is from genome assembly GCA_020721445.1 of Gemmobacter nectariphilus. Lineage (GTDB taxonomy): Bacteria > Pseudomonadota > Alphaproteobacteria > Rhodobacterales > Rhodobacteraceae > Pseudotabrizicola > Pseudotabrizicola nectariphila_A. The sequence goes on from DYMU01000008.1 coordinate 135,170, forward strand.
CGCCGAACATCTGGCTGATCTCGGGGGCGGTGGTGAAATCGCCGGCAGCACCCAAAGGGTCGCGGGTGGTGTAATAGCCGTGCAGCGGATGCAGCAGACATTCGGCCATATACTCGGCCAGCGTGATCGGGCCGGTGGCCGCAATGCGCGCAGCAAGGATCTGCGCCAGCGGCGTCATGCCGGGCGGGCGCGCAGAAAGAACCACAGGCCAGCCAGGATCATCGGCAACGACAGGATCTGTCCCATGGTCAGCCCCCAGCCCGCAATGTGCCAGGCAAGGCCCAAGGGGTTTCCCTCGCTGATGAACTGCGGATCGGGTTGCCGCAAAAACTCGACCAGAAACCGTGCGGTGCCATAGCCCACGAAGAACAGCCCGGCAATCGACCCCGGGCGCTTCAACCAGCCCCGGCGATAGGCCAGCCAGATCAGCGCCACGCCCAGCAGCAGCCCTTCCAGCGCGGCCTCGTACAACTGGCTGGGGTGGCGGGCACAGATACCCACCACACCGGGGCAGGTTTGCGCCGCATCGCCGGGGAAGGCCACGCCCCAAGGCATCGTGGTCGGGCGCCCCCAAAGCTCGGCATTGATGAAATTGGCAATCCGGCCCAGAAACAGGCCCAAGGGTGCCACCATCGCCATGATGTCGGCGGCTTTCAGCAGGGCAATGCCTTCGCGGCGACAAAAGATCAGCCCGGCCACGACCACGCCCAGAAAGCCGCCGTGAAAGGACATGCCGCCCTCCCACACCTTCAGAATGCTGGCAGGATTGGCAAGATAGAACCCCGGCTGGTAGAACAGCACAAAGCCCAGTCGACCGCCCAGAATGACGCCGACAATCACCCATGTCAGCAGACGCTCCAACTGATCGGGCGTCATCGGCGGCGTGCCGGTCCAAAGCGCCGGACGCTGCACCGTGGCCACCGCCAACCGCCAGCCGCCGATCAGCCCGACGATATAGGCCACGGCATACCAGCGCAGCGCGAAGGTGATGCCGAAAACCTGAATGGCAAAGATCTCGGGCGAGATCTGGGGAAAGGGAATATAGGCCATGGCACCTTCCGATCTGGACCCCGGCCTTGTCGGCAAGCGGCACGACGAAGTCAATCTGCCGCGCCGTCTTGTGAACCGCCCTTGGCACAACATATAAAAGGGCAAATGTGCAATCAGGGATACGCTTCATGCAAAACCGCAACAAGTTCTTCGATGACATGAGCCATCTGATGACCAACGCCATGGGCGTGGCCCAGGGTGCCAAGACCGAGGCCGAGACGGCAATGAAGGGGTTCATCGACCGCTGGATGGCCGACCGTGATTTCGTAACGCGCGAAGAGTTTGATGCCGTGCGCGCCATGGCCGTGAAGGCGCGGGAAGAAAACGCCAGCCTGGAAGCCCGGATCGTCGCGTTGGAGGCCGCTTCGGCATCTTCGGCCAAGAAAAAGTGATCTGTCGATCAGCGGCGGTCGCCAAGGCTGCTGCAACTTGGCAGGCAAAAGGCTTGGCCTGACCTGTCGGTCGGGCCGGCCATTTTAGCATGGCGATCAGGCGCAGAAGACACGAACCGGCAGAACGTGTGGCCGTCAGGCGCGGCAATTACGTGTGCGGGGGTCAAGGCAGACACGACGCGCATGGCGATCTGCCGGTTCAAGCCTGGAAAAGGGCTGACAGCGAGTGCTTGATCCTTTTTCGTAACCCCCTACACTGCCGCCCGATTGGTTGTTTGGAGTGCTCGAATGTCTTTGCTGAAATCCCTTTCCCTGGCCTGCGCCTTGATGCTGGGCGCAAGCAGCGCCTTTGCCGCGTCCTGCTCTGATACCGGGGGTAATTACGAGGCGTGGAAACCCGAGATGGCCGCTGAAGCGAAGGCCGCCGGCGTTGGCGCGCGCGGGATCGCGGCCTTGATGGGGTCAAGCTATTCCAAGGCGACGATTTCGGCTGATCGCAATCAGAAAAGCTTCAAATACAGTCTCGACAAGTTCATGCAGGTGCGCGGCGCTGAAACCATCGTCAGTCAGGGCCGGTCGCGCAAAGCCAAGAACGCCAAGCTGTTTGCGGCGCTGGAGGCTCAGTATGGCGTGCCCGCCGGGGTTCTGCTGGCCATTCACGGCATGGAAACCGGCTTTGGTGGCTTCATGGGCGACACCAACATCGTCTCGGCCATTGCCACGCTGACCTATGACTGCCGCCGCAGCAGCTTTTTCCAGCCACACCTGATCGGCGCCCTGAAGCTGGTGGATCGCGGGTCGCTGACTGCGCAATCGGTGGGGGCAAAGCATGGCGAATGGGGGCACACCCAGTTCTTGCCCGGCAACGCCTTGCTGTATGGGGTTGATGGCAACGGCGATGGCAAGGTTGATCTGAACAACGTGACCGATGGTCTGGCCTCGACCGCCAATTTCCTGCGCAAAAAGGGGTGGCGTCCGGGCGCGGGATATCAGCAGGGCGAGCCGAACTTTGCCGTCATCCGCGAGTGGAACTCGGCAAGCGTTTATCAGCAGGCGATCGCCATCATGGGCCAGCGTATCGACCGCTGAGCGTTTGGCCGTGGTCGGTGGCAGATGCGCCAGACCGCAACAGCACTGGCCGGTCGGGGGAAACTTCTGGCAGTGGCTCTGTGCTCGCGTCGCTTTGTAACATGATTGAATCGGTCTTTCGGTAGTGCTGGCAACGAACGGGCGGGCCTGTCCCCCTCTTTGCTGCCATCTGGGCCTATCCCCGGCCTTAAGCAGCCCCGCCCCTTTTGCCCCCGGACTGGCATCCGGTCCGGGGGTCTTTTTCCGGGCCAATTGGTGGACAACACGAAAAGCAATGCTGTCCGCAGCTTGCGCGGGGTGTCCTGACCACGGACGACAGTTCCAATCCAAGGGTTTACTTGCAGCGGCAAAGGCCCTATCGCCTGCGTCCTTGTGACAGGGGGCAGGATCGTGAGCACGCTGGTTTGCGGGGTGGATTTCGGCACCTCGAATTCAACCGTTTCGGTGCCGGATGGCGCAAACGCGCGGCTGATCGCGCTGGAAGGTGACAGCGTCACCCTGCCGTCGGCGGTGTTCTGGGATGCCGATGGCGCGCCGCCACAGTTTGGCCGGGCGGCGATTGCGGCCTATGTGGAAGGCGATGACGGTCGCCTGATGCGCGGGCTGAAAAGCACGCTGGGGTCAGACCTGATCCACGAAAAAACCAAGGTCGGCAACCGTGCCATTGCTTTTACCCAGATCATCGGGGCCTTTTTCGCGCATCTGCGCGCCAGACTAGAGGCCGTACAACCCGGCACGCGGCATGCCATTCTGGGACGCCCGGTGCATTTCGTCGATGACGACCCGCAGGCCGACCGCGCAGCACAGGACGTGCTGGAAACCATCGCCCGCGCGCATGGCTTTGATACGGTTGGCTTTCAGTTTGAACCGATCGCGGCGGCGCTGGATTTTGAAACGGGTATCACCTGCGAACAATTGGTGCTGATCGTCGATATCGGCGGCGGCACCACCGACTTTTCGGTGGTGCGCCTGTCGCCAGACCGGGCGCGGGCGGCGGATCGGGCGGGTGATATTCTGGCCAACCACGGCTTGCGGCTGGGCGGCACCGATTTTGACCGCCTTCTCAGCCTTGACCACATCATGCCGGAACTTGGGCTTGGCAGTCTGGTGCATGGCGGCAAGGCCCCGATGCCACTGCATTATTACCACGACCTTGCCAGCTGGCACCGGATCAACGCGCTGTATGGCCCGCAAACCACCCGCGCGATCAAAGAGTTGCGCCAGCGTGCCGTGCGGCCCGACCTGCTGGACCGGCTGCTGGGCGTGCTGGAGGCGCGTGCGGGGCACGGGTTGGCGATGGCGGCCGAGGCGGCAAAGATCGACCTGTCCGAACAGATGCTGACCAAGATTGCGCTGTCGGCGCTGATCGGTGGCCGCGACAAGCAGCTGTCACGCACCGGGTTTGAAGACACGGTGCAACAGGCCACGCTGCGCCTGACCATGGGTCTGGCCGAAGTGTTGCACCGCGCGGGCACGCCACCTTCGGCCATCGGCACAGTGTTCATGACCGGCGGGTCATCCAGCCTGCCCGTCTTGCGCGAAACCGTGGCGCGCTGTGTGCCGGGTGCGCCGATTGCGACCGGCGACATGTTCGGCAGCGTTGGCACCGGGCTTGCGCTGGATGCCGCCCGGCGGTTTGCCTGACCCAGCGGTAAGGCTTGCCAGCCACCCCGACCTTCGCCCATGATGCGCCCGCTTGGGGGAGAACAGCGATGCGCAAGTTTCTGGTCGTGCTGGATGACAGCCGCGAATGTCTGAACGCGATGCGTTTCGCGGCGCTGCGGGCCGCGCATACCGGGGCCGGGGTCACCATCTTGTCGATCATTCCGCCAGAGGAATATCAGCACTGGATGGGCGTCGCCGACCTGATGCGCGCCGAAGCCCGAGAGCGGATCGAGGCGCATTTCGAGGTTTTCGCCAAATGGATGCGTGACAAGCAGGGGGTGAACCCCGATCTGGTGATCCGTGAAGGCGACCCGGTCACCGAGATCCTGAAACTGGTCAACGAAGACCCCAACATCGGGATTTTGGTTCTGGGCGCGGGCAGCGACAAATCAGGTCCGGGGCCGCTGGTCTCGCAAATGACGAAATCTTCGGGCAGCTTGCCGGTTCCAGTGACCATTGTTCCGGGCGAGATGTCCAAGGAACGGCTGGAAAGCATCACCTGAACCCGATCGCCCGGCAGACCGACCGTTGTGCGCCACGCAAGGCAACATTGTGCGTTTCGCCCTGTTGCTGCATCGCAGCAAAGCCTACCTTCGGGACAGGGAGAAGCGAACAAAGGAAAAACCACAATGGCCGCTCTCAGATCACCTGCCGCAAAGTTCAAGAATGCCACTCCGGTGCTGGGCTTGCTTGCGGCACAGTCTGCAACCGTCGATTATTG
>DYMU01000021.1 GCA_020721445.1 Gemmobacter nectariphilus
GGATTGAAAATCCGCGTGTCGCTGGTTCGATTCCGGCTCTGGGCACCACTAACATCCTGATATCATTAGACTTTTTGACCGGACGTTGAACGGTTTCCGGCCTCGATGTGAGTTATACACAGCTTTACACACATCAGGCCGGCATGACCTACGAATCCCCGAACAAGATGACGCAGGTCCGCCACATCCGAAAGGGGCTGGCGATCTACAAGACGGGCCGCAGCCCGTATTGGCTGATCCGGCTTCGCGATCCGTATGACGGCAAGTATATCACCCGTTCGTCCAAGGAGACATCTCGGGTTGAGGCAGCGGATGCCGCGCGCAACGCGAAGCGGTTCGCTTTGTCGATGCGTCCTGCGGCGGTCTGTGGCGCCCGCCTTTTGCCCGTCATGGGCGGGCCGTGTCATTGGCAAGGATGGCGCGGGTCAGGGATTGGCACAGATCGAACCTGGGCGTCCAGCCTGTCATGGCGTGAAGCCGGCCAGGGTCGCCATAACAGATGTGGTCGGGTCTTGTGTCAGCCGTTTCGTTGCCTGACGGCACGTTGCACCCTGCAAGCGCACAAATCAGGGTCAACAAATCTGACATCCGCGTCGGCTTGCCCGTCGAGATATTGACGGCGCTGCCCGCCTGACCGCGCCGCGCCAAGGCAATCAAGGCATCGGCCACATCTTCAACATCCACAAAATCCCGCACATCGCCGGGCTGGGCCACATGCAGGCCCCCGTCTGCCGCGGCCAGGGCGCGGTCGATGAAAACCCGGGGGGCAAGATGGCTGCTTTGGCCGGCGCCCACCAGATTGAAGATGATGCCGGTCTGCACGTCCAGCCCGTGCTTTTGCTGCGCTTCTTTCGCCATCTCCAGCGCCGCAAGCTTGGCACGGCCATAGTCGCTGAACGGCTGCATCGGATCGGTCTCAGACGTGGCCCGCCCGGCGGCGGCGCCACTGCCATAAACGGCGGCCGAACCCGACAGCACCAGACGCGGGGGCCGCGCCAGCCGCACCAAAGCGTCCAGCCAGGCCTGCGTCAGCGCGATATTTTGCGTAACGTCGTGCTGCTGCGGCCCCGGAACAACGCCTGCGGCATCTATGGCGATGTCGGGCGCGGTGTCGGCGACCAGCGCCGCAAGCCAGCGGGCATCGCGCTGGTCGCCGTGTTGCCGCGTCACAGCGGTGACGCGCAGACCCAAGGCCCGCGCCCGGGCCACCACGGCGCGCCCGACAAACCCCGCCGCCCCGGTGACCAGAAGATGCGGGGCCTGATCATCGCCTTGTGTCATTGGCCACAACCTTTTCGCGGCCAGTGCCCCGATCCGGGCTGCCCGCCGGGCATCAACTGCGCCTGAAATCTTGCAGCCATTCGAAAACCTCTCGCGTCGCCCGGCGGTTGCTGTGGCAAGGGTGCGATGCGATGCCGGCCGGGTCAACCCGGCCAAAAGCCTTGTCATGGAAGGCACAGCGATCATCGACAGTCTGGCTTCGGGCAAGACCCGTCGCCACTTGATGCCTTGGCCGAAATCGAGTGGCCTGATTTCGTTGCACTGATCGATAGGCAAACCTTGGGGCCGTGCCATGGCCCTGTCGGCCTTTATGACCAAATGGCAATCCGGGCACAGTCTTTCGACCGGAATGCCGCAAGACATGGGATTGATGCCGACGGATTTCTCGGCAAGGTTGCAGGGCGGGCGCGGCATCCGCAACGCTACAGGGCACACAGAATGGCATTCCGGTTCCTTCACTCCTCAGACCTGCATCTGGGCCGCGCCTTTGGCGGCTATCCCGAAGGCATCCGCAACCGCTTGCGCGAGGCGCGGCATGGGGCCATTGGCCGGCTGGCTGCGGCCGCGCGCAGCGGCGGGGCCGGGGTGGTGCTGTTGGCAGGTGACACGTTTGATGCCGAAACCCCGGCACCCGAGACCTTGCGACACGCCTTGCGCGCGATGGGCGACGAAGCCGATCTGACCTGGATCCTGCTGCCGGGCAACCATGACAGTCTGGCCGCGTCCGAGTTGTGGCGCCGCATCGCCGCCGATGGCCCTGCGAACCTGCGGGGGGTCACGGATGCCACGCCGCTGGACATTGCCCCCGGCGTCTGGCTGCTGCCCGCGCCCTGCACCCAACGCCGACCCGGCCGTGACCTGACCGAGGCGATGTCGGCCCCGACGCCGCCGGGCGCGTGTCGGATCGGGCTGGGCCATGGCGCGATCACCGATTTTTCGGGCGAAGAGGGGGCCGCCGGCATCATCCCGCCCGATCGGGCGGTGCGGTCAGGGTTGGCCTATCTGGCGCTTGGCGACTGGCATGGGCAGATGCAGGTCACCCCCGCCACCTGGTATTCCGGCACGCCCGAACCTGATGGTTTCAAGCATGATATCGCGGCGGGCGCGCTGCTGGTTGCGCTTGACGGGCCGGTGCCGACGGTGACGCCAGTGGCAACCGCGCAGTTTCGCTGGCGCAGCCCGCAGCTTGACCTGCTGGCGGGCGACGATGTGGCCCAGCGTCTGACCGCCGCGCTGCCGAAAACGCAGGCGCGTGACCATCTGATCCGGTTGACGGCAACAGGCCGCTTGCCGCTGGCCGACCGTGCCGCGCTTGAGGCCGCGCTGGACCGCATCGCCCCGGATTACGGTTGGTTCCAGGCCGATCTGTCGGCGCTGTCGGTGGTGGCGCTGCCTGCGGATCTGGACCAGATCGACCACGCCGGGGCCTTGCGTCAGGCGGCCGAAGTGCTGCTGGCCGAGGCGGGCGATCCCGCGTTGTCGCAACCCGAGCGTGACACCGCAGCGGCGGCCCTGTCGCGGCTTTATGCCCTGGCGCAACAGGTGCAGGCATGAGGCTGCGCGCGATCGAATTGACCAACGTGCGCCGATTTGCCGGCAGACGCGCCAGCCTGACCGGCATCGGCGATGGCATCACCGTGCTGTCTGAACCCAATGAATTCGGCAAATCCACCTTCTTTGACGCGATCCATGCGCTGTTCTTTGAAAAACACCGCAGCGCGAAGGGTCCGGTCAAGGCGCTGCAACCGCATGCCGGCGGCGCGCCCGAGGTTGCGGTGGTGGTGGATCTGGCCGAGGGGCGCTTTCGCATCGCCAAACGCTGGCTGCAACGCCCGCAGGCGCAGATCACCGATGGCGCGGGCCGGATGATCGCGCAGGCCGATGAGGCCGAGGCGTGGATCGATCGGCTGATGGGGGGCGATCTGGCCGGGCCATCGGGCCTGTTGTGGGTGCGGCAGGGGGTGTTGGGGATGGAACCCGACGGCAGCAGCACGGATGACAAGCGCGAACGCGAACGGGGGCTGACAGCGCGGCGTGACCTGCTGTCGTCGATCGCGGGCGAGATTGACATGATGACCGGCGGTCGGCGGATGGATGGCGTGGTCGACCGGGTGGCCGAGGCTTTGGCCAGACTGGCCACAGCCACCGGCCGGCCCAAGGCCGGGGGTGACTGGGCGCGTGCGGTGGATGAGGTCACGGCCCTTGCGGGCGAGGAGGCCAGCTTGCGTCCGCGGGCAGACCGGCTGTCGGGCGATCTGGCCCGCCGCGCCGAGGTGCAGCGCAGCCTTGCCCGCTTGACCGACCCGCAAGAGGCCGCGCGGCGCGCCGAGGGCTTGCATCAGGCCGAGGCTGCGCATCAGGCGGCGCAGGCGCATCAGGACCACATCACGCAGGCCGAGGCCGCACGACGGCTGGCCGTTCTGGATGCCGACCAGACCATGCGCGAGGTGGAGCGGTTGCAAGACCTTGCCGCCCGCGTTGAACAGGCCCGCGTGGCCTTGGCCCAGGCCAAAGCTCAGGCCAGCAGCGCCCGCAGCCGGTCAGACGATCTTGGCCTGCGCGACCGGACCGCAGCCAGTGTCGCCGAGGCCGCCGCCGCCACGACGCGCGATTTGCGGCAGCGGCTTGCCGGTGCGACCAGATCCCGTGCCGCCCAGGCCGCGCGGACGCAGGCCGCAGCGTTGCAGCGCCGTCTTGAGCGTGCCACCGCCCTGCAGGGCACACTGGACGCCAACCAGGGCCAGCGGGCGCGGATCTCTGTCAGCGCCAAACTGCTGGAGGCGGCCGAAAAGGCGCAGGCAGCCCTTGATCTTGCGCGTGCCCGGGCCGAAGCGCAGGCCGTGACCATCGCAGCCTTGCCCGAAACCGGGGCCGTGGCCAGCATCGCAGGCCAGCCCTTGCCCGATGGTCCCCAGCCGATCTACGCGGCGACCGACATCACCCTGCCGGGGTTTGGCGTGCTGCGCGTCGATCCCGGTCAGGCCCGTGGGGCGGAAGGGGCGGCCGAGGTCCGCAAGGCCGAGCAGGCGCTGGAGCGTGCTTTGGCAAGTTGCGGCACAGACAGCCTGACTGCCGCCCGTTCGGCTTGGGCCGAGGCGCAACGGCTGGACGCCAGCATTGCCCAAGCCCTTGCCCTGATGGCCGAAGTCGCCGCCGAGGGTATCGACGCGCTGCGCAGCGCCTTGGCCAAGGCAACAGCCGAAGCCGCCGACGCGCCGGATACCACCGACGATGCCGATGCTTTGACAGCAGCGCTGGGTCAGGCCGAACGGGCCGAGGACGAAGCCCGCGCCGCCGCCCGCGCCGCGCATGATCTGGCCGTCACAGCGGGTGAGGCCCGCGCTGCAACGCAAGCCGACCAACGCACCGCCGAACGCCGTCTGGCCGATGCGCTGGACGAGGCGGGCGATCCGGCAGCCCTTGCCGGGCAGATCGCCGATCTGCGCAGCCGCCTGCCCGCCCTGGCTGCGGCAAAGGCCCTGGCCGATACAGCCCTTGCCGCCTTGCGGGCCAATGCCCCCGACCTTGCCACCACCACAGCGCGGCTTGCGCGGGCCAAAGGTGCCGTCGATCAGGCGGCAAAGGATGCCGGTCGCGCCCGCGAGGATCTGGCCAGCCTGAACGCCACCATCGCCGCCCTGGCCGATGAGGGGATTGAAGAACGCCTGTCCAGCCTGACCGAAAGTCGCGCCGAGGCCGAGGCCCGCGCCGCGCGCTATGAGGCCGAGGTGCGGTCGCTGATCCGTCTGCGCCGCGCGTTGGACGATGCACGAACCAAGGCCCGCGACGCCTATTTCGGGCCGGTGCTGCACGAGCTGCAACCGCTGCTCTCGATCCTGCACCCCGGCGCGCATCTGGCCATCGACGACACCAGCCTGCTGCCGGCGATCCTGACCCGCAACGGGCAGGCCGAGGCGCTTGATATCCTGTCGGGCGGCACCCGTGAACAGGTGGCCATCCTGACGCGGCTGGCCTTTGCCCGGCTGTTTGCCCGCGCAGGCCGTCCGGTACCGGTGATTCTGGATGATGCGCTGGTGCACAGTGATGATGACCGGATCGAGGCGATGTTCACCGCCCTGCACCGCACCGCGCGCGATCAGCAGATCCTTGTACTGACCTGCCGCCAACGCGCCTTCGCCGCCTTGGGCGGCGAGCGGGCAACGGTGCAGGTGGATGTCGTGTAAGCCCGCCCCCGATACGAAAAAGCCCCGCCGAAGGGGCAGGGCTTTCTTGCACGATTGTTGCGCGGATCAGGCGGCCAGAGCGGCCTTTGCCTGCGCGGCGATGGCGTTGAACGCCTCGGGTTCATGCACGGCAAGATCGGCCAGAACCTTGCGGTCAACCTCGATGCCAGCCAGCGACAGGCCGTTGATCAGGCGTGAATAGGTCATTTCCAGATCGAACAGACGCACGGCGGCGTTGATCCGCTGAATCCACAGGGCGCGGAACTGGCGCTTGCGGACCTTGCGGTCGCGGGTCGCGTATTGCTGGGCCTTGTCGACGGCCTGCGTGGCCGTGCGGAAGTTGGTCGAGCGGGCGGCGTAATAGCCGGCGGCTTTCTTGATGACCTTGCGGTGACGTGCGTGGGTGACGACACCGGATTTAACGCGGGACATGGGTGTCTCTCCTTAGCGGTCGTATGGCATGTACTTCTTGACGATCTTGGTGTCCGAAGCGGACAGCAACATCGTGCCAGAAGCATCGCGAATGAACTTGGTCGTGCGCTTGATCATGCCGTGGCGCTTGCCGGCAACGCCAGCTTTCGCCCGACCGCTGGCGGTGAAGCTGAAGCGCTTCTTCGCGGCGGATTTGGTCTTCATCTTGGGCATTTCGATCTCCAATCGTCAAATGCGCGACTCGGCATGCCTAAGTTGGCCGGCCCCGCAGGCTTTCCAGAAGCGCCCTCATAGGCGGGACCGGGCCGGATCGCAAGGCAAAAGCGTCAGCCCAGATAACGGGCGATGACACGGAAGAAAATGTTTGGGATCTCGCTGATGGTGACACCGCCGGGCTTCTGGCTTAGGGCGACAATCAGCAAGGTGCCGCCGATCATAAGAATGACCGCAGCCGCCCGAGGCGGGCGGCTGTCGGAATAGGCGGACAGGATCGACGGGATCGACAGGGCCGTGAGGACAGTTCCGACGACGAAGATCAGATCTGTATCCATGGCTCCCCCGAACCTCAACCGTTGGCTGATCTATTCCGGATCGGCCTTGTAAATCAACCGTTCATCGCAAGGGGCCACCCGCAGGATATTGGTGGTGCCGCGCACGTTGAACGGCACCCCTGCGGTCAGCACGATCTGATCGGTCTCGACCGCAAAGCCATGTTGGCGGGCGGCACGCACCGCGGCCAGCACGGCCCCCTTGAAGCGGTCCTGCTCTTCGGTGATCACGCAATGTGCGCCCCAAGTCAGGCACAGGCGGCGGGCTGTGCCGATCAGCGGGGTCAGCGCGATGATTGGCACCCGCGGACGTTCGCGGGCCACAAGGCTGACCGTTGTGCCGGTCTGGGTAAACACGGCGATGACCTTGATATTGGTCGATTCCGCGATTTCCCGCGCGGCGGCAACGATGCCATCAGCCACGGTTGACCGGGCGACCGACCGGCTGGACTCGATGATCTGGCGATAAACCGGGTCGCTTTCGACCGACAGCGCCACGTTGTTCATGGTTGCGACGGCTTCGATCGGGAACTTGCCCGCCGCCGATTCCGCCGACAGCATGACCGCATCGGCGCCTTCATAGATCGCGGTGGCGACATCCGACACCTCGGCCCGTGTCGGCATCGGGGACTCGATCATCGACTCAAGCATTTGCGTGGCAACGATGACCGGCTTGGCGGCAGCGCGGGCCATGCGGACCAGACGCTTCTGGATCGGCGGCACCGAATGGACCGGCAGTTCAACCCCCAGATCGCCGCGCGCCACCATGATGCCGTCCGACACGGCAAGGATGGATTCGTAAGCCTTGACCGCTGCGGGTTTTTCGATCTTGGACAAGATCGCAGCGCGTCCGCGCGCAAGCTCCTTGGCCTCGACCACATCTTCGGCGCGCTGCACGAAGGACAGCGCCAGCCAATCGACACCAAGTTCGCAGGCAAACTCAAGATCCTTGCGGTCCTTGTCCGACAGCGCGGCCAGCGGCAGCAGCACATCGGGCACGTTCACGCCCTTGCGGTTGGAAATGATGCCGCCGACGGTCACGGTGCAATTGGCGAAATCCTTGCCGCAATCATCAACCCTCAGCCGGATCTTGCCATCGTTGACCAAAAGCGACGCGCCGGGTTCAAGGGCTGCAAAGATCTCGGGGTGCGGCAGCTGGACGCGATCACCATCGCCGGGGGTGGGGTCAAGGTCGAGGCGGAACGCGTCGCCGTCTTCCAGATCATGCGCGCCCGACGCGAACACGCCCACGCGCAGCTTGGGGCCCTGAAGATCGGCCAGAATGGCGATCGGGCGGCCAGTGTCGGCTTCGACCTGCCGGATGATCGCGTGACGGGCGCGAAGCTCGTCATGGGTTCCATGGCTCATGTTCAGGCGGAACACGTCGGCCCCTGCCTCAAACAATGCGCGGATCATATTGTAATCATTGGAGGCCGGGCCCAACGTGGCCACGATCTTGACGTTCCGAAGGCGTCTCATGCCTTGTTCCTTCTTCAGTTCTGTGCTTCGTCGTGGGCCATGGATGGCAATAGAGCAATCGGTTGCGCGGGGCAACTGGCGCAATCAGGCAAGATCGCTTAAAGCTGAAAAACCACGCGCGCATGAAGACTGAATGACGGAGTGATGCCCAAGGATGCGGCACGAAGCGTTTGAAACCTTTGGAACCGGTCGATCCGGGCCGTGGCTGGTGACCTGCGATCATGCGACGAACCGGGTGCCCGATTGGTTGGGCGGCAGTCTGGGGTTGGCGGGTTCGGATATGGACCGCCACATCGCCTTTGATCTGGGCGCGCGGGGTCTGGCGATTGCCTTGGGCGAGGTGCTGTCCAGCCCGGTGATCTGTTCCGATTTCAGCCGTCTGGTGATCGACCCCAACCGCGGCGAAGATGACCCGACACTGGTGATGCAGCTGTATGACGGCACCATCATTCCGGCCAACCGCCATCTCGATGCAGCCCACGTCCAAATGCGGCTGGAGCGGTTGTATCGCCCCTATCATGACGCCTATGCCGGTCTTGCCGAAGGGCGGGCCATTCTGGCGATCCATTCCTTTACCCCCTGCCTGCAAGGCCGCAGCCCGCGCCCTTGGCATGTGGGTGTGTTGCACAGCCCGCTGGATGACCGGCTGTCGCGCGCCGTTCTTGCCCGGTTGCAGGCCGAACCGGCCCTGTGCGTGGGTGACAACGAGCCGTATTCCGGCCATCTGCCCGGCGATGCAATCGACCGTCATGCCCTGCAAAAAGGCCGGCACAACACGCTGATCGAGGTGCGCAACGACCTGATTGCAACCAAGGCCGCGCAGACCGACTGGGCGATTCGGCTGGCGCCGATTCTGACAGCGGCATTCGGGTCTGTCGCGAAGTGACGACGTTCCATTGCGGCGCGCACTGGCGATAATCCCGGGTTTTTCGCTGGCATTGACCCGCGGTTTTGTGCGTTGAGGGATTTCACTTGACCTGACCCCTGCGGCAGAGGTCAATCAACACATTATCGCCAAATTTATGCCTTGTTGGTGTGGAGTTGACCGTGGAGCTTTTGCTTTTGCTGCCCCTGTTGCTTGTTGGCGGACTGATCCTTGGTGGCGGTGACGACGATGATGACAGCGCCCCCCCCGACGAAGACACCGGCGCGATCACGACCGGAACACCGGAGCAGGAAGAGCTGGCCGGGACGGTGTTGAACGACATCTTGCTGGGTGCCGGCGGTGCCGACACGATCGAAGGTCTGGACGGCAACGATGTTGTGGTCGGTGAATTTGGCAACGATCAACTGACCGGCGATGCCGGCAATGACATTGTGCTGGGCGGCGGCGGGAATGATCTGGTCGATGGGGCCGCGGGTGATGATTTTCTGATCGGCGGCGCGGGCAATGACAGCCTGACCGGAGCGGATGGCGATGATTTCCTGATCGGGTCTGGCGGGTCTGACACGCTGCTGGGCGGCAACGGCAACGATACGCTGATCGGGTTGGACTATGACCTGATCGTGGACGACCTTGCCGAGACAGCCGCATCCGTGCCCGAGGTGGTGCCTCGCGGCTTTGGGGCAGCGGTGCCTGATGGCGTTCTGGGGCGGATCGAAACCAGCGTGATGTCGGGCAATGCGTCAGAGCTTGGCCCGGATGTGCTGGCCGGCGGTGCGGCGCGCGATGTGCTGGTGGGCGATGATGGCGACACCCTGACCGGCGGTCTTGGCACGGATACTTTTTCCGTGGTGTTCCGCGCGGATGATGCCCTGTCAACGCTGACCGACTTTGATCCCCTGACCGAGACACTAACCTTGTGGGTGACAGACCCGGACACCGCCACCATCGCGTTCCAGGCCGATGGCCCCAATGATAGCCTGCTGCTGGTCGATGATCTGCCCGCCTTGCGGCTGATCGGACAGTCGGTGGCAGAGCTTTCGGCGAACCCTGCGGCATGGCTGTTTGTGGAACGCGGTTGACGCCGGCTTGATGCGGCCTTCCCGATGCGACATGCTGGCAGGGCAGGAGGATGCCATGGCACAGGACGACCAGACACGGACCGCGGCACAGACAGAGCTTGAAGCGGCGACCTTCCGGGCGTTGATCCATCATCTGATGGTCAAACGCCCGGATGTGCAGAACATTGACCTGATGAACTTGGGTGGCTTTTGCCGCAATTGCCTGAGCCGCTGGTATCAGGAGGCAGCGGCCGAGCGCGGCATCACGTTGGACAAGGATCAGGCCCGCGCCATCGTTTATGGCATGCCCTATGCCGATTGGGTCGCCCAGCATCAGACCGAAACGGACGAGAGCAAGAAGGCCGCCTTTGAGGTGGCCTTTGCGCAGAACGCCGGCGCGGTGCCGGGCAAGTAAGGTCTGGCCCGCTGGGGCCAGAGCTTTTTGCCAGACGTCGCGTCAGGATGTGGTCAGATGGCCGCCTTGCGCATTTCGTCCAGGTAAAGCTCGCGCAGGCGTTTGGCGACCGGGCCGGGCTTTCCGCTGCCGATGGGTTGGCCGTCAATTTCCACCACCGGCATCACAAAGATGGAGGCGGCGGTCGAGAATGCCTCATCCGCGCTTTGTGCCTCTTCAATGGTGAAGGGGCGTTCCTCGACTTCGAACTGCGCCTCGGCAGCAAAGCGCAGAACGGCGACGCGGGTGATGCCGTGCAGGATGTCGGACGACAATTGCCGGGTAATGATCTTGTTACCCTTGACGATATAGGCGTTGTTCGACGTGCCTTCGGTCACGGCCCCGTCTTCGACAAACCAGCTGTCATCGACGCCGGCCTTTTTCGCCATCATCTTGGCCATCGACGGATACAGCAGTTGCACGGTCTTGATGTCGCGGCGGCCCCAGCGGATGTCGGGGATCGAGATCACCTTGAAGCCGGTCTTGGCGGCGGGCGCGTCGGCAAGGCTGGGGATGTTTTGGGTGAAGGCCACGATGGTGGGCGCAAGCTCGGCAGGTGGAAACACAAAGCTTCGGTCGCCGGGGTTGCCGCGGGTGACTTGCAGATAGATCATGCCCTGGTCGATGGCGTTGCGGGCCACCAACTCGCGGTGCATCGCCAGCAGGTCGTCATCCGAACAGGGGGCGGCAAGGTCCAGCTCGCCCAGACTGCGGTGGAGGCGTTTGATGTGGCCGTCAAAGTCGATCAGCTTTCCATCCAGAACCGATGTCACCTCATAGACGCCATCCGCCATCAGGAAACCGCGGTCAAAGATCGACACGGTGGCTTCGTGCTCGGGCAGGTAGGTGCCGTTGACATAGACGGTGCGGGTCATGGTGCTATCCCCATAGGGCCGGTTGCGGCGGATGGATGCCGTGTTCGTCGAACATCAGCGGGTTGTCGCGGTCTTGGGCCAGCAAAAGCGGCGCGTCAAGGTCTGTGAAGGTCGCCCCTTGGGCAAGGATCGTGGCGGGCGCCATGGCAAGGCTGCTGCCGACCATGCAGCCGACCATGATGCCAAAGCCCATGTCCTGCGCCGCGCGCTTCAGGGCCAAGGCTTCGGTCAGGCCGCCGGTCTTGTCGAGCTTGATGTTGATCACGTCATACTTGCCGCGCAGGGCGGCAAGGCTGGCGCGGTCGTGGCAGGATTCGTCGGCGCAAACCGGCAGGGGGCGGGCCATTTCGGCCAAGCTGTCATCGGCCCCGGCGGGCAGCGGCTGTTCGACCAGCGCCACGCCAAGTGCGACCAGACGCGGGGCAAGGTCGGCGTAAATCTCGGCGGTCCAGCCTTCGTTGGCGTCGATGATCAGGGTGGATTTTGGCGCGCCCTGACGCACCGCTTCCAGACGGGGCATGTCGTCCGGCGTGCCCAGCTTGATCTTCAGGATCGGGCGATGCGCATGCAGCGCCGCCTGTTCGCGCATGACCTGCGGTGTGTCCAGCGACAGGGTATAGGCGGTGACCACCGGGCGGGGGGCGGGCAGGCCCAGCAGATCCCAGACCCGGCAGCCTGCGGCCTTTGCCTGCAAGTCCCACAGCGCGCAATCCAGCGCGTTGCGGGCGGCACCGGGGGCCATGTCGCGCAGCAGCGCATCGCGCGTGGCCCAAGGTTCCTGCGATGCGATGTCGGCCATCACGCCCTCGACGGTCTCGCCATAGCGGCCATAAGGCACCGATTCGCCGCGCCCGGTGTGGCCGTCGCGGGTGATGCTTGCGGTCACCACCAAAGCCTCGGTCTTGGACCCGCGCGACAGGGTAAAGGTGCGGGCAAGGGGAAAACGATTTTGGGAAACGGTGATCATCGGGATGCTCATCAGGCCTTTTGGCTTTCTTCGCGCGGCGGTGGGGCTGCGCGCAAGGGGCATCTTCATGCTGCACCTGCAAACAGGCCATTGCAACCGTTCGCGCAATAATCTATCGCTGCGCCGCAGAGAATTGAAATTAACTTAGCCGAGGCACCCGATGAGCTTTCGCATTCAACCCACCTCGCCCGCCCGTCCGAACCGCTGCCAGTTGTTTGGCCCAGGGTCACGCCCGGCGCTGTTTGAAAAGATGGCGGCATCGGCGGCCGATGTGATCAACCTTGATCTGGAAGACTCGGTCGCACCCAATGACAAGGACGCTGCCCGGGCGCATGTGATTGCGGCGATCAATACGCTGGACTGGGGCAAGAAAACCCTGTCGGTGCGGATCAACGGTCTGGATTCGCCGTTCTGGTATCGCGATGTGGTCGATCTGCTGGAACAAACCGGCGACCGGCTGGATCAGATCATGATCCCCAAGGTGGGCTGTGCCGCCGACGTTTACGCGGTGGATGCGCTGGTGACGGCGATTGAACGCGCCAAGGGGCGCACCAAGCCGATCAGCTTTGAGGTGATCATCGAAAGCGCCGCCGGGATCAGCCATGTCGAAGAGATTGCCGCGTCGTCCTGCCGCCTGCAGGCGATGAGTCTGGGGGCGGCGGATTTTGCCGCCAGCATGGGCATGCAGACCACGGGCATCGGCGGGACGCAGGAAAACTATTACATGCTGCACGCCGGCGTGAAGCACTGGGCAGACCCGTGGCATTGGGCGCAAACCGCGATTGTGGCCGCCTGCCGCACCCATGGCATCTTGCCAGTCGATGGGCCGTTTGGTGATTTCAGCGATGACGACGGCTTCCGCGCGCAGGCCTTGCGGTCGGCCACGCTGGGCATGGTTGGCAAATGGGCGATCCACCCCAAGCAGGTGGCACTGGCCAACGAGGTCTTCACCCCGTCCGAGGCCGCAGTCGCCGAAGCCCGCGAGATATTGGCCGCGATGGAGGCCGCCAAGGCCCGCGGCGAAGGGGCCACCGTGTTCAAGGGCCGCCTGGTGGATATCGCCAGCATCAAGCAGGCCGAGGTCATCGTCCGGCAATCGGAAATGATCGCAGGTTGATTGTCATGAATCGTTGACAAACTGCCCGGCAACTGCGCACATTTGTCGCAGCGAAGCCTGACTGAGGTCGCTTTGCAAAGGATGCCCGAGCCGCGCATCAGGGGAGAGGAGGCCCCGCGCGGCAAAAAAGGGAGGATGCACGCCCCGGACGATCGTCCGGGGCGCTGCTGTTTCCGGCCGCTGGGCACGATTGCGTGATATGTCGGGTCTGCGCTGTGACTTTGATCTGGATCAACGTCGACAATGTTATTTCATCACATTTCAGATCGGCCACATATGGCGTTCCCAGAGGAGTCGATCTTGAAAAAACTCATGCTGTCTGCAGCCCTTGCCCTGGTCCTGCCGGTTTCGGCCTTTGCGCAACAGCCGCTTAGCCCGCAAGAAAAGGGCCTTTCGGCCCCGATCATCTCGTTGACGCCAGTGCTGGCCAAAAACGCCGACGCACTGAAGCTGGACGATGCCCAGAAGGCCGAACTGAAAGCTTTCCTTGATGTGATGCCCGCCAAACGCATGGCATTCGAAGACGAAACCGCCGCCCTGCGCGGCCAATTGCACGCAGCCATCGTGGCCGGCGCGCCGGTGGCCGACCGCGAAGCCCTCGCCGCCAAGATCGGTGCCAATGAAACCGCGCTGCTGATGATGCGGTCAAACTGCGCCGACAATTGGCGCAAACTGCTGACACCCGACCAGTTTGCGCAACTGCTGGTTCTGGCCGAACCGAAGTAATCGGCACAAAAACGATTTGCCCGCCCCGCGACCTGTTTGCGGTGCGGGCCGCTTTGCGACAGACGCGCGTGGCAGAGCGAGTTGCAATTGCAGCCCCATGGCGGCATATAGCGTTGCACAGTTGCAGGGGCCGCCCATGAATTACCTTGAGTTCGAAAAACCGCTGGCCGAGATCGAAGGCAAGGCGGAAGAACTGCGTGCCATGGCGCGCGGCAATCCGGGCATGGACGTTGCCAAAGAGGCCGAGGCGCTGGACAAGAAGGCCGAGGTCATGCTGATAGACCTGTACAAGGATCTGTCGCCCTGGCGGAAATGTCAGGTGGCCCGCCACCCGGACCGGCCGCATTGCAAGGATTACATCGAGGCGCTGTTCAGCGACTATACGCCTTTGGCGGGGGACCGGAACTTTGCCGAAGACCATGCCGTGATGGGTGGGCTGGCGCGGTTCAACGATCTTCCGGTGATGGTGATCGGCCATGAAAAGGGCAACGACACCAAGTCCCGGATCGAGCGCAATTTCGGCATGGCGCGGCCCGAAGGCTATCGCAAGGCGATCAGGCTGATGGATCTGGCAAACCGGTTCCGGCTGCCGGTGATCACGCTGGTCGATACCCCCGGTGCCTATCCCGGCAAGGGGGCCGAAGAACGCGGGCAGGCCGAGGCGATTGCCCGCAGCACGCAAAAATGCCTTGAAATCGGGGTGCCGCTGGTCAGTGTCATTATCGGTGAGGGCGGGTCGGGCGGTGCTGTGGCCTTTGCCACCGCCAACCGCGTGGCGATGTTGGAACACTCGGTCTATTCGGTGATCAGCCCCGAAGGCTGCGCAAGCATCCTGTGGAAGGATGCCGAAAAGATGCGCGAAGCCGCCGAGGCGTTGCGCCTGACCGCGCAAGACCTGCAAAAGTTGGGGGTGATTGATCGGATCATCAAGGAACCGACGGGCGGGGCGCAGCGCGCACCGAAAGACGCAATCGCAGCCGTTGGCAAGGCGTTGGAAGCCATGCTGAAAGACCTGTCGGGCAAAAAGCCCGAGGCGCTGATCCGGGATCGCCGCACCAAGTTCCTCGACATGGGGTCCAAGGGACTGGCCGCGTGAGTTCCTGGGTGCTGGTCATTGTCGCCGGGCTTTTGGAAACCGGCTGGGCGATTGGCCTGAAATATTCTGACGGCTTCACGCGACCGCTGCCAAGCGTGCTGACAATCCTTGGCGCCTTGGCAAGCTTTTGGCTGTTGTCGATGGCGATGAAGGATTTGCCGGTGGGCACGGCTTACGCCGTCTGGGTGGGCATCGGGACGGTAGGCACGGCGGTTCTGGCGGTCATGCTGTTTGACGAGCCGGTCAATCTGCTGCGAGTGCTGGGCATTGTGGCCATTCTTGCCGGGATCATCGCCTTGAAACTGGCAGACGCCTAACGGTTTTGGGCATCAGGCAGGCGCTGCACTTTCGGGCATGACGCCCGCCTTTGCCGGGCCCGATGCCGGGCTTGTGCTGAATTTCCGGGTCGGCCACGGCTTGCTTGGCTAGACTTCGGGCGTCGGGCGTTTGAAGCCCGCCTCATCCAGCAAGGCGTCTGACGCCGTTTCGATCTGGGCTTCCAGCCGCTTCATGAACTCGGGCACCGGCAAGCCCGGCTCGATCCGGGGCAGGAAGGTGACCACGCAGGTGCCGGGCTTGCGCAACACGGCACGTTTGGGCCAGAACACGCCGATGTTGGTGGCAACCGGTACGCAGGGCTGGCCAAGCTGGTCGTACAACAGACCGGTGCCCACCTTGTAAGGCCGGTCCACGCCGGGGGCGACGCGGGTGCCTTGCGGGTAGATGATCAACTGCCCTGCATCGGCGGTGGATTTGGCGACATCGGCCTTCATCTTGGCGATCGCCGCGCCGCGCTTGCCCCGGTCCACAAAGACACAGCCGATGCGTTTGGCGTATTGGCCCAGAAACGGCGCATACATCAGCTCTTTCTTCATGATGAACTTGCCGCGGGGCACCGAGTCAAAGATCACCAGAATGTCGAAAAAACTTTGGTGCTTGGCGGCGATCATCACCTCGTCCGATGGCGGGGTGCCGCGCACCTCGGTTTTCAGGCCCACCATGATGCGGGCGGTGACAATCACCCAGCGGCAATAGGCATGGCAGGCGGCCAGTGCGCCTTCGCGCGAAAACAGCGCCCAAGGGGCAAACAGGATCGAGATGACCGCCATCGCCAGATACATCTGGATGTTGAAAAGCAGCGACAAAGTCCAGCGGATGGCAAACATCAGGTCAGCCCTTTCAGGGTGCGGAAGGCGGCAAAACGGGTGGCGGCAAAGGCCACGACGGCGGCAAGCGGGGGCAGCAGAAGCGGCAACAGCCAACCCGCGCCCTGAAAGCCAAGGCCGGTCAGAAAGGCCCCGGCCTCATCGGCGCGGGGCAAAAGCGCCACGCCGATCATCGCAAAAACGGTGCCTGCCGACGCCCCGGTCAGGGCGCGCAGGGTAAAGCGGCGCACGAAGGCACGCACGATATAGCTGTCCTTGGCCCCCACCAGCCGCAGCACGCGGATCACCGACAGGTTGGCGGCAAGGGCGGAATTGGCGGCCAGCGTGATCATCGCCCCGGTGGCCCCGGCGATCAGCAGCAGCGACAACAGGCCCAGCAGGCGCAACCGTTCGGCCGCATGTGCCATCGGGCGGCGCCAGCGGGTATGGTCATCCAGCACCGCACCGGGGGCCTCGGCGGCAAGGCGTTGGCGCAGACCCGTGCCATCATAGCCGGGGTTGGCTTCGGTGATCTCGATCAGCCGGGGCAGCGGCAGCGCATCGACCGGCAGGTCGGGGCCGAACCACGGCTCCAGCAGGGCGCGCTGTTCGGCGGCATCCATCGCGCGGGCGCTTGCGATGCCGGGCGTGGTGGACAGCAGTGACAACACAATGGCAACCTGCGTGTCCATCTGCTCGGGTGGGGCTGAAATGCGGATGGTTGCGGTGCCCGCAAGCGCCGACGCCCAGCGGTCGGCCAGACGACCCGCAGCCAGCGACAGCGCCAGCGCAAAGACCGCCAGAAACGCCATGGCGCCTGCGGTGAACAGGGTCAGTTGCGCGGTAAAGCCCGAAGGTGGCACCACACGGTCGGCCTGACGGTCAGCGCCCAGCAGGGCGGTGAAAGAGTTTTTCACAAATCGGCCCCCGCAAGCTGCACCCGGCGGTTGGCGATCCGCAACACCCGCGCGGCAAGCTGGGATTTTGCCTGCCGGATCAGGTTCATGTCATGGGTCGCCACCAGAATGGTCTTCCCCATCCGGTTCAACTCGACCAGCAGCGTCAGCAGGCGCAGCGACATTTCCCAATCCAGGTTGCCGGTGGGTTCATCGGCCAGAATGACATCGGGGTCCATGATCACGGCGCGGGCCAGCGCCGCGCGCTGCCGCTCGCCCCCCGACAGCGACGGCGGCAGGGCATCGGCCAGTTTGCCCAAACCGACCCACTCCAGCAGCGCCGTCAGGTCCTGGGTATTGCCCGGTTTGCCACAGACCGTCAGCGGCAGTGTGACGTTGGTGGCCAGCGGCAGATGATCCAGAAACTGACAATCCTGATGCACCACCCCGATCCGACGCCGGGTCAGCGCCACATCATCTCGGGCCAAGGTGCGGGCATCACGGCCAAACAGCGTCACCTGACCCGCCGTCGGGCGCAGTTCGGCATAGGCGAGTTTCAGGAACGTGGTCTTGCCCGCCCCCGAAGGTCCGGTCAGAAAATGGAACGAACCGGGCGCAAGGCGCAAGGCGACGTCCGACAGCAGCTCTCCGCCACCGTAATTGTAGCCGACGTTTTCGAACAAGATCACCCGCAGCGCCCCCGGTTGGACCGCCGGCAGAATTGCCCAAAGCGGGGTCGGATACAATCGCGGCTGCGCAGGTTGTTACGAAAACAGGCACAAACCCTTGGCGAGGATCGGTATCGTTGCTACAGTCACTTGAAAAGCCGGGAAAACCGGAAAGGGTTGTGCCGTTATGCGTCTGATTTGTCCGAACTGTGATGCCCAGTATGAGGTGGACGCCAGCGCCATTCCCGAGGCGGGGCGCGACGTTCAGTGTTCAAACTGCGGCCATGCATGGTTCCAGATGCGTGATGCCGAGCCGGAAGACCCCAGCGCCGCGCTGTATCGTGAGCCGGAGGGGCCTGAAACGCCCCCGCTGCCCGCGGCCTTGGCGCAAAGTGATGCCGATGATGCCGGATCAGAAGACGCCGAGGCCGAGGATGCGGGGCCGCCGCCCCGGCAGACCGCAGCCCCGATCCTGCGCAGTCAGGACGGCAGTTTCCTTGAGGTGTTGCGCGAAGAGGCCGAGCGCGAGAAGGCAGCCCGGCGCGCCGACGCGCAGGGGATAGAATTGCAGGGCGACCTTGGCTTGCCGCCACCGGTGCCCGCCGGGGTGGGTGCTGCCTCGGTGCCAGCCGGGATGAGCGATGCCGAAAAGCGCATTGCAGCCATGAAGGGTGAGCGCGTCGCCCCACCGCGCCCGGCCGCGCGCCGCGATCTGCTGCCGGACATTGAAGAAATCAACTCCTCTTTGCGTCCCAGCGAAACACGCGATGCGGACATGGTGCCGACGAAAGACCCGTCAAGCGGGCAAGCGTCGGGCTTTCGGTCCGGGTTCGTTCTGATGCTGCTGGTCGCGCTGTTTGCGGTGGTTCTGTATCTGATGGCGCCGCAAATCTCGGCCCAGATCCCGGCAGCGGCCAAGGCGATGACGGCCTATGTTTCGGCGGTCGAGTCGGCCCGCGCAGCTTTGGACGGGTTGATGCAGAAGGCAACCGGCGCGATGAACGGCCTGAGCGGCGGCTGACATCGGCGTGACGCGGCGGCCGGGATGACAAGGCCGAAACCTGCGGCCATGCTGGCAGCAGTTTGCCGGAGGACGCCATGAGCCATTATCCCCATCTGCTTGCACCGCTTGACCTTGGGCATCTCGTGCTGCCCA
Organism: Gemmobacter nectariphilus; assembly: GCA_020721445.1. Lineage (GTDB taxonomy): Bacteria > Pseudomonadota > Alphaproteobacteria > Rhodobacterales > Rhodobacteraceae > Pseudotabrizicola > Pseudotabrizicola nectariphila_A. The sequence continues at coordinate 18,969 of DYMU01000021.1, forward strand.
ACCGGGTGCTGATGGGGTCGATGCACACCGGGTTGGAAGAAACCGGCGACTGGGGCCGGGTGGCCGCGTTTTATGCCGCGCGGGCGGCGGGCGGTGTCGGGCTGATCGTGACCGGCGGCATGGCGCCCAACCGCGAAGGCGGGGTGTTTCCGGGGGCGGCGGGGCTGTTTTCCGACGCCGATATCGCCAATCACCGCGGCGTCACCGCTGCCGTCCACAGCGCGGGCGGGCGGATTGCGATGCAGATCCTGCACGCCGGGCGCTATGCCTATGGCAAGGAATGTGTGGCCCCTTCGGCGCTGAAATCGCCGATCTCGCCCTTTGTGCCGCGCGCGCTGGATGAAGACGGCATCGAAAAGCAGATCAGCGACATGGTGACGGCGGCGCAGCGGGCACAGGCGGCGGGCTATGACGGGGTCGAGGTGATGGGGTCGGAAGGCTATTTCCTGAACCAGTTTCTGGTGCGCCACACCAACCACCGCACCGACCGCTGGGGCGGTGCTTATGACAACCGGATGCGCCTGCCGGTCGAGGTGGTGCGCCGGGTGCGCGCCGCGGTGGGACCGGATTTCATAGTGATCTACCGGATCAGCCTGATTGATCTTGTCCCTGACGGGTCACGCTGGGGCGAGGTGGTGACGCTTGCCCGCGCGGTGCAGGCGGCGGGGGCCAGCATGCTGAATACCGGCATCGGCTGGCACGAGGCGCGGGTGCCGACGATTGCCACCTCGGTGCCACGGGCGGCGTTTACCTGGCTGACGGCTCGGTTGCGGCCCCATGTGTCGATCCCGGTCATCACGTCAAACCGCATCAACACGCCCGAGGTGGGCGAGGCGGTGCTTGCGGCTGGGCAGGCCGACATGGTCAGCATGGCGCGCCCGTTTCTGGCGGACCCCGACTTTGTTGCCAAGGCAGCGGCGGGGCGGGGGGCCGAGATTGCGCCCTGCATCGCCTGCAATCAGGCCTGTCTGGACCACACCTTCAGCGGCAAGCTGACCTCGTGTCTGGTCAACCCGCGCGCCTGCCACGAAACCGAGTTGGTCTATGCCCCGACCGATACGCCCAAGCGGGTGGCGGTGGTGGGTGCGGGTGCCGGCGGCATGATGGTGGCGCTGGTGGCGGCGGGGCGCGGCCACGCGGTGACGCTGTTTGAAAAGGCGGCCGAGGTGGGCGGGCAGTTGAACCTTGCCAAGCAAGTGCCGGGCAAGGAAGAATTTCACGGGCTGGTGGCGTGGTTCGCGCAGGGTCTGGCGAAGGCGGGCGTCGATCTGCGGCTGAACTGTGCACCGGGGGTCACGGAGTTGCGCAGCTATGACGCGGTGATCGTGGCCACGGGTGTCTTGCCGCGCGATCCGGGGATTGCCGGGCAAGACCGCGCCTTGGGATATGCGCAGGTGCTGCGCGGTGCGCCGGTGGGCAAGCGCGTGGCCATCGTCGGCGCGGGCGGCATCGGCTTTGATGTCGCCGAATATCTGGCGCAGTCAGGGGTCAGCCCGACGCTGGACCTTGACCTGTGGCGACAGGAATGGGGTGTGGGCGATCCGGCGCAGACAGCCGGTGGTCTGGCGGAACCACAGCCCCACGCCCCCGCGCGGCAGGTATGGCTGTTGCAGCGCAAGGCCGAAAAGCCCGGGCGGCGGTTGGGCAAGACGACGGGGTGGATCCACCGGACGGCCCTTGCGGCCAAGGGCGTGACCATGCTTGGTGGCGTGTCCTATGAGGCGATCACAGAACACGGTTTTGCCATCACCCGTGACGGCCAGTCAGAGGTTCTGGATGTTGATACGGTTGTGCTGTGTGCCGGACAGGTGCCGGACCGCAGCCTTGCCGATGCGCTGACGGCGGCAGGGGTTGCGCATCATGTGATTGGCGGGGCCGACGTCGCAGCCGAACTGGATGCCAAGCGCGCCATTGATCAGGGCGCACGACTGGCGGCAGCGATATGATCTGTCCCCTGACCGGTCTGGCCCGTTGCGACGTGCCAACCCCGCAGCCACCGGGCCCGCAGCCACCGGGGCATGCGGTCATATCCATCGGAATAGGCATCGCGTCGAAGCGGAAATGACCGTGGACAAAGGCGCAAGAGCATGGAAGCCTTGTGCGGTTCCTGTGAAGAGGCCTGCGATGAGATTTCCTCGACGGTTGATGACCGGCATGATGCTGTCTGGCCTGTGCCTGCACCCCGTTTCATCCCTTGCCGAACCGTTTCCAGCCCCGACCGAAGAGGTGATCCTGACCATTGACGGCAAGCTGGGACCGGACATGCCAGCCAGCGGGATCGCGCTGGATCTGGCCGGGTTGAAGGCTCTGCCTGCGACCAGCTTTACCACCCGGACAATCTGGACGGATGGCCCCAAGACCTTTACCGGCGTCTCGCTGAGGCGTCTCTTGGAAATGGCGGGGGCCAGCGGTGACACGGTCTGGGCCGAAGCCCTGAACGGCTATCAGGTCGAGATGAAGATACCCGAGCTTCACCCCGAGTTTCCGATCATCGCCTATCAGATTGACGGGGTCGAGTTCACCCGCCGTGACAAGGGGCCGTTGTGGATTGTGTATCCCTATGATCTTGATGAACAATATCGGTCTGAAATCAGCTATGCCACCAGTGTCTGGCAGTTGCAGAAGATGACGGTTGAATAGACCGGGCACAAACGCCTGCCCGGCTGTTCGGGCCTGAAGCGCGCCGATGATTGTCAGAGGTCCACTTTGCGCCAAGGGCACACCGCGCCCATGGGACAAGGGCAAGCCAGGTGTCAGATGGCACGACCGTGCGGCCGTTCAGAAGTTGTTCGGGTTTCCCGGCAGGATGACACCGGTGCCTTCATCGCCCGACGCGCCAACCCAGACCAGATTTCGCCCGCTTAACCGAACCGACCAACAGCTTGCCGGGTTGCCATCATAGGCAAGGCACAGCCGGTTGCCTGCCACGCTCCACGCGCCGGCGTAATCGGCCCCGCGAATTGACCCGTCGGTGCCATAATATTCCTCGAACCCACCCGACGCCACCATCGCACCGCGCACGGTATTCCCGGCAATCGCCGCGCTGATATCGCTGGCCGACGCGGTGTCTTGCGCAGATGCAGGCACGGCAGCCAGAATGGCCAAGCCAAGGATCAGGCGAAACGGCGTCATCCGGATGCTCCTGTTGCGTCCAAGGTAACGCAAAGGGGGGCGGTGTCAAACCGTTGGTCGGGTCAGATATTCCGGAACCGTCAGGCCCAGCAGCGCTGCCAGCCGCGCCATCGTGGCACGCTGCGCTGTGTCCCAACAGGCGGCGTGGGACGCAAACAGCACCGCCTGGCTGGAATGGATCAGCGCATCGGACAGGATTTTCAGATGGTTCGCCCGCAGCGTTTCGCCCGACGACGTGATGTCGGCAATCGCCTCGGCGGTCAGGTTCTTGACCGTGCCTTCGGTGGCACCCTGACTGTCGACCAACTGGTAATCGGCCACGCCCTGCGCTGTCAGAAACTCGCGCACAAGACGGTGGTATTTGGTGGCAATCCGCAGCCGAAAGCCATGCGCCTTGCGAAAGGCCGCTGCCGCGGCATCCAGATCATCCAGCGTATCGACATCGACCCAACAGGTTGGCACCGCGATGATCAGATCGGCCTGACCGAAACCAAGCGGGGCCCATTCCGTCACGAGGCTGGACCAATCGGCCAGCTTGTCGCGCACAAGGTCTGACCCGGTGACGCCAAGATGGATGCGCCCCGCCGCCAGTTCCCGCGGGATCTCTCCGGCCGAAAGCAGAACCAGTTCAACGCCTTCCACGCCATCGACCGCGCCGGAATATTCGCGCTCGGCCCCGGCAAGACGCAAGGTCACGCCGCGTGTGCCGAACCAGTCGAAGGTTTTCTCCATCAGCCGACCCTTGGACGGCACGCCGATCTTGATCATGGCTGGCCCCCTTGCAGGCGCGCGAAAAGCCCGGCGCGGATCACGCCCCCGACCGCCGGAATGGATCTGCCCTGCCCCAGAACGGCGGTCAGCGCGTCATAGCGCCCGCCGCTGGCGACCGGGGGAAGGCTTGCGTCATCGGCAAGGAAGCTGAACACAAAGCCATCATAGTATTCAAGGCTGGTGCGGCCATGGCTCGCCTCGAACGGCAGGGTGTCCACGTCGATGCCATGGCTGGAAAGCGCCGTCAGCCGCGCCGCAAACCGGTCAACGGCAGGGGTGATGGCGGGCAGCAGCGGGGTAATGCCGCGCAGATGGTCCAAAGCCGCGCAGGACGGCGCTTGCAGCGACACAAGGTCATACAGCAGGGCGGCCTCGGGGGCGGCCAGCGGGGGGGTGCGGGCATCTTCGATCAGCGCCTCGGCACGGGCGGTGATTTCGTCCGCACCGCGCAGGCCGGTGAAGGTGCCCGCTTGCGCGATCAGATCGGCGGGGGTGCCCTGTCCAAGCCGGTCAAGCACCTGCTTGCGGGCGGCGGGCATCGGTGCGCGGCCCGAAAACCGGTCCAGCAGCGCGCGAAAGCGGTGGGGCCGCCAGATATGGCGCAGCAATGCCTGCTTGCGGCGGTCGGTTGTCGCAAGGCCGCGCACGGCAGCCATCAGGATACCGATATCACCAATGACCGGGCGCAGGTGCAGGCCGTTTTCGGCAAGCACCTGAGTTATCAATGAAAAAACCAGCGCATCCGACTGCTCGGGAAGGTCACGGCGAAAGATCTCGATCCCCGCCTGATGGTATTCCGACGGCCGGTCGCCGGCGCGGTCTTGCTTGCGAAACACCGGGCCGGAATAGGCATAGATCGCGGGCTCGGCCCCGCCTGCCATGTGTTGCTGCACCACCGGAACCGTGAAATCGGGGCGCAGCATCATTTCTCCGCGCAGCGGATCGGCGGTGATATAGGCGCGGGCGCGGATGTCCTCGCCATATAAATCCAGAAGTGTTTCAGCGGGTTGCAGGATGTCGGCCTCAATGCGCGTGGCACCTTTGGCCACGAACCAATCGGCCAGCCGGTCTGAGCGCGCGCGTTCCGGGCCGGGGCTTTGCATCATGGCCGATCCTGGGTTTGGCTGTCCAGCATCCGCCGCACCCGCGCCACCAGATCGGCGCGCGGAATTTCGACCTGAGCGGGCCGGTCTTTCCATTCCTCCAGCGTGGCGTTCTGGGCGATCTGCGCGCCAAGGATCAGGTCTTTCAGGATGACCGTGCCCTGTTCGGCCTCGTTCCCGCCCTGGATCACTGCCACCGGGCTGTTGCGTTTGTCGGCGTATTTCAACTGGTTGCCAAAGTTTTTCGGGTTACCGAGGTACACTTCGGCGCGAATACCGGCGTTTCGCAACTCGGCCACCATGCCCATATAATCGGCCATCCGGTCACGGTCCATCACGGTTACCACCACCGGGCCAGCGGTATCGGCGCTGCTGCGCCCCTTGGCGCGCAGGGCGGCCAAAAGCCGATCAACCCCGATGGAAATGCCGGTGGCGGGCACCGATTGGCCGGTGAAGCGTTTCACGAGGTCGTCGTAGCGGCCACCGCCGGCAACGCTGCCGAATTGCCGCTTGCGACCCTTTTCGTCAAGGATTTCAAAGGTAAGCTCGGCCTCGAACACCGGACCGGTGTAGTAGCCAAGGCCCCGCACCACGCCGGGGTCAATGACGATACGGTCGAGGCCGTAGCCTTGGGCGGCAAGAAGTTCGGCAATGGTTTCAAGCTCTTGCACGCCTTCCGCGCCGATGGTGGAACTGGCTATCAGCGCGCGCAGACGCTTGACCGTCTCGGCCCCTGTGTCGCCCTTGGCTGAGGTGAACCCCATCACCACTTCGGCTTGTTCCGCGCTCAACCCCGCACCCTTGGTGAAGTCGCCGCTGTCATCCTTGCGGCCTTCGCCCAGCAGGGCGCGGACGCCGTCATCCCCCAGCCGATCCATCTTGTCGATGGCGCGCAAAACGATGCCGCGCTCGGCGGAAAAGCGTTCAGGATCAGTGGGATCAAGGACGCCTGCCACCTCCATCACGCCATTCAGAACCTTGCGGTTGTTGACTTTGATGATGTAGTTGCCCTGCATTCCGACGGCATCCAAGGCGTCGGCCAGCATCATGCAAATCTCGGCGTCGGCGGCCACCGAGGGGGCACCCACTGTATCGGCATCACATTGATAAAATTGACGAAATCTGCCAGGTCCCGGCTTTTCATTGCGCCAGACCGGGCCCATGGCATAGCGGCGATAGGGCGAGGGCAGGTCGTTGCGGAACTGGGCGGCGACGCGGGCCAAGGGGGCGGTCAGGTCATAACGCAGCGCCAGCCAATCGGCGTCTTCATCCTGCCAGGCGAACACGCCATCATTCGGGCGGTCGACATCGGGCAGGAATTTGCCAAGCGATTCAACAGTTTCCACGGCACTGGTTTCCAGCGGGTCAAAGCCGTAGCGATGGTAAACCTGCGTGATCGCGTCCAGCATGGCGCGACGCTCGGTCACTTCGGCGCCGAAATAATCGCGAAAGCCCTTTGGCGTTTCTGCCCTTGGGCGGCGGATTTTTGCTTCGGACATGGCGGTAGGCCCTTCGATCTGCTGCGCGGTTGCTGTAACCGATGGGCGGCGGGGCGGCAAGCGGCGCGGGGCGTGCTGGCCTTGTGTGCGGCGCGTGTGCACTTCGTGGTGCAGCCGTGGTCACAGCGAAGGGGGATGCGATGGATCAGGACGACCAGTTGGAAGAACGGATCGCGCATCTGATGCGGGCGGTCGATGACCTGTCGGACGTGGTTGCTGCACAGCGCAAAGAGTTGGACCGGCTGACCCGACTGGTCGGGCTGCTGGTGGAACGCGAGGCCGAGCGCGAGGCGCAGGTGGGCGAAAGCCCGGCCGCAAACCAGAGGCCGCCACATTGGTAAGGGGCCTTGCCAGCATGGACAGGCGGGCCGCGATCCCCTAAACCGACTGCATGATGTGGGATCAGGAAATTGACGCGCTGGGGTTGCTGTGCCCGCTGCCGGTGCTGAAGGCGCGCAAGCGGTTGCTGGCAATGGCACCGGGGCAGGTGTTGCGGCTGGTGGCCAGTGATCCGGCCTCGATCATCGATGTGCCGCATTTTTGCAGCCAGTCGGGCGACACGCTGATCGACAGCCAGCAAGACGGCGACGCGCGGGTGTTCTTGATCCGCAAGGGTCAGCCCAAGGCCTGATGCAACAGGCCGGTGTGTCCGGCCGCGAGGATCCAGCCTTCTTCTGACAGGGCCGGTGTGCGGACGGTCATGATCCGGCGCATGTCTGTGGCGGGCAGACCGGCAAGCGCCTGTGCCAGCAGCCGGACCTGTGCTTCGTCCACGACCATGCCGGTGGCGGCGGTCAGGGCGCGCACCGGTGCCGCCAGAAGGGACGGATAGACCTCGGCCAGCACGACGGGCGCGGTGGGCGGCTGAAACGGCCAGACGGCGATCTGGCCGGCAAAGCGGCTGCGCAACCGGTGCAGCATGGGCAACCCGGTCAAGACCTGCGCCCCCACCGCCCCGGCCCCGGCCAGTTGCCAGACCGGCTTTGGGGCCGCCCCCGGCCCGCGGGCCGCCAGATCGGTGGCGCGATGCGGTGCCAGACCGGGTGGCAGCGCGGGTTTCAGACGCGGCAGATCGGGGATCTGCTGCTTTTCGCCATTGCCCCAGAACGGCCCATCGCCGGGAAAATGACGGTTCATCTGGGCGGCGACGTGCCGGTAGTTTGTGACATTCGCCACCGTATCTGTCACCCGGGCCGCCAGCCAGGCCCAGAGGTCCAGCGCGTCGGTGGTTCCGGTCAGTTGGGCACAAAAGCCGGACGGGGTGCCAAAGGCGAAATCCGCGCCGATCAGCAGGCGGTGGCCTTGGCCCAGACTGCTGCGAATGAGGTCGCACAGGGCGGCCTCGGCGGCCAGACGGGTGGGCAGATTGCGGGCGGTGGGGGTGTGGGTCGTCGGGTTGCGGGTGGTCGGGTTGGGCGCGCATGCCTGGGCCAGCCAGATCGAATCCTTGCCAAGACGCGGCCCCTTGGCGGCGGACCAGTCAAGGATGGCTACATGGTCAAACCTCATCTTGCGGCGATCCGGTCTTGGGCCACCCGCAGGTCATCGGCGGTGTTGATGTTGAAAAACGGGTCGGACGGGCCTGCGTCGAACACGGCGGTCGCCGCCGCCTGACTGTCGGCCCAAAGCCCGAGTTTGCGTGTGCCTTGGGTAAGGGCATGCCGAAGGTCATGGCGCAGGCTGACCGGCCAAAGGCCAAAGGTGGGGTGCTGTCGGACAAGCCCGGCAGGCGCGCGGCTGGCCGCGATACAGACGCCGCCCGGGCCTGCATGGGCCAGCAGCCGGTCGACCAGATCGGCCGGGAAATGCGGCGTATCCACCGCGACGGTGACGATGGACGCTGCATCTTGCTGTGCCGCCCACTCCATCCCGACAAGCAGCCCGGCGAGGGGGCCGAGGTGACCGGGCAGCGAATCTTTGATCACGGGAAGGGAAAAGCGCGCAAACTCTGCCGGATCGCGGTTGGAATTGATTGCCATGCTGCCGACCTGCGGCCCAAGTCGTGCCAGACAGTGACCCAGCAAGGTCTTGCCGCCAAGGTCAAGCGTGGCCTTGTCGGCGCCGCCCATCCGGGTCGCGCGCCCCCCTGCAAGGATGATGCCGATCGGGCGATGGGTCATGGAATGGTGCCTTTGCCGGTTGCCTTGCGCCTGAAGGTCGATGATGTAGGCAGGGCTGCGGGGTTTCAAGCGGCGAACACAAGGGGGGATTGATGCTGGGGTTTGTGTCAGCGCCCGAGCAGGGTGCCGGTGATCGGTTGCTGGCAGCGGTCGGCGCGCGGCTGCTGGCCGAGGGGGTTGCGGTGGCCGGCGTGGTGCAGATCAACACCGAAACCGACCCAAGCCGCCCCTGCCGGATGGACCTGCGGCTGTTGCCTTCGGGCGCGACGATCCGCATCAGCCAGGATCTTGGCCGCGCTGCCAGAGGCTGCCGGCTGGACCCGTCGGGTCTTGAGATGGCGGTGGCGCAGGTCGAGGCCACCCTGGACAGAGCCGCCCCGCGCCTGTTGATCCTGAACAAGTTCGGCAAGCATGAAATCGACGGGCGCGGGTTTCGGCCGCTGATCGGCAAGGCGATGATGCTGGGCGTGCCGGTGCTGACCTCGGTTTCTGCCCGCAACCGCGCCGGATTTGAGGCCTTTGCCGATGGGATCGCCGAGCAGATCGCGCCATCGCAGGCGGATGTTTTGTGCTGGTGCCACAGGGTGATGGGTCTTTAGGGCAGAGTGTATGATGGGTCTTCAGGGCAGGTTCTATCCGGTGGGCTGCGCGTCGTCAGGCTGACATCACGCGCGGTGTTTGTTCGGTCAGGCACCTTCGGGGCGATGACCGACGGCAAAAAAGTGCGACAGTCGGTTGCCATGACAGTGATGCGGTCCAGAGGTTTGCGGTGATGCGGTCGACCACGGGTTGCCGTGGTGCAGCAGACAAATGTTTGCCGGGACGAAGCAGACAATTGTTTGCTGTTTGCTGTTTGCGGCTCCGGCCGTTTTTGCGTGATAGTTGTTCGTGATGTTGGGTCAAGGCGGCGTGGCGGCTGGGTCTGACGGCGCCGCGTCCAACAGGGCCTGTAAGGCTGTGCGGGTGGCGGCGCTTGCCTCAAGCTGGGCTGCGCCGGCCTGCAAGGGCGGCAGCGTGCCCGGCGACATACTGGGGGCAAGGCTGGCCGCGGCAAGGGCCCACGGCGTATCGGCACCGGCGTCTGGATCGGGCCAGCGACCTTGCCAGCGGTTCAGGCGATCAACAGCAGCTGTGTTTCCGGCGGCCTGGTAAAGGGCCGTTGCCTGATCATAGGCCTGCAAAGTCTGGTAGGCTTCGGCCAGCAGATCGGCGGTTTCAGGCACTGGCAAAGCCGCAAGCGCGCGCAGGGCTGAGCGGGCATCGGCGTTGGCAAGTTGAACCTGCGCCACGGTGCGCAGATCGCTGTCGGGTGACGCCACCCAGGCAAGCGCCGCATTTGGCAGCCCGGCCCCGACCAACCGGGAGGCGATGGCCGCACGCAGGGATTTGCCAAGCCCGGCAATTGTTGCCTGCGGCGCACTGACCGCAACCTCCAGCAGGGATGCATTTGAGCCTTGCGCCGCCAGAACCGACCAAACATCGGTTTCAAGATCGGTCGAGCCAGCGGCATGCCGGAAGGCCGCAGGAAAGCTGTCACCCAAGGCGTAGGCATGGGCCAGCGCGCGGTTCAGGTCGGCCTTGCGCGGCCCTTCCCCCTGTTCGAAACCGAAGGCTTCGAGCGCGACAAGATCGCTGCCCTCCAGCGGTTTGCGGCTTTGAAACCGGGCCTCGACCCGGGCGAGCAAAGCCTCCATCGCATCCTGCCCATCCTTGATCTGGTCAAGGTCTGCCTCGGCCTGATCCGGATCGCCCCGGTCCAGCGCCTGCTGGGCGTCCAGCAGGGGGATCGTCGCCGCGTCTTGCGTCACCACCCGGCCCAGGGATTGCTTGACCACCTCGGCGTTTGTGGTGTCGCCTGACCGGAGCAGGGCGGCGTGCAGCCTTGGCCCCAGCAAAAGCCGCAGATGCCCCGGCAAGGCGAGGAATGACCGGCTGGCCGCATCCCCGTTGACAGGGTCGTCTTTGGTGCTGTCGGATCGCGACAGCGCAGCCCAGAGAGCAACGGTCGTGTCGCAGCGCTGCATGGACTGGAACGGATCGTCGGGCGGCGGGTCGCCATCGACCAGAAAGGACAGGGCCGTTTCGGCATCGCTTGGCATGGCCACAGTGGGAAAGGCGCGGCGGAGCGCGCGCGCCTCGGCCCCGAAGCCGTAGTAAAGATAGGTGCGCGTCGCGAGGGTGACCTGATCGGCATCCGGGCTGTCAAACTCGGCCAGAAGCGCCTGCCTTGCCCGGGACAGATCGGCGGTGGCATCGTCGGTCATGCCCCATTTGGTCGGGTCCAGCGTATTGTCGTCGGGACAAATGTTGCCATCGGCCGTCAGGGCAGGCGCGGGTTCCCCGGGTGCTGCAATGGCGATGCCGGGCAACCCTTCCAGCGCGGCGCGGGCTTGCCTTGGTTCGGCTGGGGGGGCGAAATCGGGCTGCGGCGGTGGCCCGGCGATGGGCTGCATCTTGACCACACCCGCGGTTGCACCGCGGCCGAGTTCTTCGGTCAGCAGGTATCGAAAGGCACTCTGATCCACCTCGGCGGCAAGGCGCTGGGCGTCAGCGCGCACGATGGGGCGCGCGGCCGTGGCGGCGGAGTTGAGGGTCAACCAGTCGTAGCGGGCAGCAGCGCGACCGGTGCTGTCGGCAGCTGCGTCGGGCAGGGTATTCGCCGCGCCGTCAAGCCGGGCTTCGAACACCGATCTTGGCGGGGCGGGGCCATCCTTGATGTCGATGACCAGCACATTCGGCGCAACCTCGAACGGGATGGCATGGCAATCGCATCCCAGCGTGATGTCGAGCACCCCGGTCGCGGCATCGACCGACAGATCCCTGATCCTGTCGCGGGTGATAAGGTCAAATGCCGCCCCAAGATCATAGCGGGTGTTTTCCAGATCAAGGCGCAGGCCATAGCCGGTATCTGTTCTGCCAAGCGTCCAGTCTGCCGCTGTGCTGCCTTGCAAGACCAGCCTTGTGAACCCGGCATGGTCGCCCGATTTGACCAGGATGTCTTGTGCCTGCACCCCGCTGGCGGCCAGAACGAACAGCAAGATCAAGCGTTTCATGCGGCCTCCTGCTTCAGGCTGCGCAGCGCCTCTTCGAGGTCACCGAAACTGGGCCGGACGCCGTGCGGCACGTTCTGGCGCCCGACTTCGATGCAGATATTGGCCGGGTGATTGTGCAGATTGGCGATCAGCACCTCACGGATCAGCTGGTAGAAATGGGCATCGTCATCGACGACCGCCTTGACCCGGCTGGCAAAGGGGCCGATCAGGCCATAGGCCAGAAACACCCCCAGAAAGGTGCCGACAAGCGCGCCGCCGATCATCTTGCCCAAAATCTCGGGCGGTTGGTCAATCGAGCCCATGGTCTTGATCACCCCCAGAACCGCCGCGACAATGCCAAGGGCGGGCAGGGCATCGGCCATGGATTGCAGGGCATGGCTGGAATGCAACGCATGATTCTGGGTGGCTTCCATGCGCTTGTCGATCACCTCTTCCACCTGATGCGGATCGTCATAATTCATCGAGGCTGCCCGAAACGTGTCGCAGATCAGGTCAACCGCCTCGTGGTCTTTGCAGATCTTCGGGTAGCGGCCGAAGATGGTCGAGGAACCGGGGTTTTCGATATGCTCTTCAAGCCCGACCGGGTTGGCGCGCGACAGCCGGATCAGTTCGAACAACAGGCACAGCATGTCGCGATAATCAGACGGTTTCCAGTGCGGGCCTTTGAAAACCTTGCCGATATCCTTGGCAGTATGTTTCACCACGGCGATATCGTTTGAAATCAGGAAGGCGCCGATGGCGGCACCACCGATCATCATCATCTCAAATGGCAGCGATTTCAGGATGATGCCAAGTTTACCGCCCGCCAGAATGTAGCCGCCGAACACCATGGCGAAAATAACGCCAATGCCAATAAATCCAAACATGGTCCCCTCATCTTCCGTCTGAGCCGCAGCGTCGCATCGAAGCGTAAAGAAAGGCTGACCTTATTCCCGTGGCGCCAGTGCATTTCGTCCCGCAATCAGCACGCTGATCGTATAGGCGGTTTCCGACGGCATGCCCGACAACACGGCAGCCGCGGCATCGGGGCGCATGCGGGCCAGAAACCCGGCGGCGAATTCGGGGGCCATGGCGGCAAACAGAGCGGCGGCCTCGGCGGGCTTCATCGCTTCATAGACGGCGGTCAGTCGTGCCAGATCATTTTCGGCGGCCCCATCGGCGATGGCGAGGGTCGCGCGCAGGCTGGCCTCGGACGCCTGAAGTTCGCCAAGCCGCTGGCTTATTGCGGCATCTGCCAGTGCCAAGGCGGCCAGCCGGTCTTGAAGGGCCGCCTCGCGGGCGGTGACGGTGGCGTCGCGGGCCTTCAGCGCCTCGGCCAGGGCGGCGGGTGGTTCCGGGCATTGCAACGGCCCGCCCCCGTCCGCCGCCGTGTTTGCAGCCTGCAACGCCATGGCCGCGCCAAGCCCATGGCCAAACCGCAACGCCCCGGCTGCGGCCAGCGTCAGCGCGAGGATGGCCAAAGTGCCGCGTCCGGTGGGCAAGCGAAGGCGGGTCATTCGGCCGCACTCACGCTGGGGCGGCGTCGGACGAATCGCACGCGGCGTTCATCCGGGTCGGGGGTATCGGGGCGCGGCACCTCATCGGGCAGATCGTGCAGGGCCGCCAGCATCAGCTCCAGCTTGGCCGCCGCTGCCTCCGCCCGCCGGACCTGATCTTCCAGCCCCGACGACGAGGTCGATGCCGAAGCGCGCGCCCGTTCCAGGGCCCGTGTCATGTCATCCACCTGGGCCGACAGCACCGCAATTGCGCCGCCCATGCCGGTTTCCAGCGCGGTAAAGCGTTTCAGCCGGTTGGCCAGAACCAGACAGTAAAGCGCGGTGGCAAACGCCCCGGCCGCAAGCAGGAAATCAGCAATCAGGTTCATCGCAAACCCTTTCAGTTCAGGACAAATTCGGAAATCAGCAGGTCGCGCACGCGGTCTTCGCCGGTGACGATCTGGATGCGACGCAGCATCTGGGCCTTCAGGCGCATCAGGGCGGACGGATCATGCAACTGGGTCAGTTCCACCGCGCGCAGATAGCTGTTGAGGACATCGCTGATGCGCGGCAGCAACAGCCGCACCTCCTCGGCATGGGCGGGGCTGACCTCAAGCTGAGAGGCAAAACGCAGGTGCCGGGCGGTGGATTGCGGGCCAAGGCTGATGGTGATCGGCGCAACCGCAACAAAGGCCACATCGGCCAGCGATCCATGGGCCGCATCCGGTGTGGGCGGGGCCTGTTCGCCCCCCCAGATCAGACCGGAATAGGTGGCGTAGAATCCGCCCCCCCCAAGGGCAAGCGCCCCCACCACCCCGATCATCAAGGGGAGTTTGCCTTTCTTTTTGGGCGGCACGTCGGCAGCAGTATCGGGTTGGGTCATTGCAGGGTCACCTTTCTTCGGCACGCCTGAAAATAGACCAAAGGTCACTAACCGATTGTTAAGCCGCATCCTTCATTGATGACCCGAAGCAGGCAAAAGTCTGCAGGACGGAGGCTTGGCGTGAACAATCTGGTTTCCTTGTGGCTGGGCCTGACACTGGCCAAACGGGTGGTGCTGGTGGCGGCGACCGTTGGGGTGTTTCTTGCGGTGCTGGGTCTGGCGCGGATGGGCCAGTCCACCGGCGAAAGCCTGCTTTATGCCGGGCTGGAGCCGCGCACCTCGGGCGATGTGATTGCGGCGCTGGATCAGGCCGGGGTTGCCTACACGGTGCGCGGCGAATCGATCTATGTGCCGACGGCGGCGCGTGACGGGTTGCGGATGCAGCTTGCCAGCCAGGGTTTGCCGGCCTCGGGGGCCTCTGGCTATGAACTGCTGGATGGTCTGTCCGGTTTTGGCACGACATCGCAGATGTTCGACGCAGCCTATTGGCGCGCGAAAGAGGGCGAGCTGGCCCGCACCGCCTTGGCCATGCCGCAGATCAAGGCGGCGCGGGTGCATATCTCGCAAAGCAATTCCGGCCGCTTTCTGCGCGATCAGCGCAGCACCGCCAGCGTGACCGTCACCACCACGACCGGTTCGCTTACGGCCGATCAGGCCAATGCCCTGCGGCATCTTGTGGCAAGTGCTGCCGGCAACATGGTGGCTGACGATGTGTCGGTGATTGATTCGGTTGCCGGGCTGATCCCCGCCTCTGGCGATGCGGCGGCAGCGCTGTCGGGCGATGCCCGGGCGGTTGAGATCAAGCGCAACGTCGAGCGGTTGCTGGCCGCGCGCGTCGGGCCGGGGCGGGCGATCGTCGAAGTCTCGGTCGAGACGCTGCGCGAGCGTGAAGCCATCACCGAAAAAACCATCGACCCGCAACAGCGTGTGGCCATTTCGTCCGACACCGAGCAAACCAGCGACACATCCAGCGATACGGCGGCGGGTGTGACCGTCGCGTCAAACCTGCCCGACGGCGATGGCGCCGGTGACGCCGGCGGCAAAAGCCAATCGTCGCAAAGCCGTGAGCGGGTGAATTACGAAGTGTCGCAAACCCAGCGCGAGGTGCTGCGCGAGCCTGGCGCGATCCGGCGGGTCACGGTGGCCGT
Source organism: Gemmobacter nectariphilus (assembly GCA_020721445.1). Classification (GTDB taxonomy): domain Bacteria; phylum Pseudomonadota; class Alphaproteobacteria; order Rhodobacterales; family Rhodobacteraceae; genus Pseudotabrizicola; species Pseudotabrizicola nectariphila_A. The sequence goes on from DYMU01000021.1 coordinate 34,153, forward strand.
GCTGGTGGATGGCCAGCGGGCAAGCGCGGCCGATGGTGCGGTGACGCTGGAGGCGCGCTCTGAACAGGAACTGGCCGATCTGCGCGAACTGGTCAGCGCGGCCGCCGGGTTGGACACTGCGCGCGGCGATGTGCTGACGCTGAAATCCATGGAGTTTCTGGATGCGCCGCAGGAAGGCACGCTGGCCGAGGCAGGCCTTGCATCGATGTTCGGCCCGATTGATCTGATGTCAGCCTTGCAGATCGTGGTTCTGGGGCTGGTGTCTCTGGCCTTGGGGTTGTTTGTCATCCGGCCTTTGCTGCTGCCATCGGCGCGGGCCCCGGCCCTACCCGCAGGGTCGACTGCAATGGCCCTGCCGGGGCCACAGCAAAGGGACGTGGGGCCGGGTCTGACTGGGGAAATATCGGACGGGTTTGACCTGCCAGCGATGCCTGTCGTCAATCTTGATGACGCCGGGGCGTTCCATGATCAGCCGAATGACCCGGTGTCCCGGCTGCGACGCCTGATCGACGAGCGGCAGACCGAATCGGTCGAGATCCTTCGCAACTGGATGGAAAAAGAAGAGGAGCGCAGCTGATGCCCCCTTTGAAGCTGGAAGTCTTCGAGACGCCGGGCGCGCGGGGCAGGGCGCAGACCGTGGTGCTTGACAGCGCTGACGTCGAAGAGGCGCGCCTGCAATCCTATGAGGCCGGCTATGCCGCCGGTTGGGAAGACGCGGCAGCGTCTGCCAAGGATGTCCAGTCACGGATCGGGTCGGAACTGGCCAACAACCTGCAAGGTCTTGCCTTTACCTTTCAAGAGGCGCGGGCCCATCTGCTGAAGGCGATCCAGCCGGTGCTGATTGACCTGTGCACCCGGCTGCTGCCGCCTTTGGCGCAGGATGTGCTGGCCCCGGTGGTGCTGGATACGATCATGCCGCTGATTGACGATCTGGCCGATACCCCGATTCATGTGGTGCTGAACCCGGTCGCGCGTCCGGCGGTTGAACGGCTGGTGTCGCATGCGGCGGGCCTGCCGCTGATCATTCAGGAAGAGCCGACGCTGGGCGAAGGTCAGGTCTATCTGCGGCTTGGCGCGGTGGAGCACCGGATCGATCTGGATGCCGCAATTTCCGAACTGACCCGTGCCGTGCATGATTTCTTCGAGTCTTCAGAAAAGGATGCTGTCGATGGATAACCCCGCAGATACCAACCCCTTTGCCCAGGTGCCGATCGAGATCACGATTTCGGTGGGCAAGGCCCGGCCCCTGGTGCGTGATCTGCTCAAGCTGGGCCAAGATGCTGTCCTGGCCCTGGACCGCCGCGTCGAAGACCCGGTGGAACTTTATATCGGTGACCGGCTGATCGCGCGCGGTGAGTTGCAGGAGCTGGAGGGCGAGCAGGCCGGGCAACTGGCGGTGCGGCTGATCGAGGTCGCCAATCTGCGTGGCGGGCTGTAGGCGCGCCATGTCGGTCTTGCGCCTTGCCCCGTTCCTGTTGGCCCTGCTGGCCGGCCCGGCCATGGCGCAGGACATGACGCTGAACCTTGGTGACGGCGCCTCGCTGTCGGCCCGGTCGGTGCAGCTTATCCTGCTGCTGACGGTCCTTAGCCTGGCGCCCGGGCTGGCGGTGATGGTGACCTGCTTTCCCTTCGTGGTCACCGTGTTGTCGATTTTGCGTCAGGCCATCGGGCTGCAACAGGCCCCGCCCAACATGCTGATTGTCAGCCTGGCGCTGTTCCTGACCTGGTATGTGATGGACCCGGTGTTTACCGAAGCATGGGTCAACGGTCTGGGTCCGCTGAGCCGCGAAGAACTTGAGATCGGCCCCGCCATCACGCGCACGATGGCGCCGTTCCGGGCCTTCATGGCGGCGCGGCTGGACCCGGCCACCTTTGCCCATCTGGCCGAATTGCGCAGCGAGGTGATGCCCGCGTCCTTGCCCGATGCGCCGCTGTCGGTGCTGGTGCCCGCCTTCATGCTGAGCGAGATCAAGCTGGCGTTCGAGATCGGGTTTCTGGTGTTCCTGCCGTTTCTGATCATTGATCTGGTGGTGGCGGCGGTCTTGATGTCGATGGGCATGATGATGGTGCCCCCGGCGGTGGTGTCCTTGCCGTTCAAGCTGGCGTTTTTCGTTGTGGCCGATGGCTGGAGCTTGATCGCCTCGGCGTTGGTGCGGTCGTATCTTTAGCCTGCCTTGGCAGCCCTGCGGCACGGCGCGCAAAGGGTGCCGCCGCGCGCAGATCGGGTTACCGCGCTGCCAGGGCAGTCAGTATGGCCTTGGCGCTGTCGCTGTCCCAGGCGGCATCGCCAATCAGCCGCGCCACTTCCTGACCTTCGGGGTTCAGGATCAGCGTGACCGGCAGCGCCATCACGCTGGAGGCGCGGGCAAGCTCGGACGACGGGTCGCGCAGGATGGGCAGGTTGGCAATCTGCGCCTCGGCAAAGAACCGCTCGATCGCAGGCACGGCATTGCGCCCGGTGGCGACGGGCAGCACGGCAATGTCGGGCATCGCGGCCTGAAGCCGATCCAGCGAGGGCATCTCATGGCGGCAGGGCGCGCACCACGTGGCCCAGAAGTTCAACACCACCCACTTGCCATGGTAGTTTTCCAAAGACACCGGGGCATCGGCCCCATCGACCAGCCCCGCCTGCGGCAGGGCCACCGGGGCTGCATGCAGCGCCAGTTTCTTCATGTCGCCGCCGCGCAGCGCGGCCACGCCGTCATCGGCAAGCGCCGGGTTTGCACCAAGCGCCAAGGCCGTATACAGAACGGCAAGTGATTTCCTGACCATGACCCCTCCGAAAGCCGCATCCATGACCGCTTCCCCCGATATCAAATCCGCCAACCATATGTGGGGCGGGCGTTTTGCCGAAGGGCCGGACGCGATCATGCAGGCGATCAATGCCTCGATCGGGTTCGACAAGCGGCTTTACGCGCAGGATATTGCCGGGTCGCGCGCCCATGCGGCGATGCTGGCCGCCACGGGTATCATTACACCTAGCGATGCCGAGGCGATCGGGGAAGGCCTGCTCACCGTGTTGTCAGAGATTGAAACCGGGGCCTTCCCGTTTCGCACCGATCTGGAAGACATCCACATGAATGTGGAAAACCGGCTGAAAGAAATCGTCGGCACCCCTGCCGGAAGGTTGCACACGGCGCGCAGCCGCAATGATCAGGTGGCGGTCGATTTCCGGCTTTGGGTGCGCGATCAATGCGATGCGGCGATTGCAGGCCTGACCCTGCTGATGCGGGCCTTTGTGGCACAGGCCGAAGCCGGGGCCGATTGGGTGATGCCGGGGTTCACCCATCTGCAAACCGCGCAGCCGGTGACATGGGGGCATCACATGCTGGCCTATGTCGAGATGTTCGCGCGTGACCGGTCGCGGTTTGAGGATGCGCGGCAGCGGATGAACGAATGCCCGTTGGGGGCGGCGGCGCTGGCGGGCACCGGCTTTGCGATTGATCGGCAGATGACGGCCCGGGCGCTGGGCTTTGACCGGCCAACGGCAAACAGCCTTGATTCGGTGTCGGACCGCGATTTCGCGCTGGAGTTTCTGGCCGCCAGCAGCATCTGCGCCATGCACCTGTCGCGCTTTGCCGAGGAATTGGTGATCTGGTCTTCGGCGCAGTTCCGGTTTGTGCGGCTGTCGGACAAGTGGACCACGGGCAGCAGCATCATGCCACAAAAGAAGAACCCTGATGCGGCGGAATTGCTGCGCGCCAAGATCGGGCGAATTCTGGGGGCGACGGTGGCGCTGTTCACCGTGATGAAGGGCCTGCCGCTGACCTATTCCAAGGACATGCAGGAAGACAAGGAACAGGTGTTTGACGCGGCTGACACGCTGATGCTGTGCCTTGCCGCGATGACCGGCATGGTGGGTGACATGACGGCCAACCGCGCGGTTCTGGCGGCGGCGGCGGCCAGTGGCTTTTCCACCGCCACCGATCTGGCCGACTGGCTGGTGCGCGAATTGGGGCTGCCGTTCCGCGAGGCGCATCACGTGACCGGCACGCTGGTGGCGTTGGCCGAGGCCAAGGGCTGCGATCTGCCCGACCTGTCGATTGCCGAGATGTGCGCGGTGCATCCCGGGATCAACCCGTCGGTCTATTCGGTGCTGGGCGTTGAAAACTCGGTCCGCTCGCGGCAATCCTATGGCGGCACAGCGCCCGATCAGGTGCGCGCGCAGGTGGCGCGGTGGCAAAAGGCACTGGCATGATGCTGCGGGTTGGTTTGCTCTTTCTGATATGCGTCGTGCCGGCCTGCACCGACCCGCGGTTGAACGCCGGGGTTTCGGTCGGGCCGGGCGGGGTGTCCGTGGTGCCGTCCCTCTATGGGCGCGTTGGTGGCGTTGGTGTGGCGATCAGTCCTTGAAAGGTGGTCCGATGCGGATATTTGTGTTGCTGGCGGCGGGTTTGCTGGCCTCTTGCGGGGCGGATGGTGCGCCGGAACGGCCCGAACCCGGGCTCCGGGTCTCGGGCGAGGTTGGGATCGGGGTCGAGTTGAACTGACGGGTCCGGTCAAGGAAAGGGTTGCGGCGATGCGATTTGTCTATCTGGCGCTTGCCCTGTGGGGGGCGGTTCACCCGATGTATTGGTTCGTGACCTACATGCAGCAAACCGGCACCGGCCTTTCGGGGCTGATTGATGCCTGGTATGTCAATGCCTCGACCACCGGTTTGACCTGGGATCTGACGATTGCCGCCGTGGCGCTGACGGTGTGGATCGTGTTGGAAACCGCATCGCGCAAGGTCTGGGTCAATCTTGTGGCGATTCCGGCCACCTTTTGCATCGGCGTCAGTTGCGGCTTGCCGCTTTATCTGTTCCTGCGGTCGCGTCAGGCCAAGGTTTGTTGAAATCGGCGACGCGCGCCGCTAGGTGCTGGCGCAGATCAATCGGGGATGCCGGGCCATGGACCATTTTCTGTATCGCGACGGCCTCTTGCATGCCGAAGATGTGGCGATTACCGACATTGCCGCCACGGTGGGCACGCCGTTCTATTGCTATTCGGCGGCCACGCTGACCCGGCATTACCACCTGTTCACCGAGGCTTTGGCGCCGCTGCCGCATCTGGTGTGTTTTGCGATCAAGTCGCTGTCGAATGTGGCGGTGCTGAAACTGCTGGGCGATCTGGGCGCGGGGATGGATGTGGTGTCGGGCGGCGAATACCTTCGCGCACGGGCCGCTGGCGTGCCGGGCGAGCGGATCGTGTTTTCCGGCGTGGGCAAGACGCGCGACGAGATGCGTCTGGCGCTGACCGGCGGCATCCGGCAGTTCAACGTGGAAAGCGAGCCGGAATTGCGCGCGCTGTCCGAAGTGGCGGTGTCGTTGGGGGTGAGGGCACCGATCGCCTTGCGGGTGAACCCCGATGTCGATGCCAAGACGCATGAGAAAATCGCCACCGGCAAATCGGAAAACAAGTTCGGCGTGCCCATCGCCAAGGCCCGCGAAGTGTATGCCGAGGCCGCCAGTCTGCCCGGCATCGATGTGGTGGGGATTGACGTGCACATCGGCAGCCAGTTGACCGAGCTTGCGCCGTTCGAGGCGGCGTTCACCAAGGTGCGTGACCTGACGCAGGCCCTGCGCGCCGATGGCCACAACATCCGCAGGCTTGATCTGGGGGGCGGTCTTGGCATCCCCTACACCCGGTCGAACGAGGCCCCGCCGTTGCCCACCGAATATGGCGCGATGATCCACCGTGTGCTGGGCGATCTGGGCTGCGAGATCGAGATTGAACCGGGGCGGCTTATCTCGGGCAATGCCGGCATCTTGGTGTCGCAGGTGATCTATGTAAAGAACGGTGAGGGCCGCGACTTCCTGATTTTGGACGCGGCGATGAACGATCTGGTGCGCCCGTCGATGTATGGCGCGCATCACGATATCATCCCGGTGGTAGAACCCGCAGCGGCCAGCCCGGCGCAGGCGTTTGACGTGGTCGGCCCGGTCTGCGAGACCGGCGATACCTTTGCCAAGGCCCGCGCCCTGCCGCATCTGGCCGAGGGCGATCTGGTGGCGTTTCGCAGCGCCGGGGCCTATGGCGCGGTGATGGCGTCGGAATACAACACAAGGCCCCTGGTGCCCGAGGTTCTGGTCAAGGGGGATCACTTCGCCGTCATTCGGGCGCGACCAACCTTTGACGAAATCCTTTCTCGCGATACCATCCCAGAATGGCTGTAATTGTTGCGCAGCCTTGGGAAAGGCTGGCATGGCGGTTCACGATCCCCAAGAGGCGCTGAAGCGCATTGTGTTGCCCCTGCGGCTGACGCTGGCCGGGCTTTGGGCCGAACGGGTGACGCTGGCGTTCTGGCCGGTCTGGGCGATCTTGCTGGGCACCCTTGCGGCCTTGGTGTTCGGCCTTCAAGACGTTGTTTCCATTGAATATGTATGGGCTGTGGGCGGTATCGCGCTGATTGGCGCGCTGGTGGCATTGGTGCAGGGCATACGGGCCTTTCGGGCGCCGACGCGGGCCGAGGCGCTGGTGCGGCTTGATTCGCGGCTGCCAGGTCGCCCGATCGCGGCGCTGGGCGATGTGCAGGCGATTGGCGGCGACGATCCGGCATCGCTGGCGGTGTGGCGCGCGCATCTGGACCGGATGGCCGACCGGGCCGCACAGGCCAAGGCGGTGCAGCCAGACCTGCGGCTATCCAGCCGTGACCCGTTTGCCCTGCGCTATGTGGCATTGACGGCCTTTGTTGTGGCGCTGATGTTTGGGTCGCTGTGGCGGGTGACATCGGTGGCAGCCCTTGCCCCGGGCGGCGCGGCGGGCCTTGCGGCGGGGCCGACCTGGGAAGGATGGGCGCAACCGCCCGCCTATACCGGCAAGCCGACGATCTACCTGAATGACGTGACGGCCGAGGCTTTGGAGCTGCCGGTTGGCACCCGTTTGCAATTTCGCCTGTATGGCGAGGTGGGGGCGCTGACCCTGACCGAAACCGTGTCTGGCGTGGCCCCGGATGCCCCGGTTGCCGCCGCCCAAAGTGTTGCCCGCGATTTTGAACTGACCCAGTCTGGCAGCGTCGCCATTGAGGGTGCCGGTGGCCGTGCCTGGGCCTTTACCGCCACACCCGACAGCGCACCGACGATCGTGCCCGAGGGCGAGATCGGGCGCGAAGCGGATGGCCGGTTCCGGCAGGCCTTTGCCACCAAGGATGATTACGGCGTGGTTGCGGGTCAGGTGACCATTGCGCTGGACCTGCCCAATGTTGACCGCCGGTTTGGGCTGACGGCCGAGCCCGAGCCGCGCGAGGCGGTGACGCTGGACCTGCCGCTGCCGGTGACCGGCAACCGTGCCGAGTTTTCCGAAACCCTGATTGATGATCTGTCGCAGCACCCGTTCGCCAATCTGCCGGTGACGATGACCTTTGCCGCCACCGATGCGGCGGGGCAGGTCGGCACGGCACCTGCGCTGCCGGTGGTGCTGCCGGGCAAGCGGTTCTTTGACCCGTTGGCCGCCGCGCTGATCGAAATGCGGCGCGATCTTTTGTGGACGCGGACAAACGCCGTGCAGGCGGCCCAGGTTCTGAAAGCGGTGACGCACAAGCCTGATGAGTTCATTCGCGACAAGCGCGCCTATCTGCGGCTGCGGGTGGTGATGCGGCAACTGGATGCCGAGAAGGCCAGCCTGTCGCCCGAGAAGCGCGACGAGATTGCCGAGGAATTGTGGCAGATCGCCCTGATGGTCGAAGAGGGCGACCTTGCCAGCGCCATGGAGCGGTTGCAGCGCGCCCAGGACCGGCTGGATGAGGCGATCAGGAATGGTGCCAGCCCCGAGGAAATTGATAAGCTGATGCAGGAAATGCGGCAGGCGCTGAACGACTATATGCGCCAACTGGCCGAAGAGGCGCAGCGCAACCCCGACAGCCAGCTTTCCGAAAACATGCCGGGCATGGAAATGTCGGGCGATCAGTTGCAGCAGATGCTGGACGAGCTTCAAAAGCTGATGGAGGAAGGCCGCACCGCCGAGGCGCAAGAGCTGATGGAAATGCTGCGGCAGTTGATGGAAAACATGCAGGTGACCCAAGGCCAGGGCGGGCAGGGCCAGGGTCAGGGCAATCAGGCGATGCGCGATCTGAGCCAGACCCTGCGCGACCAGCAGGGCCTGTCGGATGACGCTTTCCGCGATCTGCAAGAGGGTCAGGAGGGTGGCCAGCAGCCGGGCCAACAACCCGGAGAGCAGCAGGGCCAGGGCCAGCAGGGCGAAGGTCAGCAGGGTGAGGGTCAGGATCAACCCGGTCAGGGGGCAGGCCGTGGCCTTGCCGAGCGCCAGCAGGAATTGCGCGACCGTCTGGGAGAGCTGGGTCGCAGCCCGCTGCCGGGGGAAGGCAGCGAACAGGGTGAGGCCGGGCGGCAGGAATTGGACCGCGCCGGCCGGGCCATGCGCGAGGCCGAAGATGCGTTGCGCAACGGCGATCTGCCCGGCGCGCTGGACCGTCAGGCCGAGGCGATGGAGGCCTTGCGCGAAGGGATGCGCAATCTGGGCGAAGCTTTGGCCGAAGAGCATCGCCAGCAGCAACAGAACGGCAACCAGCAGGGCGAGGCCTTTGGCCGTGCCGACCCCAACAGCCAGCGTGACCCATTGGGGCGCGAGCCCGGAGAGTCGGCGCGGATCGGATCAGACCGCAACATGTTGCAAGGCGAAGACGTTTACCGCCGGGCGCAAGACCTGCTGGACGAAATTCGCCGCCGCACCGGCGACCAGTTGCGCCCCGAGGCCGAGCGCGATTACCTGAAGCGCCTGCTGGACATGTTCTGACGCCAGTCCGGGCAACCATCTGATCTGCTTTACTTCGGCGTGCCGGCCCAGCACAAAGTCCGGCACGCCGCCGTGGAGCCGAAATGTTTGAAGTTGCCGCCGATACTGTTGCTTTGTTGATGATTGCCGCGTTTCTGGCCGGGTTTGTCGATGCGATTGCGGGCGGCGGTGGTTTGATCACGGTTCCGGCGCTGCTGCTGGCCGGGGCCTCGCCGGTTGAAACCTTGGCCACCAACAAGTTGCAGGGCAGTTTTGGGGCGGGAACGGCGATGGCCAGCTATGCCCGTGCCGGGCATGTGCGGCTGCGCGAACAATTCTGGATGGCGCTGGTCAGTGCGGCGGCGGGGGCTGCGGGGGCGCTGCTGGCGCATCTGATCCCGGCGGCGGTGCTGCGGGTGGTGATGCCGGTGGTGCTTGTGGCGGTTGCGGTTTTCTTTGCGGTCAAGCCGGGGCTGAGCGATCAGGACCGGGTGCAACGGATGGCACCGGGGCTGTTTACCCTGACGGCCGTCCCCTTGATCGCGGCCTATGACGGTTTCTTCGGGCCGGGGACGGGCAGCTTTTTCATGCTCGGCTTCATTCTGCTGGCGGGGTATGGGGTGTTGAAGGCAACGGCCCATACCAAGCTGTTGAACTTTGCCTCAAACCTTGGGGCGCTTGCGGTTTTCGCCTTTTCCGGCGCGACGTGGTGGGGGGTGGGGCTGGCCATGGCCATGGGGCAGATCGGCGGCGCGGCCTTGGGCGCACGGTTGGCGATGCGGGTGGGGGCGCGGCTGATCAAGCCGCTGCTGGTGGCGACCTCGACCCTGATGGCGGCGCGGTTGCTGTGGCAGATCTGGGGCTGATGCAAGCTCTTCAGCCGGGCGCGGCGGTTGGGGGCATGGCCACGTTGACATGCGCCAGGTGCCGTAGGGTTGGTGGCAGCCAGCCAAGGCATTGACGGACAGCACAGGTTCAAGCCCGGTCCTCGCGCGCGTGTGACGCGGTGCAAAAAGGTCGTGATTTCTGCGGTTTCGGTATAGGCTGTCGTGGATTTTGGTCTGCGAGCATCAGGTGCGAGGCAATTTTGCCAGAACGTCGGCGCAGGGCACCCATGTTGGTGTTGGACCGCGAGCGGTTCGAGCAGGTTGAACGACCGGCGATCTACGAGGTGGTAAACTTCGTGTTGCTGGCGCAAGTGGACTTGCAGCGCGGGTTCGGACTGCGCGCCGAAGAGTTTCAGGTGTTCTTCCTGATCGCGGTGGCGACGGCGCAGCGCAATGTCCGCGGCGCGACGCTGGACTGTGCGGTGTTGGACAAGACACCTCTTACGCCCGAGGCATCCGGCTGGATCTCACGCCGACGCATTTCGGATACGCTGACCATTCCACTTGAAACGGTGCGGCGGCATGTTGCGGTCTTGCTGGAACGCGGGTTGGTGGTGGAGCGTGGCAGGGGCCGCATTGCCACACCCGGCGGAACATTGGCAAAGGCAAGTGCCGACGGCACCAGCCTGCGTCTGGCCCGCCAACAGCTTGCCCTGGCCAACGCCTTGCTGCGGCTTGGGGTCTTCAGGCCTGGGGTGACCTCGGGAAAAACCGCCACGCCGCGCTTGCCAACCGTCAGATCAGATCACTTGGCGTCTTTCCAGACCAGCAGCGCCTCGCCGCCTTCTCCGGACAACGACTCGCGCAGTTGATCGCCAAGGGCGCAGGTGGCGTCAGGGTCTTAGGCGGCGACGGCCAGATTGCCACCCAGAAGTTGCGAATAGGCCGACATGGCGATGACGAAAGGCAGGTTGATCGCGTTGGCGCCATCGGGCGATGAGCTGCCCTTTTCAAGCACCGGCCCAAGGATGCCATTCATGACGGTGTTGTAACGGTCATCGTCGAGTTCGACGCCATCACAGGTCAGGGCGATGACTTTGGATTGGGCAACGATCGCCAGTTTCAGCAGCATCGTCGGTTCAAAAAGGTCGCGATACCCCTGAAGGTTTTCCGAGACATGGGCGACGACTGCGGTGTTCATGCGCTCGATGGGCGTGACGGTCGCGCGGTCAACTGGCGTTCCCGTTTGTGCCAGGGCGGCAGCGGCCAGCGGCGTCAGTACAGCAGCGACGGACAGGGTGCGAAAAACGGTCATGTGCTAAACTCCGAAAAGGATGGGGGGCGGCTCAGCTTCCGAAAATGCGCCGGGTCCAGCGCCATGAGATCGCCCCGTCGTGAAAGCAATGCTGTTGCTTTGGCACGCACAGAACACCTGCGCTGGGCGAGAAGGGTTTGCCGTACCGGTCTTCATCCCATTGCGAGGTGCTGTTGTGGTCTTTGCCATGCTTGGCGGCCGCAATGCCGACCCCAAGCGCCAGAAGGGCAGCAAGGCCCTTTTTCTGGTCGTCGCTCAGGGCATCCGCTGGGGCGGGGGCAAGTGTTGCCAGGCAGAGCGCTGTCATGGCGGCGCAGGCTGTCAGGTGTTTCATATCGGCCTCACTGGTGCGATGCACAGGGTTGAACCAAAGGTCGGACGCAGGGTGCTGCCCCTTTGTATCGGATACATTGTATCTGATACATTTCAGTTTACCGGCGACGGCACGCAGAAACCCGCGCGGTGACCCAGAATGGGTCATCGGAATGGCCTTACGTGGGCCGTTGGGCAGAAGCGGACGGCGGGTCTTGGCGTGCGGCCGATAAGGCTTTGGACTGACAGCGCAGGGCCGGAACAGCCGGTCGTGCGGGGTGCGTCAAATGGGCTCTGTTGCACAAATCTGCTGACGGGATTCACCTTGTGAATCCAGCGTGATA
>DYMU01000022.1 GCA_020721445.1 Gemmobacter nectariphilus
TGACTGTTAATCAATTGGTCGTAGGTTCGATCCCTACCGCCGGAGCCATATATCTTGCCCGCCCTTAGCGCTCCAACCGCAAGATGATGGTTATCTCCTAATAAAATCAATGCGCTATCTCAGACATCCGGTTGTGTCATATACCGACAAGGCCCGACAACATCGCTGACCGCTCGGTCAAAAATCGGTCAAAGCGATGGAGCCCACGATGCCACAGCAGAAGATCACGCAGGCGCTTGTTGACGGCCTGCGATACCGGGACAAGACCGTCTGGTATCACGACACAGCCTTGAAGGGCTTCAACCTGTCGGTCGGCCAGCAAAGCAAGGCGCTCTATGCCTGCGGCGAGCACAAGCGGAAGTTCATCCGCGTGAAGATCGGCAGGTGCGACGTCACCAAGATCAACGCGGCGCGGGCTGTCGCGGAGAACGTCCTCCTGTCCGAGCTGCGGAGCGGCTTAGTCCTCCCTCCCTTCGCGAAAATGACGACGTATTCGGCCCATAGCTGCCTTCGCGGCAGTGCCACTCTGTCGCCCCTTGGCAAGTGCAGCACGATGCAAATGGCCGGAAACCGCGGATGCCATGCCAGCTTTTGCCAGCCTTGGGACCAGCGCGCCGCAAGGCGCGGTCAGCCGAAGACCAAGCCACCGTCGACGACAAGGTTCTGCCCCGTCACCGCCCTTGCCCATGGCGAAGCGAAGAAAAGCACGGCATCTGCAAGGTCTGCGGGCGTCGTGACTCGCCCCAGTGGTGTTTGAGCGGCGACGATGTCGAAGACGGCCTCGGGTGTTGCACTGCTGGCGTCAGTCATCCGCAGCAGCCCGCCAGAGATCATGTTGACGCTCACCCCCAGCGGTCCCAGTTCTTTGGCAGCCGTGCGGGTCAGGGCAAGCAGCGCCCCCTTGGCGGCGGTGTAGTCGTGATAGGGCACGACGGGGTTTTGCAGCAGGTTGGTCCCGATGGTGATCATCCGCCCGAAGCTTTGCGCCTTCCAATGGTGGTGCAGGGCCTGCAGACAGTTCAACGCGCCACCCACGGCCGTTTCTGCCTGCGACGCGATCTCGCCCCAGGTCAGCTTGTCCAGATGGGACCGCGCCTCGCCGTTGAACGAGAAATCTGCCAGTGCATTGTGCACGAGCACATCCGGCGCGCCGAGGGTGCGGGTGATCTCGGCCGTCATCGCAGCGACCTGCTCGGGGTCGGTCACGTCGGCGCCAAAGGCCGCCGTCCGGGGACCAAGCGAGGCTGCCAGCGCTTCGGCCTCAGCCTTGCTGTGGCGGTAGTTGATGGCGACCCGCGCCCCCTCGCGGGCGAAGGCGCCCACGATCGCCGCGCCGAGGCCGCGGCCTCCGCCGGTAACAAGGACGGTCAGGTCAGACAGGGGGCGGGTCATCGGGTGGTTCCTTCGAAACAGGAGTGGAAATGATGTGTCGGGCCATGGCCGTGGCCGACGGACAGGGCATCCGCGGTGGCAATGGCGCGGGCGACATAGGCCTTGGCGGCGGTGGCGGCCTGGGCCAGCGGCATGCCATGGCCTAGGCGGGTCGCAAGGGCAGAGGACAGGGTGCATCCGGTGCCATGCGTGCGCTGCGTTGCATGGCGCGGGCCGGGCAGCCAAAGCAGACCATCCGCCGTGGCCAGAAGATCAGGACAGGCGCCGCCCGGCAGATGCCCGCCCTTCAGCAGCACCGCCCGTGGCCCAAGGGCCAGAAGTGCGCACGCCTGTTCCCCCATCCCTGTTTCGGAAGTGGCCTCGGGCCGCCCCAGAAGGTCCGCCGCTTCGGGCAGGTTCGGGGTGATGACATCCGCCAGCGCCAATGCGTCGCGAAGGGCCGCGACGGCCTCTGTCCGAAGCAGGCGGTCACCGCCCTTGGCGACCATGACAGGGTCAAGCACCACAGGCACACCAAGGCCCGCCAGCGCCGCGAAGACGGTCGCGACCATGTCAGACGTTCCAAGCATGCCGATCTTGACGGCATCGATGCGGATGTCGGCGCGCAAGGCCGCGATCTGCTGCGCGACAAAGGCAGGTTCGATCACCTGCACCCCCGTCACGCCTTGGGTGTTCTGCGCGGTCAGGGCGGTGATCGCCGCCATGGCATAGCCGCCATTGGCCGAGATCGCCTTGATGTCGGCCTGGATACCGGCGCCGCCGGATGGATCGGACCCGGCTATGGACAGGATGTTGGGGATCATGATGCGTTCCATTCCGCAAGAAGTGCCGCCGTCGCGGCCTGGGGGTCCGGCGCGCGCGTGACCGCCGAGACAACGGCCAGCCCGGCCGCCCCCGCCGCGCGCAGGGCGCGGGCATCCCCGGGACCGATGCCGCCAATGGCATAGGTCGGAAGCCCCGCTGCCGCGACGATGGCCGCCAGCCCGTCAAGGCCGATGGGTGCTGCGTGATCGGGCTTTGTCGCGGTGGCGCGGATCGGTCCCGCGCCGATGTAATCGACCACGGTCGGAATGCGCCGTGCCTGATCCACCGTTTCGATCGACAGACCCAGCAGCATTCCCTGCGGCAGGCGGCGGCGGATCTCTTCCACGCAGCCATCGCTCTGGCCCACATGCAGACCATGCGCCCGCGTGCGACGGGCGACCTCGATCCGGTCATTCACGATCAGTCTTGCCCCGAGTTCCGTGATGCGCGGCAAAAGCTGCGCAACAAGGGATGCGATCTCGGCATCCGTCGCGCGCTTGTCGCGTATCTGGATCAGCCCCGCCCCGCCGCGCGCCGCCGCAAGCGCCTGTTCGGCCACGGGCAGGGGCGCGTCGGGATCGGTGATCACATAGACAGGGCCGGTCATGCAGGCACCACCCTTGCGCCACGGCGCAGGTCTTCGGGCGTCAGCGCATGCAGCGCGTCAAGGAAGGCCGTCTGGAAACTTCCCGGCCCAGCCGCGCCCTGTGCCGCCCGCTCGCCCGCCAGACCGAAGTAGGCCAAAGCCGCTACAGTCGCCCCAAGCCTGTCCTGCCCGACAAGGAAGGCCGCGATCACCCCGTTCAGCGAACACCCCAGTGCCGTGACACGGGGCATCAGGGCATGTCCGTTCGACACCCGATAGGCCGATGTCCCGTCGGTCACGAAATCGACCGGGCCGGACACGGCCACCACCGCCCCCGTCCGGCGGGCAAGGTCGCGCGCGGCCGTCTCGGCGGCGGCGACCGGATCGGCGGCATCCGCGCCGCGCCCCTGTCCGCCAAGTCCGGCAAGGGCGAGGATCTCGGAGGCATTGCCGCGGATCACGGTGGGGCGCAGCGCCAGAAGGCGGGCGCAGACCTCTTGACGGAAGCGGGTCGCCCCGACGCCGACGGGATCTAGCACCCACGGCCGACCGGCCACGTCCATGGTGCAGGCGGCAATCTCCATTGCCTCGGCCCAGGCGGGGTCCAGTGTTCCGATATTGAGGGTCAGCGCCTGCGCGAGCCCCGCGAACTCGGCCACTTCTTCGCGGGCATGCACCATTGCAGGGGATGCGCCGGCAGACAGCAGCACATTGGCCATGATGTTCATGGCGACAAAATTCGTGATGTTATGGACAAGGGGCGCCGTGGCGCGCATCTGCCGAAGAAAGGGGCCGGTCTCTGTCATCTCGTCCTCCCGCCTGCGCGGGGGACCGGACAGGATGCTCGGTCAAACATGGACCGAACGCACCCGTCGCGGACTCCCTACGCCAGCATGATCTGGTTCAGGTTCAAAGGGTGCTTCTCAGCCCGGATACCCGGACGCCCCTGTCGCGCTTCCATGTTCGGAGTTGCCTGAAAAAATGTCAAGACGAGTTGGTGAAATCCTCGCTCCGGGTTCCGAGGCCATCACTGACCGGGCCTTTC
Organism: Gemmobacter nectariphilus; assembly: GCA_020721445.1. Classification (GTDB taxonomy): domain Bacteria; phylum Pseudomonadota; class Alphaproteobacteria; order Rhodobacterales; family Rhodobacteraceae; genus Pseudotabrizicola; species Pseudotabrizicola nectariphila_A. Next base: position 3,828 of record DYMU01000022.1, read on the forward strand.
GGGACGCGTCGTTCAAAAACCGGTCTTTTCGACGGGTTGATTGGGCGACCGTTTCTGTTGCCACAGCGGGCACGCCGAAGGCTCGCTTTATGCCCCCCCCCCCCGCGTCCGGCGCGGCATCTTGAAACGCCGCGCTTAGAACAACGGCATTCGGCCCTGGTCAATGGTCGTCTTGCAGTTTCAGCAGTGCCGCATCGGTGTGCTTTTCGGCACCCGTCGTTTCCACCCTCGCATTCGAGGCCAAACGAACGCCAAGCCCCTTGGTGCCATCCGGCGCGATCAACCCGACGCCGCCGACTTCGAGGGCTGCCAGCAGTCGTTCAATCAATTCCAACCGGGAACGTCCGGGACCGAACTTTGGGTTTTCGATCCTTTGGATCGCAGGCAGCGAAATCCCCGGTTTTTCCGCGAGGTCCGCCTGCTCCCAGCCCAAGAAAAGACAAGCCGCATTGATCTGAGCAATTGAAATCATGTTTCAGACATCTTTTTTACACACCAGACTTTAAGTCTGGCACCGCATAAAATGTGTTTCAAACACAACAATAGACAACCCAGACACAAAAAGCAGTCAACAGCCATGCTTGCAAGCCCATGGCCGAAGTGGCACCCTAGCCTTGACCGACGTCGAGGTTCGGCATCTGGCTTACGCTTTCCATCCCTGCCAAGCTCGGCAGCAACAGTTGGGGCGGGCCTGCGTTCAGTTTGACCGGGTCAGGATGCCAAGCTGTGCGTAACTGCGGTAAAGATGCTCAAACCGCAGAGTGCCGTTCTGTTGATCGGCCAGTTCGCGCAACTGTGCTTCAAGGCCGGTCCTTGGCGTCACATGAAAGCGGGCCAGCCAAGTGTTCAGCAGGCTGCGGAACCAAGGCGGCAGGCCATCCTGTTGTCCGAAATCCACCACATGAAGTGCCCCACCCGGGCGCACCTGCGCTGCGGCCAGACGCAGTGCGCGCTGCCAATCCGGGATCATCGACAGACTGTAGGACAGCACCACGCGATCAAACCCATCTGTGCCGAACAGCGCGTTTGCATCAAAGTCAGTGGCATCGGCCTGCACAAGCCTCGCTTGCGATCCCAGCTTTGTGCGGGCCGACCGCAGCATTTCTTCGGAAATGTCGAGGCCGAACAGTTCGCAACCGGGATAAAGCGCTTTGACACGCGCCAGATTGCGCCCGGTTCCGCAGGCAATTTCAAGCACCCGTGCGCCCGGTGGCGGGGCAAGATCACGCAACAGCCGGTCACGGCCCAACAGGTAATAGCGCCGGGTGATGTCATAGATCAGCCGCTGGTGGCGGTAGGTGCGGTCCATCAGGTCGGCATGCGACAGCGCGTTGGTCACGGTCATGCCCCCCCGAACCGATAGAGGTGAAACCCGCCATAGATCGCCGAGCGATCCCGGGCAAAGCAGGCGGCGGAAACGTCGGCGGCATAGGTCCAGCGGTCCAGCAAAGCCGGCGTCAGCCGCCCCGGCAAGATATCGGCCGCCCCGCCGGTGCGAAAGATCACCCGTGCCCCCGGACGCGCGCAGCGCGTGATCTGCACCCAAAGCGCATTAAGCTGGGCATCGGTCATCCAGTCCTGCGCATCCAGCAGAACAAAGGCATCAACCGATGCCGCCTCGCGTTCCGCCAGCAGGTCGGTCAGCGAGCGGTTGTGAACCGACACCCGGTCTGCATGGTCGCTGACGGTGGCAAAGTTGTGCGGTTGCAGGCAGGGCGGCAATGACCGGGTGGTGTCGGGCTCATAGCGGCGGGCAAAGGCCTGCCACGCGAAATAGTTCTCGCTGACCGGAAAATCGCAGACCAGCTTGCGCACACGTTCCTTCAGCACCGGAAGGACATCGCCGCCGCCGTCAGCGGCCAGCTTGTCGTATTGTGCCGGCGGAATGCCAAGGCCAAACAGCGAGGCCCGGCGCCGCGCCAGCCAGCGGACAGGACCGGCGTCCATCAAGGGCGCGATGCGGGTATCGAAGAACTGCTTTTGCTCATCCAGGCTTTGTGCCTGCAACAATGGCTTGTAGTCCAGCCGTGCCACCCAGGACGTGGCATGGATGACCCCGATGAACCGCCCCAGCAGCCCGTGTTTGTAAAAGCCCCGGGCGAACATCGAAATCCGGCGGCGGCCGAACACCCGACCTTCCCAATAGGCCCGGGTTTGCGCATCAAGGTGCGGCGCCAGTTCCCGGTCATAGACGGCGACATTGTCCTTGCGGTCAGCATGGCCGAAGAAATCAAAGAACGCGTCCTGCGTCAGTCGCCGCGCCGCCACAAGCTTCAGCCGCCCCAGCGCCACATGCGCCGGCGACAGATCGACGGCGGTAATCGAGGCCGGTCGTGCCACCAGATAGGACAAGACGTTGCAACTGCCCGATGCGATGCAAAACAGGTGGTCGCCCGGCTGAATCGCCAAGGCTTCCATGTCCACCACCGGGTCTTCCCAAATCTGCGGATAAACCAGCCCTTCGAAAAGATAGGCGAAGACCCGTTCAAGCATGCCCGTCGGCTCATGTGTCGCGTTTTGCTGAACAGCGGACCGAAGCTGTTCGGAAAAGTTCGGCATTTGCGTCATGTTGTTCAAGTGTCCTCTGTTTTCTTTGCACGGGTCTTGGCGCACCGCCGCCGTGACCGTTTACCTGTCCCGGGCGAACCGCAGGCCTGTGCCCTTGGACGCGCGTGCGCAAAGGCGTGTGACCTGTGGCACTGTGCCCCGCTGGCCAATCCCAACCCGACCGCAGCCGCCACGCGTCGCGCTTTCGCCAGTCGGGTGATTTTTGTCTGCAAGGCCGCGTTCAAGAACAGTCAACAAGATGCGCGCCCAGCGGCCCGGCTTGCCGGGACAGACATCGGAAAAGACAGGGGTCCGATGTCTCATCTTTCATTCCACGGTCGGCCAAGTTTGCAGTGCAGTATCCGGCATGTATGTCGCGCATGTGACAATCAGCCCTGTGCGTTTCGGGAAAAGCCCGCGCCGGAACAGGGAAAGACTGCAGGCCGGTCCAAGCGGAAAGACCTGCCACTGCGGTCTTGTTCACCGATGCACCAGCGGGTTCCTTTCGTTCGGTGATCGGGCGGCAAGGCCGCGTGCTGGCCGCGATCTGATCGGCACCCCGGTTCATCGGGCCACACCGGCCATGACATGCACATGCCAGAGGCAGCCGAAGCTCGGCACACAAAGGCGACCGTCTGGTGATGATCGGGTGTTTTCAGTCCGCCAAGTGACCTCAGCGCGCAGACAGGGCAAGGTTCGGGGCCTTTGCCACAGTCAGCCTGACGCCGTGCAGTCTTTGCCGGTCGCGAACATGGGCCACGATGACCAGAATGCAGATGCCGGTGGCAATCAGCAAGGTATCGAACAGCACTGATACAGGCTCTATCGCCTTGGTGACCTGCGCGACATAGGCCAGCACCGTTCCGGTGGCGAAGACCGGCAGGGAATGGCGGCCCAGCAGCACAAACACGCCAAGTCGCGGGCTGGCGGCCAGCGTCCTGAGCGATGGCAAGGCGCTGACGATATAGGCCAGCGCAAGAATGTGCAGCAGACGGGGCAAGGATACAAAACTCTTGTCGAAAGCGGTGAAAAGCGACGGCACCGAGGCGTATTCATAGAGCAGCCAAAGCCCGTGCCCGCCCCAAGCGGCGACCAGAGGCACCTGAATCCAGACCGCTGCGACAACCACAAAGCCCACAGCCAGACGCAGCGGCCAGTGCCTGATGGGCAAGAACCGCTGCCCCCTGCGCATGGCAAGCCCGGTCAGAACCCCGGCGACAAACAGCACCTGCCAGGCCAAGGGGTTGAAGAACCAGCCATAATCCGTAGGCCAGGTCGGCATCTTGATGGTCAGCACGCCCGCCACAAGCCACAGCAGCAGCGACGCCGCCATTGTCGACTTTGGCCAATGCACGGCGGAAAACAGAATGGCGGGGGCCGTGATCATCAAGACAATGTAAAGCGGCAAGATATCGGCATAGGCAAAGTGATGGCCCAGCAGGACCAGCGGTGCCATCATCGCTACCGGGTGTTCCACCGCGCGCAGGATGCTGCGATCCTGGGCCATCACCGCGACCCCGGAGTGGTCAATCGTCAGCGCAAACAGGGCCACGATGCAAAACAACGCCAGAACATGCACCCACCACAGCGTCAGTGCCCGGTGCCAGGGTCGCAGGGCCTGAGCAAGGCTGGGCCGGCCGCGCAGGAAGTCCGGGCCATAGGCCAACCCGGTGGCAATGCCGGACATCAGGACAAACGCCTCGGCGGCATCGGAAAAGCCGAAGTTGCGCGAAGTGAAGTTCTCCCAGATCGTGCCCGGCACGTGGTTGATGAAGATCATCACCAGCGCGATGCCGCGCAACAGATCAATCCGAAGATCGCGAAGATGCGGTGTTTCAGGCATATTTCAAATCCGCTGTCGCCGTGTTCCATCGTGCAAGGATCGCGTCGTGCCAGGCCACGATGGGCGGGGTTGACTGGTCTGTCGGCACCTGAAACTGGCCGGGTGATGCGGTGCGCGAGGTCCACCAGATCACCAGTGGCGCCGCAATCATCGGCAAGGCCACCGGCAGCAACCACACGGTCAGGACCGGCGCATAAACCTGCGTGATCGCAATGCCTGCGCCGCCCCACAGGCTGATCCAGCGCCCGCCTGACCAGGCCTCGGCAAAGCTCAGGCCACCGTCACCACGGTTGTTGGGTGGCCAGCCGCCATCCAGACCCAGCAAAACCTGAAAAACCGACCGGCTTTGAAAGGCCAGCAGCACCGGGGCATAAAGCGACGACAGCGCAAGTTCCGAAAAGACCGCCCGCAAGCTTTTGCCCGCACCGCCAAAGCCCCTTGCGCGCCCCGTCACGATGGCGGTCAGCACAACCAGCAATTTGGGCATCACCAGCAAACCGAAAACCCCGATCGCAAGGCCAATGGCCTTGGGGGTTTCATCATTGGGAAACACCGGAAACGGCCAGTTTTCCTGCGGGAAATAGTCCAACTCACCGCCCCAATAGATCGCCGCGACGGATGCCGCGATAAAGCCCAGCCAGACCAGCGGCGCAAGATAGGCGAAAATCCCCTGAAACAGCGAAAACCGGCTCCAGGGCAGCAGCCCGGGGGCGGCTATCACCTTGCTGTGTTGCAGGTTGCCCTGACACCACCGCCGGTCGCGCTTGGCATGGTCGATGATGTTTTCGGGGCCTTCCTCATACGATCCTTGCAGATCGTCATCCAGCCGCACAATCCACCCGGCGCGGGCCAGGAGCGCCGCTTCGACATAGTCATGGCTCAGGATATGGCCGCCAAATGGCGGCCTGCCCGACAGCTCTGGCAGGCCACAGCTTTCGGCCCAGGCCTTGATGCGGACGATGGCGTTATGGCCCCAGAACGGCCCGACCCTGCCCTGCATCGCGGCAAGCCCCCGCGCGAAGGCCGGCGAATGGAACGCGGCCGCAAACTGCATCGCGCGCCCGAACAGCGACCGGGCCCGGATCACCTTTGGCAAGGTTTGCAGCAGGCCCAACTCGGGCTCGGCCTCGATCCGGCGGATCATCTCAAGGATGGTCTCGCCCTCCATCAGACTGTCCGCGTCAAGGATCACGGCGTAATCCCAGGCCGCACCCGAGGTGGTGATGAAGTCTTCGATATTGCCCGCTTTGCGGCCGATGTTCTTTTCGCGACGGCGATAGAACATCCGTCCCGGCCCGTTTTGTTCCGCAAGCAGCCGCCCGAACCACTGCCGTTCAGCCGCAGCGATGGCGTCGTCGCGCGTGTCTGACAGCACCGCAAAATCGACGTGCGCGGCCGTTCCCGTGGCACGCAAGGATTGGTCCATCGCCGCGATCCGGGCAAAGGTGGCCACCGGATCTTCGTTATAGACCGGAACGATCACCACGGTCTTGCCCCGGATCGGCCCCTGTTCCCGCAGCACCGGGCGGGCGCGCGACGTCAGCCCCAAAAGCGCTGTTGCGGCCCCCCAGGCCAGCCACCAGGTGGACAGCAGGATCAGCAGCGTGCGCACCACGTCGATCCACGACATGCCATCGGCAGAGCCGTAGATGAAAAACACCATGGCCGCCACCGTCGCCGCCAGCACGCTGGACAACAGGGCAAGAACGCGTGCCCCGCCAGCGCGATAACTGACCGCACCCGGTTTCGTTGTGACCGTCCGTGTCATGGATCAGCCGATGCGGCGAGAGCCGGGCTTCAGCATCGCAACCGGGGTCAGAAGCCAGCCGATCAGGCGCGGCAGCAGCGGGCGGCCGGATTGCAGCATCTGCTTGGGCATCATCAGCGGCGCAGACGGCGGGGCCAGAACATCGGCGGGCATGTCCGCGCCGAGGGACAGTCGCTTGGTGTCAATCGAAGTCTGATTGGTCATTCGGTCACCCATTGATACAACCAGTTCTCTGAAAGTTTGCGGCCATAGCCTGCGATATGCGCGACAAGCTCGACGGTTTCACCCGCTTCGGGCAACACATCCAGCACCAGACGCCAGACAGCCGGGCCTTCGATCTTGGACAGGGTCTGAACGGCAATCGTGCCGCCCGCGACGGTCACCACCGGGTCCAGCTTGGCATCGGGCGGCAGCGCCGCCAGCATGCCACCGGCGAAATCCACCACGAACTTGCGGGTTCCGGCAGTGTTTTCAACACCCGAAACACCGCCGGCGCCGGCGCGGGTCTCTTTGACGAAGGCTAGCTCGTCTGCGGGGTCAAGCGGCAGAATCCCCCAGTTCAAGCGATAGGAAACCTCCAGCAACTCGCCGGGAACGGGCATGGTCTGCGGCACCCAGAACGCAACGATATTGTCGTTCACCTCAAGATCGCTGGGAATCTCGACCAGACGCACCGCACCCTTGCCCCAGTCGCCGATCGGTTCAACCAGCAGCGACGGACGGTGTTCGTAGTGCGATACCGCATCCTGATAGCTTTCAAAATCGCGGTCACGCTGCATCAGGCCAAAGGCTTTCGGGCTGTCTTCGACAAACCATGATTCAGACAGCCGCCCGGGGTTGTTCAGCGGGCGCCAGATGCGATCGCCATCCCGCCGATGAATGACAAGCCCGTCACTGTCATGCACGTTAGGCCGGAAATCATCAAAGGCGCTGCGGTTCTTTTCCGAGAACAGGAACATCGAGGTCAGCGGCGCAATTCCGATCTGCTCGACCTCGGTCCGGAAGAACAGGCGCGCCGTCACATCCATTGTGGTGGTCGCGCCGGGGCGGATGACAAAACGGTAGGCCCCGGTGCAGCTTTGACTTTCCAGCGCCGCATAGACCGTGACTTCGCGCGCCAGCGGTGCGGGCTTTTCCACCCAGAACCGGGTGAAGCGTGGAAATTCTTCCGGGCGGCCCAGACCCGTGTTGATGGCAAGACCGCGCGCGGACAGGCCATAGCCGTTGCCACGCCCGACGGCGCGGAAGTAGCTGGCACCAAGAAAGGCCACGACCTCGTCAAACAGATCGCCGCGGTTCAGCGGAGCATTCAACCTGAAGCCGGCCACACCGGGCAACGGTGCATGCAGCGGAACCCGGTCCTTGATCCGGTCATAGTAAAGGAAATCATCCGTCGAAAACACCAACGGTTGCGCCAGGCCAGCATCGACCTCAAACAGCGTTACCGGCTCGGCAAACAGCCAGCCAAGGTGAAAGGCGTGCAGATGGAACCCGGCCTCTGGCCCGGCCCAGCGGGCCTGCTGTGGGTTGAACTGCACCGCCTGATAGTCGTCGTAGTTCAGCTTGGTGAAAAAGCCCTCGGCGGGCTGGACCGGCCGTGACGGCTGTGCTGCAAGGCCGCGGACCTCCTCGGTCAGGCTGTCAAAGCTGAACGGCACGCCCGGCGTTGCCATCGGCTCTGTCGTGGCAGGTGGGCTGTCGGCCCAAGCCCGGCCTGACATCATGGTGCCGCATTGCAGCGAAGCAAGACAGCCTAGGCCAGCCAGAACGGAACGGCGCGGAAACACGGCGATTGCATCCGGTTGCACCGGCATTTTGACCTCTGACCTTCGATTCGCGGAAAACTTAACAAAAGTCGCAGGTTATCCGCCATCGCGCCAGATCTCATGCTATGCACGCAACGCATTCCTGCCATGCTGCACTTGCAAACCACTCTGACCCGACGCGCGATTCCCCAACGACTGCGCTCTATATGGAAATGCTGCAACCGCAGTCAATTGCCCACAATGACGCAAATCCCGGCACGTCCTTGAAATGCGCGATTTTCCGCCCTGCGACTGGCGCTTAGTGCCACGCTGCCTTGTGCCCCATGACAGATGCGCGCCACACATGAGGAAGCGGGCGTGGCCGGTATCGCACGTTCAAAAGCGCCAAACAGATCGGATGACGTTTGATCGGCACCGCGTCTGCCCGGTGCGCGGGCTGGCCGCGCGGTTGGCAGTCAGCCCCCTGTTGATCTGCACATGGCAAAAGCTGCTTTCGCGGCGGGCGAAGGTGATTTGAAATGCCGATGCTCAGGCTGGCGAGGTCCGTTGCCTCAAGAGGCACTCCACCCCGCACATCTGCACAAGGTGCGCTTTCCCTGCTTCAAAGCGGTCGCACCACGGGACGCCAGACAGATCCGTGAACGAGTGCCGGTCCTTAACCTATCCGACCGCTGATATAGCTTTCAGTCCGGGGATCACTGGGATTTGTAAAAACCTGACTGGTGTCGCCGTATTCGACCAGATTTCCAAGATGGAAGAACGCGGTCTTCTGGCTGACGCGGGCGGCTTGCTGCATCGAGTGGGTGACGATCACCACCGAAAACTGGCTGCGAAGCTCGTCAATCAGCTCTTCCACCTGCGCTGTGGCGATCGGGTCCAGCGCAGAACAGGGTTCGTCCATCAGCAAGACCTGCGGGTTGGTCGCGATGGCACGCGCGATGCACAATCGCTGCTGCTGGCCACCGGAAAGACCGGTTCCCGGGGCCGACAGGCGATCTTTGGCCTCGTTCCACAGGGCGGCCTTTCGCAACGAGGTCTCGACTATCTCATCCAGTTCGGCCTTTGACGATGTCCGGCCGTGGATGCGGGGCCCATAGGCAACATTGTCATAGATTGATTTCGGAAACGGATTTGGTTTCTGGAACACCATGCCCACAACCGCGCGCAACTGCACGGCGTCCACCTTGGGATCATGGATGTCCTGACCGTCCAGCGTGATCTTGCCTTCAACCCTGGCCGACGCCACCGTGTCGTTCATCCGGTTGAGACAGCGCAAGAAGGTGGATTTGCCACAGCCCGAAGGGCCGATGAACGCGGTGACGACCTTGTCCAGGATATTGACGTTTACGTCCTTGAGGGCCTGGGTCGTGCCATAGTAGACCTGCACACCCTCGGCCCGCATCTTGATCTTGGCGGTCGAAACGTCGAGGTCGGACTTTGTCATATCGTTCATTTCAGGATCCCGATTTACCAACGACGCTCAAACTTGCGGCGCAGGATGATGGCGGTCACGTTCATGATGACCAGAAACACCAAAAGCACGATGATCGCGCCGGAAGACCGTTCCAGAAACGCCGGGTCGGACCGCGACGCCCAAGAATACACCTGCACCGGAAGCGCGGTTGCCGGATCAAAGAAACCAGAAATCGGGGCACCCGGATAGTTGTCGACGAACGCCACCATGCCGATCAGCAGCAGCGGTGCGGTTTCCCCCAAAGCCGAGGCCAGACCCAGGATGGTGCCGGTCAGGATACCGGGGGCCGCCAAAGGCAGGACGTGGTGGAACACCGTCTGCATCTTCGACGCGCCCACACCAAGCGCTGCATCGCGGATCGACGGCGGAACGGCGCGGATGGCGGACCGGCTGGCAATGATGATCGTCGGCAGGGTCATCAGACTGATCACCAGCGCTCCGACCATGGCCGAAGATTGCGGCAGACCGGCAAAGTTGATGAACAGCGCAAGGCCAAGAATACCGAAGACAATCGACGGAACCGCCGCAAGGTTGGAAATATTGACCTCGATGATGTCGGTCCAGCGGTTCTTCGGCGCAAATTCCTCAAGATAGATGCTGGCGGCGACACCGATCGGAACACAGATGATCAGCACAAGAAACATCAGGTAAAGCGATCCAAGGATCGCCACGCCAAGGCCCGCCGTTTCCGGGCGAAGATCGGACGAATCCGAATTGGTCAGGAAGCGGCTGTTCCAGCCCAAAGACAGGATGCCGGCGTCTCGCAGGGTGTCGGCCAGATCAAGCTGGGCCGGCGATACGTTGCTGTCACGCGATGCGGTATCGCGGGTCACACGGCCTTTGAAGTAGCCATCAATTCGCCCGTTGGCGAAGACCGATATGGTGATCGTTTGCCCCACAAGCGACGGGTCGGCCAGAACCATGTTGCGCACCTGCGCCGGTGCCGACTTGGACACCATTTCCCCCAGTTCCTTGTCCGACACCTTTTCCTGCGGAATACCCTTGTCAAGCAAGGCCGCGACGATGCTGTTGTTCAGCACCTTCGTGTAGCTGAAGGTGGTCACCTTGGCCATCGTGTTGCGATCCCGTGTCCCTGTCGGATCCACAACGGCCGCGTCGATCGTCACCGGAAAGGTCAACTGCGCCTGACGAAACGCGCTGATGCCGTCATTAAAGATCGTGAACAGCATGAAGGCAAGAACGCCGAGGCTGAAGACGATTGCGACGATGCCATAGGCCTTGAAACGGGCCTCTGCGGCGTGGCGCTTCTTCATCCCTTTGCTGCCGACCATGATCGAGGCCGCGGCGCTTTGCGAAGGCATGGGTTGGGCAGAGATATCGGTCATTCGTATTGCTCACGGTATTTGCGGACGATGAACAGGGCCAGAATGTTCAGGCCCAGCGTGATGACAAACAGCGTGATCCCAAGGGCAAACGCCACCAAGGTTTCAGGTGCTGCGAAATCGGTGTCTCCGGTCAACTGGCCAACGATCTTCACGGTCATCGTGGTCATGGCTTCGAACGGGTTGAGGCTCAGCTTTGCCGCAGCACCGGCACCCATGGTCACGATCATGGTTTCACCAATGGCGCGGCTGGCGGCCAAAATCACCGCCCCCATGATCCCTGGCAGCGCGGCAGGAAGGATGACCTGCTTGACCGTCTCGGACTTGGTCGCCCCCAGACCGTAAGACCCATCCCGCATTGATTGCGGCACCGCGTTGATGATGTCATCCGCCAGTGACGAAATGAACGGGATGTTCAGGATGCCGATCACCAGACCCGCCGTCATCACCGACGACCCCGAGTTTCCAAGGCCAAGCGGTTGGGCAAAGTAATCACGCAACAGCGGTCCCACCGTCACCAGCGCAAACAGCCCGAACACCACCGTCGGAATACCGGCGATCACCTCGATCAGTGGCTTGACCCAGGCACGCACCGTGGGCGAGGCATATTCGGCCAGATAGATCGCGGTGAACAGACCCAGCGGAACCGCAACGATCATCGAGACGAACGAGATATACAGCGTGCCCCACAGCAGCGGCAGGAACCCAAGCTCGGACCCCCCACGGAATTGCGGGTTCCATGTCAGGCCAAAAAAGAAGTCCGCAGCCGGATATTGCCGGAAGAAGTTCAGGCTTTCGGCAACCATCGACCAGACAATGCCCACGGTCGTCAGCACGGCGATAGAGGCAGATGCGATCAGCAACGCCTTCACAAACGCTTCCACCCGATTGCGGGCCCGGAATGCGGGTTTCGTTGCCCAAATCGCATAGCCAAGCCCGCCAACGGCCACGACCAGCGTCAGGATGTTGCGCAAGGTCGAACCGCTCAGCGCCGCTGCACGATAGACCTGCGCAGCGCGCAGGGTTTCGCTGGACACAGCCGAACCAAGCGCCACACCCACATCGGCCAAGCGCGCGCGGATATCGGTCAACTCGGCGCGGATCATCGACGCTTGCTCTTCGCTCAGCGCGCCGGCGCGCACCGCAACATCCAGACCACTCGCCACACGGCGCACATCGGCCATGGTCAACTTACGCGCTACTGGGTCGCTGGTCACGGATTCGGGCAGAAAGGCCAGCGTGCGGTTTTCCAGAACGAAAGGCTGCACAACCAGCCAGCCGACAAGAAGGATCAAGGCCGGCATCGAGGCCATCAGGGCGGCATGCCAGCCATAATAATTGGGAAGGGAATGCAATTTACGGACATTGCCGGACACCATCGACAGCGCGCGCTGTCTTCCCATAACGTACGCTGCAACAGCTATGGCCACAATGATTGCGACAAGCAGGAGGACTGTCATGTGGAGCGCCTGTGATGATAAATAAGGATCGGCTTCTGAAGGCAGACGGGGGCCAACAGGCCCCCGTCCAGGGTCAGATCATTCCAGCGGTGCCATCGGGGTTTCGGCGGCAACGGCGGCCTGGGTCGCGGCCAGTTCCGGGTCGGAAACCAGACCGTAGGCAGCCAGCGGGCCGTTCGGGCCAGCCATATCATCCGACACGAAGAACTCGACATACTCTTTCAGGCCGGGGATCACACCGATGTGAGCCTTCTTGACGTAGAAGTACAGCGGACGCGACACCGGGTACTCGCCCTTGGCAATCGACTCGGTCGACGGAACGATACCGTTCATGGTGGCGACGCGCAGCTTGTCGGTGTTGTTCTGATAGAACGACAGACCGAACACGCCGATGGCGCTCTTGTCGGCGTCGATGCGCGACAGGGTTTCGGTATAGTCGCCGTCGATGTCGACCGACTTGCCGTCGGTGCGCAGCTTCATGCACTCTTTGTTGGCGGCAGATGCCTTGGCCTTGTCGTCAGCGCCTTCGGCAACGGCAGCAAACAGGGCGTGTGCGCCGGTTTCCTTGCAGCCTTCGATCAGCACTTTTTCGTCGAACACTTCACGGGTGCCGTGCTTGGTGCCGGGGATGTACATCAGAATGTTCTGATCCGGGAAAGCCGGGTTCACTTCGTTCCACTTGGCAGCGGTGTTGGCAACCAGAGCGCCATCCTTGGCAACGTTCAGGCCGATCGCACCATAGATGTCAGCCGGGGTGAACGCAAATTCCGGGCCGTTCACGTCCGATGCGAACACGATGCCATCATAGCCGATGCGGACTTCCATGACTTCGGCAACGCCGTTGGCAGCGCACAGCTCGATGTCGGATTTGGAAATGCGCGACGACGAGTTGGCGATGTCAACGGTGTTTTCGCCCACGCCTTCGCACAGCTTCTTGCGGCCAGCGCCCGAACCGCCACCTTCAACGACAGGCGACGGGAAGTCGGTGTTTTCGCCGAACGCTTCCGAAACGATGGTCGCGTAGGGCAGAACGGTCGAGGAACCGGTGATCTGAACCTGATCGCGGGCAGCGGCTGCGGTGGCCGAAACGGCGATGATCGCCAGGGCCGATGCCGTGATGTGCATGGATTTCATGTGACTCTCCTAAGTGTCTCGCGGTCAATCGCGTTGACCTCCCCACCGGCTACAGTGGGTGATTAAACGTTCTATTGCGTTTGTGTGAAACTATCGTGACAGAGTATCCGCACGGCAGGTGCCCCGCCGCCCGGGGGGAAGACTGACCTGATCCTTGCACCATATTGCTTTTCCTAAATAAATATCAGGCCCGGATGGCACAACCTTGCCGGCTGGTTGGGCGCGGCTTTCGGTTCCCGCGGACCTTCGCCGTCGCGTCACAAGGCAAACAGCGACTGGCGCGGCCAGACCTGCTTGTCTTCCCAACGGGCGGCAAAACGATTATCAAGACGAAACAAGGCGCCTGCCTTGGCCGCAGCCCGGCGCGCGGAATCACCGATTCTGGTTCGGACGATGGCCCCGCCGACGCGCCTGAACAGGCGCTGGACGGGGCCGAAGCGGCCTGCTTTTAGCAAGGGCGCGGATCGGGAACCAGCCTGTTCTTCGCAGTTCACTCATGTCTTCGCACGTCAATCACGTTATGATATTGTCACATTAGTGTCGTGTCTTCGTGATTTTAGCGACCTACGTCCTATGGCTTCAAATAGGAGGATCACCCCATGAAATCTCTGCTTCTCTCTGCGGCGGTGCTGGTTCTGGCGACGGCTGCTCAGGCCGAGTTCAAGCTTGATGCCCGTTACACCGATGCCGACGGCGACCTGATCGCGGATATCCCCAGCGATCCGGCACAACTCGTCGATCCCGAGACGCTGATTTTCGCCTATACTCCGGTCGAAGATCCTGCTGTCTATGCCGAAGCCTGGGCCGACTTCATCACCCATATGGAAACCGTCACCGGCAAGAAGGTGCAGTTCTTCCCGATCGACAGCAACGCCGCCCAGATCGAGGCGATGCGTGCGGGCCGTCTGCACATTTCGGGCTTCAACACCGGGTCGAACCCGCTGGCCGTGGCCTGCGCCGGCTTCCGCCCGTTTGCGATGATGGCCGCCAAGGATGGCAGCTTCGGCTATGAGATGGAAATCATCACCCATCCGGGTTCAGGCATCGAAAAGCCCGAAGACCTGAAGGGCAACAAGCTGGCCTTCACGTCCGAAACCTCGAACTCGGGCTTCAAGGCGCCGTCGGCGCTGCTGGACTCGGTCTATGGCCTGAAGGCCGGCACGGATTTCGAGCCGGTGTTCTCGGGCAAGCATGACAACTCGATCCTCGGCGTTGCCAACAAGGATTACCCGGCAGCCGCCATCGCCAACTCGGTGATGACCCGGATGATCGAGCGTGACGTGATCAAGGCCGATCAGGTGATCTCGATCTACAAGTCCGAAACCTTCCCGACCACCGGCTACGGCGTCGCGCACAACCTGACGCCCGCGTTGCAGGACAAGATCAAGGAAGGCTTCTTCAGCTTCAACTGGGAAGGGTCGTCGCTGGCCGAAGAGTTCTCGAAGTCGGGCGAAGAGCAGTTCATCCCGATTTCCTTCAAGGACAACTGGTCGGTGATCCGCCAGATCGACGAAGCCACCGGCGTGTCCTACGCCTGCCAGTGATCGTCTGACATTTGCAAATGCGGGCGGGACCTCCCGCCCGCATTTCGCTTGGCGCCCGAAGGATTTCCGCATGCTGACGCTGACCAACCTGACGAAAACCTACCGCACCGGGGACAAGGCGCTGGCCGATGTCAGCCTGACCTTTCCCAAGGGGCAGGTTGTCGGCCTGATCGGGCCATCGGGGGCCGGAAAATCCACGCTGATCCGCTGTATCAACCGATTGGTTGAACCGACAAGCGGCAAGATCACCCTTTCGGGCACCGAACTGACCGGGCTGCCGCCGCGCGCCTTGCGCCAGCAGCGCCGCCGGATCGGCATGATCTTTCAGGAATATGCCTTGGTCGAACGGCTGACCGTGATGGAAAACGTGCTGTCGGGGCGCTTGGGCTATGTGTCGTTCTTGCAAAGCTTCACCCGCCGCTTTCCGCCTGCGGACATCGAACGCGCCTACCGCCTGCTGGATCGTGTGGGTCTGATGGAACAGGCCGACAAGCGCGCCGATGCACTGTCGGGCGGGCAGCGGCAAAGGGTGGGCATTGCCCGCGCCCTCAGCCAGGAACCGGAACTGCTGCTGGTCGATGAACCCACCGCCAGCCTTGACCCCAAGACCAGCCGCCAGATCATGCGGCTGTTGATCGAGATTTGTGCCGAACGCAGTCTGCCCGCCATCGTCAACATCCATGACGTGCCCTTGGCGCAGCAATTCATGCAACGCATCATCGGCCTGCGCGCCGGGCGCGTGGTGTTTGACGGCCCGCCCGAGGCCCTGACCGAAAGCGTGCTGACCACGATCTACGGTGCCGAAGACTGGACCGCGATGCGCAAGGACGGTGAAGCCGACCGCGCCGCCGAGGCCGAGGCGGTGGCCCGTCTGGCCGCCCTGACCGCATGACCAGCTATCCCACCACATGGCGGCGTCCGCCGCAGATCGTGACCGACCGCCGCTGGCGCATCGCGTTGCTCGTGGCGGTGCTGGCCTATCTGGTGATCGGCCTTGGCAGCGTCGAGGTGAACTGGGCGCGCATCGTCGAGGGCGGCGAGCGTGGCATGCGCTTTGTCCAAGGCTTCCTGCAACCCGATTTCACCTCGCGCTGGAAGGATATCTCGAACGGGCTGAACGAAAGCCTTACCATCACGCTGACCTCGACCGTCGTCGGCGTGGCAATCTCCATTCCCATCGGCATCGGCGCGGCCCGCAACCTTGCACCCGCGTGGGTTTACTACATCTGCCGCAGCATCATCGCGCTCAGCCGCGCGCTGCAAGAGGTGATCATCGCGATTTTCCTTGTCGCCATGTTCGGCTTTGGCCCGTTCGCCGGCTTTTTGACACTGTCCTTTGCCACCATCGGCTTCATCTCGAAACTGCTGGCCGAGGATATCGAGGATATCGACGAGGCGCAGGCCGAGGCGATCCGCGCCACCGGGGCAAGCTGGCTGCAACTGGTGCATTACGCCATTCAGCCGCAGGTGATGCCCCGGCTGATCGGCCTGTCGCTGTATCGGCTGGACATCAACTTTCGCGAAAGCGCGGTGATCGGCATCGTCGGTGCGGGCGGCATTGGCGGCACGCTGAACACGGCGATCGACCGCTATGAATATGACAGCGCAGGCGCGATCTTGCTGATCATCATCGCCATCGTGATGGTGGCGGAATATTCGTCGTCTTACCTGCGGAAGTTCCTGCAATGACCCGCTTTCCCGATACCTGGGCTTTCCGCAGCCCGCGCGCCCGGCTGGCCATCTGGTTTGGCTGGCTGTGCCTTGTGGCGCTGTTCGTCTATTGCTGGCAGGTGATGACGGCCAATACGATCTGGATGTTCATCTGGGATGCCCCCCGTCAGGCCGCCGACATTGGCGAGCGCATGTTTCCGCCCCGCCTGTCCTATCTGCCCGAACTGCTGATCCCGCTGTGGGATACGCTGAACATGGCCACGCTGGGCACGCTTCTGGGGGTTATCCTTGCGGTTCCCATCGCCTTTCTGGCGGCGCGCAACACATCGCCTTCGGTGCTGATCCTGCGGCCGATTGCGCTGTTCATCATCGTGGCCTCGCGCTCGATCAATTCGCTGATCTGGGCACTGCTGCTGGTGGCGATCCTCGGGCCGGGGCTGTTGGCGGGGATCATCGCCATCGGCCTGCGGTCCATCGGCTTTATCGGCAAGCTGCTGTATGAGGCGATCGAGGAAACAGACATCCGCCAGATCGAGGCCGTCACAGCGACAGGGGCCTGCCCGGCGCAGGTGCTGAACTATGGCATCATCCCGCAAATCCTGCCCGCGTTCTGGGGGATCACCGTGTTCCGCTGGGACATCAACATCCGCGAAAGTGCCATCCTTGGCCTTGTCGGCGCGGGCGGGCTGGGGTTGAAACTGCAAGCCTCGCTGAACGTGCTGGCCTGGCCGCAGGTGACGATGATCCTTGTCGTCATTCTGGCCACCGTTGTCTTGTCCGAGTGGATATCGGCCAAGGTGCGCCAAGCGATCATCTGACCTTGCAGGCCCCTGCAATCCGACATTTCCTGGACCCAAGGAAGCTCTGTTCCCTGACCGCCTGCCAGGGCGCGCGGCCTTCAGCTCGCCCTGCCCGTCACATCGCCATGCACGCATCAGCCCGTTCGCAGGGCGTACGCTCCAGTTGCACGGTGACATGGCCAATCCCGAAGTCATGGTCCAACTCGTCTGTCACATGGTCGATGAAGGCATCCGGGTCGGCGCCGTCCCAGACAATATGCACAGCCAGCGCGGTGCGGGTGGTGGACAGCGCCCAGATGTGCAGATCGTGCACGTTGCTCACGCCGTCTTGCGCGCCCAGCCAGTCAGCCACCGCCTGTCGGTCAATCGCGTCTGGTACCCCGTCCAGTTCCAGCCGCAGCGCATCGCGCAACAGGCCCCAGGCCGTCCAGGCGATCAGCACGCTGACCGCGATAGCCACGGCTGGGTCAAGCCATTGCCAGCCGGTCAGCATGATGCCCGCCGCCGCCAGCACGACCGCGCCAGACACCGCCGCATCTGCCGCCATGTGCAGATAGGCGCCCTTGGCGTTCAGGTCGTCCTTTTTGGATGCCATGAACAACAGCGCCGATCCGGTGTTCACCCCGATGCCGACCAGCGCCACCAGAAGGATCGTCAGCCCCGGCACTTCGACCACGGATTGAAACCGCTGCGCTGCCTCCCAGACCACCACCACGACACCGATCAGGATCGCCATTGCGTTCAGCATGGCGGCCAGAATGGTGGCGCGGCCATAGCCAAAGGTAAAGGCGGCCGTGCCCGCCCGCTTGGCAAGAACCGCCGCCCCCCAAGCGATCAGCAGCCCTGCGACATCGGTCAGGTTATGCCCGGCATCGGCCAAAAGCGCCAGCGAGCCGGTCAGGAACCCGGCCGTTGCCTCGACAATGACGTAAGAGGTGTTCAACCCCACCGCCCAGCGAAAGGCCGGGCCAAGATCGGCGGGTGGTTTGTGGGCGTGGGCGTGGGCGTGATCATGGGCCATGGGGTCAATCTTTCCGCCGGATGGTGCCGACCAATTCGGTGGCACCCGCCAAGGTGTTGTAGATGGTGCCATATTTTTGCAGGTTCTTATGTAGCAGCGCCAGGCGCGCATCAGACTCGTCAGTCTCCACCACGATGTCATAGGCGATGCGGATCATCTTCGGCGGGCTGTCCTGCCGCACCCCGTGCAGGGAAACCTCGATGCCGCGCAGATCGAATTGCAGCATCGGGATTACCCGCTCGGTCCCCTTCAGGATGCAGGCGGCCAGACTGGCCAGCAGCATCTCGGCCGGGTTGAAGGCATCCGCCCGCCCGGCCATGTCGGTGTCCAGCACGATCCGCGCATCCTTGGTCATCGCCGCCGACCCGTGGCTGTCGATGCGGCGGGCCGAGACGTGGTATTCCAGCATGGTCGCTCCTTTCAGGCCCAAAGGCCCCAGATCATCTTTGCCGCCAACATCAGCAGAAATGCGGCGATCAGTTTCTTGACATGGGCGGCACTCAGGCCGCGATGCAGGATCGTGGCCCCGAGAACCCCGCCAAGGGTGGCGGCAACCCCGACAACCGCCAGCAGCGGCCAATCCATCGGTGTGAACGACAGATAGGTCAGAAACGCCCCCGCCGTGGAAAACGGAATGACAAAGCCGATGGCGCGGGCCGCCTTCTTGGCATCGTAGCCCAAAAGGATCAGCGCCGGCATCAGCAAGGCGCCGCCGCCCACGCCCAACATCCCCGACAGCGCGCCGACACCGCCGCCGATGGCCAGCAGGGGCCATGCGCTGTCATTGTGCAGCAGCGTCGGGCGGCGTGGGATCAAAAGCAGTGTAGCGGCCACAATCAGGAAAACCGTCAAGATCGCTTCCAGCACCCCGTGGGGCACGAACTGGCTGAACCAGGCCCCGACCGGCGTTGCGACAAGCACGGCCAGCACCAGCGGCACGGCAAACCGCACCTCCAGCACCCCATGCCGGAAATGCGTGACCGAAGCGGCGGCGGTTGCAGCGGTGTTGACAAACAGCCCCAGCGCACGGGCCAGATCAAAAGGCAGCCCCGCCATCGACAGGCTGGGCACCAGCGCAATGGCCGATCCGACACCCCCCATCGAAAACAGCGTGGACAGCGCCAGCGTCAGGGCGAAATACAGGCTGTAATCGGCAAGGGTCATCACTGATTGGCCCTGTCATCGCGCGCGCTGTCACTGCGCCGCCCGTCAACCAGCATCAGCATCCCGGCAGTGAAATGGCGCGAGCGATATCCGTTCAGCGTCAGATAAAGCCGCACGATCTGGGCCCGCGCATCATGATCAAAGGCCCGCGGGTCGTTGTCGAAATCATGGCGCATCAGCGCCTCCTGTTCTGGCCGTGCTGCTGCGCCCGGCGCTTATTCGAACTCCATCTGCACGAAGGCCACTTCGGCATTCTTGCGCGACAGGCTGTCGAACTGTTCAAGCCCGGCAAAGGCCGACTGGTCCACGCCGGCCGCCCCGGACAAATCGCCGCCGGTTTCGATCAGGGCCGCGATCTGCGCCAGCAGGTTCATCAGATAGTCATAGGTGTCGGCGCGGGCGCGGTCCATCGTGGTGGCGTGGCCGTGGCCGGGCACGACATGGCTGGCCCCGGTGGCCGCCATCGCCTCGAACGCCGCGGGCCAGTCGGTGATCGACGATTGCTCGCCCACCCCCAGAATCCGTTCGACATAGACGATGTCACCGGTGAACACCGTGTCCTTTTGCGGCACGAACACGAAGCTGTCGCCCGGCGTATGCGCCGGCCCCGGATGGGTGATCTGAAAGCTGATCGCGCCCAGATCAAAGGCATGGTTGTCCGTAAAGGTCACGTCGGCATAGGCTGGTTCGGTTCCCGCCAACCCCTCGCCCAGAAACTGCGCAAGGCCCATCATCTGCATATCGGCACGGGCGTGGTGGTCCTGAACCGCCGCCGCGGACGCGATCACCGTCGCCCCCTGCCCCTGCCAATAGCCGTTGCCCAGCCAACGGTGATCCTGACCGCCGGTGTTGATGACATATTTCACCGGCTGGTCGGTCAGACTGCGGATCGTGTCATGCAGCATCTCGGCCCCCTTCCACGACCCGCCGGGGTCCATCAGCACCGCGCCCGCGTCTGTCACCACCAGCCCGAAGGTGGCGTTGTTGGCAAGGTTGGCGGCATCGCGCTGTTCCTTGGGGCCAACGATGGCCCAGACGCCGTCGGTGACAGGTTGCACTTCAAGCACTTCGGCAAGGGCCGCAAGTGGCGACAGGGTCAGCAAGGCGGCAAGGACAAAACGCATGGGATGCCTTTCAAGGACGGGTTCAGCAGCAGGAAGACGCGGGCGCGCCGCCACAACAGGCGCTGGCCTTGGGTTCGGACGCCCCACCACAGCAGGAAGATGCAGCTTCGGATGCCGCGACAGCCTCGGCCGAACCGCTGATCGGGAACCCGCGCTGCACCCATCGGGCGATGCCGGGGTTCATGTTCATCACGCGGTCATAGCCCTGATACATCAGGAAATACGTGGCCTTCAGGCTGCGCTCGCCCACCGCACAGGCCAGGATCACGTCACGGTCGCGCGGCACGTCCTGCCAGCGGTCCTCAAACTGCGACAGCGGGATGGTCACCACATCACAGCCGGCAAAGCCGACCGCCGCCACCTCGGTCGCTTCGCGCACATCGACCAGCAGCGCGCCGCCCGAAAGCAGGCGCTGCGCGGTGGTGGGGCAGACCTCGCGCGCCTCGGCGAGGTCTTTTCTGACCGCTTCGCTCATTGTTGCCTCCTCTATGCCAGCCAGCCCAACACCTGATCCGGCGACGGGACAGACCCCTTGTGCACGACCTTGCCGCCCACCACCACGGCGGGGGTGGTCATCACGCCGAAGGAAACGATCTGGCGCATGTCCTCGATCTTTTCGATGGTGACAGCCTTGCCCGCCTGATCCGCCACGCGGCTGATCAGATCGGCGGTGGCCTTGCATTTGGCGCAGCCGGGGCCCAGAACCTTGATGTCCATGGTTTGTCCTTTCAGAACAGAAAGTTGAACAGATAGCCGACGGCGAGGATGCCAGAACCCACCACAGCGATGAACACGGCGATCAGGCGCAGGGTCAGCACCTGTTTCAGGATGATCATCTCGGGCAGGCTCAGCGCGATCACGCTCATCATGAAGGCCAGCACGGTGCCCAGCGCCGCGCCCTTGCCCAACAGCGCCTCGACAATCGGGATAACCCCGGCAGCATTGGTGTACATAGGGATTCCGATCACCACGGCGGCGGGCACGCTCCACCACGCATCCGCCCCCATGATGCGCGCCATCAGGTCTTGCGGCACATAGCCGTGGATCAGCGCGCCGATGCCGATGCCAAGGATGATCCACATCCAGACCCGACCAAAGATCTCGCGCACCACCTCGATCCCCAGATGATAGCGATCGACCAGCCGCAGCGGCGCATCATCGGCAGCGTCGGGGGCCGTGGCCCCGGAATGGATGTCGCGCACCCAGTCCTGCAACCAGCCCTCCAGCTTCAGCTTGCCGATGACCCAGCCCGCGACCACGGCGATGGTCAGGCCAAAGGCGGCATAAGTTACAGCCACTTTCCAGCCGACCAGCCCGAACAACAGCACCAGCGCCACCTCGTTCACCATCGGGGCCGAGATCAGAAAGGAAAACGTCACCCCCAAAGGCACCCCCGCCGACACCAGCCCGATGAACAAGGGCACAGCCGAGCAGGAACAGAACGGCGTCATCACGCCAAGCCCCGCCGCCATCACGTTGCCCACCCCTTCGCGCTTGCCCGCCAACAGCGCCCGCGTGCGTTCGGGCGAAAAGTAGCTGCGCAAAACCCCCATCGCAAAGACGATCAGCGTCAGCAGCATCATGACCTTGGGCACGTCGTAGAAGAAAAACGCAATCGCCTCACCGGTGTGGCTGTGGCGGTCAACCGGGAACAGCGCAGTGATCCACTCCGACAGCGGGATCAACTGGCGATAGACCAGCCACCAGACGGCGACAAAGCCGATCAGGCCCGCATGCCAGACCCAGTCGGGCCGTGCCGAAGGATGGGATGTGGTTTGCACGCTCATGCCGCAACCCTTTCCTCGGCATCGGCAGCGGCCAGAACCGCCTCGACAATGGCCCGCACCTCGGGGGCAAGATCAGGGCGCAGCCGATAGCGCACCCATTGGGCATCGCGCCGGTCCACCACCAGACCTGCCTGCTTCAGGGTTTGCATGTGCCGCGACATCCGGCTTTGCGTCGCATCAAGCCGGCGCATCAGATCGCAGACACAATGTTCGCGGCCATCGGCCAAGATGCGCACCGCGCCAAGGCGGGTCGGTTCGGACAGGGCAGAAAGGATGGCAATGGGCATGATGTGCCTCTGCGCTTATGCGCCAAACCGCAAATACTCCTGGCGGCGACCTGCGTCAATCGGAATATGCCGATTGACCAGCACAACTCAGGCGCTGGTCCCACATCCGAAGAAACGGCTGTTGGGGCCAAGCAGTCACGCCCCTGCAATCGCGTGACACATCACCCGAACCGAAAGCTGCTGGGCACCTTTGACAGGACAGGGATGCCCCGGATCGGGTGACCGGGTTGGGGGCGGTGCCGATTCTGCGGCGGCAAGGTCAGGCCGGAAACCTGCCCCGCGTGCGGTTGGCGAAAGCCACCAGCGACAGCATCACCGGCACCTCGACCAGCACGCCGACCACCGTGGCCAGGGCGGCACCCGAGTTCAGGCCGAAAAGACCGATGGCCACCGCCACCGCCAGTTCAAAGAAGTTCGACGTGCCGATCAGCGCGCAAGGGGCGGCCACCTTGTGCGGCAGTTTCCAGGCAAAGGCCCAGGCATAGCCAAGCGCAAAGATGCCATAGGATTGCAGGATGATCGGCACGGCGATCAGCGCGATCAGCAGCGGTTGCGCGATGATGACTTGCCCCTGAAAGCCGAACAGCAGCACCACGGTCAGCAACAGACCAAGGACCGATGCGGGCTTGATCCGCGCGGTAAAGTCCGACACCGCCGCTTCGCCCCCGCGCGCCATCAAGGCCCGCCGTGTCAGCGCCCCCGCAATCAGCGGAATGACAATGTAAAGGACGACCGACAGGATCAGCGTCTGCCACGGCACTGCAATATTGGTCACGCCCAGCAAAAACGCCACGATGGGTGCAAAAGCCACGGCCATGATCAGATCGTTCACGCTGACCTGCACCAGCGTGTAATTCGGATCCCCCTTGGTCAGCTGCGACCAGACAAACACCATCGCCGTGCAGGGTGCGGCCCCAAGAAGGATCAGCCCCGCGATGTATTCCGGTGCCTTTGCCGGGTCGATCAGCCCGGCAAACAGGTGGTTGAAGAACAGCACCGCCAGTGCTGCCATGGTAAAGGGCTTGATCAGCCAGTTGATCACCAGCGTGATGATCAACCCTTTTGGCCGCCGCCCCACATCCCTGAGCGACCCAAAGTCGATGGCGATCATCATCGGATAGACCATCGCCCAGATCAGCACAGCCACGACAAGGTTGACCGAGGCGTATTCAAAGCCAGCCAAGGCCCCGAACAGGCCGGGCATCAGATTGCCCAGCAGCAACCCCGCCAGAATGCACAGGGCCACCCAAAGGGTCAGCCAGCGTTCAAACAGGCTCATGCGGTTTCCCTTTCCGCTGGGGTGCAACAGGCCCCATCGGGGGGCGGGGTCAGGCCAAGGATAAACGTGACAAGCGGGGCAAGGGCCGCCGGGTTCAGCGCATAGCACACCCGTGGTCCGTCGATTTCGCCGGTGATCACGCCCGCCACCTTCAGGATGCGAAGATGCTCTGACACGGTGGATTGCGCCAGACCAACCGCGCCCACGATGTCACCACCGATGCAGCCCGGCGTCGCCTGAAGCACCCGCAGGATTCGAATACGCGCCGGATGCGCCAGCGCCTTTGCCAAGGCCGCGGTCGTCGTTTCATCTGTTGCCATGAGGGCGCTTCCCAAGCCTGTCCGATTCCGTATATCGTCGATGTACGATTTCAGACCGCGATGGACAAGCAGGTTCAAGGGCCGTCTTGCCATCGGGTTTGGCGCGACGAAAGATGCGCCCGGGGGGATAAGGATGAAAAGCACGCGCCGCGCGGTGCTGTTTGGGGCGGCCGTCCTGGCCGCGCCGCGGGTCGGGACGCGGGCCTTCGCCCAAGGTCCGGGGCCGTTCAGATTTGCGCTGACGCCGGTGTTTCTTGACAATGATGCCGCGGTGATCGCGGCTTTGCGCTTGGCCTTGGCGCATGGCATGGGGCAAGACATCGAACTGGTCCAACGCCGCACCTATCAAGAGATTTCCGGCGCCCTGCTTGACGGATCAGTCGATGCCGCGTGGACCTGCGGCTATCCCTATTTGCAGCACAGGTCCGAACTTTCGCTGCTTGGCGTGCCGGTCTGGCGCGGGCGGCCGCTGTATCAGTCCTATCTTCTGGTGGGCAAGGACGACCCGGCGCTCGCGCTGTCCGACCTGCGCGGCGCGGCGCACGCCTTTTCAGACCCGGACAGCAATTCGGGCTTTCTGGTCACCGCGTCCGACCTTGCCCGCGACGGCCAGACACCAGAGCAGTTCTTTTCGAGGGTGATTTTCACCTATGGCCACCGCAATGTGGTGCGCTCGGTCGCCGGGGGGCTGACGCGATCGGGCAGCGTCGATGGCTATGTCTGGGAGGCGCTGAGTGTCGCCGAACCCGCCCTGACCGCACAAACCCGGGTCATTGCCCGATCAGAATGGTTGGGCTTTCCGCCGATGGTCGCGCGCACCGATCGCAGGAACCTGCCTTCGGTAAAGGCGTGCCAGACCGCACTGCTGGGAATGTCGGGCAACGCGCCGGGCAAGGCGGCGCTGCGGCTGCTAAGCCTTGACCGGATAGACCCGGGCGAAGATGCGCTTTTTGCCGGTATCGCGGCCCGCATGGCCGTTCTGGCCAAGGGATGAGGTCGGTGCCCCGGTTCCGCGATCTGCCGGTAACCTTGCGCGTGCCGCTTGTGACCGCCGGCCTGATGGTGCTGCTTGGGTTCTTGGCCAGCCAGAGCGTTCTTGTCACCCTTGGCCGGGTGCAGGACGCCCGCCTGTCCGAAACCGCGCGGCTTCATGTCGAAGGCTTGTCCGTGGCCCTTGGCCCTTCGGTGCTGCGGCAGGATGTGTGGGAGGTTTACGACATTCTGGACCGGGCGCATTCCGCCTTTGACGGGCAGCGCTTGCTGCTGTCGATCGTGGCGGATGAGCGGGGGCGTATCCTTGCCGCCACCGACCCGCGCCGCGCGCCCATCGGGCAAGAGGTTGCAACCTTAAAGGCCGAAGCGGTCTCCCCCGACAGGGTCCGCATGACCGGCGATCCCACGCTGCGGGTGGTGTCACCGCTGCTTTTTCAAGGGCGTGAGATTGGTCAGATCGTGACAGAGCTTGACGTGACCGACCTTCTGGCCGAACGGCGCAATGTCTCGATGTGGCTGCTGCTGGGCAACGCGGTTGCAACCGCGCTTCTGGCCTTTGGCGGCTGGCTGGCGGTTGCGCGGATTTTGCGCCCGCTGGGCACCTTGGTGCTGGCGATGGACGATTCCAAAGGTGCCCCCCGGCCGATTGCCAAAGCTGACATTCCCAGCGCAGACCCCGGGTTGTCGCGCCTGATCCACACCTACAACCGGATGACCACGGCGGTGGAAAGCCGGGCCGAGGCCGAGCGTCGGCTGGCAGAGCGGGAACGCTTTGTCAGCCTTGGGCGGCTTTCGTCCTCGCTGGCGCATGAGGTGAACAATCCCCTCGGCGGCCTTCTCAACGCCGCCGACACCATCCTGTGCTATGCCGACCGGCCCGATGTGGTGCGCCAGTCTGCCAGGCTGATGCAGCGCGGGCTGTCGCATTTGCGCGACGTGACCCGCGCCATTCTTGACCAGAACCGGCTTGACCGCGTCGGCCAGACCCTGCGCCCGGAAGACCTTGAAGACCTGAAGCTTTTGTTCGAACCCGAGGTCGCCCGCCGCCACCAGACCTTGATCTGGCAGGTCGACGCCGGCCTGGCAGAGCTGGCAAGACTTCCCGCTGGCCCGGTGCGGCAGGTGGTGTTGAACCTGCTCTTGAACGCCGGCGCAGCCGCGGGTCCGGCTGGCCGCGTCGGTCTGGGCGTTGTGGCCGCGCACGACAGGCTGACCTTTGACATCACCGACAGCGGCCCCGGCCTTGGTCAGGCGGATCTTGATCGGCTTCTGGCATCCGGTCCCTTGCCGCCCGGCGGCGGCGTCGGCCTTCGCCTTGTCCGCGACCTGGTGTCCGGGCTTGGCGGCGAAATCCGACACCACCGGCAGGGCGGCACCACCTGCGTGCGCGTCACGCTGCCGATGCAGGGGGCGACCGATGCTTGAGGGGCGACGCATCGTGCTGGTCGAAGATGACGAGATCATGGGGGCGTCGCTGATGCAGCGGCTGACGCTGGAAGGGGCCGAGGTGCAATGGCACCGCGGCATCGCCCGCGCCCTGCCCGCGATCCGCACCCCCCGCAAAGTGCTGGATGCCGTGATCTGCGACATTCGCCTGCCAGACGGCACCGGCGAAGACCTCTATGATACCCTGACGCGCACCGGCCACCCGCCGCCGTTCCTGTTCATCACCGGACAGGGCGGCATTGATCAGGCGGTGCGGCTGATCCGGTCTGGTGCGGCGGACTACATCACCAAACCGTTCGAGATTGCCGCGTTCCTGCGGCGCCTCGTCACCGTCATGCGGCCAAGGGCCGACCACGAGATGCCACCAGAAACCGGGATCAGCGCCGCCGCACGGTCGGTGGACCGGCAGGTGGTTGACGCCGCCACCCGCGAAACGGCGCTGCTGATCCGCGGCGCATCGGGTCTTGGCAAGCTGCGGCTGGCACGGCGGGTGCATGATCTGTCCGACCGCAAGCTTGCACCGATGGTCCTGTGCAATGCCCTGCGCGACACCGTCGGTGCCGACGACATGCGCCGCGCGATCCGCGAGGTGGGCGAAGGGTCGCTGGTCATTGTCGGCATCGGGCGGCTGGACGGCGCGGCACAGGACGCGCTGTTTCACGCCTTGGGTGCCCCCCGGTTTCGGCTGATCGCCACGCTTGGGCCGCAGGCTGCCGAAGACTGGCATGCGCTGCGGGCTGACCTGATGTCCGTGCTTCGGTCGCATGAAATTGTGGTGCCGCCGCTGGCCGACCGCCCCGACGATGCGGTCTGGCTGGCCGCGCGGCTGTTTCCCGGCTTCAACGCCCGTCGCAAACAGGCGCTTTCGGGCATTGCCGCCACGGCGGAAGAGGCGATCCGCGCGCATGACTGGCCGGGAAATGGCCGCGAGCTGCGCGCCCGCCTTCTGCGCGCGGTCGAAGCGGCCGAGGGTGATATGGTGCTGACCTCCGATCTCTTTCCCGAACGTGCCGCCGATGCAGCGTTGCGCTCGCTGGCCGAGGTGCGGGATACGGCCGAGCGGGCGCAGATCGTGGCGGCGCTGGATCGGACCGGCGGACAGGTGGGCGAAGCGGCAAAGCTGTTGCGCGTGTCGCGCACCACGCTGTGGGAAAAGATGCAAAAGCTGGGGCTTTAGGCGAAATCCCATGTTCGGAAATCCGAACGCCCGAAAATTGTGCATGGTTAGAACGTCTTGCCGCGTCGCGGCGACCTGTGGCGCATGGTCGCAGGACCGGCCGGTTATGCGCTAGCCTTGGTTCAGGCAGCCAAGGGAGGGTAGCTACCATGAAATGCAATCGGTTGGTCGATGTCGGCCGCCGTCAGTTCCTGCGCGGCGGTGTTCTCGGCGTGGCGGGGGCTGCGGCGGCAACGGTCATGCCCGCAGGGCAGGCACAGGCGCAGCAGGCGCGGGCGATGTTGGATTATCCATCAAACAAACTGGCCAATCTGGCCGATCTGAAGGTGAACGAGCCGATGGATATCGGCTATCCCGATGCCGACAGCCCCGGCATCTTGCTGAAACTGGGCGCAGCGGTCGAAGGCGGTGCCGGACCCGATGGCGATATCGTCGCCTATTCGGTGCTGTGCCCGCACAAGGGCTATTCCCTGTCCTACCACGCTGCCGACAAGACCCTGAACTGCCCCGGCCATTTCAGCCGCTTTGATTGCGAAAAAGGCGGCCAGCAGGTCTGGGGCCATGCCACGCAGAACCTGCCGCAATTTTCGCTGCGGGTGGATGACGCGGGCGACATTTACGCCGAAGGTGCGGACGAGCTGATTTACGGCCGTCTGTCCAACGTGCTGCAAGGGTAAGGGGGCGAGATCATGGCTTTCAAACGCAACATCGACCGTCTGCCGATCATTCCCGCAGGCGCCAAGGAACACAATGTCACCTGCCACTACTGCATCGTCGGCTGTGGCTACAAAGCCTACACCTGGCCGCTGAAAAAGCAGGGCACCACCGACAGCAACTGGATCGGTGAAGACCTGTCCCGGCAGCAGGGCGTGGAAACCGAGGCGTGGTATGCGCCCTCGATGTACAACGTCGTCAAGCAGAACGGGCAGGATGTGCATCTGGTCATCAAGCCGGATGTGAATTGCGAGGTGAACGCGGGCCTTGGGTCCGTGCGCGGCGCGCGCATGGCCGAAAACCGCCGCTCTGAAATCACCGGCACACAGGCGCAGCGCCTGACCGAACCAATGGTCTGGCGCTATGGCACATGGCAGCCGACAAGCTGGGACGAAGCGCTGGATCTGGTGGCCCGCGTCACCGCCCGCGTGATCGACAAGGACGACGAGGATGATCTTTACGTCTCGATGTTCGACCATGGCGGCAGTGCTGGCGGCTATGAAAACACCTGGGGCACTGGCAAGCTGTATTTCGGGTCGATGAAGGTCAAGCATTGCCGCATCCACAACCGCCCCGCCTATAACTCCGAGGTGCACAGCACCCGCGACATGGGCGTGGACGAGCTGAACTATTCCTACACCGACTATCAGAACACTGACACGATCCTGCTGGTCGGCACCAACCCGATCGAATGCCAGACCAACCTGTTCCTGAACCACATGGTCAAGGGCATGCAGAACGGCGCCAAGGTGATCGTGGTCGATCCGCGCCGCACCGTGACGGTGGACGCCTGCGAGCAGGTGGCGGGGGCCGAAAACGTGCTGCATCTGGCAATTGCCAGCGGCAGCGATCTGGCGCTGTTCAACACCCTCTTCACCTACATTGCCGACCAGCGCTGGGTGGATGCCGATTTCATCGCGAAATCCACATTCCAGGGCGATGTGGCGGTGGCCGAAGATGCCGCCCACCCGGCAGCACTCGGGTCGTTCGAGGCGGCGCGGGCGGCGGTGAAGATGACCCTTGCCGAAGGTGCGGCCATCACCGGCCTGACCGAGGCGCAGATCATGCAAGCCGCCGAGTGGATCGCCAAGCCCAAGGACGACGGCAGCCGCCGCAAATGCGTGACCGGCTATGAAAAGGGCATCATCTGGGGCAACGACAACTATCGCGTCATCGGGGCATTGGTGAACATCGGCCTTGCCACCGGCAATATCGGTCGGATCGGCGGCGGCACCTGCCGTCTGGGTGGCCATCAGGAAGGCTACTTCCGCCCGTCGGACGCCCATGTTGGCCGCCCTGCCCCCTACATCGACCAGTTGCTGATCGCGGGCGGCGGAAAGGTTCACCACATCTGGGCCAACGACCACTACAAGACCACGCTCAACGCCGCCGAGTTCAAGCGCGTCTACAACAAACGCTCGAACATGGTGAAAGAAGCGATGGACGCCCGCGCCGGGGCCACGCGCGAGGAGTTGATCGACGCCATCGTCGGCGCGATCGAGGCGGGTGGCATTTTCAGCGTCTGCGTCGACATCATCCACAGCCAGATCGGACAGGCGGCCCATGTCATCCTGCCGGCGGTGGAATCGGGCGAAATGAACCTGACCTCGATGAACGGCGAACGCCGCCTGCGGCTGGTCGAGAAATACATGGACGCGCCTGGTTCGGCCCAGCCTGACTGCATCATTGCCGCCCGCTTGGCCAACCACATGGAACGCGTGCTGCGTGAGGAAGGCCGTGCGGAGTATGCCGACCAGTTCAAGGGCTATGACTGGAAGACCGAAGAAGATGCCTTCATCGACGGCTACAATTCGGGCAATCCGGAAGTGACCTACGAACGTCTGCGGGCCGCTGGCAACAACGGCGTGCAGGAACCGGTCAAGGGGTTTGAAAACGGCGCGCTGGTCGGCACGCCGCGGCTTTACGAAGACGGCGTCTTTACCCGGCATGGCCGTGAAGACGGCAAGGCGCTGTTCTGCATGGGTGCATGGCGGGGCTTGCAAGCCCCCGGCAAGGCACAGCAAAAAGCCAGCTTCCGCTTTCTGATCAACGCCGGACGCGCCAACCTGAACTGGCAGAACTGGTTCCTTGACCAGAAGAATGAGTTCGTCATGGACCGCTTCCCGGTGCCCTTCATCCAGATCAACCCCGACGACATGGCAGATCTGGGTCTGAAACCCGGCGATATGGTCGAGGTCTATAACGATGTCGGCGCGACACAAGGGCTGGTCTATCCCGAACCGACCGCGCGCCGGAACGAGACCTTCATGATCTTCGGCGCTCCGAACGGCACCCAAGGCAACGTCATCAACGCCGGCACCAACGAGTTGATCTTGCCAAACTACAAGCAGACCTGGGCCAACATCCGCAAGATCTCGGATGCCACCCCGGCTGCGGCGCGGGTGTCCTACAAGTCGTGGGAAGTGGAACTCTGACAGCACTCTCACGCGCCGCCGGCAAAGTGTCGGCGGCGCATCTTTCCATGGCAAAGGGGACGCCGCCATGAAGCTTGCCTACGTCACACTTCAGGGCCGCGGCCGGACAGATGCGCTGATCGCAGCCGTGGCTGACCGGCTGCAAGCCGACGGATTGCGCCTTGCCGGAACGGTACAGTCGAACATCGAACGCCCCGACCGCCGCAAATGCGACATGGATCTGATCCTGCTTCCGCACGGCCCTGTGATCCGCATCAGCGAAGATCGCGGCGACCTTGCACGGGGCTGCATGCTCGATTCCGGTGCGCTGGAACAGTCGGTGATGACGGTTCAACAGCGCCTGTCGGGTGCTGATATCCTGATCGTCAACAAGTTCGGCAAACGAGAGGCCGAGGGCAAGGGTCTGGTCCCGGTCATTGGCGATGCCGTCGATCTGGGGCTTCCCGTTCTTGTCGGGGTCAACGGCCTGAACCTTGCAGCGTTTCTGGCCTTTGCCGGCGAGGAGGCCACGGCCCTGCCCACCGATGTCGCCAGTGTTGTCCAGTGGTGCCGACACTCTGTTGTCGCGCTGACAGCGTGACCCTGCGGGTTTGACACCACATCCAAAATCTCCCCTGCCCAAGTCCCCGCACGGATCCGGCCCGGCGCTTTCCAGCCAGTGTTGCGCTGAACGGCAGCGCGGTCCGCACCGCTCAGGGCCTCGGCCATCGGGGCGAAAAACCAAAGGCCACCCCATAAAAAAGGCGTGCAGGGCCGGTGGTATCTTCTCCCAAAGCGGACGCATCCCGGCGCTTGCCCGCGCGGTCAAAACCTCGATGTCATCCATGTGCCGCATCACGGCAAGGCAGGCAGTCCCTGTCGCATCAAGCCAGCGCGCCCGGCGCGCGTGTGCTGGGCCACCGGCGCGCCGCCCCCTGCCCCGCCGATCGCCAAAGGCGCAAAAAAGCCCCCTTGCCCTCGCTGGCCGCAATGCGCGCCGCCGTGACCGCAGCTTCCATGCGGTCATCCTGCCGCCCGAACCGAAGGAGTGTCGGCGGGATGTGCCATGGGGGCGTGTGCACTTTGCCCGCCAAACATCCCACTTTACTGATATATTGGCGGAGGAAAGGGGACTGCGGTCGAACCTTGTCTGGTTCGGTCTTCCGACAGATTGCACGCCTTACCACTGCGCCCTGATCGACGACGTTTCGCCACTGTCGGGCCGTCCGTTTACGGGACAGATCAGCCGCGATTGCTCCACATCGGTGGACAGACCCGGCCAGCACGGAGCGCCCGCCAGAGCAAGATCACCCCGGTTGCGGTGCACAGCAGAAAGGCGACGATCGAAGCTTCGACGCCGAACTTGCCGCCGGTCAACAGCTCTGGCCCCTCAATCACCGCCTTGACCAGTCCCGGGGGCATTTCAATGCCGGAAACCGTGCCGGAAAAGATCGCGGCCTGCGTGAAGTTCCACGACATGTGAAAACCGATCGACAACCAGAGGCGGCGGGTCAGCATGTAGGCGGCGGCAAGCAGCACGCCGGCCTCGATCGCGATGAAGACGGCCCCGGTCACGGTGGCATCCGGGTTGCCAAGGTGCCGGGCGCCGAAGAAAGCCGAAGTGGCGATCAGCGCGATCCAGCTGCCGAGGTATTCCTCGGTGACGCGAAAGAGGACGCCGCGATGGATCAGTTCTTCCAGGAAGGCAGAACTGATGGCCATCGGCACCATCGGCAGCATCAGCGTCCATGGGTTCAGCCCCTCGATCCGGCAGTAGCCCAGCAGAACAAGAATAAGGATACAGGCTGAATAAAGGCCAAAGCCAAGCAGAAGGCCCGGTCCGAACTCGTCGCCCAGTCCGGACAGGGACAATTCAGACACTGGGCGATTTTCAACGAAGCGGACGAAGGCCCAGTAGATCGCCAAGGCCATGGCCACGACCAGCAGCACCAGCCCCAGCGCGGTCGGGGTAGAGTCCTTGTAGGTTTCCATGAAGCCGTTGCTGATCCCCATGCCCACAAACAGGATGCCGCCCAGAAGTGGAATGCGGATCAACGGGAACTTGAGAATCGCGCGGATGGTCGAAAGGGCGGACGTGGTTTGGGTGTTCATCTGGCGGCTTCCCGTTGGTCGCTTACAGGCCCGAAGCGCGACCTGACAGAGTTGGATGCGTTGGCTTGTTCAGGGCAGGTTCGCCGGAATATGGGCGCGGGTCGCCTGCTCAAATGCGTACGCGTAGGACAGAAGCTGTGCGTCCTGCCCCTTCTTGCCGATCAGTGTCACGCCAACCGGTTCCCCTGACTCTTTGCGCCCGATCGGGACCGTGATCGCCGGATAGCCCGCCGTCGCGTAGAAGATCGAATGCAGGTTTGCCATGCTGACCAACACCTCTACCCCATCCTGCGCGGCAAAGGCAGCGTCCATCGCCTCGGTCATGACCGTGTGCATGTCGGTGGTCAGCTTCGCATAGTCTGCGGCAGAAAGGTCAGCGCTCAATGGCGCGAACTTTTCCAGCATATCCTGGCCAAAGGGCATGCGGCGCTTCGGATCTTCCTTGTTGTAGGCGATCAGGTCCTCCAGCGTCACGACGCCTTGGTTGTGCGCGGATACGACCGGCATCATGTCATAGCGCATGCCCGCGCTGAGGTAGGCGAAGAACTGCTGGACGACATCCAGCGGAACGTCCAATGTGACCGGAGCCGTCTCAGCGCCAAGCATCATCAGGGCTGCGGCGGTGCGCGTCATGGCTTCGGTCCCCATGCCAGCATCGGCGATGTCCGCCAGCAAGACCCCCACCTTGACCCCCGTCAGCGCATCAGCCGAAAGCCCCTCGGCATAGTCCACCTCTGCCGTATCGGCGGCAGCAAGAAGCAGCGCTGCGTCCTGCACCGTGCGCGCGATCGGGCCGGGGCCGTCATTGCTGGCGATCAACTGTATGACGCCTTCGGTGCTGACCAACCCGGCCGAGGGTTTCATGCCGATCAGGCTCATCACCCCGGCAGGCGAGACAAGTGAACCTGCCGTCTCGGTGCCGATGCTGACGACGGCGAACTGTGCGGCGACGCTGATCGCCGATCCGGAACTGGAGCCATAGGTCGGGAACGGTCCCAGCGGGTTGACGCCCTGTCCGCCGACCGCGCCGTTGCCGCCCGAGGGGAAGCCAGAAGCCAGGGATCCGGCAAACTCCGACAGGCTGGCCTTGCCGATGATGACCGCCCCCGCCGCGCGCAGGCTGGCGACAAGGGTGGCGTCTTCGGCGGCCATGTGGTCGAACAGGATTTCCGCATTCGCTGTGGTGTGCATCGGTCCAGCGGTGCCGATGTTGTCCTTCAGGCTGACCGTGATGCCGTCCAGCGGCCCCAGCGACTGACCTGCCGCGCGGCGGGCGTCGGCTGCACGGGCCTCGTCCAGTGCTGCGGGGTTGAGTTCCAGCATCCCGCGCAGGCGGTCATCCAGCCGCTGAATGCGCGCAAGGTGCCAAAGGGTCAGCGTCTCTGATGTCAACTCACCGGCTGCCATGGCGGCCTGGATGTCGGCGATACCGGCGACCAGAAGGAAGCCGTCCACCTCGGCTGACGGCCCGAAGGCGGCCAACGCTCCAGAGAATGGCTCGAAATCCAGCGGGCGCAGGCGTTCGGTCTGCACAGCCTTCAGCCGTGCGGCCACATCTTCCGCCTGCACGCCGAAGGGCATCAGGACGGCAAAGGCGACGATCAGCGGACGCATCAGTTCGCTCCTGCATAAAAGGCGCGGACATCGGCGGCAAACTCGGCGCGGCTGGCCTTTTGCAAATAGAACATGTGTCCGCCGGGGTAGACGCCGAACAACAGCCGCTTGCGCGCCTCGGGGTTGACCATCGACTGTTCCAGCACGAATTTCGTGCGGAAATAGGGCGTCGCCAGATCGTGCATTCCATGGACGACGAGCGCCCGCAGGTCCGGGTTCTGCGCCAGCGCCAGTGCAAGGTCGTCAGGGCCCCCGGTCGCCGAGGCGCGGTCCCAAGCAATATTAACCTCCAGGCTGAGCGGAATGTAGTTGCGGTCGGTCCGGTAGCCAAGCTCGCCGCGCAGATAGCCCATGAAAGGCGGCAGCAGAACGCCCGTCAGAACGGCAAGCGACCGGTCCATAACGTTCAGGCCGAAAAGTTCCGGTATCGGATTCTCGGTTGCCACTGTCCCGTCATAGCGGTCGACCATCTGGCCCTTGTCCTGCAACAGCGCGGTGGCAAAGTCCTGGTCGCCGATCCGGGCGCGCTTGCGGGCGACATAGGCGGTGTTCAGCCCGATCATGCCGGCCACCTGGTCGAAGAAGGCGGTCCGCGTGGCCTCGTCGGCGCGGCCAAGGCGAACCAGCCCGCCGGCGAACTCGTTCAGGGCAAAACGCTCGAATTCCTCAAGCGCTTCGGGGCCCGGGGGTTCGCCGTTCAGGCCCCAGTGGGCGGCAATCGCGGCCTGCGTCGGAAACATGGTGATCGGGCCAAGGATGGAATAGCGCGTATCCGGGATCTCGGTATGCAAGGACGGCGAGATCAGGATCGCCATGTTCAGGTTGATCCCGTAGTCCCGCGCCAGGATCTGCGACAGGCCCGACACCCGCTGCCCGCCATAGCTTTCCCCCGCCAGTGCCTTGGGCGAGCCCCAGCGGTCATTCGCAGTCAGCCATTGCCGGATGAACCAGGCGATAGAGTGCATGTCGCTTTCCACCGCATAGTATTTCTTCGGATCGCCCGGCTGCCCGTCCGGCCCCGGCAGCATCCGACTGTAACCGGTGCCCACGGGATCGATAAAGACAAGGTCGGTAAAGTCGATCCAACTGTCAGGGTTCGGCTCCAGCCGTGCCGGAACGGCCGGAAAGGTCCCGTCGCCGGGGGTGGCGATGGTCAGCGGGCCAATTGCGGCGATGTGCAGGAAGATGCTCGCCCCGCCCGGCCCCCCGTTCACCAGAAAGGTCACGGGGCGGGTCGCCGGATCGGCTCCGTCCTTGATGTAGTCGACGTGGAAGATTTCGGCATCCGGACGCTCGGGGTATTCGCCGATTGGGATCATTCCGGCGCTGGCGGTCCAGCCTCTTGCGTCCTGGGCGATTGCGGTTCCGGACATCCACACAAGCGCAGCCAACAGGGCGCACATCAGACGGACGATGGGGCGTTGCAGCATCAAAATGGTCCTTTTTTCAATGGGTATAAGCTGGCGATGTCAGGGGTCGCGCGATCACCCGCCGAACACGACAGCCTCCACGATCTCATAGCTCTCCGCGCCGATGCGGACAGTGAAGCGGTCATCCACCTTCTCGAAGCTCAGGGACTCGGATGAATCCGCCGAGACGGGAACACCGCCCTCGAACAGGATGGCGCGTTCCTTTCCGTCGCCAAGCGCGATCCAGACGCCCGCGTTGCCGGGGCCGTCGCGGACAACGCCGAAGGGACAAGACCGCATCGGCTGGCCGGTGGCGGTGGCGCAGGGCACCTCGCCGGTGGCGTCAAACGGCACACCGTTGCCGACCGGGCCACCCGCTGGCACCGCAGGCGCGGCGGGGGCTGCGGCCTCGGTCATGAAACGGCCGACGACCCAGCCCTGCTGGCCCGATCCGTCGAACCGCACGCTGCACCAGCGGTCAGGCCCGGTCATCCGGCAGCCCCGGTTCTGCGCCAACTCGCCGTTGGCCGCGCGGCTTTGCACCGGATAGCGGGCGTGCGGGCCGCTGTGGATGTTGAGGCTGCTGCCCGGTTCCACGCTCACCTGCCACCAGTCCGGCCCCCCCGCCAGCCCGTCGGCAAAGTCACCTCCGGCAAGGCCGATGCCCAGCGTGTATGCCGCCGCCTCATCCCGCCGCGCGGCCGAGCGCATCAGGAAGACCTGAACCACATAGTCGCCCGCTGCGCGCAGCGTCACATCTGCCACCGTGCCCGATGTGGCCCCGATGAACAGCGCCTCGGCCGCGCCCTTTGGCGTGATGTTGAAGTTCAGCCCGCCGTTGTCGGACAACAGATCAACCGAAAGGATCTGCCCCGCCGCGCCGCTGACGGTGTATTCGGCGGTGTCATCGCCCCTGATCTCACCGGGAAGGACGACGCCGGTTCCGGCAGCGGCGGCCCCCACCATTTTGGTGCGGACCTCTTGCGCCGCTGCGGGCTGCGCAATGGCAAGCAGGCTTGTGGTCAGAACTGGGATCAGCAGGCGGCGTAGGGGCATTGTTGTCTCCGTTCAAGGGCGTCCCCGGATTGCGCGGGACAGCCGACTGTTCAGTTCGACGGCAGGATGAATGTCGGCTTCAGCGTCTGGATGCAGCCTGTGGCCAAAGGCGCATCCGGGCGTTCGACAAAGGCCATGCCGATGTCCTTGGCGCATTGCGAAAACACGATTGCCGCATGTCCGGCCTCGGGAAAGCCGAGTGCTGTGGCCCGGCTCAGGCCCTCGGCCGCCAGCAGCGCCTCTTCGGTTGAGGTCTGGGTATCGTTGAACCCGTACATCACCAACGTCGGGATGTCGCTTTTCACCGCATCGTGGAAACCGGGGAAAGGCAGCGCTGCGGGAATGAAAGGGCAAAGCTGATAAAGGCTGCCGTCGACGTTGTCGCATTTTCGCAAGGAATTTGAACTTCAGCCCATCCACAACGGCCTGCATCTGCTCCGGCGTGTTGAACGGAATATCCTCGGTGCAGGCGACGACCATCAGGTCCAGCATGTCGACAATCGGCTTGTAGATCGTTCGCGCCTCTTTCGACACTGCGGCAAAGACCTCGGCCACGTCGCCATCGGTAAGCTGGTCGAGGAGTGCGAGTGTAGGGGCAATGTCTGCGGCGGGCAGATGCGCCTCGATCAGCGCCTTCAGCGTAACGCGCTCGGGTTTCTGGCGGGCCAGCGCGGCATAGGCCGAGGCAAAGCGCAGCATGTCCTCTTTCGAGCGGGTGGCGACGATGGCGTCGGTCATCGCCTTGTCCAGCCTTTGGGCAAGGCTGGATACACCCTGCGCCGACTTTGCAACTGAATCCGACAGCGACCGCAGCGCGTAGCCCGTAAACGTCTCGTCACGCTTGGCGCCAATCGCCCCTTCCAACAAGAGCCGCGCGATCACGGTCTGGTCGGGCGTAAGCTTGTCGGCAAAGGGCTTCAGCAGCTCGCCCCCATCTGGTGCGCGGGCGGTGGCCCCCGAGGCCAGAGCGTCATAGGTGCCGGTCTCGCCCCGGTCCCATTCGGTCACGATCAGGGGGATGTGGCCGGTGGTGTTTGGCCAGTGGCCAAAGGCATTGCGGTCTTCGAACAGCTTGATCAGCGTCACTACATTGATCTCGGGCCGTCCACGCGCGGCGGGGATCGGGTTCTTCTCCAGCTTCACCGCGACGCGCTGGATCGTGGCCTCAAGGTCAGGAAAGGCCGCCGTGCAGTTGGCATCCGCCGCGCATTGGGTGATGACCTGCTGCACACCTTCCTGCACTGGCAGGATGTTGGTGTCATAGGCACGGGCATTGGGAGGAAAGACGCTGTCGATCACCACGGAACGCACGCCTTCGGGGGCCGAGCGCATCACCTCCAGCGCCAGCTTGGTGCCGTAAGAGATACCATAGATGTTGTAGTCGCCATAGCCGAGGGCCTGCATGACGGCCCGCACATCCTTGGCGTTCTGCACCGTGTTGTAGGCCGACAGGTTACGCCCGCCCTGCTTAAGCTCACCCGTGCACTTGGCAAAGATATCTTCGAGCTTGCTGCCCAGAGTGTCGCGCTGAAAAAGGTCTACAAGGCTGTTCTCGAAGGTCGAAAAGCAGGTGACCATGTCGGATGAAATGCCTGCCGCGCGCTGGTCGAAGGTCACGACATCGCGGCGCGCCCGGTGGCCCTCGAAGATCGGCACAACGATGCCCGCCAGATCACGGACCGCCCCGCCCCCCGGCCCACCGTGCAAATAGATCAGCGGGTCGGGTGCCGGACTTTGCGTGTGCGCTTTCAGCACCGCAAAGCTGAGCGCAATTCGCGGACCCTCTGGATTTTCATGGCTTTCCGGCACATCGACACGGCCGCAGATCACGGTCTTGCCCTCGATCTCGGTGGCGGGCAGCGGGCGCGGGCAGGCCTCAAGGCTCACCGGATACTCGGCCTTCGCCCCGCCCGACGCGATGACGGGAAAGGACGTGGCCGCAGGCTCGGCGGACAAAAGTGCCATCACAGTTGCAATGATCTGGTCGGGTGTCATGCCCTGCACCTCGGTTGGCAAGCTTTGGGAACGGGCCGCGCGACAGGTGCCGCACAGCCGACGGGCATCTCAGTTCATCTCGACCCAGTCTTCGATCACCGATCCGTCGGCAGGCACGGTGCAGGCGACCTTGCGGGAATTCGCCTTGGATTGCAGGATGATCTCGTAGAACCCGTTGCCAAAGTCGCTGACGGTGTCCACCTTGGCCGGCAAGCCAAAGATTTGCAGGCATTTGTTCATCGCCGCCTTCGGGGCACCTGATTGTGCATGCGTGCCGTGTTCATGGTCCCCTTCGATGTCGATGCCAAGAAAGGCGCGCTTGCCGTCGAAGGTGCAGTTGAACAGCGTGGGAGACGGCTCATCGGTCTGACCGTAGACATAGAACTGGCCATGCGTCTTTTCGACCGGCAACTAAATCAGGCTTGTGGCAGCGACGCCCAGACGCGACGCGGCCTCTTCGCCGCAATACTGCGCAAGCTTTGCCTCGGCAACGATCTTTGCCGAGACCGGCATGGCGAAGGCGGCAGCCGCGGCGGTCAGGGCAAGAATACAGTAGGGATTCTTCGACACGTTTGCTCTCCCGGATCAACGATGACAGGAACCCGCTTCTGCGCGGTCCTCTGGTCAGGCTAGCCACGGACGCCGATCAAAAACTATCCGGAATGCGAAACGGTCAGATCGGACGGAGGCCTCCGCCGGGCCTTCGTCCCGCTTGGCAACTCGCCAAAGGCGCGGCGGTAGCTTTGCGAAAACCGGCCCAAATGCAGGAACCCGCAGTCCAGCGCCGCAGATGTGACCGACCCTTCGTCGCCCTGCGACAAAAGCCTTGTCCGCACACTGTCCAGCCGCACCCGCTGCAGATACTGCCGGGGCGACATGCCATGAATGGCACGAAAGGACAGTTGCAGACACCGCGGCGTGACCCCAAGTTCGGCGGCAAGATCGGCCATCGACAGCGCCTCCTCGCCGCGCGCCTGCATGATGTCGCAAACCTGGCCGACCCGCTGGAATTCGCGCAAACCACTGTATTTCCGCGTTTCGACACTACCCAATCCGCTGGCATCGACCAGAAGATCGTCGATCAGGCTGACAAACTCGGCCATCGCCCTTGGCGTCAGAAACCGATCCGGCTGGCGAAAGATGTCTTCGGCCACCTCAGGCAGCAACCGTCCGATCTGCCGTCCAAACGCGGTCTCAAACGTCCGGATGGCGCGGTCACCCAGACCTTTGACCGGTCCCGGCCCCCCAGCCCCGAGCGCCATCAGCCGGGTGCGGGGAATTTGCAAGGTTGTCGCCCGGAACATGCCGCCTTTGGGTGCGGTGACCCGCGTTCGGCGCTTCTCTGCCTGCACAAGGATTTGCGATCCGCTGGGCTCTGTTGCACAAATCGGCTGACGGCCGGACTTCCCCTTCTCCCGGACAGA
>DYMU01000009.1 GCA_020721445.1 Gemmobacter nectariphilus
ACGATCTCCTGCCGTGGAATTATGCCGCCAAGGTGTGATCAGGACAGCGCTTACAGAGCAGACCAGATCATTGGTGTCTTGTCAGCCCGTGCTAGGCGGGACGTGCGCTGCGAGCGCGAAGGCACGGTCTTTGCCTTGGGCCTTCGGGGTCTGGAACCGTCGGGCATCAACCGCATCTGCGCGATCTACAGCAACCAAGGGGCATCAGCGCACAAACGCACAGGGCGCATCGGCAGCGCCCTGTCGTCAACGGCTACCACCTCAGATAGCGGTGGCCCAGCCATCCGCCGCAACACGCGACAATGCAGATCGCCAATCCATACCAGACGACGAAAAACAGCGGCGAGTCCTCGGTGCAATGCAAGGCATAGCCAGCCACGGCACCCGCACCTGCGGCGACGCCCGCCAGCGCGCCGGTCATGGCGGGTCGGGTCGGCGCGGCCCGACGCAACATCACGATCCCCAACCCCAAGGGCAACGCCGACAGGACCGTGATCGAGGTGAGGCAGGCAAAAGCCGTTTGGCCAAGCACTTCCGTCAGCAACGATCCTTCTGCCCTCTGGCCGAGGCGCTGAAAAACCAAAAGCAATCCCAGCAGCGCCGGCGCCGCCAAAGGCCAAAGCACGATCTGCCCATCCGGCCGCGAAGACGCCAAGGCAAACCACAGCGCCAGAACGGACAGCACAAGCGGCAAAACCGTCTTGGCCTGTACCGGCAACAGCAGCCATGCGCCGGCCAGATCCGTCCGCAAGCCAAACACCAGCCAGAACGCCACCAACGACATCAGCAACACCGCCAACATGCCGCCGGCAACCATGCCCGTTCGGAACGGTTGGGGTGCGGGGCTTGCGGCAAGCTGCCTGATCAACTCTGCCGTGGATTGTTTCGATGTCATTTCATCATCCTTTCGGCAAAGCTCGACAGCCGCCGGATGGCCCGGTGCAGTGCGACACGCGCCGCCGCCGCGGTCAGGCCCACCGCTTCACCGGCTTCTTCGGCGCTTTTGCCATCCAGCGCCATCGCCCTGACCA
Organism: Gemmobacter nectariphilus; assembly: GCA_020721445.1. Lineage (GTDB taxonomy): Bacteria > Pseudomonadota > Alphaproteobacteria > Rhodobacterales > Rhodobacteraceae > Pseudotabrizicola > Pseudotabrizicola nectariphila_A. The sequence goes on from DYMU01000009.1 coordinate 1,032, forward strand.
GGGACGCCGAACGCGCGTCGATCAGGCCCAGCATGATGTCGGCATCCCGTGCCGACAGGGGAACGGCGGCATTTTCCTCGGGCAGCACATCGGCAAAATCCTCGATCGGCAGGTTGACGTTGGCTCCTCTCTTGCGGAACGCGTCCACCACCTTGTAGCGGGCGAGTGCGTATAGCCATGGCCGGACCGGCGCATCGCGGCGCCATGTCTGCCGTTTGAGATGGATCGCAAGCAAAACGTCTTGCAGAATGTCTTCGTGCTGGTCGGCGGGCAGCGCTTCGCCCCGCCGCCGGATCACGGTCATCAGGGTTGGGGTGACGACAACAAGAAAGCGCGCAAAAGCCGCGCCATCCCCGTCATTGGCGCGCGCAAGCAGTGTTTCCCATAGCTCGTCCTGTTTCAGCCCAACCTCCCCACCTTTCCGGATCGGCCTAGCTGATCCGGGTAGGCAGGCATAGTCACGCCTCGGTGAAAGAGCAATGACAGACATCATCCTGCGGCAGCCAATGCCGCGTCAAACAGCGCCTTGATCTCGGCTTTGCCGGTCCCTGCGACAATGCGACCCAGTTCCTGCTGGCCTTTCAGCGCGACCAGTGTCGAACGGCGCGGGATCTTGAGTGAGCGGGACAGCGTGCCATCGCCGTGCTGGTCCCAGTCCACAACCATCAGGCGGATCTTCCGGCGATAGGCGGGGTTCTCGGCCATCAGCGCGGCGATGACCCTTTCCTGTGCCGCGCAGGTGCTGCACCAGCTTGCCCAGAAGTCCAGGATCACCACCTCACCCGCCTCGATCGCGGTTTCCGCAAGGCCGGGGGTATAGAAGGTGCGGTCATCGGCCCGAAGAGGCCCCGCCAGAAGCAAGCCCGCTGTGGACAGAAGCAGAAACGTGCGCCGGTTCATGGTGATCTCCAATGTTCAGAGGGTGACAGACAGATCGACAAGCCACGCGGGCAAGATGCGCAGTGCGGCGGCTTCAAGGACATGGTTCAGGCCAAGGAACAGGCCGGCACCGACCGCGATGAACACCCAGCCCATTGCGGGCCGCGCGCGCAATGACAATGCCACCATCCGCCCCATGTTGCGGCGCATCCACCCCCGCAACCCATAGGCAGCAGCAAGGATCAGGCTGGCCACTCCGCAGGCGAAGGCTGCCATGACGGCTGTGGCGCGCCACAGGTCTTGGCCCGTGCTGGCAAGCGCGATCGCGGCCCCCAGTGTTGGGCCGATGCAGGGGCTCCAGACCGCGCCAAGCAGGGCACCGCCCCAGAATTCGGCGCCGATCCCACGGGGTGCCGCCGCGATCCGGGCATCCGCCACCGCCGCCAGGCCCGCAGAGGCCGCTGCAAAGCGACGCCCGAGAGGCGGCAGGACAAGGACCATCCCGAAGCCCAGCATGACCAGCGCCGCCACGCGCGTCACGTCTTCCGGATAGACGCCAAAGGCCGGACCCATCGCCGCGACGGCCGTGCCCAACAGAACGAAGGACACACTCATCCCCGCGGCCAAGGCCAATGGCGCCCGTGGGTCGGTTTGCAGGCTGCTTGCCACGACGATGGGCAGAACCGGCAGGACGCACGGGTTTATCAGTGTCAGCAGGCCCGCAAGATAGGCAAAGACCAGTTCCATCTAGCCCCGCGCCCCATGGTCAAGTCCAAGACGATGGTCCAGCGACCAAAGCCCCGGGCCGCGCGCGACCACCGCCAGCAGGGGCGCGGCCCACAGCCCATGCGTGCTCCACGCATCCGGATAGACAAAGGTCTGGATCACCGCCGTCATCGCCAACAGGCCAAGCGCCGAAAGCCGGGTCAGCAGACCAAGGATCAGCAGGGCGGGCAGCAGGTGTTCGGCCACGGTCGCCAGCACTGCGGCCAGTTCTGGCGGGATCAGTGGCAAGGCATATTCGTTTTCGAACAGGAACCAGGTCGAGTCCTTGATGGAAAACCCATCCACCTTGGTTTGCCCCGATTGCCAGAAGACCAATGCCGGGAAAACCCGCAGCATCAGCGCAACCGGCGCGTCAGGAATCTGGGCAAGCCAGTGGTTCAGTTTGGCAAGGCTAGGCATCTGTCACTCCGTTGCTGCGATGATCGCGCCCGCCCGCATCAGCGTGACAAGCAGGAATTGTGGATTGTGATTGGCGTCTGCGCTGTGCGCGGCATCGGCGGCCAGCGACAGGCTGTGCCCGGCAAGGATCGCCTGCACCAGCGCGCAGTCCCCTGCGCTGATGCTGTGCACCGGCACCTGATGGGTTGCATCGCGCAAGATCAGTGCCGTTTCCGGGCCTTGGTGCAACGCAACCGCGTCACCGCCCGGCTGGTTGCGCGCCCAGATCGACACAGCCGGATGGCCAAGCCGCAACACGCTGACCGACGGATGCAGGGTCAGTCTGACCCGCTGTGGGTCCAGGCTGGCAAGAACGGTCGGATCAATGGGTGCGGCGTCGGCGGCGTGAAAGGCCTGCCCGCGCGCAAACTCGATCCGCGCCACGTCGGCCAGGTAGGGATAGGCGGCGAGGGGCGGAAAACCGGCCAGAAACCCGGAAAACCCCTCGCCCCATTCCGCAAGCACCGGCGACCGGGGCCTGTCCGTTTCGGCATAAAGCCGGGCGAGCGGGGTAAAGAACGCCTCGCCAACCAACCGCCGGATCACCGGAAACCGCGCGGCCAGCGCTTCGGCCAGACTGACCGCCACGTTGTTGCGGTAAACCGCAAAGCGACGGTCCACCTCGGCCATGTCGCGGGCGATCAGGCCGGGCGGCAGTGGGCCACCGCGCAGGGCGGCGTCGAATTGGGCCACGAAGTCAGGATGCGCGGGCAAGGCCAGCCCCCCGTTTTGCAAGGCCAGCCTGTGCCGCCGCCAGAATGGTGCCGGCCCGCGCTGCCTCGGCCGCCAGAACGGGCCAGTCGGGCAGATTGTTGTCCCACTCCACCAGCGTCGGCAGCGGGCCGGCCATGGCCATCACCTCGGCGTAAAGTGCCCAGACCGGATCGGCGATGGCTGCGCCATGGCTGTCGATCAACAACGGGCCCGAGGGCAGGTCCTCGGCATCATGCCCGCCCAGATGGATTTCCCCGGCCAGATGCAACGGAAAGGCGGCCAACCACGCGCGCGGATCGGTGCCGTGATTTGTGCACGACACGAAGACGTTGTTCACATCCAGCAACAGCCCGCATCCTGTACGTCGTGCCACCTCGGTCAAGAACTCGGTCTCGGGGATCGTCGATTGCGCGAAACACAGGTAGGTCGCGGGATTTTCAAGCAGCATTTTCCGCCGCAGCACGGATTGAACAAGGTCCACATGCGCGCAGACAACAGCCAGGGTTTCTTCGGTGTAGGGCAAGGGCAGCAGGTCGTTCAGAAAATCGGCCCCGTGACTGGACCATGCCAGATGTTCGGAAAAGCTGTCGGGTTCATAGCGTTCGCAAAGGCTGCGAAGGCGGTCAAGATGATCAGGGTCAAGCCCGCGCGCCCCGCCGATCGACAAGCCGACCCCGTGGATCGACAGCGGGTAATCCGCCCGGATCGCCGCAAGCTGGGCATGGGGCAACCCGCCCGCGCCCATGTAATTTTCGGCATGGATTTCAAAGAAGCCGATCTCCGCCGCGCCATTGCGGATATCGCCGAAATGGTCTGGCTTGAAGCCTACTCCGGGCAGGGCTGGCAGCATGGCATGTCCACTCTTGAAAAGGGGGGCGCGCCGCAACCGGCGCGCCCGGTTGATCAGGCGTTCGGCACGTCGCGCGTCAGCGCCTCAAGCGAGCCGGTCCGCGCCATGCCGTCGGCGGCAGGCGGCAGTTCCATGGTCAGGCAGGTGCCTGCGGGAACCAGGGTCCATGCGTTGCCTTGATAATCGACCTTGGAAGTCCCGGCGCAGGTCGTGCCCGGACCAGCGGCGCAGTCATTCTTCCCGGCCAGGGAAACACCGAAGCACTTCTCCATATCTTGCGCCATCACCGGCGTCACTGCCATCGCGCCAAGCGCGCCGGCAAGTGAAACACCAAGAACAAGGCGGGACGTCATCGAGGTCATGTCTATCTCCATCTGAAACGGAAGGGCCTGTTTGCCCTTCACCAAGCAATTCGCAAAAAGAGATCGTCGCATTACACGGTGCACGGCTTTGTGATCAGCCGCCCGAAGAGCTTTGCCCGGAACGGTTTGGGCGCTTCTGGTCATTCCGCGCCATGCGCGAGCATCCAAGATCCTGTGGCGTGTTCAAAGCCTGGCCAGCCGCGGGTTTCGATCAGGGGGGCGCTGTCGGAAGATTGGATCGCGGCCCCAAAGGCTGATGGGCGTCCGTTGCGAGACCTTGACCACATCGCCCACCGTTGCGGGGCGTCGTATGTCGCCGATGGGAACCAGCAGGGTTTTTCCCCGTGCGGCTGGTGCAACGTCTTTGGAAACATGAGGGCGGAGGTGCCAGACCCCGTTGATCAGTTCTGGACCCAGCACGCGCATCTCATTTGCACTACCCATATGCACTAATGGGCGGCACAAGCTCAATATGGATCAGATACTTATGCAAAATCAAGGGGATAGCATGGTGCTGCAAGAGAGGATTGAACTCTCGACCTCTCCCTTACCAAGAAGCGGGCCGCCAGTTTCCCGGGGTATCCGCAGGGCTCCGCGCGTTGCCTAAACCCGTTTACTTACAGGCACTTGGGCGCTATAGTCGGCTCCGGTGGTATAGGCCCGTAAAGCCGAATAGCCCACCATTCCGTTACCCCGCCGTTACCCCGGAGTTTGCGATGAAGAAGAAGCTGACTGAGATGGCCGTGGACAAGATGAACCCCGTCGCGGGCCAGCGGCTTGAGGTTTTCGACACCCTGACCCCGGGCCTTGCGCTGCGCATCACCGAGGGCGGGAAGAAAAGCTGGTCGGTGATGTATCGTGTCGCGGGCCGGGGCGACGGCGGGAACCGGGGCGCGCTGCGCCGGATGACCCTCGGGGCCTATCCCCTGATCGACCTGAAGGCGGCGCGCGACAAGGCCCGGGCCGCCATCGACCTTGCCGACCGGGGCGACGATCCTGCTGACCAGCGCAAGGATGAGCTGCGCCAGAAGGGTGAGCGGGTCTTTGAGGTGATCTGCGCCCGCTTCATCGAACTGCACGCAAAGGCCCATACGGTGAAGTGGAAGGACACCGAACGGCTGCTGAACACCTATGTCGTGCCGGAATGGAAGTCGAAGCCCATCGACACGCTGGACCGGGCGACGGCGCACGAGTTGCTTGACGAGATTGCGATGGAGCACGGCACCGGCGCGGCGCGTGAGGTTCGGAAGCACATCACCAAATTCTTCAACTGGGCCGTCGATAGGGGCCTGCTGACCGCCAGCCCCGTCGCCGGGATGCGCCGCCCAGAATTGGGCTATGTCGCCCGCGAACGTGTGCTGACGATGGACGAGCTTAAGGCCATTTGGGCAGCCGCCGACAAGATGGGCTACCCCTTCGGCCCGATGGTCCGGCTCCTGATCCTGACGGCGCAGCGGCGGGCCGAGATTGCAGGGCTGCGCCGCGACTGGCTGTTGCCCGACCAGACCGCCTATGAGGTGCCAGCCGCGTTCTATAAGACCGACCGCCCGCAGGTGGTGCCTTTGTCGGCACCGGCGCTTGCCATCGTGGAAGGTCTGCCGAAGTGGAACAGCGGGGAATACCTGCTCTCGACCACGGCGGGCAAGGTGCCTGTCTCGGGTTTCTCGAAGGCCAAGGCACGGTTGGACAAGTTCTCGAAGGTGGAGGGCTGGACCCTGCACGACCTGCGCCGGTCTGCCGCCACCCATATGGCGCGTCTTGGCATCCCGCAGGAACACATCGAACGGGTGCTGGGCCACGCGATTGAAGGGGTGGCGGGGACGTATAACCGCTATTCCTACCTAGACGAAAAGCGGGCTGCACTTGAGACGTGGGGTGCGCTGTGGGCGTGAAGGATTACCCGTCGCTCCGCCGCGCGGACGTGATCCGCGCCCGCCACGCCTACCGCAGCATTGTTGACCTGCCGGAGATTGAGCGCATCACGGTTGAGCTTTTCGGGGAGGGGGTGGTTTATGCGCCCCACACCCTTGCCCCGAGGACGGGGCCGAAGGGCGCGGCGCAGCGGATTGCCGAGATTTGGGCCAAGATGACGCCAGCCGAACGCGACCACTTCCATCAGGTCTTGGTGGCACAGGTGGGGGAGATCACCGACACACTGCCGGTAGACGTGGGGGCGGCGGCGCGCCAGATCGTTGAGGCTCAGTCGGCGGGCCGGGTGGGCGACACCCGCGACATTCCCGGGCTGCGTGAAGCCGTCTTTGAACTGGCGAGGTGCTGGGCCGAACGCGGTGGCCCGGTGGTTGTCGGAAACCCGCACCGCGACACCGACCGATGGAAGCCCTACCCCCTCCTGATGTTTGCCGTCGCGGGTGTCCGTTGGGCGATGCCGATGGAGTATCGGCGGGCCACCAGTGACCCCGGCGGGCGGCGGCAACTGCTGCACAAGGACGTGCACGGCCAGTTGCGGGCGCTCTGGGAGAGTGGCCAGCTAAAGGCCCTGCGGCAGACCGTAGCGGCAATGCAGCCGGTTTCCGGCTCCGATTAGCGCGACCGACGCAGCCCGCAGACCCGCGTAGCCTCCCCCCAGATGACACCATATCCGGGAGACCACGCGATGCAGACCAAAGACACGCTGTTGACGATTGAGGAGGTCGGGTCGCGCATCCGCCTCTCCAAGCCCACCATCTACAAGTTGATCCGGGAGGGCAAGTTCCCCCAGCAACTCCACCTCTGCGCCAACAAGGTCGCGTGGCTGGAGCGGGAAGTTGACGAGTGGCTGGCATCGCGGGTGGCGGCGCGATGAAAGAAGCCCCAACCTGCGGTGAGCAGGCCGGGGCCGAGGGAGACGGTGACTTGCTGAACACCGCTACCTTACCCGATCCCGCCCCCGCCTCCGAACTGAATCCCTTGTTGACCGCCGCGCGCGGATACCTCGCCCGTGAGCTGGTGCCGATCCGGCTTTCACCGGGGTTGAAGAAGCCCCCGGGCAAGTTCGAGGACAACACCGTGACGGCAGAGAATGCCGACCGGCTGTTGTTCGCGGTCAACTTCAACCTCGGGCTCCGCCTCGGTGCGGATGGTGGCAGCCTCGTGGACTATGACCTTGACTGGCCGCAGGCGCGGCAGCTTGCAGACCTGTTGCTGTTCAACCTGCCGAAGTTCGGGCGCGCAACCGCCCGGGGCTCCCACCGCCTCGTGCGGTGCAAGGGCATCAAGTCCAAGAAGTTCGACATTCCCGAGTTGAAGGGGATGGCAGGCCTGCCCGAGGAACACGCAATCTGCGTCCTTGAGGTCCGGGCCTCCACCAACGCCCAAACGATGGTCCCGCCGTCTGTCCACCCGAACGGTGAGGCAGTCGAGTGGGAGCGCGACACGCCCATCCCCGAGGACAGTGCCATGGGCATCTACCAGAAGGCGGGCCTGCTGGCCTTCCTGTCGGTGTGCGCGCTTTTCTACCCGGGGCAGGGCAGCCGGGATGACTTCTGCATGGCATTGGCCGGAGCCTTGCTGGCGGCGGGCCTGCCTGTCGAGGATGCCAACCGCTGCATCATCCGCGTTGCCGAGGTCGCGCGCGATGAGGAGGCCCAGAAGCGCGGCAAGGCGGGTCAGACCGCTGCGAAAGCCGGTGAGGGGGAGCCCGTGACGGGCATCCCGCGTGTGGTCGAGATGCTGGGGTTGCCCGAGGCCGTCGCCAAGCGCTTTCGGAAGTGGCTGGGCATGTCCGGGAGTGGATCGACCGGGGGCGACGATGACCGCGTTCAGGTGGTCTACAACCTGAACCGCCTGCATGAGACGATGGAGGCTGCCGAGGATGCGTTGATCGCAGCCGGGGTGCCGATCTACCAGCAGGCTGGAAGGGTGGTGCGCGCGGCGCGGCTTGATGAGGCGGAGGACGAAGAAGGCGTCAGGCGTCCCGCCGGGGCGCTGTTGATCCGGGGGGTGAAGCAACACAGCCTGCGCGCCACGATGACCTCGGTGGTCAACTTCGTGTCGCCCGGGGAACACAGTCCGGTCACGCCCCACATCTCACTGGCCCAGACCTACCTTGAACAGGTGGCAGAGGGCGGGGGGCGGCTGCCTGTCCTGCGTGGGATTGTCGAGTGCCCCACGATGCGCCCTGACGGCACGATCCTGTCCGAGGACGGCTATGACCGGGCCACCGGCCTGATCTTGGACACTGGCGGCGTGACCTTCGACCCGGTGCCCGATGAACCGTCGCGTGAAGATGCCCTTGCGGCCCTTGATAAGCTGAAGGTCATCATCAAACAGTTCCCCTTCGTTGGGGTCGATGGCCGGTCAGCATCGCGTTCGGTCGCGCTGTCGGGCTTCCTGACGGCGGTATGCCGCCGCTCGCTTCCCGCCGCGCCGATGCACGGCTTCTCCGCCCCCACCCCGGGCACCGGCAAGTCGCTGCTCTGCGACTGCATCACCATGCTTGCGATGGGGCGCGCGGCTGCGGCGGTGAACCAGTCGGGCGAACCTGACGGGGAGGAGGAGCGCAAGGCCCTGCTGTCGATCCTGATGCAGGGCGACCCCGTGGTGATGATCGACAACATCACGCGGCCCGTCACGGGGCAGCGCTGGTGTTCGATCCTGACGCAGCCGACTTGGCAGGACCGCCTTCTGGGGGGCAACGACAACCTGACCGTCTCGACCCGGACCCTTTGGCTGGCAAACGGCAACAACCTTGAGTTCCGCGAGGACATGAGCCGCCGTGCCATCCTCTGCACGATGGACGCGGGGGTGGAGAAACCCGAGGAGCGGGGCGGCTTCGACCTTGACTTGAAGGTGGAGGTGCCGAGGCGGCGGGGTGATCTCGTCGCGGCGTGTCTGACGATCCTGCGGGCCTTCGTCGTGGCTGGCAGGCCGGGGCTGGCCGACCTGACCCCCTTCGCCAGCTTCGAGGCGTGGTCCGACCTCGTGCGCGGCGCGCTGGTGTGGCTTGGCGAGCCCGACCCGTGCGAAACCCGGGTCGAGGTTACGGGGGGTGACTCGGGGCGCGAGGAACTGGTGGACGTGCTGGCGGCTTGGGAGGGCGCTGTCGGTGTGGGCGAAGTCGTGACGACGAAGGAACTGCTGGGCCACGCCCACAGGGAGGCAAATGAGGGGCCGGGGCACGGTGCCCTGCTGGCGGCGCTGGAAGCTGTGTGTCCGAGGGGGGCAAACCCGAAGTCTGTCGGCTGGTATCTGAGGAAGGTGAAGGGCAACATCCGGGATGGCCGCAGGATCGTGGTTGTCCGGGGGGAGCGAGAGGGCCTCGCATACCGGCTGGAGAGGTCCGGTTAGAGGGTTTCTCTACTTTCCCGGGTAATTCTACCTCCGCCGTAACGAGGCACAGAAAACGAGAGTTAAGCGTTAAGGGCGGTAAAGGAATACCAGTCTTAACGCTTAACTCTCCGAAACTGGGGGCCGGTATAGGCGACCGGAAAAAGCCCGAAGAACCCGAGAAACGCGTGTGGGCCAGTTTGCCTGCTGGAAGGGCCACCGCAACTCGCGCTGTCCGCCCCAAGAAAAAGCCCCGTGGCAACAATGGCCTTCGCGGGCGTGCGCTGGGCCGGGGCGGTATCCTCGGGGCGCTGAACAATCCTGAAAGAGGTGGTGAGATGGACGACCAGTCCCCGGAAGATGATGACGTGCGGCAGCAGGGGCCAATGTTCGTGCACTGGCTGGTGGCCCATGCGCCCCTGACTGCCGAGGATCAGGTGCGGCGCAACACGCCCCTCTGGCACGCGATCTTCGACATGCGCGCCGCAGCGCTGAGGCTGGACGACAGGGGAGACGCCCCCCATGACATCTGGTGCATGAACGAGCCTGACCGTGCCTTCTCCGATCTGAGGAAGGGCCTTTGGCTGTATGGCGTGGCGCTGCCGGAGCGGATGTTTGAAGCCGTCTGGGCGCTGTATCTGGAATACATTGAGGCCCACAATCCATTCTGCCACCTGACCCGACCTCCGGCAGAATGGGTGGACCGGCTCTCGCACCCGGGCGACTTCTACGGCCACCTGCATGACCTTCAGCGCAAGGCGCACGAACACAGCCTGCCCATCTACCCCGACAGCGCCTGCTGGTCGGTGACCGAGGCCGCTGCATCGTTCAGCCGCGAACGCTACGGGGACGATGATGCTGACGCCCGTGACGACCTCCTCCCCAGCTTTGTTAGCTGGCTGGATGACGATGCGCCCCTGATCCTGTCGCGGGGCGATGCCCGCCCGGGCTCTCCCCTCTGGAATGCAATCTGCGACCTTCGGGCCGCGATGATCCGTGACCACGACCTCGGGGGCGACTGTCGCACCGACGATTGGACCCATGAGCCCGGCATCCGGCACCGCGCCCCTGAAACCCTCGCATCCTTCGGCCTGTATCTGCCACCCGCCCTGTTCCAGCAGGTTTGGGACCTCTACAGGGACTCACCGCCAGCGCGGCGCAGGGACAGCCGCTGGGCCGAAACCCACCTTCGGATGGCGTCCATCGAAAGCCACACCCACGGCCCGCACGAGGTCAGCAACCGGCGCTACGGCCCCGACCCGACCCCACCCTGAAAGGGCCAGCGAAAACCGGCCCCGCGCACCCCACCGGCGCAGGCACTTATCCCCGCCCGAAAGTCACCCCCAAGGCGTTCCCCTCGGGGGTTTACCGATCCACCGCGTTCACGTATCGTTCTACCCTAGGTTGCAGAAAAGGAGCGCCAAATGACCCCCACCGACCAGAAGCCAGAGGCCACACGCCGCCGCCCCCCCGCATCCCCGGAGGCGCGGGCGCGCATGAGCGCCGCCGGGAAGGCCCGCACCCGCACTCCAGAGGGTAAGGCGCAAACCGCCCGCTGCGCCGCCGCAAACCATTCCCCGGAGGCGAAGGCCAAGCGCAATGCAACCATCGCCCGCAACAAGGCCCGCCGCGAAGCAGAGGCCGTGCCCGGACAGCAAGAGTTCTTCCATGTTCGCGAGGATGATGGCTCGGTGGAGCGCTGGTGGATCGTGCCGAACACCTTCGGCCCGACCATCTACGGCCCCGCCGATGACCACCCCCTCGGCAGCAGCCCGCTCCCCGGCTGGTATGACGCTGACGGCAAGGCCCTGTCACGCAACCCGAGGACGGTTGTGCTGGGGGGCAACCCGGGGGAGTCCGCGCAATGACCCGCCGTGCAGCGATCTATGCCCGCGTATCGACTGGGGAACAGACCCCCGAAAACCAGCTTAGGGTGCTGCGGGAGGTGTCCGACCGCGCCGGATGGACCATTGCCACTGAGTATGTCGAGACGGCATCGGGTGCCACGGCCAAGCGCGCGGGGCTGGAACGGATGCTTGCCGACGCGGCCCGCAGGAAGTTCGACACGCTGTTGTGTTGGGATGTTTCGCGGCTGGGCCGATCTTTGCGCGACCTCGTGGACATTTTCGAGACTTTGCGCGCCCTGAAAATCGACCTCGTGATCCACCAGTCCGGCATCGACACGCAGACCCCCGCTGGCATCGCCATGATGCAAATGTCGGGCGTGTTCGCCCAATTTGAGCGCGCGATGATTGTCGAGAGGACCAAGGCCGGGATGGCCCGGGCAAGGGCGCGGGGCGCGCAGATCGGTCGCGCCCCCGTGGGCGACGGCACCGTGGCTGCGATCCGGTCCCTTCGGGCGTCTGGCCTGTCGATGGACCGCATCGCGCGTGACCTCAAGATCGGCAAGGGCGTGTCGCAGCGCGTATGTCAGGCCTTCGACCGGGAAAAGGAGGTGGCACGATGAAGCGGCCCGAACTCCCCGCCCGCCGGATCACGAACAGCCTCGGCAAGAGTGAGATTGTCGTGACCCCCACGGGCCTCGGCATTGTCGAGGAGCTTGCGGCGAAGGGGTGCAGTGTCGTGACCATCGCCGCCGCCCTCGGGGTGAACAAGGAAACCTTCGTGCATTTGCGCCGCCGCGACCCCGCCGTGGAGGAGGCTTTCGAGAATGGCCGCGCCAAGGAACACGACAGGCTGGTGGCGAACCTGAACACCGCTGCTGCATCGGGCAACGTGGTGGCTTCGATCTTCCTGCTTCGTGCGCGCCACGGCTACCAGTCGGGCGAAGGCATCGACGTGAACGTGAATGTGAACACCGGCGGGGTGCTGGTTGTCCCGGCTGAAATGACGGTGGAGGAGTATGTCGCCCGGGTCGCAGAGCGGGACATGGTGGACGTGACGCCAATGGACCGGCCAGCGCATCGCCCCGGCCACGCGCCGTTGGCTGATCTTAGGGCCACCGCGCCAGAACCGGCCCCCAGCCGCCCTGCGCCCTCTGGAACCACCATCGCGCCATTCCCCGGCGCGCGCACGACCCGGGGCGACTGATGCGCGCCCTTGTCCTGATCTTGGGCCTTGCCGCCTGCGCGCCGGTCCTGGCACCGCCTGACCGCCCGCTGACCGCGACCGAGGCGCGGGGCATAGAGATGCTGCACCGCTTGCGGGCGCTGGACCCCTGCCACCGCGAATGCGCCTGCCACACCGACGCCCACCCGCCGCGACGGGGCCACCCCTGCGCCAGCCTAGGCAGCGCCTTCGACAACAACGATCCGCAGTAGGGCCGCGCAACCGGAGCGGGTATTCTCTTGGTCGAAGGGCAGGCACTGGCGCCAGCCCACGGCACAGGAGCCCGACCATGGCACAGACCGCCATTCCAGACCTCCCCCCCATCCCGTCTGATCCTGAACCCGCGCCGATCACGGCGGGCAAGCTGTTGCCGAAGGCGGAACTCATCGACCTTGCAGCCTTTGCCGCCAAGCGGGCGGAAAAGCTGGGGTTGACCATCGCCAACCTGACCGCAGGCGCAGAGGCGCAGGCGGCAGAAGTCGCCCGGAGCCTTGCGGCGGCAGGCTTTGACCCAAAGATGCAGGCCGATGCAGCCGCGAAGGCGCAGGCCAAGGCCCGGGTCGAACTCGTGGCAAACAGCAAAGACGCGCGCTATGCCGAACTTCGGGCGCTTGTCGCCGCCGCCGATGGCTTGGCCGTCACCGAGGCGCTGTATGCGTCCCCGTCTGCCGTCCTTGCCCGTGCCGGGCTTGGCGACCAGCGCAGGACGCACCTGATGCAGCAGGTCGCGGGTGCTGGCCCTGTCGAGGTGCGCCAGCTTGCGACGCTGGCCGTTGCCACGAAAGACGTTGTCCTCGGGGCTGCCATCCAGTCGGTCAACGACCGGATGCCCCGGCGCGACCGGCCCGTGTCATCCGCCGAACTTGCCGCTGCACTTGTCGGAGATGAGACCCGGGAGGTGCAGTCGGCAATCGCCGCGATCCGCCATGCCGTGCAATCGGCACTCAACAAGAACCGCGAATATGAATCCGGCAAGGTCCGACCCCTTGACCGCGTGAAGCTCGCCCTGAACAACAAGGACGCCTGACCATGCCGCTTTTTCTCATCCGCCGCCCGAATGACAACGCCACCGCCGAACCGCTGCGCAACAGCGCGGGCCTGCACTCCGCCCTCATCTCTGCGGCCAACCCCGCCGCCGCCGTCACCGCCGCCAACGCCCTTGCCGCCGCGCGTGGCGCTGGGCAGGGGGCCTTCTCCGGGGCGGGCTGGGTGACGACCGACATTGCCGCCACCCCGGGCGGGCTGCACGTCAACTGCGTGTTCGATGGCGACCCCATCAACATCCGGGGCATGGACCGGGGCGGAAACCCGGCATGACCCCGCAAGAGGCTGCCCAAGCCGAAGCTGACGCCCGGATTGTCGAGGGCTACCACGTCTTGCTGTCGGAAAACCTGCGCCTCGCACACGTCGCGATGATGGAGTTTGCCCACGCCAACAACGATGACTATTGGCCGAAGGGGCGTGACGTGATCCGCTTCGCACGGTTCTACGGCGTGTCGGCTCCGGCCCTCGGGGGCCTTGTCGGCCTGCTTCCATACCGCCTCGGGCGGCGCACGGTCTGGGTCGATGCAGCAAGGGTGCCATACCTCGGGCGGCGTGTCGGGCTGGACACGTTCCCGCGCGCCGCTCTGGTGTCCTACGGCATCTTCTGCGCCGCAGCCGATACCCTTGAGCGTGAGTCGGCCACGCTGCATTGACGGCAACAAGTAACGGCAATCGACCCCGAACCGAGGGCGCGATACCTTCGGGGGGCCGGTTAACACCATGCTGGCAAGGGCGTGCTTCTGGCGCACCCCCCGTTGCGAGACGGGGGGTGTCGCTCTTTCGGGGTCAGGGCAGGTTGACAATCTGCAAGATCATCTCCAGCCGCTTGCGCAGGTCCGGGTGGATGGAGGAGCTTCCCCCCATCTTCCGGGCCATGAACGCCATGCCCCTCATGAGCTGCACGGCGTTCTCGTTGTTGTGATACCACCACTCATCCTCGGTGACGCTCTGGGCGATCAGGAGTGCGGCGCGGCGGGCCGGGTTGCGGCGGCAGTGCTGGCGCTCCTCAGCCAGCAGTTCCGAGAGCGCGCGCGCCCGGTTTGGAATCACGTGAAGGTTGTTCATCTTCGTCACCATCTTGTTGTCCCCGGTGGCCCAGTGCCCCCGGCGGTGAGGTGACATTGGCAAAACCCTCGCGCCCTGTCGGTCGCGCCAATCGGACGTGATTCCGGGTCCCATTGCCGCTACGGGGCCACCCGGTTGAGGACCGGAAACCGGGTGTGTATCGGGGCGGGGATAAGTTCCACCCGCGCTGGGCCGCACGATGCCAGTTTTCGGAGGCCCTTACAGGGTGGCTGCTTCGGCTTGGGCGGATGCCTTCGGTGCGTGTTTCCGGTTCTTGCGACGGTCGCGCAACTGCACCCAGCAATCCCGAACGGCCTTGACCTCTGACGCTGACATGCCGAGGCCTTCACCCAAAAGGATCGGGTCCGAATAGTCCAGCGCGGCTTCCACGCCACTCTTGCGCAAGATGCCGTCCAGCTTCTTTTCGTCAATCGCTGCGGCCGCATCCAATGGGATCGGCAGTTCCTCAGCCTCACGCGGCTCAAGCTCCAGAACACCGCCACCGTAGCTGCGCCCGCAGACCTCTGCCCACGCGAATGTCAACGAGTTGCAGAAGGCCGCTGCCATTGTCTGGGCCGACAGTTCGCGCCGGAACCTGACCCTGTGGATGGTGTCGGTCGATGTTGCCCGCGCCTCGTTTGCCACCAGCAAGGGTGCATCGTGTATCTGCCGGAACAGGAAGGCATCGGGGACGTAGATGGACGGCACGTCATACCAGCGCTTGCGGATGCTGCACTTGTATCCGGTGTGGACGCCAGCCTGCTCGCCCTGCTGGATGTAGCGCACCAGCGCGCCCGAAAGCTCCTCCTCCGGCACCCCGTTCAGGTCGATCAGGACCGATGGGTGTTTGTCGCTGTGGACGCTGAAATCCTTCTTGTCGAAGCAGATCGACCGTAGCGACGATGTGCGGCCCACGAGGGGCTGGGAAAACCCGTTGAGGCCGACATTCCGCGCCTGTTCCTTGTCGATGACAAAGAAGCTGTTCCGCCCGGTGACAATGCCGACTTCGACACTGGCGAGGTCGCCCAGCTTGTGGACGCCTTCGGTGCGATAGGCGCGCTCTAGGCTGGCAAAGGCGCTGTCTGGCAGGAACAGGGCCGTCCACTTCACATCCTTGCGGGCGTGTTTCTGGGGAACGTGGGCGATTGCATCCGAGAGGGACTGGACCGAGAACAAGCTCTGGGCATCTGCGAACTCAAGGGTGTGGACCACCGAATGGTCGCCGGGGATGGCGCGCTTGCCCTCTGCCAGCAGCAGCACGACCTCCTGCTGGATGCCTTCAAAGACCAGTTGCTGGAATGTGACCAGCACAACGTGGTCGAACATCTGCGTGATGCGTTCGCGCAGTTCCGCCGCATACTTGACCTGCAAAAGTTCGGCTGGAATGACCATTGCCAGACGCCCGCCGGGGCGCAGCAGTTCGATGGATAGCTGGACGAATGCCGCCCAGGCGTTTGCGAGCTTGTTGGGCCGATACCCGTGCTTGCGGAGGTGGCCGAAAGCTGTCTCGCGGCTGTCTGCATCGAAGTGCTGGAACCGGATGAAGGGCGGGTTGCCCACCACCACATCGAAGTCCCGGGGCAGCTTTCGGTATGCTGCAAAGAAGTCCTCGTTGCGCCACGTCACATCAATCGACCGCATTTCTGCGGCGCGGGTGCGGGCCTTGGCAAATTCGCCGCTGTCCAGTTCAACCGCCGTGACCCGAACGCCACCCGACTTTCCTGCGGCTTCGTTCAATGCTGCGAGGAAGTTCCCATCGCCAACGCTGGGCTCCAAGACCTTTTCCTGACCATCCCGGAGTGCCCATTCGCACAGGTAACGGGCCAGCGCGACCGGGGTGTAGTATCCCCCCCGGAGCTTCTGGCTGGTCGGTTCGATCTTGTTGGTTACGAAGTTCATGGGGTCATTCTGATCTGGAACATTTGAAGAACATCTTAACGGATGCCCGGGGATAAGTCTATCAATCGTCGTGTGGCGGCAGGCCCTGATACCTCTTGGTGTAGGCGTCATAGATGCGGGTGTTGACGTTCTCTAGGCGGATGGGCGAGTCAGGGCCGGGCACGTCAGGGTCGAGGGTGCCTGTCACTGGGTCCCAGACGATGAAGGCAATGGCTTCGGCCAAGTGGTCTTGGTCCAGCACATCGTTCCGGGACCCGAGGCGCTCCAAAGTGCGAACCAAGTCGCGGGCCTGCTTCTGCATCAGCGCGGGGCGGGGAACGGCAACGACAAG
Source organism: Gemmobacter nectariphilus (assembly GCA_020721445.1). GTDB lineage: Bacteria > Pseudomonadota > Alphaproteobacteria > Rhodobacterales > Rhodobacteraceae > Pseudotabrizicola > Pseudotabrizicola nectariphila_A. The sequence continues at coordinate 17,734 of DYMU01000009.1, forward strand.
GACGGTCACGCAGTAGGGGAACCGGGTGTGGATGGTCGCTGACTCGGTGCTGACATCGTTGACCATGTTCTGCCAGTTCTTCCCGATGCTCTTGGCATCGTTCAGGGTCTTGCTGTCGAGGACAACGCGCGGGCCGTCAGGCCGGTATGCAGCATCAAAGTTCTGCGGGCGGATGCCGCCAATGATCCGGGCTCCGCCGACTTCCACGCAGTTCGGCTGCGGGGGTAGCAGGCTCGTTCCTGCGGTGATCTCGACAACGGGTATGCCGCCCAGCATGTCCGCAAGAGCGCGACCGAAGGCCATGTCAAAGACCTTGCCGAAGTCCATCCCCTGCTTTTTGTCGAAGCAGTTGGCAGCCTTCACAGCACCGTTCGATCCCGCCGTGCCAAGCCATATCGCGCCCCACGCTTGCAGATCGGCCTGCGACGGCACGATGGTCGGCATGTGATCGGCAAGTGCTGGCATGAAATGACTCTCCCCCGGTGATTCACGGCTTTTCACCAGTTATGGAGGATCGGGTGCAAAAATGCACCAAATATTGTGTCCGGGGCGCGACTATCTCGCCTTGGGGTAACGGCGGGGTAACTGAGCCTTGCCGCCCCGCGCCACCCAACCGCTTGATTTTCTGAGGATTTATGGTGCTGTGAGAGAGGATTGAACTCTCGACCTCACCCTTACCAAGGGTGTGCTCTACCACTGAGCTACCACAGCCGCCTTTTTCCCAGATAGCTACCCCGGGCGTTACCCCGTGTCAAGCGGGCTCTGGAAAAGCCCTTTAGTTTCTGGCCCCTAGCAGCTCAGAGCTTCCCCTTACCAAGGGAGTGCTCTACCACTGAGCTACTGCAGCGCCGGGCACTGGGGCGTGTGCCGTTCAGTGCGTCGGGGGCTGATTAGTCGCAAACGACCCCCTGCGCAAGCCCCTTTTCGGGCGATGTCTGGACCCGGCGCATGGGCTGCGCTATGACGGCGACAATGACAGATAAAACCGACAAATCCCCAGGTGAAAAGGCCCCGGATCGGCGCGCGGCACAGCGTGAGGCGCGACTGAAGCTGGCGTTGAAGGCCAATATGGCACGGCGCAAGGCGCAGGCCAAGGCACGGGGAACGGACGAAAATCCGTCGGGGGCAGGGTCAGAGCAGTCCTCTGGCACCAAGAAAGTATAGGACACGGGCATGGATTCGATTCTGGTCAAGGGCAATGGCGCGCTGAATGGTGTGATCCCGATCGCGGGGGCCAAGAACGCCTGCCTGACGCTGATGCCCGCCACTCTGTTAAGCGAAGAGCCGTTGACCCTGACCAATGCGCCGCGCCTGTCGGACATTCGCACCATGACCCAACTGCTGGAGTCGCTGGGGGCCGAGGTGGCAAGCCTGCAAGATGGGCTGGTACTGGCGCTGTCGAGCCACGGGATCAGCAATCACACCGCCGACTATGACATCGTGCGCAAGATGCGGGCCTCGATCCTGGTGCTGGGGCCGATGCTGGCGCGCGATGGCCATGCCATTGTCTCGCTGCCCGGGGGGTGTGCGATTGGCGCGCGCCCGGTCGATCTGCACCTCAAGGCGCTGGAGGCGATGGGGGCCGAGTTGGACCTGCGTGACGGGTATGTGCATGCCAAGGCCACGGGCGGGCGGTTGCGTGGCGCGGTGTTTGACTTCCCCTTTGTCTCGGTCGGGGCCACCGAAAACGCGCTGATGGCGGCGACCCTTGCCAAGGGCACCATGGTGCTGAAAAACGCCGCGCGTGAGCCCGAGATTGTCGATCTGGCGCGCTGCCTGCGCAAGATGGGCGCGCAGATCGACGGCGAAGGCACCGCCACGATCACCATTCAGGGCGTGGACCGCCTGCACGGTGCGACGCATCCGGTTGTGACCGACCGGATCGAACTTGGCACCTACATGCTGGTGCCCGCGATTTGCGGCGGCGAGGTTGAATGTCTGGGCGGCACGCTGGAACTGGTGGGGGCATTTGCCGAAAAGCTGGATCAGGCCGGGGTTTCGGTCACGCAGACCGAGCGTGGCCTTAAAGTCAGCCGGAAAAATGGCCGGGTGTCGGCGGTCAATGTGACGACCGAGCCTTTCCCCGGCTTCCCCACCGATCTGCAAGCGCAGATGATGGCGCTTTTGTGCACCGCCGACGGGGTTTCGGTGCTGGAAGAAAGGATTTTCGAAAACCGCTTCATGCACGCGCCCGAACTGATCCGCATGGGGGCAAAGATCGACGTGCATGGCGGGGTTGCCACCGTGACCGGGGTCAAAAAGCTGAAAGGTGCGCCGGTGATGGCCACCGATCTGCGGGCATCCGTCAGCCTGATCCTGGCAGGGCTTGCGGCCGAAGGGGAAACCGTGGTCAGCCGGGTCTATCATCTTGACCGCGGCTATGAGCGGGTGGAAGAAAAGCTGTCGGCCTGTGGCGCAAAAATCGAACGGATCAGGGATCGCTGATGACGGATGCGCGGTTTGAAGATGGCGACGAGGCCCCGCTGCGCCTGATCGCGCAAGAGCCGGACGATGTGCCGGTGCTGGCGGCGCTGCTGCAAGACGCGGTTTTTCCGATCACCGAGATGCGCTTTGACCGCAAGGCGCGGCGCTTTGCGATGCTGGTCAACCGCTTTCGCTGGGAAGACCGCGCCGGGGCCGAGGCGGCAAAGCGCCCGTATGAACGGGTGCGCAGCCTTCTGGTGATTGACGACGTGCTGCACCTGCGCAGCCATGGCATTGACCGTGCCGACCGTGACACCGTGCTGTCGCTGCTGACGCTGAGCTTTGCGCCGGGTCCCGATGGCACCGGCACCCTAACGCTGACGCTGGCGGGCGATGGCGCGATTGCGGTCGAGGTCGAAGCGGTGAACCTGCGGCTGGAGGATGTGACCCGTCCTTACGTCGCCCCGTCGCGCAAAGTGCCGGATCACGGCTAGGCCGCAGCTAGCCGTTGCGCCCGGCGCGCGCCTGACGCCGCTGGTGGGCGCGAAACAGCCGGGGCGCCAGAACCCGTTCATAGATGCCATCGGCCAGCCAGCCCACGCCCGGCAGGCCGGTCAGCCAGGCCAGCCAGCGCAGGTGCGGCAGTTGCTGCCACAGCGCACGAAAGGCGGCAAGGCCCGAAAGCACCTGACCCTGATGCCAGACATGCAGCCGCATCGCCGCCTGATCGGCGGTCAGCCCCCAATCTTCGGCGCGCTCCAGCGCATCAAAGCGGATGGGCAGCCCATCGCGCAGCGCGCGGCGCTGATAGGCGGTGATTTCAGCCCGACAGATCGGGCAGGTGTCATTGTAAAGGACGCGGGTTTCTTCGGTCATCTAAGAAAGATAGCGCTGCTCCAAGGAACAGCCAGAGCACGGACCTTGCGGCCCTGCGTCACACCAGCCGCGCGCCTTCGATCGCTGCGCGAATGAAATCGGCAAAAAGCGGGTGCGGGGCGAAGGGCTTTGACTTCAGCTCCGGGTGGAACTGCACGCCGATGAACCACGGGTGATCCTTCACTTCGACAATCTCGGGCAGGCGGCCGTCGGGCGACATGCCGGAAAACATCAGGCCGCATTTTTCCAACTGCTCACGGTATTGGATGTCCACCTCATAGCGGTGGCGGTGGCGCTCTTCGATGCTGGTCGCGCCGTAAACCTGGGCCACCTTTGACCCCGGCGTCAGCGTGGCGGTATATGCCCCAAGGCGCATGGTGCCGCCCTTGTCGTCGCCCGCCTTGCGGCGCACGGTGTGGTTGCCCTGCACCCATTCCTTCAGGTGATAGACCACCGGGGTAAAGCGGCGGTCGCCGGATTCGTGGTCAAACTCTTCTGACCCGGCGTTCTTCAGGCCCACAAGGTTGCGGGCGGATTCGATGACCGCCATCTGCATGCCCAGACAGATGCCCAGATAGGGGATTTTCTTTTCGCGCGCGAATTGCGCCGCCTTGATCTTGCCTTCGGTGCCGCGCTCGCCAAAGCCGCCGGGCACAAGGATAGCGTTGAAATTCTGCAAGTAAGGCGCCGGGTCTTCGCGTTCAAAGATCTCGGCGTCGATCCATTCGGCCTTGACGCGGGTGCGGTTGGCCATGCCGCCATGGGTCAGCGCCTCGGCGATGGATTTGTAGGCGTCTTCCAACTGGGTGTATTTGCCGACGATGGCGACGCGCACGACGCCCTCGGCATGGTTGATGCGGTCCATCACATCTTCCCAGCGCGCAAGGTTGGGCTTGGGCGCGGGCGAGATGCCGAAGGCATCCAGCACCGCCTGATCAAGGCCCGCCTGATGATAGGCCAGCGGGGCCTGATAGATGGTTTTCAGATCATAGGCCGGGATCACGTGTTCCTTGGGCACATTGCAAAACAGCGAGATCTTTTCGCGTTCCTTGTCCGGGATCGGGTGTTCGGACCGGCAGACCAGCACATCGGGGGCAAGGCCGATGGATTGCAGTTCCTTGACCGAGTGCTGGGTGGGCTTGGTTTTGAGTTCACCGCTGGCCGCAAGGTAGGGCAGCAGGGTCAGGTGCATCAGGATCGACTGGCCACGCGGCCGTTCATGAATGAACTGGCGGATCGCTTCAAAGAACGGCAGGCCTTCGATATCGCCGACGGTGCCGCCGATTTCACACAGCATGAAATCCACCTCATCGGCGCCGATGCGCAGGAAGTCCTTGATTTCATTGGTGACGTGGGGGATGACCTGAATGGTCTTGCCCAAGTAATCGCCCCGGCGTTCCTTTTCCAGCACGTTGGAATATATCCGGCCCGACGAGATGCTGTCGGTGGCGCGCGCATGCACGCCGGTAAAGCGTTCGTAATGTCCAAGGTCAAGGTCGGTTTCGGCGCCATCGTCGGTGACAAACACCTCGCCATGTTCGAAGGGCGACATCGTGCCGGGGTCGACGTTCAGATAGGGGTCAAGCTTGCGCAGGCGGACGGTATAGCCACGGGCCTGCAACAGCGCGCCAAGGGCGGCCGAGGCAAGGCCCTTGCCCAAGGATGACACGACACCGCCGGTGATAAAGATATAGCGCGCCATCTGCGGCCCCCGTAGTTTGATCGTCGCGATTCGACGCGTGGGAATCGCAGCACCACGGGACCGATGCCTTACCCTAGGCCGCAGGTCTTTGCAACAGCACCCCCAGATGCTGTTTTTCGTGAAGAAGCCACGACAAGAGGTGGTATCAGTTTTCGGCTTTCGGCGGGGTCAGCGGCGCATTCATCGGGGCCGGCGGCAACAGATCGCTGCCCAGCGTCGGAACGGCCGGTTCCTCGGCCGCCGGTGCGGGTGCGCCGATCTGGTCGATCACCGACCCCGAGCCTGCCTTTTGCGCGGCCAGAATGGTCAGCGTGATTGAGGTGCCGATGAACAGAATGGCGAACAGCCAGGTCAGCTTGCCCAAGGCGGTTGCCGCCGCACGGCCCGACATCGCGCCGCCGCCGCCACCCATGCCCAGACCGCCACCTTCGGAGCGCTGCAACAGCACCACGCCGATCAGAAGAAGGGCAAGGACAAGGTGGACGGTAAGAATGACGTTTTCCATGGGCGTTCCCGAAGCTGACGGGTCTATCTAGGCGCAAGGGGGGTTGCGCGCAACCCCTTCGGTCAGCGGCGGCGGACAGGGCGGATGCCTCCGGCGGAAGTATTTGGGCAAGCAGCAAGCCATGCGAGGCGCTATCCCTCGATTTCGTCCACCGAGGCCTGGCCGGAAAGTTTCTGACGCAGGATGCTCCACGACAGGCCGATGCCAAGGATCAGCGACAACACGACAATGCCCAGCCACAAGTTCAGCGACGGGTTGGTCAGGGTCAGCACGCCCCAATCGGTCAGCACCCACAGGCCGGCCCCGAAGATCGCGCCGACAAGGATCACGCCGAACGGCCCGATCGAGCGCAGGGTGGCCAGCCCGTAGACCATGTAGCCCACCGCCAGCAACAGGCCCAGAAACACCGCCAGCGGCATCTGGTCGGGCCAGGTCGTTTGCACCCAGTGGACATAATTCCACCGGGTCGGGTTGTAGGTCAGGCTGAGCAGCAGCAACGCCCCCAGCCAGCGCAGCACGATTCCCATGGTATCCTCGTTCCTGTGGCGCCCAAGGGGTGACAAAGTCGCGCCCGACTGTCCAGTCCCCTGCATTTCGCTGTTTCCCTTGGCACCTGCGACGTCTATAGCACGAACGGTTCAAAAGCCGAGGAGATCAGCATGGCCAATGTGGTTGTCGTGGGCGCCCAGTGGGGCGACGAAGGCAAGGGCAAGATCGTGGACTGGCTGTCGGAACGCGCCGACATCGTCGCGCGCTTTCAGGGCGGCCACAATGCCGGGCACACGCTGGTCATTGATGGCAAGGTCTACAAGCTGTCGCTGCTGCCCAGCGGCATCGTGCGCGGCGGCAAGTTGTCGGTGATCGGCAATGGCGTGGTGCTGGACCCGTGGCATCTGGTGATGGAAATCGCCAAGCTGCGCGATCATGGTGTCGAGATTTCGCCGGAAAACCTGCTGGTGGCCGAAAACGCGCCGCTGATCCTGCCGCTGCATGGCGAACTTGACCGGGCGCGCGAAGGCAGTGTCGGGGTCGCCAAGATCGGCACCACCGGGCGCGGCATTGGCCCGGCCTATGAAGACAAGGTCGGGCGTCGGGCCATTCGCGTCGCCGATCTGGCCGATGCCGCCACGCTGGAATTGCGGGTGGACCGGCTGCTGGCGCATCACGATGCGCTGCGCCGGGGCCTGGGGATGGAGCCTGTGGACCGCGCAGCACTGCTGGCACAGCTGCACGAGATTGCGCCGCAGGTGCTGGCCTATGCCGCCCCGGTCTGGAAGGTGCTGAACGAGTCGCGCCGCGCCGGCAAGAGGATTTTGTTTGAAGGCGCACAGGGCAGCCTGCTGGACATCGACTTTGGCACCTATCCTTTTGTCACCTCGTCCAACGTGATCGCCGGGCAGGCCGCGACCGGCACCGGGCTGGGCCCGACGGCGATTGATTTCGTGCTGGGCATCGTCAAGGCCTATACCACCCGCGTCGGCGAAGGCCCGTTCCCGGCCGAATTGTTCGATGCCGATGGCGACCGGTTGGGCGCGCGCGGGCACGAGTTTGGCACCGTGACCGGGCGCAAGCGGCGCTGCGGCTGGTTTGATGCGGTTCTGGTGCGCCAGACCTGTGCCACCAGCGGCGTGTCGGGCATTGCCCTGACCAAGCTGGATGTGCTGGACGGCTTCAAGACACTTAAAATCTGCACCGGCTATGATCTGGACGGCACCCGGCTGGATTATCTGCCGATTGCCGCCGACCAACAGGCGCGCTGCACGCCGATATATGAGGAAATGGACGGCTGGGATCAGTCCACCTCGGGCGCGCGGTCCTGGGCGCAACTGCCGGGGGCGGCGATCAAATACGTGCGCCGGATCGAGGAATTGATCCAATGCCCGGTCGCGCTACTTTCAACCTCACCCGAACGCGACGACACCATCCTGGTGACCGACCCGTTTGCGGATTGAGTTCGGGGTCAAAACCGGGGCAGGCCACGGCCGGCCCCGATAAGGAGGGTGCAGGGATGGCGCTGAGTTACAAGGCTCGTCGGCGCGTGGCGTTGTTGGTGCTGGTGGTGGGACTGCCGGCTTATGTCGTGCTGGCGGTCACTTTGGTGAACATGATCGAGCGTCCGTCGGTGTTGATGGAACTGGCGATCTATGTCGGTCTTGGCTTTTTGTGGATGGTGCCGCTGCGCCAAGTGTTTCTGGGCATAGGCCAGCCAGACCCGGACGCCGCCCCGCCTGCGCAAGACACCACCGGCAGGTCATGAAAACAGGCGGGCTGCGGTGCGCAGTTCACCTGTGTTTGGCGCCATGATGGCAGCCTTGACCCCTGGCACATGCGGTTCGTCGGTCAGGCCGTGAACTTTTTGGCCTCTGCCAGCAAGGGCGACTGCTGGCTGAGGGCGAATTGGCCGCGCCGGTTGCGCTGGATCACGCCGGTGCGCAACAGGGTGCCAAAGCTGCGCAGCCCGTCTTCGCGGCTGATCTGGTCCGTTGTGGCCGATACATGGCGCATCAGTTGCGGGCGGGTAAAGCTGTCGCGACCTTCGACACAGGCGATGTAGGCGGCGGCGGCTTCCAGCAGGCTGCGCAAGTCGGTTGCGCCGATCTTCTCGGCGAATTCGGGAAACGCACTTTCGGCGTCAAAAATGTTGATGTCGCCCTCTTCGGCGGCATCGTCTGCGGCATCGTCCAGGCCAAGGCTGTCTTCCATAGCGGCGGCCGCCGCCGATGATACCGGGCGCCGGGGACGAACGGGTTGCACCACGGCCGGTTGTGGCGTGGCAACCGGGGAGGGTCGGTCGATGCGCTGCTCTGACACCAGCACCAAAGGCGCTGGCCGGTCGGCGCCGGTGGATGGTCGCACGACCCTTTCCAGATCCTCGCGGTAAGCGCCAAGTCGTTGGCTGCCGTTTGCCGCAAGCGTGTTTCCGGTCGCCTTTCGTTCGGCGATGGTGGCGGCGACGGCGGCTTTCAGATGGGCAATGGCCGATTGCCGCCGCTTGGTGTCCGGGCCCTCCATCTGGGAAGAGGCTTCCTGCATCAGCCGGTCCAGCGCGGCATCTTCGGCAAGTTCCAGACTGCGGGGCGCATTGGCCCGGGCCTGTGCCGGCGTCGGCGCGGCACTTACCATCGGGGCATCGCTTTCCAGCGCGGCAAGCTCGGCGGCCAGGGCGGCCTCGGCCTCGGGCGACAGGGCCGAACTGGCCTGCACGGTCGGGGCGGGTTGCGAGGGCGTCGCAGATGGCGGCAGGGCGGTGTCTTCGGCGGTCGTGGCAGCCGGCGCATCGCCGCGGCGGATGCGGATGACCCGTGCCCGGGCGCGTTGCAGTTTGTCGCGGCTGTCAGGCTCGGGGGCCTCGATGGCAGGTTCGTAACCGTCGGCTGCCACCTCACCCATCGCGTCGTCGCCCGATTCGGAGGTTGCGGGCGTGGGGCGCAGGCTGCGCACCGGCCGTACGGTGGTTTCGGGCATCTGCATCGCCACAGCGATCTCGTCGGCGAGCGTCGAGGCGTCTTCGGAAATCGCGCTGGCCTCGGGGGTCGGGTCTTGTTGGGCAGCCGGATTGCCCTCGGTCGCGTCTTCGGCCAGATCGGTGTCGTTCGTCAGGTTGTGCTCGGCGGTCTGTGTCCCCGGCTCTGCCGTCTTGATGCTGGCATCGGTCGGGCTTGTGACCGGCTGCGCCAGATCAACGCTGTCGTCGGCGTCGGCGGCCAGGTCTTGGTCCGGTTCCACCATCGCGCCCAGACGCGCCAGCATTGCGTCGTCCGTCATCGGGGGCACCGGGGCAGGGACTGCCTGAACCGGCGCCTGTTGTGCGGTTTCAGCTTGGGTATCGGCTGCGGCATCGACGGCTATGGCGGCCAGCAGGTCATCATCAGACGCGGTGTCGAGCGATGCGGGTTCAAAGTCATCTTCCAGAACGGGCAACGCCCCGGCCGGGCTGGCAGAAGCTTCGGGCAGCGAAGGCATGATTTCAGTGGCGACTTCGGCCACAAGATCAGTGTCAACACCGGCGTCGGGTTCGGCCTGCACCTCGGCGTGATCGTCCGACAGCCAGTCATCTTGCTCAGGCTGCACTTCCGCAGCCTGATCTTCCGGCGTCAGGTCGCCGGTTGTGACCTCGTCGGCCTCAAAGCCGATGTCTTCGGGCAACAGGTCTTCGTCTCCGACGTTCTGGACCACAAGGTCTTCGGCGGGGGCAGCGCTCGATACCGTCTCTTCAGCACCAAGATCAGTTGCAGATGTCTGGTAATGGCCGACAGCCTGATCGGTGTCTTCGTCGACAGCGCGCTCTTGCACGATGGTGGTTTGTGCCACCGCCTGTTCGGCCACGTCTTGTGCAACCATCGCCTCTTCGGCTGCGATCTGCGGAACCGCCGGGTCTTCCGTAATGACCTCTTCGGTCACCGCCTCTTTTGTCGCAACGTGATCTGCGGGGCGGGCTTCGGCACTGTCACCCTCTGCCAACAGCACCTCTGCCAACAGCACCTCGGGCAGCGCATCCTCGGGCAGCGCGATCATCGGCTGCGGGGCAAGGGCCTGCACTGCATCGGCGTGCTGGTCTTCGCTGTAAAGCTCGTCGTAAAGTTCTGCGCCCCGATCCTGTGGCGCGGGTGTCGGCAAGGGGGCGGCGGCGGGCTGCACGACGGGCCGCGGCACGATGGCCGCCTTGCGCAGGCGTGACAGTTTTTCAGCCACCGACTCCGCGACCGAATCGACCCCCTGATCGACCCCCTGATCGGGACCGGCCACGGCGGGTGTCGGTTTGGGCGCAACCTCGGTCCGGGCGGGCATCGAGATCCTGGGCGGGGCTTCGGCGGCAACAGGGGCGGTCTTGGCCGCGGCTTGCACCATCTTTTCAGCCGGGCGCAGGTTTTCGGCAGCGCGCACGGGTGCCGGCAAGGTCTCGGCGTCTTCGGCGCGCAGGATCACGCCATTGTCCTGAATCTTGGCCTCGACCCGGCGCTGGATCTCGCGTTCGGCAATACGGTGCAACATGGCGGCATCGGGCTGCGGCGGCTCGGCCCCGAAATAGCGATCCTCGGCAGCCAGATCGCGGAAATACTCGGCAATGGCCCGCATGGTATTGAACGGGTCTTCGAACCCTTCCAATGTGCAAGAGAAGGTTCCATACGAAACCGTAAGAATCTTACTGGCACCGTTCATGGGATGCTCGCTTTCTGCCAAACTCGATATGTCTTATTCATCCAGCACCTGTTCGAATCCATGGACAGATCAGGGTCATTTGAAGGATTGATTGTGGCCCACCCCCCAATGCTCCGCCGCAATTGAAGGACAGTATCCACATGAATCAGGTGATTGTGCAATCCTCGGGCGGGATCACGCTTGTGGGAGGCGGGCCTGTTCCGGCCACATTGTTTCGAATTGCGATCCAACGCGCGCCGCGTGTCGTGGCCGCCGACGGCGGCGCGGACCGCTGTCTTGCCCGGGGCGTGATGCCCGAGGCGGTGGTGGGTGACATGGATTCGATCTCGGCTAAGGCGCGTGCAGCACTGGGGACGGATCGTCTGCACCCGATCGCCGAACAGGATTCGACCGATTTTGACAAGGCAATGCGGTCGCTGGTGGCCCCGTTCGTGATCGGTCTGGGCTTTCTGGGCGCGCGGGTCGACCATGAATTGTCGGTGTTCAATGCGCTGGTGCGCAGCCCGGCGGTCTGCATCCTGCTGGGCGCGCAGGATGTGGTGTTTCACCTGCCCGCGCGGTTTGAAATCGACCTGCGGCGCGGTGATCGCTTCAGCCTGTTCCCGCTGATGCCGATGACGGCGCAAGGCGATGGGTTGCACTGGCCATTGGACGGCATCGCCTTTGCACCGGGCGGCCGGGTCGGCACTTCGAACCGCGTCAGCAAGGGCCGGGTGCGGCTGGCGCTCTCGGGGCCGGGAATGCTGTGCATCTTGCCAAAAAACCGGCTTGACGCGGTGCTTCAGGCGCTGACGCCGGGCTGACGCCGTGCAACGATCCGCTCGCGGTAGATGATATACAGCCCCGATGCGGTGATGACGGCAATGCCTGCCCATGTCAGCGCATTGGGAAAATCGCCAAAGATCCAGTAGCCAAGCGCCACGGCGGCGACGATTTCCAGATAGTGCAGCGGCGCCAGCGTGGCCGAGGGCGCGAATTTCAACGCATAGGTCATGCACATATGGCTGAGCGCGGCCCAGAAGCCGACGCCAAACAGCCAAAGCCACGCATGGCCTTGCGGCATCACCGGGTCAAAATCAGCCAAAGCTGTGCCCTCGGCCAGAACCATCACCGGCAGGCACATCACAACCCCGGTCCATGAGGTGTGGAACTGCATCGCCACCGGGTGCATGAACCCCGGCACCTGCCGGGTGGACAGCATGTAGAAGGCAAAGAAGAATGCCGTGCCCAGCGGCCACAGCGCCACCAGACCGAAGGCCGCCAGCGAGGGCTGGATCACCAAAAGCGCGCCGGCAAATCCCACGACCGAGGCCGCAATCCGGCGTGGCCCAACCTCGTCGCGAAACAGCACGCGGCCCAGGATCAGCAGGATGAACGGCTCGACAAAGGCAATGGCCAGCGCATCGGCAACCGGCATCACCGAAATCGCGGCAACAAAACTGAAGGTCGACAGGATCAGAAACAGTGCGCGCAGGCTGATCAGCCCCAGCGCGCGCGGGGTCAGATGCAGCGTGATGCCCATCGCCAGAATTATCGGCAACATCAGCCCACCTTGCACCACAAAGCGGGCGGTCACGATCTGCGCCACCGGAATGCTGGCCGAGGCCAGCTTGGCCGACACGTCCAGCAGTGGCGCCAGCACGCAAAAGGCAAGCATCAGCACAACGCCGGGAAGGATGCGGTCAGGGGCACGGGTCATGGCCACAGGGCTAAAGACCGCGTTGGCCTGCGTCCATCGCAAAAACGAGCCCGGGGCGCGCGGGTTCACTTCCCGCTGGCCTTGCCCAGGCCCCCCTGCCTATCCTAGCCTGCGGCTTGAGCAACGCGGTCGAGGTGGTCTGGTGCTGGTCCTGAGAAAAGCAAAGCTGGTGTTTCTGGCCAACCCGAAAACCGCCACGCAATCATTGCGCGCGATGCTGGCGCCCTATGCCAAGGCCACCCCGGACGAGACCGGCGACAAGCATATCAACGCCCAGATCTACGGTCGCAAATGGGCCCGCCGGGTTGCGGCCCGGATCGGGGCGGAACCTGAAACATTCGCCGTGATGCGTGAGCCGCTGGACCATCTGGGAAGCTGGTACCGGTATCGCCAGCGCGACGCGCTGCGCGGCCATGAAAACTCGACCCATGGCCTGGGCTTTGCGGCCTTCGTCGAGGCCCGCCTGTCAGACGACCCGCCGCCCTTTGCCCGGATCGGGCGGCAGGACCGCTTTCTTGGCTTTCTCGACAGCGGCCCGCCGGTCACCCACATCTTCGACTACGCCCAACTGAACCTGCTGATCCGCTTTCTGTCAGACCGGCTTGGTGTGGCGATGCGGCTGCCACACCGCAACGCCTCGCCCGGCGCAGCACCACAGGCGTTGGCACTGCCCGATGATCTGGCGGCCCGGCTGCGCGCACTGCATGCCGCAGAATTCGCGCTTTATGACCGGGTGCGGCAAGCGGGCCGGCTGCATACACCGCTTGGCGCGGAAATCTGAGCCACAAGGCCAAGGGGCTCCGCCCCTCGGCGCGTGCCGCGCCTCACCCCGGGGTATTTTTCGCCAAGAGGAAAACCCGGCCCATTCCTCTTGGCCCAAATACCCCCGCGCGGAGCGCATCCGACACTGGCACCGGCGGCATGCGTCAGCAATTGGGCACGTTCACCGCCAGGCCGCCAAGCGCGGTTTCCTTGTATTTCTCGTGCATGTCGCGTCCGGTCTGGCGCATGGTCTCGATACAGGCGTCAAGGCTGACCAGATGTTGCCCGTCGCCGCGCAGCGACAGGCTGGCGGCCGAGACCGCCTTGATCGCGCCAAGGCCGTTCCTTTCGATGCAGGGCACCTGCACCAGCCCCTTGACCGGATCGCAGGTCATGCCAAGGTGATGCTCCAGCGCGATTTCGGCGGCGTTTTCCACCTGCTCGGGGGTGCCGCCCAGCACGGCGCACAGGCCTGCGGCGGCCATTGCGGCGGCGCTGCCGACCTCGGCCTGACAGCCGCATTCGGCACCCGAGATGCTGGCGTTGTGCTTGCACAGGCCGCCGATGGCGGCGGCGGTCAGCAGGAATTCGGCCAGGCGCGCCGGGGTGGCGCCGGGCACATGGTCCAGCCAGTAGCGGATCACCCCAGGCACCACACCCGCGGCGCCATTGGTGGGGGCGGTGACCACCTGGCCCCCGGCCGCGTTTTCCTCATTCACCGCCATGGCATAAAGCGCCATCCAGTCGTTGATGGTGTGCGGGGCGGTGATGTTCAGGCCGCGTTCGGCCAGCAGCTGGTCATGAATGCCCTTGGCCCGCCGGCGCACCCGTAACCCACCCGGAAGGATGCCTTCGGCGGCCATGCCGCGGTCAATGCAGGCGCGCATCACCTGCCACAGCCGGGCGATGCGGCGGTCCAGGTCGTCCGGGGTGCGAAAACGCAGCTCATTGGCGCGTTTCATTGCCGCAATCGACAGGCCCGAGGCGCGGGCCATGGCCAGCATTTCGGCGGCGGTCTCAAACGGATAGGGCACGTCGGCGCGCGGCGGCTTGGGGCCGCTGGTGCTGTCGGCCAGTTCCCGCGCGGTCAGCACAAAGCCGCCGCCGATGGAATAATAGGTTTCTTCCAGGATCACGTCTCCCTGCGCATCGGTGGCGCGCAGGATCATGCCATTGGCGTGGCCGGGCAGGGCGGGGCCATAGTCGAAGATCAGGTCACGCTCGGGATCAAACCGCAGCACGCCAAGGCCGGGGGGCGAGAGCTGGCGCTGCAGGCGGATGTCGTGCAGGGCGGCTTCGGCACGTGCCGCGTCATAGCTGTCTGGCGCAAAGCCGGCCAGCCCCAGAATGGTGGCGCGGTCGGTGGCATGGCCCAAGCCGGTAAAGGCCAGACTGCCATGCAGCGACGCGCGCAGCCCATGCGCATGAAACGGCGAGGTGCGCAGCCGGTCAAGGAACCGGGCGGCGGCCAGCATCGGCCCCATGGTGTGGCTGGACGACGGGCCTATCCCGACCTTGAACATGTCAAACACCGAAAGGAACATGCAGCCGCCCTTTGATCCGCTCTCACCGTGCTAGAACCGACACGCCCGAAAGGCACGTCCGAAAATGACGGGCGCTGTGCCTAAAACGCGCGGTGCCGCCGTCGTTAAGCAATTGAGGGGGGATGTCGGGCAAAATCCAGCCCCTGTGGCAAGCCGCAAGCCGGGTCGGCGGGCTGCCGGGAATGGAAGATGCAGTTTACCTTCAACGCCTTCGGGACCAACATGTTCACCTTCGTGGGGCCCGATCCGTTCAGCAGCGATGCGTCGCGCAACAGTGCCGCAATGGGGGTCACGACGTTGACCCTGCACGAAGATGCCCGGTCAAGCACGGTCGTCATGCAAGACAACGACACCAACCTGCATGATGGCGACACCGATCAGGACCTGGTGCAGCCGATCCAGATCAATGGCCAAAGCTATGGTTCGGGCACCGATGTCGAGATTGAATACAGCTATATCCTGATGCCGGTCGGGTCGTCCACCCCCGCCGATGCGGTGACGATCTATGTGCTGGAGTTCAACGGCGCGGTGCAGGGTGTGACCATGGTGGGGACCATGCAGCGCGGTGTGCCTTACAAGATTCTGGTCGAGGGCAGTGACAACCCCGCGGTGTCCTATGACCAGCTGCCGATCTGTTTTCGGCGGGGCACCCGACTGGTGACGCCGCAAGGCTTGCGCCCGGTGCAGGATCTGCGCGAGGGCGACCGGGTGCAGACCGCCGACCATGGCTGGCAGCCGGTCGCTTGGGTGCTGGCCGAGCGGATGCCGGGCCTTGGGCGAAAGGCCCCGGTTCGCGTGGCGGCGGGGGCAATGGGCAATGGCCAGACGGTGACGGTGTCGCCACAGCATCGGCTGTTGCTGCCAAGGGCGCTGATGCCGGGCGATGAAGGGCTGGTGCCCGCCAAGGCACTGGTCGGTTGGCCGGGGGTGTCGCGGGCACCCGAACCCGTGGTGGAATGGTGGCATCTTCTGCTGGACCGGCATGAGGTGATCTTTGCCGAAGGTCTTGCCGCCGAAAGCCTGCTGCCGGGGCCGCGGGTCTGGCGCGGGTTGCAGCCCTTTGCGCGGGTCTCGCTGGCGCGGGTCTGGCAGGCGGACAGGGTGATGCAACCGGCACGACGGTTGATAAGGCCGGGCCGGTTTGCCCGGCTTGGCCTGCGACATGCGTGCAATTGCCCCTCGCGCGCGGGCGCATGAGTGCCTATAACCTTGCTAAAGTTGCCAAGGAGGATGCAGATGCCCGCCGACCTTTCGCCGATTGACAAGGCCAAGTTTCTGGCCGCCAAACGTGCAACCGATTTTGTCGAGGACGGCATGAAGCTGGGCCTTGGCACCGGATCGACCGCCGCCTGGATGGTGCGCTGTCTGGCCGAGCGGATCAGGGAAGAGGGTCTGCGCGTGGTGGGGGTTCCGACCTCCAGCCGCACGGCACAACTGGCCGTGCAACTGGGGGTGCCGATCACCACGCTGGATGAGGCGAAATGGCTGGACCTGACGATTGACGGCGCGGACGAGTTTGACGGCAACCTGAACCTGATCAAGGGCGGCGGGGCGGCGCTGTTGCAAGAAAAGATCGTGGCCACCGCGTCGGACCAGATGATCGTGATCGCCGATGCCGCCAAGGATGTGGCGCATCTGGGGGCGTTTCCCCTGCCGATCGAGGTGATCCCGTTTGGCTGGCAGACCACCAAGGCGCTGGTGGAAGAAACCCTGGTGTCGATGGATGTTCTGAACCGCGATGTGACCTTGCGGATGAACGGGGCAGCACCGCTGATCACCGACGAGTCGAACTACATCCTTGATCTGCACCTCAAGCGGATCGGCAACCCCCGGCAGTTGGCGCTGGTGCTGAACCAGATCCCCGGCGTGGTGGAAAATGGGCTGTTCATCGACATTTGCGACATCGTGGTGATCGGCCATGCCGATGGCCGGGTGACGGTGCGCGACATCAACTCGGGTGAGGTCGAGGAAGAGCGGATCGAATTCGTGCCAAGCGACAATGTGTTTGCGGATCTGGACTGATGGGGTTTGACGTTGATCTTTTCGTGATCGGTGGCGGCTCTGGCGGTGTGCGCGCGGCGCGGATGGCGGCGGCCACCGGGGCAAAGGTGGCCCTGGCCGAAGACAGCCGTCTGGGCGGCACCTGTGTCATCCGGGGCTGTGTGCCGAAAAAGCTGATGGTGTTTGCGTCAAGTTTTCGCGAAATGCCGGCCGAGGCGCGGGCCTATGGCTGGGACATTGCCGATGGCAGCTTTGATTGGCCCATGTTCCGGGCCAAACTGCATGCCGAGCTTGACCGGCTGGAAGATGTGTATCGCCGACTGCTGGAAGGCTCGGGCGTCGCGGTGCATGACGCGCGGGCCCGGCTGGCCGATGCCCATACGGTAGAGTTGACCAGTGGCGCGCGGATCACGGCCAAACACATTCTGGTGGCAACCGGCGGGCGGCCCGAGCGGCCTGACCTGCCGAACGCGCAGCTTGGGCTGGTGTCGGACGATCTGTTCGTGCTGGAAGACCTGCCGCAGTCGATGCTGATCGTGGGGGGCGGCTATATCGCGTGCGAGATGGCCTGCATCCTGACCGGGCTTGGGGTGAAGGTCACGCAATACTATCGCGGTGCGCAAATCCTGCGCGGCTTTGACGATGAGGCGCGCGGTCTGGTGGCCGAGGCGATGAAGGATCAGGGCATTGATCTGCACCTTGGCACCAACATCGTGGAAATGGCCGAAGCGGCGGCGATGGCCGGGCAGGGCGACCACATGGGGGCCAGCGCGGCCGCGTCTTCGGCGCTTTTGCCCAGCGGCGGCCAGCGCGGCTGCCCGGTCTGGGTCAAGGCCACGAACGGCCATGAACAGGTGTTTGACGCGGTGCTGTTTGCCACCGGTCGCCGCCCGAACAGCGATAACATCGGGCTTGAAGATATTGGCGTAAGCATCGGGCGTCGCGGGGAAATTAGCGTTGACAGCTTCAGCCAGACCGCGGTGCCTTCGGTCTATGCGATCGGCGATGTGACCGACCGGGTAAACCTGACCCCGGTCGCGATTCGCGAAGGCATGGCCTTTGTGCGCACGGTGTTCGAAGGCCAGCCCACGCCGGTGGATCATGACCTGATCGCCAGCGCCGTGTTCACCCAGCCCGAAATGGGCACCATTGGCCTGACCGAGGAAGCCGCGCGCGAGCAAGAGCCGATCGAGGTCTATTGCACCTCGTTCCGGCCGATGCGCAGCGCCTTTGCCGGCACCCAAAGCCGGGTGCTGATGAAGCTGATCGTCAGCGTGGCCACACGCCGCGTGCTGGGCTGCCATATTGTCGCACCCGAGGCTGGCGAGATGATCCAGCTTGCCGCGATTGCGATCAAGATGGGGGCGACCAAGGAAGATTTCGACCGCACGGTTGCGGTTCACCCGACCATGGCAGAAGAACTGGTCACGATGCGCACCCCTACGCGCACGGCATGACATCAGACACGACACGGGATTGCTTGATTTTCCCGCCAAAGTGACCAGTTAAAGGCAAAGCAAAACAAGAAGGGTTTCGACGGATGGCAAGTGGAGGTCCCTGGGGCGGCGGTGGCGGCTCGGGCGGAGATGATCGCGGCACTGGCCGCGACGACGAACGCAAACCAGGCGGGCGCAAGCCCGAAAGCAGTGGTCCGCAGATCCCCGAGATCGACGAGATCGTGAAAAAGGGGCAAGAGCAGTTGCGCGTCCTGATGGGAGGGCGGCCCAAGGGCGGCTTCAATGGCGGCGGTGGCAACCGCACGCCGCAACCGCCGCGCATCACCAAGCAGGGTGTGGCCCTGGGTGGCCTTGCGCTGGTGGCGCTGTGGGGTTTCATGTCGTTCTATACGGTGCGGCCCGAAGAACGCTCGGTCGAGTTGTTCCTGGGTGAGTTTTCCAAGGTCGGCAATCCGGGCCTGAACTTTGCGCCCTGGCCGCTGGTGACGGCGGAAATCGTGCAGGTGACCAACGAACGCACCACCGACATCGGCGTCGGACGGTCGGGCGAAGATGGCGGTCTGATGCTGACGCGCGACCAGAACATCGTCGATATCGGCTTTCAGGTGGTCTGGAACATCGAGGATCCGGCAAAATACCTGTTCAACCTTGCCGATCCGGCCGACACGATCCGTGCGGTTTCGGAATCGGCGATGCGCGATATCATCGCGCGGTCGGAACTGGCCCCGATCCTGAACCGGGATCGCGGCCTGATCGCCAGCGACCTTCGGGCGGCGGTGCAGGGCACGGTCGACAGCTATGATGCGGGTCTGAACGTGATCCGGGTCAACTTTGAAAAGGCCGACCCGCCGCGCGAAGTGATCGACGCCTTCCGCTCGGTGCAGGCAGCCCAGCAGGAACGCGACCGGCTGGAAAAAGAGGCCGATGCCTACGCCAACCGCGTCACCGCCGGTGCCCGCGGTGAAGCTGCGCGTCTGGTGGAAGAGGCCGAAGCCTATCGTGCCCAGGTCGTCAACGACGCCTCGGGTGAGGCCAGCCGCTTTACCTCGGTCTACAACGAATATGTCAAAGCCCCCGAAGTCACCCGCAAGCGGATGTATCTGGAAACCATGGAGCGTGTTCTGGGCAGCATGAACAAGGTCATCCTGGACGGTGTTTCTGGTGGCGAAGCCGGGGCGGGGCAGGGCGTCGTGCCATTCTTGCCGCTGAATGATCTGGCGCGTCCCGCCCAGGGCGCGGCCGCGACAACCGGAGGAAACAACTGATGAAAGCCCAGATTATCCTTCCGGTGCTTGCCGTTATCGCGGCGACGGCGCTGTCGTCGCTGTTCATCGTCGATGAACGCGAAAAGGTGCTGGTCCTGCAATTCGGTCAGGTCAAACAGGTCAAGGAAGAACCCGGTCTTGGCTTCAAGATCCCGCTGATCCAGGAAGTTGTGCGCTATGACGGCCGTATTCTGGGCATCAAGACACAGCCCTTGGAAGTGACGCCGCTGGATGACCGCCGTCTTGTGGTCGATGCCTTTGCCCGCTGGCGGATCACCGATCTTGTGGCCTTCCGCGAGGCGGTTGGCGCCGCCGGGGTGGATGCCGCCCAAACCCGGCTTGACCGGATCCTGAACGCCGCGATCCGCGAAGTTCTGGGCTCGGTGCCGTCGAACCGGGTGCTGTCGGAAGACCGGACCGCACTGATGAACCAGATCCGTGACCGGGCCCGCGCGGAATCGGGCGCGCTGGGGGTTGAGGTGATTGACGTGCGCCTGACCCGCACCGACCTTCCCGAACAGAACCTTGCCGCGACCTTTGCAAGGATGCGGGCCGAACGGGAACGCGAAGCCGCCGACGAGATCGCCCGCGGTGGCGAAGCTGCGCAACGGGTGCGGGCAACCGCTGACCGGACCGTGGTGGAGCTGACCTCCGAGGCGCGCCGTCTGGCCGAAGTGGCCCGCGGTGAAGCCGATGCCGAGCGCAACGGGATCTATGCCGAAGCCTTTGGTCAAGACCCCGAGTTCTTTGCCTTCACCCGCTCGCTGACATCGTATGAGCGGGCGTTGCAATCGGGCAATTCGTCGATCGTGATGCAGCCGGATAGTGAATTCTTCAACTATCTGCGCAGCGAACAGCCGCCGGCAGACCGCGCGCCCGCGCCGTGATCTGGGTCATTCTGGCCCTCGGGCTGGTTCTTGTTGCCGAGGGGCTGGTGCTTGCACTGGCCCCTTTGCGTGTCGAACAGGTGCTGGCGCTGCTGGTCAGCCTGTCGCGCGATCAACGGCGGTTGATGGGGCTGGCGTCGGTGGCGGTTGGCGTGGCGCTGGTCGCTCTGGCACGTTGGTTGGGGTAGGCAAGGGGGCTTTGCCCCCGTCGCTGCGCGACTCCCCCAGGGTATTTTCGCCAAGAGGAAAACGGCTTAGGGGCAGGACGCAAGGTCAGGCCCGGCTTTGGGCCAGGGACCAAGGTCGGTGGTGGTGATACCGCTGGGGCCAAGGCTGACCTGTATCAGGCGTGACCAATCGGCCGATGCCAGCAGAAGGCTGGCGCGACCGTTGCAGGTTTTGACGCCGCCGGCGATGTGGCGGTCGCCGATGCGGTGGTTGGTCAGCCCGGGGGTGCGGGCAACCTCGGTCAGGGCGCGGCCTTGCAGCCGGACAAAGACCAGTTCGCGCGCCAGATGCGGGCGGTCGACATAGGCGATCTCGACCTGGCCGTCGCCGTCAAAATCGGCGATGCCCGCTGGTGCCAGCCAGCGGTTCGGCTGGCCGAGATAGGCTGTGGCCGCGCGCTTTCCGGTGCTGTCATAGACCGCCAGCGAGGCACCTAAGGTGAGGGAGGTTTCGACCACGATCACCTCGGGGCGGCCATCGCGATCAAGGTCGGCAAGGCGGGCCGTGATATCTTCGAACACGCGGTCCTTCGGCAGGCTGACGCGCAGGCGCCGGCCGTCCGACAGGGTCATTTCCAAGCCGGCCCATTCCAGCGCATCGCCCAGAACCGCGTGATCGTAACGGTCGGTCGGCAGGGTCAGCCGGGCGGCGGTGATGTCTTGCGCCATGGCCGGGTGGCACGCCAGGGCCAGCAGCGCAAGACAGCGCATCAGATCTGCTTTTCCGGCATGTGGACGGTCAGGCCATCCAGCGCATCGGTGACCTTGAGCTGGCAGGTCAGACGCGAGCGGACCGGGTCGGGCTGATAGGCGAAATCCAGCATGTCGGCCTCCATGCTGTCTTTTTTTGGCAGGCGATCCACCCAGTCGGGCGCGACATAGACATGGCAGGTTGAACAGGCGCAGGCACCGCCGCAATCGGCCTCGATCCCCGGAATGCCGTTGTCGCGCGCGCCTTCCATCACCGTCAGGCCATTGGCCACTTCGACCACATGTTCCTTGCCGCCATATTCCACGTATTTGATCTTTGCCATCGTCGCTCTCTTTTCGTCCCGGTTTGTCAGGCGTTGCTTTTGCATGGACATAGGCCAAAACGGCGGGCTTTGCCAGAGGGGCGGGGGGCTGGATTTCGGGCGCAAATGTTCTAGTATTGTTCGCATGACGCAGGATATGGCCCAAGACTGGATGACCCCCACGCCGCCGCCCGGCACATGGCCGCGGCCGCCTGCGGCCCTGCCCGCCGCCCGTCTTGTCGAGCCGCCGTTTGGGGCGCGTGTCTGTGTGGCGGGGCTGGTGCTGGTGCGCCAACGCCCCGGCACCGCAAAGGGGGTGATCTTCCTGACGCTGGAGGATGAGACCGGCACCTGCAATGTGGTGGTCTGGGCCAAGATCTATGAACGGTTTCGCCGTGCGGTCATCGCCGGGCGGCTGTTGCGGGTGACGGGCCGGTTGCAGCGCGAAACCGGGGTGGTGCATGTGGTGGCCGAAGACATCGAGGATATCAGCCATATGCTGGATCGTCTGCTGGACCCGGCGTTTCGCTTTGACGGCACCCGCGCCGGCGATCAGCCCTGAGGCGGCAACGTGGCCGCCCTGCAACGGCGCCTTGCCGCTGTGCGCGCCAAGGCTAGGCCCCGCGGCTGCACCCGTGCTATTGTTGCACCACAAAGCCGGGAAAAACCGGCACAGGCAGGACGTGACCACCGCCATGACACGCAGCGCGCCGATGGCGATCCTTTGCGCCGGACTGGCCCTTGCGGCCTGCCGCCCCGGTCTGATGCCCCAGGCACCGACGCGGGCAGACCTGTCGAATGATCTGATCCGCCTGACCGAACCGGGGCCGCCCAAGGGGCCCGAAGGCGCGTGCTGGGCATCCGATGTGACGCCGATGGTGATCGAGACCGTCAGCGAGCAGGTGATGGTGTCGCCAGAACAGCGCGCCAAGGATGGCAGCCTGATCGCGCCCGCCAGCTTTCACACCGAGACCCGGCAAAAGATCGTGCAACAGCGCGAGGAAATCTGGTTCCGCAGTCCGTGCCCCGATGAGATGACGGTCGAGTTTGTCGCCAGCCTGCAACGGGCGCTGAAGGCGCGCGGCCTCTACCTGCTGCCGCTGACCGGCGCGATGGACATGCCCACCCGCATCGCCCTGCGCCGGTTTCAGGCCGAGCGCGGGCTGGAAAGTGACCGTTTGTCGCTGGGGGCCGCGCGCGAATTGGGCCTTGTGGCCTTTGACCGCGACCCGCCATGACCGAGCTTGTCGCCGCAGCCATGGCCGAACTTGCCCGGCTTTGGGCGGGCCAGACCGACGCCGCGCATGACATCGGCCACGTGCGCCGCGTCTGGGCGCATTGTAAGGCGTTTATGGCAGAGGAAACCGGCGTGGATGCCGAGGCGCTGCACATCGCCGTGATCTTTCACGATGCGGTCAACCCGCCCAAGGATGCACCAAACCGGGCCTGCGCCGCGCGCCTGTCGGCGGGTGTCGCGGGCGACTGGCTGGCCGCCCGGGGTTGGCCCGCCGACCGCATCGCCAGCGTCACCCATGCGATCGAGGCGCACAGCTTTTCCGCCGCCATCGCGCCGCGCACGACGCTTGCCCGCATCTTGCAAGATGCCGACCGGCTGGAGGCATTGGGCGCCATCGGCCTTGCCCGGATGTTTGCCGTCAGCGGCGCGATGGGGGCTGCACTCTTCCACCCTGACGATCCTCTGGCGCTGCACCGTCCGCTGGACGACCGCGCCTATGGGCTGGATCATCTGGAGGTCAAGCTGTTTGCCATCGTGCAGACCATGCAGACGCCCTTGGGCCGCGCCATGGCAGAAGAACGCGCGGAATGGATGTCCAGTTTCCGCACCCGGCTTTTGCGCGAAATAGACGGGTCGGGGTCGCAGTTCTAGGATTTGCCCGTGCCGCGGCAGCCTCTTGGCCTGACGACCCATGGCATTGCTGCTTTCCAAATACTCAAAAAAGACGCCAGCCTCGGGCGCGGGGCCAGCAAAAAGGGCGGCAGGTTGCCCCGCCGCCCGGTGTCTGATCGGCCAAAACCGCTTATTCGATGGCCAGCGCCACGAAACGCGGGTCGCCTGCGCGGCGCACCAGCAGCAGAATCGATTTGCGGCCTGCGTCTTTCGCCTCGGTGATGCGGCCCTCCAGGTCGTTCACCCGCGCAACCTTTTGTTGGCCCGCCTCGGTGATGATGTCGCCATCGCGCAGGCCCTTGGCATAGGCTTCGGATGCGACATCCACCTTGCTGACCACCAGCCCTTCGGCGTCGGCGGGCAGGTTCATCGACTGTTTCAGCTCATCGGTGATCGGCGCCACCGTCATGCCCAGAATATCGGCCTGCTTTGGCTCTTCGGGCTTGTCGGCGGCGGCAGGCACCACCTCGGCGGCTTCGGCATCCTCGCGGCGGCCAAGTGTCACTTGCAGCGTTTCGGTCTTGCCTTCGCGCAGCACGATCACCGGCACCGCCTGGCCCACCGGGCTGTCGGCGACGCGGCGGGTCAGATCACGGGTGTCGGCCACCGGCTTGCCATCAAACTGGGTGATGACGTCGCCTGCAATGATGCCCGAGGCCTTGGCCGGGCCTTCCGGCACATCGGTGACCAGCGCGCCCTTGGCCTCGGCCAGACCCATGGCTTCGGCGACATCGGGCGTCACGTCCTGAATCCGCACGCCCAGCCAGCCGCGACGGGTTTCGCCAAACTCTTTCAACTGGTCGACGACCTTGGTCACCACGTTGGACGCCATCGAAAAGCCGATACCGATCGACCCGCCATTGGGCGACAGGATTGCGGTGTTCACGCCCACCACCTGACCGTCCACGTTGAACAAGGGCCCGCCCGAGTTGCCCCGGTTGATTGCGGCATCGGTCTGGATGTAATCGTCATAGGTGCCCGACAGCGCACGGTTGCGGGCAGACACGATCCCGGCCGAGACCGAAAAGCCCTGACCCAGCGGGTTGCCCATCGCAACCACCCAGTCGCCCACGCGCATGGTGTCAGAGTTGCCGAACGGCACCCATGGCAACGGCTCGGGGCTGTCCACCTTCAGCAGCGCGATATCGGTCTTGGGGTCGGTGCCGACCAGCTTGGCCTTCAGGCGCTTGCCCGAAAAGAATTCAATCTCGATCTCGTCGGCGTTTTCGATCACGTGATTGTTGGTGACGATATAACCGTCTTCAGAAATCACGAAGCCCGACCCCAGCGCCTCGGACCGGCGGGGGGCGCCTTCGCCGCCCTGTCCGTTGCGATCCATGAAGTCGCGGAAGAAATCTTCAAACGGGCTGCCATCGGGCACCATCGGCCCGGCACCGGCCGGCCCGGCAACCACGGCCGAGGTGGTGATGTTGACAACCGACGGGCTGATCTGTTCGGCCAGATCGGCGAAACTTTCCGGTGCGGCGCGGGCAAACGCCCCCTGCGCCTGCCCCATGGCCAGCGCCAGGCCAAGGCCCAGCGCCATCAGCGTCGCACGGCCCCGCGCGGTCAGGCCCAGCGGGCGGGTAAAGGTAATGGCTTTGGACTGCACTCCCGAACTCCTTCATCGTTGGACGGCAGGCCCAGGGTGCGAAAGGTCGCACCGGGTCGCCAGCAGGCTGTTTGCCATCATCAGGTAAGTGCGGCGGATTGCAATGCAAACCCTGTTACGAAGTCTCAAAGCCTTGTGATGGCGCTGTGTGGCCCGTCAGGCGTTGCCGCGCCGGACAAAACGGCCCGCATCTTCGGCGGCCCGGCGCAAGGCGCGGGACTTGTTGACGGTTTCCTGATACTCGGCCTCGGGGTCACTGTCATAGACCACGCCGCCGCCGGCCTGAATATACAGGGTCTGGTCCTTCAGCACCGCGGTGCGCAGGGCAATGCAGAAATCCATCTCGCCATTTGCGGCGAAATAACCCACACCGCCACCATAGACGCCGCGCTTTTCCGGCTCCAGCTCGTCGATGATCTCCATCGCGCGCACCTTGGGCGCCCCCGACACGGTGCCCGCAGGCAGGCCCGCCAGCAGCGCTGACAGCGCGTCTTCGCCGTCATTGATCCGGCCCACCACATTGCTGACGATGTGCATGACGTGGGAATAGCGCTCGATGGTGAACTGCTCGGTCGGATGCACCGTGCCGACCCGCGCCACCCGGCCCACATCGTTGCGGCCCAGATCCAGCAGCATCAGGTGTTCGGCCAGTTCCTTCTGGTCGGCCAGCAGGTCGGCCTCCAGCGCGCGGTCTTCTTCGGGGGTCTCGCCGCGCTTGCGGGTGCCGGCGATGGGGCGGATCGTCACCTCGCCATCGCGCAGGCGCACAAGGATTTCGGGGCTGGCCCCGATGACCTGAAAGCCGCCGAAGTTGAAAAAGAACAGAAACGGCGACGGGTTGGTGCGGCGCAAGGACCGATAGAGCGCAAACGGCGGCAATTCAAAGCGTTGCGCCCAGCGTTGGCTGGGCACCACCTGAAAGATGTCGCCCGCGCGGATATAGTCCTTGGCCTTTTCCACCGCCTGGCAATAGCCGTCATGGGTGAAGTTCGACACCATCTCGCCCACGCTCGCCACCTCGCCCAGATCGCGCGGGGCGGGGGGCGTGCGGTCCAGATCGCGCAAGGCATCCATCACCCGCTCGGCCGCCTGGGCATAAGCCGCGCGCGCCGACAGGCCAGACCCGGCCCAGGCCGGGGCGACCAGCGTCACCTCACCCTTCACCCCGTCCAGCACGGCAATCACCGAAGGCCGCATCAGCACCGCATCGGGCAGGCCAATGGGGTCGGGGTTCACGTCGGGCAGGTTTTCCACCAGCCGGATCATGTCATAGCCCAGATAGCCAAACAGCCCGGCCGAAACGGCGGGCAGGTCTTCGGGCATGTCAATCGCGCATTCTGCAATCAGGGTGCGCAGGGTGTGCAGCGGATGGCCGTCCAGCGGGCGAAACGCCGCTGCATCAAACCGCGCTTCGCGGTTGATTTCGGACGTGATGCCGATGCAGCGCCAGATCAGGTCAGGCTTCATGCCGACGATGGAATAGCGACCCCGCACCTCGCCACCCGTAACCGATTCCAGCATGAAGGTATCGGGCCGTGCCTCGCCCAGTTTCAGCATCAGGCTGACCGGCGTGTCCAGATCGGCGGCCAGACGCGCCGAGACCAGTTGGTTGCGGCCAGCGTTCCAGTTGTGCTCGAACTCTTCAAACGCGGGCGACAGGGTCATCGGTCAGGGCTTTCGGTCAGGGATTTTGGCCGGATGGCGATCAGTTGAACTGGGCGTGAACGGCGTTGATGGCGGCCTGATCCAGAAAGATGCCCGCCTCGGCGGTCAGCGCATTGGCAAACAGCGACAGCGCATCTTGTGCAATTGCCTGTTCGGCCTGTGCCGCAATCGCCCCTTTCAGCGCGTCGGCCTCGGGCCCATCGGTGGGGGCCGCCGAGATGCTGTCCAGTTGCAACACAGCCGTAAACCCCGCGCCCTCGATCACCTGCAGATCGCCGGGCTGCATCTGAAACACCGCCGTCATCAGCGTGTCCGGAGTATTCTCGACAAAGCCTTCGCGGGCGGTGTTTGCGGTGCGGTCAACGATCCCGAAGGCGCCAAGCGGCTGGCCGGCCTCGACCGCTGCCTTGATCTCGACCGCGCGGGCGGACAGGGCCTTGGCGGTTTGCGCCGCCGCATAGGCCTGTGCCACGTCGTCCGCCGCATCGGCAAACGGGATCGGCGTGGCCGGCACGATTTCCGTCAATTGCAACACGACCACGCCGCCATCATCCAGCAACACCGCCTCGGGAAAATCGCTCGCGGCCAGCGCATCGGCCGCGGCGCGAAAGGCAGGGTAGGCCGCGATACCTTCGGGGGCCGCGTCCGCGCCGACATAATCGACGCTGTCCAGCACCATGCCCTGTTCCTTTGCCAGGTCGTCCAACGTGGCACCACCGGCCAGCAGATCATCAATCGCTTCGACCCGGTCGGCAATGCTGCGGCGCGCGGCATCGGATTGCTGTTCCAGTGCCAGATCGGCGCGGGCCTCGTCAAAGCTGATTTCCTGCGCCGCCAGAATGGCATTCATCCGAAACAGCGCCGGGCCAAGGTCACTGTCGAACGGGCCCACCACGCCGGGGCCGTCAAGGCCAAACACCGCATCGCCCGCAGCCCCCAATTCGTCTGCCGCGACATCGCCAAGGTCGATATCTTGCAGCGTCAGGCGACGTTCGGCCACCAGCGCGTCAAACGTCTCGCCTGCGTCCAGCCTTGCCTTGGCGGCGGCGGCTGCCTCGGGGGTTGGGAACACCAGCCGTTCGACCAGCCGCTTTTCGGGCTGCACGAACTCGGCGATGCGGTCGTCGTACAGCTTGCGCAACGCGACCTCATCCACCGACTGTTCGCTGGCGATGGCGTCGGGCAGCAGGGCAGCATAGCGGATGCGCTTGGCCTCGGGCCGGGTGAACTGCGCGATATTTTCGCCATGAAACGCCTGCAACTCGGCATCGCCGGGGGCGGGCAAGGGCGCTGGCAGATCGGCCGCGGTCAGCCGCAGCAGCGAAAACCCGCGCCGCTCGCCCAACCAGGCATAAAGCGTATCGGTCAGCACACCGGGCGAGGTAAAGCCCGCGGCCACCGCGCCGGTCAGCAATTGCCGGGCAATATCGGCGCGCAGCGCGGTTTCATAGCGGGCTTCGGTCAGGTTGTTGCGATCCAGGGTGAAACGATAAGCCTCACGGTCAAACCGGCCTGCGGTGCCCTGAAAGGCCGGTGAATTGGTGATCTGCTGCGCCACCACCGCATCGCCGACCGACAGCTTGACCCGCGCAGCCTCATTATCCAGCGCGGTTTGTGCGACAAGGCTTTGCAGCACCTGACGGTCGATGCCAAGACTTTGCGCCTGGGTCAGGCTGACCGCCTGGCCAAATTGCGCGGCCAGCGCGTTCAACTCGGCCTGCAGCGCCCGTGCATAGGTGCCGGTGTCGATCTCACGCTCACCCACCCGGCCGATGCTGGTCACCCCGCCGCCGAAGTTGCTGACGCCAAAGCCGCCAAGACCGACGACCAGCATCGCCATCAGGGCCCAGACGACGATCTGGCCGGCCTTGCCCTTCTTGCGCGGGGTCTCGTCTTGGGTGTTGCTCATGGTCTGGCCCTTTGGAACATGCTTTGCACGTGTCTATGCCGGGACGGGGAAGGGAGCAAGATGTCAGGCACGAAAGGCCGCAAGACGGTGGAACACCTCGGCAATCCCGGCGGCATCGACATTGGCAAAGGCGATGCGGATCTGGCGCTTGCCAGCCTTTGAGCCTGCGGGCTGGAACATGGTGCCGGGCAGCATCAAGAGCGACGCCTCTTGCACCAGCCGCTGGCAGATCTGGTCCGAGGGCTGGGCAAAGGGGTGCTCGACATAGGCGAAATAGGCCCCGCACCCCAGCAGTTTCCAGCCGTCAAGCCGGGTGAACCCGGCGATCATCGCCGCCCGGCGCGACAGGATCTGATCACGCTCGCCGGCAAGCCATGGGCCGAGGTTGCGCATGCCCCACAGCGCCGCGATCTGACCCAACTGGCTGGGACAGATGGCGACGGTGTCCAGGAACTTTTCGACCTGCGCCAGACGCCGCGCAGAGCCTGTCACAGCGCCCACCCGGTGCCCGGTCAGCCGGTAGGCCTTGGAAAAACTGTAAAGCTGGATCAGCGTGTCCGACCAATCGGGATCGGTGAACAGGTCATGCGGACGCCCGCTGCGGCTGTCGAAGTCGCGGTAGGTTTCATCCACGATCAGTGCAAGCTTGTGGGCGCGGGCCAGATCGCGAAACGCGGCCAGAGTTTGCGCCGGATACTCCACCCCGCCCGGATTATTTGGCGAAACCAGCACGATGGCGCGGGTTCTTGATGTGATCAGTGAAGCGGCTGTGCCGGCGTCAGGGATCAGGCTTGCGCCGGTGTCCAGCGGCACGGTGGTGATGCCCTGCATGTCCAGCCACATTTTATGGTTGAAGTACCATGGGGTTGGCAGGATCACCTCATCCCCCGCGCGGGCCAGGGTGGCCAGCACGGCGGTGAAAGCCTGATTGCAGCCCTGGGTGATGGCGACCTGATCGGCGGTCACCCTGCCGCCATAGGCGTGTGACCATTGGGCCGCGATCTCGGCCCGCAGGTCGGGCAGACCCAGCACCGGGCCGTAGAGATGGGCGGCGTCATCGGTCAGCGCCGCCTCGGCAATCGCCTGCAGCAGGGCCAGCGGGGGCGGCTGGGTCGGGGCGGCTTGGCTTACATTGATCAACGGGCGATCCGCCGGGAACTGCACGCCTTGCAGCCAACGCCGCGCCTCCATCACCGGGGGGGCGTCGGTTGCGGCCATGGCGGGGTTGAGCGGCAGAGGCATCGGGATCGCCTTCATGCTGGCGGCGGAACCGGGGGGTTTCACACCCCCCGGACCCCCCGTGGGATATTTGGAGAAAGAGAAAGCCGGGCCGGGGGGCTGGTGCCTCAATCGGTGCCGCGGAAGGGTTGGACGTATTGCAGCGCCATGTCCCAGGGAAAGAAGATCCAGGTGTCCTGACTGACTTCGGTGATATAGGTGTCGACCTGCGGACGGCCCGAGGGTTTGGCGTAGACGGTGGCGAAATGGGCGTTGGGATAGATCCTGCGCACCAACTCCAGCGTCTTGCCGCTGTCGACCAGATCGTCGACCACCAGAATGCCGGTGCCATCGCCCATCAGATCGGGTTGTGGCGCCTTGATCACGCGGGCCTCGGTCTGCGACTGGTGGCTGTAGGACTTGACGCTGATCGTATCGACGACGCGGATGTCAAGTTCGCGGCTGACGATCATCGCCGGCACGAGGCCGCCACGGGTGATGCCGACCACGGCTTTCCAGGCGCCATTGTCGGGGCCCTTGCCATCCAGCCGCCAGGCCAGCGCGCGGGCGTCGCGGTGGATCTGGTCCCAGCTGACGTGGAAGCCCTTTTCATGTGGCAGACGATCCGGGGACATGGACAAGCTCCTTCAGGTGGCGGCGAGTTTCAGGCCGAGGAGCGCCAGCATGCCCCCGAAGGCCCGGTCGATGACGATTTTCAGGCTGATATAACGGGCACGCGTGCGGTCAAGCGAGAAGATGCGGGCGACCAGCGTGTTCCAGAGGGTTTCGTTGAGGAATACGACCATCAGCAAGGCGGCATAGACCCAAGCCGGTGTGGCAGGCGGCACGGTGCCGAGGAAAATGGCCGAGAACATTACCGCCGGTTTGGGATTTGCCAGCTGGGTGAACAGCCCAAGCCGGAAGGCAGATACCCCCGAGCGCGGCACCGGGCGGGCATCGGCTGTGACAAGCGGCGTTTTGGCATCGCGCCACAAATGGTAGCCCATCCAGATCAGATAGCCACCGCCGATGAGTTTCAGCGCCCACAAAAGCGCCGGGGCGGCGGCGAAGATCAGGGCAAGGCCGAACATCGCGGCTGACGCCCAGACCACCGCCCCGGCACCGATGCCAAGCGCCAGCAGCGCGCCGGTGCGAAAGCCCTCGCTCAGCCCGGTGCGGGCCGACATCAGAACGGCGGGGCCGGGCGAGATGGCGGCAAACAGCGACAGCATGGCAAAGGCAAGGAAGGCGGCGAGCGTCATGCCTCGCCCTTTTGCGCTTTGGCGGTGACCACGTCGATATCGGGCGCATCGACCGCCTTCATGCCCACCACATGATAGCCCGCATCGACATGCAGGTTTTCGCCGGTGGTGCCCGAGCCAAGGTCGGAGATCAGGTAAAGGGCGGCCTTGCCAACCTCTTCTTGTGTGACGTTGCGGCGCAGGGGCGAGTTCAGCTCATTCCAGCGCATGATGTAGCGAAAATCGCCGATGCCGGAGGCGGCCAGTGTCTTGATCGGTCCGGCGCTGATGGCGTTGACGCGGATGCCGTCCTTGCCAAGGTCTTCGGCGATGTATTTCACCGATGCCTCAAGGGCGGCCTTGCACAGGCCCATGACGTTGTAATGCGGCATCACCTTTTCGGCGCCGTAGTAGGTCAGCGTCAGCAGGCTGCCGCCATTGGTCATCAGGGGGGCAGCGCGCTGGCAGACGGCGGTGAAGGAGTATACCGAAATATCCATCGACATCAGAAAGTTGGCACGCGATGTTTCGACATAGCGGCCGCGCAATTCGTTCTTGTCGGAAAACCCGATGGCATGCACCACGAAGTCGACCGTGCCCCATTCGGCCGCCAGCCAGGCAAACAGCGCATCCATGCTGGCCTCGTCGGCCACGTCGCATTCAAACAACCGTGGTGGGCCAACCGAGGCGGCAAGTGGCTCGACCCGCTTTTTCAACGCCTCGCCCTGATACGAGAAGGCAAGCTCTGCGCCATGGTCTGCCAGTGTCTTGGCGATGCCCCATGCAATGGACTTGTCATTGGCAAGCCCCATGATCAGCCCGCGCTTGCCCGCCATCAGCCCTGTTGACATCCGTTGCTCCTCGCCCAGTTCTCGCGTTGTGTACGACGTGTAGGCGAAAGGTCAGGCCCGTTCAAGCCGTGGCTTGTGGGCGGCCCTGTGGCCAGGAAAGGCAGGAACATCATGGATCGTGGCGGAATTTTTGCGGGCGATGACCCGTTTGCACTGACGCGGAGCTGGCTGGCCGAGGCGGAACGCACCGAGCCGAACGACCCCAACGCCATTGCGCTGGCCAGCGTCGACGCAGGCGGGATGCCAAATGCGCGTATGGTGTTGCTCAAAGACATCGAGGATGATGCCTTTGTGTTCTACACCAACTACAGCTCGAAAAAGGCGCAAGAGATTGAAGGCGCGGGCAAGGCGGCTTTTGTCATGCACTGGAAGACCCTGCGTCGGCAGATCCGGGTGCGCGGGGTGACCGAGCGCGAAGAGGGCCAAAAGGC
Source organism: Gemmobacter nectariphilus (assembly GCA_020721445.1). Classification (GTDB taxonomy): domain Bacteria; phylum Pseudomonadota; class Alphaproteobacteria; order Rhodobacterales; family Rhodobacteraceae; genus Pseudotabrizicola; species Pseudotabrizicola nectariphila_A. The sequence goes on from DYMU01000009.1 coordinate 50,092, forward strand.
GGATGAGTATTACGCCAGCCGCAGCCTGAAGTCGCGGCTGGGGGCCTGGGCCAGCCAGCAATCACAGCCGTTGTCCTCGCGGGAACATCTGATGGCAGAGGTGGCAAAGCTGACGCTGACCAAGGGAATGAACCCGGCCAGACCATCCTTTTGGGGAGGTATTCGCATCCGCCCGCTTGAGATAGAGTTTTGGGCTGACGGGGCGTTCAGGTTGCATGATCGGTTTCGGTGGACACGCGACGCGGTGCAAGATCCTTGGGAAATTCACCGCCTCAACCCCTGAATTTCACGCTTCGTGAATGGCAGAACGTGGCAATCCTGCGCAAAATGCACTTGAATCCCCTGACGGAATGGCGTCACAAGGACGCTTGGGGTCACTCTGGGGAACGGCTCTGTTATGACGCAAGAAGAAGCGGACATGCGCATTGTGCATGGCCAGGTGAAGTGGTTCGATCCGGCAAAAGGCTTTGGTTTTATCGTCTCGGATGAATCGGAAAGCGATATCCTGCTGCACGCCAATGTGTTGCGGAACTATGGGCAAAGCACCGTCGCGGATGGCGCGACAATCTCGGTGCGGGTGCAGCAAAGCCCGCGCGGGGTGCAGGCGGTCGAGGTGATGTCGGTTCAGGCTCCGGCGGGCATGGGGATGCCGCTGGCCGAAGAAGGCAGCGAATTGACGGCCGAGGATCTGGCAGCCTTGCCGCTGGAGGCGGCACGGGTGAAGTGGTTCGACAAATCCAAGGGCTTTGGCTTTGCCAATGTCTTTGGCCGCACGGATGATGTGTTCATTCACATCGAAGTGTTGCGCATGTCGGGCTTTGCCGATCTACAAGCGGGTGAAGCGGTTTGTCTTCGGATCATCGAGGGCAAGCGCGGACGCATGGCGGTTCAGGTGGCATCATGGGAAGCAGCATCACGCGAAGCAGCAGCATCTGGCGGCGCGCAGTAGTCATATTGGGTGCGGCGCTTTGCGCCACACCGGTGGCTGCCGGGTGCCGTGACGATCAGGTGGAACTGCGCTGGACCGACGGTCAGGCGCGGTTTTCAGTCGAGGTCGCTGATGACGACGCCGAGCGTGGCCGCGGCCTGATGTTTCGTGAAAGCCTGCCACGATCGGCCGGGATGCTGTTTGTCTATGACAGCCCGCGCCGGGCGACGTTCTGGATGAAGAACACGCTGATCCCGCTGGACATGATCTTTGCCGATGCTTCGGGCCGGGTGCGCCACGTGCATGCCAATGCGCGGCCGCAGGATGTGACGGTCATCGACGGCGGCGAGGATGTGCTTTTTGTGCTGGAGATCAATGGCGGGCTCGCGGCGCGGTTGGGCATTGCACCGGGGGCCGAGTTGCGCCATCCGGCGATTGCAAATCCGGCATGGTCTTGCGCGGAATAGGCCTTTCCATCCCGCAGCGCATTGGCTATGACCGCGATCAGTCGGGGCGTAGCGCAGCCTGGTAGCGCGACGGTTTTGGGTACCGTAGGTCGAGAGTTCGAATCCCTCCGCCCCGACCATTTTCCAGCCAGCTTTGTCAGACCGGGTCGCATTTGATCTTGCGGTTGATTTTTGACCGCCCGGTTTGGTGCGGTTTTCGCCCGCGTCAGGCGTTGCTTTTCAGGCGGTGCGTTCCCCAAAACGGCCTTGCCGGGCCGGTCAGACAGCGCGCAGCCACAGTTGCAGCGGCTTTTCGGTTTCGGCCACATCCCCGACATCGCGCCACGCAAAGGTTGCCACCGCACCGGGCACCGGCGCATAGCCGCGCTTGAGCCAGAAGGCATCGGGGCCGCGATAATCTTGGGGGCAGGCCGGGTGGGTGTCGGGCCGGCAGATCGCGCAAAACGCAATATGGCTGCGGCCAAGGCTGCGGGCATGGCTTTCGCGCAGATCAAAGAAGCGGTGCCCCAGGCCCAGGCCGCGATAGGCGTGCAGCAACACCGACTCGACGCCATAAAGGATGCGGGTCAGCGGCACATCCAGCGCGGCAAAGGGGGCGGCAAAGGCCTCGGCATGCACTTCCATCGGGGTCGAGGTCGAGGCGCCGATCAGCCTGTCGCCATCAAAGGCCGCGACCAGAACCGCGTCCTTGTTGTCCAGGTAGCTTTGCAGATAATCCCTCTCATAGGCCAGTGTGCCGTCGTAAAGATAGGGCCAGTCCCGAAACACCGTGATGCGCAGGGCCGCCACGGCATCCAGATGCTGTTCCAGTTCCGCGCCTTGCAGGCTGCGCAGGGTGATGCCGTCCGGCAGGGCGGCGCGCGGATTGCTGGCGGTGACAGCGGCAGTGCTGCAGGCCGGTGCTGTGCGCAAAGGGGCTTCGGTCATCTCGGCCTCCGGGGTGGGGTGGGGCGCAGGATAGCGTCCCCGTCGGCGATGCCCAGCCCCATTCGCGCGTCATGCGCCTTTCGGCAGCGGCAGCGACAGGGTGCGATAGGCGCTCCAGTCGGTAATTTCAGGGTAAAACTGCTTGCGCCAGGCCCTCACACGCGGGTTCATCACCCGCCGCCACAGGGGCGGGATCATCGCCATCGCCGTCATCACTGGATAGCCGTGGGTCAGCTGTGGCACCTGATCGGCGGGATAGCTTTGCAGCAGCGGAAAGCGCCGGGTCGGGTGGCAATGATGGTCGGCGTGGCGTTGCAGGTTGATCAAGAGCAGGTTCGACACGCCATGCACCGAATCCCATGAATGATGCGGCTGCACCGGTTCATAGCGGCCGGTGTTCAGATATTTGCGGGTCAGGCCGTAGTGTTCGACATAGTTGGTCAGCTCCAACTGCCAGACCGCGACGGCGGCCTGATAGACAAACAGCACAATGCCGATCCAGCCGCCGACGATGAAGGCAAGCGCAAGGGCGGCAAGACCGAGAAGAAGGTATTTCCACATCGGGTTGCGCCAATGCCAGGCCGGGCGGCCCCGCCGCGCCAGCATGGCTGCCTCGGCCCGCCAGGCCGACGGGATGCCATCGCGCAGCACCCGCAGGAAATAGCGGTGGAAGCCCTCGTTATAGCGCGCGGTGGCGGTATCGCGCCCGGTGCCGACGTAAGGGTGATGCACCAGCATGTGTTCGGTGCGGAAATGGCCATAAAGCACCATGGCCAGCAACAGATCGCCCAGCATGGGTTCGAAGCGGTTGGTCTTGTGGAACAATTCATGCGCATAGACGATGCCCACCGTGCCGGTGGTCACACCAATGCCGAACATGATGCCGATGATTTCCAGCACCGAATGGTCGGTGACATGGGTCAGCGCCCAGATCGTGCCATACAGCAGCAGCGCCTGAAGCGGCATCCAGACCCAGGTCAGCAGCCGGAACCAGAACAGGTCCGCCTCGGGGGTGTCCAGATCGGCATTGGCCGGGTCGGGGCCAAGGATGCTGTCCATCAGCGTCATCAGGCCCCAGCCGTAAAGCGGGATCAGCAGGATGGTCCAGCCGCCCTGCAACACTGCCAGAACGACCAGCGGCGCAAAGGAAAGGGTGATCCAGAACGGCGCCGCGCGCAGCGGTTTGGCGCGGGGGCCGGGGGGGGTGGCAGGGTTGGCGGCGGTGGTCATCGGTTCACCTGTTGCTTTGGCGCAAAAGGCCGGTTGGCCCGGCTTGTGGCCCCATTGCGGCCCCGGTGTTGCGCCCCGGTCGCAGGCACGCTGTGCCGGGCGTGGCAGTCCCGGCTTTGATCAAGGTCAAATCCGGGCTCTGCCGCCCTGTTGCATTCTGCCGCAGGCGGATGTCACAGGCCGGGGCGCAGTGCCTTGGCCGGGGGGGCGGCAGACCAATGCGCGCCAAACGGGCCTTTGACAAAACCATCGGACAATTGCCCGCCCGGCACCTGACCGACCAGATAGGACACAAGTTCCATCGCGGTGATCCGGCCGGCGATCCGGTCGGCATAGCCTTTGCAGATCGCCGCAAAATCGCCGCTTTGCGGCGACAGCCGCAGCGAGGCGACACCGGCGTCGCGCAACGCCTCGATCTGATACGCCATGCTGGCGGTGCTTTGGCTTAGGGTCTGCACACCGTTCACCGCCAGAAACTTTTGCCCGTCCAGCGTTTCGACATCGCGGCCATCGGGGTCAAGCCCGCAGACAAACTGGCAACTGTCCTTGGCGTGGTCATGCAGCCGCGCGTGATAGCAGCGCCCCGAGATCGCCAAGGGCAGGCGGCCATGGCCCCAGACCTCGACCGCGACACCCAAGTCGCGGCCCAAACGGGCCAGAACGGTGATGGAATCCAGCGGCAGTTCCGGCGGCAGGCAGATGCGCGTGGCCCCGCGTTTTGCCAGCCAGCGCAGGGTGCCTTCGTTATAGACGTTGATCAGCGGGCCCACCCAGAACGGCTGGCCTGCGGGCAGGGATTGCAGGGCGGTCAGGTCGTTCACCTCGACCGGCAGGCTGATATCGGACAGCGCGGCGGTGGCTTTTCGTTCGCGTTTCAGGGTGACAAGGGCAAGGCTGGTGACGGCCACGGATTTGCCCGCCGCCAGCAAGGTTTCCACGGCACCCGCGATTTCATCTTGCCAGAACGGCAAACGCTTGGAGCAGACCAATTCGCCAATCACCACGCGCGCCACGGGGGCGCTGGCAAGCGACTGGTAGAAGCCGCGCACGGTGGCGGCATCCCAGAAGAACGGGTTCGGGCCGACGGTTAGGTCAAGATCGGGCAGGTCAAGATCGGTCATCGTCATCTCCAGGTCTTGGCATAGGCGCCGGTGGTGGCGGCCTGACCTTCGCTCAGCTTGGCCAGTGCGCCTTCGGGCATGGCGCGCCCTGCGTCAAACGCCTCGACCGCGGCGCGGAAGCTGCGCACCACCTCGGCCACATAGGCGCGGCTGCGCTGGCGGCCTTCGATCTTCAGCGCCGTCACCCCGGCGCGGGCAAGGGCCGGGATCAACTGGGTGGCGTTCAGGCTGGCCGGGTCTTCGAACACATGGCCGGTCTGGTCGCCCGACACGAAACAGCCCTTGCACAGCGTCGGGTAGGGCGCGGGTTCGCCCTTGGCGGTGCGGTGGATGGTGTAGCCGCCCAAGCGCGCGGTCAGCCCGCCGGGTTCCTCGGCATAGTCCACATGGCTGGCGGGTGAACAGACGCCGTTCATGTTGGGCGATTTGCCGGTGGCATAGGATGACAGCGAACACCGCCCCTCGGCCATCACGCACAGCCCGCCAAACACGAAGACCTCGGTTTCCACGTCAATCTCGCGGTTGATGGCGGCGATTTCATCGACCGTCAGCACGCGCGGCAGCACGACCCGGCGCACGCCAAAGGTTTCGGCATAGAAATTGATCACATCGGCATTTGCCGCAGCAGCCTGCACCGACAGATGGCGGCGCAGATCGGGGTGGCGGTCGGCGGCATAGGCCAGCAGGCCAATGTCGGCCAGAATGACCGCATCGGCCCCTACCTTGGCCGCATCGTCGATGGCGCGGTGCCACAGCGGCTCGGCCCCGGCATGCGGGAAGGTGTTGATCGCGATCAGCACCTTGGCGCGGCGCGCATGGGCAAAGGCAATGCCTTCGGCCATCTCGGCGCGGTCAAAGTTCAGACCGGGAAAGTTACGGGCGTTGGTTTCATCGGCAAAGCCGCAATAGATGGTGTGGGCGCCCGCCTCGACAGCGGCGCGCAGGGCGGCGGGGGTGCCCGCGGGGCAGACCAGTTCCATCATAGCGCGGCTCCTTCGGGGCGGTCCATGCGGTGCAGTGCAAGGCCGGTGATGCGTTCGGTGGCGGGCAGCAGATGCGCCAGCAACGGCGCCAGCGGCTTGGCGATGATTGCCAGTTCGGCCGACAGGTCCAGTTCGGCGTCGTCAATCGCATTGCGCAGGGCAACGGCAGCGCCGGTATCGCCTTCGACCACCAGATCGCGTGAGAAAAACAGCGCATCGCCATCAAGACTGCCATGCACCATGCCCAGAAAGGCCGCCGTCAGCCCGGTGATGCGCACATCATGGCGCGGCAGGCGGCGGCGGGTATGGGCGGTGACGCGCGGGCGGGCCCCGCCGGGTTCCAGCACCAGAAGGAACGGCATGTCGGTCAGGTCCAGCAGAAAGCGGCGCTGCGCATGGTCGCCCAGACGGCGTTGCAGGCCGGGGTGGCGCTGCATCAACTGCCGGGTCAGCAGCGTCAGCATCACGGTCAACGGGGTCAGCGGCAATGGCTTTGCTGCCAGCGCAAGGATGCGCGGCAGTTGCGGCAACGGTTTTTCTGTCATCTTGTCCTCGGCCCTTTCGGCTGGGGCCAATCTAAGACCAACACTGCGGCTTGGATTTGATCACAATCAAGTCGCGGGCTGTAAAACGCTGATAGCCGTCAATGCCTTGTCGAGGTGCTGCCACAGGAGGCCATCATCCGTTCCTTGCCCGTTTTTGACGATCTGCGCGCGTTTCTGGGCTGGCTGGAGGCCAAAGGCGAGCTTTTGCGCCTGCCCGAGCCAGTTCGGCTGTGCCATGAGATGACGGCGGTGCAGGTGGCGGCGCTGCGCGCCGGTGGTCCGGCGCTGCGGTTTGATGCCGCGGTGCACACCGATGGCCGCCGCGCAGGCATGCCGGTGGTGGCCAACCTGTTCGGCACCCAGGACAGGGTTGCCGCCGGTCTGGGCCTGACCCGTGACCAGATCGCCGAGTTTGGCGCGTTTCTGGCCTCGTTGCGCAGCCCCGCACCGGTGGACGGCATGCGCGATGCGCTGGCGCGCTGGCCGATGTTGCGGGCGGCCTTGCTGACACGGCCGCAGACCGTGCGGCGCGCGGCGGTGCAGCAGGTGACGGCCCCGCTGGACCTGACCCGCATCCCGGTGCAGACGCCCTGGCCCGAAGATGCCGGGCCGCTGATCACCTGGTCGGTGGTGGTGACGCGGCCCTTTGGGTCGGAAGCCGCGCAGCTGGCGCGCTATAACCTGGGCGTCTATCGCGCGCAGGTGCTGGGGCCGGACCGGCTGATCCTGCGCTGGCTGGCGCATCGTGGCGGGGCGGCGCATGCCCGCACCTGGGCGCGGGCGGGCGAGCCGATGCCGGTGGCCATTGCGCTGGGGGCAGACCCCGCCACCTTGCTGGGCGCGGCATTGCCCTTGCCCGAAACCGTGTCCGAGATCGTGTTTTCCGGCGTTCTGCGCGGCGCGCGCAGCGAATTGGTGCCGGCCAAGACCGTGCCCTTGCTGGTGCCCGCCAATGCCGAGATCATGCTGGAAGGCTGGGTTCACCCCGATGACACAGCACCCGAGGGGCCGTTTGGCGACCATACCGGCTATTACAACTCGGTCGAGCGGTTCCCGGTGATGCGGATCAGCGCCATCACCCATCGCCGCGATCCGTTGTATCTGACCACCATCACCGGGCGACCGCCGGATGAGCCTTCGGTGATTGGCGAGGTGTTCAATGATCTGGCCCTCCCGGTGATCCGCGCGCAGATACCGGAAGTGCGCGATCTGTGGTTGCCGCCTGCGGCCTGTTCCTATCGCATCGCGGTGGTCTCGATCGACAAACGCTATCCGGGGCAGGCGCGGCGGGTGATGATGGCGCTGTGGGGGATGCTGGCACAGTTCAGCTATACCAAGATGGTGATCGTGGTCGATGCCGACATCAACGCCCGCAACTGGGACGATATCGCCTGGGCCTTGGCCACAAGGATGGACCCGGCGCGCGATGTGATGGTGATCGACTCAACGCCGATGGATTATCTGGATTTTGCCAGCCCGCGCGAAGGTCTGGCAGGCAAGATCGGGATTGATGCCACCACCAAGATCGGGGCGGAAACCACCCGCGACTGGGGCAAGGTGATGGCCCTGACCCCGCAGGACGAGGCGTTTGCCGCCGCCCTGCTGGCCCGCCATCTGCCTGCCCAGCATCTGCCGGTGAAGCCATGACCGCGCGGGTGATCCTTGGGGTGTCCGGCGCGTCAGGCGCGCTGTTGGCGCTGGAGGTGGCGCGGATCCTGGCGCGGATCGGGGCCGAGGTTGACCTGACCCTGTCACCGATGGCCGAGCGGACGCTGGAGCTGGAGATCGGGCCCGAGGCGCATGCGCTGATTGTGGGCATGGCCACGCGCCTGCACGGCATCCGCGATCTGGGGGCCAGCATCGCCTCGGGCTCTTGCCCGGTGGCGGGGATGATCGTGGCCCCCTGTTCGATGCGCAGTCTGGCGGCGATTGCGCATGGGCTGGACGACAACCTGCTGACCCGTGCCGCCGGGGTGCAGCTGAAGGAACGCCGCCCGCTGATCTTGCTGGCGCGTGAGGCACCGCTGACGCTGGCGCATCTGCGCAACATGACGGCGGTCACCGAAATGGGCGGCACAATCTTGCCGCCGGTGCCCGCGTTCTATCTGCGGCCCGAAACCACGCTGGAGATTGCAGCCCAGATCGCCGCCCGTGCGGTTGATCTGTTGCGTCTGGCCCCACCGCAGGCCGCCGCCTGGGACACGCCCGGATAAGGCGCGCGCTACAGCCCGACCACGGGTGCCGTCAGATCCCACAACTGCTTGCTGCGCCTTGCATCGGCGGCCTTGGGAGCCAGACGCTGGGCAAAGGCCTTGCGCCCGGGTTGCTGACGGTTGCCCCAGCTCCAATGCAGGCCGGATTCGGCGAATGCCGGATCGGCCACGACCTGCGCCACCCGATCCCCCGACACGGGTTGCGAGACATAGCCCTTGGTGATGTATTTCTGAAACAGCGGGAACAGCTTTTGGAACAGCGCGGGCGCGTTGCGAAACAGCGGGGTGTCGGCCACGCAACCCGGGTAAAGCGTGCTGAACACGATGCCGGTGCTGGCGTGGTAGCGGGTGTGCAGCTCGCGGTTCATCATCATCAGCGCCAGTTTGCTGTCCTTGTAGGCCTTGCCCGCCTTGAACGCCTGACCGTCGATCATGGCGACAGGGGCCTTGAAGCCGGCGCGAAAGCCGTCAAACGTGCCCAGATCGGCAGGGGCCGGAATCGGGATGCGCCCGCCCAGTTCTACCGCGTTGGCAGTGACGGTGCCCAGCGTCACCAGACGCGGGGCGGCGGCCTTTTGCAAGTCGTCCAGCATCAGGTTGGCCAGCAGGAAATGGCCAAGATAGTTGGTGGCGACCGATATCTCATAGCCTTCGGGGGATCGCATCGGGTCTTTCAGCAAGGGCAGATAGGTGGCGGCGTTCAGGATCAGCGCATCCAGCGCCCGGCCAGTGGCATGAAACGCGGCATGAAACGCGCGCACGCTGTCCAGCGAGGCAAGGTCCAGCGGCATCACCTGATAGGCAGCCGGGGCCAGCGACAGCGACTGTGCCGCCGCCTCGCCCTTGGCGGTGTCGCGGCAGGCCATGATGACCTGCCAGCCCCGGTCGATCAGGGCATGGGTGGCGTGCAGGCCCACGCCCGAAGATGCCCCTGTCACGATGGCAAGCGGTTTGGCGGATGTCGTCATGCGGATGGGGATTCGGGTTGCGCGGATGCGGGTGGCAAATGTGGGTGGAAGATGCGGGCGATTGTGCCACAGCGGGGCATAGCAGCGAAATGCGGACTGGAAAACATCTTGATCCGCTGCATCTTTCGCAACGGACGGGCCGCAGCATCGGTTTGGCCGATGCCCCATTGCAGCCGGTTTGAAATCTGCGCAGCCTGATGTGCACCCTGTGGAAACTCAGCCCGTGAGCCTTGCCGTGACCCATGCCGTGAAACGATCTGTCTTCGGGCTGCTGGCCCTTGTGGTGATCCTGCTGTCGGTGCTGGCGCTGGAACGCGCGCGGGCGGGGGTGCTGATCACCTCGTGGTCGCAGGGCACCACGCCGGTGACGCTGTATCAGGCGGCAGGCACGTCTGGCCCGGTGGTGGTCGTGGCACATGGCTTTGCCGGATCGCGCCAGATCATGCAGGCCTATTCCCTACGGCTGGCGCAGGCGGGCTATCGGGTGCTGGCGTTCGATTTTGAAGGCCATGGTCGCAACCCCCGGCCGATGTCGGGGGATGTGACGGCCATCGAGGGCACCACTCAGTTGCTGATCGACGAAACCCGCCGGGTGATTGCCGCGGCGCGTGGCCTGCCGGACGCAGGGCCTGTCGCCGTGCTGGGCCATTCGATGGCCACCGATATTCTGGTGCGCACCGGCATTGCCGAGGGACAGGCCGGCACGCCGCTGGCGGCGGTGGTGGCGATCTCGATGTTCTCGCAGGCGGTGTCCGCCACCGATCCGCCGAACATGCTGGTCATCTCGGGCGCGTGGGAAACGTTCCTGCGCCGCGCGGCGCTGGACGCGGTGCATCTGGTCGACCCAAAGGCGGGCGAGGGCGATCTGGCGGTGTCGGGCGACGTGATCCGGCGCGCGGTGGTGGCACCGGGGGTCGAGCATGTCGGCGTGCTGTTCAGCCCGACCGCGGTGAACGAGGCGCAGGGGTGGCTGGACACTACCTTTGGCCGGCAAGGCACGGGTGCGGCCAGCCATATGGGCCTGTGGGTTCTGGCGCTGCTGGGCGGGATCGTGGCGGCGTTCTGGCCTGTGGTGACGACCTTGCCGAAAACGCCGGTGGCGGCATCGGTGCCCGCGCGGCGGTTCTGGCTGGCGGTGCTGGTGCCCATGGTGGCGGTGCCCTTGGTGCTGACGCCGGTTTACACCAACGTGCTGCCGGTGCTGGTGGCCGATTATCTGGCGCTGCATCTGGCGCTGTTTGGTGTGGTGCAATTGGCGGCTCTGGGCGGCTGGAGGCTGCTGCGCGGGCCGTTCCCGTGGCGGGCAACGCTGGTGCTGACGGTCTGGGGGATCGCGGTCTTCGGCCTTGCGCTGGACCGCTATGCCGCCAGCTTCTGGCCCACGGCGCAGCGCCTGCCGATCATTGCCGCGCTGGCGCTGGGCACGGTGCCGTTCATGCTGGGCGATGCGGTGCTGACCGGGGCCGGGCATGGCGCGCTGTGGCGGCGGGTGGTGGCACGGGTGGCGCTGTTTGTGTCGCTGGCGATTGCGGCCTTGATGGACCCGGATCAGTTGACCTTCGTGCTGATCGTGCTGCCGGTGTTCGTGCTGTTCTTTCTGGTGCATGGCCTGATGGGCCGCTGGGTGGCGCGGCGGTCCGGCCCGGTGGCTGCCGGGGTGGGGCTGGGCCTGTGTCTGGCCTGGGCCCTGGGCGTCAGCTTTCCGCTGTTCGCCCAAGGTTGAACACGGCGCCGGGCAGCGCGGGCCGGGGCGGTCAGCGCGCCAGACCCAGCGCCTCTAGCCGGGCCACGGTGGCGGGCAGGCGCAACTGGTCGCGGCGGACCTCCAGTATCAGGCGGGGGCGTTCTTCCAGTGCCGCCAGCGCATCAAACACCGGACGCCACGGAATGCGGCCATCACCGGGGTGCCAGTGCCGGTCGGCATAGCCATCGGCATCTTGCAGATGGACATGGCCCAGATGCCCGGCGGCGGCGGCGATGAAATCCACCACCGGCGGCGCGTTGTAGCGGCCATGCGCCAGTTCGGCATGGCCGGTATCCAGCGAGACTTGCAGGTTCGGATGCCCGATGGCCCGGACCAGATCGACACGGGTGGCGGGGTTGGTGTCGTCGATGTTTTCCAGCATCAGGGTGCAGCCGATATCGGCGGCGCGGGCCAGAACCGGCGCAAGGCAGGTGGCACAATCGTCGAACATGCTGGGTTCGATATCGGCATAATTTGCCGCGTTCAGCACGTGCCAGTATGAGAACGGGCTGTGCACAACCATATGCGTGGCGGCCAATGCCTCGGCGACCTCCAGCCCTTTCAGGAACCGGGTCTGGATGATGGCGCGCAGGTCGGGGTCGGGGTTGGCCAGATCAAGGCCAAAGAACGGCCCATGAATGCCGCGCGGACCGTGATGCGCGCCAAGCGCCGCCTTCCAGCGGGTCACCATGTCGGACACATCGCCCCGGATCACCGAGGTATAGACGAAATCCTGGATCTCGATCGCGCGTCCTTCGTCGCAGATCCACGCCTCCAGCAAGGCATAATGGTCGTAGCTCAGGGCAAGGCCCAGCAGGGGAAGCGGCATGGTCATCCTTTCGGTTCTGTCAGGGGCGCGCAAGGGGCATGGCCCGACTTGCCGCCGAAACCGGCAAAAGCCAAGCAGGTATGGCGGCCCCCCTTTCGGCGTTGCACACGGTTGCAATAGCGTCATGGAAGTTTTGGCTGCGGGTCACAGGACTGTTGTGTCCCTCTGCGATCACGAGTCATTCGGATGAATTGACGACCTATATGGACGGAGGGCCCGGCTTGGGGCATGACAACTGGAAACTGATCCGCGACGGGATCGCGGCCGAGATTGCCGAAGGCGCTTTGCCCCCCGGGTCACAATTGCCCACCGAATCGGTGCTGTGCGAACGCTTTGCCACGGGGCGCCATTCGGTGCGCCGCGCCGTGCAGGCCCTGGCGGTCGAGGGCAAGCTGCGCGTCGTGCAGGGGCGCGGCACCTTTGTCGAAAGCGCGCCGATGATCCGCTATGCCATCGGGCGGCGCACAAGGTTCCGGCAGAACCTGCTGGATCAGGGCCTGACCCCGGCGGGCGAGCAGTTGCGGGCGGAAATCATGGCCGCGCCCGAGCGTGTGGCGTCGGCCTTTGGGCTGGTGCCGGGCGCGCCGGTGCACCGGCTGTTGCGGCGTGCTCTGGCCGACGGGCTGCCGATCAACCTCAGCCTGTCCTGGCATCCGGCCGAGCTGTTTCCCGATCTGGCGGCGCAACGGCTGGCCGGGGTGTCGGTGACCCAGGTCTATGCGGCGGCCGGGATCACCGATTATTTCCGCAAGCGAACCGTGATCTTTGCCCGCCGCCCCGAGGGCGACGAGGCGAAATTGCTGCAACAGCACCCCGATCAGCCGGTGATGGTGCTGGTTAAGACCGATGTCGCCGCCGATGGCCGTGGCATTGGCCATTCCGAGGCGGTGTGGTCGGCCAACCGGGTGCAGTTCACCATCGACAGTCTGGAAGACGCACCGGATACCGCAGGGGACCGCGATGTTTGACCGGGGCACAAGCGACGACGCGTCGACCCACCTGTCGGTGCTGGCACGGGCAGAGCCCGGGCGGATCAAGGCGATGGCCGAGCAGGTTCTGCCGGCGCTGGGGGCGGTCGAGGTTCTGATCTCGCGCACCGGGCTGGTGATGCTGCCCCTGCGCGACACGGTCAAGGGCGTCGATTTCTTTCTGGGCGAGGTGCTGGTGGCCGAGGCGCACATTCGGGCCGGCGGGGCCGAAGGCTATGGCATGGTCACCGGGCGCGATCTGGAACAGGCGATGGCGATGGCGGTGCTGGACGCCGCGCGCAGCCTGCGCTTGCCGGGGGTGCCGGAGTTTGTCCGCCAAGAGGCCGCGGCGCAGGCCGCAAGCGACGATGCCCGGCTGCGCCGGATCGAGGCCACCCGTGTCGAGATGGAGACATTCTGATGGCTGACCCGGTTCCGACGCAGGACGATCTGCGCGACAACGCGGCGTTTGAGGCACTGATGTGGGCGATGGCGCGGCCCGGCAGCCTGCACGATCTGCCGGGTGGTATCGCCGATCTGGTGCTGGCGCTGGTGGACCGTGAATGTCGGGTGCTGGTGGACGACCCTTCCCTGGCGCAGGTGGTGGCCGCGACCGGCGCGGCGCTGGTGGCGGCCGAAGGTGCCGATCACGCCTTTCTGACACGGGCCGAGGGTGCGTTGGCGGTGTTGGCCGCCTTGCCCGCCGGATCCCCGCTTTACCCCGATCAGGGCGCGACGCTGGTGCTGCCCGCGACGCTTGGGCAGGGCCAAAGGCTGCGGCTGACCGGGCCGGGGATCGAGGGCGCGACCGAGGTGCATATCAGTGGCCTGCCCGATGGGTTCATCGACCTGCGGGCGGCGCGCTGCCGCTACCCGGAAGGGGTGGACATGGTGTTTGTTGACGTTTCTCGGATCATGGCCTTGCCACGGTCCACCACGGTTGAGGGGATATAATGGCCTATGTCGCAACCCGGGGCGGTGAACGCGCCATCGAACAGGCCGAACGGCTGTATCGCGAACAGTTGGGCACCATTGACGCGGCACGGGTGCAGGGCTTGCGCGACGCGCTGCCGTGGCTGATTGACCGGGTGATGGGCGAGGCCTCGCTTTACGACGCCGATCTGGCGGCGCTGGCGCTGGCGCAGGCGGGGGGCGATCTGTACGAGGCGGTGCTGCTCTTGCGCGCCTGGCGCACCACGCAACCGCGCATCGCCATTGCCGCCCCGGTGTTGCAGGAAGACCTGTTCACGCATCGCCGGATTTCGGCGGCGTTCAAGGACATTCCGGGCGGGCAGATCCTTGGCCCGACGCTGGATTACGCGCACCGTCTGCTGGCGACCGATGTGCTGGGCGGGGCAGATTTCGTGCCGGTTCCGGTGACGCCGGCGCCGCAGGCCGCGCCCGCACAGCAGCCCAGCCTTGCCGCCTGGCAAAAGGCGATGGGTCTGGTGGCCGACCCGCCGCGCGCAGAGGTGGCCACCGACGACATCCCTGATGTGACGCGCGAGCCGCTGTTGTTTCCCGCCGCCCGCGCCCACAGCCTGCAATCGCTGGCCCGCGCCGATACCGGGGGGGTGCTAGCCTTGGGCTATGCCGCGATGCGCGGCTATGGCAACGCCCACCCCACGGTCAACGAATTGCGTCTGGCAGAGGCCGAGGTGATGGTGCGCCATCCGTCCGGCGTTTCGTTTTCGGCGGGCCGGGTGAAGGTGTCGCAGGCCGAGGTTACCTCCAAGGGCAAATCCGGCCAGTTGGAACTGGGGTTTTGCGCCACCTTTGGCTGGAACGAGGTCAAGGTGATTGCCGGGGCCACACTGGATTTGAACGCGGGCGGCGCGGAAAAGGGGTCGGCGGTCGAGGAAGAGTTCGTGCTGTATCACACCGAACCCGTCGAATCGTCAGGCTTTTGCATCCACTTCAAGCTGCCGCATTACGTGACCTTCCAATCGGCTTTGGATGCGATGCGCGGGGCCGCCGTCGCGGACCCTGCCAAAGAAGAGGTGCCGGCATGAGCCTTTCCAACCTGACCCGGCCCTGGGCGGCGTTTTCCTATGGTTTTCTGGACCCGTCGGCCAAGCGCGAGATCCGGCGCAAGATGATCAAGGCCATCGCGGTGCCGGGCTGCCAGATTCCCTATGCCAGCCGCGAGGTGCCGATTGCGCGCGGCTGGGGCACCGGCGGCTTGCAGGTCACGCTGACGCTGATCAAGCCGGCTTCGGTGGTCAAGGTGATCGACCAAGGCGCCGATGACAGCGTCAACGCCGCCTCGATCCGGCGGTTCTTGTCGCGGGTGTCCGGCGCGGGCGAAACCTGGGATACGCTGGCGGCCACGATTGTGCAAAGCCGCCACCGCATTCCCGAAGAACGCCTGCGCGACGATCAGGTGCTGGTGTTGCAGGTGCCCAACCCCGAACCTTTGCGCCCGGTGCAGCCGAACATGAGCATTGCGCGCCAGATGCACGCCGATGCCGATTATGGCCGGCTGTGGCTGGTCTTGTATGAACAGATGGTCCGTTCGGGCCGCATCATGCAGGGTGCGGCCTACCCGGCGCTGGTGAACGGGCGGCATGTGATGACGCCATCGCCGATCCCGCGTTGGGACGTGCCAAAGCTGAACATGGCGCGGCATCTGACATTCCTGTCGGCGGGGCGCGAAAAGCGGCTGTATGCGGTGCCGCCATTCACCCGGGTGGAACCCCTGGTGTTTTCCGACGTGCCCTACAAGGTCGAAGACCACACCCGGCTGACCTGCCACCGTTCCGGCCTGACCGGCGTGTTCATGAACGAAATCCCGCAGGCGGCGGGCGGGTCGGTGTTTGAAGCCTCTGACAGCCATCTGGGCATCAAGGCGATCCGCCGGGCCGAAGGTGATGCCGCCGAAATCGGCCCCTTGTGGTATCAGAACGGGGAGTTCCGGGGATGAGCGTGCTGGACCGGCTGGCCCCGGAGTTGATCACGGGCGCGCCCTTGCTGGTGATGCAGGGCATCGCCAAGCGCTATGGCCCGGTGGTGGCACTTGAAGATGTGGCCGCTACCGTCTGGCCGGGCGAGGTTTTGGGGATTGTCGGAGAAAGCGGGTCTGGCAAATCCACCCTGCTGCGGATGATGAACCTTGAAGACACGCCCGATACCGGGACCTATACCCTTGCGCTGCCCGAGGTGGCGGGCAACCTGTTTGACCTTGACCGTTTTGCCCGCCGCCAGTTGTGCGCGCGGCGGATTGGCATCGTCTACCAGAACCCGCATCAGGGCCTTTTGATGGGCCATTCGTCATCGGGCAACGTGGCCGAGCGGTTGCTGGTGGCCGGAGAGCGGCGCTTTGCCACCCTGCGCGCCCGCGCCCGCGAGGCGCTGGATGTGTCGGAATTTCCGCTGAACCGGATGGATGACCCGCCGCGCCTGTTGTCGGGCGGCATGCAGCAGCGGGTGCAACTGGCCAAGGCGATTGCGTTGGAACCGGCGCTGTTGTTGCTGGATGAACCCACGACCGGGCTGGATGTCAGCGTGCAGGCATTGGTGCTGGATACGCTGAAACGGCTGCAACGGGACCGGGCGATCACCATGGTGATCGTCAGCCATGACCTTGGCGTGATCCGCACCATGGCCGACCGGGTGATGGTGATGCGCCGCGGCCGGGTGGTGGAAGAAGGGCTGGTCGATCAGGTGTTCCAAGACCCGCAGCACCCCTACACGCAGGAGCTGGTTCATGCCAAACTCTGAACGCGGCGCGATGGTCCCGGGGGCGGTGGTCTTGCAGGTCGAAGGTCTGGCAAAAAGCTTTCAGATGCACCATCTGGGGCAGAACCTGCACGCCTTTGACCATGTCAGCTTTACCCTGCGGGCGGGTGAGTTTCTGTTGCTGAAAGGCCCGAACGGGGTGGGCAAGTCCACGCTGCTGCGCACGATCTATCGCAGCTATCTGCCGCAGGCGGGGCATGTCTGGTTCAGCCATGGCGCGGGGCGCACCGATCTTGCCCACGCGGCGGATGTGGATATCGCCCTGCTGCGGCGGCGCGAGATCGGCTTTGTGACGCAATTCCTGATCGCGCGGCCGCGGGTGGCCGCCGAAGACATCGTGGCCGAGCCATTGCGCAAGGCAGGGGTGGCGGCGGAAGATGCCTTGGAACAGGCGCGGCACTGGCTGGCGACCTTTGGCGTCAAGCGTGACCTGTGGCGCGCCTATCCGACCAGTTTTTCGGGCGGCGAGCAGCAGAAGGTGAACCTTGCCCGCGCGCTGATCCTGCCGCCACGGCTGCTGTTGTTGGACGAACCCACCGCGTCTTTGGACGTGGGCGCGCGGGCGGCGCTGGTGGCGCGGCTGGCCGACCTGAAGGCGGCGGGCGTGGCGATGATTGGGGTGTTTCATCACCCCGGCGATGTGGCGGCACTGGTGGACCGTGATCTTATGCTGATGGCGAAAGAGGTGGATGATGTGGCTGTCTGATTTTCAGGTGGTTCTGGCCGATCGCGTGCTGTCGCGCGGATCGGTGCGGGTGCAAGATGGCCGGATTGCCGAGGTCAGCGACCAGATCGTCGCCGGGGCCAGCCTGTGGGGCGAAGGGTTGCTGCTGATGCCCGGTTTTGTCGACATGCACGGCGACATGATCGAGCGCGAGGTGGAGCCGCGCCCCAACGTGCGGATGCCGATGGAGTTGGGCCTGCGCGATCTGGACCGCAGGCTGGCGGTGGCGGGGGTGACCACGGGCTATGCCGCGGTCAGCTTTCACCCCGGCAGCGCCTATGGCCACATGCGCAGCTATGACCATACCAAGGCGATGCTGCGCGGTCTGAAAGACATGCGCGACCAGTTGAAGGTCGATCACCGGGTGCATGCAAGGTTTGAGGTGACCTTCCCCGATGCGCTTGCGGTGGTCGAGGAGTTGATCCGCGAAGGCACCGTCGATCTGGTCAGCCTGACCGACCACACGCCGGGGCAGGGGCAATACCGCGATCTGGAACGCCATGTGCAATCGGTGGCCAAGAACAAGAAGCTGAGCATGGAGGAAGCCCGCGCCGAGGTCGAGCGCCGGATCGCGCATAAGAAGGCCGAAAGCGGCGATCTGATGGCCACCATCGCCGCCATTACCGCGCTGTGCCACGCGCATGGCGTGCGGCTGGCCAGCCATGACGATGACACGGTGGAAAAGGTGGCGCTGATGCAAAGCCTTGGTGCCGATATCAGCGAGTTTCCGGTGACCGCCGAGGCGGCAGCGGCGGCGCGGCGCTGCGGTCTTGCCACGGCGATGGGTGCACCCAACGCGCTGCGCGGCCAAAGCTATTCCGGCAACCTGTCGGCGCGCGATGCGCATGCGGCGGGGCTTTTGGACATTCTGGCCTCGGATTATCACCCTTCGGCCATTCTTCCGGCGGTGCTTGAACTGGCCAAGGCCGATATAAACGGGCTGGCGGGGGCGACGCGGTTGGCCACGCTGAACCCGGCGCGGGCCTTGGGCCTGACTGACCGGGGCGAGATTGCGGTGGGGATGCGGGCCGATCTGGTGGTGGCCGACAAGGCCGGGATCGGCCATGTCCGCGCCACGCTGCGAGCCGGGCAGAAGATCTTTTCCGACGGATCGGTGGGCCTGCCGGTAGCGGCGTAACCGCGGCGGCGGTCTAGACCCGTCGCACCCATTGCGCTTCGGTCTGCCAGTGCAGAGTCAGGCGGCCTTCGGGCAGATTGTCTTGGCACAGGGCAGACAGGTCGTGCAGCACCCGGTCCAGCCCGATGCGGCGCACCACATCCCATGTGGTGGACCGGGTCAGCCACAGGTCAATCAGCCCGCGGCAATCGGTGTCGCTGTGCCATGGCCACAGCGCGGTTTGCGGATCGGCAAAGCCGCGTTGCGCGCCCAGATAGGCCGCGCCCGGCAGTTTGCGGTCGTTGCGGCGCAGGTAGTCTTCGCCTTGGGTGCTGTGCTGCGCGACATAGGCATCGAAGGCCGCCAGAACCGGATGCGACAGCCGCTGGTGGCGGATGATCGCCAGCACCCCGCCCGGAGCCAGGATCCGCGCCATCTCGGCCATGGTGCGGTCGGGGTGCAGCCAGTGCCAGGCGGTGCAGATCGTGGCCAGCGCGGCAAAGCCCGCGGGCAGGGGCAGGGCCTCGGCGCGGGCGCCAAGGATCATCAGGCCGGACGCGCCTTCGAACCGCCGCGTCAGCACCCGGCGCATGTCTCGGCCCGGTTCGGCGGCGGCAATAACCCAGTCCGGCCCCAAGGCCTGCCGCAGTGACTGGGTCGAGGTGCCGGGGCCTGCGCCCACATCCACCGCGCGGCGCAACGCTGTGGTGATGCTGGCGGCGATGTCCTGAAACGCCGCCACCGGATAGCCGGGCCGAAAGGCGGCATAGGCCTCGGCCAGCCCGTCAAAGCGTTCGGTCATGTCCCCCATCGGACGATACCCCCCATCTGCCTTAGCCCCCCATCTGCCTTAGCCCATCGCTGTGGCGCTGTAGGCGGGTTTGCCGGCCACCCATGTGGCGCGGGTGGCGGGGGCCGCGCCATCGGGCCAGTCGATCAGCACCAGATCGGCGCGCAGGCCCGCGGCAATCCGGCCCCGGTCGGCCAGGTTCAGCGCCTGCGCCGGGTTTGCGGCAACCCGCGTCCACAATGCGGGCAGCGGCGCCACGCCATCGGCGCGCATCCGTGCCATCGCCCCCAGCATCGCGGGATAATAGTAATCCGACGCAAGGATATCGCACAGGCCTTCGCGGATCATCTCGGCCGCACCCGGGCTGCCCAGATGGCTGCCGCCGCGTGCCGCATTGGGGGCACCGAACACGATCCAGTCGCCGGCATCGCGCGCCGCGCGGGCGGTGGGGTGGTTCATCGGAAACTCGGAAATCCGGCTGCCCATGGTGCGATAGATCAGCCGGGTTTCGGGCTGGCTGTCATCATGCGACAGCATCGGCACCCCGGCGGCCCGGCCCAAGGCGGCGACCGCTTCGATCTTGGCCAGCGCCTCGGGTCTGCGGGCCCAGACATGCAACGCAAGGGCCATCATCTGGGCGGCGGGCACCTTGGCGCGCAATGCGCGGTCCGCCACCCGATGCGCGAGTTCCGGATGGCCGGGGTCGATGACGGGATAGGCCGGGTCATGGTCAAACGGGCGGTCTTGCAGCGGTGTGCCGGGGTCGCGCATCAGCATGCTGGTATGGTCGTTGAAGGCGATCGACGGCGCAAGCGGCCCGGCCAGAACCGCCTCGATCAGCGGCAGGGCCTCAAAGCAGAACGTCTCCCAGCGCAGTTGCAGGCGGTTTTCCACCGTCAGGCGCGGGGCAAGGCGGGCCAGCGTGTGAAACACTTCCCAGCCGGTCTCGACCGAGCGCAGGCCCGGCTCCCAGCTCAGCGTCAGGGCATGATAGGCGGTGGCGATGCCGTTGGCGGCAAGCTGGCGGTCGGTTTCCAGCAGCGCCACCTCGTGGGGCAGCATCACGCCGGGGCGCGGCATCAACTGGCGTTCAAACGCATCGCCGTGGATGTCGATCATTGCCGGGGCCAGCAACAGGCCGCGAGCGTTGATCCGGGTGGCCCCGTCGGCCGGCACATCCAGCCCGGTGATCACGCCATTCTCGATCCGCAAGGCGGCGGTGTCGATCCGGTCGTCAAACAGGATCTGCGCGCCCTCGATCAGCTGGGCTTCGGGGGTTTCGGGGCGGCGAAAGGCGGCGTTCATGTGCGAGGCTCCGGTTGCAAGGGGTCCGCATTCGGGTCGGGCTGCGGTCTGGCTGTGGGCAGGGTGCCAAAGGTGACATCTGGCGCAAGTCTGTCTTGGGTCGTGATCGGGTGGCCCCGTTGCGGTTGGCCGGGGCTGGCTGGTTGCTTGCGCCCGAGTACGCCCGAGTCATTCGAATGAATACGCGCCAGTTGTGACAGGCGTTTTGCACAAGCGTAACGGTTTTGTCGCGAAACCATGGCGGCGGCCGTCGCAAAGCCGAAACGCAATATTCATTCGGATGACGTGGACAGGTTACGGAATCGGGTCAGACAGGGGGGCATGGAACAGCACACCCTTTCCCTTAAAGATCTCACGCGCAGCTTTGGTGACACCAAGGCGGTGGATCGCGTGTCACTTGATATTCCCCCCGGCCAGTTCGTCGGGGTGATCGGTCGGTCGGGTGCGGGAAAATCCACCCTGCTGCGGCTGGTCAACCGGCTGATCGACCCGACGCAGGGCCAGGTCACCTATGGCCCGCGCGATATCACGGCGCTGAAAGGCCGGGCTTTGCGCGAATGGCGGCGCGATTGCGCGATGATCTTTCAGCAGTTCAATCTGGTCGAGCGGCTGGATGTTTTGTCAAACGTGCTGGTCGGGCGTCTGGCGGATCACGGGTTTTTCTCGTCGATGGCCATGCAGTTTTCCGATGCCGAGCGGGCCGAGGCCCTGCGCGCGCTGGAACGCCTCGATCTGCTGCCGCAAGCCTTGCAAAAGGCCGGCACCCTGTCGGGCGGCCTGCAGCAGCGTGTGGCGATTGCCCGCGCGCTGGTGCAGCGCCCGCGCATCATGCTGGCGGATGAACCCATCGCCAGCCTTGATCCCGGCAATGCCACACGGGTGATGGAGGCGTTGAAGACGATCAATGCCGAAGACGGGCTGACCGTGCTGGTCAACCTGCACACGCTGGATACTGCCCGCGCCTATTGCCACCGCATCATCGCGATGCGCGCGGGCCGGGTTTATTTCGATGGCGTCCCGCGCCAGCTGACCGATGATGTCGTGCGCGACATCTATGGCAGCGAAGGACTGCAAGAGTTCAACGAAGCCGTCACCTCGACCGCCGTGCGGATCAAGGTTCCGGCATAACCCCCACCCCATAGGGAGACTTCCCATGCGTCTGCTTGCAACCTCTGCCCTTATTGTGCTGTGCGCCGTTCCGGCCATGGCCCAGGACTGGAAGACCGATTACAAGGTCGTCCGCTTCGGCGTTTTGTCGGGCGAGAACGAAAAGGACCGCGTCGCGCGTTATACGCCGTTCGAGCAGTATCTGGAAAAGACGCTGGGCGTTGATGTCGAGATCTTCACTGCCGGCAACTATGACGGTGTGGTGCAGGCGCTGGCCGCCAACCAGATCGAGTTTGCCTTCCTTGGCTCGTCGGCCTACGCCGCCGCCTATACCGCAACCGATGGCGGGGTCGTTCCGTTGCTGACCAGCCAGCAAGACGATGGTTCGACCGGCTATTTCTCGATCATCGCCGTGCGTTGCGATGCGGGCTACAAGTCGGTGGATGACCTTAAG
Organism: Gemmobacter nectariphilus; assembly: GCA_020721445.1. Classification (GTDB taxonomy): domain Bacteria; phylum Pseudomonadota; class Alphaproteobacteria; order Rhodobacterales; family Rhodobacteraceae; genus Pseudotabrizicola; species Pseudotabrizicola nectariphila_A. The sequence goes on from DYMU01000009.1 coordinate 72,250, forward strand.
GGCAAGGTTCTGGCCTTTGCCGACCCGGACAGCACCTCGGGCTACAACGTGCCTTATTACAATCTGGTCCAGCAGGGTTACAAACCCGAAGAGTTCTTCTCGGCCACCCCGTTCTCGGGCAGCCACGAAGCCGGTGTTCAGGGTGTTGTGAACGGCCAGTTTGACGCCGCCGCCACCTATATCAACAACGAAAAGAACGGCATCCCGCAGCGGATGGAAACCAAGGGCATGATCAAGGAAGGCGAAGTCTGCTGGATCTGGACATCGCCCGAGATCACCTCTGGCCCGTTCACCGCGCGCGCCAACATTCCGCAAGGTTTGATGGACGAAATGAAGGCCGCCGTGATGGCCACCCCGACGGCCGCACCCGAGGTTTACAAGGAAATGACCGGCGGCGAAGACTCCACCGCGATGGGCTATGTCGAGGTTGATCACGCCCGCTACCAGTGGATCATCGACATGCGCGACTGGTTCAAGGCACAGCGCAAGTCCTGATCTGACACAACACGGGGCGGCACCGCAGGGTGTCGCCCCTTTTCTTTGCGGGGACCGCATGGCCTATACCACTGCCGATTTCGATCGCGACTTTGCCCGGCATCGTCGCAAGTCCCGACTGACCTTCTGGGCGGTCATGGTCATTCTGGCCTTGCTGACCTGGGCCACGGCGCAGATGTCGGGGTTTTTCCGCGTCACGCAACTGACCCTTGCCGATGGCAGCCGGGCAGAGGCCTGGGTGGTGGCGGCCGGTCTGCCGCGTTTGGGCGAATATCTGGAAAAGACGCTGCCGGTCTTGCGCGCCGAAAGTCTGGCGGCTGATTTCGGCCAGTGGTTCTGGCGCTGGAAGATCTGGGGCTGGCTGCTGTTGGAAACCGTGTTGATCGGGTTTCTGGCGACGGTGTTTGGCGTGGCGGGCGGGTTGGTGCTGTCGTTTGCCGCCGCCCGAAACCTGTCGCCGTCACGCCCGGTGCTGTGGATCACGCGGCGCATTCTGGAAGTGATGCGCACCGTGCCCGACATCGTCTTTGCGCTGATCTTCGTGTTCTGCTTTGGCGTCGGGCCGATGGCAGGGGTGCTGGCGATTGCGATGCACTCGACCGGCGCCTTGGGCAAACTTTATTCCGAAGCCAATGAAAACATCGACATGCGCCCGGTGGACGGCATCAAGGCGGCGGGCGGCAGTTGGGCCGACCAGATGCGCTGGGGGGCCTTGCCGCAGGTCATTCCCAACATCATCAGCTACACGCTGCTGCGGTTTGAAATCAACGTGCGGTCGTCGTCGATCATCGGCTATGTCGGTGCGGGCGGCTTGGGGCAGGAGCTGCGCACCGCCATTTCCTTGCAGGAATACACCGACCTGTCGGCGCTGTTCCTGATCATTTTCGTCACCGTGATCGTGATCGACTCGGTATCGGAAAGGTTGCGTCACCGGGTGATCGGGATGGAGAGAGCAGCATGAGCGTTTCGCAAACCGATCTGACCCGCTACAAGACCGCTCTTCCGCTGGCGTTTCGTGCGCCCGCGCAGGTGCGCCTGCGGCGTGCCCTGCTGTGGACCGGGTTTTTCCTGCTGATCGCATGGTGCCTGTTCGTGTTCAACTTCTCGCCCGTTCGCATCTGGAACGGTCTGGGGCGTCCTGGCAACGTGCTGGGCTTCATGTTCCCGCCGAAAATCTGGACCGACTGGGACGAGGTTGCCGAGATCGCCAAGGGTCTGGGCGAGACCCTGTCGATGGCATTTCTGGGCACACTGCTGGGGGCGGTCTTTGCCTTTCCGCTGTCGTTTCTGGGGGCCAAGAACATCAACCGATTGTCTTTCCTGCGCTTTGGTGTGCGGCGCGGATTTGATATCATCCGCGCGCTGGAAACGCTGATCCTGGCGCTGGTGTTCATCCGCGCCTTCGGCCTTGCGCCGTTGCCGGGGGTGCTGGCGATTGCGGTGGGCGAGGTGGGGGTGCTGGCCAAGCTTTATGCCGAGGCGATCGAGAACACTTCGAACAAGCCGATTGACGGGATTGTCGCCAGCGGCGGCAGCCGGTTTCAGGCCATCCGCATCGGGTTGATGCCGCAGGTCTGGCCGGTGCTGTTGTCGATCACGCTGTACAACTTTGAATCCAACGTCCGCTCGGGCACCATTCTGGGCATCGTCGGTGCCGGCGGCATCGGGTTTTTGCTGGCCGACCGGATCGGCGCTTACCGCTGGGACGAGGCATGGTCGATCATCTTTCTGATCATCGCCATGGTCTATGTGATCGACGCGCTGTCCGCGCGCATCCGGGCAAGGTTTATTGGCACATGGGAAGGGGCGCGCTGATGGCTGTTGGCGTCGAAATCACGGTGCCGGGCACCGAAGGGGTGATCTTTGCACCCGTGGGCGTGTCGTCGCCGCAGGCGCAAAGCCTGGGCTGCACGGTGCGCGGCGGTTCGGTGCGCACACTGGTCGAGCCGACATCGGGGCAAGAGGTCGTGCTGGTCACGCCAGATGCGCCCGAGGTGACCTTTCGCTACGCTTTCGCCGATCATCCCGGCCGGTATCCCGAGGCGATGTTTCACCCTGCGCCGTCGCGCCATACGCTTGCGGCGGCGGCGCTGGAGGAGGAGGCCCGCGCGGTTGCCGGCACCGGCGATGACCTGACCCGCGCCATCCGTCTTGCGCGCCATGTGGCCGGGCGGTTTGACTATGGCCACCCCGAGCAGAAATTCACCGATGGCCATGACCATGTCCCGCATCTGGCCTGTGGTCTGACCGAAGGCTCTTGCATTGATATCCACACCTATCTGCTGGCGTCATTGCGCGCGGTCGGGATCGAGGCGGGCTACGCGGTGGGCTATTTCTTCCCTGACGTGGGGGAGTGCACCAGCGGCCATTGCTGGGCTGTTACCCGTATCGGTGGCCAGACGCAGGAATGGGATATCTCGCATTTCCTGCAAATGGGGCGGCGAGACGCGGGCCCTGCGCTGAACCCAAAGGGCGGTTTTCGGGTGCCGGTCGGCCATTCGATGGGCCTGAGCCTGGCCGAAGTCGGCTTTGAAGACCTGAAGTTGCTGGTGGAACCGATGGTGATGCGCGACGGCCAGCCGGTGCGGTTTGAAACCAGGACGATCACGCTTAGCCGACCGGACTCTGCCGTATGAAACTGCTGACCGAAGCCCCGACCATCCACGAAACCGCCAAGGTGGTGGATTGCACCCTTGGCAAATGGACCGAGATTTATGCCGATGTCACGATGAAGGAGGTCACGTTTGGCGACTATTCCTACATCGTGCGGGGTGGCAACGTGGTCTGGTCCACCATCGGCAAGTTCTGTTCCATTGCCGAAGGCGCGCGGATCAACCCCGGCAACCACGCCACATGCCGCGCGAGCCAGCACCATTTCACCTATCGCGCGGCGCAATATGGGCTGGGCGAAGATGACGAAGCCTTCTTCCAGTGGCGCCGCGATCATTGGGTGACCATCGGCCATGATGTCTGGATCGGCCATGGTGTCACGGTGCTGGCAGGCGTTACCATTGGCACCGGGGCGGTGATCGGCGCCGGGGCCGTGGTGTCCAAGGATGTGGCCCCGTATGAGATCGTCGGCGGTGTTCCCGCGCGGCACCTGAAATGGCGCGTTACGCCGCCGCAGGCCGAGGCGTTGCAAGCCATCGCCTGGTGGGATTGGGACCACGCACGGCTGAAAGCCGCGCTGCCCGATATCCGCGCGCTGCCGATCGACGCCTTCATCGAGACATACCGCTAACCCCCCCCCGATTATTCCCGGAGTGCCCCCCCATGTCCTTGCCCATCCTTGGCGCCGCCCTGACCCTTGCCGACCTTCCCGGTCATGCTGATTGGCTGCGCGAAGCGCCGCGCGATCTAGAACTGCAATCCTTTGTCGACGCCGAGGTGCTGAACGGCGACTGGCAGCCCCGCGCCGACGAGGCCAAGCGCCTGCTGGACGGTCACACCGGCCGCTTGGGGATTCACGGGCCGTTCTGGGGCTGGACGATTTCCAGCTATGATCCGGACGTGCGGGCCATTGTGCGCAAGCGGATGATGCAGGCGCTGGATGTTTGCGCGGCCATTGGCGGCACGCATGTGGTGATCCATTCGCCGTTCACCACCTGGGGCTATAACCACAAGGGGCTGTATCCGTCGGATGCCGAGCGCATGATCGCCGCCACCCAGGATACCATGATGGCCGCACTTGAGCGGGCCGAGGACATGGGCGTGACCTTCATGCTGGAAAACATCGAAGACATCGACCCGCGCGACCGTGCCGATCTGTGCGAAGCTTTGGGTTGGCGGGCCTTGGCGCTGTCGGTGGATACCGGGCACGCGCATTACGCCCATGGGTCCACCGGCGCGCCGCCGGTCGATTTCTACATCCGCGCGGCAGGCAACCGTCTGGGGCATGTCCACCTGCAAGACGCCGATGGCTATGCCGACCGGCACTGGCAGTTGGGGCAGGGCACCATCCTGTGGCCGTCGGTGTTTGCCGCCCTGTCGCAGATCACGTCAAACCCGCGCCTGATCATCGAATTGCGCGACAAGGCCGGGGTGATCCCGTCGGCGCGCTATCTTGCGGGTCTGGGGCTGGCGCAATGACCGGGCTGAAGTTCATCGTCCTGTCGGACCTGCATCTTGGCGCGCCCGGTGTGCCGGTCAACGGGCTGGACACCGGCGCGCGGCTGGCGCAGGCGGTGGCGGTGATCAACCGTGACCACGCCAATGCCGATTTCGTGCTGGTGGCGGGCGATCTGGCCGATCAGGGCGAGGCCGCAGCCTACCACGCGCTGCGCGACCTGCTGGCACCGCTGAAGATGCCGGTTCACATCACCCTTGGCAATCACGATGACCGTGACACCTTTCTGTCGGTCTGGGGGGCGGACCGTGACCACCCGCAGGGCCGGGTGTCCAAGGTGATTGACGGCGGCGGCCACCGGGTGATCTTGCTGGATACCTCGGAGCCGGGGTTGGTTGGCGGGCGGCTGTGCCAAGGGCGGCAGGCCTGGCTTGCCGACCGTCTGGACGAGGCCGAGGATCGCCCGGTGATCGTGGTCATGCACCATCCTGCCAATCGGCTGTCGCTGCCGGTGGATGACATCGCGCTGGAAGACGGCGCGCGGTTTGCCGCGATTCTGGCCACCCACCCCGAGGTGCGGATGGTGATCGCGGGCCATGTGCATCTGCCGACGGCGGGCGTCTGGTGCGGTTTGCCGATGGTCACGATGGCAGGCAGCCATTATTCGGTCAGCCCGCATGTGCCCGGGGTGCCAGGCGACCAGCGCCAGTTGGAAGGGCCTGCACAGTTCGCGGTGGTTCTGGCCGCCGATGACGGGGTGACGGTGCATTTTCACGACTACCTTGACCGCCACCTGACCATGGCGCGCGGCCTGTTCCGCTGACGCCTGCTGCCAGATCACCAAAGCAACCGGGATGACCAAGGTCATCGCGGTTGTTTTGGTGCGCGCCATTCAACCAATTGAAATTGTTACAAACATTTCTGATTACCTTTGCTGGCCTGACACCAAGGCCCGTCATCACGCCGTAATGCCGCCTTTGGGTGCGGCTGCCATCCAACTCGGAGACAGCGACGATGAAAACCAAATTCGCAACCGCCGCGCTTGCGGTTCTGGCCACGGCAGGTGCTGCCTCGGCCGAAAAGACCAAGTTCGAATACTGGTACGGCCTGACCGGCGATCTGGGCAAGGTCGTGCTGGAAACCTGCAACCGCTTCAACGCGTCGCAGGATCAGTATGAGGCCGTTTGCGTAGGTCAGGACGGCTATGAAAAGGCCGTTCAGAACACGATTGCCGCCTTCCGCGCAAAGCAGCACCCGACGCTGCTGCAATCTTTCGACGCCGGCACCGCTGACCTGATGCTGTCGGGCCAGTTCTACCCGGTGCACCAGATGATGAAGGATTTCGACATCACCATCGACTGGGCCAACTATTTCCCCGGCATCGCCAACTACTATTCGTCGTCCAAGGGCGATTTCGTGTCGATGCCGTTCAACTCATCCACCCCGGTTTACTACTTCAACAAAGAGCAGTTCGAAAAGGCCGGCATCACCGAGGCGCCGCTGACCTGGGAGGGCATGGAAGCTGCGTTCAAGGCGCTGAAAGCCAGCGGTCAAGAGTGTGCCTACGCCTATGCCCCCGACAGCTGGATCGACCTTGAGCAGTTCTCGATGGCGCACAACGTCCCTGTTGCCAGCAACAACAACGGCTATGACGGGCTGGACTCTGAGCTGCTGTTCAACACCACCGCCCATGTGAAACACATGGAAGACGTGCAGCGCTACATCGCCGATGGCTATGCCCAGGTCCGCACCCCGCAGTCGGGCAAATCGGCGCGTGACAGCTTTGTCGAGGGTGAATGCTCGGTGTTCTTCTCGTCGATCGCCGACCACAACACCGTTCACAAGCTGAAGCCCGCCTTCGCCTGGGACGTGCAGATGATCCCGGTTTATGAGGGCACCGAGCGCCATAACACCGTCGTCGGTGGCGCGTCGCTGTGGGTTCTGGCCGGCAAGTCGGATGACGAATACAAGGCCGCCGCTGCCTATCTGGCCTTCCTTGCCACCCCCGAGTCGGAAGAGTTCTGGGTGTCGAACACCGGCTATATCCCCGTCACCAAGGCCGGCTATCAGGCGCTGCTGGACAAGGGTTTTTACAACGCAGAACCCTACAAGAACCGCGATCTGGCGCTGAAGTCGCTGACCTTTACCGAGCCGGGCCCGCTGACCCGCGGCATCCGTCTGGGCAGCTTCATCCAGATCCGTGCCGAATGGAAAGCCGAAGTCGAGGCCGCCTTGGCCGGTCAGAAGACCATGAAAGAGGCGCTGGATACCGCCGTTGCCCGTGGCAATGACCATCTCAAGCGTTTCGCCCAGACCTATCAGGGCAAGTCGTTCCCATAAGCACCCTCGGGCGTGGCGGCGATGCGTCGCCGCGCCCACCCTTTCGTGCAGACCCCCCGGAGGCAATGATGCGCCGCGCCTATTTCAAGACCAGCTGGATTGCCGCGCTGCTGCTTGCACCGCAGCTTTTGATCATTTTCGTGTTCTTCTACTGGCCCTCGGCGCAGGCGGTCTATTGGGCCTTCACGCTGGAACAGCCTTGGGGCGGCGGCAACACATGGGTGGGGTTTGACAACTTCCGCAACATCCTGGCCGATCCGTATTACTGGTCATCGGTGCGGGTCTCGGTGATCTATGCCATCGCGGCCACCGCTTTGGCGATGGGCATGTCGCTGATCCTGGCGATGTTCGTGGACCGGCAACTGGCGGGCTACAAGGCCTATCGCGTGGCGCTGATCTGGCCCTATGCGATTGCGGCCCCGGCGGTGGGTCTGGCGTTCCGCTTCATCTTCAACCCCAATGCGGGGATTTTTTCCTACGTCAACACGGTCATCCCCGGCCTGTGGGATCCGACACAGATCGGCTGGCAGGCGCTGGTCACCATCATTCTTGCCGGGGCGTGGAAGCATGTGGCCTACAGCTTCATCTTTTTCCTGGCGGCGCTGCAATCCATTCCGCGCAGCCTGACCGAGGCCGCCGCGATGGACGGCGCGCGCCCGTTGCGCCGGATGATCGACCTCCAACTGCCGCTGCTGACGCCGACGGTGTTTTTCCTGTTCGTCATCAACATCACCGACAGCTTTACCGACAGCTTCGGCATCGTCGATACCCTGACCGGGGGCGGGCCGTTTCACGCGACCGATCTGATGGTGTACAAGATCTATTCCGATGGCTTTCGCGGCTTTGACTATTCCGGGGCGGCGGCGCAGTCGATCATCCTGATGGTGCTGGTGATGGCCCTGACCTTCGTCCAGTTCCGCTATGTCGAACGCCGCGTGCATTATACCTGAGGGCAAGCCATGATCGAACGCACCCCGCTGTTGAACTTTGCCACCCATGTCATTTTGCTTGTGGGTCTGGCGCTGGTGATCTTTCCGATCTGGCTGGCCTTTGTTGCGGCCACGCATGATCTGCGCGCCGTCAACTCGGCCCCGGTCGAGCTGTGGCCCGGCCCGCATCTGTGGGCCAACATGCAAGAGGCATGGGTCTTGTCCGACTTCGGCCCCAAGTTCGTCAACACGCTGATCGTTGCGGTGGGTGTGGTGGTGGGCAAGGTGACATTGGCCTGCATCACCGCGTTTTCGCTGGTGTTTTTCAACTATCGCGGGCGGATGCTGATCTTCTGGCTGATCTTCATCACGCTGATGCTGCCACTGGAGGTGCGGATCGTGCCGACATATGCGGTGGCCGCCAATGCGCTGTCGCCGTTTCAGGTGATGCTTGATGCCACTGGGCTGACCGGGCTGATTGAGACCGTTTCGGGCATAAGGGTGGCGCTGGAATGGAACCTGCTCAATTCCTATACCGGCATGATCCTGCCCTTGGTCGCCACCGCGACCGGCACCTTCCTCTATCGCCAGTTCTTCCTGACCGTGCCGGATGAATTGGTCGAGGCCGCGCGGATGGATGGTGCCGGTCCGCTGCGGTTCTTGTGGGATACGCTGATTCCGCTGTCGAAGACCAATATCGCGGCTTTGGCGACGATCATGTTCGTCTATGCCTGGAACCAGTATCTGTGGCCTTTGCTGATCATCACCGACCGGGCGAATTATGGCATGGTCGTGGTGCAACTGTCCGACCTTGTGCCGGACCAGTTTTCCACCGGGGGCGGCACACCCACCTGGCATCTGGCGATGGCGGCCACGCTGATGGTGATGTTGCCGCCGATTGCCATCGTCATCTTCATGCAGCGCTGGTTCGTGCGCGGCCTGATCAACACCGACAAGTAAGGGGGCAGCCATGGCCGAAATCGCCATTCGCAACGCAGGCAAGACCTACGGCAAGACCACGATCATGCAAGGCATCAACCTTGATATCCGCAACGGCGAGTTTGTGGTGATCCTTGGCCCGTCAGGCTGTGGCAAATCCAGCCTGTTGCGGATGATTGCCGGTCTGGAAGAAATCAGCAGCGGCGAAATCGCCATCGGCGGGCAGGTGGTCAACCAGCTTGAACCGCGCGAACGCGGCTGTGCCATGGTGTTCCAGAACTATGCGCTTTACCCCCATATGACGGTCGGCGAAAACATCGGCTATGCGCTGAAGGTGGCGCGCATGCCCAAGGCCGAACGGCTGGCAAAGGTGGCCGCCACCGCGCAATCGGTGGGCCTGACCGAGTTTCTGGACCGCAAGCCGGGGCAGTTGTCGGGCGGGCAGCGTCAGCGCGTCGCCATGGCCCGTGCGATTATTCGTGAACCCAAGGTGTTCTTGTTTGACGAGCCGCTGTCGAACCTTGATGCCAAGCTGCGGGTGCAGATGCGGCATGAGATCAGGCGCATCCACAACCAGATCCACGCCACCAGCGTTTTCGTGACGCATGACCAGCACGAAGGCATGACGCTGGCCGACCGTCTGGTGGTGATGAACAAGGGCACCATCGAACAGATCGGCACCCCGGAAGAGGTTTATGAACATCCGGCCTCGGTTTACGTCGCGGGCTTCATCGGCAGCCCGGCGATGAACTTTCTGCCCGGTCGTGTGGACGACAGCCGCGCGGCTGTGGTGCTGGATGATGGCCAGATTATCCCGCTGATGTCGGCGATCAGACCTGCCGCAGGGCAGTTGGTGCAGATCGGACTGCGGCCGGAAAAGCTGTCGCTGGCCCCACTGGGCGGCGGCGCATTGACCGCGCGGTTTGATTTTGCCGAAGAACTGGGGTCAGGCCGATTGTATCATCTGAAGATCGAGGATGTTCCGATCAGCGTGATGGCGGCGGAAAAACACAGCTTTGGCGAAGGCCAGACCATCGGCCTTCGGTTCCCGAATGATGCGGTGCATGTGTTTGACGGTGCCTCGGGCCTGCGGCTTGACCTGCATCCTGCCCCGACGGCTGCCATGGTGCCTGCATGATCCGGCAAGGCGCGGCTTTGCGCGCAGCGGGCAGGGACTATCTGACCGGCGCGGGGCAACAGGCCGCGCGCCCAGGTGCGGTGGGGCAGAAGTTCGATCCGGCAGGGCGCGTGCTGCCGTTTGCCGGCAACACGTTCCTGTGCCATATCGCGCCCGCAAGCGAAGCCCACGCCGCGCTGACCGAGGCCAGCCTTGCCCTGCAACAGGGGCCGTTCGCGCAGGCGTTCAGCTTTTTGCCACCGTCCAGCTTTCACATGACGGTGTTTGAAGGCGTCTGCGACGCGCATCTGGACGGTGACCGCTGGCCGGCGGGAATGGCCACTGACACGCCGCTGGACAAGGTGACAGATGCCTTCGGCGCGGCTGCGGCACGGCTTGCGCTGCCTCAATCGCAGACCATCCAGCCCACGGGCATTTTCGCCGGGTTCTCGGTCGCGGTCAGTGGGGCGGATGCCGGGGCCGAGGCCAGCCTGCGCCAGACCCGTCAGGCGTTGCGTGACGCGACAGGCATCCGCCGCGCCGATTTCGACAGCTATGATTTTCACATCACGCTGGGCTATCTGCTGCGCTGGCTGACCCCCGATCAGGCCGAGGCGGTGCTGGACCTGTCGCAGGTGGTGTTTGCGCGGCTGCTGGCCCGCGCCCCGGTCATCACCCTTGGCCCGGTCGAGTTCTGCCGCTTTGACGACATGCATGCCTTCCCCCTGATCCGGCAGCTTTGACCCCCCCCGGCGGCGGCCTCAGATCTGGTGTGGCGGGACGGGCCATACGTTGCGCCAGGCGCAGCCACCGATGCGGCAAATTTCATCAGGCTGGATCACAACACCGTCAACTTCAGCCGCAAACCCGTCTGGCCGACCGGAATGGCGAAATTGTCGCACCCTAAGGCAGGATTATTTTGGACAACTTGTTACGCTATCAGGGTTGAATCCGGATGCGCTATCGCCACCCATCACCACACGATCATCATTGGAGTAGACCCATGCGAAAAATTGCTCTTCTGTCTGTCACGGCAGGCATTCTGGGTACGGCCGTGCTGGCCGACCCGCTTGCGACCGTCGTCGCACGTCAGGAATATTACAAGGCGCTTGGCGGCGTCATGAAGCCGATGGGCGAACTCGCCAAGAACTTTGACGCCGAGCAGGCCAAGGTCCAGACCGCCCTTCTGGTCACCGCCCTGTCGAAGGACGTGCTGCCGCTTTATGTCCCCGGCACCTCGGACGCTGACCTGCCCGGCAAGACGCGTGCCATGGCAAAGATCTGGGACAATCTTGAGGATGTGACTGCCAAGAACCAAGCGTTGCAAGATGCCGCGAAAGTGGTGGTCGCTGCTGCCGAAGCCGGTGACGGCGCGGCCTTCGCGGCAGCCTATGCCCAGTTGGGCGGCACCTGCAAATCCTGCCACGACGCGTACCGCGTTCCTGAATGACACGATCCGGCCGGGTTCGCGCCCGGCCGGCCCCCCCCTTTGCCAAGGAGTATCGACATGGGTGAACCTGCCGAGGGTCAGAAAGTCTGGGATCCTGCCATCAGAGTGTTTCACTGGGCGCTTGTGGTGGCTGTTTTCGCGGGATGGCTTCTTGGGCATTACGGCCCGTTGCAGATGACCTGGCATTTCTGGGCGGGCTATACCGTGGCTGGACTGATTGTCTTCCGCCTGGTCTGGGGGATGATCGGGCCGAAGAACGCGCGGTTTGCCACCTTCCTGCGCTCACCCCGCACGGTCGGGGCCTATGTGCAGACCCTGCCTGACCGGCGGCCAACGGCGGCGGCCGGACACAACCCCTTGGGTGGCTGGTCGATCATGGCCATGTTGATCGTTCTGGCCGCGCAGGTCGCGACGGGCCTGATCCTTGACCCCGAGGATTACATCAACACCGGCCCGCTGGCCGGCCTTGTGTCGGCCGAATGGAACCGTTGGGCACTGGGCATGCACCACCGGCTTGGCGTGCTGATGGCGGCTTTGGTCGGGCTACACGTGGCGGCGATCATCTTCTACCGCGTTTGGAAGCGCGAAGATCTGGTCACGCCGATGATCACCGGGCGCCGCCCCTGACCCTGATGGGACGATGCGCGGATCAAAAACGAAAAAAGGGTGCCATGGCGGCACCCTTTTTGTTGTTTCGCCGCGTGGGTCAGTTGCGCGAACGGTCGACCATCTTGCCCTTGGAAATCCACGGCATCATGGCGCGCAGCTTTTCACCGACCTTTTCGATCTGGTGTTCGTCGTTGATGCGGCGGGTTGCCTTGAAGAACGGCTGGCCGACGGCGTTTTCCTGCATGAAATCGCGCACGAACTTGCCGGTCTGGATGTCGGTCAGAACCTCTTTCATCCGGGCCTTGGTTTCGGCGTAAGGCAGGATGCGCGGGCCAGAGACATACTCGCCATACTCGGCGGTGTTGCTGATCGAGTAGTTCATGTTGGCAATGCCGCCTTCATAGATCAGGTCGACGATCAGCTTGACCTCGTGCAGGCACTCGAAATAGGCCATTTCCGGCTCATACCCGGCCTCGACCAGCGTCTCAAAGCCCATGCGGATCAGTTCCACCAGACCGCCGCAAAGCACCGCCTGTTCACCGAACAGGTCGGTTTCACATTCCTGACGGAAGTTGGTCTCGATGATGCCCGAACGGCCACCGCCGATGGCGCTGCAATAGGACAGGCCGATTTCCATCGCGCGGCCGGTGGCGTCGTTGTGCACCGCCACAAGGCAGGGCACGCCGCCGCCCTTGGTGTATTCGCCGCGCACGGTGTGGCCGGGGCCTTTGGGTGCCATCATGATGACATCGACGCCGGGCTTCGGCTCGATCAGGCCGAAATGCACGTTCAGACCATGGGCAAAGGCAATGGCTGAACCTTCACGCAGGTTGTCATGCACGTATTTGCGGTAGGTGTCGGCCTGCAACTCATCGGGCATGGTGAACATGATCACGTCGCACCAGGCAGCGGCTTCGGCGATGCCCATGACCTTCAGGCCCTCGGCTTCGGCTTTCTTGGCCGACGGGCTGCCTTCGCGCAGCGCGACCACAAGGTTCTTGGCCCCCGAGTCGCGCAGGTTCAGCGCGTGGGCGTGGCCTTGGCTGCCATAGCCAAGGATGGCAACCTTCTTGTCCTTGATCAGGTTGATGTCGCAGTCCCGGTCATAATACACGCGCATGGCGTCTCTCCTATGGTTGATGGCGAGAGATTAGGGAATTTCGGGTGTGATCCCGTGCATTGTTTGCTATGGATCGCCGAATATGCGAAAGATCATTTGAAAGAAGTCTAAATATCGGAAAATTCATGCAGGTTGACGATGCGGATCGCCGGATCTTGCGCCACCATCTGGCCGAGCCGGGCATGGATCGGGCCGAACTGGCCCGGCGGGCAGGGGTGACGCCTGCAACCCTGTGGCGGCGGTTGGAGCGGTTGCGCGAAGCCGGCGTGATCCGGGCCGAGGCGGCGGTGATCGACTGGCGGGCCTTGGGCTATGCGGTCGAGGTGTCGTTGCGCTTTACGCTGGACAAGACCAACAGCCGCGCCTTTGACGAATTCATCGCGGCGGCGCGCGAGGTGCCCGAAGTGGTGGCGATCGAGACCTTTCTGGGCCGCGTCGATGTGCGGCTGAACGTGATCGCCCGCGACATGGCGCATTATCAAGAGGTCTATCGGCGCCGTATCCTGACCCTGCCGCATATTGCCGAGCTGGACGCGCTGATGCTGATCGCCACGATCAAGGACGAAAGCGGGTTGCCGCTGTGATCGACCTTGACGATCTGGACCGGGCCTTGCTGCGGGCGCTGTCGGTGGATGCGGGGATCTCGGCCGGCGCCTTGGGGCGACGGTTCGGCCTTAGCCAGCCCGGCGCATGGCGGCGGATCAAGCGGTTGGAAGAGGCCGGCGTGCTGGCCGGCAGGCGGATCGAGGTGGACCGGGCGGCGCTTGGCTTTGGCGTGACGGTGTTTCTGGGGGTGAAGCTGGCCACGCGCGGGCGGGTCAGCTTGGAGGATTTCGAGCGTGCGGTGACGGCGATCCCCGAGGTGCAGGTGGTGCAGCATGTGCTGGGGGTGTTCGATTACCGCCTGCGGGTGGTGGCGCGCGACATTGCCGATTTCGAGCGCGTGCTGCGACGCCGGATCATGACCTTGCCGGGGGTGGGCAATGTCGAGGCCAACGTTCTGTTGACCGAGGAACGCAGGCCGGGGCCTTTGGGGTAGCACGCGAAGTGGGGGCGCTGCCCCCCCGAGGCGCGCGGCGCCTCTCCCCCCCCGGGATATTTGTCGAAAGAGAAAGCGGCATGGGTGGCTTTGGACGTGGCTTGGGCTATGGTCACGGAAAACAGCAGGAGACCCTCGCATGCCCGGCTTGCACGCAGATATCGACCCCGATGGCCTTGAAGAGTTTTCGGTGGTGTTCACCGACCGCAGCCTGAACCACATGTCGGCGCGCTTTCAGGGCGTGATGCGCGATGTATCGGGGATGCTGAAGGAGGTCTACCACGGCTCGGCAGTGGCGCTGGTTCCGGGCGGCGGCACCTATGCGATGGAGGCGGTGGCGCGGCAGTTCGGCCAGGGTCGGGTGCTGATCGTGCGCAACGGCTGGTTTTCCTATCGCTGGAGCCAGATTTTCGACGCTGGTGGTTTTGCGGGCGACGCATCGGTGGTGATGGCGCGCCAGACCGGCAACGATGCCCGCGCCCCCTATGCGCCGCCGCCGGTCGAGGAGGTTGTGGCGCGCATCCGGGCCGACCGGCCGGACGCGGTGTTCGCGCCGCATGTGGAAACCAGCGCCGGGATCATTCTGCCCGATGACTATATCGCGCAGGTGGCGGCGGCGGCGCATGAGGTGGGGGCGCTGATGGTGCTGGATTGCATCGCGTCGGGCTGCATCTGGGTGGATATGCAGGCCACCGGGGTGGATGTGCTGATCTCGGCCCCGCAGAAGGGCTGGTCGGCCTCGCCGTCAGCCGGGGTGGTGGTGATGAGCCCGCTGGCCGAGGCGCGGCTGGCCGAGACCACGTCCAGCAGCTTTGCGCTGGATCTGAAGAAGTGGCGGGCGATGATGGCGGCCTATGAAAACGGTGGGCACGCCTATCACGCTACCATACCGACCGATGCCATTGTGGGCTTTCGCGACGCCATGCAGGAAACCAGGGCGATGGGGTTTGCGGCGGCCAAGGCGGCGCAATGGGAACTGGGGGAGGCCGTCCGGGCGCTGCTGGCGGCCAAGGGCGCGCGGTCGGTGGCGGCCGAGGGCTTTCAGGCGCCGGGTGTGGTGGTCAGCTATACCGATGACCCCGATGTGCAGACCGGCGCGAAGTTCCGTGAACAAGGCTTGCAGATCGCCGCGGGCGTGCCATTGCAGGTGGGTGAAGGCGCGGCGTTCAAGACCTTTCGCATCGGACTGTTCGGGTTGGACAAACTGGCCGATGTGCCCGGCACCGTGGCGCGGCTGGAGCGGGCGGTCGAGGCGGTGCTGTAGCGCACCGCCCGGCCTTTGGGTCAGCGCACCCCAAGCCCGGCGCGCATCAGGGTCTTGCGCACCGGGCTTGCCGAGTAGAGCACATTCAACGCCGCGGCGCGCAGGTCGCGCAAGGGTTGGGCATGGATCATCGAGGCCCGGTTCAGCAGGTCGATGCCGGCGACGCGGGCCTGCACCTCTAGGCGGCGCTTGCGGTGATAGGTGTCCAGCATCCGGGCCGAGCCGATTTCATCCGGGGCCGCGTTGGCCAGTTCCAGCAGAACGCGCAGATCGGCCAGCGACATGTTCAGGCCTTGTGCCCCGATCGGTGGCACCACATGCGCGGCTTCGGCAATCAGGGCGCAGCGTTCGCCCGACATCCGTGCGGCGATCTGGCTGATGATCGGCCAGACCGTCAGGCGGCTGGCCAGCGTCAGCGGGCCAAGGATCTGGCACGACCGCGCGGTCATCTCGGCCTCGAACGCCTCGACCGGCAGGGCGCGCAGACGGGCGACCTCGGGGCCCGATTCCATCCAGACCACCGCCGAGGCGGGCTGGCAGTTGCGATCGGGCAGCGGCACCAAGGTGAATGGCCCGCCCGAGCGGTGGATCTCGGTCGAGACGTTGTGGTGCGGCAAGGGATGGGTCACCGCGAAGGCCAGGGCCTTCTGGCCATAGCGCGTGGTGCGGACGGGGATGTTCAAGGCCTCGCGCACCACCGAATTGCGACCGTCGGCCGCCACCACCATGCGGGCGTGAACCTGGCTGCCATCCGACAGGGTCACCAACGCCTCATCCGCGCGCGTGGTCAGGCGCTGGGTGGCGACGCCGGGGCGAAAATCGACATTGGGCAATTCGGCCAACCGCGCCACCATTTCACGGCGCAAGAGCCAGTTCGGCAGGTTCCAGCCAAACGGCTGGTCCGAGACATCGGCCGCGTTGAAATCCTTGGTCAGGCGCGGCTTTGCCTCGCGTCCGCCGGCATCGACGATTCGCATGATTTGCAGTGCGGCGGCATAGGGTTCAAGCCGCGACCACAGACCGGCCGCCTGCAATACCGGAATTGACGGATGCAGAAAGGCGGTTGTGCGCAGATCGGCGCCGTCGTCGCTTTCGGACAAGACCGGGGGCGACGGGTCGACGCAGATCACGCTGAAACCGGCGGCGCCAAAAGCGGCCGCCGCGGTCAGACCGGCGACGCCGCCGCCGGAAACCAGAATATCGGTGCTGATGCGTGTCATCTCACTCTCCCTGTGTGATCCGAAGATAGGTTCGGTGACCGGGAAAACGAAGCGACAAAGCGCCCCGGTCGCGTCAGCCCTGACGACGCGATTTGCCGGGCCACGAGATGCTGACGAAGAAGATGAACATCAGCGGCACCAGAACAAGGGCGGACATGGTCAGCGCCACCGGGCCCCAGGTCATGAACGCCACCACTTCGCCCAGAATCGCGGCGACCAGCACCAACAGGATGACGGTCGCGGTTTTGCTGGTGTCATCGCCGTGCGGCAGATCGAGTGAGGCTGCGGGCGGGAAGGTTGCTGCGGGATTCATAGCCATATTCATATCCTCCTATATGTATGACATCTGCGTATACACGCCAACGCCGTCTGGCGAAAGATTAAACATCGCGTCCAGGAGTCAGATTTATATCAGCTTTGCCAGAAAGGCTGACAGGTCGGTATCGTGGTGGTCGATATGGCGGGCGGGCGCGGCGACCGGGGCGATGTGAACCGTGCGCAGACCCATGGCATGCGGGGCCGCCAGATTGCGCGCATCGTCTTCGAACATCGCGGCGCGGTCGGGGGACAACCCGTCCAGACCGAAGACGCAGGCAAAGGCGGCTGGCTCTGGCTTTGGCAAGAACCCTGCGTGTTCAACGCCATAGACCGCATCGAACAGGCCAGAAAGGCCGCGCGCTGCCAGCACCTTATGGGCATAGGGCGCATCGGCATTGGTATAGACAATCCGCCGACCGGGCAGGGCGGCGATCTGCGCCGCAAGGATGGGGTCCGGGTCCAGCACCGAAAAGTCGATGTCATGCACATCGGCCAGATAGGCCATCGGGTCGATGTCATGCTCACGCATCAGCCCGGCAAGGGTGGTGCCGTGACGGCGCCAATAATCGGCCCGCAAATGATTGGCGCTGTCGTGGTCCAGCCCAAGCTTGGCCATCACCCAGCGGGTCATGCGCTGCTCGATCTGGTCAAACAGCCGCATCCGGGGCGGATACAGCGTGTTGTCCAGATCAAAAACCCACGTCGTTATGTGCGAAAAACTCTTGTCGTTCATGGGGCTAGGTTAGCGTGGCCGCACAGCCCCGGCAAGCCTGCGGCGCGGCAACGGCTTGCCAAGACCGGGGGGCGGGTTGTAGCGTAGCGTGTTGTAACGCAGATGTGACAGGATGCGCCGGTGCAGAAAGATGCCTATACGCTGATTCTCGACGCGATTGAGGCGGGGATTTACCAACCGGGCGACCGGCTGGTTGAATCAGAACTGGCCGAACGACTTGGGGTCAGCCGCACCCCGGTGCGTGAGGCGCTGCAACGGCTGGAAACCCAGGCCATGCTGACACGCGACGGACGCAGCCTGATCGTGGCCAGTCTGGACCACAACCAACTGGCCGAGCTTTATGCGGTGCGGACCGAGCTGGAGGGCCTTGCCTCGCGACTGGCCGCCCGCCATGCCACGGATGAGGAAATCCGCGTGCTGCGCGGGATGGTCGAGGATGACCGTGCCCTGCTGACCGGCGATCCGCGCGCCATGAGCCGGGCCAACAAGCGCTTTCACCGGCAGATCCATCTGGCCAGCCACAACCGCTTTCTGGTGCAGCAGCTTGATCTCGTCCACCGGTCGATGGCGCTGATGGCCACCACCTCGCTTGCGGCCGAAGGCCGTGGCGAGGGCGCCTTGGCCGAGCACGAGCAGATTGTCGGTGCCATCGAGGCGCGCGACGGTGACGCCGCCTACAAGGCGCTGCGCACCCATATCAGCCGCGCGTTTGAGACGCGGTTGCGGGTGGATGCGGGTGAGTTGAAGCTGAAGTTCTGACGCGCAGGGCGCGCAGCGCTGCCCCCCGGCCGTCAGTCCAGCGGATCAAACTGGCCATGCGCCGTCTTGTCCCAAAAGAACGGGCGGCGGACCAGTTCCCACGCCGCCTTGTAAGAGGCCAGCGCGCCAAGCGGAAAATAGACGTGCATCGAGACCACCCACCACCGGCTGAGCCTGTGGCCCGACAGATGCAGGGCGACGATCCCCAGCACGATATTGGTGACCTCGGACAGCACGAACAGCGCGATCAGCGCGACAAACGCCATCGGCGGCAGGGCATCGGCCAGCGGATGCGGCACATCAAGCCAGGTCAGCCAGAAGGACCACAACAAGGGCGCCAGCAGAAACTGCGACAAGGTGCCCAAGAATAGCACCTGAAACCCCGCAAAGCGCCACCAGCCCAGTTGCCGCAGCAACTGGCGCGGGTCGCGCATATGGGTGGCCCAGGTCATCATGTAGCCCTTGAGCCAGCGCGAGCGTTGCCGGACCCAAGGCAGGGCACGACAGTTGGCCTCTTCGCCGGTCACGGTGTCGTTCACCTCGGTCCGATAGCCGTAGCGGTAAAGCCGCATCCCCAGATCGGCGTCTTCGGTCACGTTATGGGCATCCCAGCCGCCGACCTTTTCCAGCGCGTCGCGGCGGAAAAACACCGTGGTGCCGCCCAGTGGCACCGGCAGGCCAAGGCGTTGCAGCCCCGGCAGGATCAGGCGGAACCAGCTGGCGTATTCGATGGTAAAGCAGCGCGACAGCCAATTGGTTGTGGGGTTGTAGAAGTCCAGCACGCCTTGCAGGCAGGCAACCTCGGGCCCGCGCTGATAAAAGCGCTGCACGATCCGGGTGATCTGGTCAGGCTCGGGCGCGTCTTCGGCGTCATAGACCCCGATGATCGAGCCACGGCAATGGTCCAGCGCAAAGTTCAGCGCCCGTGGCTTGGTCTGGACGCGGCCGCCCGGCACCACGACCTGTCGCATCCAAGGGGGCAGGTTGGCGGCGGTCAGCGCGGTGCGGGTGGTGGTATCTTCTTCTTCCACCACCAGCACGATATCCAGCAGTTCGCGCGGATAATCCAGCCGCGACAGCCGACGGATCAGGCGGGGTGCGATATCGCTTTCCTGAAACAGCGCCACCATGACGGATACCGTGGGCAGGCGCGCGATCAGCGGTGGCGGTGCGGGGGGCTGTGCCCGCGCCCGCGCGGCGAACGCCGCAGCAATCTTCAGCGTGGTTGACAGGATCAGGGTTACGACCGCCCAGGCCAGCAGCAGCCAGCCAAGGGCCAAAGGCCAGATCAGGATCAGGGCGCAGGCCAGCAGCGCCACAACGACCAACGGGCGCAGCACGGCGTCCCCCCCCAGGTGCCGGCAACTGTCTGCCGCGCTGACGCGGGTTTCGGCGCTGCGGGCAAGGCGGGGGCCGCGCATCGCCAACAGGGCGGTGTCAATGGCTGCGGCCGGGGCGATGGCCATGGCGATCGGGCCGAACAGCCCAGTCAGATGATCCCGGTGGCGCAGGAAATCTTCCGGCTGGGCGGTGGCCACGATGGTGACGCTGCCGGCGCCGCGCCAAGGCAAGACACTGTGGCGCAGGCAGTAATCCGCGCCAAGCCGGTCTATCAGCCGCACATCCGGCGGGCTTGCCTGCGGGTCGATGACAGTGGTGCCCCATTGGCGGGCCAGTCCCGCATAAAGCTGGTCTGGCGCGATCAGGCCGCGCGACAGCAAGATGTCGGTCAGTCGCCCGCGCCCAAGTGCCTGCTGGGCCAGCGCCTGCACCATGCCGTCGCCCGACACCAGACCCTCGCGCAACAGCGCCATGCCCAGCGTCGCCGCGCGCGGGTTTGGCTGCGCCGGCAGGGGGGACGCTTGCGCCACATCGGGCGACAAAAGGAACGGCAGTGCGGACATGGCCCCTCGGGATTAATCTTTCCGAAAGGTCGCATGCTCGTGGTTAACAGGGGGTTAACCCGGAAGATGATCCCCGGCCTTGGGGCCGCGACGTTGCTGCATCGCTTCGGCAAACCGCTCGAACAGATAATAGCTGTCTTGCGGGCCGGGGCTGGCCTCGGGGTGATATTGCACCGAAAACACCGGCTTGCCGGTGACCGCAATGCCGCAGTTCGAGCCGTCAAACAGCGAGACATGGGTTTCGGCCACGCCATCGGGCAGGGTCTGGCTGTCCACCGTAAAGCCGTGGTTCATCGAGGTGATTTCAACCTTGCCCGTCGTCAGATCCTTGACCGGGTGGTTGGCGCCATGGTGGCCGTGGTTCATCTTGACCGTGCGCGCGCCAAGGGCCAGCGCCAGCATCTGATGGCCAAGGCAGATGCCGAACACCGGCAGATCACGCGCCAGCACGCCTTGGATCATCGGCACGGCATAGGCCCCGGTGGCCGCCGGATCGCCGGGACCGTTGGACAGGAACACGCCCTCGGGGTTCAGCGCCAGCACGTCTTCGGCCGTGGCGGTGGCGGGCAGCACGGTGACGTCGCAGCCGGCGCTGGCAAGGCAGCGCAGGATGTTGCGTTTGGCGCCATAGTCGATCGCCACCACCCGCAGGCCCGGCCCGGTCCGCTTGGTATACCCCTCTGGCCAGGCCCAGCGCTTTTCATCCCACCGGTAAGATTGGGCACAGGATACGTCCTTGGCCAGATCAAGACCGACCAGACCTTTCCACGCCCGCGCCTTTGCCACCAGTGCGGCAATGTCGAAAACGCCATCGGGGTTGTGCGCAAGGGCGACATGCGGCGCGCCTTGCTGGCGGATGGCGCGGGTCAGGCGGCGGGTGTCGATGCCGCCCATGCCGATGCGGCCCTTTTTCACCAGCCAGTCCCCCAACTCGCCGGTGGCGCGCCAATTCGACGGTTCGGTCACGTCCCATTTCACCACCATGCCGGCGGCAACAGGTTCGGCGGTTTCGTCATCTTCCGCCGTCACCCCGGTGTTGCCGATATGCGGGAAGGTGAAGGTCACCACCTGGCCCGCATAGCTGGGGTCGGTCATGATTTCCTGATAGCCGGTCATCGCGGTGTTGAACACCAGTTCGGCCACGGTTTCGCCCACCGCGCCAAAGCCCATGCCGTAAAACAGCGTGCCATCGGCAAGCGCAAGGCAGGCGGTAGGCTTCTGCAAGGCAGGCATGGCGCGACTCCCGTTGGTGGATCGGGCGGAATCTACGGGGGAAGGGGGGCAGGGTCAAGGCTTTGCTGCAAAAGGAATATGACGCGAAATCAATAGTTTGGGGAAACGGCGCAGAGTTGCCCTTTGGCATGAAGCCCTGTATTGTGACAACCGTTCCCCGATGGAACGATCCTTGATGGAAGGCGACCCGATGTTTCTGCGTGACCGTTTGCAGTTTGCCCTGAAGGACGCGATGAAGGCAAAAGAGGTGGCGCGCCTGTCCACCCTGCGCCTGATCAACGCCGCCATCAAGGACCGCGAGATTGCGGCGCGCGGCGAAGCGACCCCGGTGGCGGTGAACGAGACCGATATCATGGCCATCCTTGGCAAGATGGTGAAGCAGCGTCAGGAATCCGCCCGCGCCTATGAAGAAGGCGGCCGGTTGGAGCTGGCCGAAAAAGAGCTTTCCGAAATCAAGGTGATAGAGGAATTCCTGCCGCGCCAATTGGCAGCGGCAGAGGTCGAGGCGGCGATTGCCGAGGCGATCACCGAGGCGGGTGCCACCAGCATCCGCGACATGGGCAAGGTCATTGCCCTGCTGAAGGCCAAATATACCGGCCAGATGGATTTCGGCGCCGTGGGACCAATGGTCAAGGCGCGGTTGGGCTGAACGGCTGCAACGCCGCCCTGTCCCATCGGGGGCGATGCGGCCCTATCGGGTGCAGGTGATCTGCACCTCATACTGACGGTAAAGAAAATCGTCGCGCACCTCCTCGGCCCCGACGGGGCGCGAGGAATACAGGCTGAAACCGCCAAAGCCGCACACATCCCGCGCGGCGGCGGCGATCTGGTCACGGAACGCCAGTTCGCGCGGGTCGGTCAGGCTGTAGGCGCGGTCGATGGTAAAGCCGTGCACGGCAACCGATCCCGGATCAGGCGTTTCGCGGGGCATGTCGGGGCCGCCCGCATCGGGGCCGCCCGCGGGTTGCTGGATGCAGGCGGCAAGGGCAAGGATCAGGACAAAAGACAGGGGCAGGCGCATCCGGGGCTTTCTCGATCATCGGTATCATTGGTGGCAAAGTGTCTGCCAGACACCTTGCCCGGAAGTCTTGCCCAGAATGCCGGCCACGTCAAAGCCGGGGATGTCCGACCCTGAGAAGGTGGGGCGCCGGTGCCGGGTGAAGATGGCCCCTAGCCTGCACACGCCGGCGGCGCCACGCCATCGGGGTGCATCCCGCCCTCGGGGAAAAAGCGCCCGAAGGTGGCGACCAGCGCCGCGTCCAGATCGGCCATGGTCACCGGCAGGCCCAGGTCCACCAGACTGGTGACGCCATGATCGCGGATGCCGCAGGGGACGATGCCCGAGAAATGCCCAAGGTCAGGCTCGACGTTGATCGACACCCCGTGAAAGCTGACCCAACGCCGTAGCTTTACGCCGATGGCGGCGATCTTGTCTTCGGGGATCAGACCATCGGCACCGCGGCGGTCGGGCCGCGCAACCCACACGCCCACACGGCCGGCGCGCACCCCGGCCTGCACATTGAACTCGGCCAATGCGGCGATCACCCAGTTTTCCAGCGCGCGCACGAAACAGCGCACATCGCGCCCCCGCGCGCCGACATCCAGCATCACATAGACCACCCGCTGACCCGGTCCGTGATAGGTATATTGCCCGCCACGCCCCACCTGATGCACCGCAAAGCGGGTGGGATCGGTCAGATCCGCGGGTTTGGCCGAGGTGCCCGCGGTGTAAAGCGCCGGGTGTTCCAACAGCCAGATCGCCTCGGGTGCAGCACCTTGGGCAATGGCCTCGGCGCGGGCCTCCATCGCGGCCAGCGTGGCCTGATAGTCCGACAGGCCGGGAAAGGTGCGCCATTCGGGCATTTTTTGCCTTATAACAGGGAAAACGAGACTGGTCAGATCGTCAGACCATGGTAGCCTTTATTCAATAGGAATTGAGTCTGTCATTTGAGGAGACATGGGATGAAATTGAAGGCAATTGCAACAGCGGGCATCATTGCTGGCCTGTCAATGGTTCCGGCCGAGCCGGTTCAGGCAGATGCGGGCGACGCCATCGCCGGGGCGCTGATCGGCGGGATCATCGGCCATGCCATCGCCAACGATCAGCGAAACCGTCGGGTCACCACGCAGCGCAGGTCGACCAAATCGACCAAGCCCGGCATCTCCAGCGCCCAGCGGGAACAAAACCGCGAAGTGCAACGGGCGCTGAACCACTTCGGCTATCCGGTGGGCACGCCCGATGGGTCCATCGGCCCGAAAAGCCGGGCGGCGATTTCCAGCTATCAGGCCACGCTGGGCTATCCGCCCTCGGGGCAACTGACGGATTATGAGCGCAGCGTTCTGGTCAGCGCCTACCACCGCGCGATCGCGGGCGGGCCGATGGTGGCGCAAGCGGCGGCAACGCATCCGATGGGGATGAAGGGGCTGCTGCTGATCCAGCGCGACGAGATGGCGGGACTGCCGCCGTCGATGCCGACAGCGCAGCAATACCCCCCGATGCAGCAATTCACCCCCGTCCCGGTGGCACCGCTGCCCATGGCGCCAGCGGCGCAAGCTGGCACCATGGCGGCTGCTGCCCTGCCCAGCCTGATGCCGGATGCCGACACCGCAAGCGAACCCGTCGCGGCGGCCTCTGGCCTGCCCAGTTTCATGGGGGCAGGTGCCGTTCAGGTGTCCCTGGCCAGCCAGTGCAACAAGGTCAGCCTGATGACCAATACCAACGGCGGCTATGTGACCGCCGCCAGCATGACCGACCCCACCTTTGCGCTAAGCGAACAGTTCTGCCTTGCCCGGACCTATGCCATGGCCACGGGTGAGGAATTGGCGGGCAAGGTGGCCGGCTTCACGCCGCAGCAGATTGCCGAGCAATGCGCCGGTTTTGGCCCGGTTCTGGCCGAACATGTCGCCGGTCTGTCGCTGAAAACCCGCGATGAGGTGCTGACCGGGGTCAAGGGCTTCATCCTTTCCTCTGGCATGTCGCCTTCGCAGCTTTCGGGCACGGCAAAGGTCTGCCTTGGCGTGGGCTATACCACCGATGCCATGGATGTGGCGGTGGGGTCTGCGCTCTTGCTGACCGCAATGGGCGAGGCGGGCTATGCCGAGTTGCTGGGCCACCACCTGAGCCAAGGCTTTGGCGCGACGGTGCGGCCGGAACTGGCGCTGGAATGGTATGATATGGGTCTTGGGGCCATTGGCGCGGGGCAGGCGGTGTTTGCGCCCGGTCTTGGCGACCGGGGCGAGGTCATTCGCAAGGCCGCCTATTCGGTTGCAGGTCGCGCGGATGCCTTGACGCCGACCGTGCCCGCCGCTTTGCCGCAGTTTGCGCTGGTGCCCGAGGCCGCGCCTGCGCCCGCCACCGCCACCGTGGTCGCCCCCCCGCCTGCGCCGGTTCCACGCGTCGCCGCGCAAACCGTCGAGCCACCGACCACGTCCGCGGGCCAGACCTATCCGGCAGGCGCGCGGGTGGTGACCTCGGCCGCCCGGTTGCCATTCCTGCTTTTGGGCAACTGACGGGTGGGGGGATGAAAATCCCCCTTTCCTTCGTCGCGGCGCTTCGCTAAAAGCCCGCCATCCAAGTCGTGTCGGCGGATGTGGCGGAATTGGTAGACGCGCAGCGTTGAGGTCGCTGTTCCTTAACCGGAGTGAAAGTTCGAGTCTTTTCATCCGCACCACGACTTGGAGAATAGCAAAAAGCGCCCGATGTTTCGGGCGCTTTTTGATTTTTTGCATCGGTCGTTCTGGGTTGAATTTCTGTGTCACAGCAGGGTGTTGGCCAAAGCCCCCCCCCCGCAGGGCCGGGCAACAGCGGGTGCCGTCAGCCCGGATGCCGCATCGCCGCCTTGCCCTGTTTGGCTGTCGGTGTCCACGGCCTTGCGTTTCAACAGTCGCAGGTCGTGCAGCACCACAAAGGCCGCTGGGGTGTACGGGCCCGCTGTGCCTGCAAGGCGCCGCGTTCGGTGGCAGTCCTCGCCCACCGGTTTTCCACCTCGGTCAGCTTGGCGCGGGCGGCCAATTCCGGCTGCGCGGCCTGATCGCGCGCGGCTTGCGGCACCGTGCCTTGCTGCAACAAGCCGTCCTGTTGCGCCAGATCGGCCCGGCGGACAGAAGCGGCGATATTTCGGCAATCACCCCTTCGATCCGCGCCACCGCCCGCCATTTCCGCGCCGGCGCCACCGCGCCATGGCCGCTGACCCGCGGCATGAACGGGGGTGACGCCACCTGAATGACACGCACCGAGGGCTGCTGATGTTTAGGCACCTGCGCATCTGGCGCGGCCTTGGTTTGCACGGGGTGGTTTCCCTGTGGCACAGATATCGGCTATAGGGCTCGCGCTGGGGTCACTGAATGCTGTGCAGACCGGGCATGCACGATGGGCCACGGCGGCCGCGCCCGATCGACCGGGGCCTTGGCGTGGACGGCATCCATTTCCGGGCGTTGTCACGGCGCAAGGGGCGTCTTGCGCGCGGGGGGCACGCTTTTGTCCGGTCCGAACCCGGATCGGGCAGCCGAGGATGCCGGGTGATCGGGGCCGTTTTCGTGCGCGCGCGGTGCAACACGTCGTCGTTGGGGGATGATCGGGGATATCAGGGCGCTGTCTGGCGTAGGGGCAAGACTTAGATCAACGTAATGAATATATTGGACAAATGAACAAAGAACACCCACATCGCCTGTCGGTCGCCCCGATGATGGACTGGACCGACCGTCATTGCCGGTTTTTCCACCGGCTGATGACGCGGCGGGCGATGCTGTATACCGAGATGGTCACTGCGCCTGCAATTCTGCACGGGCCCAAGGCGCGGCTTCTGGATTACAGCCCGCAAGAGCACCCTGTCGCCTTGCAACTGGGTGGGTCGGACCCGGTGGAACTGGCCGCTGCGGTGCGGATCGCGCGGGACTGGGGCTATGACGAGATCAACCTGAACGTCGGCTGCCCGTCAGACCGGGTGCAATCGGGCTGTTTTGGCGCGGTGCTGATGGAGCGGCCCAAACTGGTGGCCGACTGCGTGGCGGCGATGCAGGCCGAAACCGATGTGCCGGTGACGGTAAAATGCCGGATCGGGGTGGATGACCAGATCCCCGAACAGGTCTTGCCCGATTTCATCGACCAGGTTTCACGCGCCGGTGTGCGGCATTTCATCATCCATGCCCGCAAGGCCTGGCTGCAAGGCCTGTCGCCAAAGGAAAACCGCGATATACCGCCGCTGGATTATCCGCTGGTCTTGCAGATGAAGCGTGATTTTGCCGACCTGACGATCTGTCTGAATGGCGGCGTGGTGACGTTGGATCAGGCAAGGTCGCTGTTGGCGCAAGGTCTGGACGGGGTGATGATCGGGCGTGCGGCCTATCATGACCCATGCGCCGCGCTGATCGGGGCCGATGCGCTGTGGGGCGATGCCCCGGGCCCGGATGCCGAAACCGTGGTGACCCTGATGCTGCCCTATATCGACGCGCATCTGTCGGCGGGTGGCAAGCTGCACCAGATAACCCGGCACATGCTGGGTCTGTTTGCCGGGCGGCCCGGGGCGCGGGGCTGGCGACGGGTGCTGTCAGAGGGCGCCACACGCGACGGGGCCGGGCCCGACCTTGTGCAGCGCGCGCTTGGCCATGTGCAGGGCAGGGCCGCCTAGGCGATCAATTCCGGCACTGGTCGTCGTCGCCGTGCTGCGCTATCTGGGCAGAACTGCACAGGAGTGACCGATGCCCGAGCTTTCCGTGATCTTGCCGATGGTGGCGTTGCTGGCCGTGATCGGGGCCTTTGCCGGCGTGATTGCCGGGCTGTTGGGCGTGGGGGGCGGTATCGTGCTGGTGCCGGCGTTTTTTTACGCCTTCACCGAGATGGGGTTTGCCGGTCCACAACTGATGCAGGTCTGCCTTGCCACCTCGCTGGCCACCATCATCGTCACCTCGGCGCGCTCGGTGCTGTCGCATCACAAGCAAGGTGCTGTGGAATGGCCAATCCTGCGCGGTTGGGCGGTGTTCATCGGCATGGGGGCGGTTGTTGGCGTCATCACCGCCTCCAGCCTGAAATCGGCCACGCTTCAGGCGATCTTTGGCATCGTCGGCATTTTCATCGGGCTTTACATGGCCTTTGGTAAATCGGAATGGCGGCTTGGGTCAGAGATGCCCAAAGGGGCTGCGCGCATCGGGGCAGGGGGTGTCGTGGGCTTTTTGTCGGTGCTGATGGGCATAGGCGGTGGCAGCTTTGGCGTGCCGATGATGAGCCTTTATGGCGTGCCGATCCATCGCGCGGTGGCCACCGCCGCAGGCTTTGGCGTGCTGATCGCGGTGCCCTCGGTGATCGGCTTCATGCTGATCCCGATCAGCGGCGCACCGCCGTTCAGCCTTGGCGCGGTCAACCTGCCTGCGTTTTTCCTGATCATCGCAATGACCTTGATCACGGCGCCGCTGGGGGCAAGGCTGGCGCATGCGATGGACCCCAAACCGCTGAAACGGGTGTTTGCGGTGTTCATCACGCTGGTGGCGCTGAACATGCTGCGCAAGGTGCTGGGCTGGTAAGGGCTTACGGCGCGACCCGCGCTGCCCGTCCCCCCCGGCGCTTTTGCAACAGGGCCGCACGGGCAGGCAATTCGGCCATAACCGCGCGCCGCGCGTCTGGCGTCATGCGTGACCAGGCCGTGATCTCGTCGATGCTGCGATAACAGCCGACACACAGGCGCGCCTCGGGGTGGATGGCGCACAGCTTGACGCAAGGCGAGTCGACCTCGTCGCGTTTCCAGATCTCGTCGGTCATGCCGTCCCGTCCCGTGTTGCCGCGTCCCGTGCCGTCCCGTCCCGTGTTTCCGCATCCCGGGCTGCGGCTGCGGTGATATGGCCCATCCGGTCCAGCGCGCCCTGCAAGATATAGCCTGCCGCCACCTGATCAATCACCTCGCGGCGACGCTTGCGCGATGTATCGGCCTCGATCAGGGCGCGTTCGGCGGCGACGGTCGACAGCCGTTCATCCCAGAACGCAATCGGCAGCGCGGTCAGCTTTTCCAGATTGCGGGCAAAGGCGCGGGTCGATTGCGCGCGCGGGCCTTCGCTGCCATCCATGTTCAGCGGCAGGCCAAGGATGATCCCCGCCACGTCGCGCGCCGTCAGCACCTCCAGCAGGCGGGCGGCATCAAGGGTGAACTTTTCGCGCCGGATCACCTGCGCCGGCGTCGCCACCCCGCGCCGCAGGTCCGATATTGCCACGCCGATCGTCATGGTGCCCAGATCCAGCCCCGCCACCGACCGATTGGGCGGCAACGCTTTGGCAAAATCGGCGATGTCGGGCAGGATCATTCGGCCACGCCGGCGCTGACGGCGGCTTCCTTGATCCCGGCCAGATCGACGCTGCGCCCGGCAAAGCGGGTCTGCGCCTCGGCATAGATCGCGCGGGCCTGATCGGTGCGCCCCAGGTTTGCCAGCGCCGAAATCAGCCGCGCCCATTCTTCGGCGGTGCCGCCTTCATTGGCCAGCCGTTCGCCCAGGCGGTCCACCATGCCTTCGATCATCGCCTGACGCTCTTGCGGCGTCATGTCGGCGGCGTTTTCCATATCCTCGGCGGTTGGGCCGGGGGCACCGGCAACGGCGGCACCTTTGGCTTCGGGCAGGGTGTAGTCGATCCCGGCCCGCATCGCGGCCTCTTCGATCTGCTCGCGGATCGGCGCGACCCATGGCGCTTCGGGCGGGCTTTGTTCCAGCAGCCGCTTCCACAGCACGAATGTACGGTCAAACCGGCCGACTTGCGCGAACATCACCCCCGAATAATAGCGCGCGGTGCCGTTTTCCGGGTCAATCTGCAAGGTCTGCGCCAGCACCGTTTCAGCCTCGGGCGAGATATAGCCGCCCGCCGCCATGATCATCAACTCGGCCAATGCGGCATGGTCTTCGGCGGTTGCGGTATCGCCCTTGACGCGGATCACCGCCTCTTGTGCGTTGCGCGCGGCACTGATGTTGCCAATCGCGGCCTCGTTGCGGGCCAGCAGTTCCAGCCCGCGCAGATCGTCGGGGCGGGCGATTACGGCGGCACGCAGCTTTTCCATCAGTTCGGCAAAGGCCGGTTCCACATCGGCGCGCGGTGTGGGCAGCGGGGTATTGCCCTCGGCCTCGGCCTGTGACGGGCGGGTTTCGCGCAACTCCTCCGACATCGCAAGCCGCTGTTTTAGCGGCAGATCGGGATAGCCGGGGGCGCCCAGATCCCAATACAGCGCGACCGATCCGATCAGCACCACCCCGACCAGCGCCGCCATGCCCCAACCCGCCGATCCGCGCACCTGCGGCGCGGCCGCACGTGCGGCGCGATCCGCCTCAAGCAGGCGGCGCGACACTTCGGTGCGCAGCCGGGTGCCTTCATCGGCGGCAATCACGCCACGGGCGATATCACGCTCGATCTCGACCAACTGGTCACGATATACCGCAAGGTCATAGTCGGCTGACGCCCGGACATCGGCCTTTGCCCGCGCCATCGCACGCGCCAGTATGGCCGACACCAGCAGCACCACGGCGGCCACCACCGCCCAAAAGCCCCAGACACCCATCTTTGGTTCCCTTTTCGTCGTTGCCTTCATGTAAGGCGCAAAAGCCGCCGACAAAAGATGAGAATTGGCCGCAGCGATCACAGCTTTGCAATTTGTCCTGTGCAGGGCCGGTTTCGGCGGCGGCCGAGGTCTGCGATTGTGGGCGATGTCGCAATTTTCCCGGATGTGCCGCTTGCGGTTGCGGCAAGAACGCGGTCAGGGTTCAAACAGGGGACCAGCCCCCCCCGCGCGCCCGACGGAGTGATCTTGGATGAAACGCTATTCCCTGTTTGCCATCGCGCGTGAGGCGTTTAGTCATCATCAGGGGTGGGAACGGGCATGGCGATCGCCCGCCCCGAAAGTCGCCTATGATGCTGTCATCATCGGCGCAGGCGGGCATGGTCTTGCCACCGCCTACTATCTTGGCAAGAACCACGGCATCACCAATGTGGCGATCCTTGAAAAGGGCTGGCTGGGCGGCGGCAACACCGGGCGCAACACCACGATCATCCGGTCGAACTATCTGCAAGACCCCTCGGCTGCGATCTATGAAAAGTCGCGGTCGTTGTATGAAACCCTGTCGCAGGATCTGAACTACAACGTCATGTTTTCGCCCCGAGGTGTGATGATGCTGGCGCAGACGCATCATGAGGTGCGCGGCTATCTGCGCACCGCCCATGCCAATGCGCTGCAAGGGGTGGTGACCGAATTCATCAGCCCGGCCCGGGTGAAAGACCTGTGCCCGATCCTGAACATCGACGGCCCACGCTATCCGATCTTAGGCGCGCTGTGGCAGCCGCGCGGCGGCACCGGGCGGCATGACGCGGTGGCCTGGGGCTATGCGCGCGCGTGTTCCGACATGGGGATGGACATCATCCAGCACTGCGAAGTCACCGGGGTTCGGTCGGAAAACGGCGTGGTGACCGGGGTGGACACCACCAAGGGCTTCATCGGCACCAAAAAGCTGGGCATCGTGGTGGCCGGTCATTCGGGGCAGGTGGCGCAGATGGCGGGCTTTCGTCTGCCGGTCGAATCGATGGCCTTGCAGGCGCTGGTCAGCGAACCGATCAAGCCCTGCATGGATGTGGTGGTGATGGCCAACACCGTGCACGGCTACATGTCGCAATCCGACAAGGGTGAGATGGTGATCGGCGGCGGCACCGACGGCTTCAACAACTATACCCAGCGCGGCAGTTTCCAGCACATCGAAGAAACCCTTCGCGCGCTGATCGAAACCTTCCCCATGCTGTCGCGCCTCAAGATGCTGCGCCAATGGGGCGGCATCGTCGACATGACCGGCGACCGCTCGCCCATCATCTCGAAAACGCCCTTGGGCAATTGTTTCATCAACTGCGGCTGGGGCACCGGCGGGTTCAAGGCGATCCCCGGGTCGGGCTGGGCGATGGCCGAGTTGATGGCGAAGGGCGAACCCGGCCCGCTGGCCGCCGCCTTTGACATGGGGCGCTTTCGCGAAGGCCGGTTCATCGACGAATCCGTCGCCGCCGGGGTGGCGCATTGATGCGTCGCCCTGTTCCCTTGCCCGGCCGCTTCGCGCTCTATCGTCGCGCCCCCACCCCGCATGCCTTGACGCGGGCCGCGCAATGCCCAAATGTGCGGCCAAATTACCGGAGTACTGTGTCATGGCCACCCGCTCTTTCTTGTTGTTCCCCAGCAGACAGGCTGTCTTGGGACTGCTGCTTGGCATTTTCGTGCCGCTGGTTCTGGCGGGCTTTGTCAGGGTTGCGTATAACGGCGGCCTTTCGGATCAGCCGACGCTTAACGAACAAGCCTACATCATCGAATAACGTCGCCGCCGTTCCGGCCGTTGCCCGTGTCCCCTCTGCCAGCAGGGGGGACGGTCGCTCTCCTTTGCCCCATCGTCAAAGCGAGTGCGCCGCATGCTTTTGCTGACTTGCCCCTATTGCGGCGTTGAAGCCGAGGAAACCGAACTTGCCCCCGGCGGCGAAGCGCATCTGAAACGCTTCGGGCCGGGGTCTTCGGATGACCAGTTTGAAGCCTATCTGTTCGCCCGCAAGAACCCCAAGGGCGTGCATTTTGAACGCTGGCGCCACGCCTATGGGTGTGGCAAATGGTTTCTGGCCGCCCGCTGCACCGCCACGCTTGAGGTGTTTGGCACCTATCCGGCGCAAACCTCGGGCCCGCCCGATGACATTATCGCCCGGATCAAGGCCCGCCGCCCGGATTGGAAGGGGTTCGCATGAGCACCCGCCTGACAACCGGCGGCCGCCTGATCGACCGCGCCGCGCCGATTGACTTCAGCTTCAACGGCAAACGGCTGAGCGGCTTTGCCGGCGATACCCTTGCCTCGGCGCTGCTGGCCAATGATCAGATGCTGGTGGGGCGGTCGTTTAAATACCACCGCCCGCGCGGGATTGTGGCCAGCGGCGCGGAAGAGCCGAACGCGCTGGTCAATCTGGGCCACGGCGCGCGGGCCGAGCCGAACCAGCGCGCCACCACGACCGAATTGTTTGACAGGTTGCAGGCACGCAGCCAGAACCACTGGCCCAGCCTTGAATTCGACGTTGGTGTGCTGAACAAACATGCCGCGCGGCTGTTGCCCGGCGGGTTTTACTACAAGACCTTCATCCATCCCCGCGCCGCATGGAAACATCTGTTCGAGCCGATCATCCGCCAGACGGCGGGTCTTGGGGCCGCGCCAAAGGACGGTGACGCCGACCGCTATGAGCAGGTCTATGCGTTCTGCGATCTGCTGGTGGTGGGCGGCGGGGTGGCGGGTCTGCATGCGGCGCTTGTGGCGGCCCGCGCCGGGGCGCGGGTCTGGCTGGTCGAGCAGTCGGCGCAGTGGGGTGGCCGCGCGCCGGTGGATGGCGATCTGATCGACGGTGTGCCTGCCGCCGATTGGGTCGATGCCGCGGTGGCCGAACTGGCCGGCATGGCCCACGTCACCTTGCGCGCCCGCACCATGGCGGCGGGGGTTTATGATCACGGCTATGTCCTGTTGGACGAAAGGCTGGCCGACCATACCCCCGGCGACGGGCGGCCCCGGCATCGGCTGTGGCGGATGCGCGCGGGCAAGATCATCGCGGCAACAGGGGCGATTGAACGGCCGCTGTCATTTGCCTGCAATGATGTGCCCGGCGTGATGCTGGCCTCGGCCCTGCGCGATTATCTGGTGAACTGGGCCGTGGTGCCGGGGCAGCGCACGGTGGTGGTCACCAACAATGACGACGCCTATCGCACCGCCATTGCGCTGCATCAGGCCGGGCAGACCATTGCCGCGGTCATCGACGCGCGCGATCAGGCCGAAGGGGCCTTGCCTGCGCAGGCCCGCGCCTGTGGCATCAGGGTGGAAACCGGCAAGTCCATTGCCAGGGTCAAGGGTGGCAAGCGTGTGACCGGTGTCGAGGTGTGCCGCCAGACCGGCGACGGCACGATCTCAAACTTTCTGGCCTGCGATGCGGTGGCGATGTCGGGCGGTTGGTCGCCGGTGGTGCATCTTTACAGCCATTGCGGCGGCAAGCTGATCTGGGATGATGCGGGGGCCATGTTCCGCCCCGATGCGGCCCACCCGCCCATAACGCATGATGGCCGCGCGATGGTGATCGCTGCCGGTGCCGCCAATGGCGCGTTGCGCACCGCGGTGGCCGATGCTGATGCGCAGGTCAGGATCGCGCTGAAAGAGCTTGGCGTGAAAGCCAGAAAAGCCAAAGCCCCACGTCAGGACCTGCCCGATGAGGCCGCGTTGCAGCCGGTCTGGATCATGCCACAGGCGGCCACCCTTGGGTTGCGGGCAAAGGCCTGGCTGGATTTTCAGAACGATGTCAAGGTCTCGGACGTGCAACTGGCGGCGCGCGAAGGCTATCAGTCAGTCGAACACACCAAGCGCTATACCACGCTGGGCATGGCGACAGATCAGGGAAAGCTTTCCAATATCAATGGCTTGGCGGTGCTTTCTGAGGCGCTGAATGAACCCGTGCCGCAGGTTGGCACCACCACCTTCCGCCCGCCCTATGCCCCGGTGCCCCTGGGCGCTTTGGCGGGCGAGGCGCGGGGCGCGGTGTTTCAGCCGCTGCGCAAGACCCCGATGGATGACTGGCATGCAGCGCAGGGCGCAACCTTTGAACCCGTCGGCCTGTGGCGGCGTCCGTATTGCTATTCCCACCCCAACGAAACACCCCAGCAGGCCGTTGCGCGCGAGGTGAAGAACACCCGCCAAGCCCTTGGTTTGCTGGATGCATCTACGCTGGGCAAGATCATCGTCAAAGGGCCGGATGCCGGGCGGTTCCTTGACATGCTCTACACCAACGTCATGTCCAGCCTGCCGGTTGGCAGATGCCGCTACGGGTTGATGTGCAATGAGCAAGGGTTTCTGTCCGACGACGGCGTGGTGGCGCGCATCGACGCTGACACCTGGCTGTGCCACACCACCAGCGGCGGCGCTGACCGCATTCATGGCTGGATGGAAGACTGGCTGCAATGCGAATGGTGGGATTGGCAGGTGTTCACCGCCAATGTCACCGAACAATACGCGCAGGTTGCCGTGGTCGGCCCGAACGCCCGCAAGGTGCTGGAAAAACTGGGCGGGATGGATGTGTCGCAAGACGCGCTGCCCTTCATGGCCTGGACCGATGGCAGCCTTGCAGGCTTTGGCTGCCGGGTTTACCGGATCAGCTTTTCGGGCGAGTTGAGTTATGAAATCGCGGTGCCCGCCGATCAGGGGGCCGCATTCTGGCAGGCCTGCCATGACGCGGGGGCCGCGCTTGGCGCGATGCCCTATGGCACCGAGGCGCTGCACATAATGCGCGCCGAAAAGGGGTTCATCATGATCGGCGATGAAACCGATGGCACGGTGACGCCGCAAGACCTGGGCCTTGACTGGGCGGTGTCGAAGAAGAAGGCCGATTTTCTTGGCAAGCGCGGGCAAGAGCGCCGCTTTCTGGCCAGCCCCGAGCGCTGGAAACTGGTCGGGTTCGAGACGCTGGATGGCTCGGTCATCCCGGATGGCGCTTATGTTGCGGCCGCGGGAACCAACGCCAACGGTCAGCGCCATGTGCAGGGGCGCGTCACCTCAACCTACCATTCGCCCACCCTTGGCCGCGGCATTGCCATGGGCCTTCTGCTGGACGGACCGGACCGGATGGGCGAGGTTGTAAGCTTTGCCAAGGTCGATGGCAGCACGGTGCAGGCGCGTGTGGTCAGCCCGGTGTTTTACGACAAGCACGGGGAGAAGCAGAATGTCTGATGCGGTCAGCCCGATCAGCGCGGCCGGTTCTGAAGGCTTTGCCCGGGTGCGCCAGATCGGGCCCTTGGGTATGGTCACCCTGCGCGCCAAGGCCGGGACCAAGGGCCTGAAGGCGGCGGTCAAGGACGCGACCGGCTGCGCCTTGCCAGACAAGCGCCGGATCGTCACCAAGGGCGCATTCAGGGCCGGCTGGATGAGCCCGGATGAATATCTGTTGATCCTGCCCCGGGCCGATGTGGCCAAGGCCCTTGCCGCAATCGCCAAGGCCTTGAACGGCCAGCATCATCTGGCTGTCGATGTCTCGGACGCGCGGGCGGTGTTCCGAATCGAGGGGGCAAAGGCCGATCAGGTGTTGCGCAAACTGTGCCCGGTTGATTTTGACCGGCTGGCGGCGGGCGAGCTGCGCCGCACCCGCGCGGCGCAGGTGGCGGCGGCGTTCTGGCGCGATGACGCCGGCTTTACCTTGGTGTGTTTCCGGTCGGTGGCAGGCTATATGGGGGATTTGCTGCGCCTCTGTGCCCAACCGGGGTCTGAGCTTTAGGCGGCGCGAAGGGGGGCCTCGGCCCCCCTCGGCGCATCCGCGCCTTACCCCCCGAGGATATTTGTCGAAAGAGAAAGCATCACAGGCCGAGCAGACGGCGAATGTCTTGCGGCGTGTTGCCTTCGGCACGGTAGCGCGACAGGGCGCGGGCGTTGTCGCGCTTGGCCAGCCGTTTGCCCTGATCGTCGCGGATCAGGCGGTGGTGGTGATAGAGGGGGGTGGGAAGGTGCAGCAGATGTTGCAGCAGGACGTGGATTTCTGTTGCGTCAAACAGGTCCATCCCGCGGGTCACTTCGGTGACGCCCTGCAACGCATCGTCAAGCACCACGCACAGATGATAGGCGGC
Source organism: Gemmobacter nectariphilus (assembly GCA_020721445.1). GTDB lineage: Bacteria > Pseudomonadota > Alphaproteobacteria > Rhodobacterales > Rhodobacteraceae > Pseudotabrizicola > Pseudotabrizicola nectariphila_A. The sequence continues at coordinate 108,400 of DYMU01000009.1, forward strand.
GGCACCAATATCGCGGCGCGCCAGCACCACATCGCCCACCCGGTCCGTCAGGTGCTGCACGGTCAGCCGGTGCAGGCCAGCCCGCTCGGGCCCGGTTTCGGTAAAGCTGAGGCGGGTCGGGTCTATTGTCCCAAGCGCCGCCCGCATGTTCAGCCGGATCGCATCACCGGGGCTGCGGTCAGACATCGGGCGCGCGCGGCAGGTGCCGGGGTAGACCAGGCCATCGGGCGGCAGATGCGACACACCTTCTTGCGGGGCGGACACGGCGGCCTGAATGTCAGCGCGGGTGCAGCGGCAGGGATAGCACAGGCCGAGGCCGATCAGGCGGTCAAGGGCCGCGGCATAATCGGCCAGATGGTCGGACTGCCGCCGCACCGGGGTTTGCCAGCGGATGCCCAGCCAGTGCAGATCGTCGTAAATCGCGGCCTCATATTCGGGGCGCACCCGGGCGCTGTCGGTGTCTTCGATCCGCAGCAGGAACCGGCCGCCATTCGCCTGGGCGCGGTCAAAGCCGGTCAGGGCCGAAAACGCATGGCCAAGGTGCAACGCCCCGGTGGGGGACGGCGCAAAACGGGTTACGTAAGCCATGCCGTGAAGGCATCTTTGGCGCGGTCGGTATAGGCCTTGTAGCGGTCCTTGCGACCCCGGCGCCCGCCACGCGCGTCAATTGGCGGGAACAGGCCGAAGTTCACGTTCATCGGCTGAAAGGTCTTTGCCTCGGCCCCGCCGGTTATGTGGGTGATCAGTGCGCCGGTGGCGGTTTCGGGCGGCGGCGGCGGCAGGGTCTGGCCCAGCACCTCGGCCGCGGCCATCCGTCCTGCCAAAAGCCCCATAGCGGCGCTTTCGACATAGCCTTCCACCCCAGTGATCTGGCCGGCAAAGCGGATGTTGGGCCGCGATTTCAGCCGCATCTGGCTGTCGAGCAGCGTCGGTGCGTTAATGAAGGTATTGCGGTGAATGCCGCCCAGCCGCGCAAAGCTGGCATTGGTCAGGCCGGGGATACGTTTGAAAACATCGGTTTGCGCGCCGTATTTCATCTTGGTCTGAAAGCCCACGATGTTGAACAGCGTGCCAAGCTTGTTGTCGCGGCGCAGTTGCACCACGGCATGGGGTTTAAGATCGGGCCGGTGCGGATTGGTCAGCCCCACCGGCTTCATCGGGCCAAAGCGCAGGGTTTCGCGGCCGCGTTCGGCCATCACCTCGATCGGCAGGCAGCCGTCGAAATAGCCCGCCGTTTCACCCTCATGGAACTGGGTCTTGTCGGCGATCAGAAGCGCGTCGATGAAGGCCTCATACTCGTCGCGGGTCATCGGGCAGTTGATATAGGCGGTCTGTTCCTCGACCGTCTCGCCCTTGTCATAGCGCGACTGCATCCAGGCCACCGACATATCGACCGTGTCGGCATAGACGATGGGGGCAATTGCGTCGAAAAACGCCAGGGCGTCGGCCCCGGTTGTCGCACGGATGCTGTCGGCCAGGGCACCGCTGGTCAACGGGCCGGTGGCGATGATCCAGTGCCCTTCGGTGGGAAGCTGGGTGATTTCCTCGTAAGACACCGAAATCAGCGGATGCGCCAGGATCCGTTCGGTCACGCTTTGCGCAAACGGATCGCGGTCCACCGCGAGGGCGCCGCCAGCGGGCAGGCGGTGTGCCGCGGCCTGCTGCATGATCAGGCCCCCGGCGGCGCGCATTTCCCAGTGCAGAAGACCCACCGCATTGCGTTCGTCATCGTCCGAGCGGAACGAATTGGAACAGACCATTTCGGCGAGATACCCGGTGCGATGCGCAAAAGTGCCGACCTGTGGCCGCATTTCGTGGATCACCACGCGCACGCCCATGTTCGCTGCCTGCCAGGCGGCTTCGGACCCGGCCATGCCGCCGCCAATGATGTGAAGTGTTGTCATGGCGACGTCATAGCGCCGGCCTGCGCGGGGTGCAATCACCCCGCACAGCCCTGTGATGCCGTGATCCGGGCCGGATCAGAGGCCGGGCAGCAGGTCGACCACGCTGCGCTGGTCAAAGGTTGCGCCGCGCTTGGCACCGAAGTTCACCTTGACACCGATCCCCATGAAGACTTCGGCCCCAAGGCCATCAATATCGGCGCTGCCGACCTCTCCGGTCAGGCCAAGGCCGGGCGCTGCGATGAATTCGCCGTTCAGCGCGATGGTCGAGGCCCCATAACCATCGACGTCGATCTTGTCATAGGCAAGACCAAGGCTGGTGGTGTCGGAAAACGCGTAGTCGCCCGCCAGACCAAAGACCGTGCCTGTCTCACCGGCGTCATCCGCCCGGCTGATATAGGTTTCAAGGCCAATCGGCCCGGACTGATGCCCAAGCTCGATGCCGAAATAATCCAGGTCGCCAACGTCAGAATCGTCACGCCCCGCAAACGCGCCCAGCGAGGTGGTGTCACTGACGTGGAAGATGGCGTGCAGGCCGAAGTTCAGGTTGTCGACGTTGGAAAAGCCGAACTTGGTCAGGCGCAGATCGCCCTGCATCGAAAACTGCTGGGTAAATCCCATCTCGATCGAGCCGCCCAGCGTGACCTTGTTCAGGGCATCCAGATCGCTGTCTGTAAGGCCGGAATATCCCAGCGAAAGCGAGCCGCCGGTGACTTCGAAAGCCTGGGCTGCGGGTGCGAAAATGGCTCCGGCCAACGCCAGAAGGAGGGGGTATTTCATAACTGCCTCTATTTTTTACTGCACGTTTTTTATCGTAACCTTTTGTTAACCTGTGCGACGCCTCAAGTAAACGCGGTCGGCCATAGCATGGCCCATGTTGTTGCGCCGCGGTAACACGTGGAAATTGCAGGCCGATAGCGAAATCTTGCTCTGCTTGTCGGGTTGGTCATGGCGGCTGGGTTCCCGAAGACGCATCAGGGCAGGATGACCCATGGCTCAGGCTGCGCCAAACAGATCTGCGCGCTGCTGCGCCACAAAGGCTGCGGGGTCGCTGGTGTCGAACCCCAGACTTGCCGCCTTGGCAAAGAAGCCGGGGGCCGGCATCCCCTGTGCAAGCCGCGCTTCGCACAGTGCGGCGCGCAGCGGGTGCCCGGCGGCGGCGTCTGCGTCCATCAGCGCCTCAAGGGCGGCGGTAAGGTGCCCGATGCGCCAGCCCAGATCGCGGGCAAGGGCGCCATAGGTGATGGTTTGGCGTGCCGCGGCCAAGGCCGACAGCCGCGCGGCAAGCAGGGGGTGTGCCGCATAGGTCATTTGGCCGGGGCCGGTCGGTTGCCCGGCCCGGCCCATCCGTCCACTGACAACCGCCCGGCCCCTTGCACCGCAAAATGCAGATAGCCGCCTGAAAGTGCGATGTTCTTCAGCAGGTTGACCAGATCGGCATGGCTTGCCAGATCGGCATAGGCCATCAGCGCCGACGCGATGGAAAACACCGCCATCGCCAGACCCACCCAGCGGGTCTGCCAGCCAAGCGCCAGCGCAAGGCCGGTTCCGGTCAGGAAATACATCACCAGACCAACCAGATAGGGCGCCAGACCTTCGGCCTGCAAACGGGTTGAAAACGCCGGGATGTCAAGAAAAGACTCAAGCCCGGCCATCAGGAACAGGCTTGCCATCATCAGCCGCGCCATCAGGGTGGCGACATCGGCCAGACCTGTGCCCCGCTGTTCCTGATCGCCCTGTGGCAGCATCGCCTTGCGCCCCTTAACTTGATCAAGCCCGCAACATCCCGAAACCGGGCAGGCTTACCCTTCAGCCCCCGGGCCGTCTTCGCCCTGTTCGGCGACACGGGCGACCGACACCACTTCTTCACCCTTGCCGGTGTTGAACACCTTTACCCCGCCGGCCGAGCGAGAGCGGAAGCTGATCTGATCGACCGGCACCCGGATCGACTGGCCGGTGCTGGTGGCCAGCATGATCTGGTCGGTGATCTCGACCGGGAAGCTGGCAACCAGCGGTCCGCCCCGCATTGCGCCATCCATCGCCTTGACGCCCATGCCGCCGCGTCCGCGCACGGGGTAGTCGTGGCTGGACGACAGCTTGCCCGAGCCTGACATGGTAATGGTCAGGATCAGATCTTCCGCCGCCGACATTGCGGCATAGCGTTCGGGGGAAAGCTGTCCCACGGCCACCGCGTCTTCATCGTCGTCGGCCTCGGCATCGTCTTCGACCGCGCCCGCCATCAGGCGGCGTTGCTTGAGGTAAGCGGCGCGTTCTTCGGCCTCGGCCTCAAAGTGGCGGATGATCGACATGCTGACCACGCGGTCGCCCGTGGCCAGCCGGATGCCGCGCACCCCGGTGGACCCGCGCGATTTGAACACGCGGATGTCGGTGGTGGAAAACCGGATGGCGCGGCCAAGGGCGGTGACCAGCATCACATCGTCGTTTTCATCGGCAATCGCCGCGTTCACCAACGAGACGCCTTCGGGCAGGTTCATCGCGATCTTGCCGTTGCGTTTGACGTTGGTGAAATCCGACAGATCGTTTTGCCGCACGTCGCCATCGCTGGTGGCAAAGACGATTTGCAGGGTTTCCCACTCTTCTTCCGGCACATCGACGGGCATCAGCGCGGCAATGGAAATGCCGGGCAGGATCGGCAGGATGTTGACAATCGCCTTGCCCTTGGCGGTGCGGCCCGCCAGCGGCAGGCGCCAGGTCTTCAGCTTGTAGACCATGCCATCGGTTGTGAAGAACAGCAGCCAAGTGTGGGTATTGGCAACGAAAAGCGTCGTCACCACATCATCTTCCTTGGTGGCCATCGACGACAGGCCCTTGCCGCCACGGTTCTGGGCGCGGAACTCGGCCAGCGGCGTGCGCTTGATATAGCCGCCCGAGGTGATGGTCACCACCATGTCCTCGCGCTCGATCAGGTCTTCGTCTTCCATGTCGCCCGACCAATCGACAATCTCGGTCCGGCGCGGCACGGCGAACAGGGCGCGCACCTCGCGCAGCTCGTCCGAGATGATGGCCATGATCCGGTCGCGGCTGCCAAGGATCAGCAGATAATCCTTGATCTTGCCGGCCAGTTCTTCCAGCTCGTCGGTGATTTCCTTGACGCCAAGCGCGGTCAGGCGTTGCAGGCGCAGGTCCAGAATGGCCCGGGCCTGCACTTCGGACAGGTTATAGGTGCCATCGTCGTTCATCGTGTGGCTGGGGTCGTCGATCAGCCGGATATAGGCGGCAATGTCATGCGCGGGCCAGCGCCGTGTCATCAGTTTTTCGCGGGCCTCTGCTGCATCGGCACTGGCGCGGATGGTGCGCACCACCTCATCGACGTTCGACACGGCCACCGCCAGACCACACAGGATATGGCTGCGCTCGCGGGCGCGGCGCAGCTCATACGCGGTGCGGCGGGCCACAACTTCTTCGCGGAACGTTATGAAATGGCTCAGAAAATCACGCAGCGTCAGCGTTTCAGGCCGCCCGCCGTTCAAGGCCAGCATGTTGCAGCCAAAGCTGGTCTGCATCGGCGTGAAACGGAACAACTGGTTCAGCACCACATCGGGGGTGGCGTCGCGCTTCAACTCGATCACCACCCGAATGCCGATGCGGTCGGATTCGTCGGCCACGCCCGAGATGCCTTCGATCCGCTTTTCGCGCACCAGTTCGGCAATCTTCTCGATCATCGACGCCTTGTTGACCTGATAGGGCACCTCGTCGATGATGATGGCAAAGCGGTCTTTGCGCACCTCCTCGATATGGGTTTTGCATCGGATGATCACCGATCCGCGCCCCTCAAGATACGCCTTGCGCGCGCCGGACCGGCCCAGAATGATGGCGCCGGTGGGAAAGTCGGGGGCGGGGATCAACTCCATCAACGCTTCGGACGACAGGTCGGGGTTGTCGATCAAGGCCAGCGTGCCGTCGATCACCTCACCCAGATTGTGCGGCGGAATGTTGGTTGCCATGCCAACCGCGATGCCGCCCGCACCATTGACCAGCATGTTGGGAAAGCGGGCCGGAAGAACCGTCGGTTCGCGGTCCTTGCCGTCATAGTTGTCTTGAAAATCAACGGTTTCCTTCTCGATATCGGCAAGAAGGAAGGCAGAGGGCTTGTCCATCCGCACTTCGGTATAGCGCATCGCGGCGGCGCTGTCGCCGTCCATCGAGCCAAAGTTGCCCTGGCCATCCAGCAGCTTCAGGCTCATGGAAAACGGCTGCGCCATCCGCACCAGCGCATCGTAGATCGCAGAGTCGCCGTGGGGGTGATATTTGCCCATGGTGTCGCCGACCGGGCGGGCGGATTTGCGGTAGGGTTTGTCGTGGGTGTTGCTGGTTTCGTGCATCGCGAACAGGATGCGGCGGTGCACCGGTTTCAGCCCATCGCGCAGGTCAGGGATCGCGCGGCTGACGATCACGCTCATGGCGTAGTCTAGGTAGGCGGTCTTCATCTCGGCCGCGATGTCGATCTGCGGGCCGGTGTGAACCGGCTTTTCCGGGGTTTCACCTGTGATATCAGTGTCTTCGGGCGTATCGCTCATCTGGCGGGGGCATCCTTGGCGCGGGGCTATATCTTGTTGGCATGACCTTACACCAAGCAAGGGATGGGGTGCAATGCCGCGCCGCAACGGGTTTTGGCAGCCAGTCCACATCAGTGCCAACAGATTGAATTTGTTTATTTTTAATCTGACTTTGGCATGATTCTTTCCGAGGGGCTGGAAAGGAGACTGATATGGAAAAATCCGAAACCGAACTGATGCTGCGCGGCTATGGTCTGACCACGGCGGAAATGTTCTATCGCCTGCCGGATTATCGCAATGTTCTGAATACCTTCGTCTGGCAGGACTATGATCTTGCCCCCGATTATCCACGGCTGTTCAAGTTCATCGAATATTGGCACGATGCCATCGAGGGGCCGCTGCATTCGGTGCGTTTCACCCACAAACGGCTGATCTCGCCGGGGGAATGGCGCAATGTGGTGGGCGAGTTGCGGCTGCATTAGCGGGCGTGCCTGGCGGGTGTGTCTTGGGTGGTGCATGCGTGTTTTATGCGTGACCACAAGGTCGCTGCCGCAGGGTCTGGTCGCTGGGCGTTTCGGTCGCTAAGGTTCTGGCGTTCACGCAAGGAAAGGTGATGCCATGGACCAGCGCAGCATTCTGATCACCGGGGCCGGATCGGGCATCGGGCGGGCCACCGCGCGGGCGTTTATCGCAGCGGACTGGCGCGTGGCGCTGATCGGTCGTCGTGAAGATGCCTTGCGCCAGACCGCCGGCACGCATGAGGCGCTGATCCTGCCCGCCGATGTGACCGACCCGGCGCAGGTAGAGGCGGCGTTTGCCCGGGTTGAGGCCGTCTGGGGCCGCTTGGACGTGCTGTTCAACAACGCCGGCATGTCGTTGAAAGGCGCGCCGATTGACGAGATCGCGGTCGAAGACTGGCTGGCGCTGTCGGGCGTGAACATCACCGGCATGTTCCTGTGCGCCCGCGCGGCCTTTGGCCTGATGCGGCGGCAGAGCCCGCAAGGCGGGCGCATCATCAACAACGGCTCGATCAGCGCCGACCGTCCGCGCCCCGGATCGGTGCCCTATACCATGTCAAAGCATGCGGTGACCGGGCTGACCAAGACGCTGGCGGTGGATGGGCGGCGGTTTGCCATTGCCTGCGGCCAGATCGACATCGGCAATGCCGCCAGCGAGATGACGGCAGGTTTTGCCGCCGGCATGCCGCAGGCCAATGGCGAGATGCGCCCCGAACCGCTGATGCCGGTGCAGCACGTGGCGGATACGGTGTTGCACATGGCCAGCCTGCCGCTGGAGGTGAACATGCCGTTCGTGACCATCATGGCGCGCGACATGCCATGGCTGGGCCGGGGGTAGGGCTGGGCCGGGGGTAGGGCTGGGCCGGGGGTAGGGCTGGGCCGGGGGTAGGGCTGGGCCGGGGGTAGGTGTCAGCCTTCGGCGCGGTGGCAGAACATGTCATAGACCAGCGCGATGGTGCGGCTGACCTTGGGATCCTGTATCGAATAAAAGATCGCCTTGCCTTCACGCCGGCACGAGACCAGCCCTTCCAGCCGCAGACGGGCAAGTTGCTGGCTGACGGCGGCCTGACGGCTGTCCAAGAGATGCTCAAGCTCGGTCACCGATTTTTCGCCCGATGACAGATGACACAGGATCATCAGCCGGCCTTCGTGGCTGAGCGCCTTGAGGAAATTGGCGGCAATCGTGGCCTGCTGTTCCATCTCGGCTGCGGTCATCAGGCCACATGCCACCCCTTCGGCGACCGCAATGGCAAGGTCATCATCTGCAACGCTATGGTCCAACGACATTTCCCCGATCACCCCCAAGCCTGACATATTCAGAACCCCATGTTGGGCGTCACGACCATAGTGCAAGGGGTAGGACTGCCCCAGTTGTGCCCGATGCGGAGTTTTTGTGCAAGTCTTGTGGCGTCAGCGCCCCCGGATGCGCGGATCAAGCGCATCGCGCAAACCGTCACCGATGTAGTTTACCGACAGAACCGTCAGCGAAATGGCGATGCCGGGCCACATCACCCGTTCGGGGTATTGCTGGATGTAATCGACGCCATCAAACAACAGCCGGCCCCATGTCGGGAAATCGGGCGGAAAGCCAAGGCCAAGGAAGGACAGGGCGGATTCGGTGATGATGGCGCTGGCAATGCCAAGGGTGGCCGCCACCATGATCGGCGAGACCACATTGGGCAGGATGTGGCGCAGGATCATCCGGCGCGACGGCGTGCCGATGGACCGCGCGGCCAGCACGAATTCACGTTCCTTCAACGCCAGAACCTCGCCGCGCACGACGCGGGCGGCCTGCATCCAGCTTGTCACGCCAATGGCAAAGACGATCAGCAGGAAGGTGCCGCCTTCGGGCCCCATGGCGCGGGCCAGCGGGTCGCGAAACAGCATGACCATGACCAGCAGCAGCGGCAGCAGCGGCAGGGCCAGAAACAGGTCGGTCAGGCGCATCAAGGGGCCATCCAGCCGCCGGAAATAGCCCGCCATCACGCCGACCAGTGTGCCCAGCAGGATGGAAATCGCCATCGCCACCAGACCGACGGCGATCGACACCTGACCGCCCTTCATCATCCGGGCCAGCATGTCGCGGCCCAGCTGATCGGTGCCCAAGGGAAACTCCCAGCTTGGGGGTTTGTTGCGGGTCTTGATCATCTGCACCGCGTCGGGGTTGATGAACGTGGGGTCTTTGGTCCAGATGAACGGCCCCACCGTCACAAACAGGATCAACAGCACGAACACCGTCAGCCCCGCGACCGCGCCCTTGTGGGTTTTGAACTGCGCCCAGACATCGGCCCATTGGCTGCGCGGTTTTTCGATGACAGAGGTGTCAGTCATAGCGGATCCTTGGGTCGAGCATGCCATAAAGGACGTCGGCGATCAGGTTGAACATCACGATCAGCACGGCGAAGATGAAGGTCAGGGTCTGCACCATCGGCAGGTCAGAGCCATGAATGGCGTTGATCAGCAGCGCGCCAAGGCCATTCACCTTGAACACCTGTTCGGTGATGATGGCGCCGCCAAAGATGGTGGGAATGCCAAGCGCAATCACCGTGACGACCGGGATCAGCGAATTGCGCAACACGTGTTTCAGAACCACGGTGCGTTCCGGCATGCCCTTTGCGCGTGCGGTGCGCACATAATCCTGCCCCAGATTGTCCAGCAGCGATGACCGCATGTAGCGGCTGATCTGCGCCGCATTATACAGTGCCAGCACCGCCACCGGCATGGCCATCTGCTTGATCTGCTTGAGGAAGCTTTCCCAGTCCGTCACCTTCAACGTGGTGTCATAGATGGACGGGAACCAGCCCAGGTTGACCGAGAACACCAGGATCAGCACCACGCCGGTAAAAAAGGTCGGCACCGAAAAGCCGATCATCGCAAACAGCGTGCCGAACTGATCAAACCATGAATATTGCCGGTAGGCCGAATAGATGCCGATCGGCAAGGCGATCAGCACGCCGATGACATAGGCGGACCCCACCACCGTCATGGTTTGCGGCAGGCGTTCCCAGATGATGTCCATCACCGGGCTGCGCGACTGCCAACTGACGATGCGCTGCATGCCTTCGGCATAAGCGGTGCCGAAGATGCCGTCGATCATCACCAAGGGTTCGACCCAGAAAAACTGCTTCAGCCACAGCAGATAGCGCACAAAGATCGGCTCATTGGCGCCCATCGCCTCGATGATCTTCATCCGCACTTCGGGGGGCACGGTCAGGGGGATCTGGCTCATGGGGGAGCCGGGGGCGAAATCGACCAGCAGAAAGATCACCAGACTGATGAACAGAAGCGTCGGGATCGCCAGCAACAACCGACGGATCGTGAAGGTGAGCATGGGGCAACGCCTCGGGTCAGCAGTCGGGCGGGCACGAATTTTCTGCGAAAATTCGAACCGGCACGAGGGGAACGGAAAGGAAAGGGGCGCGCCTTGCAACCGTCGCTGTCGCGTCGTGCAAGGCGCGCCCCGGTGTCAGATCACTTGATGCGGAACCAGTCGCTGGCGTTCCACAATTCGGAATCCCAGGTGTTCAGCACCACACCGCCAAGCGTGTTGGAATGGGCCGACAGGCGGCCCCGGTCCACCAGCGGCACCACGACATAGCTGTCTTTCGTCAGCATCTCGTTCAGGCGGATGGCGATTTCACCGCGCTTGGCCATGTCACGGGTGGTTGCCAGTTCGGCCACCAGCGCATCATAGGCCGGGTCGCAGAAGCGGTTGATGTTTTCACCCTGCCAGCCGTTTGCCGGGCTTGGGGCCTTGTCGCACAGGTATTGCGCCAGATACGGCTCGGGGTCGGTGCCGTCAAAGTTGTTGGCATACATTTCGACGTCGGCATAGAACTTCTGGAAGGTGTCGGGCGAACCCGGATCGCCGCCGAAGAACACGCCGCCGTCGATAGACTTCAGCTCGACCTCGACGCCCAACTCGTTCCACCAGCCCTTGATCAGCGCCTGAAAGTCCTGACGGACCGCGTTGACCGAGGTTTGATACAGCACTTTCAGCGGCTTGCCGTCCTTTTCGCGCACGCCGTTGGCACCCATCAGCCAGCCGGCTTCGTCCAGCAGGGCCTTGGCACCGTCCATGTCCTGCGCGATGCAATCGGTGTTGGGCGAGGCATAGATCGCCGGTGCGGGCACCAGATTGCAGGTGGCGCGACCGGCGTTGCCATAGCCGACCTCGACCAGCAGGTTGCGGTCAATCGCCATCGACAGCGCCTTGCGCACGCGGATATCCGACAGGAACGGATGCGGGTGCATGGCGGTGGCGCGTTCGCCTTCGGGCAGGTCGGACGACGGGTCGGTCATGTTCATCTCGATCCGCTCGACCAGGGTGCCGAAGGCTGACACGAACTTGCCCTTGCCGCCGGCTTCCATCTGGGCTTGCAGCTCGGGGTTGATCTGGGTGTTCCAGGCGTAGTCATACTCGCCGGTTTCCATCACGGCACGCGCAGCCCCTGCCGCGTCGCCGCCGCCCTTGACGGTCATCGTGGCAAAGGCCGGTTTGGCCGGGTCGCGGTAGTTCGGGTTGGCGGCCAGTTCGACCACGTCATTCACCTTGAAATCGGTGACCATGAACGGGCCGGTGCCGACGGGTTTGAAGTTCTGCTCGGTGCAGGTCGGCGCGGCGGTGCCAAGGCAACCGGCAAACTGCGCCTTTTGCAAGATGGGCGAGGTTGCGCCGACAAAGGCGGTGAAAGGGTTCGGTTTCGGCGCGGTCCAGATGATCTTGACAGTCAGGTCATCGACCGCCTCCACCTTTTCGATCCCTTCATAGCGGGCGGCCTGGGCACAGCCGCCTTCGGGGTGGGTGCAATATTCATACGAGAACACCGCATCCGCCGCCGTGACCGGGGTGCCATCGGACCACAGCAGGCCGGGGGTGATTTTCCAGGTGATCGTGGTCAGATCTTCGGAAATGCCGCCGTTTTCGACCGACGGGATTTCGGTGACAAGGCGTGGGATCACGTTGCCGTCCTGGTCAAACCCGGCCAGCGGTTCCAGCACAAGGCTGCCCACTTCGACGTCCTTGGTGCCCGACGACAGGTAGGCGTTCATGATCGACACGGCCTGCGAATACAGGACCTTGACGTTGCCATCGGCCCCGCGTTCGGCATAGGCTGCGGGGGCCATGGCCATGCAGGCGACGGCACCCATCAGGGCGGTTTTCAGCTTCATTGCGACTCTCCTTGTTGTGTGTGCTCTTTGGCCTCGGGGTCGCCGGTTGATCCGGCGGTTTTGGTATCGGGGTAAAGGTGGCAGGCGACAAAGCGGCCCGGTTCCACCTGAATCAGGTCCGGTTCCACCTGGCGGCACAGGTCGAACACGCGGGGGCAGCGGGTGCAGAAGTTGCAGCCCTGCGGCGGGTTGGCGGGCGAGGGCACGTCGCCTTGCAAGATGATGCGCTGCCGGGTCTGGGCCAGTGCGGGGTCAGGTTCCGGCACGGCCGACAGCAGCGCCTCGGCATAGGGGTGCAGCGGGCGGGCGTAAAGTGCGTCGCGCGGGGAAAGCTCGGCGATCCGGCCCAGATACATCACCGCCACCCGGTCGGCGATGTGGCGCACCATCGACAGGTCATGGCTGATGAACAGATAGGTCAGACCGAACTTTTGCTGCAAATCTTCCAGCAGGTTCACCACCTGCGCCTGGATCGACACATCCAGCGCGGCAATCGGTTCGTCACAGACAATGAAGCGCGGGTTCAGCGCCAGCGCCCGGGCGATGCCGATGCGTTGGCGCTGACCGCCGGAAAATTCATGCGGGAAGCGGTTGGCAAAGCGACGGTTCAGGCCGACGGCATCCATCAATTCATAGATCCGGGCCAGTTTCCTGGGCTTGTCCCAGTCGGTATGTTCATCCAGCGGTTCGCCGATGATGTCGGCAAGGCTCATCCTCGGGTTCAGGCTGGCTTGCGGGTCTTGAAACACCATCTGCATCTGGGGCCGGGCGCGGCGCAGCTCTTCGGTGCCAAGGGTGGCCACATCAATGCCGTTGATCACCACATGGCCGCCGGTGATTTCGTAAAGCCGCAGCAGGGCCCGGCCGACGGTAGATTTGCCGCAACCGGATTCGCCCACAAGGCCAAGGGTTTCCCCAGCCATGATGTCAAAGCTGATGCCGTCGACCGCCTTCACATTGCCGGTGTGGCGGCGCAGCAGGCCAGAGTAGATCGGGAAATACATCTTCAGCCCGCGCACCTGCACCAAGGGCGTCTGCGCTTTTGGCGCGGCGTCAAGCATGGGCGGTCTCCGGCGTCCAGTGGCAGGCAACGTCGTGGCCGCGACCCACGGGGCTGTCATCAATCGCCCGGCGCTGCGGGTTTTCAGTGCGGCAACGGTCGAAGGCGTGGGCGCAGCGGGCCTGAAACGGGCAACTGGTGGGGGGGCCGGCCAGAATGGGCGGCTGACCTTCGATCACTTGCAGCCGTTCCTCGCGTTCGCCGGTCAGCGACGGGATGGTTTTCAGCAGCGCCCGTGTATAGGGGTGCTGCGGATTGGCGAACAATTCGCGCACCGGAGCCTGTTCGACGACCTGCCCGCCATACATCACCATCACCCGGTCGGCGATGCCCGCGATCACGCCAAGGTCATGGGTGATCCAGACAATCGCCATGCCCAGCTTTTGCCGAAGGTCCTTGATCAGCTCAAGGATCTGGGCCTGAATCGTCACGTCCAGCGCGGTGGTGGGTTCATCGGCGATCAGCACATCTGGGTCGCAGGCAAGGGCGATGGCGATCATCACCCGCTGGCGCATGCCGCCGGAAAACTGGTGCGGATACGCGTTCAGCCGCGCCTTCGCATCCGGGATGCCGACCATCGACAAAAGCTCGGCCGCGCGCACCGCCGCCTGTTTTCTGGTCAGCCCCATGTGGCGGATCAGCGGTTCCATGATCTGATTGCCCACCATGAACACCGGATTCAGGCTGGTCATCGGGTTCTGGAACACGAAGCCGACCTTTGCGCCGCGCACATCGCGCAGGTCATCGGCGCTGATTTTCAGCAGGTCGCGGTTGCCCAGCATCACCGTGCCCGCGCGCACATCGGCGGGCGGCGAGGGCAACAGGCCGATCAGCGACATCATGGTGACGGACTTGCCCGAGCCGCTTTCGCCGACAACGCCCAAAAGTTCACCAGAGTTCAGGTGGAAGCTGACGGAGTTGACCGCATGCACCTCACCCCCGCGGGTGCGAAACACCGTTTGAAGCCCTTGGACATCAAGGACGGGTGCAGCCCCATCAGCCATAAAACACTCCCCAAGTCTTTGTTTAGTGACGCTTTTTCGTGGCGGTTCTTCAGTCGCATGACGTCTTCACATAAGTGTCAATTATTTTTCCACATCCCGCAAGCGCGATCTTGTGCCTACCCCGGCGTCAACCTTGGTGGGCCCAGCCTTGGCCGGTTTTGCGGGGTGACGGACCGAGTTTGCGGTGGGTGTCAGGGCAAAAGGCCGGCTGTCTGTGCGCGACATCAGGGGGGCAGAGCCTGCTTTGACCATCGGGTCAGAAATCCGGGCCAAGCCCCCTTGAAGGCGGGCGCAATCCGGCCCACCATTGCAAGATGCCACGCACAGGAGCCGATGATGCCCGTCAAGAACCGTTTTGCCGAACTGCTGCCCGAAATCACCGCCTGGCGGCGCGACTTTCACCAGCACCCGGAACTGCTGTTTGACGTGCAGCGCACCGCAGGGCGCGTGGCCGAGTTGTTGCGCGGCTTTGGCTGTGATGAGGTGGTGGAAGGCATTGGCCGCACCGGCGTTGTGGGCGTGATCAAGGGCAAGACCGACACCTCGGGTCGCGTCATCGGGTTGCGCGCCGACATGGACGCGCTGCCGATCACCGAGCAGACCGGGGTCGACTATGCCAGCACCATCCCCGGCAAGATGCACGCCTGCGGCCATGACGGCCATACCGCCATGCTGCTGGGGGCGGCGAAATACATGGCCGAGACCCGCAACTTTGACGGCACCGTCGTGCTGATCTTCCAGCCCGCCGAAGAAGGCGGCGGTGGCGGGCGCGAGATGGTGGCCGATGGCATGATGGACCGTTTCGGCGTGCAGGAAGTTTACGGCATGCACAACATGCCCGGCCTTCCGGTGGGCAGCTTTGGCATCCGCCCCGGTGCGATCATGGCGGCGGCCGACCAGTTTGATGTGGTGATCACCGGCAAGGGCGGCCATGCGGCCAAGCCGCATGAATGTGTCGATACAACCGTGGTGGCGGCCCATGTCATCGTGGCGTTGCAAACGATTGCCTCGCGCAATGTCGACCCTATGAAGCAGGTGGTGGTCAGCGTCTGCACCGTGCAGACCGATTCCACCGCGCACAACGTGATCCCGCAGGTGGTCAAGCTGAAGGGCACGGTGCGGACCATGGACCCAGAGGTTCAGGTCTTTGTCGAACGCCGGATTTCCGAGATCGTCGAAGGCACCGCCCATGCCTTGGGTGCCCGCGCCGAGGTGAATTATCAGCGCGGCTATCCGGTGACGGTGAACGCCGAAGCCAACACCCGGCATGCGGTCGAAGTGGCGCGCGCGGTGTCGGGGAAGGTCGATGACAACACCGCGCCCCTGATGGGGGCCGAGGATTTCAGCTTTATGCTGAACGCACGGCCGGGGGCCTATATCTTTCTTGGCAACGGCGATACCGCCATGCTGCACCACCCGGGCTACAACTTTGACGACAACGCGATTCCCTTCGGGGCAAGCTGGTATGCCGGGATGGTCGAGGCGCGGATGCCGGCGGCGTAACGGGGGCGCTGGACTGGGGGGCGCTGCCCCCGTCGGGGCCATGCGGCCCCGACCCCCCCGGGGTATTTTCACCAAGAGGAAATCGGGACGCTCAGCCGCCGGTATGGCTCATGTGGCGGGTCATCTGGCCGGTCACGGCCTGGCGTGAATAGTCAAAGTCGTGGCCCTTGGGTTTGTGGGCAATGGCGGCGCGGATGGCGTCTTCAAGCGGGCGGTTGTCCGGGCTGGCGCGCAAGGGCGCGCGCAGGTCGGCCATGTCTTCCTGCCCCAGACACATGTAAAGCGCGCCGGTGCAGGTCAGCCGCACCCGGTTGCAGCTTTCGCAGAAGTTATGCGTCAGCGGCGTGATGAAGCCGATCTTCTGGCCGGTTTCCTCGATCCGCACATAGCGCGCCGGGCCACCCGAACGTTCGGCAAGATCGGTCAGTGTGAACCGCTCGGCATAGCGGGCGCGCAGGTCGCGCAGGCTCCAGTATTGGTCAAGCCGGTTTTCGTTGCCCAGATCGCCCATCGGCATGACCTCGATCCAGGTCAGGTCATGGCCTTCGCGCGCGCACCAGTCGGTCAGGCTGAACTGCTCATCCTCGTTGAAGCCTTTCAGCGCCACAGCGTTGATCTTGACCCGTATGCCCGCCGCCTGTGCCGCCGCGATGCCGTCAAGCACCTGGGGCAGGCGGCCCCAGCGGGTGATGTCGGCAAATTTTTCCGCATCCAGCGTATCAAGCGAGACATTGACGCGCCGCACCCCGCACCCCGCCAGATCGGCGGCAAACTTGCCAAGCTGGCTGCCGTTGGTGGTCAGCGTCAACTCCTTCAGCGCACCCAAGGCCAGGTGCCGGTGCATCGCCTGAAAGAAGGTCATGATGCCCTTGCGCACCAAAGGCTCGCCGCCGGTGATGCGCAGCTTTTCCACGCCCATGCCGATGAAGGCCGAACACAGGCGGTCAAGCTCTTCCAGCGTCAGCAGGTCGGCCTTGGGCAGGAAGGTCATGTTTTCCGACATGCAATAGAGGCAGCGAAAATCGCAGCGGTCGGTGACCGACACCCGCAGATAGGTGATGGCACGGGCGAAAGGGTCGATCAGGGCGGGTGTTTGCATCATTGGGCCAAGGTAAGGGGCGGCCTGCGCCCTGACAAGCGCTGTTCGCGGCATTGCGTGCCGGGGCGTGGCAGACTATCGTGGCGCCATGCGGATGATCCTTGCCCTTGTGCTGTCCTTGACCCTTGTTTCCGGCTGTGGCCTGATCGACAGGCTGCGTCCGGTACCGGAAGACGGATACCGCGCCGCACAGCCGGCGGCGCCCGCGACGGATGCCGCACCTGTGGCCGCAGCACCGGTGCCGGTTCTGGGGCCGGGCAAGACCGCCGCCGCGCTGGACACCACCACCGCGGCGCAAAAGCAGGCCGCCCTTGCCGCCCCCGCCGCCCGTGGCGAACAAAGCCTGGGCAAGGTGGCCGTCAGTCTGGGCAGCCCGGCCGAGCCCGGCATCTGGCTGCGCAGCGCGCTGGTCAAGGTGGCGGGCAAGGGGCGGGTGGTCACGGCGGCGGGCACATCGGTTGCGGTGGACCTGATGCCGGGCGACGGGGCGGCGCAACTGTCGCTTGCGGGCTATCGCGCACTGGGGCTGGGGCTGACCGATCTGCCCGAGGTCACGGTTTACGCCAACTGAGCCTATTGGCCCCACACTGGCCCCCTATTGGCTGCCGTCGATCTGCTGCGCGGCCTCGGCGGCCAGAATGTCGGCCAGACGTTTGCGAAAGCGGGGCGCTTGCAGGCGGCGGGTCACACTGCGGCAGATCAGCTTTTCGTGCCATGTCCGGCCCGCGGCCTCGGCCCTTGTCAGCAGACCGCGCAGATAGGGGCCATAGTTGCGCCGCGCGCGCCAAAGCTGCGCAAAGCGCAGCGGTGTCAGGCTACCGTCAAGGGCGGCTTCGACCATGGGTTGCATCAGGTGCATCTGGGTCAGGGCCACCTCAATCCGGCCATCAACATGCGGCAGCCGCAGATGCGTGACATGCGGGCCACGGAACAGCGCGGCATGCATCGCGTCTTCGGCGATGTCGGGGTCATGCAGGATGAACACCCGTCCGGCACCATCAATCATGTCGGGCGCATAGCCATAGCGGCTGGTGAAATCGAGGGCGCGCGCGCGGGTATTGCGCTTGTCCCAGCCGGCCACGCCCGGGTTCAGTGTGGCGCGCGGCGCAATGGCAATCACCGTGGCGCCGGGCGCCGCGACACAGAACGCCGCCGCCGCATAGGCCTGCGCGTCCGCGCCGAAAAACAGCACCTGATCGAAGTCTTCGAAGAACGCATCGTCCACCAGACGGTCAAAGTAGCCGTAAACCCGCTTGTCACGATAAAACGTCTCGCCCTCGGCAATCAGGCACAGGTGTGACCAGCCTTTTGCCGCTGCGATGTCATGGCCCAGCGGCATCTGGCCCGGACGCGCGCGAATGTCGCTTGCCTGTTCAAAGCTGACCACAAGGGTAGGGCTTTCGTCGATGAACAGGGCCCAATGCCGCGCGCCAAGCGTCTCGAAATAGCCCGACTCGTCGCCGGCCTTATCCAGCAGCGTCAGCCAGAGGGCGCGGGCGTCAGGCGTATCTTGTGGTTTTGCAGACGGTTGTGCCGCGGGTTTCAACGCCGGTTCGGGGGAGGTCACACTGTCTGACATCTCAATCTCTTTTCCGGCATTGGCGCAACAACAAGCGCCGTTCTTCACGGCTATCATCCTGCACTGTCGGCTTTTTTGCCGATTCCGGCAAGCGGACATGCCGGGACAGACTGTTTCTTGCTATGGCGCGCGGTGGCGGCGGATCAGGGCGGCTTGTGCTGCGGTCAGGTTCTGGGCAGGCGGGGTCATCAGCAAGCGCCCGAACAGCGCGCGCCAGGGTTCTTCGGCCATCAGCGTGGCAAAGCGCCGATGCCGCCAGGCAACCGCCGCCGCGTGCAGGCTGGCAAGGGCAGGGTCGGCGTGCAGCGCGGCGCGCAAGGCGGTGCTGTCGATGCGGTGGATCGAGGTATCGACCTCGGTGCCGAAATTGCGGTCGCACCAATAGGACATGTCAAAGGTCGCCCCGTCGCGGTTGGCGCGGCCGCGGTCAGCCTTGACGATATAGCTTTCCATTGCGCCAAGCGCGTAGTGGTTCAGTTGCGCAACGCTGTAAGGGTCGGTGCCGGGGGCGGAAAACAGCCGCTGCCCCAGCCCCGGGTCTGACCAGACCGGGGTGCCATTGGGCGCGCGCGGGCGATGCACGCCCAGTTTGCCAAAGGCATCGCGCCGGAACAGGGTTTTCACCATCAGCGCCCGCCAGGGCCAGTGCAGCACGCGCGGCGCGCAAGCGGTGAATTGCTGCGTCACGGGGCGGTCGGCATAGCCCACCACACCGGCATTGCCGAACATCCGCCAGGTCAGCGGGATGGCATCGGCCTGCGGGCAGGCGGCGGTCAGGTCAGTCAGCCTGCCTGACCCTGCATGGATGTTCACATATTCATCAATGTCCAGCACCATCACCCAATCGGCGGCTTGCAGGGCAGGGTGGCGGTCAGCGGCCCTGAGCGCCGCCCATTGCGGACCTTCCTGCCAAGGGCCGGGGTTTGGCACATGTGTCAGCCCGCCCATTTGCGCCAGACGGTTCAGCATGGCATCGGTGCCATCGTCGCAATCGTTGGAAAACACCAGAAAATCGGTAAAACCGACGGCGCGGTGATGCGCCAGCCAGTCCAGCAGGAAGGCGCACTCGTTGCGGACGGTCAGGATGGCTAGCGCGCGCATGGCGGACTTTCGATGATCGCAGGCCAAGGCTTGGCAAGGGCGGGATCGGATTTCAGCCCGGCCATCCGCACGCATTGCCTAGCCAGAGATTTGCGGTGCTGGATGGCAGGGCCTGTCAATGCTCGGCCTCGTCGGCATGTTCGACGGTGAAGAAAAAATCCGGCGGCAGGTCACGTTGGTGCAGATGGGCGGGAATGACCGCAGGCCCCGCCGCAAACACCGCCGAGCCGAAGTGGTGCTGCAACCGGCACAAGGCGCGCATGCGGTCGCCGGTCAGTTCGGCATAGAAGGCGCGGTAGTTTTCGGTTTCCAACAACGCGGTGATCTTGGCACGGTGGCAGGCAACCGAATGGTCATGGGCCGCCCTGATCTGGGGGTCGGCCAGCAGCCGGTCAAACTCGGCCCGGGCCGCCGGGATCATCCGCTGGATCGAGGTGTCGCGGTCGGCGTTGTGGTTCATGCGAAACCAGTAGTTCAGCCCCTGGTCGCGGTCGACGTGGTTCACCCGGCCCCGGTCACGCTTGACCAGAAAGCTTTCGGCAGAGCGCACTGCGTAATGGTTCAACTGCACCCAGTCATAGCCATAGGTTTCCAGCGTGGATCGCCAGCCGTTGCGGAACATTTCGCGCGGCATCGGCTTGCCCGAGCCGTTGAGCCATTTCACCTGGGTCCACAGGTCGGGCTTCAACCCCTTGGGCCGATGCACGCCCAGCTTTTTGTAGATGTCGATGTTGCGAAACAGCGTCTTGAAGCCCCAAGCCTGATGCGGCTTCCTGATGATTTCGGGCGCGCATTGGGTGAACTGCTCGATCATGAAGCGGTCTTCGTAATGCGCCACGTCGGAATTGCCGATCAGCCGCCAGGTCAGGCTGATCATGTTGGCCTCGCCCATCGCGGCATAAAGGGCCGCCAGCGTGCCATCGCCGATCTTGATGTTGATGAATTCATCCACATCCATGCAGATGCCCCAGCCGCAGTTTTGCATCACCGGCTCGGATTCCGCCGCTTGCAGGGCCGCGTGCTGCGGCTTCAGCTCTCCGCCCGGCACCCAAGGGTTGGCGCGGTGCTGGCACAGGCCGCGGGCTTGCAGCAAGTCCAGCATGGTGTCGGTGCCGTCGGTGCAATCATTGGTATAGACCAGAAAATCATCCACCCCGAGGACGCGGTGATAGGCGATCCATTCCAATATGAACGGGCCTTCGTTTTTCATCGTGGTGACAATCGCGGTGCGCCCGGCTGCGATTGCCGCTTGCGGGGCGGGGCGCGGGGCCGAGACCGGCGCGCGCACCGGGTTGTGGCCGAATATCCCTTCGGCCATCGCAATTAGGGCCGGGTCTTCGATCAACGAGGTTTTGGGCGCCAGTTCCGCCGACTGCCGCCCCGGCACCCGAATGGCCATGGCGCGCAGGAACGGCACCACCTGCGTGGGGTCGGGCTTGGCATAGGCCACCCGCACCATGCGCCAGGTGTTGGCCAGCCCGGCCTTTTCCGGCGCCACCCCCCAACGGGCAATGCCGCGCCGCGCATCAAACTGGCGGCAGATATGGTCGCCAAAGCGCGGCACATCGCGGGGGCGCACCCGCCACGGATAAATGCGCCGGCCGACCAGCAAAATCACGCCGTGAGGCGCGCTCAGGCACAGATCAAAGGCATTGCGGGCGTCGCGGTGGGTGTCGGGGGGGGCAAGAATATCGGTCACGTCCAGCGTCAACACGGCGCGGGCCTGCGACAGGAACCGCCATTTCAACGCCTCGAAAAGGATCTGTTCGGCCAGAGCGGATCGCCAGGGGTCGGCGCCCGGCACCTGCATCCGGTCCTTGCCGGGGGCGTCGGGGGCGAAATAGGGGTGGTTTACCGGGCCTTCCCCCGGCCGGCCCAAGGGCAGCGGACAATCCAGCACCACCACCGTCAGGTCGGTGTCGTGCAGCGCCGCCGCCAAGCCTGTGGCCAAGTCCGCGCCATCCGTAAGCCGGTTGACGATCAGCGCGGCTTGCAAGCCATGGTGGCGGGCGTGGTAGATCAGCCCCTCGGCCACTTGGGCGGGGGTTTCGTCCAGCCGGAAGCCGAAGATGGTGTTGCGCCCGGCAAACAGTTCTGGTTCGGCGGCAAGCGGGGCCATGTGCAGCGGCGCGCCGGTGGTCAGGGCCAGTGGCCCCGCGCCGGTGCTGACCACCATGGTGCCACCGGAGATCTCGCGCAACTCCTCGGGCAGGGCACAGCCCGGCGCGCCATCGGGCAGGAAGGCGCTGGTTGCGGTGCCGCTGGCAAAGATGCTGCGCAGCCGCCCGTCGGGCGTGGCGATGCAGTCAAGCAGACGGGACACGCCATCGCGTCCGATCTGGCGCGCTGCCATGACCCGATGAACCACCTGTGCCCTGGGGCTGCCTGTCATCTGCCCGGTTGCCTTTGGTCTGCCGACGGTCTGCTGCCGCCTTTGGCCTTTGGCATAGCATGATGGCGGTGTTACGGCAAAGCCAACGGCGCAGATTTTTGCCATTGCCTTGGCAAAGCGCCCCAATTTCGTCAGACTGTTTCGCTAAGGCCAACAATGACGGTGTGACGTGGGGCAGGGTGCAGCAATGGGCAGGGTCAGGGAAGTGGGCACGCTGTGGATCGGCGGCAGCCTGTCGTGGATGGAACAGCTGTGCCTGAAATCCTTTGTCGACCGCGGCCAGAAGATCACTCTGTTTTCCTATGACGCCATCCCGAACGTGCCCGAAGGCGTGATATGCCGCGACGGGCGCGAGGTGCTGGATACCGACAATTTCCTGAAATATGAGAAAAAAGACAGCTTCGCGCTGTTTGCCGACCTGTTTCGGCTGCACATGATTGCGCAAAACCCGGGGCTGATCTGGGTCGATACCGATGTCTATTGCCTGCGCCCGATCACCTGTGACGATGATCATGTGCTGGGGTTTGAATTGCCGGGTGACCATCGCGTCAACAATGCCGTGCTGGGCCTGCCGGTGGATGGCGCGCTGTTGCAAGCCATGCTGGACTATACCTCGGATCAGCATGCCATCCCGCCCTTCGTGAAGGGCAAGCTGCAAGACGACTATCGCGCGGCGGCGGCCGCAGGCAGCCCGGTGCATGTCAGCCAGCAGCCCTGGGGGGTCTGGGGCCCGATGATGGTGACGCATTTCACCCATGCGCTGGGGCTGGCGGGCAAGGTTCAGCCCTTGGATGCGTTCTATCCGGTCACCTTTCCCGACCGGCTGAAATTCCTGCGCCCGGCGTCGGTGGCGGAACGCATGATCACCCCGCGCACCACGGCGCTGCACCTGTGGGCGTCGAACAAGCGCGAGCTGGGCCTGCGCCACCACGGGGTGCCGCCGGTGGGAAGTTATCTTGACAAGCTTCTGAAATTGCACGGCATTCAAGCCGAGGCCGCGCCGATCAAGGGCCGCGGCCGCCATGTCTTTGACGCCGGTCTGATCGACCGGCTTGATCTGGACGAAGTGCAGACCTTTGCCGATGTCGGCGGCAATGCGCAATCGCTGGCCCTGGCGGCCTGGGCGAAGTGGGATTGCAATATCCAGCTGATCGACCTGGATCACAAGGGCAACTGGGCGGATGCCCCATCGCCCTGGGTTGCGCCCTATCTGGCGTTTCTGACCGCGCAAGGTGTGCCAGCGGCCAGCATTTCGCGCATCGCGGCAGAGCGTGATTTGCGCCCCGTTGATGTGATTGCCAACCTGTCAGGCTTTGGCGATATCAACAAGATCAAGCATCTGGAGGCGGTTCTTCAGAAATCACTTCATGCAGATAGCCGGATGCTGACCGATATCCGCAAAGGCTCGGGCGCTTACCCGTTGCTGAACGGCTATGGCAGTTGCGAGACGCTGACCACGCGCGAAGCCGATGGCGTGCCGATCGTGCGCGCACTGTTTCGCGCCGGGCCGCAGGTCGTGGCGCAATTGGTGCCCGATCAGGGCAGTTGGGCCTCTATCGCCAGCAGCCTTGCCGGACCGGAGGGGTTCTTTCGTGACAGTCCCGATCATTCGTTGCTGTTCATCCAGCGGTCCGACACGCTGGTGGTGACATTCGACAACCTTGATATCGCCATGACCAAGCGCGAAGATCGCCGCCCATGGGGGTTTTCCTTCATCGAAAAGCAGGGCTGGTCGATGCTGGGGGTGATGGCGAACGGCTGGACCTGGTATCGCGACCCTTGGGTCTGGCAGCAGTTCGACGATCTGCGCGACGCCGGTTTCTTTCAGCGCTTCAAGCGGGTGGTGTTCTATGGCGCGTCGATGGGGGGCTATGCCGCCTGCGCCTTCGTGGCCGCCTGTCCGGGGGCCGATGTGGTGGCGATCAGCCCGCAATCGACGCTGAACAAGACGCTGGTGCCGTGGGAGACGCGCTATCACACCGCCTGGGGCCGCGATTTCAGCGGGCCTTACGGCGATGCGGCGCAGGCCAGTCAGGCGGCGGGTCGGGTGTTCCTGCTCTATGACCCGTATGAGCCGCTGGATACCGGCCATGTTGACCGCTTTGTCGGTGGCAATGTGGTGAAGCTGCGCACACCGCTGCTGGGCCATCGGCTGGGGTCAAGCCTGCACCAGATGGGCATCCTTGCCCCGATCACCCTGTCGGCGCTGAACGGCACGCTGACCGAGGCCGAGTTCTATCGCACGCTGCGCGCCCGCAAGACCTTTGCGCGCTATCAACGCGAGTTGTTCAAGCGCGCGCTGGACCGCGGCCGCCCGGATCTGGCCCGCAAGCTGGGCCGCTGGGTGCTGACCCGCGGCGACAACCGCTATATCCGGCAAGGCATGCTGGGTCTGTAGCGCCGCTTGGCTGTGCTGTTTCGACCGGCGCCTTATCAAGGCCCGGGCTTTCGCCAGCCGCCGGTGGTTTGGGTGTCGCGGTGACGGAACCTGATCGGGGTTTTCGGCGTTGTCACCTGACACGTTGCGCAAAACCCGGCTTGCTATCGCATAGCAAAGGCAAATTGCTTAGAGAATTGCCATGTCGAACAGGGCCGCAAGGCCGGATGCCAAGGCCGGTTGTCGGCTTGGCTGTGAAAGGAAGATCATGAAACGTTTGCTCTCGACCACCGCCCTGCTGTCCCTTGTGCTTGCCCCGGTGCAGCCCCTGACCGCGATGGCGCAAGGAACCGAGCTTCGTCTGGCGGAAGATGGGTCGGTGATTGCGCCGGACGGCACCGTGCTGTGTCTGCCGACCGCCGATCTGGCCTGCGACCCTGTCGCCATCGCCGAGGCACTGAACGCAAAAGCGGCGGCGGATGCAGCGGCGCAGGCCGAAGCTGATGCGGCGGCAGCGGCAGCAGCCCAAGCAGCGGCAGACGCGGACGCAGGTGCCAAGGCTGAAGCAGACGCAGCAGCAGCCCAAGCAGCGGCAGACGCTGATGCAGCGGCCAAGGCTGAAGCAGACGCAGCAGCAGCAGCAGCGCAAGCAGCGGCAGACGCTGATGCAGCGGCCAAGGCTGAAGCAGACGCAGCAGCAGCGCAAGCAGCGGCAGCAAAAGCGGCGGATGCCGAGGCAGCGGTGAAGGCTGAGGCAGAGGCGGCAGAAGCGGCAGCAAAAGCGGCAGATGCCGAGGCAGCAGTGAAGGCTGAGGCAGAGGCGGCAGCAGCGGCGCAGGCAGCGACAGATGCTGAGGCAGATGCGGCAGCGGCTCAGGCAGCGGCAGACGCTGACGCATCGGCGAAGGCTGAGGCAGAAGCCGCAGCCGCAGCGACGCAAGCGGCGGATGCCGAGGCAGCGGTGAAGGCTGAGGCAGAAGCGGCAGCAGCGGCAGCGCAAGCGGCGGATGCCGAGGCAGCGGTGAAGGCTGAGGCAGAGGCGGCAGCAGTGGCCCCTGCAGAGGTGGCGGCACCGGTTGAAGTGCCAGTTGATGTGCCGGTGGTGACCGCAGAGGAAGCCAAGGTTCTGACCGATATCCTGTCGGCCCCCGTTGCGCTGGACGGCAGCTTGCCCGAGGCAGTGACAGCCCTTGCGCCCGCTGCCGCAGCCGGCACCGACCCATCGGCGGCCAACCCGGCCACTCTGGTCGCGCCGGAACAGGTGACCGTCACCACGGTGACCGAAGGCACCACCCGGTCTTCGGCGCAAGAATTCGATCCGGCCCCGAAGGCGGTGGCGGGCAACAAGAAGTCCGGCCTGTCTGATCTGGAAAAGGTCGGCCTGTTGGCGCTGGGGGCGCTTGTCGTGGGCGCGGTGTTGAACGATGGCCGCGAGGTTGTGTCCAACACCGGCGACCGGGTTGTGGTCAGGGACGCCGATGGCGGCTATGCGGTCTACAAGGATGACGACACCTTGCTGCGTCGCCCTGGATCGACCGTGCAGACCGAAACCTTCCGCGACGGATCGACCCGGTCGACGGTGAACCGTGAAGACAATACCCAGGTGGTGACGATCCGCGATGCCTCGGGCCGGGTGTTGCGGCGGGCGGTCTATGATGCGCGCGGCACCGAGGTGGTCCTGATCGACGATCTGGTGCGCGAAGACCGCATCGACGTGTCTACCCTGCCGGTGCCGCGCCCGGATCGGGTGACGATTTCCACCAATGATGGCGATGCGGCGCTGAAAGCCGCGCTTGCCCGCGAAGAGGCGGCGGCTTTGGGCCGCAGCTTCAGCCTGCGCCAGATCCGCGAGATCGCGCAGGTGCGGGCGCTGGCGGCCACGCTGGACGTGGACAACATCACCTTTGACACCGGATCGGCGGTGATCTTGCCCAGCGAGGCGCGCAAACTTGCGGCCATCGGTGGCATTCTGGAGCAATTGCTGCGCGACAACCCCGCCGAGGTTTTCCTGATCGAAGGCCACACCGATGCGGTGGGATCGGCGTTCTCGAACCTGACCCTGTCGGATCGGCGGGCGGAATCACTGGCTTTGGCGCTGACCGAGTATTACGGCATCCCGCCGGAAAACATGGTCGTTCAAGGCTATGGCGAGGGCGAATTGCGGGTGCCTTCCAGCAGTGATGAACGCGCCAACCGCCGGGCCGCGGTGCGGGTGATCACGCCCCTGATGCGCAGCGCGTCGCGCTAAGGCGATCGGGCCCGTCAACGTCGGGGCTGTCAAAGTCGTCTCGGCGATACGATTTTGACGGCGACTTGATTTGGGTCAAGGTCACTGGCCCGAGTCGGGTGCAAGAGAGGGGCGTCCGGATGGCTCTCCCTGAACCACGCTGTCTGGATGGTTTCCATTCGGCGTTCCCTCCCTGTTGCGCCGAGACTACACGCCGCGGGCCTCCCTCCCGCGGCGTTTGTCTTTTTTGCGCCGGGGTTTTGCCTGTTGCGCCGGGGTTTTGCCAGTCGCATCG
>DYMU01000037.1 GCA_020721445.1 Gemmobacter nectariphilus
GGCTTTCTGGCCGATTGCACGGATTATCAGGCGCTGGACGAGGCGTTTTCCAAGGGGGTCGTGCCCGGTTACATCGGCTTTGATGCCACTGCGAAATCGCTGCATGTCGGCAGCCTGATCCAGATCATGATGCTGCGCTGGCTGCAAAAATGCGGCGGCAAGCCGATCGTGCTGATGGGCGGCGGCACCACCAAGATTGGCGACCCGTCGTTTCGCGCCGACGAACGCCCGCTGCTGACCGATGCGCAGATTGACGACAACATCGCCGGCATCAAACGGGCGTTCTCGCCCTACGTGCAGTTTGGCGACGGGCCGACCGATGCGGTGATGGCCAACAACGCCGAATGGTTGGACAGCCTGAACTACATCGGTTTTCTGCGCGACATCGGGCGGCACTTCAGCGTCAACCGCATGCTGTCGTTTGAGAGCGTGAAATCCCGGCTGGACCGCGAACAATCGCTGTCTTTCCTCGAATTCAACTATATGATCCTGCAAGCCTATGATTTTCTGGAACTGAACCGCCGCTATGGCTGTCTGTTGCAGATGGGCGGGTCGGATCAATGGGGCAATATCGTCAACGGTGTCGACCTGACCCGCCGGGTGATTGATAATGAGGTCTATGGCCTGACCTCGCCCCTGCTGACCACATCGGACGGCAAGAAGATGGGCAAGTCGCAATCGGGTGCGGTCTGGCTGAACGGCGACATGTTCAGCCCCTATGAATTCTGGCAATTCTGGCGCAACACCACCGATGCCGATGTGGGG
Source organism: Gemmobacter nectariphilus (assembly GCA_020721445.1). Classification (GTDB taxonomy): domain Bacteria; phylum Pseudomonadota; class Alphaproteobacteria; order Rhodobacterales; family Rhodobacteraceae; genus Pseudotabrizicola; species Pseudotabrizicola nectariphila_A. The sequence goes on from DYMU01000037.1 coordinate 766, forward strand.
CGGTTCCTGAAGCTATACACCGAGCTGCCGCTTGACGAATGCGACCGTCTGGGCGCCTTGCAAGGGGCCGAGATCAACGCGGCCAAGGTGACCCTTGCCAATGCGGTGACGACACTGCTGCACGGGGCCGAGGCGGCGCAGGCCGCCGAGGCGACCGCGCGCGAGGTGTTTGAGCATGGTGGCATCGGGGATGATCTGCCCACCGTCACCCTGTCGCCCAATGAGGTGGCCGACGGCATCGGCATCGTGCAGCTTTTCGTGCGCGCAGGGCTTTCGGGCAGCGGCAAGGATGCCAAGCGGCTGATCGCCGAAGGTGGGGCGCGGGTCAACGATGACATCGTGACCGACAGCGCCCGGCGCTTTGGCGCGGGGGATCTGGCCGATCCGTTGAAGCTGACCGCAGGCAAGAAGCGGCACGCGCTGGTGGTTCTGGGCTGACGCCCCGACCGCCTGCGTAGCGCGCGCGGCCCCCCCACCCCCATCCCCTCCCCACAAGGGGGAGGGGAGCCGCAAGCGGGGGGCGGCACGCGCGACCGCAACACTGTCACCGCCTTCGTCGAACTGTCACGCTTCCCGGCTAGCGTGCCGACCACCCTGAAAGGAACCCCCGATGATCCGCCCTTCTGCCTTCACCGCCCCCGGCCGCTTCTGGCGCGGCAACCTGCACACCCATTCGACCCGGTCTGACGGGGTCTTGTCCCCCGAAGAGGTCTGCCGCCGCTACCGGGCCGAAGGGTATGATTTTCTGGCCCTGACCGACCATTTCGTCGGCTGCTATGGCTATCCCATCGTCGACACGTTGCCGTTTCGGTCGAATGATTTCACCACGATCCTTGGTGCCGAACTGCACTCGGGCGCAATGGCGAACGGCGAGTTGTGGCATATCCTTGCTGTCGGCCTGCCCGCGGATTTCACACCCTCTGACAGCCCCGATTTCGACCCGAAACCCGGTCAGGAAATCGCCGAACAACTGGCTGCCCGCGCCGTGGCTGCCGGGGCCTTTGTCGCCATTGCGCATCCGCAATGGTCCGGCCTGACCCTGGCCGATGCCCGCGGCCTGACCTCGGCCCATGCCGTCGAGATCTACAACCACGGCTGCGCCACCGGCTGCGACCGCGCCGACGGCTTTGCCATCGCTGACCTCTTGCTGACCGAAGGCCGCCGCCTGACCATGGTGGCCACCGATGACGCGCATTTCAGCGAGCCCGACCATTTCGGCGGCTGGGTCATGGTGAAGGCACAGGAGAACACGCCCGAGTCGCTGCTGACCGCCCTGAAAGCCGGGGATTTCTACTCCAGCCAAGGCCCTGCCCTGCACGACATCCGGGTCGAGGGTGACAGCGTGATCGTCGAGTCTTCGGCTGTGGTCTCGGTCATCGCCCAAGGCAAGGGCACCGGCGCCCGCGCCACCCATGGCCACTCGATGACCCGGACCGAGGTCCCGTTGTCCCGGCTTGGCAACAGCCCCTGGTTGCGGGTGACCGTGATTGATGCTGCGGGCAAACGCGCCTGGTCCAATCCGATCTGGCGCTGATCCCGGCCGCAGCCTTGGGTGCCTCCGGCGGAGGTATTTCAGACCAAGAGGAAAACACGAACGTTGTGCTGTTTCCTCTTGGCAAAAATACCCTGGGGGTGAGGCGCGGCACGCGCCGAGGGGGCAACGCCCCCTTTCTTCTGGGTTACATGCCACACGGCCAAATGTCTGCGCCACATCGCCTGAACCGTCTTGGAATAAGCAACGATGGTCGGGGGGGGGGCGCGCCGTCGCACCCGGCATGGCCCAACCTGACGTGATCAGTCGCTGCTGCTGCGTCCCGGCTATTCGGCGGCCTGCGCACTGGGGTTGTTGGGGTGGGTGGTCCAGTTGGCATAGTCGCCCACCGGGGTGCCGGTGCGCGGGTCGACCTTGCCTTTCGGCATTTCCACCATGGTGATGCAGTTTTCAACCGGGCAGACATTGACGCATAGGTTGCAGGCGACGCAGTCTTCATCCTTCACCGTGAACACCCGGTCAGGCGACATGGCGATGGCCTGATGGCTGGTGTCTTCGCAGGCGGCATAGCAGCGACCGCATTTGATGCAGGCGTCCTGATCAATCTGCGCCTTGGTGACATAATTCAGGTTCAGATACTGCCAGTCGGTGACGTTGGGCACCGCGCGGCCGATCAGGTCGGGCAGCGCCATTTGCTTGTCGTCCAGATACTGCGACAGGCCCGAGATCATTTCCTGCACGATCTTGAAGCCATAGGTCATCACCGCCGTGCAGACCTGCACATTGCCCGCCCCCAGCGCCATGAACTCGGCCGCGTCGCGCCATGTGGTCACGCCACCGATGCCGGAAATCGGCAGGCCGTGGGTTGCGGGGTTGCGGGCGATTTCCGCCACCATGTTCAGCGCGATGGGTTTCACCGCCGGGCCGCAATAGCCGCCATGGGTGCCCTTGCCGTCGATCATCGGCTCGGGGCTGAAATCATCCAGATTGACGCTCGTGATCGAGTTTATGGTGTTGATCAGGGACACCGCATCGGCCCCGCCACGCTTGGCGGCCTCCGCCGGGCGGCGGATGTCGCTGATGTTGGGGGTCAGCTTGACGATGCAGGGCATCCGGCTGTTTTGCTTGACCCAGCGGGTGACCATCTCGATGTATTCCGGCACTTGGCCGACAGCGGAGCCCATGCCACGTTCGGCCATGCCATGCGGGCAGCCAAAGTTCAGCTCGACCCCGTCGGCCTCGGTCTCTTCGACATGGCGCAGGATGGCTTTCCAACTGTCCTCGTCGCAGGGCACCATCAGCGACACCACCATGGCGCGGTCCTTGTAGTCGCGCTTGACCGCCTTGATCTCGCGCAGGTTCACCTCCAGCGGGCGGTCGGTGATCAATTCGATGTTGTTCAGGCCCAGCAGGCGGCGGTCAGCGCCCCAGATCGCGCCATAGCGCGGGCCGTTGACGTTGACGATGGGCGGCCCTTCCGAGCCAAGGGTTTTCCACACCACCCCGCCCCACCCGGCCTGAAACGCGCGGCGGACGTTGTATTCCTTGTCCGTGGGCGGGGCCGAGGCCAGCCAGAACGGGTTGGGGGATTTGATGCCGATGAAATCGGATGTCAGGTTGGCCATGATGCTTACCCCCTCAAAAAGCTGTGGATCTGTTCCGCCGCATCGCGCCCCTGCGCCACGGCGGTTACGGTCAGGTCTTCACCGCCCGCCGCGCAATCGCCCCCGGCCCAGACCCGCGATGGCAAGGCGGTGATCTTGCCGCCGGTGACTGTTGCCGCCTCGGGTGCACCGGTCAGCGTCTGGCCGATGGCCTTGAACACCTGATCGGCCTTCAGCAGGAACGTCTCGGCCGTCAGTGTCAGCCCATCCGGCACATCAACAGTATAGGCAAACTCTACCTCGCGCACCGCGCCGTTGCCATGCACCGCGACCGGTGCTGCGTTGCAGATGATCCGCACCCCGGCGCTGGTGGCGTGGTCCTGCTCATAGCCCGAGGCGCTCATCTTTTCCTGCCCGCGCCGGTAGACGATGGTCACGTTTTCCGCGCCAAGAAGCCTGGATTGCACCGCCGCATCCACCGCCGTCATGCCGCCGCCGATCACCACCACATCGCGGCCCACCGGCAGGGTGGTCAGGTCTGCGGTCTGGCGCAACGTGGCGATGAAATCGACCGCATTGGTTACGCCATCCTTGTCCTCTCCGCCTGCGCGCAGGGCGTTGACGCCACCCAGCCCGATGCCCAGAAACACCGCGTCATGGCTGGCAAGCAAGCCGTCAAGCGTGATGTCGCGGCCCAGTTCCACCCCGGTCTTGACCGCGATGCCGCCGATTTTCAGCAGCCAGTCCACCTCGGCTTGCGCAAAATTTCCGGTGGTCTTGTAGCTGGCGATGCCATATTCGTTCAGCCCGCCCGGTTTGGCGCGACGCTCATACACCACCACGTCATGGCCGTGCAGCGCCAGACGGTGCGCACAAGACAGGCCCGCAGGCCCCGCCCCCACCACCGCCACCGATTTGCCGGTGCGGGCGGCGCGGGTGAAGGGGTGCAGGCCTGATGCCATCGCCGTATCTGTGGCAAAGCGTTGCAACCGGCCGATTTCCACCGGCTTGCCCTCGGCGGCTTCGCGCACGCAGGCCTGTTCGCACAGGGTTTCGGTCGGGCAGACGCGGGCGCACATGCCGCCAAGGATGTTCTGCGCCCAGATGGTTGTGGCCGCCGCCTGCGCCGTGCCGGTGGCGATCTGACGGATGAACAGCGGAATGTCGATGCCGGTGGGGCAAGCCGCAATGCAGGGCGCATCATGGCAGAAATAACAGCGGTCAGCGGCCACCTGCGCCTCGTGCCGGTCAAGGGCACCTTCGTGATCGGCAAAATTCGCGACAATCCGGTCGGCTGGCAAACGCCCCGGCACGATACCGGGCGTCAGCGGGCTGTTGGTCATCGGCGCTGTCTCCCTCTGCTTGTCTGTTGAAAAGGCTCTCACAGCTTTATTTTTTTATCAACTGGTCAATAATGGCCGGGCCGAAGATTCCGGCAAACCCGGGCCCAGTGACCAAAAACCACACATCCGAATGGGTGCTTTTCTCGCCCGGAATCGCAGTCTATAAGCGGTCAGCCCCGACCTTGGCCCTTGCGCCACGGTAAGACGGTCACCAACTGGCAATCAAAGCCAACAGAGGACGGTATGAGCAAACATTCCCCCGACGCGGACGTGGCCTTTATCTCGGCCCTTGCGGAACTTCTGAACAAGAACGACCTGACCGAGCTGAGCGTGAAGCGCGAATATGGCGACGACGACAGTCTTGAGGTGAAGGTGGTCAAGAAAGCCAATATCGTCACCACCCATGTCGCGGCCCCCGCGCCGGCCTATGCGCCGCTTCCGGCCCCGATGCAGGCGACCACTGCGGCGGCTGTTGCGTCGGACGACCCGGCCCAACATCCGGGTGCCGTGACCTCGCCCATGGTGGGCACCTGCTATCTGGCCGCCGAACCGGGGGCCACGCCCTTCATCACCATTGGCGCCACCGTCGCCGAAGGCCAGACCGTGCTGATCATCGAGGCGATGAAGACGATGAACCACATCCCCGCCCCGCGCGCCGGTGTGGTCAAGCGCATTCTGGTGGATGATGGAACGCCGGTCGAGTTTGGTGCGCCCTTGATGATCATCGAGTGACGCCGATGTTTGAAAAAATCCTGATCGCCAACCGGGGGGAAATTGCGCTGCGGGTGATCCGCGCCTGCCGCGAGATGGGGGTCAAATCCGTTGCTGTCCATTCCACCGCCGATGCCGATGCCATGCATGTGCGGATGGCCGACGAATCGGTGTGCATCGGGCCTGCCCCCAGTTCGGAAAGCTACCTCAGCAAGGCAGCCATCATCTCGGCCTGCGAAATCACCGGCGCACAGGCCGTGCATCCGGGCTATGGCTTTCTGTCGGAAAACGCCGCCTTTGCGCAGGCGCTCGAAGACCACGGCCTGACCTTCATCGGCCCATCGGCCGAACACATCCGCATCATGGGTGACAAGATCACCGCCAAGGAAACCGCAGCCGCCTTGGGGATCCCGGTGGTGCCGGGGTCGGAGGGCGGCGTGGCCGACTTTGAAACCGCCATCGGTGTGGCGGCCAAGATCGGCTTTCCGGTCATCATCAAGGCAACTGCAGGCGGCGGCGGGCGCGGCATGAAGGTGGCGCGCACCCCCGAGGAACTGGAAGTCGCCTTCCGCACCGCCCGGTCAGAGGCCAAGAATGCCTTTGGCAATGATGAGGTTTATATCGAGAAATACCTGCAAAAGCCGCGGCATATCGAGATTCAGGTGTTTGGCGATGGCAAGGGCCGCGCCGTGCATCTGGGCGAGCGTGATTGCAGCCTGCAGCGCCGCCATCAGAAGGTGTTCGAAGAAGCGCCCGGCCCGTCGATCACCCCCAAGATGCGGGCCGAGATCGGCCGCGTCTGCGCCGAGGCTGTGGCCAAGATCAACTACAGCGGTGCCGGCACCGTCGAGTTTCTGTATGAAGACGGGCATTTCTACTTCATCGAGATGAACACGCGGTTGCAGGTCGAACATCCGGTGACCGAATACATCTTTGGTGTCGATCTGGTGCGCGAACAGATCCGCGTCGCAGCGGGCCTGCCGATGTCGTTCACGCAAGATGAGCTTGAGATCAACGGCCACGCCATCGAGGTGCGGATCAACGCCGAAAAACTGCCGAACTTTGCCCCCTGCCCCGGCAAGGTGCGGGTGTTCCATGCGCCGGGTGGCTTGGGTGTGCGGATGGATTCGGCGCTGTATGGCGGCTATACCATCCCGCCCTATTACGACAGTCTGGTGGGCAAGCTGATCGTGCATGGCCGCGACCGGCCCGAGGCCTTGGCCCGCCTGCACCGGGCCTTGGGCGAGTTGATCGTCGACGGGGTCGAAACCACGGTGCCGCTGTTCCACGCCCTGCTGGCCGAGCCCGATATTCAGGCGGGCGACTACAACATTCACTGGCTGGAAAAATGGCTGGCGGCACAATTCGGATAAGCCAACGGCAGACCCGCCCGGGGCGCGGGCGTTGAAGACCGTGCGCCCCGGTCCGCAGATCACGCCCGATCTGTTGCTGCGCGCCTATGCAATGGGCGTCTTCCCGATGGCGGAATCGGCGGCAGACCCGGTGATCCATTGGGTTGATCCGCGCCGGCGGGGGGTGTTTCCGCTGGGGGGGTTTCACATCTCGCGCAGCCTGCGGCGGTCGCTGTTGCGCGACGATTACCACGTGACGGTGAACACCGATTTCACCGGCACCCTGCGCGCCTGCGCCGACCGCGACGAGACCTGGATCAACGCCGAAATCTTTGCGCTGTATCAATCGCTGCACGCCCAAGGCCATGCCCACAGCCTTGAGGTCTGGCAGGATGATGCGCTGATCGGTGGGGTTTACGGTGTTGTGCTGGGGGCGGCGTTCTTTGGCGAATCCATGTTTTCGCGCCGCACCGATGCGTCAAAGATCGCCCTAGCCTGGCTGATACACCGGCTGCGCGCGGGGGGCTTTGCCCTGTTTGACACGCAATTCCTGACCCCGCATCTGGCCAGTCTTGGCGCGGTAGAAATACCACGCGCCGAATACCACCGACAGCTGGACGCAGCCCTGCGCCGCCCGGCCACGTTCACGCCGCCCGGCTACGCGCCTTATCCTTCGTTGATTTCTTCCACCGGCGCGTCGGGGTCTTCGACAGGCTCGGCCGCCTCGGGTGCGACAAACCCCGAATCGCAAGACAAGACCCAGATGTCATAGCGCGGGTGGTCCATCGCCGACAGCGCCGGGCTGGACGCCAGCATCCAGCCAGAAAACACCGGGTCGGCCCGGTTGGTATCAATAACGGTCAGATGTGCCTGGGCATCGGCCGCCGGGTTGTCACGCGGATAGCGACATTCATCCAGCAGCACCGTCAGCCGCCCGGCGTTGACGCTTTGGCCGCGCCCCAGCAACAGGTCCGACACGCGCCCCGTCACCTTGTCCAGCAGACGCAAGGTGCCACCGGGCGCCGAGTCCATGTCTTGCGCCGCCAAGGGGGACGCCAGCAGCAGCAGGGCCGCAAGCCATTTCATTCCGCAGCCTCATCCGACGAGCCGCTGACAAACTTCATCAGCAAGGACACCAGGCCAACCGAGCCTTGGGTATTTTCAATCTCATCGCCGGGGGCCAGATTGTCGGGCATGCCACCGGGCGAGATTTCGACGAAATTGCCGCCCAACAGACCTTCGGACGAAATCAGGATGGCGCTGTCACTGGGCAACAGGATCTCGTCACGCAACGCGATCGTGGCATCGGCGAAAAAGGTCTGCGGGTTCAGGCGCAGATCGGTGATGGTGCCCACCTTCAAGCCCGCCATCCGCACATCAGACCCGACACTGATGCCATCGACCGCCCGAAAACTGGCGGTCAGCGTATAGCTGCCGGTGTCGCGGCGCAGCATGTCTGCCGAATTGGCGGCATAGGCCAGAAAACCGATGGCCACGGCCAGCACGGCCGCGCCCGCCAATATCTCGGTCCGTTCGCTGGCCATTATTCCGGCTGCCACGCTTCGTAATCGCGGCGTTCCACGGGCATGGCGCGGCGGATTGACCCGGGCGGGGCATAGGCAGCGTCGGTCCCGGTCAGGTTTTCCTGATGCGGCTTTTCCCACGCCTTGTGCTTCAGCGGCGCCTTGGTCGGCGGCTGATCCCAGGTGAAATGCAGCCAGCCATGCCAATCTGGCGACACGCGGCTTGCCTCAACCTCGCCGTTGTAGATCACCCAACGGCGCTTGGCGTTCTGGGTCTGGTAATAGATGTTGCCCTGATCATCCTCGCCCACCTTTACCCCGTTGCGCGCGGTAAAGATCTGGGTGCCGATGGTCTGGGTGTTCCACCAGGTCACAAGGCGCTTGAGGAAAGACATGGCGCAGGCCTCCGGTTGTTCGAGCTTTGATATGGCGGAAAGGGCGGCAAACGTCCAGTCCCGCCAAAGATGGCACCCTGCCAAAGCAGGCATCCGCCTGGCACCGACCGCGTCAGCCTGCGCTGGCGGTTTCCTTTTTCTTGCCCGACTCGGTGTAAACCAGAATCGGCTTGGCCCCGGCGTTCACCGCCTCATCCTTGACCACAACCTCTTGCACGCCATCAAGGCCCGGCAGTTCGAACATGGTATCCAGCAAGATATCTTCCATGATCGAGCGCAGACCGCGCGCGCCGGTCTTGCGCTTGATCGCCCGTTTGGCGATGGCAATCAGCGCGTCCGGAGTGAAGGTCAGCTTGACGCCTTCGATGTCGAACAAACGCTGATACTGCTTGACCAGGGCGTTCTTCGGCTCGGTCAGGATGGTGACAAGGGCAGGTTCGTCCAGATCGGTCAGGGTGGCAATCACCGGCAGACGGCCGACAAACTCGGGGATCAGGCCGAATTTCAGCAGATCTTCGGGTTCAAGCTCCTTGAACAACTCGCCCACGCCCCGGCTGTCGGGGTCTTTCACATCGGCGCCAAAGCCGATGCCCGAGCCCTTGCCCCGCTGTGCGATGATCTTTTCAAGGCCGGCAAAGGCCCCGCCACAGATGAACAGGATGTTGGTGGTGTCTACCTGCAGGAATTCTTGCTGCGGATGCTTGCGCCCGCCCTGCGGCGGCACGCTTGCGACCGTGCCTTCCATGATCTTCAAAAGCGCCTGCTGCACGCCTTCGCCCGACACATCGCGGGTGATCGACGGATTGTCGGACTTGCGGGTGATCTTGTCGACCTCGTCGATATAGACGATGCCGCGCTGCGCCCGTTCGACGTTGTATTCGCTGGCTTGCAACAGTTTCAGGATGATGTTTTCCACATCTTCGCCCACGTAACCGGCTTCGGTCAGCGTGGTGGCGTCGGCCATGGTGAACGGCACATCCAGAATCCGCGCCAGCGTTTGCGCCAGCAAGGTCTTGCCACAGCCGGTGGGGCCGATCAGCAGGATATTGCTTTTCGACAGTTCGATATCGGTCTTGGTCGAATGGTTCAGGCGCTTGTAGTGGTTGTGCACCGCCACCGACAGCACCCGCTTGGCGTGCACCTGACCAATGACATAGTCATCCAGCACCTTGCAGATATCGCGCGGCGTCGGCACCCCATCGGACGATTTCAGCCCGGTTGTCTTGGTTTCTTCGCGAATGATGTCCATACACAATTCGACACATTCGTCGCAGATGAACACCGTGGGGCCAGCAATCAGCTTGCGCACCTCATGCTGGCTTTTGCCGCAGAAGGAACAGTAAAGCGTGTTCTTGCTGTCGCCGGAATTGTTCGCCATGGGTATCCTCAACCTTTTCACCGGAAAGTGTAGGCCAAGGCCCGACCCTCCACAATGTCAAATCGCCCCCGGCCTGCACCTGACCGGGGGCGAAATTGTCACTTCGTTGTGTCGTCCGACTTGCCGCGGCTTTCCACGATCTCGTCGATCAGACCCCAGGCCTTGGCGTCTTCGGCCGACATGAAATTGTCCCGCTCCAGCGCGGCTTCGACCGTGTCATAGTCGTTGCCGGTGTGACGCACATAAATCTCGTTCAGACGGCGCTTGAGCTTTTCCGTCTCGCGCGCGTGGATCATGATATCCGTCGCCTGGCCCTGATAGCCGCCCGAGGGCTGGTGCACCATGACGCGGCTGTTGGGCAGCGAAAACCGCATGCCTTTTTCGCCGGCCGTCAGCAACAAAGACCCCATCGACGCCGCCTGCCCGATCACCAGCGTTGAAACCTTGGGCTTGATGTATTGCATCGTGTCATAGATCGACAGACCGCTGGTCACCACGCCACCGGGGCTGTTGATGTACATGCTGATTTCCTTCGACGGATTCTCCGCCTCAAGAAACAGCAACTGGGCGCAGATCAGCGACGACATGCCGTCATGCACCGGGCCCGACAGAAAGATGATCCGTTCCTTCAGCATCCGGCTGAAAATGTCATACGCACGTTCGCCACGGCTGGTTTGTTCTACTACCATGGGGACAAGTGTGTTCATGTAATGGTCAACGGGGTCGCGCATCTGGCCTGCCTCTTGGATGTCTTGTGAAGGAATATCTTGCGATGGTTGACAGAGTCTTAGTTTGGCGATGCGGGGGCTGCAAGGGCAGGTGGTCTTTCTTGGCACGGCATTTGTCACACAGACTGACTTGATCCGACATGAACCCGCCCTAAGCCGCCACAGAGATGGATTATCCGAAACACCTCTTTCCGCCCACCCGGTCTGCGGCCTTGGCACAGCTGGAAAGCTTCATCCGCTTTGCCGCGTCAGAGGGTGCGACAAAGCGCGATGCCCACAGTGCGGGCCAGCCGCATGTGTCGATGCTGTCGCCCTATCTGCGGCACCGGATCGTGACCGAAGAACAGATCATCGCCGCCTTGCATCAGTCGCACGGCCCGGCCGCCGAACCCTTTGTGGCCGAAATCCTGTTGCGCGCCTATTGGAAAGGCTGGCTGCAAATGCGCCCGAAGGTCTGGCGCGACACGCAGTCAGGCGTCATCGCCGGCTTGCGACGGCTGGAGACGGACCGCGATCTTTCCGCCACCTATGAGGCCGCCGTGCAGGGCCGAACCGGCATTGCCGGCTTTGACCATTGGGCGCGGGCGCTGCGCGAAGGCGGGTATCTGCACAATCATCAGCGGTTGAACTTCGCCTCGATCTGGATCTTCACCCTTCACCTGCCTTGGGAACTGGGGGCAGACCACTTCATGCGCCATCTGCTGGATGGCGATCCGGCGTCAAACACGCTGTCGTGGCGGTGGGTTGCCGGACTGCACGCGCCCGGTCAGGTCTATCTGGCCAGGCCCGACAGCATTGCCCGGCACAGCGGCGGGGTGCATCTGCCGCAAGGTCTGGCGCAGACACCGGTCGCGGTGACGGGCGCGGTCAACCCACCCGCCGGCCCCTGTCCACAGGGCGGCGCATGGGACCACAAGCTGCCAACAGCCCTGCTGCTGCACGAAGAAGACCTGTCGCCGGACTGGTTGCTTGCGGCGGGGCTGCGGCCGCTTGGCACGGCCTTTCTGCTGGCCCCCTCGGGCCGGTCGCCGCTGCCGGTGTCGGCGTTGATCACCGATTTTCTGCGCGGTGCCGTGCGCGACTGCGCCGAGCGGCTGTCGTCCGACCTTGGTCCGCATCACAAGCCCGTCATCGGCCGCGGCGCGGTTGATGCGCTGGTCACCTGGGCCATCCAGACCGAGGCGATGCAGGTCATTACCCCCTTCGCCCCGATCGGACCGGTCGCAAGCCTGCTTGAATCGCTTGATACCCGACTGGCCGCCGAAAACATTCGCCTGATCCGGGCAATGCGGCCCTATGATGCCGCCGCCTGGCCGCTGGCCACCGATGACTTTGACCAGTTCCGCACGGCCGTGCGCGGATTGATCTAGGGTCTGTTGACGTTCATTTCAATCTTATGACGGTGGCGGTAAGGGCGA
>DYMU01000001.1 GCA_020721445.1 Gemmobacter nectariphilus
TCGCCCTTACCGCCACCGTCATAAGATTGAAATGAACGTCAACAGACCCTAATCTTCGCGCGCGAGAGAGGAGTAAAAGAGAAACATAAACTTTCAATAGTCCTGCAAATTTCAGGACCGGGCTAGACCCCTTGCATCCCCGTCCCCGCGTCCCCCGATAGCGCCTGACCGGCCGCCCGCAAACTGCGCTGGTGTTGCGCGTTTCGCCACCACCGCGCGGCCCGGACGGCGCTTCTTAACCGCCCCGAGGTGTAGTTGTGGAAACCGCGCGATTGCCGCCGATTTCCCGAGGTGCGACCGATGACCGATGAAGCCCAGCGTTTCTACCATGCCCACACCGTTTACGGCATGTTGCCGCTGTCCCGGTCTGGCCTGCGCTATCACATGGAAGAGGGTGGCGCGCTGACAGGCGCATGGGCCGAGATGGGCATGGACCTTGCCCAACACGTTCCGATGGGTGGCGAGGGATCGGGGCGCGGCGGTGGCCGCATGTTTTCGGCCGAGGCGGTGGTGGCGATGGTGCTGTCCTCGGAATTGATCCGGTGGGGCATCCGGCCCGCCGATGCCTTCCGTATCGGCCTGCACTTCGTCTTCAGTTTCGCCGTGCCCGATGGTCAGCCCGCCCGCGCCCCCCTCTATTCCGAAGGGGAAACGCTGCTGATCGTCACCACCCGCACCCCGTGCGAGGCGGACCTGACCGCACCCGGTGCAGATGGTTTCGCCATTGTGTCGGACACGGCAACCTCCAGCCTGCGGGAAGAGGCGTTGAAGGCGCGGGGCGATGAAGCCCAGCCGGTGCTTCTGTTGAACCTGTCCAGCATGTGCGCCCGGATTGCGGCGCGGTTGGGTGAGCCGGTGGATACCTTCATGCGCCCGGCGGCGCGGACGGCCGCGTGATGCTGGCCGCATTCAATTCCTTTCGGGCGGGTTTGGAAGGCTTCCCGCCCGGATCAGTCGGCGCGGTTGGGGAAACCCGCGCTGGCACCTTGCGGAGTGGGAAGGCGGGGCAGGACCGTTCTTTGGTGGAAGAGCGACCCGCCTTCCCGTTCGCATCTTTGGCCCCGGCACAAATCGCCCTGGACTCGGCCCCCCACCCCCCCTTTGGGTCCTTCCCCGATATGCAACGTGGGGTAATTCGCGACCGCGTTGCTTTGGGCAGACTGAAGATTTTGCAGGGTGGGCTTTTGGGTTGGGGTTGTTGTTATGAAAGGGAAAATCGGATGCTGCGGCATGAGGAAAAGGCCACGCCCTCGGGGGCATCGGCCGAACAATCGGACATTGTGGCCGGGTGCCTTGCGGTCCTGATCGCGGAAACCCGCCGCCTCGGCCTGCGCCGGGATCTGGCCTTCCGCCTTCTCTGCGATGCGCCCGGCCGCATCACGGACGCCCTGTCGAAAGGGCCGGGTGCGCTGGTGGTGTGGCGCTTGGACAAAACGGCCCCGGTGGCGCTTGTCACCGAAGATGAAGGGCGGCTTCAGCGATTTGTGGCGCGGGCCGATGACGTGGGCGCGGGTGTGCTTGGCCTCAACCCTGCGCGGATCGCGGCGGCCGTGGCGGTTTCCGGGGGCGCGGGTCTGAACCCGACCCCGGCAAAGATGGGGGGGCAGGTCCATGACCGTTCGCTTCACTGATATGTCCGCCGGGGGCGCGGGTGCTGGGGATGCGGCAACCCGCATCGGCGCGGCCGTGCTGGCAGAGGTGCAGGCCGAAGGCAACGACCGCACCGTGGCCCTGTCCTTCAGTAGCGAGGCACCCGTGCTGCGCGACTATAGCTTCGGCCCCGGCTGGGAAGTCCTCGGCCACCGGCCCGGCGAGGTGGACCTGTCCCGCGTGGCCCTCAACGCCGTGCCCCTCTTGGCCGATCACCGCCGCACCCTCGACGGGAAGCTGGGGTCCGTGACCTCGGCCCAGATTGTCGGGGCGCGGGGAAAGGCCACTGTGACCTTCGCCGCCACGCCCGAGGCTGACGCAATGCTTGCCCGTGTCAGGGTCGGTGAAGTTTCCTGCACGTCCGCCGGGTATGCCGCCCACGCCATGGAAGTGGTGGGCGATGCCCCGGACGGCATTCCTATCGTGCGAGTGACCAAGTGGACGCTCCTCGAAATCAGCGTGGTGGCCGCACCTGCTGACCCTTCTGTCGGCATCGGCCGATCCATCCCCGACCCCCTGAAAGGACTGACCATGACCACCCCGAACCCCGCCGCGCCGGTCAATCCGGCTCCCGCCCCGGCCACGGCCGCGATGGAAGCAACCCGCGCCGAACGCCACCGCGTCCGCGAAATCGAAGCCACCGCCCGGCAGATGAACATGCCCGGCGACATGCTGGCCGCCGCCATCGAAGACGGCACCACCCTGGCCGATTTCCAGCGCCAAGCCCTCGACTTCATCGGGTCCGACACGGGCACCGCCACGCGCCAGCGGATGCACTCGCCCGCCATCCGGCGCGGCGGGGAACGCGAATACAGCCTGATGCGCGCCATTGCCGCCGAGTATTCGGGCAACTGGTCGGAAGCCGGTTTCGAGCGTGAGGTGGCGCAGGAAACCACCCGCGCCGTGGGCAAGTCCGCCTCGGGCTTCTATGTGCCCCCGGCCGTTCTCGGCCGCGCCGTCATCACCACGGCCACCGCGCCGCAACTGATCGGCACCGATCACATGTCGTCGGCCTTCATCGACGCCCTGCGCCCGGAGGTGGCCGTGATGGGCCTCGGGGCCACCATCCTGCCGGGCCTGGTGGAAAACGTGTCGATCCCGCGCATGGTGTCGGGCACGGCCGCCGCGTGGGTTGCGGAAGGGGCGGCTGCGGCCGAATCCTCGCCTGTCTTCGACTCGGTGCCTCTGTCGCTGAAGCAACTGTCCGCCCGCAGCCAGCTTTCGCGGCGGCAGATGAAGCAATCGCTGCCGGGGCTGGACGTGCTGTTGCGCAATGACCTGCGCCGCAGCCTTGCCATCGAACTGGACCGGGCGGCCATCGCGGGCGCGGGTAGCGCGACCGTGCCGCGCGGCATCCTGAATACCGTGGGCATCGGATCGGTTGCCATCGGCGCGAACGGCGGCGTCCCGTCCTTCCAGTTTCTCACCAAGCTGATGGCCGAGGTGGAGTCCGAGAACGTGGCGGGCACGTCCTATGGCTGGCTGACCAACCACTTTGTGAAGGGCACCCTGCTGTCGACCCAGACGGCGGACGGCGCGCAACAGATGATCCTTCAGCGGATCGGCACCGAATGGAACATCGCGGGCCACAAGGCGGCCTTCAGCAACCTTGTGCCCGCGAACGGCACCAAGGGCACCGGCACCGCCCTGTCGTCCATCATCTTCGGCAACTGGTCGGACCTTCTGATCGGCCAGTGGGGGGGCATCGACATTGTGGTCGATGACATGACCGGGGCCGATACCGGCAACGTGCGGATTGTGGCCCATTCGGAATGGGACATCGCCGTGCGCTATGCCCAGTCCTTCGCGGCGATCACGGACGCCGTGACCACCTAAAGCTGATCCTGCGGCACCGGCCCGCCCTACCTCGGGGCGGGCCTTTCTCACATTCGGAAAGGGCCAGACATGGCAATCATTCACGGAAAGGACGGGGTAGTGAAGATCGGCACGGCCGACTTTGCCCACGTCCAAAGCTGGAATCTGGACGTGACGGCCGATGTGGCCGAAGCCTACAGCATGGGCGACGACTGGAAGGACGCCGGGGTTGGCGTCAAAGGCTGGTCCGGGTCGCTGGAATGCTACTATGATCCGGCGGACACAACGCAAACCGGCCTCGATGTGGGCGACGTGGTGGCGCTGAACCTCTATCCCGGCGGCGATGCGACCGGCGCGCGCTACTTCAGCGGCAACGCGGTGGTGTCCGGGGTGCCCCTGTCGGGGGCCAAGGACGGGTGGGTGTCCGTCACCTTCAACTTCACCGGCAAGGGCGCGCTGGCCTCGGCCACCGCCGCCTGACGGCCGCCCCAGCCCTTCGCCGCCTCTTCTGTCGTCGGGGCAAGGCGGGGCGATTGGCGGGTGCAGAAGCCTTCACGGGGGGGCGGGGTTAGGCGATTGCAGGGTGGCGGGCCGCAACACGGGTGATGCGGCCCGCCCTCGACCATATGGCCGGGCCTTCATCCCGGTGCGCGCGATCTTGCAGCGCAAGCAAGGCGCGGGCATGGGCAAGCTGACCCGATGCCCAGACCACGCCCTGCCGGGTCACGATGTAGCTGCCCTTGCCGACCGGATGTATGAAGCCCAGCCGCAGGGCCATGCCCACGGCCATGTCCAGCCCGAAGGGGTCAAGACCGGCGGCGCGGCCCAAGGGCATTTCTGGCGCGTCCTGCACGGCCGCCACGGCGCAAAGGAAGTCCAGAAGGTTGCGATTGCGCAATCTGGGGGCAGCGTTCAAGGTTTCACCTTTTCCCGTGCAGCCATGCGAAGCAGGCGCTCTCTCGCCACTCGCGCCAAGGGCCGATCAAGCCGAAAATCCCGGCCGGTATCGAGAATTTTCAGCGCTCCCTTCAGGTCAGACATTGCGCCAGCATCCTTGTTATGCTTGGGGTCAATCATCAATTCAGCAAAAACCAAATCAGGGTCCCAGACACAGCCTGCGACGACAAGCACTCCACGCGCCGCGCATTCTTGCAGGCCGGTCCAAATTTCTGATTGTGACACGCGGAACATTTCTGCCTGCGCCGAAAGTCGTATCCATCCGCGAACTGCGCTCGGTTCTTCGATTGGCTCATCACCAATAAGTGGATCGGAGTCGACGGCGCACAGGAAAAAGATTGCGGCAGCGAGCCATTCATCAACGCTAATGCTCTTATCCTCAGAATGCTCAAGCCGTTCCCTCATCGCAAGAAATGCGGAAATCTCAAATTCAACTGTGCTCATGCTTTTTCCTTCTCTCGCTCAGGCCAAGGCGGTTGGCATTCGGTATTGATGGTTTTGCCGCGTTGCTTCATAGTAGCAAGGCTACCATTTCAGAGGTGGCGCACCCCGTCAACAAAAAAGTAGCAGGGCTATCATTTGAACGCTGTGCAATGCAAAATGGCCCGTGTCGCAACAGGGCTGGGCATCCGCGACCTAGCCGAGTTGGCGGACGTGTCACCCAACACCATTTCCCGTCTGGAACGGGGCGAAGAACTGCGGCACGGCACGATTGAAGCGATCCGCGCCGCGCTGGAAGCGGCTGGGGTGGAGTTTATAGCCGAGAACGGCGGGGGAGCCGGGGTGCGCTTGGCAAAGCCCGGCGGCGCGGGCGCATAGCAGGCTTTCCCTAACGCCACCCTAACAAAAACCCGCCGCGCGCTTCAAATCTGCCCCGATTTCCTTAACCGCACCTTGCTGTGTTCTGTTGCCTTTTAAGAGCATCAAGACGCTTGCAGGGCCGGGTTGAAGCGAACATGACCAAAGCCGTCAACATTCGCCACGAAGCACTTCCGCCGCCCACGCGGCGGGGGCTTCATCGTGACGAGTCGGCAGCTTACATTGGGGTCAGCGCAAATACCTTTGACAAGATGGTCGCAGACGGCCGGATGCCCCTTGCCAAACGCATTGACGGACGCAAGGTCTGGGACGTGCGCGCGCTGGATCGGTCATTTGACGCCTTGCCGGGCGGCGATGAGTCGAGCCAAGCTAACCCGTGGGATTGAAGTCATGGGTCGTTCGGTGAAGATACGGATCAAGTATGTGGTGGAAGATACAGACCGGCACGGCAACGTGCGCCTGTATCTTCGCCGCGATGGTCGGAAAGTGCGGCTGCGCGGCCCTCTGGGCGGCCCTGACTTCTGGGCCGATTATCACGCGGCCTTAGCTGACCCGACACCCGAACCCAAGGCAAAGCCGGGGGCGCTGGTCAAAGGGTCTTTGCGGGCGTTGGTAGCCGACTACTTCAAAAGCGCCATGTTCAAGGGCCTTGACCCCAAGACGCAAGCAACCCGCCGGGGCATCCTCGAACGCTTCTGCGCCTATGTGCCTGAAGGCGGCACGACACCGGACGGGGAAAAGCCCTTTGCCGAAATGCTGCCCCGCCATATCCGCAAGCGCCGCGATGCCATGGCAGACCGGCCTGAAGCCGCGAACGGGATGGTCAAGGTTCTGCGGCAGGTCTTCAAATATGCCATGCAATACGACCTGATTGACCGGAACCCGGCAGACGGGATTGAACTTCTGAAGTCAGGTTCGGAAGGCTACCATTCGTGGAGTCTTGCCGAGATTGAAAAGTATGAAGAGGCGCATCCTATCGGAACGGTTGCCCGGCTGGCCTTGGCCCTGGCCCTTTACACAGGCCAGCGGCGCGGCGATCTGGTGCAATTTGGCAAGCAACACGTTCGGGATGAATGGCTGATCTTCACCCAGAACAAGGGCCGCAACCGCAACCCGATCAGGCTGGAACTGCCGATCATCCCGGCCCTGCGGCAAGTGATTGATGCCAGCCCGACCGGCGACCTGACCTTCCTTGTGACGGGTTACGGGCGGCCCTTCACGAACAACGGATTCGGCAACCGCTTCCGGGAATGGTGCGACAAGGCCGGGCTTGCTCATTGCAGCGTTCACGGCCTGCGGAAAGCGGCCGCCGCTAGGCTGGCGGAACTGGGCTGCACCGAGTTTGAAATCATGTCGATCACCGGCCACCAGACCAGCAAGGAAGTGACCCGCTACACGAAGGCCGCCAGTCAAAAGACACGGGCCGCAAGTGCCCTTGTGAAGATGACAGCGGAACGGAACTGAAACAGAAGTGTCCCACTTTTTGCCGCCATGTTCGGCGGTGGGACAAAACCGAAGGTTAAGCCCAAGTAATACAACGATATTTTTGGAAGGTGGCAGCCCGTAGGGGAGTCGAACCCCTCTTCCCAGGTTGAAAACCTGGTGTCCTAACCGATAGACGAACGGGCCACGCTGTCGGTGGACGGTGTGTAGTGGCCTTCCCACTGACTCGCAAGAGGAAAAACGCATCTTTACGGCGCGGCAACAGCGGCGTCTTCCAGACGGAGCTGGACCTTGCTGCGCCCGCCCCAGTGATTGACCTCCAGCCGCCCGCACAGGTGAAAGCGGCGGTGGCCAGCGTCGATCAGTGCGGGGCCAAGGGGGCCGTCAAAGGCACCAAAGGCCATCGCCTCGATGGCGGCGCCCATGCCATCCGAGATGGCAAGCTTGAGGTGCTTTTCGCCAATCCGGCGCGGGACGATCGCCACATCGGCAAAGGCAAAGCGCGGCGCCGGGGCACCTTGGCCAAACGGCCCCGCGGCATCGATCTGCTCGATAAAGCCGGGGGTGGCGGCGGATGGCATCAGCAAGCTGTCGATCCGCATCTCGCGCGGGCCTTCGCGGCCCGCGCCTTGGCGGGCAAGAAGGTCAGACAGCCGCGCCATGGCCGCATCCAGTTGGTCACGCGCCACGGTCAACCCCGCCGCCATCCGGTGACCGCCGCCCTTGATCAGCAGCCCTTCTGCCGCCACCCGCTGCACCGCGGCACCAAGATCAACTCCTGCAACCGACCGGCCCGAGCCTTTGCCCTCGCCCCCCTCCAGCCCGATCACAATGGCGGGGCGGTTGAAGGCTTCCTTCAGCCGCGCCGCCACAATGCCGACCACGCCGGGATGCCAGCCTTCGCCCGCCGCCCAGACCAGCGGCGCATCAAGGCCGCGCGCTTCGGCCTGTGCCATCGCCTCTTCGCGCACGGCCTCGGTCAGTACGCGCCGTTCGGTGTTCAACTGGTCCAGCCGCGCCGCCATCGCAGCGGCCGCGCGGGCGTTGTCGCTGGCCAGCAGACGCGCACCAAGGTCGGCCTGACCGATTCTGCCACCCGCGTTGACCCGTGGCCCCAGCACAAAGCCCAGCGCATAGGGCGTGGGGGCCTGTTCCATCCGCGCGACATCGGCCAGTGCCACCAACCCCACCCGCTCGCGCCGGGCCATGACGCGCAGCCCCTGCCGCACCAACGCGCGGTTGACGCCGATCAGCGGCGCCACATCGGCCACGGTGGCAAGCGCCACCAGATCCAGCATGGCCATCAGGTCAGGGCCGGTTACCCCTTCGGCGCGCAACCGACGATTTGCCTCGACCAGCATCAAGAACACCACCGAGGCCGCGCAAAGATGCGCCAGCTCACCCGACTCGTCCTGCCGGTTGGGGTTCACCACGGCCACGGCGGGCGGCAATGTCTCGGCCCCAAGGTGGTGATCCAGCACCACCACATCACATCCCGCCGCCGCGATCGGGCCATGCGAAAGCGTGCCGCAATCGACGCAGACGATAAGGTCATGCGCCGCCCCCAAGGCCGCCATGGCAGGGACATTGGGACCATAGCCTTCGTCGATCCGGTCAGGGATATACAGCGTGGCCGTCCGCCCCATGGCGCGCAGCCAGTCAATCAGCAGCGCCGCAGACGCCCCGCCGTCAACGTCATAATCGGCAAAGACCGCAATCCGTTCATGCGCGGTAACCGCTTTCACAAACCGCGCGGCCGCCAGCCCCATGTCGCGCAGCCGCAACGGATCGGGCAACAGCTCGCGCAGCACGGGTGAAAGGAAACCCGCCGCATCTGCCGGGGCCACGCCCCGACGGACCAGAATGTGGCACAGTGCCATCGGCAGTCGGGTGTGTTGCGCCATGGCCTCGGCCAGACGCTCTTCCTCGACCGACGGGCCCACCCAACGGCGGCCGGTCACCGAGGCTTCGACATTCAGAAAAGCGCGCGGGATCATGGCAAGGGTCTGCACCAAGCCGCCGGGCGCTTCAACCCCCGACCCCGCGCTTTGGGCCGGGGTCGGAAGCCTCCGGCGGGGATATTTTCAGAAAGAGAAAGGTGTTTTCAGTTTTCTCTTTCCCCAAATATCCCGGGGTGAGGCCGCAGGCCGAGGGGCAGAGCCCCTCTGCGCCCATCCGTTCGGACTCAACGGATCGGGTTGCGATAGGTCATCCGGCGCACCGAGCCGGTTTTTGACCGCATCAGGATGGTTTCCGTGGTCAGATGCTCGGGCTCGCGCTTGATCCCGGCCAGCAGGCTGCCGTCGGTGACGCCGGTGGCCGCAAAGATCACGTCGCCGCGCACCAGATCGTCGCGGGTGTAGACACGGTCAAAGTTGTCGATCCCGGCCTTGCGGGCGCGGGCGCGTTCATCATCGTTGCGAAACAGCAGTTTGCCATAGAACTGGCCGCCCATGCACTTGAGCGCGGCGGCCGCCAGCACGCCTTCGGGGGCCCCGCCCGAGCCCATGTACATGTCGATGCCCGTCAGGTGTGGTTCGGCGCAATGCATCACGCCGGCCACATCGCCATCGGTGATCAGCCGGATCGCCGCTCCGGTCGAGCGCAACTCGTCAATCATCGCTTCGTGGCGTGGGCGTTCAAGGACGCAGACCGTGATATCCTTGGTCGAGCATCCCTTGGCCGCGGCAAGGGCCGAGACCCGTTCTGACGCTGTCATGGCAAGCGTCACGGTGCCGGGGCGATGGCCCGGACCGATGGCCAGCTTTTCCATGTAGACGTCGGGCGCATGCAGCAGGCTGCCGCGCGGGGCCATGGCGATCACTGTCAGGGCGTTGGGCATGTCCTTTGCGGTCAGCGTGGTGCCTTCCAGCGGATCAAGCGCGATATCGACCGCCGGGCCTTTGCCGGTGCCGACCTCTTCGCCGATGAACAGCATCGGGGCCTCGTCCCGCTCGCCTTCGCCGATCACCACGACGCCGGCGATATCAAGCAGGTTCAACTGGTCGCGCATCGCGTTTACAGCGGCCTGATCGGCGGCCTTTTCGTCGCCGCGCCCCACCAGTGCCGCACTGGCAAGCGCTGCCGCTTCGGAGACGCGGGCAAGGCCCAGCGACAGAAGGCGGTCTTGAAACTCGGCAACCTGGGTCGGGGCAACGGCCATGATCTTTCCTTTTATCAGGGTTTGAGCCGCCTTAGCGCGAACCATGCCTTTGCGGCAAGCGTGATGGCGCTAACAGACGCAAGGCTTGTGGCACTGCACCGTGACCAGCGCAGGGGTGTGACCTTCGGGCCGAGCCGTCCGCATCCGCCCTGTCAGCCGCGGACGGGCCATCGGCCCGTTGGGGCACCTGCCCCAAAGGCAGGCCTGCCGTTCGGCACCCAGCCCAGCCCCGTAGGTCACACCTCTTCGATGCGAATAGCAACGGGTGCGCCGATCAGAACGCCGGTGGTGTCGAATTGCGCCATGGCGAAGGCCACATCCGAGGGCGAGGCCTTGTGCGTGACGATCAGCACCGTGGCCTTGTTGTCCGCCTCACCGGGTTGGTTCAACTGGCGCATCTGGTCGATCGAGATCCCGGCCTCGCCCAACGCAGTGGCGATCTTGGCCAGCGCACCGGGTTTGTCGAGCAGCGTCATGCGCAGGTAATAGGAGGCGGGGGTGGCGGATTTGGCGGCAATCGGGGTGGCCAGAGTGCTGGCCGGGCGGCCAAAGGTGGAAACCCGGGTGCCGCGCGCGATGTCGATCACGTCGGCCATCACCGCGCTGGCGGTGGGCCCTTCGCCCGCGCCCGCACCGCGCATCACGATCTGGCCAACGCTGTCGCCTTCCAGCACCACCATGTTGGTGCCGCCCTGCAACTGGCCCAATGGGCTTTCGGCGGGCACAAGGCAGGGGGTCATCCGTTGCTCCAGCCCGCGGCCGGTCATTTGCGCAACACCCAACAGCTTGATGTGATAGCCCATATCATCGGCCAGATTGATGTCGTCGATCGACACATTGCCGATGCCTTCCAATTCGACCTTGTCGAACGACACCTTGGTGCCAAAGGCGATGGCCGCCAGCAGCGCCAGTTTGTGGCCCGCGTCGATGCCGCCGACGTCAAGGTTCGGGTCCGCCTCCAGATAGCCCAATTGCCGGGCCTCTTCGAACACCACCTCATAGGGCAGGCCTGCGGCCTGCATCCGGGTCAGGATGTAGTTGCAGGTGCCGTTCATCACGCCCATAACCCGGCGCATCTGATTGCCGGCCAATCCTTCGGTCAGGGTCTTGATCACCGGGATGCCGCCCGCCACCGCCGCTTCGAACCGGATCACCCGACCCTTGGCCTCGGCGGCCTCGGCCAGGGCCTGGCCGTGATGCGCCAGCAATGCCTTGTTGGCAGTGACCACATCCTTGCCTGCCGCAATCGCGGCCTCGGTCGCCAGCTTGGCCGGGCCGTCATGGCCGCCCATCACCTCGACCAGCACATCGACATCGTCGCGCGCGGCCAGGGCAACGGGGTCTGCCTCCCACACAAAGCCCGACAGATCGGCGTCGCGGTTTTTCGTGCGATCCCGCGCGGATACCGCCGTGATCACCACCGGGCGACCGGCGCGAGCACTGATCAGATCGGCATGGCGCTGGATGATCTTGACGACGCCGATCCCAACCGTGCCCAACCCGGCAAGGCCAATTCGCAAGGGGGCAGACATGGGGCACTCCGTTCGTCGTTTTGCCTGTGGTCATAGACCGTTCGCCCTGCCATGGCAACGCGAGCGACCGGGCGCATCGCAGCAAATTCTGCTAATCGGGCGGACTGCCTATTGGCTGCGCAGTCGGGCCGCCTTGGCGCGCAACCGGGCGGCCCGCGCCTCGACCGGGCCCACAACCTGCTGCGCCGACCCGATGGCATCGGCCTGTGCCAGAATCCCCTCGATCGGCACCAGTTCGGCGGCAGGGCCAGGGTCGGCCCGGCCCGCTGCCAGATCAGGCAGCTGGGCACAGGCCGCAAGCGCGGCACATCCGATCAGGCAGGCAAAACGGGCGAGAGGGCGCATTCTTGGCTTCCGGTCGTCAGGGGGCGCACAGGGTTTGTGCTGGACGAAACCCTAGAAGTCCTTGCGCAGCGGGGCAAGACAGCTTGGTTCTGCTTCAGGCATGCTTTCGCGCCTGCCACGGGCGGTTCAGGCATCGCGGCCCCTCTCGACCCGGCGGCGTGGTTCGGCTAAGGGACCATGCCGGGGCATCGTTCCCGAGGCCGACGGAGACGCCGATGACCACCCCAGATGACCGCCCTGCCATTCTGGCCGAATTGCGCGCCTCGCCGCCACGTCGTGTGGTGGGGGTGGGCGTCTTGCTGATCCTTGGCACGGCCCTGCTGTATCTGTGGCTGACACTGCCGGTTGCGGGTCTGGGCTGGACCGCGTTCTTGCTGGTTTTCGGTGGCCTGTCGCTGTGGGTGTCGCTGCGGATGTGGACGGCGACCGAAGGCCGACTGGTTCTGACCGCAGATGCCTTGTGCGACGCGCAAGGCAAGGTGCTGGCCCGGGTTGACATGGTGCGGGCCGTCAACCGCGGCGTGTTTGCCTTCAAACCCGCCGGCGGCTTTACCCTGGTGCTAAGCCAGCCAGGCCCGCGCGCATGGGCGCCGGGCCTGTGGTGGCGCATCGGCCGCCGTGTCGGGGTCGGCGGTGTCACGCACCGGCACGAAGCGCGCTACATGGCCGAAGTGCTGGACCAGTTGTGTCAGTCGCGCAATGGCACCCGGCAAGATTAGCCGCAGGCCACGTTCAGCATGCAGACCTTGGGCACAAAGCGTGGCCGGGTCACCACCACGTGTTTCTTGTCGCCCGCAAGGGGCCTGATGAAGGCATAGACGGACTCGCCCATCAAAGGCTCAAAATCGGTAACCGTCTCGACCACGACAATCGAATCCCCATCGGCCAGGTCCGGCAGATGGCTTTCGATCGTCAAAACGCTGTCGGTTGTCAGCGGGGCAAGCGACCCGCCGCTGGCGCGTGACCAGATCACTTCGTATTTGTCGTTGGTGCCGTTGTAGAAAATACTGGTGACCCGCGTTTCGGTTGGCAGGCTTGGACCCATCATATAGTCCATCGTGCCGAACAGGCCTTCGACATAGGTCTCGGACACCGGGGCGAATTCCCGGGTGATCAGGTCCGATATCGTGTAGGCCGCCTTTTGCGACCGGTTCACCACATCCCAGGCATCCCAGTAGGTGTAGGTGCCCATGATGGCGAACAGATACAGCGGAAACATCACGATCATTTCCGCCGCCATCAGACCGTCTTCTTCGCGGGCAAAGCCGCGACAGGTCATCTTCATGAAATCCGAGATACGCTTCATTTGTTCACCCATACCCGTCCCTACGACGGCTCGTTCACGAAGGCAGTGATCGAGGCAATGCTGATCCTGCCCGACGTGTCCTTTTTCAACTGACGGCCGAACATCATGTTGGGGAAAAGCACCGGAATATTGACACAGGCCCGCACCAGCATGATTTCATTCTGACGACCGGGATCGAAGGTCACCGATGGCTGCATATTTTCGTCATCGTTGTTCACGCAGGCCACCGGGGTGGCCGGCATTGCCCAGGTGGTGGTCGACACCGGCCGCATGTCGATCATCAACTGGTCAGCGCAATCATTGATGATCCGCGCCCGGTTGCAGATTGCCGTTTTCAGCTTGTCCGGCGAAGGTTCACTTACCATGCCCAGCCGGATTTCACGCATCGACACATCCAGCGCATGGTCCAGCATCACCGACTTGATCTGCATGATGCCAAGTTCGATTGCCCAGAAGAAAAATCCCAGGAACACCGGAAAGAACAGGGCGAACTCGATGGCTGCCAGTCCCTTCTCGTCCTTGCGGAACCGGCGAAACATTAGGGCGATGCGGCGTGTCATTGGGTCAACTTCAACTGGCTGATGTTGGTGGCGATGGACCGGAAGGCGGTGCGGATCTCAAGCCCGGCGGCGTTGAAGTAATGGGCCGGAGAGCTTGCGCAATTGGAGATTGCCGTCTGGCCGGGCGGCGGGGCCTCGAACGCGATGCCGTAGACAATCACATCCTCGGCATGGGCCGCGCTGCATACCTGCTGCAACTGGCTGTTCTTGGCCGCCGGAGCCACAAACGTGCGAAACATTTGCTGCACTTGCGTCAGGGTCATATTTACAAGGGGATTGTCGAAGAAGTATTTTTCCACGGCCGGCACGCTACGTTTGGCCCAAACCTGTTCCCAGGTCTGCTGGACGGGGTTGGTGCCGATCGGAGTCGCATACCACCCTGTGTAATAAGTCTTGCTGCCGACAGTTGCTGTGGCAGGAAGGTAATAGGGCTTGCTGGTGCCCACATTGTGATAGACGGTATATACATCATTATCAGCGCGCCAGATGTTCGATGTGCCTGTGCGGAACCCATCGTTGATGTAGCCGTGTTGAACGTTTTCACCATCGGTCATCAGGACAACAATCTTCATCGCCTCCCGGTCACCATAGCCAAAAGGACGATTGCCGAACGAGGCCGGGGTTTTCCCATCGGCCACAGCGGCGTCAACCATCGGCGCACCCGCCGGATCCAGCAGTGACATGCCCCACTTCATACCCAGATGGATAGAGGTGTTACCTTTGGCCGAGAGGCCGTTGATGTGGTTTTTCAGCGCCGTACTATCATTGGTTGGCGCAAGAACCATGTTGTTCGTGGCCTTGATGCAAGGGATGTAGCTGATGCCCGGCAAATCTTTTGCACTGGAAGCAGAAAGGTCGTTGGAATCGGCGTAGGCCGCCACCGGATAGTTGGCCGTCGCCGGAATCCCGAGCTGACCGAAACTTTCCGGCGGCAGGTCGAAACAATTCGCATCCGTGATGTTGTGGTCGTCAACCCGATTGACAAAAACATCCTGCAGATACTGCGGCAGATTGACCTGGGCATTATACGGCACGATCGCCATGGAAATCCGGTTTTCGGCATCCTGATCCAGCACCGTATCGACAAATTCCGTTGCCGCCGTTTTCAGGTTTGTCAGCTTCGTTCCGGACATCGACCCCGACACGTCCAGCACCAGCACAATCTCGATGTTGTTGATCCGCTGTTCGGCGCGCGACTTGGCGTTGGCGCTCAGCTTGAGTTTGTTTTCCAGATCCCAAAGGTTCATGAAGGTCGGTGTCAGCACAATCTGGGCCTCGGTCGACACGACGGAGGAGTTCAAGGTTTTTTCCGTCACCACCGACTTCAGGCTGTCGCCAAGACCGGCCTTGTTGAAATAATCGACGACCACGGCGTTGGAATCGCTGGCTTGCGTCAACGACGCGGCGGCAAGCGTGGCACGGTCTGACGTCTGTTGCAGCTTGGTGCGCGTGGTTTCAAACTGGATGATGTCAAGGCCAAAGCCGGCAAGCGCCAGCATCATCGTCATGACGATCACGGTGAAGACAACGATCTGGCCATCTTCGTCTTTGGCAAACCGCTGCATTGGGCGCGGTGAAATGGTTTTGGCAGCAATTTTAACGACGCGGTCCATGCTCTCTGGTCCCCTAAATGCCACAAGAGCCGCCCCCACGGTCTTCTGGCCACACGATACACCTTCCATAGGGCGCACCAAGCAGGGCAAAATTGTGGCAAATGCCGATGGCCGGGGAATCGCCGCGGGGCACAGGAAACGATCCGGGCCTTTGCAGATTATTGTCGACCAATCGGTAACAGAACAGAATACGCTGCATCGGGGCCGGACAGATGCCGACCTTGGCAATGGCGAAGGGCACGCAAATCGATTCGCATTTTCTGCATCTCTCGTCACCTTTTGCTGTGAAGCTGGCGCGATCCCGCGTTAGGCTTGCCGCAGGCGCAGGATATCTGCGCCTTGCCTGACGGGAGGGACTGGCATGCAAACGGATCAAGAGACGAGTTTTCGCGACTCGGTCGATCTGATGGTCAATCGTGCCATGCGGCTGATGGACCTCAGCCCCGGGCTGGAGCAGAAGATCAGGGTCTGCAATTCAACCTACATCGTGCGCTTTGGGGTGCGTCTGCGCGGCAAGATCGAAACCTTCACCGGCTACCGCTCGGTGCATTCCGAACATATGGAACCGGTCAAGGGCGGCATCCGCTATGCGCTGTCAGTCAGTCAGGATGAGGTGGAGGCGCTGGCCGCACTGATGACCTACAAATGCGCGCTGGTGGAAACGCCGTTTGGCGGCTCTAAGGGCGGGTTGTGCATCGACCCCCGCGCTTGGGAAGAACATGAACTGGAACAGATCACCCGCCGCTTTGCCTATGAGCTGATCAAGCGCAACCTGATCCACCCTGCACAGAACGTCCCCGCCCCCGACATGGGCACCGGCGAGCGGGAAATGGCCTGGATCGCCGATCAATACATGCGGATGAACACCACCGACATCAACGGCCGTGCCTGCGTGACCGGCAAGCCGCCGCATGCGGGGGGCATTCAGGGCCGGGTCGAGGCGACGGGGCGCGGCGTGCAATACGCGCTGCGTGCGTTCTTCCGCTATCCGGAAGACACCGCCAAGGCCGGCCTGTCGGGCGGGCTGGAGGGCAAGCGGGTGATCGTGCAGGGCCTTGGCAACGTCGGCTATCACGCGGCCAAGTTCCTGTCCGAGGAAGACGGCTGCACCATCACCGCGGTGATCGAACGCGACGGCGCCTTGCACGATGATCGGGGGCTGTGCATCGAAGACATCCGGCAATGGATGGTGAAACGCGGCAGCATCAAGGGCTATCCCTCGGCGGCCTATATCGAAGATGGCACCGCCTTGCTTGAGGCCGAGTGTGACATCCTGATCCCCGCCGCCCTGGAAGGCGTGATCCACATGGGCAATGCGCCCCGGATCAAGGCCCCGCTGATCATCGAGGCGGCAAATGGACCGATCACCTTTGGCGCGGATGAGATCTTGCGCGAAAAGGGTGTGGTCATCATTCCCGACATGTTTGCCAATGCGGGCGGGGTCACGGTCAGCTATTTCGAATGGGTCAAGAACCTGTCGCACATCCGCTTTGGCCGAATGCAACGCCGCGCCGAAGAGGCCCGCTCGTTGCTGCTGGTGGAAGAGCTGGAGCGGCTTTCTGCCGACAAGGGCCTGGGCTGGACCCTGACCGAAGATTTCAAGGACCGGTTCCTGACCGGGTCGGATGAACTGGCACTGGTGCGATCAGGGCTGGATGACACCATGCGCACCGCCTATCAGGCGATGCGCGCGGTCTGGCACGGGCGCGACGATGTCGATGACCTGCGCACCGCCGCCTATATCGTGTCGATCGACCGGGTGGCAAAAGCCTATCGGTCCAAGGGGTTGTAAGGCAAAGACAGCAACGCTGCACCGCAAAGGCCGCCCCACGGTCCCGGCCGGCACCGCGCGGGTCTGGCACTGGCCGTCGTGTCAGTAAAAACCGACCTCGCGCACGTCGATCTGGGCGTCGTGGTCGCGGCCATAGGCGACCACGGCCACTGATGTCAGGCCACCGGGCCGGGGAACCGAGCGCAACAGCGCGCCCGAGGCGGCAAAGGCGGTGAACGGCAGCCGCACCTCGGCCCAGTTCGGCGTCACGTCAAAGCCCGCCTGATAATACTGCCATGGCAACAGCGTGCCCTTTGCCCGCAAATGCACGAAATAGCGCTGCGAATTGCCACGCACCACCAGCCGCACGCCGGTTGTGCCCTCGGGCGGTGGGGTGGCAAGGTCCAGTCGCATCTGGATGAACCCGCCCCGGTTGGCGGTGCTGACGCGGCCGGTCATCCGGCCAAAGCTGGCCCCATCCTCGGTCAGGAACACCACCTGCCCCGATGAGACGCCGCCCATCACGCTATCCGTAAAGAACCGCCAGCCGGTTTCGGGCTGCATGGTGAAATCCTTGACCAACGGCGCGTCCGCCTGCGCGGGCTGCAAGGTCATAGCACAAAAAACCAGCGCAAACATGAAGCAGATCAAACGGCGCATCAAAACCTCATTCCCTCCGGCCCCTGCCAGACCGCCTGTGGCGGCCGAGGGCCACGTTTCACCAATGCCGCGTGCCGGGCGCACCCTTGATCTGGCCATCCAGATTGGGGGTGACCCAGCCGCCATAGAAATCACCCGGTTGCGGGACCACACGCAGATCACCCACCCAGGCTTCGTCCATCAGCCCGGCGTAAAACGCCACATAACCCGCCAAGGCGGCAAAGCGCGGCGTCGGGCGGTCATAGGCCCATGCGGCACGCGGCGTCACGGTCCCCCCTGCCAGCACATCGAAATAGCGCGCAACGCCCTTCCATTCGCAAAAGCTGCTGCCCGGCACGGGGCGAAGGCTGGCCTGCACATCGTCAGGCGGCAGGTAATAGGTCGGCGCGTGGTGGGTTTCCAACACCCGCAGTGCGCGGGTCGTTTCGGCCACCAGCACACCGCCATGCCGGATGAGGATGCGCTGTGCCACAGGTTCCAGCGCGGGCGGGCGCGGGTAGGACTGCACGTTTTCGCGCGGCAGATCGGTCATGGTGCGCCCCCTGCCCCGGCCATCTTTCTGGCCTCCCCGTCCGTGGCAAGCCCCGGCTTGCGCGCCAGCCCCATGTACAGGACCGCCGTCAGCGGCAACGGGCCAAAGGTCAGGTCAAACCGGCGGTTGACCCCGCGCGGCCCCAACCCGGTGATCGGGCCGGGCACCAGCCCCGCCCCTTGCAGCGCGCGCTGCAACTCGGCCGGCTTGATGAACATCGCCGGATCATGCGTGCCGCGCGGCAACAGGCGCAGCAGGTCTTCGGCAATCGTGATGGTGGCAAGGCTTGCCAGCGGATTGCGGTTGATCGTGTCATACAAGAACAACCCGCCGGGGCGCAGAACCCGCGCCACCTCGGCCAGCACCTTGTGCAGGTCCGTCACATGCTCCAGCACATCGACACAGACCACGGCATCAAAGGCGGCGGCGTCATAGGGCAGTGCCTCGCCCACCCCGACATCATAGCCGATGCGCAAGCCCTGGCTGCGGGCGTGGCTGCGGGCGGCGGCAATCGCCTCGGCCGCCGGGTCGATGCCGGTGACGTTGGCCCCGCGCGACGCCATCGCCTCGGCCATGAAGCCACCGGCACAGCCCAGATCCAGCACCGTCTTGCCCTGCCAGTCGATCCGGGCGTCAAACCAGCGCAGCCGCCCCGGCACAAGGTTCTTCAAGGTGCGCACCCAGCGGATATCATCCGACCACCAACTGTCGGCCGCCTTGTCGTAGATGGTCAGATCATTGCGCATCTTGGCGGTCCTTTGCGGGCAGAAGGCGGGGCACGGCATAGGGCACCCGGTCACGATAGCGTTGGAACCGCATGCCATAGCGCGCCGCAAACCGGCGTTCCTTAAGGCGCGGGGCCAGCAGGCAATAGGCGGTATAGCTGACCGCCAGAACCAGTTGATCCGGCGTCCAGACCGGCACCGTCCACAGCGTCAGCGCAAAGGCCACATAGATCGGCTGGCGGATCAGCGCGAACAGCCCTTGCGTCGGCATGTCGGGAAACACCGGCCGGATGCGCGCCATCAGCGACATCCAGCCCAAGGCCCCCGACTGCACCTCGGCCCCGGCATCAAAGCTGGCCTTGATCAGCAACAGCCAGCTTGCGCCGTAGGCGCTGGTGATCATCCACAACATTGCCCCTTCGGCCTGCCACCAGACAATGCCCGACGGCGTCCACAGCGCAAACAGCGCCAGCAGTTGCGCCGATGCGATCAGGGCATAGGTGGTGCTGGCCAGTGTTGCGCCATGCGGACCGGGGATCAGACGGGCAAGCGCGCGGCCACCCGGCCCGGTCAACAGCAGCGAATGCACCAGCGGGAACTGCACGATCAGCGCCGCATTGGCCAGCGCCGCCCATGGCCAAGGCACGCGGCCAAGGCTTTGCGACAGGCCGAAAAACATCGCCACGATCATTGCCAGCACTCCGGCGGCGAACATCGCATGGGTCAGCGCGCCCATCGTCAGGGCCAGCGCAATGCGCCCCGTGCCCGGTGGCGGCGGCACCGCCGCGCGGATCAGGCCGATCAGCCGGGCGATGCGCGGGTCAGACAGCATCATGCCGGCACCATCTGGTCAAGGATGCGCGGGATCTGCTGCTTGACCTTGAAAAACCCGGCGGTGGCATGCGGCCAGATCGCCATATCCCAATCGCGCCGCCATTCGGTCAGGGTGATGCCCTTGGCGGTCAGATAGGGGGTGGCCTCGGCGATCCAGTCTTGCAGCGGGCCGCGCGTGACATAGGGCGTCGCGATCTGCACAGCCCCCGCCGCTGCCGCCCATTTGGCCAGCACCTCGGAGTGTTCGGCCTGCAACGGCACCGGCACCACGCCCGCCCGCAGGGCGGCATCGGTCAGGGCGGCGGCCTCAAACTGCACAACCGCCTCGGCCACCGGCAAGGGCGAGCGCAAGGGGCTGGCCGCAAGCGTCGCCGCGGTGCGGATATCCAAGGCCGCCAGATTGAAATCCTGCACACAGCAGTCTTCATCGGTGATCAACAGCGCCGTGGGTTGGCCGGGTTTTGGTGCCGTAATGGCGCGCAGGGGCAGCACGGGGGGCAATCCGTCAGGCTCGGTCGCCTCAAGCCCTTGCGTCACCTCGGCCAGATCGCCGGGCCGTGGCGAAAAACGACCGCCGGTAAAGGTGGTGATGTTGTCGGCCCGCGCCGGATAGGGTTTGCCGCGCGTGTGCAGCCCCGCCGCCCAACGCCAGCCCAGCGTGTTGGAGGCCGCATCCCCATCCAGCAGGTGCCGATAAAAGAAATCCGCCCCCAGCCGCCACGGCAGGTCCAGCGTGAAGATCCAGATCGAGGCAAACCACATCCGGGCATGGTTGTGCAGATAGCCGGTTTCAACCAGTTCCGCGGCCCAGGCATCAAAACAGTCCAGCCCGGTCTGGCCATCCATCGCCCGTTCCACATCGCGGCGCAGGCGGCGGTCACGGTCAAGGGCGGCCAGATCGGCCTGCAAACCGTGGCAATAGCTGGTCCAGACCTGCGGGCGGCGTTCCAGCCAACCCTTGAAATAGCCCCGCCAGATCACCTCTTCGACAAACTTTTCAGCGGCGTCCGGGCCATGTGCCGCCAGCGCTGCCGCAACCACCTCTTGCTCGGTCACCAGCCTGCGACGGATATAGGGCGACAGCACCGACACGGCCTTGTGCCGACCCGCGCCATGGTCATGGTTGCGGCCATTGGCATAGCGTCGGCCCATGGCCGGGGCAAAGGCCTGCATTGCGGCCAAGCCTTTCGCGCGGGTGGCGGTGAAGATCTGGGTCATGGCTGCCTTGTCCTGCTGCGTCAGTGCAAAGCTGTTGCGCGCAGAGGCAAAATCAACAGATGCCGCGCCACCTGCGCCAAAACGCACCGCCCCCAACCCCCGGAACGCCACCCGGTTGCAGGCCAGAAATCATGGTCGGTCAGACAAGCTGGTGGGTGATGAGAGACTCGAACTCCCGACATCCTCGGTGTAAACGAGGCGCTCTACCAACTGAGCTAATCACCCGACAAAGGTCGTCTAATGGCTTCGCGTCAGCCTGACAAGGGCCCCGGTCCAAAAAGGCACAGCCGTTCGGGCGGATCGTTTCTGGCAAGTGGCGGTGACAACGGATGTTGCGCCGATGCCGTCCAAGGCCTGACACCTGTCCCAGCGGTCCGTCAAGCCCGGGTCACGTCGTGTCCGTAAAGCCAGTCAAAGCGGTTCAGCGCGAAATCGGGGGCAAGGCTGCTGCCCAAGCGCAGGCCCAGATGGGCCAGACCGCGCAACGGGCCGGACAGGTGGTAGGCGCGGGCATTGGTATTGGCCGCCGCGACAATCCTGGTGCAGCGCGGGGCACGTGCCGCCTGATAGGCGGCAAGGCCGGCGGCCTGCGTGTCGTGACGGGCCAGACTGTCGGCCAGCACCCAGGCATCCTCCAGCGCCATGCAGGCGCCTTGCGCCAGAAACGGCAGCGTCGGATGCGCCGCGTCGCCCAGGATCGCCACGGCACCGGCCGCTTGCACCGCCTGCCAGCGCCGCGCAACCGGGTGGCGAAACAGCCCCCACAGCCAGACATCCTGAACCTGATCCAGCCAGCCCTGCACCCGCGGGCAAAAGCCTTCAAACGCCATCTGCACGTCCATCTTGTCGTCGCGCAGGTTCCAGCCTTCTTCGACCCAGCGTTCGCGCTCTTCCACCGCCACAATGTTGCGCAGCGTGCCGCCGCGCATCGGATAGCTGACCAGATGCCGCCCCGGCCCCATGAACACCTCGGCCAGGTCCGGCACACCCGGCACTTCAGGAATGATGGTGCGCCAGGCGACCTGACGGGTAAAGACGGGCGCTGCCTTGCCTTGCAATGCTTCGCGGGTCTTGGAATGCAGCCCGTCGGCCCCGATCAACAGGCCGGTCTCGCCCCGGTCGCCGGTTTCGGTGCGCCACGCCGGGCGCGGGCCGGACAGATCCACCTCGGCCACCCGCTGCAACAGGCGCAAGGTCACCCCGACGTCACGCGCGCCCTCCAGCAGCAGGGCAATCAGATCGGCGCGGTGCAGAAAATGATAGCCCTGATCGGGCCGCGCCCGCGCCACGTCCAGCCGCACCACCAGATCGCCCGACGGGCCATCGCGCAACTCGACCGCCCGGGCGCGCATCGAGGCGGTTTCCAACGCCTCGCCCAGCCCCAATGCGCGCAGCACCACCGCGCCATTCGGGCTGACCTGCAACCCGGCCCCGACTTCGCGCACCGCATCGGCCTGTTCCAGCACGGTGACCTGCGCCCCGCGCAACGCCAAGGCCCGCGCCACCGCCAGCCCCGCAACCCCTGCCCCCAGAACGGTGACCTCTTGGCCGATCAAGCTCATCTTCGTTTTCCTTCCTTGGCTTCGGCTTGGGCTTTGGCTGTCCGTGAAGCAAAACGCCGGACCCTTCGGCCCGGCGTCACGATTTCATCCTCAGACCCGCGCGACAAGCACGCATATCCGCGCGCCGGATCGGCTATTCCTCACGGTGCACCTTTTCGCGGCGTTCATGCTTTTCCTGGGCTTCCAAGGTCATCGTGGCGATCGGCCGGGCATCCAGACGCTTCAGGCTGATCGGCTCGCCGCTCATTTCGCAATAGCCGTATTCGCCACTGTCGATCCGGCGCAGGGCGGCGTCGATCTTCGACACCAGCTTGCGCTGACGGTCGCGGGTGCGCAATTCCAGCGCGCGGTCGGTTTCCTCGCTGGCCCGGTCGGCGATATCGGGCACGTTGCGGGCGCTTGTTTGCAGATTGTCGATGGTTTCGGCACTTTGGCTGAGCAATTCCTGTTTCCAGGTAACCAATTTGCGGCGGAAATACTCAAGCTGCCGTTCATTCATGAAAGGCTCACTCTCGGCAGGGCGATAATCTTCCGGCAGGAACAATTCTGGCTTCATAGCAGCACTCTCCAATGGCCCGGAGCGCGCCGCCAGGTGGGCATCTGACATGGCGCTCTCCTGTTGGCCGTGCACGTAGCCCGTTTTGACCGGCTTGTCACTAGGCTTTGTAGGTCCATGGCCCGCTTGCAAAACCTTGCGAGCCCCGCGCCAAGCCGCTAGGTCGAAGGCGGAATGCGCAGCATTGGATGCGCAGTATACGGGGGCCAGGATGCCAGCACAGTTTACCGGCAGCGCCAGCTATGTTGCCAGCAAGGATCTGTCGATCGCGGTCAATGCAGCCGTCACGTTGCAGCGCCCTTTGCTGGTCAAGGGCGAACCCGGCACCGGCAAGACCGAACTGGCGCGTCAGGTGGCCGACAGTCTGGGGATGGAGCTGATCGAATGGCATGTGAAATCCACCACCAAGGCGCAACAGGGCCTTTATGAATACGACGCCGTCAGCCGCCTGCGCGACAGCCAGTTGGGCCCCGGACTTGGCGGTGAGCGGGTGCATGACGTGGCCAATTACATCCGCCGCGGCAAGCTGTGGCAGGCGTTTGACGCCCCTGCCCGCGTGGTCTTGCTGATCGACGAGGTCGACAAGGCCGACATCGAGTTTCCCAACGACCTGTTGCAGGAACTCGACCGGATGGAGTTTCATGTCTACGAAACCGGCCAGACCATTCGCGCCCGACACCGGCCCGTGGTCATCATCACCTCGAACAATGAAAAGGAACTGCCCGACGCCTTTTTGCGGCGGTGTTTTTTCCACTACATCCGCTTTCCCGACGAGGCCACGCTGCGCGAAATCGTCAAGGTGCATTTCCCGCAGATCAAAGAGGCCTTGCTGACCACCGCCCTGACGCAATTTCTTGAGCTGCGCGAAACGCCGGGGCTGAAGAAAAAGCCGTCCACCAGCGAAGTGCTGGATTGGCTGAAGCTGTTGCTGGCCGAAGACCTTGCGCCCGAAGACCTGAGGCGCGATGGCAAGGCAATGCTGCCAAAGCTGTATGGCGCGCTGCTGAAGACCGAGCAGGACGTGCAACTGTTTGAGCGGATCGCCTTCATGGCGCGGGGCAACCGTTAGCGCGCCGGCGGCATCGCCACCGAATCGCACTGGTTTGGCCGGGGCTTGGCGGACGTTTCGCAGCCGGGACATCACACGCCGCACGACCAGCGTAACATTCTGAAATATTTCGCAATGTCCTGTGGATAAATCGAGTGGGCCGGACCGGCGCTTCCGCCATGGGTAGACTTGGCACCGCCAGCGGTTTTCGCATCATTGACACAATGCCGCCGCCTTGCCGACATGCGGGCTGTGTTGACAGGCTTGGTCCCCTGCCGCAGCCGGAGCCCGCATGGTCCCTGTCGCCCCGCCCAAAACCCGCCCCTGCCACCGCCTTGGGGGATGTGTTTCGGCTATGGGCAATCTGCGGTCAGGGCCGGTCCGGATGAGGAACGGAACCCGGGGGGCCTGCGAAACTGACACTTGGTCCGGCGGTCCGGTTCCTTCCGGGCCCCTGCCACTCAATGAAACCGGGGGCTTGTGCCGCGATCCCTCGTGCAACAGAGCTGCCACTCTCATGCGCCAATGTCTGCCGCTTGCCGCCTTCCTCGCCGCGACAGCCCTGACCGCCTGCGGGCCCGTGCCCTCGGCCGAGGTGTCGAAGGGCTTGGCCTATGACCGCGTCACCGACCCCGCGTTGCCCGCGATGCCAAGCTTTGCCAGTGGCCCTGCCGTCGGGGCCACGCGGTCGAACGCGGCGATGGCCGTCGATTTTCTGGACCTTGCATTTCGGATGGAAAGCGGGCGCGCCCTGCCAGTGCTGACCCGGTTCGAAGGCCCGATCACCGTGGCCCTGACCGGCGATATCCCGGCCTCGGCCGTTCCCGAACTGGCCCGCCTGATCGCCCGGTTCCGCGCCGAGGCCGGGCTTGACATCCGCCAGACCAGCGGGCCCGCCTCGATCACTGTCGATTTCCAGCCCAAGTCGGCGCTGCGCCGTGCCGTGCCCTCGGCGGCCTGTTTCGTGGTGCCCGGCGTGCGCTCGCTGCAAGACTACAGTGCCGCCCGCCGTGGCGCGGCCGTCGATTGGGCGCGGCTGCAACGCCGCGAACAGGTTGCCGTCATCGCCCCGTCCGACAGCAGCCCACAAGAGCTGCGCGACTGCCTGCACGAAGAACTGGCGCAGGCCATGGGCCCGCTGAACGACCTGTTCCGCCTGCCGGATTCGGTGTTCAACGACGACAATTTCCATTCGGTGCTGACCGGCTTTGACATGCTGATGCTGCGGGTTCATTACGCCCCCGAATTGCGCTCGGGCATGACCCGGGCCGAGGTCGCGGCCCGCCTGCCGGGCATACTGGCGCGCGTCAATCCGGCCGGTGCGGCGGTCAGTGGCACGGCGGGGCAGATCAGCCCGCGCGCTTGGGTTGCTGCCGCGGAAACCGCGTTTGGCGCGCGCGGCAGCACCGCGGCCAGCCAGTCTGCCGCCGCGCGGATGATCAGCGTCGCCCAAGCGCAAGGCTGGACCGACGGGCGCCTTGCCTTCAGCCACTTTGCCAGGGGCCGCGCCCTGACCGGAACCGATGCCCCCGGGGCCATCGTCGCCTATACCCGCGCCGCGCAGATCTGGCGCACCCAGCCCGGGGCGCAGATCCACACCGCCCATGTCGATATGCAGCTTTCGGCCTTTGCCCTGTCCTCGGGGCAGTTTGCACGGGTTCTTGCGCTGACCGACCGTGCCATTCCGGTCGCCCGCAGCCACCAGAACGCGGCGCTGCTGGCCTCGCTGCTGGCGATGCGGGCCGAGGCGCTGGAGGCCACGGGACGGCACGCAGCGGCACAAAAGGCCCGGCTCGACAGTCTGGGTTGGGCGCGCTATGCGTTCGGGTCAGAGGTTCTGGTGCGGGCGCGGTTGTCCGATATCCGCGCCCTCGCCATGCGGGGCGCGCGGGGCTAAGCCATCGGCCCGCCCTGCCGGGGAACAGGCAAGGGGTGGCGGATGATCGGTCTGGCGGGTTTGGTGCTTGGCGGCCTGTTCGGCGCAACCGTCGCAAGAAGGCGCGGCGGCAGCGGCCTTGACGTGGCAAAGGATACCGCAGGCTTTGGCATAGCCTTTGGCCTGCTGGGGGCGGTCGTCACGATCTTTGCCGAACGCGTGCTGGGCTGATGAGCGCTTTGCCGCTAAAGCTTCGCGAGGAATAGCCGATGTTCCTGCCGTTCTTCGACATCCTGCGCCGGTCGGGCATTCCGGTGTCCTTGCGCGAATACCTGTCGCTTCTGGAAGGCATGGCCGCAGGTCTGGTGACCTATGATGTCGAGGGGTTCTACTACCTGTCGCGCACCGCGCTGGTAAAGGACGAACGCCACCTTGACCGCTTTGACCGCGCCTTTGCCCAGGCGTTTGAAGGGCTGGAGGCAATCACCCCCGATCAGGTGCTGGACGCCACCCGCCTGCCCCGCGACTGGCTGGAAAAGCTGGCCGAGCGCCACCTGACGCCGCAAGAGCGCGCCGAGATACAGGCGCTTGGCGGTTTTGACGCGCTGATGGACACTCTGAAAAAGCGGCTGGAAGAGCAGAAGGGCCGCCATCAGGGCGGCAACACTTGGATCGGCACCGCCGGCACCAGCCCGTTTGGCGCTTACGGCTACAACCCCGAGGGCGTGCGGATCGGCCAAGACGAAAGCCGCCACCAGCGCGCGGTCAAGGTCTGGGACAAGCGGGTGTTCCGCAATCTTGATGACCGGGTGGAGTTGGGCACCCGCAACATCAAGATCGCGCTGCGGTCCTTGCGCCGTTGGGCCCGCGACGGCGCCGCGCAAGAATTTGATCTGGAAGGCACGGTGCGCGAAACCGCCCGCAACGGCTGGCTTGACGTGCAAACCCGGCCCGAGCGGCGCAACGCGGTGAAGGTCTTGTTGTTTCTGGACGTGGGCGGCAGCATGGACCCCTATATCCGCGTGCTGGAAGAGCTGTTCAGCGCCGCAAGATCCGAGTTCAAGCACCTGATCCCGTTCTATTTTCACAACTGCCTGTATGAGGGCGTCTGGCGCGACAATGCCCGTCGCTGGGATGCGCAGACCCCGACCGCCGAGGTGTTGCGCAGCTATGGCGCGGACTATCGCTGCATCTTTGTCGGCGACGCCGCGATGTCGCCTTATGAAATCCTGCACCCCGGCGGGGCCAATGAACACTGGAACCCCGAAAGTGGGCAGGTCTGGCTGCAACGCGCCTGCACGCACTGGCCGCATCATCTGTGGATCAACCCGGTGCCCGAGGCGCATTGGCAATATACCCAGTCCACCCGGCTGATCCGTGATATCTTCGATCAGCGCATGGTGCCGATGACGTTGGAAGGCATCGCCCGCGGCCTGAGGGAAATCAGATGAGCCTGATCCGCCGCCACCCTATTCTGACCCTGACCTTCGCGCTTGCGCTTGTGCTGACGCTGTTCTT
Organism: Gemmobacter nectariphilus; assembly: GCA_020721445.1. Lineage (GTDB taxonomy): Bacteria > Pseudomonadota > Alphaproteobacteria > Rhodobacterales > Rhodobacteraceae > Pseudotabrizicola > Pseudotabrizicola nectariphila_A. The sequence continues at coordinate 27,504 of DYMU01000001.1, forward strand.
TGCCGTGCGCTTTACGGTGCAGGTGGTCTATTGGTCGAACCCCGACCATCGCAACCAGCAGGTGCAACCTTGGATGACCGTCGGCTATATCGGCAAAAGCTGGGGCCTGCCCGCGCGCGAGATTGATGCCATGGCCGGCCTGCCGCCGCCGCAAAGGGGCAGGCCGGCATCGCTACAGCAGATTGCGCGCGACCGTGGGGTGCCGGTGGCCGAGGTCATTGCCCAGGTGGAAAGCGCGCTGGCGGTGTTGCTGGCGCAGCGGGCGCTGGAACAGGTCAGCCCCTGATGACCGATTGGGTTCTGGCAGCCGTGCCCATCTATGGGCCGTGGCTGGTGGCGATTGTCACCTTCCTGTCCTGTCTTGCGCTGCCGGTGCCCGCGTCGATCCTGATGCTGACCGCAGGCGGCTTTGCCGCGGCGGGCGATCTGGTGTTGTGGCAGGTGGTGGCGGGCGCGCTGCTGGGGGCGGTGGCGGGGGATCAGGCCGGGTATTGGGCCGCGCGCCTTGGTGGGGCGGCACTATTGGACCGCGCCGCCACCGGCGCGCGCGCTGCCCTGATCGCCCGCGCGCAGGCGCTGATCGCCGCCAAGGGGGCGATGGCGGTGTTCCTGTCGCGCTGGCTGGTCAGCCCGCTGGGCCCCTATGCCAATCTTGTGACCGGGGCCACCCGCTTTGGCTGGCTGACCTTCACCATCGCGGGCGTCGTGGGCGAAGCGGTCTGGGTCGCCGTCTACACCGGCGCGGGCTACAGCTTTGGCGGCAATCTGCAGGCGGCCACCGAATTTGCAGGCTCGATCCTTGGCTTTCTGGCGGCGGGGGCGGTGGCGCTTGGCCTTGGCTGGTGGCTGTGGACGCTTGCACAACGCGGTGAGTGACCCTTTCCCTTTTGCATCAACCGCCCCATATTCTGCCGCATGATCAAGTTGCTTCCCATCCTTCTGGCCGTCGGCTATGCGCTGTTGATGTGGCGTTTTTCGGTGTGGCGCACCGCGCGGGTGCTTGATGCACAAAGCAAGCCCCTGACCGACCCCTCCATCACCCGGCTGGCCGACCAGATGGCCGCCGCGCTGGACATTCCGGCGATCAAGGTCAGCGTGTTTGAAATTGACGCCGTCAATGGCCTTGCCGCCCCCGATGGCCGCATCTTCCTGACACGTGGCTTTCTGAACCGCAAGGCGCGTGGCGAGGTGACGGCCGAAGAACTGGCGGCGGTCATCGCGCATGAATTGGGCCATGTCGCGCTTGGCCACACCCGGCGGCGGATGATCGATTTCACCGGGCAGAATGCGGTGTTCCTGATGCTGTCGGCGCTGCTGAACCGTTTTATCCCGATCATCGGCGTCTGGATCGCCAGCATGATCTCGACCGCGCTGATGGCCCGCATGTCGCGGCGCGATGAATTCGAGGCCGACGCCTATGCCTCGGCGCTGCTGGTCAAATCCGGCATCGGCACCGCGCCGCAAAAATCACTGTTCCGCAAGTTGCAGGCGCTGACCGACAATGCCGGTGCCGGGGTGCCCGCCTGGCTGTTAAGCCACCCGAAAACCGATGATCGCATCGCCGCGATCGAGGCGGCCGAGGCGCGCTGGTCTACCCCGCCACGGCCTTTGCCAGACGATTGAGCCTGGCGCGCTTGAGCAGCGATTTCAACGTGAACTCCTGTCCCGCCATCCGGCATGCCGTGGCGTGGACACGCGCCACCACCTCGCCCACCACAGCCGGGTGATGCGACCACATTTCCCACAAAAACCCATCCGGGTCGCGGCGTTTCAGGCCCTCTTCGGCCAGCAGGTGATGCGGGAAATCCACGGCGTTGAAGGTCACGATCACATCGGCGTGGCTGGCAATCGCCACGGCCAGCACATGCACGTCATTGGGGTCGGGCAGCAACAGGCGCGCTTCAAGCCCGGGTTGCGCGCGGGTCATGGCGTGGGGGAATGCCCGGCGCATCGCCGCCGCCTCGGCCTCGGCAATCACCTGCGCCGCTGGCCCCAGCTTGACGGTGGCCCGCACCCATTCGTTCAGGATGCGTTCGGAAAACACCGGCTCATACAGCCCGGCGCTTGCGCAGCCCGACAAGATCTCACGCAGGACGGTGGGATAGAGCACGCAGGCGTCCAGCACCGCCTTCATGCCGCGCGCCTATCCGGCGGCACCCGTCGTGGCGCAGGCCCGCGCAATGACCGACCGACAGAAGCCAAATAGCCCCCCCGCATCAGCCATCCAGCCGGAAGAACAGCGCCTTCAGATACCCCGACTCGGCCAGTTGCGGCAGCATCGGGTGGTCTGGCCCGGCAAAGCCGGTGTGGATCAGTTGCGCCCGCCGCCCGCCCCGCCCGATACCGCGCCCGCAGGCGTTGCGAAACGATGCCAGATCGGCGGCATGGCTGCACGAACACAGGCCCAGATAGCCGCCCGGCGCCACCAAGGGGGCTGCCAGCCGTGCCAGCCGTTCATAGGCGCGCAATCCCGCCTCCAGCGCCGGTTTCGCGGGCGCAAAGGCGGGCGGATCGCAGATCACCAGATCAAAGCGTGCCCCTTCCGCGCCCAAAGCCTCCAGCACATCAAAGGCATCGCCCTGCCGCGTGGCAAAGCGCGCCGCAACCCCCATCGCGGCGGCACCCTCTTGTGCCAAGGCAAGGGCCGGGGCCGACCCATCCACCGCCAAGGCGCTGTGTGCCCCCGCCGCAAGACAGGACAGACCAAAGCCGCCGACGTGGCTGAACATGTCCAGCACCGTTGCCCCCTTGGCCAGACGGGCGGCAAAGGCGTGGTTCGGGCGCTGGTCAAAGAACAACCCGGTCTTCTGCCCGCCCACCAGATCGGCCATATACAATGCGCCATTCATCGGCACCGTCAGCGGCCCGGCCAAAGCGCCCGAAACCACGGCCACCTCTTCGGTCAGACCTTCCAAGCCCCGCGCCCGGCCCGAGGCGTTCTTGACCACCGTCGTCACCCCGGTCACGTCGCGCAACGCGCCCACCAGCGCGTCCAGATGCGCCTCGGCCCAGGCAGCATTGGGCTGCACCACCGCCACATCGCCAAAGCGGTCAATCACCACGCCGGGCAGGCCATCGGCCTCGGCATGCACCAGCCGGTAGAACGGCGCATCAAACAGCCGCGCCCGCATGTCCTGCGCCCGCGCGATCCGCGCGGCAAACCATGCCCGGTCAATCACCGCGTCCACATCGCGGTCCAGCATCCGGCAGATGATCTTTGACTTGGGGTTGACCGTCACCAGACCCAGCGGCCGCCGTTCGCCATCTTCCAGCACCGCAAGCGCGCCGGGGGCAAGGCTTTGGGTGCGCCTGTCGGTCACCAGCTCATCGGCATAGACCCAAGGAAAGCCATGGCGGATCGCCCGCGCCTCGGCCTTTGGTTTCAGGCGCACAACGGCAAGGCTGTGCGGGTTCTCTTCGGGGGCGTCATGCGCAAGCGGAGGGGTCATCATCCGCCTCCCTTACCGCATCTTCGCGGCTTCGGAAATGCCCGTCGCGCCTGTTGTCAGTTCGACAGCACCGACGGGTTGCTCAGCGCACGGCTGATCAGCATCGGATCGGTCACTGGCGTGGACAATTCGCGCCGGATCACCTGCGCCAGCTGCTCCACCACCACCACCCGCTGGCTGCGGCCCATCCGTTCTTCGGCCACCGCCCTGCTGCCACCGGCGGCCTTGGCATCGGCCACAACCGGGCGCGGACCGTCCAGCACGGCGCCGGTCTGGGCGTCGGTCACGGTCATCAGGAAATGCATCGAATGGGTGCCGCCCACCGTGTAGCGGGTTTTTTCGGTCACCGAATGGAACCGCGTCACCTCAATATCGACCACCACCTTGCGGCCACGGGTCATGGCGCCCGTCGCACGGTCAGTCGCTTCCTTGAAGATCGACGTGACCTGAGCATGGCGGTTGCCGACCGGCTCGCCGCGCCAGACAATGTCCGCGATCGGAAAATAGACATTGGCTTCTGACACCTTCAGGCGATCGGGCACCGAAATGCGAACGTCTTCGACATCATATTGCGCCGCCAGCACCTGACGGACCTCGGTCAGGGCGGCATCGGGGCGACCTTGGGTTCCCAGCGACATCACCGTGTCCGACCGGGTGGCGGGCGCGCTGCCTGCACAGGCCGCCAGAACCGTGGTCACAGCCAGCATCGGGAACAAAAGCGTTTTCATTGCCAGATCCTCCGCAGGGATTCTCCCCGTCATCTGGTATGGTGGCGCGCAAAGGTGGCAACAATGCGCTGCAATCACGCCAAAAGTACGAAAATGCGGCGGTAATCTTGCCCAAGCTGCCCGATCTGGCGCTACACTTCGCAACAACCGCTTGCGCGGCAATTTGCCCCCGGTCAGGTTGTTAGCGCTATCAGTTTCTGGTAAACCAAACCAACCCGACGCACCGAAAGAGGCCCACCATGCCGCTGCACCCAATGATCGCCCGCGTCACCGACCGCATCCGCGCGCGCAGCGATGGCCCGCGCAGCGCCTATCTGGCCCGGATGGCGGCGGCGGTTCAGACTGGCCCGTCGCGCAGCCACCTGACCTGCGGCAATCAGGCCCATGCTTATGCCGCGATGGACACCGACAAGCCCAGCCTTGCCACCACCCGCGCGCCCAATATCGGCATCGTCACCGCCTATAATGACATGTTGTCCGCGCATCAGCCGTTTGAACGCTATCCCGACCTGATCCGCAGCGCCGCCCGCGCCGCCGGGGCCACGGCTCAGGTCGCAGGCGGCGTGCCCGCCATGTGTGACGGCGTGACCCAAGGCCAGCCGGGAATGGAACTGTCGCTGTTTTCGCGCGATGTGATCGCCCTTGCCGCCGGGATCGCGCTGAGCCACAACACCTTCGACGCAGCCCTTTACCTTGGCGTCTGTGACAAGATCGTGCCCGGCCTGATCATCGCCGCCGCCAGCTTTGGCCATATCCCCGCCGTCTTTGTCCCCGCGGGTCCAATGACCAGCGGCATCCCGAACGATGAAAAATCCGCCGTCCGCAACGCCTATGCCGAAGGTCGCGCCAGCCGCGAACAGCTGATGGCCGCCGAGATGGCCAGCTACCACGGCCCCGGCACCTGCACCTTCTACGGCACCGCCAACACCAACCAGATGCTGATGGAGTTCATGGGCCTGCACCTGCCCGGCGCCAGTTTCATCACCCCCGGCACGCCCTTGCGCGAGGCGCTGACCGTGGCCGCCGTGGAACGTGCGGCCCAGATCACCGCGCTTGGCAATGATTTCCGCCCGGCGGGCGAGATCCTTGACGAACGGGCTTACGTCAACGGCCTTGTCGGGCTGATGGCGACGGGCGGGTCGACCAATCTTGTGCTGCACCTGCCCGCCATGGCCCGCGCCTCTGGCGTGATCCTCGATCTGCAAGACTTTGCCGATATCTCGGAAGTGGTGCCGCTGATGGCCAAGGTCTATCCCAACGGTCTGGCCGACGTGAACCATTTCCACGCCGCAGGCGGGTTGCAATTCCTGATCAACCAACTGCTTGACGCAGGCCTGCTGCACGAAGACGCCAAAACCATCGCAGGCGAAGGGTTGTCGGCCTACCGACAGGAAGCCACGCTGAAAGACGGCAAGCTGGGCTGGCAGGACGGCCCGCGCGACAGTCTGAACGAAAAGATCGTCCGCCCCGCCAGCAACCCGTTTGCAGCGCACGGCGGCCTGACCCAACTGTCCGGCAACCTGGGCCGCGGCGTGATCAAGATCTCCGCCGTCGCCCCCGAGCGTCACATCATCGAAGCCCCCGCCCGCATTTTCCACACCCAGGACGCGGTCAAAGCCGCGTTCAAAGCGGGCGAGTTCACCTCTAACACCGTGGTTGTCGTCCGCTTCCAGGGCCCCAGCGCCAATGGCATGCCGGAACTGCACTCGCTCACCCCCACGCTGTCGGTGTTGCAAGACCGCGGCCTGCGGGTCGCCCTTGTTACCGATGGCCGCATGTCCGGGGCCAGCGGCAAAGTGCCCGCCGCCATCCATGTCTCGCCCGAGGCCGCCAAGGGGGGGCCGCTGGCCCGGCTGCGCGACGGCGACATCATCCGGCTTGACGCGACCAACGGCAGCCTCACCGTGCTGGCCGACGATTTCGACAGCCGCCCCGCCGTCACCATCGACCTTTCGGCCAACCGCCATGGCATCGGACGCGATCTGTTCGAGGCGTTCCGTCAGAATGTCGGCACCGCCGATGCCGGTGCTAGCGTGCTGCTCTGATCTTTGCATTTCCTCTTGGCAAAAATACCCCCGCCGGAGGCTCCCGTTCTTCCCACCCTCGCCCCGTTACAGGACCATTCCCATGACCCCCACTGAGCAATCCACCCGCGCGCTTGCCGTCTGCCGCCTTGCCCCCGTCGTGCCGGTGCTGGTGATCGACGACCTTGCCCATGCTGTGCCGCTCGCCCAAGCGCTTGTCGCCGGCTGCCTGCCGGCGCTTGAGGTGACGCTGCGCACGCCGTGCGCGCTGGACGCGATCCGCGCCATGTCGCAGGTGCCGGGTGGTGTCGTCGGGGCAGGCACGCTGCTGACCCCCGCCGATGTCAAGGCCGCCAAGGCCGCCGGTGCCACCTTCGGCGTGTCGCCCGGTGCCACCCAACGCCTGCTGGATGCCTGCGCCGAACACGACCTGCCGCTTTTGCCCGGTGCGGTGACCGCCTCCGAGGTGATGGCGCTTTTGGAAATGGGCTATACGGTGCAAAAGTTCTTTCCGGCCGAGCAAGCGGGGGGTGCGGCTTTTCTGAAATCCATCGGCGCGCCGATCCCTCAGGTCGGCTTTTGCCCCACCGGCGGCATCAGCCTGAAAAACGCGACCGATTACCTGTCGCTGAAAAACGTCCTCTGCGTCGGCGGCTCCTGGGTTGCCCCGAAAGACGACATGGCGCGCGGCGATTGGGCCGCCATCACCACCCTGGCGGCAGAGGCTGCTGGCCTGCGCGGTTAGTCCCGGGTCGCACCGCCGACCCGTGCCCCCCGCCCGCCCTTGCGCTGCGGCGGCGCGGCGGGGGTAAGGGCGGCGGTTAGAACCCGGCTCATCGGGTGGTCGGCGTCGGCCCCATACTCGGCCAGCACCACCCGCAGGGCATCGCCACTGTCAATCCCGGGCTTCAGGCTCAGCGCCCAGTCGATAAAGATCGACCGGCATTCGCCGTCGCTGATCCCCTCGATCCGGTAGCTTTCCCGCACCAACCCCTTGGGGTCCGCCTCATCCAGCCGCATCACGCCTCTCCCCATCTTCTCCCCCTTGCATCTGGGCCGAGATCACCCTCTCGGCAAGCCCTGTCGCCGCCTCCAGCCGCGCGGTCAGGCTTTCGGCGCTGGTCTCGCCGGTTTCGCGCAGCAAGAATGCCCGCCCGCCCTCGCCCAACTCGGCCATGTCCAGCGCGCCTTCGGTCAACAGCCGGGTGCCGCATTGCAACCGCCACAGCAGCCGATAGGCATCCAGCAGTGCCGCCTGATCTGCCGCTGACAGGCCCGCCGCAGCGCCCGCCGCAATCTGGCGCTCGACACCGCGTGCCGGGCTGCCCGCCATCAGGCAGACCATCTGTGCGCATAATTCCACATCCATCAGCCGGCCGGCACCGTTCTTTGCCTCCCAACTGCCCTTGGCCGGTTTGGCCTCTTGCAGCCGCTTGCGCATTGCCGCCACATCGGCGCGCACCGTTTCGCCCTTGCCCTTGCGGGCCAGAAGATCGCGGCGGACCGCCTCGACCTCGGCTGCCAGCGTGGCCTCGCCCACCAGCACCCGCGCGCGGGTCAGCGCCAGATGTTCCCAGGTCCAGGCCTCGGTTTCTTGATAGCTGACAAAGCTTTGCAGGCTGGTCGCCACCGGCCCCTGCCGCCCGGACGGGCGCAACCGCATGTCCACCTCGTAAAGCCGCCCCTCGGCCATCTGCGCGGTCAGCGCCGTGACCATGGCCTGCGTCAGCCGCGCATAATAGGGGCGCGTCGCCAAAGGCTTTGGCCCGGACGACTCCTCTACCCCTGCCGCGTCATAGATCATGATCAGGTCCAGATCAGACCCTGCGTTCAACCGCTGCGCCCCCATCGACCCCATGCCGATCAGCACCGCGCCGCGCCCCGGCATCGGGCCGTGCTTGCGGGCAAATTCGGCGGCCACCACCGGCCAAAGCGCGGCCACCACCGCATCGGCCAGATCGGCATAGGATTTGCCGGCCTCGAATGCGTCGATCAACCCGCGCAGATGGTGCACCCCGACCCTAAAATGCCATTCGCGCGTCCAGCGTCGTGCGGCATCCAGCTTCTTTTCGTAATCCGGCACCTCGGCCAGCACCTGCGCCAGTTCAGTCCGCAGCGCCGCCATTCCCGGCCAGGCCGCCCAGAAACTGCCGCCGATCACCGCATCCAGCACGGCCGCATTGCGCGACAAATGCCGTGCCAACCGGGGCGAGGTGCCTGCGATGTCGATGATCAGGGCAATCAGCGTCGGGTTGGCCTCGAACAGGCTGAAAATCTGCACCCCGGCGGGCAGACCGGCCAGAAACCCGTCCAGCGCGCGCAATGCCTCGTCCGGGTTGGCGGCGCGTTGCAACTCGCGCAACAATTGCGGCCGCAAGCGCCGGAAGATCGCCTGCGCCCGGTCCGACCGCAAGGCGGGATAGTGCTGCCAGCCCTGCACGATCACCTTCGCCGCATCCGACAGGTCCGGCCCGGCCTCGGCCTGACCCGGCGCAAAGAAGCCTTCGGTCAGGCGGTCTACCCGGGCCAGACGGTCCAGCAGATCGGCGCGGAAACTGGCGTCGTCCTGACCACAAAAGGCGGCGATCCGCGCGACGCCCTCGGCAGTGATCGGCATATCGTGGGTTTGCGCGTCGTTCACCATCTGCAAGCGATGCTCGACCTCGCGGTGCGCGCGGTAGAGCAAGGTCAGCTCTTGCGCCACCTCGGGCGGGATCCAGCCCTTTGCCGCCAAGGCAGCCAGCCCCCCCACCGTGGTGCGGTCGCGCAAAGCCGGATCGCGCCCCCCGGCAATCAACTGCCGGGTCTGGGTGAAAAACTCGATCTCGCGAATACCACCCTGACCCAGCTTCATGTTGTGGCCTTCGACCGTGACCTGGCCGTTCAAGCCGCGATGTTCGCGGATGCGCAGGCGCATGTCATGCGCATCCTGAATCGCGGCAAAATCCAGATGCTTGCGCCAGACAAACGGCGTCAGCGTCTTCAGAAACCGCGCGCCCGCCGCCAGATCGCCGCCACAGGGCCGCGCCTTGATATAGGCCGCGCGCTCCCATGTGCGGCCGACGCTTTCGTAATAGGATTCCGCCGCTGCCATCGACAGGCAGACCGGCGTCACGCTTGCATCGGGGCGCAGGCGCAGATCGGTGCGAAACACATAGCCGTCGCCGGTCAGGTCCGACAACATCGCCGCCATCTTGCGCGTAACGCGGATGAATGCGGCACGCGCCTCTTGTTCCGCGCCCTGATAGCTTGTTTCGTCAAACAGGCAGATCAGGTCGATATCAGAGGAATAGTTCAGCTCGCCCGCCCCCATCTTGCCCATCGCCAGACTGATCATCCCGCCCGCCGTCGCGGCATCGTCAGGCCCCGCCCCCGGAAGTTTGCCGCGCCGGATCTCTTCGGCCACCAAGGTCACCATCGACAGATGCACGGCCCGGTCGGCCAGATCGGTCAAGGCGCCCGTCACCGTCTCCAGCGGCCAGACGCCGCCCAGATCGCACAGCGCGGTCAACAGGGCCAGCCGCCGCTTGGCCAGCCGCAGCCCCGTGCCAAGGCCATCCAGCGGCAACGCGTCCAGCCGGGCCAGTTCCGCCGCCAGCACGGTTTCCGGCGCTTGCTGCACGGCGTCGCGCAGCCATGGCGCTTCGTGGCCCATCAGGGATTTCAGATAGGGGCTGCACGCGGCGGTATTGGCCAAAAGCGCCGCCACATCGGGGCCAAGATCGGCAAAGGCCGCCCGCACCTCATCAGCGGCAGCACGATCATGCGGGCGGGGCAAGCGGGTCAGGCGCGCGGAAAATTCGGTCATCATGGCATCAGCTTTGGCCAATGCGGCAAGCCGGGTCAATCGTTTGTGCAGGTGCGGGGTGTTGCGTCGCAGGCCCAGTGCGCAGCGGCCAACAGTCCGACATCAACCCGTGGGCGCGTCGGTGTCGTGGAACGACACTCCCTGTCGGGCCGCCAGATCGCAGAAAAACTGCCATGCAACGCGGCCCGAACGCGCGCCACGGGTGGCTTGCCATTCAATGGCCTCGGCGCGCAACCGATCCTCGGGCACCGCAACACCGTAAGCCGCGCAATAGCCGCGGATCATCGCCAGATAATCATCCTGCGAACAGGGGTGAAAGCCCAGCCACAGACCAAAGCGGTCGGACAGCGACACCTTTTCCTCTACCGCCTCGGACGGGTTGATGGCCGAGGACCGTTCGTTTTCGATCATGTCGCGCGGCATCAGATGGCGGCGGTTCGACGTGGCATAGAGCAGCACATTGTCGGGCCGGCCCTCGATGCCACCATCCAGCACAGCTTTGAGCGATTTGTAATGCTGGTCATCATGGCTGAACGACAGGTCATCGCAAAACAGGATGAACCGCGCGTCTGCCCCGCGCAGATGCGCCAGCAGGCGCTGCACCGATGGCAGGTCTTCACGCGCCAGTTCCACGATCTTCAAGCTGTGCCCTTCGGCCACCACCCGGCCATGCACCGCCTTGACCAGGGATGACTTTCCCATCCCCCGCGCGCCCCACAGCAGCGCATTGTTGGCAGGCAGGCCGCGCGTAAAATGCCGGGTGTTGTCCAGCAGCGTGTCGCGGACGCGGTTGACGCCGATCAGCAGCGACAGGTCCACGCGCGCGACCCGCGCCACAGGCTCCAGCCGGTCAGGGTCGGTGTGCCAGGCAAAGGCATCGGCAGCGGCAAAATCAGGCGCTGCACGCGGCGCCGGGGCCAAGCGTTCCAGCGCGGCGGCGATGCGGTCCAAGGCGTCGCTCATGGCTCAATATCGTCTTCTTCGGGGTCTTCCCACAGGCCTTGGGCGCGCAATTCGGCCTCACGCTTCTTCTCGATCCGGCGGATCAGGAAGATCGACACCTCGTACAGCGGATAGACTGCGAAAAACAGGATAAGCTGGCTCATCACGTCAGGCGGTGTCACCAGCGCGGCCACGATCAGGATCAACACCATGGCGTATTTGCGCGTGCCCGACAGGCCCGCCGAGGTGACAAGCCCTGCCTTGCCCATCAGCGTCAGCAGCACCGGCAGTTGAAAACACAACCCAAAGGCAATGATCAGCTTCAGCGAGATATCCAGCGTCTCATTGACCTTGCCCTGAAACACGATGTCGATGCCTTTGCTTTCCACCGCCTCGGTCAGCGGCGTGGCGACCGTGGCATCGGAAATCGGCGCGTCAGAAATCGCGGGCAAGATCGCCGACACGATCGACGACGCATCGGCAAAGCCCAGAAAGAACGTCATCGCAAGGGGCGTCACGACATAGTGCGAAAACACCGCCCCGACGACGAACAGCGCAGGCGACGCGATGATGAACGGCAAGAATGCCGCCTTTTCATTGCGATACAGCCCCGGCGCCACAAACCGCCACATCTGGTAGGCGATCACCGGAAACGACACCGCCAGCCCCGCCACCACCGAAATATGCACCAGCGTGAAGAAATATTCCTGCGGTGCTGTGTATTGCATCACCGGGTTCGGGTTCCCCAGACTGCGCATCGCCTCTTCGATCGGGTTCAGCAGGAAATCGAGGATCGGCTCGGCCACCACAAAGCACAGCAGCATCGCAATGATGAACGCGCTGGCCGCCCAGATCAGGCGGTTGCGCAATTCGGCCAGATGTTCGATCAGCGGGGCCGAACTGTCGTCAATGTCATCGGTCTTGGTCATGCATCTGCCTTGGGTGTGCTATCATCGGGGCTGGCGGGCATCGCCATTGGGTCCGCCGCAGGCGTGGGGCGCGCCAAGGCCGCCACCGCGTCCTCGGCCACGGCCTTGCGCGCGGCCTGCGCCTCAGCCAGGGCCTGCGTCGCCGGGCCGGGCGTGGCCTCTGCCGTGTTCGGCTTGGCCGTCGGACGCGGCGTGCTCTTCAGCGGATCCCACTTTTCGAACTTGTCGGTCGCTTCCTTGATCGCGTCCAGCCCCATCGACTTGGCCGAAGTCACCGACCGAAGATCCTTGGCAACATCCTTCACCCCGGCTTCATCCGCCGCGGCTTCCATCGCACGCGAGAAGTCACGCGCCATCACCCGCATCTTGGCGGTGAACTTGCCAAGGCTGCGAAACAACCCCGGCAGGTCTTTCGGGCCAATCACGATCAACGCGACAATCCCGATCACCAAGAGTTCCGACATTCCAAGGTCAAACATGACGCGCGCCTTTCACTACCGGGCCAGGGCCGCGCCTCAGACCTTGTCCTTGTCGGCCTCGGGCGTCACATCGCGTGCGGTCGTGGCGGTGGGGGCGGCTTCAAGCTCTTCGGTGCTGTCCTTGACGCCTTTCTTGAAGGCGGTGATGCCCTTGCCGACCTCACCCATCAGGGACGAAATCTTGCCGCGCCCGAACAGGACCAGCACGACGACAGCGATAAGAAGAAGGCCGGGAAGGCCGATGTTGTTCAGCATGGGATGTTCCTTTTGCAAAAGCCGGGCCAAGGGGGCCACACCTGTATTGGCGTCCATTTAGACCTGTCGCTACGCGGTTCATAGCCCTGATCCCTGCGGCACAGGGGGCATTGCGTGCAGGTAGCTGACAGCTATATGTCAGTTGCCCCCTGTTGGAATATGCGATGCGCCGCACCGACCGCCTGTTCGATCTGATCCAGATATTGCGCGACGGACGCTTGCACCGTGCGACCGAGATGGCCGCACGCCTGAACGTGTCGGTGCGCACCATCTGGCGCGACATGGCCACGCTGATGGCCAGCGGCCTGCCGGTCGAGGGTGAACGCGGCGTGGGCTACATCCTGCGCGCGCCGATCACCCTGCCGCCGATGATCCTGACCGGGGCCGAGCTTGACGCCCTGCGCCTGGGTGTGCGGCTGGTGGCCGAAGGCACGGATGCCGGGCTTGCCCGCGCCGCCAAGGGCCTTGCCACCAAGATCGCCAGCGTCACCCCCGCCCCGCCCGAAGGCGACGGCGACGATCTGTTCGTGTTCACCGGGCAGGAAACCAACCGCGCCACCGCGCATCTGCCGCTGATCCGCAAGGCGATCCGGGCGCATGAGCGGCTGACCATCACCTATATCGACCCCGAGGGCCGCGAGACGCATCGCGATATCCGGCCCCTTGCGCTGGAAATGGCGTCACGGATCTGGACCCTTGCCGCCTGGTGCGAGGCGCGCGGCGGCTTTCGCAGCTTTCGGATCGACCGCATCGCCGCCTGCACCCCGACAGGGGAACGGTTTGGCCTTGAACCGGGCCGCGGCCTTGCCGACTACCGCGCCCATATGGCCGAAGGATCCACCCCGCCCTAACGCGCCGGAAACACGAAACAGCGGTCGCGCCGGATCATCAGCCACAAAGCGGTGCCCGGCTTGGGCAAGAACACCCCCGGCACCGATGCGGTCAGGGTGCTGCCGTCAAACTCCATCCGGAACTCCACCAGACTCTCGCGCCCCAGATAGCGCGCCCGAACCACCGTGCCGCGCGCCGGCGTGCCATCCATCGGCGTCGGGTTCGGCCCGCGCCCGGCGCGGTCAAAATCGATCTTCAGATGCTGCGGACGGATCACGATCTCCACCATCGCCCCATCGCCATGACCCGGCGTCAGGAAGACCCCGAACGGCGTTTCGGTCAGCGCCCCCCGCGACACACCCCGAATCACATTGATGTCGCTGAAAAACGCTGCCGCCGCCTTGTCCACCGGCGCGTTGTAGACGTTGTAGGGCGCGCCCTGCTGAACCACCTGCCCGTCGCGCATCAGGGCAATCTCGTCGGCCATCCGCATCGCCTCGTCGGGCTCGTGCGTGACCAGCACCACCGCCGTGCCCTCATCCTTCAGGATGTCGAGCGTCACATCGCGGATGCCATCGCGCAACCGGTTGTCCAGCCCCGAAAACGGCTCGTCCATCAACATCACCCTGGGGCGCGGTGCAAGCGCCCGGGCCAGTGCCACGCGCTGCTGCTCGCCCCCCGACAACTGGTGCGGATGCTTGGACCCAAAGCCCGCCAGATTGACCCGCTCCAGCAACTCGCCCACCCGCGCCGCCTTTGCCGCCCGGTCGCCCTTCAGCCCGAAGCCGACATTTTCCGCCACCGTCAAATGCGGAAACAGCGCAAAGTCCTGAAACATCAGGCCCACCGACCGCGCCTCGGGTGGCAGATGGCGGTTGGGCGCGGCAACCTCGACCCCGTCGATCGCAATCCGCCCGGCCTCAAGCCGCTCCACCCCGGCAATCATCCGCAAGGTGGTGGACTTGCCGCATCCCGACGGCCCCAGCAGACAGGTCACCTGCCCCGCCGCCACCCGCAGCGACACATCATCCACCACGGCGCGGCCCGCAAAGGACCGGCGCAGATGATCGACCACAAGACGTGGCGCGGGGTGCGGCATCGGTTTTCCCACAAATTTTCTCAACTTTCCCTAGCAGCCCGGACCAAGCAGGGCAAGACGGACCCCCACCGCCCAAGCCTGCCCCACACCGCTTTCTCTTTCAAAAAATATCCCCGCCGGAGGCCCCGCCCGAGGAGACGCGCGCCCCGCGCGCGACGTGACAAAGGCCTTGCGCCGCAGGCGCTCGTCTTGATCCGCTGCGTCAGCAGTCACCGCGTCACGCGCCCCTCAGATCGTCGCGTTGGTGGCACCGCCATCCAGCAAGATGTTCTGCCCGACGATGAACCCGGCATGGACCGAGCACAGATAGGCACAGGCCGCGCCGAACTCGGCGGCGGTGCCATAGCGCCGGGCGGGGATGGTGGCAAAGCGGCGGGCGCGGGCCTCGTCCATCGTGATGCCCTCGGCCTTGACCACCGCGCCATCAAGGGATGTGGCGCGGTCGGTGTCATGGATGCCGGGCAGCAGGTTGTTGATCGTTACCCCCGATGGGGCCACCTGCCGCGCGGTGCCCGCAACATAGCCAGTCAGCCCGGTGCGGGCGGCATTCGACAGGCCCAGTTGCGGGATCGGCGCCTTGACCGACTGGCTGGTGATGTTGACCACCCGGCCCCAGCCGCGGCCCATCATCCCCGGCAGCAATGCGGTCATCAACGCAATCGGCGTCAGCATGTTGGCATCCAGCGCCCGGATGAAATCGTCCCGGTCCCAGTCGCTCCACAGCCCCGGCGGCGGGCCGCCGGCGTTGGTGACCAGAATATCCACCGCGCCCGCCGCGGCCAGCACCTGCGCCCGGCCGGCGTCCAAGGTGATGTCGACCGCCACCGTCACCACCTGCACGCCATGCGCGGCACGGATCGCTGCCGCCGTGTCCTCCAGCGCCGCAGCCCCCCGCGCATTCAGCACCAGATCAACCCCGGCGGCGGCAAGCGCCTCGGCACAGCCGCGCCCCAACCCCTTCGAGCTTGCACAGACCAATGCACGCTTTCCCCTGATCCCCAGATCCATCGCCATCTCCCCAATTTTGCCTCATATCGGTAGCAGGCTGTGCCCGGGGTGCAAGCCCCGCCAATGTTGACGCAAGGATCGCACCCGGCTATGCGACCCTTGCGATTGTGCAAGCTGACCCGCCGGTTTTTCAGGTCAAACTCGGATTTCATCAGGCCCATCATCATGTCGATACCCGGCCCCAGCGTTCCCAGCCACGCCTGTCAAGTGCTGCCTTCACAGGCGGTCTACGTGATCCATGGCGTCAATGGTGGCGATGCGCTTGGCGACCCCGACGAGGTGTGTCTGGGCGATATCTACACGCTGGAAGCCGGTGTCGCCCCGCTGCGCCTGGTCCTGACACATGGCGCCGAGGGGCAGACCGTGGCCGAGGGCAGCCAGATCGGCACCGCGGGTCAGGCCGTCCGGCTGGTGGCGCGCTATACGCTGATGGCCCCCGATGGCGACAAGATCGACCTTTTGCTGATGCGGCTTGATGGCGGTGACCGGGTGGTGCTGCCGCTGTCGCCGATGACCTCGACCGCCGATTACACGCTGCTTGATGTCGACGATGCCCCCCAACAGGTGCGGCTTGCCGATCTGCTGTGCGTCTCGTTTGCCCGCGGCACCATGATCACCCTGGCCGACGGCCGCCAATGCCCGATCGAACGCCTGACGGCTGGCGAGAAGGTGCTGACCCGCGACCATGGCCCGCAGCCACTGCGCTGGCTGGGCAAGGCCACCTTGCGCGCGCAAGGCGCCTTTGCGCCGGTGGTGATCACCGCCGGAACGCTTGGCAACACCGGCGATCTGATCGTCAGCCCGCATCACCGGATTTTCCTGTATCAACGCCAGCGCCGCGCCGGGTTGCAGACCTCGGAGCTGTTGGTGCAGGCCAAGCATCTGGTCGATGATGAAACCGTGTTCCAGCGGCCGGGCGGTTTTGTCGACTACTACTCGCTGGTGTTTGACAAGCACGAGATCATCTATGCCGAGGGCGTGCCTGCCGAAAGCCTGATGGTGAATGATGCCACCCTGTGCCGTCTTCCCGCCGAGATGGCCGAAGACGTGAAGGCCCGCTTTCCCGGTCTGGCGCAAGTGCAGCACTTTGGCACCGAGGCCAGCCGCCAGTTTCTGGACGAGCTGGGCCGTTACGCCCTGTATCGCCCGCGCCGGGGGGCCGACGGCAAGTAAGCGGCCACGCGGCTTGCACCGACAGGACCGGGGGCCTTGCCCCCGGACCCCCAGGATATTTGCAGAAAGAGAAAGCCATACCAGGATTGTTCTGGCGATGGACGGGGGCGGTGGTTTGCGCTATGGCGCAGCCATGTCAGATAATCGCCCCCAACTGCCGCCCGAAATCGCCCGCAGGCGAACCTTTGCGATCATTTCGCACCCCGATGCGGGCAAGACCACGCTGACCGAAAAGTTCCTGCTGTTCGGCGGTGCCATCCAGATGGCAGGGCAAGTGCGCGCCAAGGGCGAGGCCCGGCGCACGCGGTCTGACTTCATGAAGATGGAACAGGAACGCGGCATTTCGGTCTCGGCCTCGGCGATGTCGTTTGACTATCGGCAGTTCCGCTTCAATCTGGTGGACACGCCGGGCCACTCGGATTTTTCCGAAGACACCTATCGCACCCTGACGGCGGTGGATGCCGCGATCATGGTGATTGACGGCGCGAAAGGCGTGGAATCCCAGACCCGCAAGCTGTTTGAGGTCTGCCGTCTGCGCGACCTGCCGATCCTGACATTTTGCAACAAGATGGACCGCGAGTCCCGCGATGTGTTCGAGATCATCGACGAGATTCAGGAAAATCTGGCGATTGACGTGACGCCCGCAAGCTGGCCCATCGGGGTGGGGCGCGAGTTTATCGGGGCTTACGACCTGCTGCATGACCGGCTGGAGATCATGGACCGCGCCGACCGCAACAAGGTGGCAGAATCGATCCAGATTTCGGGGCTGGATGACCCCAAGCTGGCCGATCACGTGCCGCCAGAGTTGCTCAAGAAGTTCCGCGAAGACCTTGAGATGGCGCGGGAATTGCTGCCGGCCTTTGACCGCGCATCGTTTCTGAACGGGTCAATGACGCCGATCTGGTTCGGCTCGGCGATCAACTCGTTCGGGGTCAAGGAATTGATGGATGGCATGGGCGAATATGGCCCCGAGCCGCAGCCGCAGCGTGCCGCCGAGCGCGAGATTGCCCCCGAAGAACCCACCGTGACCGGTTTTGTGTTCAAGGTGCAGGCCAACATGGACCCAAAGCACCGCGACCGCGTGGCCTTTGTGCGCCTTGCCAGTGGCCATTTCGAGCGCGGCATGAAGCTGACCCATGTGCGCACCAAAAAGCCGATGGCGGTGGCCAACCCGGTGATGTTTCTGGCCGCCGACCGCGAACTGGCCGAAGAGGCCTGGGCCGGTGACATCATCGGCATCCCGAACCACGGGCAGTTGCGCATTGGCGACGCGCTGACCGAAGGCGAGGCCCTGCGCTTTACCGGCATTCCGTCCTTTGCGCCCGAACTGCTGCAAGGCGTGCGCGCGATGGACCCGATGAAAGCCAAGCATCTGGAAAAGGCGCTGACCCAGTTTGCCGAGGAAGGCGCCGCCAAGGTGTTCAAGCCGATGATCGGGTCGGGCTATATCGTCGGCGTGGTGGGGGCGTTGCAGTTCGAGGTGCTGGCCAGCCGGATCGAGCAGGAATATGGCCTGCCAGTGCGGTTTGAACCCAGCCAGTTCAAATCGGCGCGCTGGATCAAGGGTCCAAAGGCCGAGATGGAGAAACTGATCAACATCAACAAGCAACACATCGCCACCGACCATGACGGCGACCATGTCTTCCTGACCCGCCTGCAATGGGACATCGACCGCGTGGTGCGCGACTATCCCGAGGTGCGGCTGACCGCGACCAAGGACATGATGGTGTGAAAACGGGAAAGGCACCCAATTGCTTGGGTGCCCTTGAAAGTTCTGTAAGCTGATCAAGCGATCAGGCGGCCTTGCGACGACGCGCCATCGCGCCCAAACCAGCCAGCGCACCCAGCATCATCAAGCCAGCGGCAGGCAGTGGAACGGCGGAAACCGTGAAGCTGTCACGTTCGCTTGCAACGATACCACCATCGACCAAAGCATGGGTCGAAAACACAGAGTCGCCAGCAGCGAGGCGTTCGAAGGTCACGTCGAAGGTGAACGTACGGTCGACCGTACGGTCATATGCGCCGGTTGCGGTGGCCCCGGAACAGGCGCCGATGTCTGCACCGGTGCAGACCACCGAAACGCCGATCTCCGGCAGGCCAGCCCCCAGATCGCTGACGGTCACGTCGCTGTAGGTGGCAAAGCCTGCCGTTATGCCCGCCGTGATGTCGTCCACAATATCACCCGGAGTGGTCGTGCTGGCAAAGGCGGTGCCGCCCAGCGTTTCGATGGCACTGTTGAAGCTGCCGCCAAAGCTGTAGTCCAAGCCGAACAGCTTGACGCCATCAGCGGACAGCGCGGCAAGCGCATTCGCCGCAGTCGAGATCGGCAGACCGTCCTGGTTGTCGAAAGCATCGCAAGTCAGGCCCGAAGTCCCGCCCGCCTCGCCGCAGGCGCTGGTCTTGAAGCCGATATCACCGAACACGAACATGAACCGGGTCGAACCCGGGCGCCATGACAGGTTTTCTGCCGCCAACTCGATGCCGTTCACGCCATTTTCCGGACCGTCGCCGCCACCATCGGGAATGTTAAGGGTCACCGCGTTGATTGCGGCAATCGAGGTCGCAGTATCGGTGGTCACGTCCTGGTTGATGACAAGGCCGGGCGCGGTGGAGCCTGCAGGGGCAGTGGGAAGGCGGGCCGCTTCGGAATAGACCCCGACGCTGGCGGCAACGTCACCGAAATCGGCAAGCGACGAGAAAATATCTGCGGCAGCGGCTTTTGCGCCGCTGATCACCCCACCCATGCTGCCCGACGTGTCGAACAGAAAGTGGATGTCGATCAATGCGCCGGTCGGACCCGAGGCTTCCACGACAACCGTCTTGGAGATTGTGACGCTGTCGCCCACGGCCAGTTCGGCCGAGTAAGTCAGCGGCGAAATGCTGTCCGCAAGTGCCCCACCCGCGCCGAATATCAGCGCCGATGTCGCGACGGCATATTTGAAGTACATAGGAGATCTCCTCGTCTCAAAAATGAAAATTGTTCAATCGTCTTCGGTTTTCGGCCAGACATGTTGCATTGCCTGCCGACAACCGGATACCCAAACACCCTTTACCACATCATTCATCAAGCCAAACGACAGGCAAACCCAAGATCGCCGCGCCAGATTGACCTTGCGGCAAGGCTCTCACGAATGGTTAATTCTGTCAATTTTAAGTGATTAGAATGGCGCGGCCGAAAAATTTCCCGAAAAATTAAGCTCATGCACGGCAAAAGTAGACACCGATCACGTCAGTTTGCTACCCTTCTTGCAGATTTGAGGAGTGTTCCATGCCATGGCCCGTGCGAATCACATACTGACGGCATTACTTGTCGCGCTGCTGTCCACGGCGACCGCGGCCAAGTCGGCAAATGTCGATTTCGAGGATCTGCTAGCCCCGTCCCAACAGGATCTCGACAAGGTTCCGGCACTTGCGATGATCGGCACAAAGCTTGATGCCGGCCAAAAGCTCCAGTTAAGGCAAGCCTTGGTGCTTTTCGGCAAGAGTGAGTTTGCCCAAGCCGAGATCATCGCCAGAAGGTTGACCGAGGTCGCGCCCCAAGAGCCGGACGCCTGGTACCTGTTTGGCCTACTCCTTGCGAACCTGGACCGCAGGGAAGAGGCGGTGGTTGCTTTGGACGAGGCGACCAAACGATATGAAGTCAATTCCGATCCACTTGTCATCAAAGGTGACCTTCTGTTGTCCATGGGGCAAAGCCAGTCCGCAGTTGCGGCATGGGAAATGGCCACTCAGCGCGACCCGGCCAATTGGCGTGCGCAGGAGCGACTTGCAGCCCAGGCAGAACAATCCGGCGACTTGGCCGAGGCCAGACGACGCTATGAACAGTCGATCAGCGCTTCGGGTGCAAGGCGCAGTTTCCCCCGGCTGCAATTGGCCCGGCTTGCCCTTCTGTCGGCACAGCCCGAAGCGGTAGAGCAATGGCTGAAGGAAATCGCGGCAAGCGAGAACGCCCCCGATGAGGCATTGGATTACCTGTCACGCGCCTTCATCGCACAAGATCGGCTTGGCGAGGCAGAACCGTTGCTGATCCGTCTTGTCGAGCGGGGGACCACTGCCCGCGCCTTTCCCAATCTGGCACGCATTCTTTTGACCCGACAACAGGTGGCCGAGGCGGAAGCGTTGATGGCACGGGCAGCAAAAGTGTTTCCAGACAACGCCGATATTTTGCTGGAACAGGGCCGCATCCTGGGTGCTGTCGGAAAATATGACGATGCGATTGCTGCATTTGAAGCGGGGCTGTCCAAGGCACCGGGCAACCGCGCCCTTTTGAATGCGGCCAGCTTGGCCAAAGCCCGGTCGGGTGCCATCGTGGATGCCGTGGCTTTCGCGCAAGAGGCCGTGCGCCAAGCGGATGCCAGCACGGGCGACAGGGTATGGTTGGCGGGCTTGCTGGAACAGACGGGCGCCGCCGCCGATGCCGAAGCACTCTATCGTCAGATCCTCGAGACCGAGCCGGAGAACTGGCTGGTGCTGAACAATCTTGCCAGCCTGCTGACCGCAACTGATCCGCAGGCGGCCTTGGCTTTGGCAGAAAAGGCTTTCGCGCTGCAGCCGCAGTCCGTCTCCGTGGGCGACACCTTGGGATGGGCCCAGTTCAAAACGGGCCGAATTGATGCCGCCTTGGCCACTTACCAGTCACTGCGCAGCACATCCCCTGATACGCCTTTGCTCGCGTATCGGATGGGTCTGATACTGGCAAGCACGGGACGAGCCGCAGAAGCCAAGGCGCATCTTGAAGAGGCGCTGCAGAAGGATCCGACCTCAACCTACAGCGAGATGTCCCGAATGGCATTGGAAGGCAAACCGATCTCACCCTGACGCGGATCATGTGACAGGTTTGCGCTGACCCGCCACCGTGGTGTCGTCTGAGTTTTGCATCACCGTCGCCCATGGTTCGTCCGCCTGTCACCAGCGGGACGTATGCCAACAGACATCCATGACCCATGAAGGAGTGTCCGATGTCTTTTCGCCATGCCCTTGCCTCGACCGCAATTCTGGCCGTTCTCGCCGCGCCCGCCTTGGCCGAGGATACGTTTCCCGCAACCTTGGCGGGACATGCCGTGTTGCCCGCGATGACCTTGATCCCCGCCCCGGCCGATGCACCTGCCGACGCGCAGGTCTCGGGCAAGTTCACCGGGGCCAAGCGCAACATGAAACCGGGGTCAATGATGGGCGACACCGGCGGCATGCATGGCAAGCGCCAGACCGGGCTGATGCTGCCGTTTGAGGGCCAGCCGGTGCAGGGCTTTTCCGGCTATGCGATGAACCGGGCCGAAGATGGCTCGATCTACATGCTGACCGACAACGGTTTTGGCGCCAAGGGCAACTCGCCCGACGCGCTGCTGATGTTCCACAAGATGAACCCGAACTTCGAGACTGGCGCGATCGAAATGCGCCAGACCGTGTTTATGGCCGACCCGGACCACAAGGTGCCGTTCCGCATTGCCTATGAAGGCACGACCGAACGCTATCTGACCGGAGCAGACTTCGACATCGAAAGCATCCAGCTGGTCAATGGCGAGCTGTGGTTCGGCGACGAGTTCGGCCCCTATCTGATCCGCACCACGCTGGACGGCAAGGTGCTGGACGTGTTCGCCACCATGAAAGGCGAGGCCGAAGTGAAGGGCGCCGATACCCCCGGCATCTCGGCCACGTCGGTTGCGGGCAAGGATTGGGTCGTTCCCCGGTCAGGCGGCTATGAAGGCATGGCGCTGCAACCGGGCACCAACCTGCTGTGGGCGCTGTTCGAAAAGCCGCTGCTGGGCGAGGGTGGCAAACCCGAGGGCACCTTCCTGCGCGCGCTTGCGTTTGACCCGGCCAAAGGCGCATGGACCGGGCAGGAATTCAAGTTCCCGCTTGCCGAAGGCGCCACCGCGATTGGCGATTTCAATTTTGTCGACGACACCCGCGCGATGATCATCGAGCGAGACAACGGCGAAGGTGATCCGTCGCTGAAATGCGCGGGCGATCCGAGGCCAGACTGCTTTCCGATGCCGGCCATGGTCAAGCGCATCGTGATGATCGACACGGCAACCGTTGACGCCGATGGCTTTGTCCGCCGTATCGGCCATATCGATCTGATGGCGATTGCCGACCCAAAGGGCCTGAACCGGCTGGAAACCGTCGCCAAGCGCGATCTGGCGGGCACCATGACCTTCCCGTTCTTCACCATCGAAGACGTGATGAAGGTGGATGACACCCATATCCTTGTCGGCAACGACAACAACCTGCCCTTTTCTTCGGGCCGCAAACTGAACGCCGCCGCCGATAACGAGGCGATGTTGCTGGAGGTTACCGAATTCCTGGCTGCCAAGTAGCGACCCTGCCGGACGGGGGCAAACTGCCCCCCTCCGGTCTTTTCCGAGCAGTTGAAATACCCGAAGGCCTTGACCGGCGCTGGCTTTGGCGGTATTTGGGCTTCGTGCCACTGTGGCAAAGACGCCGGGGCGCCCGGAACAGCAGCGTCCCTTCATTTCTTGCGGGCCGATCCCGCATCTAAAGGACGCTAATGATAAAGTTTTCCGATCTCGCGCTCGATCCGCGCGTATTGCAAGCCGTGATTGACACGGGATACGAGACCCCTACCCCGATTCAGGCACAGGCAATCCCCTTCGCTCTTGAAGGCCGGGATGTGTTGGGCATTGCCCAGACCGGCACCGGCAAGACCGCCAGCTTCGTGCTGCCGATGATCACCCGCCTTGGCCGGGGTCGGGCGCGGGCGCGGATGCCGCGCAGCCTTGTGCTGTGCCCCACGCGCGAACTGGCGGCACAGGTGGCCGAAAACTTCGACACCTATGCCAAGCACACCAAACTGACCAAGGCGCTGCTGATCGGCGGCGTGTCGTTTGGTGAACAGGACAAGCTGATTGACCGTGGCGTCGATGTGCTGATTGCCACGCCGGGCCGTCTGCTGGACCATTTCGAGCGCGGCAAACTGCTGCTGACCGGGGTCGAGATCATGGTGGTCGATGAAGCCGACCGGATGCTGGACATGGGCTTTATCCCCGATATCGAGCGCATCTTCCAACTGACGCCCTTCACCCGCCAGACGCTGTTTTTCAGCGCCACCATGGCCCCCGAGATCGAGCGGATCACCAACACCTTCCTGACCAACCCGGCCAAGGTGCAGGTCGAACGGCAGAATTCTGCCTCGACCACCATCGAACAGGCGCTGATCCAGTTCACACCATCGCGCAAGGACCGGACATTCACCGAAAAGCGCGCCGTGCTGCGGGCGCTGATCAAGGGCGAGGCCGAGGGCTGCACCAACGCCATCATCTTTTGCAACCGCAAGATGGATGTGGATGTGGTCGCCAAGTCGCTGAAATCGCACGGTTTCAATGCGGCTCCGATCCACGGCGATCTGGAACAATCGCAGCGGATGAAAACGCTGGATTCGTTCCGCGATGGGTCATTGCACCTGCTGGTGGCGTCGGATGTGGCGGCACGCGGGCTTGATATCCCGGCGGTCAGCCATGTGTTCAACTTCGACGTGCCCTCGCACCCCGAAGATTACGTGCACCGCATTGGCCGGACTGGCCGCGCCGGGCGGTTGGGCAAGGCCTATACCATCGCCGTTCCGAATGATGACAAGTACCTGAGCGCCATCGAAAGTCTGGTGAAACTGCCGATCCCGCGCGGGGTTGTTCCCGAAGGCGCGTTGGAAGGCTTGGGCGATGCGCCCGACCGTCCGCGCGAAGACCGGGGTGGCGACAAGCGCGGTGGTCGTGACCGCGAGCGTGGGCGTGACCGCGACCGCCGGCCAAAGCGCGGTGAAAACGCCGCCCCCGCCAGTATGGTGCCATTGGACCTGGCGGCAGTGCCCGAGGCTGTGGCCGAAGCCGGACCTGCCCCGCGCCGCGATGACCGCTCGATGGATCGTCGCGATGACCGCCAACCCGAGCGTCGGGATGACCGGCGCGACCGCCGCGATGATCGGCGCGATTCCGGTGTCGTCGGCATGGGCGACCATGTGCCCGACTTTATCCTTCGCAGCTTCAAGATCGCCTCTGTCACCGCCGATGAACCGGAAGACGAACCGGTGACCGGCACCGAAGGCTGACAGGGCAACAGCGCGTTGCGCTGCGTCGGATGCGCGGTCTCAGACCGCAACCCGACGCAGCGTTTTTTGCAGCGCGCCCTTGCCGATGACCAAATGCAACAGCAAACGACAGGCCGGCCTTAGCCCAACAGAGCCTTGGCCGCCTGCCGTGCCGCGTCACTGATCGTATCGCCCGCAAGCATGCGGCCAATCTCTTCGATCCGCGCCTCGGGCGACAGGGCGGTGACGGTGGACAGGGTTTGCCCGGCCTCGACCCGCTTTTCCACCCGCCAGTGATGCGCGCCAAGGGCGGCCACCTGCGGGCTGTGGGTCACCACCAGCACCTGCGCGGTATCCGACAACAGCTTCAGCCGCCGCCCCACGGCATCGGCGGTTGCCCCGCCCACGCCACGGTCGATCTCGTCAAAGATCATCGTCAGGCCGGGCGTATCGCCGGTCAGGCAGACCTTCAGCGCCAGCAGAAAGCGGCTAAGTTCCCCGCCCGAGGCGATGCGGTTCAGCGCACCCGCAGGTGCGCCGGGGTTGGTGGCCACGGTGAAGGTCACCTCATCGGCACCATCCGGGCCCGGCTCGGCCTTGGTCACCGCGGTGCTGAACACCGCGCGTTCCATCTTCAACGGCGCCAGTTCGGCGGCCATGGCGGTGTCCAGCCTGCGCGCTGCCGCCGTCCGGGTTTGCGTCAGGCGGCCGGCCTCGGTCTTCCACGCGGCCTCGGCCTGGGTCACCGCCTTTTGCAAGCGGTCGATGCCTGCCTCGCCACTGTCCAGCGCGGCCAGACGGGCCCGCAGCCGATCTGCAAAGTCACCCAGATCATCGGGCAGCACCGCGTGCTTGCGGGCAAGGGCGCGAATGGCAAACAGCCGCTCTTCGATCGCCTCCAACTCGCCGGGGTTCACATCAAGGCCACGCAGGCAGGTTTCCACCCCGGCCTGCGCCTCGGACACCTCGATCAGCGCACGGCCAATGGCGGCCAGCGGCGCATCCAGCGCGCCATCTGCCCGGTCTGCCGCGCCCTCCAGCCAGCGGGTCGCATCGCGCAACGCAGCTTCGGCCCCGTCATCCGACAGCATCTGCAAGGCGCGGGCCACATCGGCGCGAATGCGTTCAGCCCCCTGCATTGCCCGGCGGCGGGCGTCCAGCGTGGCCTCTTCGCCCGGTTCGGGGTTCAGTTTGTCCAACTCGGCCACGGCATGGCGCAGGAAATCTTCCTCGGCCCGCGCGGCAGTCAGCGCCGCTTCGGCCTCGGCCAAGGCTGTACGCGCCTTGCGCGCGACCGCCCACGCCGTGCGACAGGCAGACAGGTCAACCCCGGCAAAGGCATCGAGCAAGGCCCGATGGCCGCGCGGGTTCAACAATCCCCGGTCATCCTGCTGGCCATGCAGTTCCACCAACACGTCCGACAGCGCCCGCAACACCTCACCCGACACCCGGCGGTCGTTGACATAGGCCGTCTTGCGGCCATCGGCGCTGTTCACCCGGCGCAGGATCAGGTCATCTTCCGCCTCGATCCCGGCCTCTTCCAGCACGCGGCAGGCGGCATGGCCCGATGGCAGGTCAAACACGGCCGTCACCTCGCCCTGTGCGGCACCCGCGCGCACCAGTTCGGCCCTGCCGCGCCAGCCCAGCACAAACCCCAGCGCGTCCAACAGGATCGACTTGCCCGCCCCGGTTTCACCGGTCAGCACATTCAGGCCCGGCCCCAGATCAAGGGTCAGCCGGTCAATGATCAGCACATCGCGGATATCAAGCGAACGGAGCATCGGTCATCCCGTAGGACGGGGATCACCCCGCCGAAATCACAGCCATTCGCCCTTGATCATCTGGCGATAGACGGTGCGCAGCCAACTGTCACCCTTGGCCTCGGGCGCCAGACCCCGGCCCTTCAGCAGGTTGAAGCTGTCCTGATAGAACGGCGACGACTGATAGTTGAAGCCCAGAATGGCCGCCGCCGTCTGCGCCTCGGACGTCAGGCCAAGGCCCAGATAGGACTCGACCAGACGGTGCAACGCCTCGGCGGTGTGGGTGGTGGTCTGGAAATCCTGCACCACGGTGCGAAAGCGGTTGATGGCCGCCGTATAGTTGCGCCGTTTCAGGTAATAGCGCCCGATCTCCATCTCTTTGCCGGCCAGATGGTCAAAGGCAAGTTCGAACTTCAGCATCGCCGAGCGGGCATAATCGCTGTCGGGATATTGCTCGATCACGCCGCGCATCGCTTGCAGCGCCTGAAAGGTCAGGCCCTGATCACGGCCGACTTCGTCGATCTGGTCATAATAGGACAGCGCCATCAGATAGGCGGCATAAGGCACGTCCTCGTCGCCGGGATAGGTGTCCAAGAAACGCTGCGCCGTCGACCGGGCCTCTTCGTATTCCTTGGCCTTGTGCTGGCTGAACGCCTGCATGATCAGCGCCCGCTTGGACCATTCGGAATAGGGATAAAGCCGCTCGACCTCCTGGAAGTAGCGGATCGCCTCTTTCGGTTTCGAACCGGACTCCAGTTCCAGTTCCCCGCGCTTGTAGATCGCTTCGGCGGTCAGCGTTTCAAGCGCCGCCTCACGTGACCCGCCGCCCGAGCACGCCGCAAGAATCGAGGCCAGAAGTGCGATGCCGACCCACTGCACCCCTGATTTTCCGCCTGCCATCGTCTGTCTATCCATCAAACTGTCTGGAAAGTGACCGGTAAACGACATCACCTTCACCCTGTTGGTCTTTGTCCTAGCACAGAAAAATTGGCGGCGCAAAACGCCTTTATCGCGGGCATCACGCGGATGTCAGGCCGTTGCGGGAAGGTCGCGCCGATGCACACCCATACCGGGCAATTTGCCCACGGTCTGGCCGCTGCATTCCACCATCCGCCACGCGGTCGGATCGGCAAAAAGCGCGCGCAGCAAGCGGTTTGTCATCGCATGACCCGCCCGCACGCCGGTATAGCGCCCCAGGATCGGTCCGCCCGCCAGATACAGATCTCCCATGGCATCCAGCATCTTGTGACGCACGGGCTCATCGGCATGGCGCAGACCGCCCGGCGACAGCACCCGGTCGCCTTCAAACACCACCGCATTTTCCAGCGTGCCGCCAAGCGCCAGACCATTGGCGCGCATGGCGTCCACATCGGACTGGCGGCAGAACGTCCGACTGTCGGACAATTCGCGCACGAAAGCCCCGTTTGCCAGATTCAGATGCTTGGACTGCGCGCCGATGGCGACATCGTCAAACTGGATGCGAAAATCAATTTCCAGCATGTCGGCAGGGTCAAGGCGGGCCATCGCCTCGCCTTCCGACACCTCGACCCGTTTCAGCACACGGATCGCACGGATCGGTGCCGCTTGCTCGATCAGGCCGCGCGCCAAAAAGCCCTGCACGAAGGGCATGGCCGAGCCATCCAGAATGGGCACCTCGGGGCCGTCAATCTCGATCACGGCGTTGTGGATCGCGCACCCTGCCAAGGCGGCCATCAGATGCTCGATGGTAGACACCTCGGTGCCCGCCCCATTGCGCACCAGAGTGCACAAACGCGACGGCACCACATTATCCCACTGGGCGGCAATCATGGCGTCGCGCACCGGCAGGTCCGTGCGCTTGAACCAGATGCCATAATCCGCCGAGGCAGGACGCACCACCATGCGCACCGGCGCGCCAGAGTGCAAACCCCGGCCTTCAAACACAACGGCGGATTTCAGCGTATTCTGCAAGGATGGCCCTCTGGCTTTGGATTGCGACACAACCGGCATTTCTCCGATCGTTAAAAGTAATTAAGAAGTTTCGGACGGGAATCCAACTCACGCTTTGTGACGGCACGTTACATTCAAAAAATCCAGCAACACACTGTTTTCAAAAGAAAAGGCCCGCAAGACTTGCGGGCCTTTTCGCGGTTGTTACAAGACCAGCTCAGTTCGCCTGACGGCGCAGGAAGGCCGGTATCTCGATCCGTTCCTGATCTGCGCTCAACTCTGGCTCTTCATCATAGGACGTGACGGGCGGTTGCTGGCGCGCAGGTGCCGGGCGATCCGAAGCTTGCTGCTCATGCCCGCCACCGGCCATGCGGTTGATCAAAGACCCGATGCCAAAGCGCGCCCGCCCCTGATCGACCGGCGGCTTGGCCGCGACAGGTGCGGGTTGCGGCGCGGCGGCGGCGGGGCGCTGATGCAGCGACGAACCACGCGAAACCGCGGCTTGCAACCGGGCCAGGGCTTCGGGCGACGGGCTGCCCGGGGCGCGCGGGCGCGGGGCCACGAAAGCGGCCGCATCATCCGTCATCGGAACCGACCGGGACATCGGCGCCTGGGCTGCGGGCTGCGGGCGATAGGCGGGCGCGGGCAACTCGTCGGCCTGATCGTCGGCTTCGGGCGCGTAGGATGGCGCACGATCCACCGCATCAAACAGTTGCGGCTGTTGCGGGGCGGGCTGAACCGGTTGCGGTGCGGCCTCCGCCCGCGCTTGTGGTGCAACGGCTTCGGGCTGCGGGGCGGGGGCCACGAAATGGCCGGGCAGCGGCGCCGCCATCGACCGGCGCGCCACCGGCTGTTCGGCTTTGGCAACCGCCACGTCAATGCCGGTCGCAACCACCGACACCCGCAAGGTGCCTTCCATGCTGACATCCAGCGTCGAGCCAACGATGATATTGGCGTCGGGGTCCACTTTCTCGCGGATGATGTTTGCGGCCTCATCCAGCTCGAACAAGGTGAGATCATAGCCGCCTGTGATGTTGATCAAGACACCCTTGGCGCCGTTCAGGCTGATTTCATCCAGAAGCGGGTTGGCAATCGCCTTCTCGGCGGCCTGCACGGCGCGGTTGTCGCCGGTGGCCTCGCCGGTGCCCATCATCGCCTTGCCCATCTCGTCCATCACGGCGCGGACATCTGCGAAATCAAGGTTGATCAGGCCCGGCCGCACCATCAGGTCGGTCACGCCCTTGACGCCCTGATACAGCACGTCATCGGCCATAGCGAAAGCTTCGGTAAAGGTGGTGCGTTCGTTGGCCAGCCGGAACAGGTTCTGGTTCGGGATGATGATCAGGGTGTCGACCACCTTTTGCAGCGCCTCGATGCCGTCTTCGGCCTGCTTCATCCGCTTGGCACCCTCGAACTGGAACGGCTTGGTCACCACGCCAACGGTCAGCACCCCCAATTCGCGCGCGGCCTGCGCGATGATCGGGGCGGCCCCGGTGCCGGTGCCACCGCCCATGCCGGCGGTGATGAAACACATATGCGCGCCGGCCAGGTGATCGACTATCTCTTCAATGGTTTCCTCGGCAGCGGCGGCCCCCACGGTCGGGCGCGCACCGGCCCCAAGACCTTCGGTGACCTTGATCCCCATCTGGATCTTGGCGGTCGCCTTCGACTGTTGCAGCGCCTGCGCGTCGGTGTTTGCCACCACGAACTCAACCCCTTCAAGGTTTTGTTCGATCATGTTGTTGACCGCGTTTCCACCTGCCCCGCCGACACCGAACACGGTGATCCGGGGCTTCAGCTCTTCGCGCTGCGCGTTCACGATGAAGTTGAGTGCCATTGCCTGTCCGCCTGTCTTTTGTTGTGCTGCCAGAGGGGTTTCTTGCTGCCGTTGCTTACCTTGACCGAAGCGGCGCCCGTGTCCCGCGCGCACCTGCCCCGAGTTATCCCCTAGAATATCCACATGCCGCCCCGTCGTCACGAAAAAAACACCGGAAAGCCCACAAAATATGGGGGTTCGTGGCAAATTATCAGCGGTATTTCGCCGCCCGCGCAGGATGTGGGGGTTACCAGTTGTCTTTGAACCATTTCACCACCCGCTTGAGCGACCGCGCCGGATAGCGTTCGGTCGGAATTTCGAAATCCCACCATTCGTCTTGCGGGTGCGCCGCGAACAGGCACAGCCCCACGGCGGACGAAAACGCAGCCCCCGTCGCCGCCTGTGGCAGGCCCTGCACCCGCAGCGGACGCCCCAGACGCACCCGCTGGCCAAGGATACGGCTGGCCAGCCCGTCAAGACCGGGGATCTGGCTTGCGCCGCCGGTCAACACGATCTGCTGGCTGGGCAGGCTGTCAAACCCGGCCGCATCCAGCCGCTCGCGCACCTCTTCCAGAATCTCTTCGACCCGCGGCCGCATGATGCCGATCAACTCGGTCCGGCTGATCTGGCGGCGGTCCTTTTCCCAGTCGCCACTGTCGCCGCCCACTTCGATCATCTCGCGGTCATCCATGCCGGTGGCATGCACGCCGCCATGCTTGGTCTTGATCCGCTCGGCCACCGCCATCGGCACCATCAGGCCCTTGGAAATATCGGACGTAACGTGATCGCCCCCCATCCGCACGGCATCGGCATAGATCATGTGCTTCTTGATGAAGATCGAAATCCCGCTGGACCCGCCGCCCATGTCGATGCAGGCCGCCCCCAGTTCCTGTTCATCCTCGACCAGCGAGGAAATTCCCGAGACATAGGCCGACGACGCCATGCCCGCCAGTTCCAGATCGCAGCGCTGGATGCAGTGCAAAATGTTCTGCACCACCGTTCCGTCGATCGACAACAGGTGCATGTCGGTGGCCAGACGGTTGCCGATCTGCCCGCGCGGATCGCCAAGGCCCGAGCGGTGATCCAGCGCAAAGTTCACCGGCTGGGCGTGCAACACCTCGCGCCCCTGGCCGATGTCGGGCACGTCACAGGCCGCCAGCACGCGCGCCACGTCCTGTTCGGTCACGACACTGTCTTCCAACTCGATCTCGCCCGCCAGACCATAGCTTCGGGGTTCCGCCCCCGAAAAGCAGGCGATCACATGGTCAACCCGGACATTGGCCATCTTCTGCGCCGCCTGCACCGCGGTGCGCACCGCACGTTCGGTTTCCGCCATCACCGAGATTTCGCCAAAGCGCACCCCGCGCGACCGCGTTGTCGCCGCCCCGATCACCCGGAACGAAGACTGCCCGGCCATCGGACCGACAGTTTCGTCGCCAAAGCCCTGCACCCCGTCAAAGCGCAGGATCAGGCAGGCAATCTTTGACGTGCCGATATCCAGAATGGCGATGACGCCGCGTTGCATGGCGGCGCGGCGCATGTTCCGCATCGCACGTTGCGCCTGATAGAGGTCGGTCATAGCTGGCTCCCACTGGTGTCGATGCCCTGCGATTGGCGAAGCTGGTTCAGCGCGAACGGCGCCAGTCGCAGCACGGGGCGGTGATCGGTACGAAGGTCAACGGCTAGAATATCGCGGCCCAAAAGGTCGCCTGCCTGATGCAGCGCGATCAACCGCTCGATGGCGGCAATCGGCTTTTCTTCGGGCAGCAGGATGCGTTGGTTGCGGTCCAGCACCACATCCCAACGCCGGTCGCCCACCCGCACCAGACCCCGCAGCCGTGGCAGGATCGGTGCGGCGGCGGCCAGCAGGGCAAGCGCCTCGGCGGCGGCACTGTCGGCCCCTTCCCCTGCGATGATCGGCAGGTCGGGCCGGTCGGTGCGCGCGGCAAGGCTGGCCACCCGATGCCCGTCGGCATCCAGCATCTCGATCCCGGTCTCGGTGCGCCACAGCAGGGCGGGCACGCGCTCGGTGATCGCCACCTCCAGCACCCCGCCTGACCGCACCATCAGATCGGCGCGGGCAACGGCATCAAGGTCTTGTATCCGGGCGCGGACGGCGGTCAGGTCAATGTCGAACGACGACAGCGGCAGCGTCAAAGCCAGCCGCGCCCGCACCGCATCTGCCAACTCTGGCGAGGCCCCCACGACAGACACAAGGCGCACCATGAATTCGGGCCGGTTCTGGAACTGTTCGCGCACCCCGGCAATGCCCCCCGAAATCGCCGCGCGCCGGGCCGGATCGGCCAGAAACACCCCGGCCACCGACACCAGCACAAAGGCGGGCAGGCCCACACGGAACAGCGTCCGGAACACCGGCGTCAGCCACAACCGCTGCATCCGGTAGGCCCATTTCGTGGGTGCCGGATCGACGCGAAGCGCAGGGCGGCGGGCACTTAGCGGTTGCATGAGGCATCCTCGACAATCCAGGCACACAGGTCGGGAAAGCTGATGCCCACATGCGCGGCCTGTTCGGGTGACAGCGAGGTGGGCGTCATCCCCGGCTGGGTGTTGGTTTCCAGCAGGATCAGACCCTCCAGACCCCGGCTTTCGTCCCAGCGAAAATCGGTCCGGCTTAGACCGCGACAGCCAAGGGCGCGATGCGCACGCAAGGCATGATCGCGGCAGGCCGCGTCAATTTCGGCGGGGATATTCGCAGGCAATTCGTGCCGGCTGCCGCCGGGTTTGTATTTGGCATCATAATCATACCAGCCCTCGGTCAGGATATCGGTCACGCCAAGCGCGCGCTCGCCCATCACGCTGACCGACATCTCGCGTCCGGGGGCATAGGCCTCGACCATCACCATCGCGGGCATGCTGTCGGCCAGTCGCGGCGCGTTACTGCCCGGATGCACGATATAGACGCCGACGGACGAGCCTTCGTTGTTGGGCTTGACCACATAGGGTGGCGGCAGAACATGCGTCGCCTCGACCGCAGCGCGCGGCACCAGCACCGAACGCATCACCGGCAGACCCGCGGCGCGATAAACATCCTTGGTGCGCTGCTTGTCCATCGCAAGGCTGGAGGCCAGGACGCCGGAATGGGTGTAGGGGATCTGCAACCACTCCAAGATGCCCTGCACGCAGCCATCTTCGCCCCAGCGGCCATGCAGCGCGTTGAAGGCAACATCGGGCCGGATTTCGATCAGCCGTGCAGGCAGGTCGGGGCCACAATCGACCTCAACCACGTCATACCCTGCCTCGCGTAGCGCATTTGCACAGGCACGACCTGTTACCAAGGACACCTCCCGCTCAGCGGAAAAGCCCCCCATCAATACCGCCACGCGGGACACCTTGCCAGATGCACCCGCCATTTACTGCCTCGCAGGCCACTTTGGGCCCTTATTCTTGTTATTCTGCGGCCGGTTCACCGACCCGCATTATCTCCCAGTCTAGCGTGATCCCACTGGTTTGGAAAACCCTTTTTCGCACCTCTTCGCCCAGATTTTCCAGATCGGCGGCGGTGGCGCCCCCGGTGTTGATCAGAAAATTGGAATGCAGCGGGCTGATCTGCGCACCGCCAAGGGTTGCGCCACGCATGCCTGCGTCATCAATCACCTTCCACGCCTTCAACTCGTGGCTGTCATCGGCCTGCCCGGTCGAGGAATGCCCGACCGGGTTGCGAAAGGTTGACCCGGCGCTGCGGTCCTTTGTGGGTTGGCTGGCGTCGCGCCGGGCGATCTGCTGCGCCATCCGCTCGGCCAATGCCGCGGGGTCGCCTTTCGGCGCGCGAAAGCTCGCCGCAACGATGACCGCGCCGTCGGGCAGGTCCGACTGGCGATAGCGCAGGTTCAGGGCTGACGCGGGCAGCGTTTCAACCCGCCCGTCGCGCTGCACCACGCGCACGCTGTCCAGCACATCGGCCAAATAAGACCCATAGCAGCCCGCGTTCATCCGCACGGCCCCGCCGATGCTGCCCGGAATGGTTCGCAGAAAAGTCAGGTCCAGCCCTGCCTCGGCGGCGCGGCGGGCGACATGGCCATCCAGCGCAGCGGCCCCGGCGATCACCGCATCGCCCCGGACATCAATGCCATTGAACCCCCGCCCCAGCCGGATCACCACTGCTCGCAAGCCGCCATCGCGCACGATCAGGTTGCTGCCCACGCCCATCGGGAACACGGCGATTTCGGGCGACAGGGCCGCCAGAAAGGCCGCAAGATCGGCCTCATCCTCGGGCTGGAACAACCAGTCCGCAGGCCCGCCCACCCGCAGCCATGTGAGGTCTGCCAAAGGTCGGTTCGGGGTCAGGGTACCGCGGGGTTGGGGGATATGCGTCATGACCCTTGGTATCCGCGACGCCCCCCCATTTGCAAGAGAGGGCGGGCATAGTCGACTGCACCCGCTCTCTCTTTCCGTGCGCCGGGATTACAGCCAGTAAGGCGTGACACCATAGAAATCATCGCTGCGCTTTTGCCAGTCACTGCTGACGCCCCAATCGTCATCCAGCGTCGGCGCCTTCTCACGCTGCTCTTTGCACAGGTCGGTGACATAGCCATCCCGCTGGCCGTCATACCGCAACATGGCAAAGGGAATGGCGTGATGACCACCACCAAGACCAAGAAATCCGCCGAATTCCAGGATGCCATAAACCGTGCGGCCCGAGGCGGTGTCGATCATCACGTCGTCGATACGCCCCAAATCGTCGCCCGTCGGGCTGTAGACAAGGGTGCCCTGGATCGACCGGGCCGAGATCAGGAGGGTGCCGTTTGCCACGGTGGATGCGTTGGCGTCGCGGTTTTGGGTTTGCATGGGTCGTGCTCCTTGATGGGCAGACCAGAAACGAGTGACCGGATGGTCTGCGTCCTGCTGAAGGAACGCGGCAAAGCCCGCAGGGGTTCCACCTCCCTGCACCCCGACCCGGCCCATCCCGCGGCCTTTACCTGTTGCGCGCGCCATCCAGCAGTGCGCCAGGGGGAACCAATTCAGCCACTCGGACGTTTTGTCGTCAACGCCCAAACAAAGGAGAACGCCATGGCTTTCCCATATCTGCGATCCGTAATCCTGCCGATTGCCGTCACCTGTATTGCCGGGGTTGTGATTATTGCCGGGCTGTCTGCCGGTTTCTATGGCTGGCAGGTTTTTGCCGCTGCGGGCGTTGTCGGCCTTGCGGTTGGTGTGCCGTTCGGGCTGTGGAACGTGCGCCGGATGCGCGCCAGCACGCCGCTTGTGCGCCCGGAAAGCCCGACCATGGATCCCAGCGCCTCGGCCCGTGAGGTCAACCCGCGCCGCGCCGAACCCTATCCACCTGCGGTTGATCAAGGGCAGCCCTGACCGCTACCCCTTGGCCTGATCATCGCGTTTTCGCGTCAGCCAGCGCCAGAGGTGGATCAGCGGCCAGCGCAGCACGCTTGCCCCGGCGGCAAGGATCAGCAGGCCAAGGATCGGGCCGCTTTGCCAGGTGACCCAGCCGACCAGCGGGATGCCAATCGCGATTAGCACGAAGGCCGCGCGCCAGTGATGGTCGCGGCTGGGCAGCATGGCGATGATGTTGGCCGCAACCAACCAGACCAGTGCGCCGGTCAGCGCCGGGGTCATGCCGCCTTGCCCATCAGCCGGGCGGGCAGATTGTTGGCCCAGGTGCTGATGGTGCCCGCGCCAAGGCAGACGAAGATATCGCCCGGCCTTGCCTGTTCGCGAAACAGGCGGGCAAGGTCGGCCTCGTCGATCACCGCGCGGGCGTGGCGGTGGCCATGCGCGATCAGCCCCGCCACCAGATCGTCGCGGCTGGCACCGGGAATGGGGTCTTCGCCCGCGGCATAGACCTCGGCGATGCCGGCCACATCGGCCTCGTTGAAGCAGGTGCAGAAATCCTCAAACAGCGACGACAGCCGGGTATAGCGGTGCGGCTGGTGCACGGCGATGACGCGGCCCTTGGTCGATTGCCGTGCGGCGCGCAGCACGGCGGCAATCTCGACCGGATGGTGGCCGTAATCGTCGATGATGGTCACGCCGTTGACTTCGGCCACCTTGGTGAAGCGGCGGTTGACCCCGGCGAACCCGGCCAGCGCCTCGCGGATTTCGTCTTTTTTCATGCCCAGATGGCGGGCGACAGCCACCGCAGAAAGGGCGTTCGACACGTTGTGATCGCCCGGCATTGGCAGGGTGCAACCTTCAATTTTCGAACCTTCGCCTTCATTGTTCAGCAAGATGTCAAAGTGCGCTATGCCATTTTCGAACCTAAGGTTCACGGCACGCACATCGGCCTGCGCGTTGAAGCCAAAGGTCACCACCCGGCGGTCGGTGACGCGGCCCACCAGCGCCTGCACCTCGGGGTGGTCGGTGCAGCACACCGCAAGCCCGTAGAACGGGATGTTCGACACAAAGTCGAGAAAGCCTTTGCGCAGGGCATCAAAGCTTCCCCAATGCTCCAGATGTTCGGGGTCGATGTTGGTGACGATGGCGATGGTGGCGGGCAGGCGGTTGAAGCTGCCGTCAGACTCATCCGCCTCGACCACCATCCATTCGCCTGCGCCTGCGCGGGCGTTCGAGCCGTAGGAGTGGATCACGCCGCCGTTGATCACCGTGGGGTCAAAGCCGCCCTTGTCCAGCAGCGTCGCCACCATGGTGGTGGTGGTGGTCTTGCCATGGGTGCCGGCGATGGCGATGTTGCTGCGCATCCGCATCAACTCGGCCAGCATTTCGGCGCGGCGCACCACCGGCAGCTTGCGGCGGCGGGCTTCTTCCAGTTCCGGGTTGCCCTTCTTGATCGCCGAGGACACCACGATCACCGCGGCGTTGCCGATGTTTTCGGCCGCCTGACCTTCAAACACCGTGGCCCCC
This sequence comes from Gemmobacter nectariphilus, assembly GCA_020721445.1. Classification (GTDB taxonomy): domain Bacteria; phylum Pseudomonadota; class Alphaproteobacteria; order Rhodobacterales; family Rhodobacteraceae; genus Pseudotabrizicola; species Pseudotabrizicola nectariphila_A. The sequence goes on from DYMU01000001.1 coordinate 64,612, forward strand.
AGCGTGACCAGCCGGTCGGTGATCTTGCTGGCCTTGGCGTCCGACCCCTGCACGGTATAGCCCAGCGTCATCAGCACCTCGGCGATGCCCGACATGCCGATGCCGCCAATGCCGACAAAGTGAATCGGCCCCAGTTCAAGGGGCAATTTGGTGGCGGCGTTCATGGCGTGGCTCCGGCAGCTAGGGCTTCGACAAGGGCGACCAGACGGTCGGTGGCATCCGGCCGGCCCTGGGACAGGGCATTGGCGGCCATGCGGCTGGCGGCGTCGGGCCGCGACAGGATGGCCGCCATGTGGCCGGACAGCGTGGCGGCGTCAAGCGCCTTTTCCGGGATCAACACCGCCGCCTCGGCCTGCACAAGACCGCGAGCGTTGGCGGTCTGGTGGTCGCCGGTGGCGGCGGCATAGGGGATCAGGATCGACGGCCGCCCGATCACGCTGATATCGGCAATCGACGACGCACCCGAGCGCGAGATCACCAATTGCGCCTCGCTCAGCCTTGCCGGGATGTCGGAGAAGAACGGCTGCACCTCGGCCCGGATGCCGGCCTGTTCATACTGATCGACCACGCGGGCGGTGTCTTCTTCCCGCGCCTGATGCACCACGCGCAGATTGCGGCGGATGGCATCGGGCAGCATGGCCACCGCTGCGGGCACCACATCCGACAGGATGCGCGCGCCCTGAGAGCCGCCGATCACCACCAGGCTGATCGGGTAATCGCCCGGCGCGATATAGCCTGCGCCCGACCGCTCCAGCACCGCCAGGCGCACCGGGTTGCCGGTATGCACGGCCTGCACCCCCTGCGGCAGATCGGTGGGCCAGGTGCCACAGGCAACCCGGTCGACGCGCGGCGCAAAAAACCGGTTCACCCGGCCCAGCACGCCATTTTGTTCATGGATCATCCGCGGCCGCCGCAAAGCCCAAGCCGCCGCAAGGGCCGGAATGGTCGGATAACCGCCAAAGCCCACCACCACCGCTGGCCTGTCACGCAGGTGCGCCATCGCAGCACCCAGCACACCGGCCGCAATCCGGAACGGCACCGCCAGCCGGGCCAGAACACCGCCGCGCGCAAAGGTGGCCGAGGCCGCCTGTTCCACCTGCACCACATGCGGAAAGCCGCCGGTATAGCGCGCGCCCCGCGCATCGGTCGACAGCTTGACCCGCCAGCCCCGGCGCACCATCGCCTCGGCCAAGGCCTGCGCCGGGAACATGTGCCCGCCGGTGCCGCCAGCGGCGATCAGCAAAAGTGGTGCCGGGCCGTGTGTCGCGTCCATCACCGCCCCCTGCGAAGGATGTCGCCAATCTCGCCCTGCGGACGGGTGCGCGTCAAGGCCAGAAGCATGCCCACCGTAATGCCCGCCGCGATCACCGATGACCCTCCATAGCTGACAAAGGGCAGCGTCATCCCCTTGGCGGGCAGCAGGCGCACCGCCACCCCCATGTTGATCATCGCCTGCACGCCAAAGATGCAGGCCAGCCCGGTGCCCGCCATCCGGGTGAACGGATCACGCTCGCGCATCAGCCGGAACAGCGAGCGCACCACGATCGTGCCGTAAAGCGCGATGATCAGCAGCACCAGAATCAGCCCGTATTCCTCGGCCGCGACAGCGATGATGAAATCGGTATGGGCATCGGGAAGCGTCCATTTCACCTGCCCCTCGCCCACGCCCACGCCAAAGAACCCGCCCTGTTGAATGGCGTTGGTGGCATAGCCGATCTGGCTGCGCGGGTCGATTTCGGGGTTCAGAAAGCCGTCGATCCGGCGGGCAAAATGCTCGGAGGTTTCATAGGCGATGGTGGCGGCAGCACCCACGATCCCGGTGATGATGGCGATAAGGGTCATCGGGGCACCCGCGACGAAGTAGATCACCCCCCAGCCGAACAGGATCAGCGCCGCCTGACCAAAGTCGGGCTGGATGGCCAGCAGCAGCACAACCGCTACCAGCAACCCGAACGACACCGCCTTGCCGGGGGGGCCGTTCACCTCTTGGCTGGACGCCATCAGCCAGGCCACCATCACCATGAAACCGGGTTTCAGGAACTCGGACGGTTGCACCGAGGCAAAGCCGAAGGAAAACCAGCGCACCGCCCCCTTGCCGAAATCGGTGCCGAAAAACGGCAACAGCAGCAGCGCCACAAAGGCGCCGGCAAAGCCGATCACCCCAAGACGGCGGATCATCGTGGGCGGCATCATCGACACCCCCACCATCACCAGCAGCGCCACCGTTCCGAAAAACGCCTGCCGCTGCACATAATAGAAATCGTTCAGCCCGTTGCGGCTTGCCAAAGGCACCGAGGCCGCAAGCCCCAGCAAAAGCCCGATACCGAACAGCACCATTATGGCGGTCAGAGACCATTTGTCGATGGTGCGCCACCAACGGGGCAGCACCGGCTCGCTTACCCGAACGGGATTGGAGCCATAGACCATTTCAGTCATGGGAAAAACCGCCTGTTACGCCTGCACTGCCGATCGCCCGGTTTTCCGGGTCTGAGGGTGAGTGTAGCCAATCCCGACCCGTATGGCCAGACCAAAGCTGTGCTCGCCAAGCCTTGCCCCGCGTGTCATGCTGCACGGCAGAAACCGCGAAAGGGCAGCAGCATGGCAGCAACGGTCGGGGTTGTCGGGGTGGGTCTGGTCGGCTCGGCCGCAGCCTATGCGATTGCGCTGTCGGGCATCGCCGGGCGGATCGTACTGGTCGATCATGTCGCGGCCCTTGCCTTGGCACAGGCCGAGGACATCTCGCATGCCGTGCCGTTTGCGTCCTCGACACAGATCGAGGCCGGGGGTTATGGCCGTCTGCTTAGCGCCGAGGTGGTGATCATCGCGGCGGGCGTGAACCAGAAACCCACTGAGACCGGGTTGGACCTGCTGACGCGCAATGCCGCCGTGTTTGCCGAGGTGCTGGCCGAGGTGCGCGCCGTCGCCCCCGATGCCATCTTGCTGATCGCCACCAACCCGGTCGATGTGATGACCGAAATCACCACCCGGCTGTCCGGCCTGCCGCCGGGCCGCGTGATCGGGTCAGGCACCGTGCTGGACACTGCCCGCTTTCGCAGCCTCTTGGGCCAGCACCTTGGCATCGCGCCGCAATCGGTGCATGCTTATGTCCTTGGCGAACATGGCGATTCCGAGGTTCAGGCCTGGTCCAACGCCCGTGCCGGATCGGTCGCGATCCGCGATTTCGCCGCCCAGATCGGGGCCGCCATCACCGATGAGGTGCGCGCCCGGATTGATGACGGGGTGCGCCGCGCCGCCTATCGCATCATCGCGGGCAAGGGTGCCACCAACTATGGCATCGGGGCCGGGTTGATGCGCATCACCCGCGCCATCCTGCGCGACGAAGGCGCGGTGCTGTCGGTGTCGGCCCGGGCGGCCAATGTCTGCGGCATCACCGATGTGGCGCTGTCGATCCCCCGCGTGGTGGGCCGCGCCGGCATCACCGCCGAGTTGATGCCCGAGCTTGACAGTGTCGAAGCCGCGGCCCTGCTGCGCTCTGCCCGCCTGCTGAAAGACACCCAGAACGCCCTGCCCTGATCAAGGCGTGCCCCCTGCCGCTTTGCTGCTTGGCAAATACTCCCGCCGGAGGCTTCCCCCGGTGGTCCCGGCGACCCGGTCAGCCGATCAGCGCCCTGACCCGGGCAATGAAATCCTCGCCGCGCTTTTCAAAATCGGGGTATTGGTCAAAGCTGGCCGCCGCCGGCGCCAGCAGCACCACTTCGCCCGCCTCGGCCTCGGCGGCCGCACGGGCCACCGCGCGCTCCATCGTTTCGCAAATCTCGTGCGGGGTGTCGCCCAGTTGCAGGGCAAAGTCGCGCGCCGAATGGCCGATCAGATAGGCCTTGGTCACCGAGCCAAGGAACGGCGCCAGTGCGGCGATGCCGCCCGCCTTGCCCATGCCGCCGGCGATCCAGCGGATGCGGCCAAAGGCCTGCAACGCCTTGGCCGCGCTGTCCACATTGGTGGCCTTCGAGTCGTTGATGAACCGCACCCCGGCCCGTTCGCCCACCATCTGGCTGCGATGCGGCAGGCCGGCAAAGCTGTGGAACGCGCCCTCGATCAGCTTTGGCGCGATCCCCAGGGTGCGGGCTGCGGCATAGGCGGCACAGGCGTTCTGGTGGTTGTGCGCGCCGGGCAGGCCCGCCACCTCGCGCAGATCAACGCTTGCCACCTGACGGCCCTTGCGCCATTCGGCCAGAAACCCCTTGCGGGCAAACACGCTCCAGCCGAACTGGTCCAGCTTCTGGCCCGATGAGATGCGGATCACCCGGTCGTCCTGCGGCCCCATGCTGGTCTGATTGGCCAGAAACCGGCCCTCGACCTCATCCACCCCGATCACCGCGCGGTCCGGCCCGCCTTCGGCAAACAGCCGCCGCTTGGCGGCAAAGTAACCGCCCATGCCGTTGTGGCGGTCCAGATGGTCGGGCGACAGGTTGGTGAACACCGCAACATCGGGCGTCAGCGCGCGGGCAAGGTCAGTCTGATAGCTGGACAGTTCCAGCACGATCACCTCGCCATCCTGCGCGGGGTCGATCGACAAGACACCTTTGCCGATGTTGCCCGCCATCTGGGTCGGGCGGCCTGCGACGGTCAGGATGTGGTGGATCAACGCCACCGTGGTGGATTTGCCGTTCGACCCGGTGACGCAGACGACGCGCGGCATGGTCTCGAAATCATCCCAGTCGGACGTGGCGAAGCTGCGAAAGAACAGCCCGATGTCATTGTCCACCGGAACGCCTGCCTCCAGCGCGCGGGCAATCACCTTGTTGGGGCCGGGGTAAAGATGCGCGATGCCGGGGCTGGTGATCAGGCAGGCCACATCGTCAAAGGCACCCTGACGGGTCAGGTCGGTCAGGGCAAAGCCCTCGGCTTGCGCCTTGGCGCGGGCCTCGGGGCTGTCGTCCCAAAGCAGCGGGCTGGCCCCGCCGGCGATCAGCGCATGCGCGGTGGCAAGGCCCGACCGGCCAAGGCCCAGAACCGCAACCCGTGCCCCCGCAAAACCCTTGACCGGAATCATCTGCCACCCCCTTGCGCTTGGTGGGCCCGGCATAGGGGATGGCGCGCGATCTTGGAAGGGCCCGCCCTCAGGCGCCCCGCATCGCCCGGCCCGCAGGCGACAAGGTATAGCGGCCCCGGGCGGGGTGGTCGAACCAGCCGTGATGATTGTCGCGCAAGATCACGCCGGCGCGCGCAACACCGGTGGCTTTGGCCAGCACCGCCGGGCTGCCGCCTTCGGGCATCGCGGCCAAAGCAGCGGCAAGGCGGATCGCGTCCTGCCGATACGCCGTTATCCGCGTGATGCCCGTGGTGCCGCCGACATTGGGGTCGCCGTCGCGCGTGCGGAACTCGCGCAGCAGGCGGCTGGCCTTGGCGGCATTCTTGCGCGGCTGATAGGGTCCGGGGTCCAGATGCGCCTCGACGCGGCCCTCCCGCACCGTCAGCAGACCAAGCCCCAGCCTGCGCAACAGCGCAATCAGGTCGCGGTAGCGGTGGGTCCATTTGGCCGGCTGCGGCACCGCCAGATAGACATGGTCAAACAGCCCCTGCCGCGCGACACCTTGCAAGATCAGCCGCAGGTTCAGCGCGGTCTTCAACTCGACGATCAGCGGCGGGTCCGGGTCACGGCAGGCCATCACATCGGCAGCGCCGACCTCGGCCTTGACCGTATAGCCCTGCGCCTCAAGAAAGGCTTTGACGGCGGGGTAAAGCTCGGCTTCCCTCACGTTCCCCCCCCGGATTTCTCTTTCCACAAATATCCCCGCCGGAGGCATCCGCAGAGGCCCCAAGCACAGTCAGGTCCGCTCAGCGCACCTTCAGCGTCGCCAATCCGATCAGCGCCAAGATCAGGCTGATGATCCAGAAGCGGATCACGATCTGCGGCTCGGCCCAGCCCTTTTTCTCGAAATGGTGGTGGATCGGGGCCATCAGGAACACGCGTTTGCCGGTGCGTTTGAAATACAGCACCTGGATGATCACGCTCATCGCTTCGACGACGAACAACCCGCCGACGATGGCGAGCACGATTTCATGCTTGGTGCAGACGGCGATCGCCCCCAGCGCGCCGCCAAGCGCGAGGCTGCCAGTGTCGCCCATGAACACCGCCGCCGGGGGGGCGTTGTACCACAAGAACCCCATGCCGCCGCCAAAGAGGGCGGCGCAGAAGATCAACAGCTCGCCGGTGCCGGGCACGAAGTGGACGCCAAGGTATTGGGTGTAATTGGCGTTGCCGACGACATAGGCGATCACGCCAAAGGTGCCCGCGGCAATCATCACCGGCATGATGGCAAGGCCATCCAGCCCGTCGGTCAGGTTCACCGCATTCGCGGCGCCGACGATGACGATCATGCCAAACGGGATGAAGAACCACCACAGGTTCAGCAGCAGATCCTTGAAGAACGGAAACGCCAGTTGATGCGTGAGATCGGCGGGGTGAAAGCTGGCGGCGGCAAAGCTGGCCAGACCGGCGATCACAAGCCCCGCCGAAAAGCGGATCTTGCCCGACACGCCCTTGGTGTTTTGCTTGGTGACCTTGGCATAGTCATCGGCAAAGCCGATCAGCCCAAAGGCCAGCGTGACCAGAAGCACGATCCAGACATAGGGATTGTCCAGCCGCGCCCACAACAGCGTGGACACCAGCAGGGCCGACAGGATCAGCAGGCCGCCCATGGTGGGGGTGCCTGCCTTGGCGAAATGCGAGGCCGGGCCATCATCGCGGATCGGCTGGCCCTTGCCCTGCTTGCGGCGCAGGATGTTGATCAGGGGCTGACCGAACATGAACCCGAAGATCAGCGCGGTCAGAAAGGCCCCGCCGGCGCGGAAGGTGATGTAGCGAAACAGGTTGAACACATCCCCCCCGGCAGAGAACTCGGTCAGCAGATACAACATTTACGCGGTCCCTTCTTTTGGGGCGGTGCCTTGGCCCATTTTGCGAAAGCCGTCAACGACAAGGCTGACCTTGATGCCCTTGGACCCCTTGACCAGCACGATATCGCCGGCATCGACCAGATGGCGGACCTGCGATGCCAGTTCGGGCGCGGTCGCGACCCATTGGCCGCGTTGGCCGCGTGGCAGCGCCGCGTGCAGCGCGCGCATTCGCGGGCCGACGCAATGGATGGTGTCAATCGCCGAAAGGCCGGGGTGGCGGGCGATGGCAACATGCAGCGCGGTCTCGGTCTGGCCAAGTTCCAGCATGTCGCCCAAGATTGCGATGCGGCGGCCTTGGTGCGTACGGCCGACGCCATGTTCGGGCTGGGCGGCGATCAGCACGTCAAGGCTGGCCGCCATCGAGGCCGGATTGGCGTTGAAGGCGTCGTCGATCAGCTGGAAATGGGTCTCGTCGACACGGTCAAGCAGTATGGTCTCGCGGGTGCCGCGTCCGGTTGGGGGCTGCCAGTTGCCGATGTCGCAGGCGGCGATGGTGGGGTCGCAGTCCAGCGCCTGTGCCACCGCAAGCGCTCCCAGCGCGTTCAGCGCGAAATGGCGGCCCGGGGTGCGGACCTTGAACAGCAGCGCGCTGCCGTGGCAGGTGGCGCGGGCCACGGTGGCGTCATCGGTGACCTGTGCGCTGATCAGGCGAAAGTCGGCCCCTGCGTCGGTGCCAAACAGGATGGTCCTTGCCCCCACAGCGGCGGCCCGGGCCAGCAGGATGGGTGTGGTCGCAAGGTCGGCGTTCAGCACGGCCGTGCCGCCGGGCACCAGGCCCTGCATGATCGACGCCTTTTCATGGGCAATGGCCTCGACATCGGCAAAAGCCTCCAGATGGGCGGGGGCGACGGTGGTGATCATCACCACATGCGGCTGTGCCATGCGGGCCAGAGGCGCGATTTCGCCGGGGTGGTTCATGCCGATTTCGATCACGGCAAAGTCGGCGTCGGCGGGCATGCGGGCAAGGGTCAGCGGCACGCCCCAGTGGTTGTTGTAACTGGCCTCGGCGGCATGCACCCGGCCCTGCCCGCCAAGGATGGCGCGCAGCATGTCCTTGGTCGAGGTCTTGCCAACCGATCCGGTGATGCCCACGACCCGGGCGCGGGTGCGGGCGCGGGCAGCAAGCCCCAGCTTTTCAAGGGCTTGCAGCACATCGGCCACGATCAGCAGCGGCGCATCGGCGGCCACGCCTTCGGGGCGATGCGTGACCAGCGCGGCCGCGGCACCTTTGTCCAGCGCCTGCGCCACGAAATCATGGCCATCGCGGGCGTCTTTCAGCGCCACGAACAGATCGCCCGGTTGCAGCGTGCGGGTGTCGATGGATACGCCGGTGGCCTGCCAATCGGCGGTGACCTCGCCGCCCGTGGCGATGGCGGCATCGGTTGAGGTCCAAAGCGGGGCGGCCATCAGATCACCCCATCCAGGGCGGCCACGGCGACGCTGGCCTGTTCGACATCGTCAAACGGATAGACCTGCCCGGCGATGGTCTGGCCGGTTTCATGGCCCTTGCCGGCAATCAGCAGCGCATCGCCCGGTTGCAGGCAATCAACCCCGCGCAGGATGGCCTCGGCGCGGTCGCCGACCTCGGTCGCGTCGGGACAGGAAGCCATGATCGCGGCGCGGATGGCGGCGGGGTTTTCGCTGCGCGGGTTGTCGTCGGTGACATAGATCACATCGGCATGGGCGTGGGCTGCGGCCCCCATCAGCGGGCGTTTGGTGGTGTCGCGGTCCCCGCCCGCGCCGAAGACAATGACGATGCGGCCCATCACATGCGGGCGCAGAGCGCGCAGCGCGGTTTCAATCGCATCGGGGGTATGGGCGTAATCGACATAGACCGCGGCACCATTGCTGCGGGTGGCGGCAAGCTGCATCCGGCCGCGCACGCCGGTCAGTTTCGGCAGGGTGGCAAACACCGCCTGCGGATCATCGCCCGAGGCGATGGCAAGGCCTGCGGCGACGGCGACGTTTTCGGCCTGAAAGCCGCCGACCAGATTGAGGCGGGTCAGGTGGGGCTGGCCTTGCCAGGCAAAGCGCAGGTCTTGGCCGGTGGCATCAAAGCGTTGCGACAGCAGGCGCAGGTCGGCCCCGTCGCCATGGCCCACGCTCAGCACGCGCAAGCCGCGCGAGCGGGCAAGCGCGGCCATCTCGGGCCCCATCGCCCCGTTCAGGTTGATGACCGCGACCGCATCTTCGGGCATCAGGTGGGTGAACAGGGCGGCTTTGGCGTCGAAATACGCGGCCATGGTGTGGTGATAATCCAGATGGTCTTGCGTCAGGTTGGTGAAGGCCCCGGCGCACAGGTGCACACCGTCCAGCCGGCGCTGGTCAAGGCCATGCGACGATGCCTCCATCGCGGCATGGGTCACGCCCGCCTGTGCGGCTTGGGCCAGCATGGCGTGCAGGGTGATGGGGTCTGGCGTGGTGTGGCTGGAGGGCGCATGCCACGCGCCTTCCACCCCGGTGGTGCCGATGTTGATGGCGGGGTGATCCAGCGCCTCCCATATCTGGCGGGTGAAGGTCGCCACCGATGTCTTGCCGTTGGTGCCGGTGACGGCGACCATGCGGGCGGGCTGGGCGGCGAACCACAGGCTTGCGGCGCGGGCCAAGGCTTCGCGCGCGTCTTCAACCACGATCAGCGGCACGGTGGCATCGGGCAGAAGCCGCGCGCCTTCACCATCGGTCAGGATGGCGGCCGCACCCTGGGCGACGGCGGTTTCGGCGAAGGCCGCGCCATGCACCCGGCTGCCGGGCAGCGCCGCAAACAGAAAGCCGGGCTTGACGGCCCGGCTGTCGATGGCAAGACCGGTCAGGGACGGGTTGCCCCCTGCCCTTGGGGTCAGTCCCAGATCTGCCAATGTTGCGCGGCGTGCTGCCATGACTGCCCCCTAGTTGCGAACGGCTGTTAGCCCATCAAGGGGGGCGGCTTCAACCGCTGGACGCAGTCCCAGCAAGGGGGCAATGCGGCGGGTGATTTCAGCGGCGACGGGAACGGCGGTCCAACCGGCGGTGCGCCGCGGTTCGGTGCCGCTGGTCTCAACCGGTTCATCCAGCGTGACCAGCACCACATAGCGCGGGTCCGACGCCGGGAAGACCGAGGCGAAGGTGTTGATCACCTTGTCCTTGTAATAACCGCCCGAGCGCTTTGGCTTGTCGGCAGTGCCGGTCTTGCCCGCGACTTCATAGCCCGGCACTTCGGCAAGGCTGGCCGTGCCGCGCGTGACCACCTGACGCAGCATCGACACGGCGGCATCGGCCACCTCTTCGCGCATCACGCGGGTGCCGGGGCGCGGGGCGGTTTGCTTGATCAGCGTCGGTTTCACCGTGATGCCGCCATTGGCGATGGTGGCATAGGCGGTGGCAAGGTGCAGCGGGCTGGCCGACATGCCGTGACCGTAAGAGGTGGTGATGGTCACGATGTCGGACCATTTCGGCGGCAACAGCGGCCGGGCACCGGGGGCCTCGATCAGCTCGACCGGGGTGGCCTCGAACATGCCCAGCGATTTGAGGAACGCCTGCTGGCGCAGGCCGCCGATGTTCAGCGCCATCTTGGCGGTGCCGACGTTGGAGGATTTCACGATGACATCGGTCACCGACAGCAACGGGCCATAGTTCTTGCCCTGAAATTCCTTGATCCGGAACTTGCCCCATTGCATTGGCGCGTTGGCGTCCACCATGGTGTCGGGGGTCACCAGACCCAGCTCCATCGCCTGCGCCACGGCAAAGATCTTGAAGGTCGAGCCAAGTTCATAAACCCCCTGCACCGCGCGGTTAAAGAGCGGGCTGTCGCCGGGTTCGGCGTCTTTGGTCAGGACCGGATTGGGGCGGTTGTTGGGGTCAAAGGCGGGCAGGCTGGCCATCGAGACGATCTCGCCCGTGTGCACATCCATGATGATGGCGGCGGCGCCCTTGGCGTTCATCATCGACATGCCGGTGGCCAGCACTTCTTCGACCGTGGCCTGCACGGTCAGGTCGATCGACAGTTCCAGCGGCGTGCCCGCCTGACCCGGATCGCGCAACCGGGCGTCCATGGCCTTTTCGATGCCGGCGGTGCCGATCACCTCGGCGCTGTTCACGCCCTCGGCCCCGAACGAGGCCCCGCCCAGCACATGCGCGGCCAGTTGGCCGTTGGGATAGATCCGCATCTCACGCGGGCCAAACAGCAGGCCGGGGTCGCCGATATCATGCACCGCCTGCATCTGTTCGGGCGACAGCACCTTGCGCAGCCACAGGAAACTGCGGCCATCGGTAAAGCGGCGGGTCAGGTCTTCGGCGTTCATTTCCGGAAAGATCGCCGCAAGGTCACGCGCCACGCGGGTCGGGTCGATCATGTCCTTGGGATGGGCATAAAGCGCATGGGTCAGCATGTTGGTGGCAAGGATGCGGCCATTGCGGTCGGTGATATCGGCGCGTTGGGCCAGAATCTCGGCCCCCGAGGCCGAGGCGCGGGGCTCGGACGGTTCGGTGCTGGCAAGGGTGCCCATGCGTGCGCCAATGGTGGAAAACGCGAGGAAAAACGCGGCCCCAAGGATCAGCAGGCGCACTTCGGCGCGGGCGCGGGCGGCATCGCGCATCTGCTCATGCCGCAGGCGCAGGTTTTCGCGTTCGATGACATCGGGGTTTTCGCCGCTGGCGCGGGCCTTCAGGATGCGTGCCAACGGGCGCAGCGGGGTGCGGATCACAGCGGGTCCTCCTCGGCGGTTTGGTCGCCAATCACCATCACGGAATTGTCGATCCGGCCGAACATTTCGTCAGCCGGCGGGTAAGACAGGTTGGCGGCGTCGCCAAATTGCGCAGGCTCCAGCGGCAACAGGCCCAGCCGGTCAAAGTTCAGCGATGCCAGCTCGCGCAGACGGTCGGGGCGGTTGAGATAGGCCCATTCGGCGCGTTGCAGGGCCAGTGCCTCGCGCAGGTCGGCGATTTCGCTGTTCAGGGCCGACACGTCGCGCAACGCTTCGCGGGTGTCGTAATGTTCGCGGTAGGCCCAGAAGCCAAGGCCAAGCACGGCAAGAAAGGTCAGGACATAAATCACAGGTCGCATCAGCGGCGTCCTTTCTTCTGGGGCGGCTCTGGCAGGCCAAGATCAGCCGGATCAAGGCTTTCGGCGGCGGCCGCGGTGCGCCTGCCGATGCGCAGCTTGGCCGAGCGCGCGCGGGGGTTTTCGGCCAGTTCGGCGTCGTCCGGGCCAAGCGCGCGTTTGGTGACCAGATCGAACCGCGCGGTGGTGACGGCGGTTTGCGGCGCATAGCGGTTGGCGTTGGGGTCATGGCCGCTGGCCAGTTGGAAAAACCGCTTGACGATGCGGTCTTCCAGACTGTGGAAGCTGACCACGGCCAGAAGGCCACCGGGTTTCAGCGCGCGTTCGGCGGCCATCAAACCTTCGGCCAGTTCGGTGAATTCGGTGTTCACCGCGATGCGGATCGCCTGAAAGCTGCGGGTCGCCGGATGGCTTTGGCCGGGTTTCGGGCGTGGCAGGCAGCGGGCGACGATCTCGGCCAGTTGCAGCGTGGTTTCAATCGGGGCGCGGGTGCGGTGCTCGACAATGGATTTGGCGATGCGGCGCGAGGCGCGTTCTTCGCCATAATGATACAGGATATCGGCCAGCCGGACCTCGTCTGCGGTGTTGACCAGATCAAAGGCCGAGGGGCCGCTTTGCGACATGCGCATGTCCAGCGGGCCGTCTTTCTGAAAGGAAAAGCCGCGCTCGGGCTGGTCAAGCTGCATCGAGGACACGCCAAGGTCCAGCACCACGCCGTCCAGCGGTTCCGGGGCGTATTGGTCAAGGTTGGAAAACGTGCCCGCCACCAACGTCAGCCGGTCGCCATAGACATCGCGCCAGTCTGCTGCCATCTGCAATGCCATCGGGTCGCGGTCGACGCCGATCACGCGGGCGCCGGCATCCAGCAGCGCGCGGGCATAGCCGCCCGCCCCGAAGGTGCCGTCCAGCCAAAGGCCACCGATCGGGGCGCAAAGGTCCAGAATGGGGCGCAGCAGAACCGGGATATGCGGATCGCGCGCGCCCTGTGGGTCAGCCTGCATCGGCATTGTGGACCAACCTGAGATTGGGCTTGGGATAGCGGCCGACGACGGTCAGGATATCCTCGCGATCGTCATCGTCGTCATCGTCATCTTGCTGCATGGCGCGATAGATGTCGGCCCGCCACAGGCCAAAGCGTTCCTTGGTGCCGGCAAGGACCGAGTCGATGCCGTCCCTGATCATCTCGGGCGTCAGGCCCAGCTTTTCGCGCACCGGTGACGGCAAGACGAAGCGGCCATCGTCATCCACCTCGACCGTGGCCGAACGCGTGATCAGGTCACGCTCGGCCCGGGTGCGGTCTTTGCTGCCAAGCGGAATGGATTCGACCCAATCGGCCAAGGCATCGGCCCCGGCCATCGAATAGCAATCACAATGCTGGCGGTGCTTGCCGCCATAGACGATCACCATGCGGGTGCGGGGGCTGTCGGGGGTGCGGGTGTCGCCGGCATCAAGGACACGACGAAACGCGGCCGGGATCAGCACCCTGGCTTTGGAATCTACCTTTTGGTAGTATTCGCCGCGAAACGTTTCTGACATCGTCCCTGGCTTGCGCCCTTTCGTCGTTGCGGGGGTTCTGAGTGAACCCCAGAAATGCGTACGGCGGATCAAGCTGCTGCCACTGCTTGATCCGCCGCCTGTCCCATCGCTGGGCGTCCAGCTACGCGCGCCACCTGGGGGAGATGTCTGCTCGCTCGCGCGCCGGATCTGTTTGTCTAAACGGGGTTGCCTGTATGAAGCCTGACTTTTCGCCTGTTTGCGGTCTTGAAGCTGCCGCTGCTGTTCGTACTGCCCGTTTCGATGCATAAGGGATGACATGGGATAGGCTGGGAAGCAACGGGAAATTTCGGGGGCTGACGGGCAGATTTGGTTCCAAAGGGGTGGTTTGAACAGGATATTGTGGGTCAAACCCGGACCTGACTGGCATAGCTAGATAGTCACCAAGGCGTGAGCCCTATATGTTGTGTAGGCCGAGTTTTCCCGGCTTGGCCCCCTGGATGGAAAAAAGTTGCGGGCCCGCGGGGACATCTTTGGGCAAATGGGCCTTTTCCGGGCCAGCAATACGCAAGAACCGAAGGTTTCCCGCCAGTTTCCCAGATTTTCCCGGTTTGGCGATTCGCCGTGATCAGGCTTTCCCAGCCCATCCCGGCTTGTGGCGCCGCACCGCCGGGCCACCGATCAGGCCCCGTGCAGGCGCCCAGTGTCAGGCCATTCCGCCCTCGATCAGGCGTTGGGCCAGACGGGCATAGGCCTCGGCCTCGGGCGCGTCGGTGGCGGCGATCGGGGTGCCGCTGTCACCGGCCTGACGGACCGACAGGGTCAGCGGCAGTTCGCCCAGAAACGGCAGGCCCAGCTTGTCGGCCTCGGCCCGCACACCGCCGTGGCCGAAGATCTGGGTTTCATGGCCGCAATTGGGGCAGCAGAAGGTGGACATGTTCTCGATCAACCCCAGAACCGGGGTTTTCAGTTTGACGAACATGTCCAGCGCCTTGCGCGCATCCAACAGCGCCACGTCCTGCGGGGTGGAGACCACGATGGCCCCGGTCAGTTGGGTGCGCTGGCACAGGGTCAGTTGGATATCGCCGGTACCGGGCGGCAGGTCGATGATCAGCACATCCAGCCGGCCCCAGGCCACTTGCGTCAGCAGTTGTTGCAGCGCGCCCATGATCATCGGACCGCGCCAGATCACCGCCTCGTCGTCTTTCAGCATCAGGCCCAGCGACATCATGGTGACGCCATGCGCGACGAGGGGTTCGATTATCTTGCCATCGGGGCTGCCAGGGCGGCGGTTGACGCCCATCATGCGGGGCTGGCTGGGGCCGTAGATATCGGCATCCAGCAGGCCGACGCGACGGCCCTGGCGGGCAAGCGCCACGGCAAGGTTGGACGAGACGGTGGATTTGCCGACGCCACCCTTGCCCGAGCCGACCGCGATGATGCGGTCTATCCCTGTCAGCTTTTGCGGCCCACCCTGCTGCGGGGTCGGGTGCTGGCCGATCTTCAGGCTGGGGGCGGCAGGTTTCGGGCTGGGACCATGGGCGGTGGTCACCACCTGCACCGATGTGACGCCGGGCAGGGCCCGCACCACGGCCTCGGCCTGCGGTTGCAGCGCCGCGATCTGCCGTGCCTCTTCCGGCGTGGCGGCCTCGATGACGAATCTGACGGTGCCACCGTCGATCGTCAGCGCCCGAATCAAATCGCGCGACGCCAGGGTGCCGCCACCGGGCACCGCGACCGTGCCAAGGGCGACCATCACATCGGCTTGAGAAAATGTCATGGTGATTTCCTATATCGCCCATCTGCCCGTCACAGTTGCGATGTTTGCAGAAAAGCTCAAGCGCGTCTTGACCGATTGCTCAAAAAATGCGCGAAGCTGCTGTAATTCATGACATAATCGTGATGTTCAGCCATGCGGTTGTTGCATGGCAGCATTGCATTCGGTATGTATTGTGCAGGTGCAGCAATTGCCCCATCTTTGAAAGGAACAGCGCGATCAATGATGCTGATGACTGTCAATGAAAAGGCGAGAGCACCATGGCCTATGTCAATTCTTCCCGGGAAGGGGCTGCCGGACCGGTTCAGCGCGCCGGGAAATTTGTCGCAGGCCTGCGCCTGTCGTTGACCAGACGTCGGGTGTTCCGGCAGACGATACGTGAGTTGCAGGCCCTGTCAAACCGCGAACTGTCTGACCTGGGCATTGATCGGTCGATGATTACGCGGGTCTCGAGCGAGGCCGCCTACGGCAAGTAAAGTTCTTTGCGAGGCCCCACTCCTCCCCTTCGGGGCCTGTAGCAAAAGCGTCGGCATCATTCCTCCTCCCTGATGCCGACGCCCTTTAACACGGAACGAAAGTTCCTATGTGATACCTGAGGCCCCCTCCTCCTCCCTGGGGTCGATTGGTAAAGCGGCACCCTCTCTCCTCCTCCCTGGGGGTGCCGCACTTTCTTTGGGGCCTTGTGCCCCACCACAGTTCGAGCGGCTTTTTCTCCTCCCTGAGCCGGTCGGAATCGCGGCGGTCCTTCTCCTCCTCCCTGAGGGCCGCCGCACCAGTTTCGGGCCTGATGGCCCCGCGCGATTGCCCGGTCTGCGGATTGGGCGCACGAGATCGGAAAACAGCCTCCCCTTCCTCCTCCCTGGGGTTGCGGTTGCCGATAATTGCCCGGCCCTCCTCCTCCCTGGCCGGGATGGAATGATGCGGCGGCGCCCTTCCTCCTCCCTGGGCGTCGCCGTTTTCATATCCGGGGGTTGCGGTTCCGGCGCGGGCTGGTCATCGTCGCGGCAACCTTGGGGGTGGAATGCGGATTTCCCTGATTTCAGCGGCAGTTGTGGCGGCATTGGTGGGCTATGGGTCCACCATTGCGCTGGTGCTGGCTGCGGCGGCGGCGGTGGGTGCGGATGCAGGCCAGACCGCAAGCTGGGTGCTGGCGGTTTGCCTGGCCAAGGCGGTGGGGTCGGCATGGTTGTCGGCATGGAACCGGGTACCCGTGGTGCTGGCGTGGTCGACACCGGGGGCGGCGCTGATTGCGGCGACAACCGGCATCAGCATGGCGCAGGCGGTGGCGGCCTTTGTGTTGGCCGCCGGGTTGATCTTTCTGACGGCGGCGCTGCGCCCGCTTGGCCGCGCTGTGGCCGCGATCCCCGATGGCATTGCGGCGGCGATGCTGGCCGGGGTGCTGTTGCCGTTTTGCCTGAAGGGCGCGGGTGCTGCCCAAGCAGCGCCGGGCCTGATCCTGCCGATGGTGGCGGTGTTTGCACTGGTGCGGCTGTGGAACCCTGCGCTTGCGGTGCTGGCGGCGCTTGCAGCGGGGGTGACGCTGGCCTTTGGCACAGGTGCGGCGGTGGTTCCGGTGATCGGTTTTCCGGCTCCTGCCCCGGTGTTCATATGGCCCGAGTGGGATCTGGGCGTACTGATCGGGCTGGGGGTGCCCTTGTATCTGGTGACAATGGCCAGCCAGAACCTGCCCGGTTTTGCGGTGATGCGCGCGGCCGGGTATCAGCCACCGGTGACGCGGGCCCTGGCGGTGACGGGGGGGATTTCGGCGATCTCGGCGCTGTTTGGCGCGCATACGGTGAACATGGCGGCGATCACGGCGGCGATCTGCCTGGGCGAGGATGTGCATCCCGACCGCGACCAGCGCTGGAAGGTGGGGCTGGCCTATGCGGCGGTCTGGGTTTTGCTGGGGTTGGGGTCACCTGCGATTCTGGTGCTGCTGGCCGCCCCGCCGCCGCAGGTGATGGCAGCCCTTGTGGCGCTGGCGCTGCTGGGGCCGCTGATGGGGGCGCTGGCCGGGGCCTATGCGGTGGCCGACACCCGCTTTGCCGCGACGATCACGCTGGCGGTCACCGGGTCAGGGGTGGCCGCGTTCGGCATTGGCGCGGCGTTCTGGGGGCTGGTGGCCGGGCTGGTGATTTACGCGATGGAGCGGGTCAAGGCGCGCCCTGTCTGAGACGCAGCACCTTTGGGCCGCGGGTGCGTTTTGGGTATTTTTGCCAAGAGGAATGGCCAAGCGCGGTTCTGGTTCAGAACGGCACGTCATCCACCTGATCGGCGGGAGTGACAAAGCGGGCCACCAGTTTCTTTTCACCGGCGTGGTCGAAAACGACATCCAGCTTGTCGCCTTCGATGCCGGTGACGCGGCCATAGCCGAACTTCTGGTGGAACACCCGGTCGCCGATGGAGAAGGCCGAAATCGCCTGGGCATCAATGGTCATGTGGCGGCTTTCGCGCGGCTGCTGCACCGGGCGGCTGGCCTGCCCGGCTTGCAGGCGCTTCCAGCCGGGGGAGTTGTAGACATCGGCCTTGGACACGCGGTCTTCCAAGGCTGACCCAAAGCCGACCGGGGCCGCAGCCCCAAAACCGCCGCCGTAAAGGCCGGGCGGGGTCAGAACCTCGACATGATCGGGTGGCAGTTCGTCGATGAACCGGCTGGGAAGCTGGCTTTGCCACTGGCCATAAACCCGGCGGTTGGAGGCGAAGGAAATGGTGCAAAGCTCTTCGGCGCGGGTGATGCCGACATAAGCCAGACGGCGTTCTTCCTCGACGCCTTTCAGGCCGGATTCGTCCATGCTGCGCTGGCTGGGGAACAGGCCGTCTTCCCAGCCGGGCAGGAAGACCACCGGAAACTCCAGCCCTTTGGCGGCGTGCAGCGTCATGATGCTGATCTTCTCGGCGGCTTCCTCGGTTTCATTGTCCATGATCAGGCTGACGTGTTCGAGAAAGCCTTGCAGATTGTCGAATTGTTCCAGCGCCTTGACCAGTTCCTTGAGGTTGTCGAGCCGGCCCGGGGCTTCGGGCGTCTTGTCGTTTTGCCACATCGTGGTGTAACCGGATTCGTCAAGGATCATCTCGGCCAGCGCGATGTGGTTGTAGTCGGGGGCCAGCGTGGCGGTGTGCCAGCGGTCAACGGCTTCGACGAACTGGCGCAACTGGCCCAAGCCTTTGCCGCCGATGGCACCCTTGGAAACTGCCTCACGCGCGCCGTCGAGCAGCGACACGCCCGCCGCACGGGCCAGACGCTGGATATCGCCTTGGGCCTTGTCGCCGAGGCCGCGCTTGGGGGTGTTGATGATGCGTTCAAACGCCAGATCGTCATCGGGTGACACGGCCATGCGGAAATAGGCCATGGCATCGCGAATCTCTTGCCGTTCGTAAAAGCGCGGGCCGCCGATGACGCGGTACGGCAGGCCGATGGTCAGGAAGCGGTCTTCAAACGCGCGCATCTGGTGGCTGGCGCGGACAAGGATGGCCTGATGGTCAAGGCTGACCGGGTCCATGCCACGGGTGCCGCGTTGCAGCGCCTCGGCCTCTTCGCCGATCCAGCGGGCCTCTTCCTCGCCGTCCCAATGGCCGATCAGGCGAACCTTTTCGCCCGGTTCTCCGGCGGTCCACAGGGTCTTGCCAAGGCGGCCCTTGTTGGCGGCGATCACGCCACTGGCGGCGGCAAGGATATGCGCGGTCGAGCGGTAGTTCTGTTCCAGCTTGATGACCGTGGCGCCCGGAAAGTCTTTTTCAAACCGTAGGATGTTGCCGACCTCGGCCCCGCGCCAGCCATAGATCGACTGATCGTCATCGCCCACGCAGCAGATGTTGCGGTGTCCTTGGGCCAGAAGGCGCAGCCACAGGTATTGGCAGATGTTGGTGTCCTGATATTCGTCCACCAGAATGTAGCGAAACCAGCGGTGGTATTGCGCAAGAACGTCAGGATGGGCCTGAAAGATGGTGACGCAATGCAACAGCAGGTCGCCGAAATCGGTGGCGTTCAGGGTGCGCAGGCGGTCTTGATAGGCGGCGTAAAGCTCGGTCCCGCGGTTGCTATAGCCTGACGCCTCGGCCGATGGCACGTTAGCAGGCGTCAGCGCGCGGTTTTTCCAGCCGTCGATCATGCCGGCCAACATGCGGGCGGGCCAGCGTTTTTCGTCGATGTCGGCGGCACTGATCAACTGTTTCAGCAGGCGGATCTGGTCGTCGGTGTCCAGAATGGTGAAGTTGGGTTTCAGCCCTGCCAGTTCGGCATGGCGGCGCAGGATTTTCACCGACAGCGAGTGAAACGTGCCCATCCAAGGCATGCCTTCGGCCACCTGCCCCAGCAGACGCCCGACGCGATCCTTCATCTCGCGCGCGGCCTTGTTGGTAAAGGTGACGGCAAGGATTTCGTTCGGGCGGGCGCGGTGGGTGTTCAGAAGATGCACGATGCGGGCGGTCAGCGCCTTGGTCTTGCCGGTGCCTGCACCCGCCAGCATCAGCACCGGGCCATCCAGCGCCTCGACTGCCGCGCGTTGGGCGGGGTTCAGGTCATCAAGATAGGGCGCAGGCCGCGCGGCCATGGCGCGCTGAGACAGCGGAACCGCTGCCTCAAACGCTTCGCTTTCGTTAAACTGTGTCATCGGACTGAATTAACATCTCTGCCCCCAAAGGGAAAGAAGTGTTCTTTTTTCGTTCCAATGTTTTTGCGCTATGGCGTCATGGGGCCGTGGCAGCGGCGGCAATCGCGTCAAACTTTGCGTCCAGCTCGGCGGCGATGGTGGCAAGTTCGGGGCCTGCGTCGGCCACATAGGGCGCAAGCACAAAGCTGGGCGTTTTCCACGACAGGGTGGACGAGCCGTCGGCATCTTCGGTGACATAAAACCGGATCGGCGCTTCGATCATGGCGGCGGTGGACAAGGGCAGCACCCGGACCGCGAAGGCCGGGTTGAACACGCCGATCACCCGGTTTCCGGGCAGCGTGACGCCCAGCTTTTGCGCCGCCTCGGTCGGCCCGGCTTCGGTCACCACGCCCATCTTGTTGGCAAGGGTGGCGGCTTTGACCGCCTCGACCATGGCCGCATAGGGTTTGGCGCTGTCAATGACGCGCCAGCCGTCACGCCCGGCCATCGGGGCGATGTCAGGGGTTTGGGCGAAGGCCGCGATGGGCAGCAGGGACAGGACAAGGGCAAGTTTGCGCACGGGATATTCCTTTGGGGCAATGGTCGGGCAGCCAAGCCGGCGCATCCTAGCCCGGACGCCGATCACGCGCATCTAAAGCCTGCGTGACCAAAGGCGGGCAGGCACGCCGGGGCGAATGGGTCGCGATGACAGTTCTGTGAAGACAATGCCATTCGGCCCCTTGCGCTGCAACGCAGCAGGCCTAGACTGCGATAAGTCGCATCAACCCGAGGGAACCCGCGCCCATGCCCGAATTCAAGAAGATCCTTGTCGCCAACCGCGGGGAAATTGCGATCCGTGTGATGCGCGCCGCCAATGAGATGGGCAAGAAAACCGTCGCGGTCTATGCCGAGGAAGACAAGCTGAGCCTGCACCGCTTCAAAGCCGATGAAGCCTATCGCATCGGTGAAGGGATGTCGCCGGTGGGGGCCTATCTGAGCATCCCCGAGATCATTCGGGTGGCCAAGATGGCCGGCGCGGATGCCATTCACCCCGGCTATGGCCTGTTGTCGGAAAACCCCGATTTTGTCGAGGCTTGCGATCAAGCCGGGATCACCTTCATCGGCCCGCGCGCTGAAACCATGCGCGCGCTTGGCGACAAGGCATCGGCGCGGCGGGTGGCGATGGAGGCCGGGGTGCCGGTAATTCCGGCGACCGAAGTGCTGGGCGACGACATGGCCGCAATCAAGGCCGAGGCGGCGGCGGTGGGCTATCCGTTGATGCTGAAGGCCAGTTGGGGCGGCGGCGGGCGCGGGATGCGGCCGATTCTGGCCGAGGAAGAGTTGGAGGCCAAGGTCCGCGAAGGCCGGCGCGAGGCCGAGGCCGCCTTTGGCAATGGCGAGGGCTATCTGGAAAAGATGATCCTGCGCGCGCGCCATGTCGAAGTGCAGATATTGGGCGACAAGCAGGGCCAGATTTACCATCTGTGGGAGCGTGACTGCACCGTGCAGCGCCGCAACCAGAAAGTGGTGGAACGCGCGCCTGCCCCCTATCTGACCGAAGCGCAGCGGGCCGAGGTCTGCGAGATGGGCCGCAAGATCTGCGCCCATGTGAACTACGAATGTGCGGGCACCGTCGAATTCCTGATGGATATGGACGACGGCAAGTTCTACTTCATCGAGGTCAATCCGCGCGTGCAGGTCGAACATACCGTCACCGAAGAGGTGACCGGCATCGACATCGTGCAGGCGCAGATCTTCATTGCCGAAGGCAAGTCGCTGCAACAGGCCACCGGGGTGGCAAGTCAGGCCGAGGTAAAGCTGAACGGCCATGCCCTGCAATGCCGGGTCACCACCGAAGACCCGCTGAACAACTTCATCCCCGATTACGGTCGCCTGACCGCCTATCGCAGCGCCACCGGCAATGGCATCCGGCTGGATGGCGGCACGGCCTATGCCGGGGGCGTGATCACCCGCTATTACGACTCGTTGCTGGTCAAGGTCACTGCCCATGCCCAGACCCCGGAACAGGCGATCAAGCGGATGGACCGGGCGCTGCGCGAGTTTCGCATCCGCGGGGTGGCGACCAACATCGAGTTTGTCATCAACCTGCTGCAACACCCGACGTTTCTGGACAATTCCTATACCACCAAGTTCATCGACACCACGCCAGAGCTGTTTGCCTTCCGCAAGCGGCGTGATCGGGCGACCAAGATCCTGACCTATATCGCCGACATCACCGTGAACGGGCACCCCGAAACCGTAGGTCGGGTCAAGCCGCCCGCCCAAGCCAAGGGCCCTAGAGCGCCGAAGGTCCGGGCCGAGCCTGCGATGGGCACCCGCAATCTGCTGGAACAACATGGCCCGCAAGCCGTGGCCGACTGGATGCGCGCGCAGACCAAGGTGCTGATCACCGACACCACCATGCGCGACGGCCACCAATCCTTGCTGGCCACCCGGATGCGGTCGATCGACATGATCAAGGTGGCCCCCGCCTATGCAGCACATCTGCCGCAACTGTTCAGCGTCGAATGCTGGGGCGGGGCGACGTTTGACGTGGCCTATCGCTTCTTGCAAGAATGCCCGTGGCAGCGCCTGCGCGATCTGCGCGCCCAGATGCCCAACCTGATGACGCAGATGCTGCTGCGCGCGTCCAATGGCGTCGGCTATACCAACTACCCCGACAATGTGGTGCAGGCTTTCGTCAAGCAGGCGGCGGAAACCGGGGTTGATGTGTTCCGGGTGTTCGACAGCCTGAACTGGGTCGAAAACATGCGCGTCGCCATGGATGCGGTGCTGGCATCGGGCAAGGTCTGCGAGGGGTCGATCTGCTATACCGGCGACCTTTTGGACCCGGCACGCAGCAAGTATGACCTGAAATATTACGTCGAACGGGCGTTGGAGTTGAAGGCGGCGGGCGCGCATATTCTGGGTCTGAAAGACATGGCGGGGCTGCTGAAACCTGCGGCGGCGCGGGTGCTGGTCAAGACGCTGAAACAAGAGGTCGGCCTGCCGATCCATTTCCACACCCATGACACCAGCGGGGCAGCGGCGGCCACGATCATTGCCGCCTGCGATGCCGGGGTCGATGCGGTGGACGCGGCGATGGATGCGTTTTCGGGCGGCACCTCGCAGCCCTGTCTGGGGTCGATTGTCGAGGCGTTGCGCCACACCGAGCGTGACACCGGGCTGGATATCGCGGCCATTCGCGAAATCTCGAACTATTGGGAGCATGTGCGCACCCAGTATGCCGCGTTTGAATCAGGCATCCCGGCACCGGCGTCCGAGGTTTACCTGCACGAGATGCCCGGCGGCCAGTTTACCAACCTGAAGGCGCAGGCGCGGTCTTTGGGGCTGGAAGAGCGTTGGCCCGAGGTGGCGCAGGCCTATGCCGATGCCAACCAGATGTTTGGCGATATCGTCAAGGTCACGCCCAGTTCCAAGGTTGTGGGCGACATGGCGCTGATCATGGTGGCGCAAGGGCTGTCTCGGGCGCAGGTCGAAGACCCCAGCGTGGATCTGGCCTTCCCCGAGTCGGTCGTGGACATGCTGCGCGGCAATCTGGGGCAACCGCATGGCGGCTGGCCCGAGGCGATCATGAAGAAAGTGTTGAAGGGCGAGGCCCCGCTGACCGAACGCCCCGGCAAGACCCTGCCGCCGGTCGATCTGGACGCTGTGCGCCGCAAGCTGGCCGAAGACCTGCGGCTGGGCCAGGAAGAGGCCGACGGCGAGGTGCTGGATGAAGAAGACCTGAGCGGCTATTTGATGTATCCACGCGTGTTCATGGATTACCGCGTCCGGCATCGCCTCTATGGCCCGGTGCGGGTGCTGCCGACGCGGACGTTCTTTTACGGCATGGTCTCGGGCGAGGAAATCAGCGCCGAGATCGACCCCGGCAAGACGCTGGAAATCCGGCTGCAAGCGGTGGGGGACACCTCGGAGGACGGCGATGTGAAGGTGTTCTTTGAGCTGAACGGCCAACCGCGGGTGATCCGGGTGCCGAACCGCGCGGTCAAGGCCAAGACCGCCGCCCGGCCCAAGGCGGCCGAGGGCAACCCCGCCCACATCGGCGCGCCGATGCCGGGGTCGGTTGCATCGGTGGCGGTGACGGTGGGGCAAAAGGTGCGGGCGGGCGACCTTTTGTTGACCATCGAGGCGATGAAGATGGAAACCGGCCTGCACGCCGACCGGGAAGCGGTGGTCAAGGCACTGCATGTGCATGCGGGCAGTCAGATCGACGCCAAGGATCTGCTGGTGGAACTGGAATAGCATTCATTTCCATGGGTTTGACGGCCCTGCCCCAGTGGCGGGGCCGTTTTTCGTTGCCGCGGTCCGCCGCGGAAAAATCGGCGGCACCGACGTATTTTCCGCTTGCAGCCGTCGGCGCCTTACCCTAAATCACGCCTCACCGAAACGGTGCGGGCGTAGCTCAGGGGTAGAGCATAACCTTGCCAAGGTTAGGGTCGGGCGTTCGAATCGCCTCGCCCGCTCCATTTCGGTCAGACAGGGCACCTTAGGGTGCCCTTTGTCATTTCAGACCACTGGCATTGCTTAGATCGGGTCTGGCACGGTCTGGCTGCGGCGCGACAGGCGGGCCTCGCGCCAGGCGATGAAACTGACCGACCCCACGATGATCGCGCCACCGGTCAGAACGAACGGGTCCACCGCCTCATCAAATACCACCACGCCCATGATGGATGCCCAGACCAGTTGCAGAAACACAACCGGCTGCGACACGGCAACTGCGGCGGCGGCGAAGGCCCGGCTCATGCAATAATGGCCCAAGGTCGCGCAGGCCGCCACCACCGCCAGCCACAGCACCGGCCCAAGCCCGACCGGAACCCAGACCGCCCAGGCCAAGGGGGCAAGTGCGGCGGTCACGATCAGCGACAGCATGGCCACCGCCTCGCCCGCCGGGACCATGGCCGAAAGTTTCTTGGCGATCAGATAAGAGCTTGCAAAGAACACCGCCGCACCCACCTGCGCCAGATGGCCGCCGGTCAGTTCCCGCAGGCCGGGGCGCAGCACAATCAGCGCGCCGATGATGGCGATGCCGATGGCGATCAGCCGCCGCGCCGCCAGCTTTTCGCCCAGAAACAGCGCGGTGCCCAGCGTCAGCAGCACCGGGTTCAGATAGCCGATGGCGGTTGCCTCGGCCACGGGGATGCGGGCCAGCGCGTAAAACCAGCACAGCACTGCCAGCACATGCAGCAAGCC
The DNA here is from genome assembly GCA_020721445.1 of Gemmobacter nectariphilus. Taxonomy (GTDB): domain Bacteria; phylum Pseudomonadota; class Alphaproteobacteria; order Rhodobacterales; family Rhodobacteraceae; genus Pseudotabrizicola; species Pseudotabrizicola nectariphila_A. The sequence goes on from DYMU01000001.1 coordinate 89,642, forward strand.
GCGGCCCAGATGCAGGCGGAACATGCCAGCCCCAAGGCCCGAGCGCATCAGCCCCCACAGCGACGGCAGCAAGAACACCACGCCCCAGGCAAAGCGGATGAAGGCCGATTGCGCAGCGGGAAGGTCGGTGCCCAGATAGCGCACGATCCCGGTGACGGCGACAAAGCACAGGCCTGCCACCAGCATCCACAAGATCGCGTGCAGGGGTTTTTGCGGGGGCGGCGGCATCGTCATGGCGACAACGTGCTGTGCCCAAGTGCCGGACACAAGCGGCATATTGTATCGGTAACACCTGCACCGCCGCGGCACGTGCAGCCATCGGCAAAACTGGCAGCCTTGGGCAAAACAGGCTATGGCTTAACCGCGCGGCCGTGGTCTATGTCAGCCTGCACCCTGCGAAAGGCCCCGCGCATGACCCCTGCCCTGATCGCCGGTTTCCTGACCTCGCTGTCGCTGATTGCGGCCATTGGCGCGCAGAATGCCTTTGTCTTGCGCCAAAGCTTGCGGCGCGAGCATGTTCTGCCGGTGGTGCTGGCCTGTGCGGCCTCGGATGCAGCCCTGATTGCGGCCGGGGTCGCGGGGTTTGGCACGCTGTCGGCGCTGGCGCCGTGGATCACCACGGCCATGCTGTACGCGGGTGCTGCGTTCCTGATCGTCTACGGCACCTTGCGGTTCAAGGCGGCGCTGCAGGGCGGTGAGGCGTTGCGCCCCGCCCCCGGCAGCGGGGCCAGCCTTGGCCGGACGCTGGCCACGGTGCTGGTGCTGACTTGGGCCAACCCGCATGTCTATCTGGATACCGTGGTTCTGCTGGGGGCGATTTCGGCGCAATATACACCGCTGCACTGGGCGTTTGGCGCAGGCGCAATGGCGGGCAGCTTTGCGTTTTTCTCGGCGCTTGGCTTTGGCGCGCGGCTGCTGGCCCCGCTGTTTGCCAACCCGAAGGCCTGGGTCTGGCTGGAGGTGATCGTGGGGGTGACGATGTGGGCCATCGCGGCGGCGCTGATCGCGGGGGCGTAAGGCACGGATCGCGGGGGATGTTTGGCGCAGCTCCCCACCCCCATCCCCTCCCCACGAGGGGGAGGGGTGGTGCCCCGTTGCAGCACGTTACGCCCGGCTCCGTGACGGCCCCCCTCCCCACAAGGGGGAAGGGGTGGGGGTGGGGGGATTGGCGCTGCGCAATGCAAAACGGGGGCGGCTTGCGCCACCCCCGTTTCAAAGGTCAGACCGGATAAATCAGGCCAGAGCCAGATTGGTCGCGGATTCGCGGCCGTTGCGGTCACGCTCCAGATCGAAGGTGACAGCTTGGCCGTCGTTCAGCGCACGGATACCAGCGCGCTCCAGCGCGGTGATGTGCACGAACACGTCCTTGGTACCGCCCTCAGGGGCGATAAAGCCGAAGCCTTTGGTGGCGTTGAACCATTTCACGGTGCCGTTGGCCATCGTGAGATCTCCTGTAGTGTGCGCCACCCACAACATGCGATGGCCCGGCCGAGAGTCGTCTAGATCGAGTGACTGTGGGCCGAAGCAGACAGAAGACCGAAAGAGAGAAACTTTGCACGCCATACATGCACCATGTGTCGGGCGTTTGCAAGGGGGCATGGCGAAATGAGGCTGTTACCACGGGGCCACCACGATGACATTCGGTACAGTCACACGCTGGCAGCCAACGCCTGCAAGACATTCAGGGCATCCCCCTCACGCCCGACGGGCACAAAGAGGTGATCGTGAAAAAAGCCCGAGACGGGGTTGACGCCCATGTCGTGCTTGGCCAGTTCAGAGGCAATCAGCGCCATGAATCCAACGGCTTCCAGCGACGAATGAACATTCAACGTGATCATCCGGCAGGGAAACTCATACGCCAGACCATGCTGCTCGGCTTCGGACTTCAACAAGATCAGGGTGGTGCCTTCGGCTTCCTGAAAGATCATGCGCGGAGCGATATCCTTCGGCAGCCGATCAGGGGCGACGGTCGCAAAGACAAACACCCCTTCCGCCAACACTGCCGAAAGAGACCGCAACAGTTCGGTCAACCGCATCTCGCCCGCCATTTTCGCCCCCTTGGCCAAAGTTCTGTGCCTTGCCCGTCAGTTAGCGCACAGGCATCAGCTGCAGCAACAAACAGTGCGTCATTCCAACTGCGCCGCAACCTCTTCGGGGATGTCGAAATTGTGGGTCACGGTCTGCACGTCGTCATCTTCTTCCAGCAGGTCGATCAGGCGCATCAGCTTTTGTGCGGTTTCCAGATCCACCTCGGTCAGGGTTTGCGGCTTCCAGATCAGCTTTGATTCGGTCGATTCCCCCAGCGTCTTTTCCAGCGCATCGGACACCTCGTTCAACGCCTCGACCGAGCAATAGATCCAGTGGCCGTCTTCATCGGATTCGACATCATCGGCCCCGGCCTCCAGCGCCGCCATCATCACCGTGTCGGCATCGCCCACCGACGCCGGATAGGTGATCTCGCCGACCCGGTCAAAGCTGTGGCTGACCGACCCGGTGGTGCCAAGGTTGCCGCCTGCCTTGCTGAAATAGCTGCGCACGTTGCTGGCGGTGCGGTTCATGTTGTCGGTCATCGCCTCGACGATGATGGCGATGCCGTTGACGCCGTAACCTTCATAGCGAATCTCGGTATAATCGGCGCCGTCGCCCATCTGGCTTTTCTTGATGGCGCGGTCGATCACGTCTTTCGGCATCGACACTGCCTTGGCGGCCTTGACGGCCAGACGCAGGCGCGGGTTCATCTCGGGGTCGGGCATGCCCATCTTGGCGGCGACGGTGATTTCCTTCGCCAGTTTCGAAAACATCTTCGAGCGCAGCTTGTCCTGCTTGCCCTTGCGATGCTGGATGTTCGCCCATTTGGAATGGCCAGCCATGTGCCCCGTGCTCCCTCAACCCGTCTGAAATGCTGGGTTCCCTTACACCAGCCCCTGCCCCGGCTGCAAGGCTTGGCCCAAGGCGACCCTTACCAGATCAAGGGCACGCGCCATCAGCGCCGCCGCCGCCTTGGGGCTGGCTGCCTCGGCATAGATGCGGAACTCGGGCGCATTGCCCGACGGGCGCAGATGCACCACATCGCCGCCGTCCAGCGTCAGGCGCAGGCCATCGGTGTGGTCCACCGCCTGCACCCGACCCAGCGAGGCGACAAACGCCGCCGGATCGGCATCAACCCGCGCCAGCAGCGCCTGTGACGCTTCGGTCGGCACGTCCTCCAGCCGGTCGGTGACGGTAAAGCGCGCGGGTTCCATCGCCACCCGCGCCGCCAGAGACCCGGCCCGCTTACCCTCGGCCAGTGCCGCCACAATCGGCAGCAGGCTGTCGCGGGTCATCAGGCGGGGCAACGGCCCCGCGGGCCCCATGGCATCGAACCCCAGCAGAAAGCCGCCGTTGGGTTCATAGCCCACCACGCGGCCACCGGCGGCCTGCATCGCCGCAATCACGAATGGCGATCCGATGCGGGTGCGCACCACCCGGCCAAAGCGGCCCGCAAGGTCCACCCCGGTGTTGGCGGAAACGGTCGTCACCACCACATCGGCGCCCAGAGCCGCCGCCGTGATCTGGCCCAGCACATCACCCGGCACGATCTGGCCGGTGGCATCGGCCACCAGCGGGCGGTCACCATCGCCATCGGTCGAGACGATCGCATCCAGCCCTTCGGCCCAACCGGCCAGCAAGGCCCGCACCTCGGCTGGCACGGCTTCGGTATCGACCGGCACGAACACATCCGACCGGCCCAGCACCGCAACGCGCGCGCCCAAGGCCTCAAGACAGGCCACCAGCGGTTCGCGGCTGACGGCAGAATGCGCCCAGACGCCCACCTTCATCCCGTCCAGCGCCCGGCCAAAGGCAAGGCGGTAGCGCGCGGCCCAATCGCCGCCCACCTCGAACGTGCTGTGACGATGGCCCGCCAACCCGGCAGGCGCGCGGCCAAGGGTTGCCAGAATGGCCGCCTCATCCGCCTTGGTGATCTCGCCGCCCGGCACATAGAACTTCAGCCCGTTGCGGTCTGCCGGGATATGGCTGCCGGTAATCATCACCGCCGCCGCCCCGGCCGACATTGCCGCCATCGCCAGCGCAGGCGTCGGCACAGCACCACAATCGGTGACAGACACGCCTTCATCCCGCGCGGCGGCAATCACCACCTCGGCCAAGGCGGGCGAGCTTGCGCGCAGGTCGCGCCCGACCCAGAGGCCCGTACCATGCGGGCAGGCCGCCAGAAACCCCCGCGTGTAATCGCCCACGAGGTCGGGCGTCAGATCGCTCACCAGACCGCGCAGGCCGCTGGTTCCAAACTTTGGCGACATGGGATCACTCCTTTTCCGGCGGCGGGGGCGAGACGAACACCCGGTCAATCCCCGCCGGGTCGGTGATCACCACCTCGGCCAAGGGGGCGACGATGCCTTCGGCCCCCAGCGCGGTGGTCAGGCTGGTCCAGAACTGCCGCACGATGTTGGGATTGTCGATCACCCGCACCGCATAGCCATAGCCCGGACCGCAGCGGTCCAGCCGACCCACCGGCGCCGAAGCCCAAGGCGCACGGCAGACCGTTCCATCGGACAGGGTCAGCGTCAGAACAATGGCCGACAGGCTGGCCGATTGCGGCACGGGGGTGCCAATGGGGGCGACGCAACCGCCCAGAGCCAAGACAAGGGCCAAGACCTTACGCATCAGGAATACCTTTCTTCAAAACGGAAAGAACACCGGGATCAGCAGGCTGATAGCCACCATCATCACAATGTTCAACGGAATCCCGATGCGCAGGAAATCGGTAAAGCGATACCCGCCGGGCCCGTAAACCAGCGTGTTGGTCTGATAGCCGATGGGGGTCGAGAACGCCGCCGAGGCCCCGAACATCACCGCCACCAGCAGCGGACGCGGTTCCAGCCCCAACTGCGTGGCAAGTGCAATCGCGATGGGGGCCATGATCACCGCCACCGCCGTGTTCGACACCACCTCGGTCAGCACCGAGGTCATGGCATAGACGGACAGGATCAGAAAGAACGGCGGCAAGCCCACCAGATGCGGCGCGATCGGATTGACGACCATCTGGATCGCACCCGAGTGTTCCAGCCCAGCCCCCACCGCCAGCATGGCAAAGATCAGCGCCAGCAGGCGGCCCTCGACGAAACCAAACGCCTCGTCGGCATCGATGCAGCGCGTCAGCAAGACCACGCCGACGCCGATCATTGCCAGCACCAGAATGGGGGCCGTGTCCAGCGCCGACAGGCCCACCACCCCTGCCAGCACCGACACGACGATCGGTGCCTTGGTCCGGCGATAGGCGCGGTCTGACGGCTCTGAGATGTCAACCACCTCCATCTCGGCGGCAAGTCGCTGAATATCGGCGGGCGCGCCTTCCAGCAGCAGCGTGTCGCCGACCTGGACAATCAGGTCATCCAACTGCCGCCCGATGTTCTGGTTCTTGCGGTGCACTGCCAGCGCATAGACGCCATAGCGCCGCCGCAACCGCATGCTGCCCAAGGACCGGCCCACCATGGCACAGCCGGGGGTGATCAGCACCTCGACCGTGGTGGTCTGCACCGAAGACAGCTTTTCAACCATCCGCAGTTCCTTGGACTCTTGCAAGGCCAGCACTTCCGACATCGGTGTGCGCAGCACCACCCGGTCACCGAACTGAAGCACCACCTCGGCCAATTGACGGCGCAGGCTGGCATCCCCGCGCAGCACATCGACGACACGCATGCTGTCACGCTTGAACAGTGGCACACTGTCCAGCTTTTGCCCGATGATCGGGCTGCCCTCGGGCACCACGACTTCGGTAAAGAACTTCATCTGGCTGCGGTCCGTCAGCATCATCGCCATGCTGTCGCGATCTGGCAGCAAGCGTTTTGTAAACAGCGCAAGATACCCCAGCCCCACCATCGATGCCGCAATGCCCAAGGGGGTGATTTCGAAAATGCTGAAGGGTTCAAGCCCGCTTTGGCGCGCCACCCCATCGACCACAAGGTTGGTCGAGGTGCCGATCAGGGTGATCGTGCCGCCAAAGATCGACATATAGGACAGCGGAATCATCAGCTTGGACGGAGACAGATGCAACTTGCGGGCGATCTGCATGAACACCGGGATCATCAGCACCACGATCGGGGTATTGTTCATGAAGGCCGACAGCGTTACCACGCTGAGGCAGATCACCACCAGCGCCGATTTCGGATGCGTTTCGACATAGCGCAAAGCCAGTTGGGTGGCGTTGTCCAGCGCCCCGGTCCGCACCAGACCGCCCATGATGATGAACATCGCGGCAATCGTCCACGGGGCTGCATTCGACAGCGCCCTTGCCGCCTCGGCTTCGGGCAAGATGCCCAGCAGCAGCATCACGCTGGCCCCGCCGATGGCCGTCACCTCGACCGGATAGGTTTCGCGCACGAACAAAACCAGCATGCCGATCAGAATTGCCATGGCCGCATAGGCCTGAACGGTCTGATCCAGCGCAATCCCGAACATCACATCCCCTACATGGCGCCGTGTCTGGCGCCCCGCTGCACCCATGCCACGCCCGGCAGCACAACCGCAAGCGCGCTGACGACAACAGTGACCAAAGCCCGGTCAAAGGGCGCGCGACCGTCCAGCAATTGGGCACTCAAGGCCGCGCCTCTTGCAGCCGCCCGCCACTGCGGATCATCCGCACGTTCAGGGCCTTGCCGGTGCGGTCATCGGTTTCGACATAAACGCCCGACAGCGTGGCCGGCCCCGCTGCCGGTTCAAACCGCGCCTTCGGCATGCCGGTGATGAAACGGCGCAGGGGTTCCAGCTTTTCCATCCCGATCACCGAGTTATAGTCGCCGCACATGCCGGCATCGGTCAGGTAGGCGGTGCCGCCGGTCAGGATTTGCGCATCGCCCGTGGGCACATGGGTATGGGTGCCGACCACCAGACTGGCCTGCCCGTCGCACCAATGGCCCATCGCCATCTTTTCCGACGTGGCCTCGGCATGCACATCGACAATCGAGGCCTGCACCATACCGCCCATGGGATGCGCCTTCAGCACCTGCTCGATGGCGGAAAACGGGTCGTCAAACGGGCGCTTCATGAACACCTGCCCCAAGACCTGCGCCACCAGCACCTTGCGCCCCTGGGTGGCGGTGAACACCCGCCAGCCTTTGCCGGGGGCCACCTTGGAGAAATTGATCGGCCGCAGGATGCGCGGTTCCTGCTCGATGAAGGCCAGCATGTCCTTTTGGTCAAAGGCATGGTCGCCCAGCGTCAGACAATCGGCCCCGGCCTCCAGCAGGCCTTTGGCATGTTCGGGCGTCAAGCCTGCGCCACTGCTGGCGTTTTCGCCATTGACCACGACGAAATCAAGATTCCATTCCGCCCGAAGCGTCGGCAACCGCTCGGCAATCGCCGCGCGCCCGGTCCGGCCCATCACATCGCCCAAAAAAAGCATTCGCATAGCGCCCGGATTAGGCCCCGGCGCACCCGCCTTCAAGCAAAATCGCGCAAAGGTCGTGGGGCGTTGACGCGGGCGTCGCCGCCGCTACCCTTGGGCGATGATGCAGCTTCCCCCCGCCCTTGCCGACTGGTTCACCGCAAAGGGCTGGACCTTGCACCCGCACCAGTGGGAGATGCTGGCCCGCGCGGGCGATCCCGCCACGCTGTTGATTGCGCCTACGGGCGGCGGCAAGACCCTTGCCGGGTTCTTGCCGACCTTGGCCGAGTTGACAACATCCCCCGCCAAGGGGTTGCACACGCTGTATATCTCTCCCCTCAAGGCGCTTGCCGCCGACATCCGCCGCAACCTGCGCACCCCGATTGAGGGCGCAAATCTGCCGATCCGGGTCGAGGATCGCACCGGCGATACCAATTATTCCCAGCGCCGCCGCCAGCGCGCCGACCCGCCGCAGATCCTGCTGACCACGCCGGAAAGCCTGGCCTTGCTGCTGTCGTATGAAGACGCGCCGCGCATCTTTGCCGGGTTGCAGCGGGTAATCCTGGATGAATTGCATGCGCTGGCCGAATCCAAGCGGGGCGACCAGATGACGCTGCTGCTGGCCCGGTTGCAGACGCTGTCGCCGGGGTTGCGTCGCGTCGGCCTGTCGGCCACGGTGGAAGACCCACCCGCATTGGCGCGGTATCTCGCCCCCGATACCGGCATTCTGCTGGCCGACCCCGGCCCTGCCCCCGATATTGCGATGCTGGAAACCGACACGCCGCCGCCCTGGGCGGGCGGGGGCGGGCGCTATGCCATTCCGGCGATCCTGGAACAGGTCAAACGCCACCGTACCACGCTGATCTTTCACAACACCCGCGCGCAGGCCGAGTTGTTCTTCCACGACCTGTGGCTGGCCAACACCGATGATCTGCCCATTGGCATCCACCACGGCAGCCTGTCACGCGAACAGCGCGAACGGGTCGAGGCGGCGATGGTGGCGGGGGCTTTGCGCGCCATTGTCTGCACCGGCAGTCTGGACCTGGGCATCGACTGGGGCGATGTCGATCTGGTGATCCAGGTCGGCGCGCCAAAGAACGTCAAACGCCTTGTGCAGCGCATCGGCCGGGCCAACCACCGCTATAATGCGCCGTCCAAGGCGCTGCTCTTGCCCGCCAACCGCTTTGAGGTGGTCGAATGCAAGGCCGCACTTGACGCCGTGCGCGACGGCACGCTGGACGGCGAACCCCGTGGCCCCGGCCCGCGTGATGTGCTGTGCCAGCACGTGCTGATGACCGCCAGTTCGGGGCCGTTTGATGCCGATGCGCTGTTTGCCGAGGTGATCACCGCGGGCCCCTATGCCGCGCTGACGCGGGCAGAGTTTGATGCGACGCTCGATTTCGTGGCCACCGGCGGCTATGCCTTGCGCGCCTATGACCGCTGGCAGCGGCTGAAACTGACGCAGGGCCTGTGGCATTTGCGCGACCCACGCGCCGCTGTCGTCATCCGGCAGAACCTTGGCACCATCATCGACGTGGAAACCCTGAAGGTGCGGCTGAAGAACCGCGCGGGCGGCACACCCTTGGGCGAGGTGGAAGAGGCCTTTGCCGCAACCTTGACCCCGGGCGACACCTTCCTGATCGGCGGGCAGGTGGTGCGCTATGAAGGCCTGCGCGAAATGACGGTCGAGGTCAGCCGCCAACCGGGCCGCGACCCCAAGGTGGCTGTGTTCAATGGAACAAAATTCGCCACTTCCACCCTGCTGACGCAGCGGATTCTTGACATATTCCAACAAGACCGCTGGCCCGACCTGCCAGCCCACACCGCAAGCTGGCTGACCCTGCAACGCGAGGTGTCGCGCCTGCCCGATGCACACACCCTGCTGTGCGAAAGCTTTCCGCATGACGGGCGCGAGCATCTGGTGGTTTACGGCTTTTCCGGACGCAACGCGCAGCAAACCCTTGGCCTGCTGTTGACCAAGGCGATGGAGGAGGCGGGCCTTGCCCCCTTGGGCTTTGTCGCCACCGATTACGCCACCCTGATCTGGGGGCTGGACGCGGTGCAGGACGCCGCACCCCTGTTTGATCTGACCGCGCTGCAAGACGGGCTGGAGACCTGGCTTGCAGGCAATGCCGTGATGAAACGCACCTTTCGCGCCAGCGCGATCATTTCGGGCCTGATCGAGCGCAGCCATCAGGGCCGCCGCAAATCGGGCCGGCAGGCGACGTTTTCATCCGATATCCTGTATGACACCTTGCGCAAATATGACCCCGGCCATTTGCTGTTGCAGATCACCCGCGAAGAGGCGATGCGCGGCCTGATCGACTTTTCGCGCATCGAAGACATGCTGGGCCGCGCGGCAGGCCGGATCGAGACCCGCCGCCTGCCGCGCATCACGCCGCTGGCGGCACCGCTGTTTCTGGAACCCGGACGCATCCCGGTGCAGGGCGCGGGCCGCGAACGATTGGCGGATGAGGCGGCACGCCGCTTGATGGCGGCGGCGGGTCTGGCCTGACCCCGGTCGCGCGCGGGGCCGGCCGACGGATGCCTCCGGCGGGAGTATTTCAAAAGCAGCAAGCCCTTGGGGGATTGCCTTTGCCGGGCCGGCGTTGCACCCCAAGCGGATGAGCTATGCCCTGACCCTTGGCAACGAGTCGTTGATCGCGCGGCCTTCGGGTGCGTTGCACTGGCCCGGCCAGCAGCTTTTGTGCGTGTCGGACCTGCATCTTGGCAAGGCCGAGCGGATGGCGCGGCGGGCGGGGGCGCTGCTGCCGCCCTATGACAACCGCGAGACGCTGGCGCGGCTGGAAGCGGAAATCGAGGCGGTGGGGCCAAGGACCGTGATCTGTCTGGGCGACAGTTTCGATGATGGGGCCAGTCTGGCGGGGCTGGAGGAAGACACGCGGTTGTGGCTGGCGCGGCTGATGGCCGGGCGGGACTGGGTCTGGATCACCGGCAATCATGATCCGGGGCCGCTGGACATTGCCGGCACACATCGGGCCGAGGTGCAGATTGCGGGGCTGCGATTTCGCCACATCGCCGCAGCGGGCGGGGTCGGCAAGGCAGACGGGATGGCCAATGCAGGCGGTGTGGCCGAGATTTCGGGCCATTATCACCCCAAGGTGCGGCTGGCGGGCAAGGCGTGGCGGTGCTTTCTGGCCGATGCACAGCGGATGATCCTGCCGGCCTTTGGCACCTATACCGGTGGGCTTTGGGCCGATGACGCGGCGTTTGACGGCCTGTTTGGCCCGGCGGCACTGGCCATTTCCTGCGGCGGGACGGTGGCGCGGGCCATGCCGAAACCGCGTGCCTCGACCAGATCGCGATAGGGTTTCGACACGGGCACCCGGCTGCCGTCCTGCATCACAAGGGCCAGCTTTCCCGCCGCGCGCTCGACGCCTGCAACCGCCCCCCATGCCACCCAATGCGAGCGGTGCACCTGCGCGCCATCGACACCGTCCACCTCTTCGACCGCGTCGCCAAGCCGCAACAGCAGGCTGACGCGGCCCCGGCTGGTGGCGACATCGACATAGTGATCGCGCACCGACAGCGAGATCAACGCGCCGCGCCGTTCGGGCGGCAGGCGGCGGATCAGGCGAGGCAGCGGCGCCGGTGCGGGTGCCGGAACCGATGTGGGCGGCGGCGGGGCGGGCAGGCTCGCCACCTCGGCACCCGTCGCCGCCCGATAGGCGCTGATCCCCAGCGAGGTGCAAAACACAAACAGCGACAGCTCCAGATGACTGGGGGCGCTGCTGTAGGCCGGGCCAAGCAACAGCCGGATAGAGCCGTAGATGAACACCGGCAAGGTCAGGGCAAGGATCAGGGCGATCAGCGCAGATCCCGCCGGCGTTCGGCGCAGCCCCATCACGCCATAAACCAGCGCCCGCATCATTGCCCCTAGCACAAGGCACAGGCCGATGTTGACCGCCCAGAACAGCAGGCGATGGGCAAGGTCAAAGGTTGGATAGGTGCCGAAAGGCCCGGCCAACCCCACAATCACCGTCAAGAAAATCCAGATCAGAAATGGAATTGGCGTGCGAAAGTCAGCGCGCAACGCCTGCAAGAAAACACCCATGCGCACCCCTTTGGCGCCCTACCCACACACCGGAGCGGGCATAGCCTTTGGGTTGAACGAAAGCAAGCCGTGCGTCGGGCGCGGGCTGCCTGAGGACGCAAGGTGTGGTTCAGGCCGTCAGGCCGTCGGGTTCGGGCAGGCCGTTGGCGCGGCAGCAGGCGGTCAGGGTGTTGGCCAACAGGCAGGCAATGGTCATCGGGCCGACCCCGCCCGGCACCGGGGTAATGGCCCCGGCCACCGCCGCCACGCTGGCGAAATCGACATCGCCGACCAGACGGGCACGGCCGTCGCGTTCCACCCGGTTGATACCAACGTCAATGACGGTGGCTCCCGGTTTGACCATGTCGGCCGTAATCATCTCGGGCCGGCCAACAGCGGCCACCAGAATATCGGCGCGGGCACAGACCCCGGCCAGATCGCGGGTCCGGCTATGCGCGATGGTCACCGTGCAGCTGTCGCCCAAGAGCAGTTGCGCCATCGGCTTGCCGACGATGTTGGACCGCCCCACCACCACCGCGTTCAGCCCCGACAGGCTGCCCAGATGATCACGCAGCATCATCAGACAGCCCAGCGGCGTGCAGGGCACCATCGCCTTTTGCCCGGTACCCAGCAGCCCGACGTTCAAGATATGGAACCCGTCCACATCCTTGGCCGGGTCAATCGCGTTGATCACCAGATCGGTGTCGATGTGGCCGGGCAGTGGCAGTTGCACCAGAATGCCGTGCACCGCCGGATCGGCGTTCAGGTTGTGGATCAGCGCCAGCAGATCGGCTTCGGGCGTGTCAACCGGCAGCTTGTGTTCGAAACTGGCCATCCCGGCCTCTGTCGTCTGGCTGCCCTTGTTGCGGACATAGACCTGGCTGGCCGGGTCTTCGCCGACCAGAACCACCGCCAGACCGGGCACCAGCCCGTGGACTTCGCGCAGGCGCACCACATGGGCGGCCAAATCGGCGCGCACCCGTGCCGCAAATGCCTTGCCGTCGATCACCGTGGCCGTCATGTCAGCCGTCCTTTCGCATGCTGTCGGGACCAAGGCGGTTTTCTTCGCGGGCAATCGACCAGTCAATCAGCCGCCGCCACAGCTTTTCCACCAGATCGGGTGGCAACCCATAAGTAATCGCATGGCGGCGCACGTTCTGCACCACCTCTTCGACCCGCGACCCGATCCGGGCGGGCAGATCGACCTGCGCCTTGATTTCGGCCGCGCGGTCGATATAGCCCGCGCGCTCGGCAAACAGCCGCACCAGATCTTCGTCCAGCCGGTCAATCTCGGCCCGGATCTGGGCCATCGAGTTGCAATCCTTGGGCTTGAGCATCGCCATCTTCCCCGTTCAGCACGCCCTTCACATAGCGGCCCGACCCACGAAGGGCAACGTGAAGCGTTGTCTCAACCCCCGGGCCCTAGAACAGCCCTTCGACATCGCCATCAGCATTCAACCGGATCACCTCGGCGCTGGGGCTGCGCGGCAGGCCCGGCATCGTCATGATCTCGCCGCAGATCACCACCACGAAACCCGCGCCCGCCGACAGCCGCACCTCGCGCACCGGGATGGTGTGGCCGATGGGGGCGCCGCGCACCGAAGGGTCAGTGGTAAAGGAATACTGCGTCTTGGCAATGCAGACCGGCAGCCGGCCATAGCCTTCGGCCTCCCACACCGTCAACTGATCGCGGATCGCCTTGTCGGCCACCACCGCATCGGCGTGGTAGATGCGCTTGGCGACGGTTTCGATCTTGTCAAACAGCGGCATATCGTCGGGGTAGATCGGGGCGAAACGGCTTGCCCCGCTTTCGGCCAGTTCTACCACCTTGTGCGCCAGATCGGTGATGCCTTCGGACCCGTTTGCCCAATGGCGGCACAAGATCGCCTCGGCACCCAGACTTGCGACATAGGACTTTACCGCGGCAATCTCGGCCTGGGTGTCGGAATGGAAATGGTTGATCGCCACCACCACCGGCACGCCAAAGCCTTTGACATTGGCAATGTGGCGGCCAAGGTTCGGGCAGCCCAGTTGCACCGCGTTTACATTTTCGTCACCAAGATCGGCCTTGGCAACACCGCCGTTCATCTTCATCGCGCGCACCGTGGCAACAATCACCGCCGCCGCAGGTTTCAACCCTGCCTTGCGGCACTTGATGTCAAAGAACTTTTCCGCCCCCAGATCGGCCCCGAAGCCGGCTTCGGTCACCACATAGTCGCCCAGTTTCAGCGCCGTTGTGGTGGCGATCACCGAATTGCAGCCATGCGCGATATTGGCGAAAGGCCCGCCATGCACGAAGGCCGGAGTGTTTTCCAGCGTCTGCACAAGGTTGGGCTGCATCGCGTCGCGCAACAGCACCGTCATGGCGCCATCGGCCTTGATGTCGCGGCAAAACACCGGCGACTTGTCGCGCCGATAGGCCACCACGATATCGCCAAGTCGGTCATGCAGATCGTCCAGATCGCGGGCAAGGCACAGGATCGCCATCACCTCGGAGGCCACCGTGATATCAAACCCGGTCTGGCGCGGAAAGCCGTTTGCGACGCCGCCAAGGCTGGTGACGATGTCGCGCAGCGCGCGGTCGTTCATGTCGATAACCCGCCGCCAGACCACCCGGCGGTCATCAATCTGCAACTCGTTGCCCCAGTAGATATGGTTGTCGATCATCGCCGCCAGCAGGTTGTGGGCGGATGTGATGGCGTGGAAATCACCGGTGAAGTGCAGGTTCATGTCTTCCATCGGCACCACCTGTGCCATGCCGCCGCCCGCAGCCCCCCCCTTCATGCCGAAGTTGGGGCCAAGGCTGGCCTCGCGGATGCAGACAATGGCCTTTTTGCCGATGCGGTTCAGCCCGTCGCCCAGACCCACGGTGGTGGTGGTCTTGCCTTCGCCCGCCGGGGTCGGGTTGATCGCGGTCACCAGGATCAGCTTGCCATCTGGGCGGTCCTGCACCGAGCGGATGAAGGCCTGCCCGACCTTGGCCTTGTCATGGCCATAGGGCAAAAGGTCAGCCTCGGGGATGCCCAGCCTGGCCCCGATCTGCATGATCGGCAGCTTTGTCGCCGCGCGGGCAATCTCGATATCGGTTCTGAAGTCCATTTTGCCGCCTCCCAAGATCCTGCCGCCGTTCCGGCGTGCGAACCAGTAACGGCGGGCGCGACCCGGCGTCAACAGCGATCCGGTCTGGCGGCACGGCGATGGCCCACCGATCACCGGCACATAAGAAAGCCCCGAAACCTGCTACAGGTTTCGGGGCTTGCGGTCTTGTCGTCAGGGCGTGATCAGATCGTCGGCTCAGGCTCCAGCCCAGGTTTGGGTGCCTTCGGCTTGGTTTTCGGAATTGAGGCGATCGAACTCAGCCCGCCACCCGAGGCCGGTTTGTCGGCGTCATCGTCCTTGCCCAAAGCCTCACCCGCAACCACGCGCTTGATCTCGTCGCCGGTCAGGGTCTCATATTCCAGCAGGCCCTGCGCCAGACGCTCAAACTCGGTGTTCTTTTCCAGCAGGATGCGGCGGGCGGTTTCATAACCTTCGTCAATCAGGCGTTTGACCTCTTGTTCGATCAACCGCTTGGTTTCGGCCGAGACCGAGAAGCCCCCCGCATTGCCGGAATAACCTTCGGCCGCTTCGGCATAGTCGATGTTGCCGACCAGATCCGACATGCCCCAGCGCAAAACCATGGCGCGGGCCAGGGCCGAGGCTTGCTGGATATCGCCCGACGGACCGTTCGAAACCGAGTCCGGTCCCCATTTGATGATCTCGGCAGCCTTGCCGGCCATGGTCATCGCAATGCGCTGTTCGCACTGGTCGCGGTGCCAGTTCAGGCGGTCCATTTCCGGCAGGCTCATCACCATGCCAAGCGCACCGCCGCGCGGGATGATCGTCGCCTTGTAGACCGGGTCGCATTTCGGCAGCGCCATGCCGACGATGGCGTGCCCGGATTCGTGATAGGCGGTCATTTCCTTCTGATCCTGGGTCAGGACCATCGACCGACGCTCGGCCCCCATCATTACCTTGTCCTTGGCATTTTCAAAGTCGTCCATCGCAACAAAGCGGCGGCCAATGCGGGCGGCCATCAAGGCGGCTTCGTTGACAAGGTTCATCAGATCGGCACCCGAAAAACCGGGGGTGCCGCGCGCAATGGTGCGCAGGTCAACATCGGGGCCCAGCGGCACCTTGCGGGCATGCACGCCAAGGATCTTTTCGCGACCCTTGATATCGGGGTTCGGCACGTGGATCTGGCGGTCAAACCGGCCAGGGCGCAGCAGGGCGGGGTCAAGCACATCCTTGCGGTTGGTGGCGGCCACGATGATGACGCCTTCGTTGGCTTCAAACCCGTCCATTTCGACCAGAAGCTGGTTCAGCGTCTGTTCGCGTTCATCATTGCCGCCGCCCATGCCGACGCCGCGCGCCCGGCCAACGGCGTCGATCTCGTCGATAAAGACGATGCAGGGGGCGTTTTTCTTGGCCTGTTCGAACATGTCACGCACCCGGCTTGCACCGACGCCCACGAACATTTCGACAAAGTCAGAACCCGAGATGGTAAAGAACGGCACACCCGCCTCACCAGCGATGGCACGGGCCAGCAGGGTCTTACCGGTGCCGGGGGGGCCGACCAGCAAGGCGCCTTTCGGGATCTTGCCGCCCAGACGGCTGAACTTTTGCGGATTGCGCAGAAACTCGACGATCTCTTCCAGCTCTTCCTTCGCCTCGTCGATGCCGGCGACATCATCAAAGGTGACGCGGCCCTGCTTTTCGGTCAGCAATTTGGCGCGCGATTTGCCAAAGCCCATCGCCCCGCCTTTGCCGCCGCCCTGCATCCGGTTCATGAAGAAGATCCAGATGCCGATCAGCACAAGGAACGGCAGCCACAACGAGATCATGCTGAGAAAGCCGGATTGTTCCTGTGCCTCGGCGCGCACTTCCACGCCATTGGCGATCAACTGCCCGGTCACATCGGTGCCTTGCGGGATGATGGCGGTGAACTGGTTGCCATCCTTGCCGCGGACCAGAACCTTTTCACCGTCAATCACGGCCGAGGCGACATTGCCCGTCTCTACCCGGCTGATGAAATCCGAATAGGAAATCTGACGCGACGACATGGTGGTCTGGCTGCCGCTGAACAGGTTGAACAGGGCAAGGATCAGGAAGAACAGAACGACCCAGAATGCGATATTTCGTGCGTTACCCACGAGCGTCTCCTCGATTGTTCGCGGCCCTGGATGGGGCAGCGATCTTGTATCCTAAGATAGACAGAACCGCGCGGGGTTCAATGCGATATCAGGAATAAGGTGAAACTCGCCGTCAATGTCGCAGTGTAATTTTCACAAGACGCCACCAAAGGTGCCGCAAGCAGGGTTTCGCCCTGCCACACTGCCGGGCAAACCAGCGCCGCATCGCGCGACAGCCCTGATTTTCGCCACTCCGGCAGCTGCTGCAACCCGCAGGCCCCCAAGGCCCGCACCTCGGCATTGCCCGGCCCGGCCACCTGCCAGCGATGATCCCAGACCTGCCCCAGCGGCACCGGGCCCATCACCGCGCGCGGCTCTCGGCTGACGGTGATCGCCGCATCGCGCGACCGAAAGCGCACGCCGCCCAATGTCGCATCGCGGTTGTCGTGCAGCGCCTGCTCCAGCTGGCGCACTTGCGCCTCACGCGGGGGATAATCGCTGCCGTTCATCCAGCGGATCATGCGGGTCAGCAGCCGCCGCCGGATCTCCGGCGGGCAACAAAACAGCGCGTCGCGGCGCAGATGCAAGCTGCCCGCCGTCTCAACGATCGCGCCCGCAGCCTGCACCGTGGCCGCGATCACCGCATCCTGCGCCATCGCCAGATTGTGGATCGAGGTGGTCAACCGATCCACCGTGATCCCCAGCGGCGTCAGCGCCTGCAAGGCCCGCCGCGCCCGCACGCGGGTGAACCGGTCGTTGTCGTTGCTGGGGTCTTCGATCCATGTCACGCCGTTGCGGCGCAGATAGGCGCGCAACGCCGCACGGGTCTGGCCCAGCAGCGGGCGGGTCCAGCAGACACCGTCCCGGGTCCAGGCCGCGCGCATCCCCGCCAACCCATCAAGGCCTGCTGCACGCGACAGGTTGATCAAAAAGCTTTCGGCCTGATCGTCGGCGGTATGGCCAAGTGCTATGTGGCCAATGCCGCGCGACCGCGCCCAATCGGCCATCAGGCGCATCCGGGCGCGGCGGGCCTGATCCATCAGATTGCCGGTGGCGTCCGGCCCGGCCCAGCGCAGGGTTTCATGCGGCACGCCCAATGCTGCACAAAACCCAGCCACCGCCGCCGCCTCGGCCGCTGCCTCTGGCCGCAATCCGTGATCCACCGTCACCGCATGCAGCACATGCCCGGCAGGTTCCGCGACGCGGTGCAGCAGATGCAACAGCGCCGTGGAATCGCCGCCGCCCGACACCGCCACCGCAATGGGCAAAGGCGCGGCCCCTGCGGACCGCGCCATCTTGAAAGCCTCGGCCACCGCCAGCAAAAGCCCGGCATCGGCTGCGCCGGTTACCGGCGGTTGCGTCACTGGCACTGATACCCCAGCATCGCCACGCCCGCCTGTGTCGCGGCAATGCTGCCGGGATAGCGCTTTTCCACCTCGGCCAGGGTCACGCAAGCCTCGGGCACCTGACCCAACTGGCCCAGCGACTCGCCCAGTTTCAACAGCGCATCGGGGGCAAACGGCCCATCGGGATTGCCCGAAAACGCCTCAAGATAGGCCCGCGCTGCGTTTGATGTCTCACCCGCCTGCGACAGCGCCTCACCGCGGCTGTAATGCGCTTCCTGCGTCAGCGGCGAGCCAGGATAGGATTGGGCAAAGGTCGCAAAGAGCTGCGCAGCGGCGCGAAAGTCACCTTGACCGAGCACCCCCTTGGCCCGGTCAAAGTCAGCTTGTTCGCCAATGGCGAGTTCCGCCCCGCCGGTTGATCCGGCCACGGGGTCTTCGATGATGACCGCATCGGGCGATTGTGGCGCAACCGCCCCGCCCCCCAGATCGCCGCCCAGCGTGGGTGTGGTGCCAATGGCCGCGATATCGCAGCCTTCGGTAACTTCGCACAGCCGGAACTCCAGATCGCCGATCCGGTTGGTGCCGTCGCTGACCACCCGGTTCAGCCGAAGTTCAATCTCTTCGGCCTTTGAGGTCAGGCGCGACAACTCGGCCTCCATCGCGTCCATCCGCTCCAGCACCGAGCCGCCTGCGATGCCGCCCGCCGACCCGCCGCTTTGCACCAGCTCGGCCTTCAGGGCGTTGAACTGGCCTGCCAGCGCGCCAAGCTCGGCCCGGATATCGGCCAGCGTTTGCGCCCGATCCTGCGCCAAGGCAGGACCGGCCAGCAGCATCAGCGCCAAAATCAGCGCGCGCATGATGTTATGACCCCACGCCAACCGACAGCACCGTGACAGCGCGGCGGTTCTTGGAATAGCACGCCTCGGTCGAGCAGACCTCGATCGGGCGTTCCTTGCCATAGCTGATGGTGCGCATCCGCCCCGCCGAGACGCCCTGGCTGATCAGGAAGTTCTGCACCGCCGCTGCACGACGCGACCCCAGCGACAGGTTGTAATCACGGGTGCCCTGCTCGTCGGCATGGCCTTCGATGATCACCGCATAGGAAGAATTCGCGTTCAGCCACTGCGCCTGACCTTGCAGCGTGCTGCGGCCCTCAGCCGTCAGCGTGTGCTGATCGACCGGGAACAGCACGCGGTCGCCAACCCGCTGGTTGAAATGCGCGATCGAGGTGGGGTCATTCGGATCGCCCAGACCGGTGGTGTCAATGAAGCCACTGCCGGCGCCGCCAGCGCCCCCCGCACCGGCACCGCCGGCGCCAAAACGGTCAGGGTTGTTGCAGGCCGCAAGCCCAAGGGCTGCGACCAGAAGAAAGGCCTTGGGAAGAAGAGACATGCGTGTCGTTCCTTGTTTTGGGTCTTGGCTCGATTGGCCATGATCTTAGCAGCTTTGGCGCGGCCTGAACATCGGGGCCGCGGCCCATTTCACGGCAAAAGCGGCGACCATGCCGGGTCGGACGCCGCCCCTTCGGTGGGGATCTGGCGCAGGTTGCGGCCCGAGATATCGACCGAGTACAGCGCCGCCGCCCCGCCCGCACCACTGGTTTCGCGGGTGAACATCAAGACGCGGCCATTGGGGGCCCAGGTCGGGCCTTCATCCAGAAACGACGCGGTCAGCAGACGCTCTTCCGAACCATCGGTGCGCATGACGCCAATGTGAAAGCGGCCCTGATGCTGCTTTGTAAAGGCGATCAGGTCACCGCGCGGCGACCAGACCGGGGTGCCGTAACGGCCCTGCCCGGCGGAAATCCGACGCCCCTCGCCGCCGCCCGTGCTCATGATATACAACTGCTGGGTGCCCGAGCGGTCGGATTCAAACACGATCTGGCTGCCATCGGGCGAAAAGCTGGGCGCGGTTTCGATCGAGGGCGCATTGGTCAACTGCGTCAGCCCACCCGACCCAAGGTCCAGCATGTAAAGGTCTGAATTGCCGCCGCGTTCCAGACTGAACACCACCCGCCGACCATCGGGCGAAAAGCGTGGCGCAAAGGTCATGGTGCCATCCTGTTCGGCCAGCGTCTGGGTGCGCAGTGACCCCACATCCATCAGCGTGATGCGGGGAAAGCCGCTGGCATAGCTGGTGTAAAGGATGCGGTCACCGTTGGGCGAAAACCGCGGGCCCAGCACGATGGAACTGCTGTCGGTCAGATATTGCACATTGGCGCCGTCGTAATCCATCACCGCCAGCCGTTTCAGCCGCTGGTTCTTTGGCCCGCTTTCGCTGACAAATACCACGCGGCTGTCGAAATAGCCGCCCTCGCCGGTGATGCGGGCATAGGCGGCATCGGCCACCTTGTGCGCCATCCGCCGCCAGCTTTGCGGCGTGCCGGCAAATTGCAGCCCCTCGCCCAGTTGCTGGCCGGAAAACACGTCAAACAGCCGGAACTTGACCACGATCCGGTCGCCCGACACCTGCACCGCCCCGGTGATCACGGCTTGGGCGTTGATCGCCTTCCAGTCCTCATAGCCGATGGTGCTGTCAAAGCTGGTGACGCGGGCGATATGCGCCTCACGCGGGATTTCGCGAAACAGGCCGGTGCCCGCCAGATCGGCGGCGATCACGCGGGCGATGTTTTGCGCATATTCCCCCGCCGCGCCGTTTTCGGGCACGAAGTCGGGCACGGCAAACGGCAAGGGTTCGATCACCCCGTCGATGATTTCAATGCGCAGCGGGCCGTTTTGCGCGCTTGCGGCCAGCGGGCCAAGCGCCATGCAGGCGACCAGCGCCAGCAGACGAAACAGGGGGAAATACACTGTACTCATGGCCTTACAGATTCCTCGGTCAGTTGCGGGCAGCATAGCGCTGCCATCGCCGGGTTCAGGGGGAAAACGCACGCGGGGCGCGCCGTTTCGGCAGGTCTTTGCGCAAGGCAGGTCATCGCATCCGCATCCCTTCGGGATTGAACACCAATTCCATCTCGCGCCATTGGTCGTATTTTTCGGGCGGCAGCGGAAAGCCCTTGGCACCGCAGCGGATGATCGCGCGGCGTGCGGCCTCGAACGCGCCGCGCGCGCCCGCCTCGGTGCCGCCGGTTGACGACACCAGACGGATCGAGCCCGCATCGGGCACGCCGTTTTGCGCGACCGAAACATAGACCACCACCGTTGTCGACAGCGCATCGCTGGACAGGCTGCCGACGTTCCAGCATTGCTGCACCGCCACCCGCATCGCATCTTTTTCGCCGCTGGTGATCGGCGGCCCCTGCGGGGCGTTGGTGGGCGCGGCATCGCTGGCCTCGCTGGTCGTGGGGGTGTCTTCGGCAAGGGCCTCGGCAAGGGCTTGGGCGACCGCATCGGTATTGACCGCAGGCTCGGCCGCGGCGGTTTCGGTCGCGGGGTCTTCGGTCGCGGGGTCTTCGGGGGGGGCGCGGCGGATGGGCCGACCCTTGGGCCGGGGGCTGGTGGGCAGCGCGCCCGCGGCGGCCACCTCTTCGGCACGGTTGGCCTCGGTCTCCAGCACCGTGCCGGCCTCTTCGGGTTGGGCCTCGGCACGCTCGGGTTCAACCACCTGAGGCTGCTCGACCGGATCGGGCGTCACCGCCTCGACCGGGGCTTCGGCCACCTCGGTTGCGGGGTCCGGGGCATCGACCGGGATCGGCGCCACCCGCGGCGCGGGTTTCGGGCGTGGGCTGCTGGTCGGCGGCAACGGCACTTCGGGCACCGGATCGGGCACCACCGGCAACGGCAAGGCGTCGGCCACGCCGTTGTTTTCCGGCAGGGGTTCCGGCTCCGGTTCGGGCGCAGGTTCAGGTTCGGGTTCGGGAAGGGTGGGCTGCACCGGGGCGGGCGGCTCGACCTGCGGCGGGGCTTCGGGTTCGGGCACAGGCTGGGGCGCGGGCTCTGGCTGGGGCGCGGGGGTCGGGGCGGGTTCGGGCGTCGTCGGCGCTGCCGCCACCATCGCATCGAATTCGGCCGACGAGATCAGCGACACCTCGGCCACCTCGACCGGCGGGGCATCTTGTGGCGCAAACAGCCAATCGCCCAGCACGACCCACAGGATCGCGACCCCATGGCCGATGCCCGAGATAAGGGTTCCGCGATCCATCACCGTTATGCCTTAGCCGCCATTGCCGTTCATCGACGGGCCGTCCGTATCTGTCACCAGCCCGATGTTGTTGAACCCACCCGCATTCAGCGCGCCCATCACCTGCGCCACCCGGGCATAGGGAATGGCCCCGTCAGCGCGCAGGAACACCTTGTTGCTGGTCCGCTCGGCGGCGATTGCCGTCAGGCGGGGGATCAACTCCTCGACCGCCACATCGGTGTTCTGGATCAGCGTGCGGCCATCGGCCGTCAGCGTGATGGTCAGCGGCTCTTCTTGTTCGGTGGGCAGGGCGCTTGCAGCCGTTTTCGGCAGTTCCACCGGAACCCCCACCGTCAGCAACGGCGCTGCAACCATGAAGATGATCAGCAGCACCAGCATCACGTCCACAAACGGCGTGACGTTGATTTCGGCCATGGCTGCGGCCTTGCCCCGACGGCGGCGACGCCCGCCGCCGTTTGATTTCTGCGTGACCCCGGCCCCCATCGCTCAGGCGTCCAACTGGCGCGACAGGATGGTGGCAAACTCGTCGGCAAAGCTTTCATAGCCGCCAAGGATGCGCTCACTGTCGGCGTTCAGCTTGTTGTAGAACACGACCGCCGGAATGGCGGCCACAAGGCCGATGCCGGTGGCCAGCAGCGCCTCGGCAATGCCGGGGGCCACGACGGCAAGATTGGTGTTCTGGCTGATGGCGATCTGCTCGAACGCATGCTTGATGCCCCAGACCGTGCCGAACAGCCCGATGAAGGGTGCCGTGGCACCCGTGGTGGCCAGAAACGACAGACCGTTGTTCAACCGCTCGCTTTCGCGCGCAATCGCCACATTCATCGCCCGGTCGATCCGCGCCTGTGCGCCAGCGATCAGCGCGCCGTCCTGCCGGTGGCTGCGCCGCCATTCAAGCATGCCGGCGGCAAAGATCTTTTCGCTGGCGCCTTCGGGCTGTGGTCCGATCTTTTCGAACAACTCGTCCAGCGGTTCTCCCGACCAGAAGGCACGGTCGAACACCCCCGCCTCTTTGCGCGCCGCACGAAACAGGATGATCTTTTGCGCGATGGTCGCCCATGACCAGAAGGACATCACCATCAGCATCAGCATGACGACCTTCACCGTCAGCGTTGCACGTGCAAAAAGGGCGAAGATAGAGAAATCAATCTCCTGCGCCATCGCTAGGGTTTCCGTTTCCATAACGCCTGCTCTTGTTATCGGGGCATTGTACGCCGCCTGTTGTGCGCGATTCTACCTGCAAACGAAGGGGAATGCCAACACATCTGCGTGGACCGCGCGGATGCGTGCTGACGCGGGCCGGATCGGGCTGAAACGGGGCACCGCCGCGGGCCGTCGGGACAGGCGCGCGTCAGCCAAACAGCGTTTCGCCCAACTGGTCGATGGCCTGCCTCGCCTTCAGGATGCTGGCCGTTGTCGCCTCATCGAGGCTGGCCCGCGTGTCGGCGCGGATCAACTGATGGGTCCGGGTGACCCCGTCCATGTCCTTTTCCACCCGTGCCGCAATGCGATAGCCCGCCACGTCCTTCATCGGCTGCGGGAAAATGCGAAAGCCGTTGTGAGTAACCGGCTCTGCGGCCTTTGGCACCTCGGGGGCGGATTTGCCGAACAGGCGCGAGAGGAGGGACATGGGCAAACGCTCCGGCAAGGGATGATACCGCCGACTCTGCCGCAAGGAACGCGCGCCGACAAGCGCCCGTGATGGGCGGGGTTGCAATTTGAGCGGTGAAATGTATATTGTAGTGCACATCAAAGGATGCACCCCATGACACGCCTGCTGACCCCGCATATCGCCACCATGACCGAACTGCGCGAACCCCATAAGGTCTTCGAACGCTCGGGCGGCAAGCCTGTGGCGATCCTGAAGAACTCCGCAGTCGTGGGGTATCTGGTGCCGAATGAAGCGGTGAACCAGATCGAGTCGCGTGGGGCCACACTGGCTGAGGTGATGGAGCACATCGAGGCGACCCGTGCCGAGGTGCAGCCCGTGCTGGATTACCTGCGTGACAGATGACCTATGTCCTTCTGTCGCCTGATCTGGTCGAGGCGCTGCACACTTCTGTCCTGAACCCCGGCGAATTGCTGGGGCGTGCGCGAGACAAATCGCTTGAGAGTGCGCTTGCCCGCGTCGATAACCGCCTTGCCTATGGCATGGTGGCGGATGTGTTTGATCTGGCCGCCGCCTATGCCGTCGCGGTTGCGCGCGGGCATTGGTTCAACGATGGCAATAAACGCACGGCATTTCGCACGATGAACGCGGCCCTTGCGTTGAACGGCGTGCGGATGCGGTGGAACACCGAGGAAGTCGGCCAGATCATCGTCCGCTGCGCCCAAGGGAGGATGGAGGACGGCGATCTGGCGGATTGGTTGCGGGAGAAGGCGGGGTGATGGGTTCCGACCGAGACGCAGATTATTCAATCGTTTGACGGCGGCGGTGTGTACGATTGTAACCGATGGTCGGGTCGTTCGATTTGTACAATCTGATGAGTTCTGATTCTTTTGCGCTAACCGCCAACTTATCGGCGCTTTCGAACAGAATTTCCTTTCTCAGTGTAAAGTCCCGCAACTGATCTGTGGTAAAATCGGCCTCGACAGTCAAATTGTCCCATGATCCAAAGTAGCGCAGGGAATGCCCAGGTTCGCCGATATCCTTGCCGATGTAAATTTTTCCGTTCGGAAACGAAATTTTAGACACGACGTAGGGAAGCTTACGCATCGCCACTTCCAACGAAAAAAGGCGCCCGTGAGGAGCCAGATTTTACTGACCTCGGAAACCCCGCAGCTTCCTGCGCCGCGACATGTGCTTCAGCATGTAGGGCGGGGTTAACCCCGCCCTACTGATCCAAGAAACTGCGCAACTTCCTTGACCGGCTCGGATGCTTCAGCTTCCGCAGCGCCTTGGCCTCGATCTGCCTGATCCGTTCGCGGGTGACGCTGAACTGCTGGCCCACCTCTTCCAGTGTGTGGTCGGTGTTCATGCCGATGCCAAAGCGCATGCGCAGCACACGTTCTTCGCGCGGGGTGAGGGAGGCCAGAACGCGGGTCGTGGTTTCCTTCAGGTTCTCCTGAATGGCACTGTCCAACGGCAGGATCGCGTTCTTGTCTTCGATGAAGTCGCCAAGCTGGCTGTCTTCCTCGTCGCCAATCGGGGTTTCCAGCGAAATCGGTTCCTTGGCGATCTTCATCACCTTGCGGACCTTTTCCAGCGGCATTTGCAGCTTTTCGGCCAATTCTTCCGGCGTCGGTTCGCGGCCGATCTCGTGCAGCATCTGGCGGCCGGTGCGGACCAGCTTGTTTATCGTCTCGATCATGTGCACCGGAATACGGATCGTGCGGGCCTGATCGGCAATGCTGCGGGTGATCGCCTGACGGATCCACCACGTCGCATAGGTGCTGAACTTGTAGCCGCGGCGGTATTCGAACTTGTCCACCGCCTTCATCAGGCCGATGTTGCCTTCCTGAATAAGATCAAGGAATTGCAAGCCGCGGTTGGTGTATTTCTTGGCGATACTGATCACCAGACGCAGGTTTGCCTCGACCATTTCCTTCTTGGCCTGACGCGCCTCTTTCTCGCCCTTCTGGACCTGATTGACGATGCGGCGGAATTCGGAAATATCGACGCCGATATACTGGCCGACCTGCGCCATCTCGGCGCGCAGTTCCTCGACCTTTTCGCGGGATTTGTCCATCAGCGCCTGCCAGCCGCGCCCCCCCTTGGCGGCCATGCGGTCGCACCACGACGGGTCCAGCTCATAGCCCTGATATTCATCAATGAATTCGCGCCGGTTGATGCGGGCGGCATCGGCCAGTTTGACCATGTTCGAGTTGATCGCCATGATCTTGCGGTTGATGCCGTAAAGCTGGTCGATCAGCGCCTCGATCCGGTTGTTGTGCAGGTGCAATTCATTGACCAGCACCACGATTTCCGAGCGCAGCTTCTGATAGGCCGCCTCGTCATTGGCCGAAAACCGGGTCTTTTCCGACAGGGTCGCGCTCATCCGCGCTTCCTGCATATCGGCCAGTTTGACATAGTCCCGTGCGATCAGCGCCAGCGTGTCCAGCACCTTGGGCTTAAGCGCGGCCTCCATCGCGGCCAGCGACATGTTGCTGGCCTCGTCGTCCTCGTCATCATCATCGCCGCGCATCAGCGGGTTGCCATCGGCGTCAAGTTCCGGCTGTGCCTCATCCGGCCGTGCCGGCGCGGCGGCGGCGACCGCAACGCCTTCCAGATCGGGGCCGTCCACATCCTCTTCGCCGTCAAGGCTGCGGCCAAAGGTGGTTTCCAGGTCGATCACGTCGCGCAGCAGGATATCTTCGTTCAGCAGTTCGTCGCGCCAGATGGTGATGGCCTGAAACGTCAGCGGGCTTTCGCACAGGCCCAGGATCATGGTGTTGCGGCCAGCCTCGATCCGCTTGGCAATTGCAATCTCGCCCTCGCGGCTCAGCAACTCGACCGAGCCCATTTCGCGCAGATACATCCGCACCGGGTCATCGGTGCGATCCAGCGCCTCGGCACTGGTGCCCGCGACGGCCACTTCGCGCGATGTCGACACCTCGACCAAAGCCCCGGCTGCGGCGGGGTCGGCTTCTTCGACGTCATCGTCTTCGATGATGTTGATGCCCATCTCGGACAGCATCGACATCACGTCTTCGATCTGTTCCGACGACACCTGCTCTGGCGGCATCACCTGATTAAGCTGTTCGTAGGTGATATAGCCACGCTCTTTGGCGTCGGCGATCATCTTCTTGACCGCAGCCTGGCTCAGGTCAAGCGAGACATCGGCCTCATCAGCTTCGGGCTTGCCGTCGTCGGTGTCTTTCAGGGCCATGGGTGCTCCTTGAGGGCGCGCGGGGCGAATCGTTTCAGACGTGTTCGAATCAATAACGCGAATCACGCCGGGTTAAAGGCCAGAGGCGCATTTTCTTGGCCGATTGGGTGTGAAAAGCCTTTCTCACTGCTTACCGCCTCGCCCGCCACGGCTGAAATCAATCGAATCATGCAGGGATCTGGCCCGCGCCAGTTCATCCCTGTCCAATTCGACACCATTCGGGGCAATCACCGACTCGCCCTTGGCATCCTGCGGGCCGCGGGCGGCGCTGCGGATGGCCTCGGTCGCCCGTGTGACCCGCCATGTCAGGCCTTCGTCGGCCACACCTGTCAAATCGTCCTCCGCATCGGAAATTTCAAGACGGTGGGCGCGATCGGCCTGCAATCTGGCCAAAGCCTCGGCCAGACAATGCTCGGCAGCAAGCGGGGTGGCATCGGGGCCAAGGGCAGCCGTGATCCGCACATGCGGGTGCAACAGCACCGCTTCGGTGGGCAATGGGGCCTCGGCCATCAGCACTGCCAACAGGTCCGGCGCGTCCTGATGATACAAGATCAGACTGCGCAGGGTGTCATGCCCGTCGCCCACGAAATCCAGCCGCTCCAGCGCCGTATCGAACCGGGCGATCAGCGACGGGTGACGGATGCAGGCGGCCAGGATCACCGCCTCGCGCAGCGTGTCGTTCACCGGACCCGAGGTCGACGCAAGCAGCGACAGCCGCGTGCTTTGCATCGGCGCCACCGGCTGGAACGGCTTGAACCGCTGCCCCGGTTGCCACGGCGCACGCGGCGGGCGGGTGGTGCCGCCGCGCGGGCCATGGCCGAACAACTCCCAGCGCAGTCGCTTGATTTCCTCGCCGTAATGGCCGCGGATCGACGGGTCGGCGATGCGTTGCAGCGCGGCGCGCAGGGTCTTGTCCAGCGCGGCCTTGCGTTCGGGGCTGTCAAAGGTCTTGCCTTCGGTCTCGCGCCGCCACAGCAGGCTGACCATCGGTTGGGCTGCATCCAGTACCTTTTGCATGGCCGACACCCCCTGCTGCTTGATCAGGTCATCGGGGTCCAGACCGTTAGGCAGAATGGCAAAGCGCAGGCCCTTGCCCGCCTCCAACAGCGGCAAGGCCAGATCGACCACCCGCAAGGCCGCGCGAATGCCCGCCGTATCGCCATCCAGCGCGATGACCGGCTCATCACTGATGCGCCACATCAGACGCAACTGATCCTCGGTCACCGCCGTGCCCAAGGGTGCGACGGTGGCGCGAAAACCGGCCTCGGACAAAGCGATCACATCCATATAGCCTTCGGCCACGATCAAGGGCGCACCCTTGCCCGCCGCCTCGCGCGCCGGGCCGTGGTTATAGAGGTTGCGGCCCTTGTCGAACAACGCGGTTTCCGGGCCGTTCAGGTATTTGGCCGGGTCACTTGCCAGCATGGCCCGCCCGCCCAGACTGATGGCGCGGCCACGTGCGTCGCGGATCGGAAAGATGATGCGGTTGCGAAACCGGTCGTAAGGCCTGCGCTTTGGATCATCGGACTCCACGCAGAGCCCCGCCGCGACCAGCAAATCCGGCGTGATGCCCTTTTGCGTCATGGCGGTGAACAGACCGTGCCAGCCATCCGGGGCAAAGCCGATCTCCCACCGCTCGACCGCCGCCTCGGACAGGCCACGCTTGGCGATATAGGCCCGCGCCTCGGCCGCCGCCCCGGTTTTCAGTTGCAGGCGGAACCATTTGACCGCTTCTTCCATCACCTGCACCAACCGGGTGCGGTGATCGTGCTTTTCCACCGCCTGCGGGTCGCGCGCCGGCATCGGCACCCCGGCTTCACGCGCCAGAATCTCGACCGCCTCCATAAAGCCGGTGTTTTCGGTTTCCTTGATGAAGGTCAGCACATCGCCTTTGGCGTGGCAGCCAAAGCAATAGTAAAACCCCTTGCGGTCATCGACGTGAAAGCTGGCCGACTTTTCCTGATGGAACGGGCACGGCGCCCACCAGTCGCCCTTGGCCATGTTCGACTTGCGCATGTCCCAGGTGACCTTGCGCCCCACAACCTGTGAAAGCGAGATCCGGGTGCGCAGGTCATCAAGGAATCCGGCGGGCAACGACATGGTCTGTATATCGGGTTTCCCGGTCTGCGAGTCCAGCGCCTGGGGCCGATGTCGGATGCCTCCGGCGGGAGTATTTGGCAAGCAGCAACCGCCACGCGTTGTCACCGAAGGGACCGGACGCTAAACCCGGCAAGGCAGCGCGGGGAGGGCAATATGGACGCGGATGAAATCAAGCGGTTGTTCACGCGCGGCGACGGGCAGTATTTCTGCGCCCGCTGGGGGCGGCCGATCGTGCCGGTGGTGTTTGGCGTCGAAGACGCCACGCTGCGGGTGGTGAAGGGCGCGTTCGAGGCGGTGGTGGCGCTTGCCGGGCACCAGATGGCGGAAACCGACCCCGAGCTTGGCGCCAACCTGATGCTGTTCTTTCTGCGCGACTGGGATGACTTGCGCCATGTGCCCAATCTGGACCGGATGATCCCGGACCTGTGGTCGCTGCTGGAGAGGTTGGAGGCCGCCGATGCCAACCAGTACCGGATTTTCCGCTTTGATGCGGGTGGCGCGGTCAAGGCCTGTTTCGTCTTCCTGCGGATGGACGCACATCTGTCGGCGGTCCCGGCCGAGACGCTGGCGCTGAGCCAGGCGGTGCAGTCCATTCTGGTGTGGAGCGACCGGGCCTTTGTCGGCACCTCGCCGCTGGGTCTGGTCGGGGATGCGGTGATGCTGCGCCCCGAAATCGCCGGGGTGATCCGCGCCGCCTATGACCGGGTGATGCCGGCTGTGGCGCAAGACGAAAGCCACGCCCTGCGCCTTGCGGCACGGGTGGGGATGGTCAGTTAGCGCTTGCCGGCACCGGGATGACCGAGATCGACATCTTGCCCGAGCCTTGGGTCAGCTCGCTGGCATGACCAAGGTAGATCAGCGCGTTGTTCTGCGCATCATAGACCCGGGTGACGCGAAGCGATTTGAGGATCAGTGACTGGCGTTCGGAAAACACCTTCTCGCCCCCCTTGCCCCGGTTGATGTCGCCGATGACAATCGGGCCGGTCTGGACGCAATCGACGGCGGAATAGGACGGGTCTTCGAACCAGTTGCCTTGCGACAGCCGGTCGATCAGCGAGCGGTCGAAATAGGCAAGATGGCAGGTGACGCCTTGCACCTTGGGGTCGGCAAAGCTTTCGATCAGGATGTCATTGCCGACCCAGTCAACAACGACGCGGCCAACCTGTTCGGCAAGGGCGGGGGTGGTCAGGGTGAGGACGGCAAGCACGGCGGCGCGGAACATGGGAAAAACTCCGGATCAGATGGGGTGGAACGCTTCGGATCGCGATACGTTCCCACGGTAGCAGGAAAGGAATGACGATGACGCATCGGTTTTCGGTTCGGGTCTATTATGAGGACACCGATCTGGCGGGGATCGTCTATTACGCCAACTATCTGAAGTTCATCGAACGCGGCCGCAGTGAGTGGGTGCGCGGCTGCGGGGTGGATCAGGCGCGGCTGAAGGCCGAGGCCGGGGTGGTGTTCGTGGTGCGCCGGGTGGAGGCCGATTATCTGCGGCCTGCGGTCTATGATGATGTGCTGGAGGTGACGACCGACCTTGTCGAGCTGGGCGGCGCGCGGATCGTGCTGGATCAGGCGGTGTGGCGGGGCGGCGAGACGCTGTTCACGGCAAGGGTGGTGCTGGTCTGTCTGGGGGCGTCGGGGGCCACGCGACTGCCCGCTGCGGTGCGGACGGCGTTACAGCGGTGTCCCGCTGTGTGACAGCCGTTCTGCCTGAACGATTTCAATGACTTGAAACTTCATGTTAACGGTTTGGCAATGACTGTGGGCCGGAGTGAACCCTGGCCGTATCGGCCTGCGGATGGTCCCCGCGGACGGTCAGGGCATCAGCGCGAGAACGTGACGGGCAAGGTAAAGCTGTAGTTGGCGTCGGTCAGACCTTTGGGGGCTGGGGGAAACTTTCCAGCCGCTTTGACCGCGCGCAAGGCGGCCTGATCCAGCGCGGCGTTGCCCGATGAGGCGGCCACCGAGGCGCCCGTCAACTGACCCGCGCGGCTGATGGACAGCCGCAGGCTGACCTTGCCCGCGGCACCCCGGGCGGCGGCGGGGTAGGATTTCCGCCGCTCGATCCGGGCGCGGATGGCGGCGCCCCAATTGGCCTTGATCTTGCGCAGGCTGGCCGCCGTCGGGCCAGAGGATTTGGCCAAAGCTGCCGCGCCGTCGCCTGTGCCCCCTGCCGATGGTCTTGCGGCGTGACCGGGCGGCGTGGCCTTTGGTGCAACGGCCTTGGTCGGTGGCGACTTTTTTCGGCTTGGAGGATCTGCGACTGCCTTGGGGGGGGCCGTCTTGGGTGGGGCGGGATCGCTGGCCTGTGCTTGCGGTTTGGGCTTGGCGGCAGGTGCGCGCTTGGGTGGTGGCGGGGGGGGCAAATCGCCGATATCCGCGGTGACCGTTGGATCAGCCTGCGGGGCGGGCAACGCCATCTGCGCCGGGGTTTGGGCCGGATCGGGAACAGCCGTCGGTTGCGCCAGCGCGTCGGGGGGCAGCGCGTCGGGGGGCAGCGCATCGGGGGGCAGCAGATCGGGGCTGGCGTGCGCCGCGGCATCGGCGGCGGGGGGCGGCGGCTGGGCCGTGGATGGCGCGGGCGGGTCTGGCAAAAGCAGGGCCATCTGCGGCGCGACATCGCTGGCCGGGGCGGGCTGCGTCGTGGCCGACACCGGCGTGGGCTGCGTCGGGGACAGGTCGGGGACGGGTGGCATCTGCTGGGCCGGGGCCGGTTCTGGCGCTGCGGGCATCGGTGCTGTCATTGCATCGAAAGCGGCCACCGAAATCAGCGACACCTCGGCTGCATCAACGGCCGGCGCGTCTTGCGGGTCCGGCAACCAGCCGCCGAAGACCACCGACAGAACCGCGACGCCATGGCCAATGCCGGAAATCAGGATGCCGCGCTGCATCATGCGCCAGCCCCCTTTGGCTGGCTGCGGGCAGCGCTGCGGGCCTGCCGTGGCGACCCGCCAGCCCAAAGCCACCTCTGGCCCGGGACGGGGCAGCCGTATCGGGGGCCGCCGTATCGGGGGCCGCAGGGCGCAGCACGGAACAGGGTAGCGATCATTTCACCACCTTCAGCGGTTGAAACACCGGCCCATCCGCCGTGTCGTGAAACCAGGCCGAGATGTGAAACGTGTCGCGCAGCAACTCGGGCGTCAGGACGGCACCGGGGGGGCCGTCGGCCTTGACCCGGCCGGCATCGACCACGATCAACCGGGTGCAATGGCGCACCGCAAGCCCCAGATCGTGCAGCGACACGATCACCGAACGCCCGTCGCGGGCAAGCGCCGAGAACACCTGCAAGGTGGCGATCTGATGCGCCGGGTCCAGCCCCGCGGTGGGTTCGTCCACCATCAACAGCGGGGTTTCCTGCGCCAGGGCACGCGCGATCAGCACGCGGGCCTGTTCGCCGCCCGACAGTTCGGTCGCCGGGCGTTGGCGAAAGCTGTGCAACTCCATCCGGGTGATGGCGCGGTCTACGGCGGCCTGATCTTCGGGCCGGACAGGCTGGCCGGGGGCCAGATGCGGCGTGCGGCCCAGCATGACCAGGGTTTCCACCGACACCGGCCAGGCGATATCGCGCGCTTGCGGCATCCAGGCCGCAGCGCGGGCCCGGGCGCGGGCGGGCAGGTCGGACAGCGACGAGCGCCCGCGATGCGGCACAAGGCCAAGGATGGCGCGCATCAGCGTGGTCTTGCCCGCACCGTTGGGGCCGATCAGGCCGATCACCTCACCCTGCGCCGCCCGCAGGCTGATGTCATGCAAGACCGGCCTGCCCC
Source organism: Gemmobacter nectariphilus (assembly GCA_020721445.1). Taxonomy (GTDB): domain Bacteria; phylum Pseudomonadota; class Alphaproteobacteria; order Rhodobacterales; family Rhodobacteraceae; genus Pseudotabrizicola; species Pseudotabrizicola nectariphila_A. The sequence continues at coordinate 122,391 of DYMU01000001.1, forward strand.
GCAGCGACACCGACAGGTTTTCAACGGTCAGCAGGGTCATGCGATGGCCCTTCGGGTGCGGTAGATCAGGTGCAGGAACAACGGTGCGCCGACCAGTGCGGTCAGCACCCCCAGTTTCAGATCCCGTTCGGGCAGGATCATCCGCACCGCGATGTCGGCGGCCAGCAGCATGACCGCGCCACCCAGCGCCGAGGCGGGCAACAGCCGCCCCGGCCGCGCCCCGACAAAGCCGCGCAGCACATGCGGCACCACAAGGCCGATAAAGCCGATGGCCCCGGCCACCGCGGTCGAGGCCCCGACCACCGCCGCGGTGCCAAGGATCAGCGTCAGTTGCAGACGGGGCAGGTTGATGCCCATGGCTTGCGCTGCATCCTCGCCCAGCGTCAGCGCATCAAGTCCCCGGCCCAGCGACAGCAGCATCACCGACCCCAGCACGATCAGCGGCAGCGCGATCCAGACATGGGTCATCGAGCGGTCGGCCAGCGACCCCATCATCCAGAACACGATCTCATTGGCGGCAAAGGGGTTGGGCGACAAGTTCAGGACCAGCGAGGTCAGCGCCCCCGCCAGCGCCGAAATCGCGATCCCGGCCAGGATCAGGGTCAGCGATCCGCCGCGCGGGCCCGCCAGCAGCAGCACCAGCAGCACGCCGATCAGCGCCCCGGCAAGGGCCGACACCGGCAGGGCAAAGGCGGTCATCGTGGCAAGCCCGGTCTGCAACGCGATCACCGCGCCCAGCGCCGCCGAGCCCGAGACGCCGATCAGCCCTGGATCGGCCAGCGGGTTGCGCAAGAACCCCTGCATCGCCGCCCCGGCAAGGCCCAGTGCCGCGCCGATCATCGCGGCCAGCAGGGCGCGCGGCAGGCGGATTTCGCGCATCACCAGCGTCAGCGGGCCACCGTCGCCCACCAGCAGCGCGCGCAGGCTGACGACGGGGTCCATGCCCGCCGGGCCAATCACAAGGGCCGCCACGAACAGCAGCCCCACCAGCGCGGCAAGAAGGCGGGTCAGGGTCATCAGGGTGCACCTGTCGTCAGGCGGCGGCGCAGGGCGGCCATTTCAGCCACGGCGCGCAGGACATAAGGCGTGCCGCAGACCCAGTCACCGTCGGCCAGGGTGCCGCGGGCGCGGCTGTCTTGCACCGCACGCAAGGCCGGGTGGTCCATCACTGCCTCGGCGCGGGTCGCCCCGGGATAGGGGCGGCTGGTGATCACCGCTTCGGGTGCCTTCATCACCAGCACCTCCAGCGGCATCATGCCACCAAAGGCATAGCCGGCCTCGGTCGCCACATTGGCGAAACCGGCGGTCAGCAGGATCTGCCCCGACAGGCTGCGCAGGCCGGTGGTATAGCCGTTGGCGGCGTAAAGGGCGGCACTGGGGGTGCGTGACACCTGTGCCTGAAACGCCTTCAGATCGGCGGTATAGGTGGCGGCCAGGGCGGCGGCCTGTTCGGGCCGACCCAGCAGGTCGCCCATGTGCAGGATCTGGCCCGGCACGTCTTCCAGCGTGGCGGTCAGATCGAACGTCACCACCCGTACCCCCAGCCGTTCCAGCATGGCGACCGAGGCGCGCGCGGTATAGGTGCCAGCCAGCACCAGATCGGGCTGCATCAGATACACTTCTTCCGCCCGGCCCTGATTGGACGCATAGCCCCGCGCCTGATCGGCCATCGCCGAGGAGCGCGGGTCAGCGGCAAGGTTCGAGACCGACACAAGCTGCCCCGGTGCCGCCAGCAGCATGGCAAGCTGATCGGTGCACAGGTTCATCGACACCACGCGCTTGGGTGCCTCGGCGCACAGCACGGCAGGGGCGCAGATCAGCGCCCCCACCAGAAGCCCGCGACGGATCGGGTCAGAACCGGGCATTGAGCCCCACATAGACCGCCCGGCCCCGCGTGGCATAGCCCCAGACATCGGTGGCGTTCGCGTCAAAGGCATTGTCGATCCGCCCGGTCAGTTGCAGCCTGTCGGTCAGGTCATAGCGCGCGGCCAGATTGACGGTGGTATAGTCGGGCAATTCGACGGTGCTGTATGTTCCCCAGAACTGGGTATCGTAATTGCCCGCGACATGGCGCAGATCGGCGCTGACCGAGCCTTTGCCGCCAAAGGCGTTCAGCGTGGCCCCAAGGGCAAGCTCGTGCATCGGGCGGCGGCGTTCGATGCTGCCATTGGGGTCTTTGGCATCCAGATAGGTATAGGCCAGCCGCAGCGACAGATCATCGGTCGCGCGCACCTGACCCGCCACCTCGACCCCCTGGCGCTTGCTGTCGCCGGTCTGGTTGACAAAGCCAAAGGTGCCCCGTCCGGTGCTGATATCGGTGATCTCGTCGGTCAGGGTTTCCTTGAACCATGTCACATCCAGCGTGCCGCGGTCGCCAAACACCGGCACCTCGATCCCCAGATCAAAGCCTCTGTTCTTCTCGGGTTGCAGCGCCGGGTTGCCGGTATAGCCCAAGGCCGCGGCATAAAGCTCAAAATACGTCGGGTTCACCACGCCCGTGCCCGCCGAGCCATGCAGCCGCACACCATTGGCAAAGCGATACGACAGCCCGACGTTCCAGGTGCTGGCATCCTTGAACACATCATTGTCGTCAAACCGCACCCCGGCCTGCACATCCAGCCCCGATTGCAGGCTGGCGCGGTATTCCAGCGCAACCGAGGTGGCCTTGCGCCCATAGGCCGGGTTGGAACTGCTGGAGTCCTTGCGGTTTTCGACCAGCAGGTTCACCAACTGGCTGGCATCTGCTACCGCCCCGTCAATGCCAAAGCTGAGGCGGTATTTCAGCGCATCGGTGCTGGTCTTATCGGCTGTGCCACCACCATAGCTTTGCTTGTTCTGGGTGGTTTCCGCCGCAAGACGGTGGGTCAGCCGACCGTCCAGCATGCTGTATTCGGCATAGACCCCGGCGGTGGTTTCATCGCGATCGGCAAACAGGGTCGGGTCATCCAGCAAATACGACGCTTCATCCACGGCGGCGAAGGACGGCCCGTCATAGTCATAATCCTCCTGCGACCGGCGCAAGGTGAAGCCCAGCTTCAGGTCTTCGGTCAGTAGATAATCGCCGGACAGGATCGCCGTGGCGCGGTTGATGGCATCCTTTTCGCCGCCGTCGCCAGAGGTGTCATAGCCCCGGTCATTGGCCCGCGACAGCGACAGCGACACCCCGCCGCGCGCATCGCGACGCGCAAAAAACGCCGTGGCGGTGGTCCCTGCCCCGGTTTCGATGCTGGCGGTGGCCGTGGTGCCCTCGGCCCCCTTGCGGGTGATGATGTTGATCACGCCCGACGAGGCGTTGGAGCCATAAGACGCCGATTGCGGGCCGCGCAACACCTCGATCCGGTCGATATTGGCGGTTTCAAGCCCGCTGAGAACATATTCGCCATCGCCCCCGGCAGCGGCGATGCCGTCGATCAGGATCAGCGTGTGGTTGCTTTCGCCGCCCCGGATGCGGACCGAGGTCAGGCTGTCGCCCGAGCCATTCACGGCCACACCCGGCAGCGCGCGCAACGCGCTTTGCACGGTGGTCAGGCCACGCTCGGCAATATCATCGGCGGTCAGCACGCTGGCGGCGCGGCCATAGCCCAAGGCCCCGATGGGCGACAGCCCGCCCGAAACGATGATTTCATCCAAGGCGATGGTGTCTTGCGCGCTTGCCATCGAGGTTAGCAGCGACAGTCCGGCGACAGAGGCCAGAAGCTGGGCCAGAAGGTGGAAACGGGTCATATCAATCCCTCAGGGGCGGCCCCGACAGGGCCGTGCAGTCAAACATGATGTCAGGTGAGGGCGAAAACCCCCCGCAGACGGTGAAATCACCACGCGCGGAAAGTCCGCAGCCCGGAACGCCCCTCGCGTCCGAACAGGGTGAACACCTTGGCAGGTCTCCTGACTTGCGGGTCAACGCTTGGCCGGACCTTCCCGACGCGAACGATGCGTCAGTGGCATATCCCGGCTTCGCTCTCCGCCTACAGTTGCGGGGGCAGCTGTGGATTTGGCGCCTTTCACGGCCCCTGACCACATTCCCTTTTAACCGGATGGAACCCCACCCGGACCAAAGCACTTTTATGTTACTCCCGCAGATTTCGGCTTGCAAGCCCGAAGCGCCCCCGAAGCATCACGGGTGCGTTGCGGGGGGTAAAGGCTGGAAAACCAGACGCTTCAGGCTGGCAGCTCGGTGCTGGCTGGCCCGAAGCGGGCCACGATCCGATCCCTGATCTGGTCACGGGCCTGACGATAGGCGGCAAGACGCGCCTCACGCGACTCGCCCAGGCCGGTCGGATCAAGGATCGGCCAGTATTCGACATCCAGATGCGAATGCCGGGTCAGTTCCAGCGCCATGCGCTGACTGGCGGGCGACAGGGCGATGATCAGATCAAACTGCGACAGGTCATCCCCCCAGTCGCGCATCTCTTCAAAGCTGCGCGAGCGGTGGCGCGAAATCTCTACCCCCAGTTCCTTGCAGACCGCGACGGAAAAGCCGTCCACCTCCATGTCGTTCTTGACGCCCGCCGACTGCACAAAGATCTGCTGACCGTAAAGACGCTTCATCATCCCTTCGGCCATCGGCGAGCGGACGGCGTTGTGGTCACAGCAAAACAGCACAGATTGGGGAAGATCGCCCAAATCTACCCCCAATGCAAGACGCAGATCAGGGTGAACAGGCGGCGCGCGGTGTCGATGTCGACGCAGGCCTTGCCCTCCAGCCGTTCTTGCAGCACCCGCGCGCCTTCGTTGTGGATGCCGCGCCGGGCCATGTCGATCGCCTCGATCTGGCTGGGCGGCAGGCGTTTGACGGCGTCGAAATACGACTCGCAAATCTGGAAATAATCCTTCACCACTTGGCGGAACGGGCCAAGCGACAGGTGGAACTCGCCCACCTTGGCCGTGTCTTCGGTGGCTATGTCAAACACCAGCCGGCCGTCGCGGATCGAAAGCCCCAGTCGGTAAGGGCCGGGCGGCACCGGGCGGTCTTCGCGCGCGGGCAGGCCGAAGACGTTTTCCTCCAAGAGATCAAAGATCGCCACGCGGCGTTCCTGCTCGATCTCGGCCGTCGGGCGTGCGAGGCCTTTTTCGTCGATGTCGATATGGCAGATGCGGTTGGTCATGGGCTGGCCTTGCAGGGTACCCCACAGGTGATGCCCGACCGGCGCGGGCGGTGCAAGGGCGTTGCGCGCGCGGTCTTCAGCCGTTCAGGCGGTTCAGCCGTACCCGCACGCTCAGGCCATGCGCCTCAAGGCTTTCGCTGATCGCCAGCCGTTCGGCGGCGGGGCCGATGGCCCTCAGCGCCTCGGGCGTCATCCGGGTCATCGTGGTGCGCTTCATGAAATCCAGCACGTTCAGACCGCTGGAAAACCGCGCCGAGCGGGCCGTGGGCAGCACATGGTTCGGCCCGCCGACATAATCGCCAATCGCTTCCGGAGTCCATGGCCCCAGGAAGATCGCCCCGGCATGGGGTATTTTCGCGGCCAGTCCTTCGGCATCTTCGACCATGATTTCAAGGTGTTCCGGCGCGATCCTGTTGGCCAGCGCCGCCGCCTGATCCAGCGTCTCGACCACGATCACCGCGCCATTGTCGCGCCAGCTTGCGCCCGCAATCGCGCGCCGCTCCAGCGTTTCCAGTCGCGCGTCCACCGCCGCCGCCACCGCCTGCCCAAGGCCCGCGTCGGTGGTAATCAGAATGGCCTGCGCGCTTTGGTCATGCTCGGCTTGGGAAAGCAGGTCCAGCGCAATCCAGTCGGGGTCATTGCCCGCATCGGCAATCACCAGCACCTCCGAAGGGCCGGCGATCATGTCGATCCCCACCCGACCGAACACCCTGCGCTTGGCTGCCGCCACATAGGCATTGCCCGGCCCGGTGATCTTGTCCACCGGCGCAATCGTCTGGGTGCCATAGGCCAGCGCCGCCACCGCTTGCGCGCCGCCGATGCGGTAAACCGTGTCCACCCCGGCAATCTGCGCGGCCAACAGCACCAAAGGGTTCACCACGCCGCCCGGCGTCGGGCAGGTGACCACTAACCGCCCGACCCCCGCCACCTTTGCCGGGATCGCATTCATCAAGACCGACGACGGATAGGACGCAAGCCCCCCCGGCACATACAGCCCCGCGGCGGAAACCGGTGTCCAGCGCCAGCCCAGCGTCGCCCCGGCGGCATCGGTCCACTGCGCGTCACGGGGAAGCTGGCGGGCGTGATAATCCCGGATCCGTTCGGCCGCCAGTTCCAGCGCGGCGCGATCCTCGGGGGATACCCGGGCAATCTCGGCGGCAACCTCGGCGGGCGAAAACGCCAGCCGCTCCGCCGTCAGCTCCAGCTTGTCAAACCGCGCGGTCAATTCCAGCACGGCCCGGTCACCGCGCGCCCTTACATCGGCGATGATCGCGGCCACCGCCTGATCGACATCCTCGGCCTCTTCGCGCTTCATCCCCAGCAGGGCGGCAAAGCGGGCCTCGAAATCGGCATCGGTGACAGACAGGAACATCGGCATGACGGGCCTCCTTGATGGCGGGCATCCTTGCAATCGCCTGCCCCAGATAGCGCGCCGCCTGCCCCCCCTCAAGCCGCCAAATGCGCTTGCTGCTTGCGAAATACTCCGGGGGAGTCGCGCAACGCGCGATGGGGGCAGAGCCCCCACCCTTTTTTTCGCGGGCAGAGCCCCCACCCTTTTTGGCGCGGGCCGCGTGCCCTACTTCGGCAGCCGCAGCCAGAACCGGGTCATCAGGCTTGCCGCCGCGCAGGCCAGCCCGACGACAAGGCCCAGCCAAAGCCCCACCGCGCCAAAGCCCAGCGGAAACGCCAGAACATAGCTGGCGGGCATGCCGATCACCCAATAGCTGATGGTGGCCAGCACCATCGGCACACGGGTATCTTGCACCCCGGCCAAAAGCCCCAACGCCATCACCTGCATCGCGTCGGCCACCTGAAACAGCGCGGCACAGGCCAGCAGCACGGTGCCCACCGCCAATATGCGGTCGCGCGCAGGCTCGGCAGGGTCGATGAACAGCGACACCATCGGCGTGGCAAAGACCAAAAACAGCACCACGGTCAGCGCGGCAAACATCAGTGACATCACGATCGCCACCTTTGCCCCCAGCCGCACCGCCGCAGTGTCACCGGCACCCTGCGCCCGCCCGGTGCGCACGGTCACGGCGTTGGACAGGCCGACATGCACCATGAAGGTCAGCGCCGTGATCTCGAGCGCGATGCCATGCGCGGCCAGTTCCACGGTGCCGATCCAGCCCATCATCAAGGCGCTGGCCTGAAACAGCCCGCTTTCGGCCAACCCCGTCAGGCCCATCGGCCAGCCCAAGCGGAACACCGCCGCAAAGGCACCCCAGTCGGGCCGCCAGAACCGGATGAACAACTGATAACGCCGCAGCGCCGGCAGGGCGGCGGCATAGGCTGCCAGCACCAGCAGCGAAAACACCTGCACCGCCACCGTGGCAATCGCGGCCCCCGCCACGCCCCATTCGGGCGCGCCCCAGTTGCCAAAGATCAGCGCCCAGTTCAGGCCAGCGTTGACCGGCAGCGCCGCCACCGTCACCCAAAGCACCACCTGCGTGCGTCCCAGCGCCGACAGATAGCTTTTCAGCACCATCACCAGCAGCGCCGGGATCATCCCCGCGCCCGCGATGCGCAGATAGTCCTGCCCCAGCGCCGCCACCTCGGGCTTTTGGCCCAGCGCCAGCAGCACCGCCTCGGACCACCAGAACACCGGATAGCACAGCACTCCGAACAGGATCGACAGCCACAGCCCCATGCGGGTGACGCGGCGCACCTGCACCTCGTCGCCCTGCGTGTGCGCACTGGCCACCATCGGCATCACCGCCTTGGCAAAGCCCGACCCCAGAATGAAGATCACGAAAAAGCTGGATGCCCCCAGCACGCCCGCGGCCAGCGGCAGCACGCCATACCAGCCCAGCATGATGGTATCGGTCACATGCAACGCAAATTGCGCCACATGGCTGCCGATCAAGGGCAGGCCCAGCACCAGAATGGCGCGGGCATGGTCGACCGACCGGTCGGCGGGCAAGCGGGAAGGGTGCGATGCAGACATCATGCGCCAAGCGATACGCAAGGCCTCGTCGCACCGCAAGGATCACAGCGACCAAAGCCGCCGCATCCGCGACGGGGCGGTCAGACGACGCCCCTCCAGCGCCCCCCCCCAGCGCCCCCGCCCCCCCCGCCGCGCAATCCATCCCGCACGGCGCTGCGCGGGTGCGAGGGGGCGGGGTCAGGCCGGGTCTGCCATCCTTGGCTTGCGGGCGATGAAGTCGATCAGCGCCGCGGTGCCGCTGTGGCCCTGCCCTTCGCGCAAGGTGGCGTCATAATCTTCGGCGCGCACCACCTCCCAGCCGGCAAAATCGGCACGCAACTGATCGAGCGTGTAGAGGTTGCCCACCTGTGACGGCCCGCCGGTGCCATAGCCCACCTGACGCGGCGCATAGCCGTGCAGCAGCACCATGCCGCCGGGACGGACCGCCTGCGCCAGATTGCGGTGCAGACCCGTGCGCAGTTCGGCGGGCAGAAACTGGATGAACACGCCCAGCACCGCGTCAAAGGCACCGTCCGGCCAGTCCCATGCCAGAATATCGACCTGCGCAAACTGCACCGTGACCTTGCGTGTGGCGGCCAGGGCCCGCGCCTTTTCCAGCGCAACGCCCGAGGCATCGATGGCGGTCACCTGATGGCCCAACCCCGCCAGATAGGTGGAGTTGCGCCCCTCGCCGTCTGCCACGCTCAGCACCTTTGCGGCAGGCGGCAAGACCCCGGCCTGTGCGGCCACAAAGCCCGCCGGATCGGTGCCGTAAAGATAGCCTTCGCCGCGAAACCGATCATCCCACATGCCGCACCCCGTTCTTGCCCAGTTGTTGACCCCTTTCGAAATAGGCACGTCCCGCCAGCGGGGCAAGACGGCGGGGCATATCCATGCCTCTGGGTGCCGGTCTGCGCCGGCTTGCGCATGTGCCTGCAATTCTGGTTGCCCTGTCCGTGCCTGCGTGGTGCAGTGCGTGCCTGCGACATGGCCAACAGGAGTGCCTTTCATGCTGACCCTTTACGGCGTCTATCGGTCCCGGGCCAGCCGCCCGCTGTGGTTGCTGGCGGAATGTCGGACACCGTTCAGCCATGTGCCGGTGATCCAGGCCTATCGCCTGGCAGACCCGCTGGCCGGGGATGCGCCGCTGAACACCGCGACACCCGGCTTTCTGGCGATCAACCCGTCGGGGCAGGTGCCCGCCCTGCAAGATGGCGCGCTGGTGCTGACCGAAAGCCTTGCCATCTGCCTGCACATCGCCCGCAAATATGGCGGCGACCTTGGGCCGCAGTCAGACGATGAAACCGCGCTGATGGAAAACTGGGCGCTGTTCGCCGCCACCGCCATTGAACCGGCGGCGCTTGAGATCCTTTACACCCCGGACGATGGCAGCGCCGACAGAACCCGCATCCTGCGCGCCGCCACCGACAGGCTGAGCCGCCCGCTGGCCCGGCTGGAGGCGCATCTGACCGGGCGCGACTGGCTGTTTGACCGCTTTACCGTGGCCGATATCATGCTGGCCGAGTGTCTGCGCTATGGCGCGGGCCATGCGCCCGCAATGGCGGCTTTTCCGCAAACCTGCCGCTGGCTGGATGCCGCCCACGACCGGCCCGCGTTTCAGACCATGTGGGCGGCCCGTCTGGCCGAACCGGAATAGCGCGCGCCGCGCGGTCAGTCCCTTGCGCCGGGCAGTTCGTCGCGCCAGTCATGCGCATCGCGAAAGCCCAGAACGGCGCGGATCTTGGCGTTGGACATCAGGCTTTCCCAAGGCGACAGAGGCCGGGTGACGGGCACGTCGGGGAAGAACCGCGCCAGCAGCTGGTCGTTGGGAAGGTTGATGCCATTGGTCGAATTGCAGGCATTGAACACCTGAAAGCCAAGGCCATCGGCCGCAAGGCACAGATCGACGATCTGGCCCAGATCGCGGGCATCAACGTAGTTGAACGCATTCCTGCGCCGCACTTGCGGGTTGGCAAAGTAGCTTGGGAACAGCGTGGCATATTCGTGCGGTTCCACCACATTGCCGATCCGCAGGGCATAGATATCCGCGCCCGAGCGGCGGGCAAAGCTGCGCGCCGTCACCTCGTTGACCTTTTTCGACATGCCGTAGGTGTCCATCGGGTCGATGTCATAGTCTTCGGTCAGCGGCAGGCTGTGCGGGTCGGCAAGGCCATCGGCAAAGCACACGCCATAGGTGGTTTCGCTGGACGCAATGATGATCTTGCGGATGCCCATCTTTACCGCCGCCTCGATCACATTGTAGGTGCCGACGACATTGACACGCCATGTCTCGGTATCGGCGCACATCATCATGCGGGGGATCGCTGCGAAATGCACCACCGCGTCGAACGGGCGCGCGCCCAGCCCGGTTTCCAGTTCGTCATATCCTGCATGCGCATTCATCGCGGAATAGACCTGACCCGCATCGGTGATATCGCCCAACAGGTCATGCACCTGCGCATGCCGCAAAGGCACCCGGTCAAAGTTCAAGACCTTGTGCCCCTGCCCTGCCAGATAGGGAATGACATGTTTGCCCGCCTTGCCCGACCCGCCCGTGAAAAACACCCGCATGACCACCCCCTTGTTGTCCTTGCACTGCTAGGGCACGGCGGGGTCGGCTGCAATATCCCTGTCTTTTCGACCCCCGACTTCTGGGAACCCGACTTCTGGGCACCCGTCTGTTGCGCCCCCACATCTTGCGCCGCCTGCCCGGCTGATGATCTAATGCTGCCAGAGCAGACCCAGAACAAGAATCGAGCACGCCATGGCCAATGACCTTCTTTCCGGCGCCACGCCCGTCTATGACGCCTCGTCGATCGAGGTGCTTGAAGGGTTGGAGCCGGTGCGCAAGCGCCCCGGCATGTATATTGGCGGCACGGACGAGCGTGCGCTGCACCATCTGGTGGCCGAGATTCTGGACAACGCCATGGACGAGGCGGTGGCCGGCCACGCGACAAGGATCGAGGTGGAACTGGCCGAGGGCAACACCGTCACCATCCGCGACAACGGCCGCGGCATCCCGGTCGATCCGCACCCCAAGTTTCCCGGCAAATCCGCGCTGGAGGTGATCTTGTGCACCCTGCACGCCGGCGGCAAATTCGGTGGCGATGCCTATGCCACCAGCGGCGGCTTGCATGGCGTGGGCGCGTCGGTCGTAAACGCGCTGTCTGACCACATGCGCGTCGAGGTGGCCCTGAACCGGGCGCTTTACGTGCAAGAGTTCAGCCGCGGCATCCCGCAAGGCCCGGTGGAAAAGGTTGGTGCTGCCCCCAACCGGCGCGGCACCACCGTCACCTTCCACCCCGATCCGCAGATCTTTGGCAGCCAGCAACTGAAACCCGCCCGGATGATGAAGGCAGCGCGGTCCAAGGCCTATCTGTTTTCGGGCGTCGAAATCCGCTGGAAAACCTCCGTCAACGATGGCGAGACCCCGCAAGAGGCCGTCTTCCACTTTCCCGGCGGTCTGGCCGATTACCTGACCGACACCTTGGCAAAATCCACCACCTATGCCGACCGTCCCTTTGCCGGAAAGGTGGGCTTTGCCGAAAAGTTTCAGGTGCCCGGCTTTGTCGAATGGGCGATCAACTGGACGCCGGCGCGCGACGGCTTTATCCAGTCTTACTGCAACACCGTGCCCACCCCCGAAGGCGGCACGCATGAGGCAGGCTTCTGGGCCGCCATCCTGAAAGGCATCCGCGCCTATGGCGAGCGGGTCAAGAACCGCAAGGCCGACCAGATCACCCGCGATGACCTTTTGACCGGGGGCTGCGCGCTGGTGTCGTGTTTCATCCGCGAGCCACAGTTCGTGGGCCAGACCAAGGACCGCCTGGCCACCGAAGAGGCCGCGCGCTATGTCGAACTGGCGGTGCGCGACCATTTCGACACCTGGCTGGCGTCTGACCCAAAGTCTGCCGGGGCGATCCTTGATTTTCTGGTGCTGCGCGCCGAAGAACGCCTGCGCCGCCGGATGGAAAAGGAAACGCAGCGCAAATCGGCCACCAAAAAGCTGCGCCTGCCCGGCAAGCTGACCGATTGCACCGCGAAAAACCGCGAAGGCACTGAATTGTTCATCGTCGAGGGCGACTCAGCGGGCGGGTCCGCAAAAGGCGCGCGCAACCGCGAGACGCAGGCGTTGCTGCCGCTGAAGGGGAAAATCCTGAACGTGCTGGGGGCGGCTTCGGCCAAGCTGAACGACAACTCGGAAATCCGCGATATTTGCGAGGCGCTGGGGGTGTCGATGGGCACCCGCTTCAATGTCGATGACCTGCGCTATGACAAGATCATCATCATGACCGACGCCGATGTCGATGGCGCGCATATCGCCAGCCTGCTGATGACGTTCTTCTTTACGCAAATGCGCCCGCTGATCGACAAGGGGCACCTGTATCTGGCCTGCCCGCCCCTGTATCGCCTGACCCAAGGCCCGCGCCGGATGTATGTGGCCGATGATGCCGAAAAAGAGCTTTGGCTGGCCAAGGGTCTGGGCGGCAAGGGCAAGATCGACGTGCAACGCTTCAAGGGCTTGGGCGAAATGGACGCCAAAGACCTGAAAGACACCACCATGAACCCCGAGACGCGAAAGCTGATCCGCGTCAGCATTGACGAGGACGAACCGGGGATGACCGGCGATCTGGTAGAGCGGTTGATGGGCAAAAAGCCGGAGTTGCGGTTCCAGTATATTCAGGAAAACGCGCGGTTTGTGGAGGAGTTGGATGTGTAAGGGCGGGTGTTGAACAACACCTGTTGCTGCGTTCTGGTGTCTTGGCGTCAGGTTTGAGCTTTCGTCGCGGTTACAGGGTTTCAGGGCGGGGTTCACCCCGGCAAACCGCCGCGCGCCCGCTTTGCGCGGGGTCTGCGGTGGTGCGAAATCCAATCACCGGCCGCTTGCGGCGAACCCGTTTCGCCCGCCTGCACCACCACAGACCTGCCTGCCCCCTTGACACGGGGGCGATGAGGCCTCACTTTTCGGGTGTCCGAAGCCCGTGCCGCGTGAGCACCGAAAGGCCCGGACAATAGGTTCCCACCATCACGCAGGGGCGCCGACGGCGCGCACGGTCACCCGGATAACCGGGGGGCGAGGGCCGCTCGTCCCTTGACGTATGGAACGACCATGACAACTTTTGCCGATCTGGGCCTGAGCCCGCGCCTTCTCAAAGCCCTTGAGAAAACCAATTTGCAAACGCCGACGCCGATTCAGGCGCAGGCCATCCCCTATATCATGCAAGGCCGTGACCTGATGGGGCTGGCGCAGACGGGCACCGGCAAGACGGCGGCCTTTGGCCTGCCGCTGTTGCACCGCCTGCTGGACATCGGCCATCCGCCGGGCCCCAAGAACGTGCGCGCGCTGATTCTTGCGCCGACGCGGGAATTGACCTTGCAGATCAAGGACGCGCTTGAGGTGTTCACCAAGGGCACCCCGGTCAAGGTGACCATGGTTGTGGGCGGTGCCTCGCTGTTTCGCCAGTCGCAGGCCTTGTCCAAGGGCACCGATGTTCTGGTCGCCACCCCCGGTCGTCTGATCGACCTGCTGGAGCGGGGCGATGTGTCGTTGGAACAATGCGGCTATCTGGTGCTGGACGAGGCCGACCACATGCTGGACATGGGCTTCATCCACAGCTTGCGGAAGATCGCCAAGCACATCCCGCTGAAACGCCAGACCCTTTTGTTCAGCGCGACGATGCCGAAGGATATCTCGGAAATTGCCGACACTTATCTGCGCGACCCGGTTCGGGTGCAGGTGACAAGTGCCGGCAAGACCGCCGACAAGGTCAGCCAAGGCGTACATTTCCTGCCCAACGGCGACAAGGCGCGGGTTCTGGAAGAATACCTGAAAAAGCACCCGACCGAGCAGGCGCTGGTGTTTGGCCGCACCAAGCACGGCTCGGAAAAGCTGATGAAGCTGCTGGCGGCATGGGGCTTCAAGGCGGGCTCGATCCACGGCAACAAATCGCAGTCGCAGCGCGACCGCACCCTGACCGAGTTCCGCAATGGCGAGTTGGACGTGCTGGTGGCGACCGACGTGGCGGCGCGCGGCATTGATATTCCGACGGTGCGCCATGTCTATAACTTCGATATGCCCAACGTGCCGGAAAACTATGTCCACCGCATTGGCCGCACCGCGCGGGCGGGGGCCGAGGGCACCTCGGTCAGCTTCTGCGCGCCCGCCGAGATGGGCGAGTTGCAGGCGATTGAAAAGCTGCTGAAACAGCCGCTGCCGATCTTGGGCGGCGCGCCTTGGGCCGCCGACATGGTGGCCGCGGCCCCCAAACCGGGTCAGAACCGCGGCCAGCGTCCGGCACGGCCGCAAGGCGGGCGTCCACAGGGCGCAAAACCCGCCGGTGCCAAGCCGTTCAGCGCCAAACCGGCACAGGGCGGTCGTCCGGTGGCCAAGCCGAAACCGATGGGGGGTGGCAACACCCCACGGCGCGCCGAAGGCGGCAAACCGTCGGCGCCGCGCCGGTCCAGCTGACCTCGTCTTCCGGGTTCAGCCAGCCGGGGAAATCGGTAAACCTTTTCCCATTCACGATATGTCAAAGCCTTGTCACGGATAAAGATGTGCCGGGCGGTTTTTCCGGAGCATGTAGTGAGTGGCCGGTGGTCTTGGCATCGGCATGGGTGGGGGTCCGCCGTGCATCCGTCCCGCAAGGGGCGGTTGCAAGACCGCGCGGCGGGCCCGTCACAGGGGTATCAGTGCCGGGCAACCGGGCGCGTATGTAAAGATGACGGTCCGCCGTGGCCCCCGCCTGCGTTTCCATGATGTCACCCCAGCCACCAAGGAGGCGCGAACCCGCCCCCCGTGCCTTGCGGGTGGCCGGCCAAATCGGCTATGGCAACCGCCATGGCCAAGCTTTATTTCAATTTCTCGACGATGAATGCAGGCAAATCCACCCTGCTGCTGCAAGCCGCGCACAACTATCGTGAGCGGGGAATGGACACCTATCTGATCACCGCGCAATTTGACAACCGCGCCGGGGAAGGCCGTATCGCCAGCCGGATCGGCATTGGTGAGCCCGCCGATACCTTTGCCCCCGGCGAGGACATGTTGGCCAAGCTGCGCGCCCGGATGGACCGGGGGCCCATTGCCTGCGTCTTCATCGACGAGGCGCAGTTTTTGTCGAAAGAGCAGGTCTGGCAACTGGCCTGTGCCGTCGATGATCTGGGTCTGCCGGTGATGTGCTACGGCTTGCGCGTTGATTTTCAGGGCAATCTGTTTCCCGGCTCGGCGGCCCTGCTGGCCTGGGCCGATGAAATGCGCGAGGTGCGCACGATCTGTCATTGCGGCAAGAAGGCGACGATGGTGGTGCGCAAGGACGCCGACGGACGGGCCCTGCGCGACGGCGATCAGGTGGTGATCGGCGGCAACGAAACCTATGTCAGCCTGTGCCGCCGCCATTGGCGCGAAGCGGTGGGGGATTAGGCCGGCACACTGTGTCTGCTGCCGCCCCGGTTTAGGGTTCACGGCCCCGACAAGACCCAAAAGCCCAAGTTCGCGCATGCTGGCCCCGTGGTGGTGCCCTCATGCTGGTGATTGTCGCGGCTGTGGCCTTCGGCTATCGTCCGCGGTGATGACAGGCAAGGCACCCCGCGCCCTGACGGCGCTGAAGAAATATGCGCGGCTGGAAAGCCCGGGGCTTTGGCGTGATGCGCCAACCGCCCAACGACGCGAGGTCGTGGTGGCCTTTCGCGAGGCGACGCTTGTGCTGTCTGACCCCAAAAGCGAAATCGCCCTCAGCCATTGGTCGCTGCCCGCGGTCGAACGGCTGAACCCGGGCGAAGCGCCCGCCCTGTTTGCCCCCGGCCAGGATGCCACCGAGACGCTGGAGCTTGAGGATGGCGACATGATCGCCGCCCTGGAAACCGTGCGCAGTGCGGTGGTAGGCCAGCGGCCCAAGCCGGGGCGGCTGCGCGGGTTCTTGTGGGGCGGCGGCACGGTTCTGGTGCTGGGCATCGGGGTGCTGTGGCTGCCCGATGCGCTGGTGCGGCACACCGCGACGGTGCTGCCCGCCGCCACACGGGCCGCCATCGGGCAGGCCGCATTGGCCGATGTGCAGCGCCTGACCGGGTCGCCCTGCACCACCCCCTTGGGCACCTTTGCGCTGACCGCGCTTGGCGACCGATTGTTCGGGCCGCACAATGCACAGATCCTGGTCCTGCGCGACGGGCTGGCGCAATCGGCGCATCTGCCCGGTGGCGTGATCCTGATCGGGCGGCAGATGGTGGAACAGGCGGACGGCCCCGAGGTGCTGGCCGGTCTTGCCCTGATCGAACGCCTGCGGGCCGAGATGCGCGACCCGATCGTGCCGGTGCTGCACCATGCCGGGCTGGTCGCAACCTTTCGTCTGCTGACCAGCGGCGCCTTGCCCCAAGGCGCGTTGGCAGGCTATGGCGAGGCGTTCCTGCAAGGTGCCGCCCTGCCGGTGCCCGATGAAGTGGCGCTGATCCGGTTTGAGGCCGCTGCCGTGCCCAGCAGCCCCTATGCCTATGCGATGGATGCCAGCGGCGAGGCCACGCTGGCGCTGATCGAGGGTGATCCGTTGCGCGGCCTGCGGCCCGAACCGCTGATGCCGGATGGCGATTGGGTCAGCCTGCAAGACATCTGCGCCCAGCCCGACTGAAACCGCAGGCATCGGCCCGTTCAGAGGCTGGCATGAAAATGCCCCCGACCGGTGCCGGTCAGGGGCTGTTGGCGGAGGGTTCGGGTCAGCGGATGAAGGCGTCGCCAAACCCGGCCCGGCGCGCGGCCGCCAAAGCCGCCTGCGCCGCACCGGCCGAAGCAAAGGGCCCGGCCAGCACGATCTGCAACGGGCGGCCGCCCTTTGTGATGTTCGATCGCGCCACCGGCAGACCCAAACGCGACAGCCGCGAGGATGCCCCTTCGGCATTGCCGGGCTGGCCAAAGGTTCCGACCTGCACATAGCGGTGCGCGGCTGCCGCGGTCTTGCCCGCGGCTTCAGCCGGGGAAGCAGACGGGGCTTGCGACTTTGACGACACGATGACCCGGCGGACAACCACCGTCTTGCCCTTCACCGTCTTGCCCTTCGCCCGGGCGGCATCGGCCACCAGACGCGACGGCACCTCACGCGTCCAGACCTGATCCTGATCCGCCCAGCCTTGCTGCGTGCCCTTGCCCCGGTTCGGGTTCAGACGGTCATCGGTGAAGGCGGCCTTGTAGCCTTTGGGAATGGCGGGCTGGTTTTGTGATGACACCGCAACCTGCGGCGTCGGATGCATCTTCACCGCTGCCGCCGGATCCCGCGCCTGCAGATACCCCGAGGGCGCCACCGCCGCAGGCCCGGCCAGTACACGCGGCGGGCGGGCAGAACCGATATCGCCATCGCCCCGGGTGCACAGCACGACCGTGCCGCCGCCGTGCAGACGAAAACGTTCGGCGACCGGGGCATCGCGGTAGCAGCCGATCTTGCTGCCGCTGGCCTGCGTTGCCACACGCTCGGCCGGTTGCGGGCGCGGCACAGGCGCTGCGACCGGCTTTTGCCCCACAGCGCGCGGCACCGGCGCAACCCCCGTGGCGGCCACCGGCGGCGGCGCGTAGGTTTGCCGCGCGATGCCCGAGTCAGGCTTGCCTTGCGACGGCGTCACCGCCCGAATACGTGGCGGCGTGGTCAGGCTTGCAACCGTGTTCATCGGTCGGCGCGCCACCGGGGCAGGGGCCACGCGGGCCGGGCGCGGGGCCTCGACCCGGGGTTTGGCGGGCGCTGCCGGCTCGGCAACGGCGACCTGATTGTTGCCAAAGGTTGGCGGATAGCCACACAATTGGCTGCGGTTGGCGTTGACGCGCGGCACCCAGGTGACCTGCCCGCCAAAGCCCGCGCGCAAGAACACGCAGCCCTTGCTGTCCACATATTGCTGCCCGGAAAACGACGCAGGCGGCTGTTCGCGCGGCCCGCCGAAATCACCGGCGGATTGGGCGCTGGCAACACCCCAACCGGCCAAAACCGCCAACACAGCGGCCGAAACCAACTTCAAAATCATGACTACCCCCAAGCAGCGTAGGGGGAATACTGGAATACTATCGGTTCCGAGTAAAGGGGTCAGCCCGCTATTTTGTGCCAAACATCCGGTCACCCGCATCCCCTAGTCCGGGGACGATATAACCGTGATCATTCAAATGGCTATCGACCGAAGCTGTGACAATCGGCACATCAGGATGCGCCGCCTTCATCCGGGCAATGCCTTCGGGGGCGGCCAACAGGCACAAGAACCGGATGTTCCTGGCACCATGGTCTTTCAAGAGTTGCACCGCCGCCGCCGAGGAATTGCCGGTGGCCAGCATCGGATCGACCACGATGCAGACCCGGTCTTCCAGCGCTGTCGGCACCTTGAAGTAATACTGCACCGGCTGCAATGTTTCCGGATCGCGATACAATCCAACAAAGCCCACCCGCGCCGCCGGGATCAACTCCAGGATGCCGTCCAAAAGCCCGTTGCCCGCCCGCAGGATCGAGATCAGCGCCAACTTCTTGCCCTCGATCACCGGCGCGTCCATTTCCTCCAGCGGCGTCTCGATCCGCTTGGTGGTCATCGGCAATTCGCGCGTCACCTCATAGGCCAAAAGCAGGCTGATTTCGCGCAAAAGCTGACGGAACGACGCGGTCGAAGTGTCCTTTTCACGCATCAGGGTCAGCTTGTGCTGAACCAGCGGATGGGAAACGACGGTCAGATGGTCCAGCATGGGTCAGGCCTCCAGAATCTTGGCAATGCGCGTTTTGGTATCTGCATCGCAGAAAGCCGCGTCAAGCGCGGTTCGGCTCAGCTTGGCAAACACCCCGTCATCCCAGTCGAAGGCGCGGTGCAGCCTGTCGAACTCTTGCGCCATGCTGGTGTGAAAGAACGGCGGGTCATCGGTGCTGACCGTCACCTTCACGCCGCGCTGGTAAAGCTGCGAAATCGGATGGGCGCGATAGCCGGGATAAAGCCCCAGCGCCACGTTCGATCCGGGGCACACCTCCAGCACCACGCCGCGCTCGGCCAGCTCATCCACCAGCGCCAGGTCTTCGATCGCCCGCACGCCATGGCCGATGCGCTCAACCCCCAGATCCGCAATCGCATCGCGCACCGATTGCGGCCCCGCCCATTCGCCGGCATGGGCGGTCAGCCGCAAACCGGCCTCGCGCGCGCAGTCAAACGACCAGCGGAAATCCTTGGGCGCCAGCACCTTCTCATCGCCGGCGATGCCAAAACCAACGATCCAGTCGCCCGCCGTTTCGGCCGCACAGCGTGCAGTTTCGCGTGCCGCCTCATGGCCGAAATGCCGGATGCAGGTCACAATCGCGCGCAATGTGATGCCCATCGTCCGCTCGGCTTGATCTGCGGCCTCGCGCATCGCCTGAACATATTCCCGCCAGGCCCCCACATCCCGCCCGCCGCAAAAATCCGGCGACAGGAAGGCTTCCGAATAGACCACCCCGCTGGCCGCACTTTGCTCCAGCACCGCCAATGTCAGCCGGGCGTAATCCTCGGGTCTTTGCAAGGCGCTGGTTGCGGCCTCGTAAACCTTCAGAAAGCCGTCGAAATCGGCAAAGCGATAGGCCCCGCGGTCATCAAAGATACCGTCGATATCCAGCCGCTTTTCTTTTGCCAGCCCACGGATGAACGCCGGGGGTGCCGCCCCTTCCAGATGCAGATGCAATTCGACTTTCGGCAGCATGGCCATGGTCTTTATGGTTTTCCTCTTGGCAAAAATACCCCGGGGGTCCGGGGGCTGGCCCCCGGTCCCGCAGGATCACAGAAAACTGCGGCCCGGTCCCTGCCCCGGCACGCCCAGATGTGCGGCCACACTTGCGCCCACATCGACAAACCCGCGCAGCCCGATCGCCCGCGCGCCCAGACCAAAGCCCAGCACCGGCACCCGTTCGCGGGTATGTTCGGTGCCGGGAAAGGTCGGGTCATTGCCATGATCGGCGGTGAAGATCGCCAGATCACCGGGGCCAAGCTGCGCAAAAAACCGCGGCAGGCCCGCGTCGAACCATTCCAGCGCGCGGGCGTAGCCTGCCACATCACGCGGATGGCCATACAGGCTGTCGAACTCGACAAAGTTGGCGAATGTCAAGGAACCGGGCTCCGCCTCGGCCCCAAGCCGCAGCAGATGTTCGAAAAGGTCAGCATCCGACTTGCCCTTGTGCAGCGCCCCCACGCCGCGCATCGAGAAGATGTCGCCGATCTTGCCGATGGCATGGGTCATACGGCCCGCCCCCGCCACCCAGTCCAGCAGCGTGGGCGCGGGCGGGGCGATGGCATAGTCATGGCGGTTCGGTGTGCGGCTGAACGCGTCGCAGGTGCCGGTAAACGGCCGCGCAATCACCCGGCCCACCCGGCGGGCGTGCAGCATCGGCGCAAGGTCGGCGCACAGCTTCAGCAGACGCTCCAGCCCGAAGGCCTGTTCATGCGCGGCGATCTGGAACACCGAATCCGCGCTGGTATAGCAGATCGGCCAGCCAGTCCGCAGATGCGCTTCGCAATGCTGGGCGATGATCGGCACACCCGAGGCGTGGCAATTGCCAAGGATGCCCTCCGTGCCCGCCAGACGGCAGACCTCGGCCACGATGTCACCCGGAAAGGCGGGCACGGTGTGCGGAAAGTAGGTCCAGTCCCAGGGCACCGGCACCCCCGCCAGTTCCCAATGCCCTGACGGCGTGTCCTTGCCGCGCGACACCTCGGTCGCCGCCCCCCACAGCCCGGCAGGCACAGCCCCCAGTCCCGGTGCCGCCATGCCCGAGGCCAGATGGATCGCCGCCCCCAGCCCCAGCGCATCCAGATTGGGCACGCAAAGCGGCCCGCTGCGGCCCTGATTGGCGCGGCCCTCGGCGCAGGCTTGCGCGATATGGCCAAGGGTGTTGGCACCGGCATCACCGAATTCAGCCGCATCGGGGGCCCCGCCGCAGCCCACCGAATCCATCACGATCAGAAAGGCGCGCGGCATCAGCCGATCCTTTTCAGCACAAGCGGCGGCTCGTCCGGCACCGAGGTTCCCACCGCATAGGCCGTCTGCACCGCCAAGATTGCAGCCTTCGCAGCCTCATCCGTGGCGGCATGGACCATGCCAAGGGGCACGCCCGCGCCGATTTCCTCGCCCAAGCCGATCAGGTCTGACAGACCGACCGCCGGATGCACCCGGTCGCCGTCGCGCAGGCGGCCGCCACCCAGACGCACGACGACATGACCCAAGGCCTCGGTGTCGATCCGGGCGATATAGCCGTCATCCAGCGCCGGGATCTCGCGCACCACCGGGGCGGCGGGCAGCCGGTCAGGCCAGCGTTCGACAAAATCCGACGGCCCGCCCTGGGCCGCCACCATGCGTCCAAACACCTCGGCCGCGGCCCCCGATTCAAGCGCCTGCGCGATCCGAGCCGCGCCATCGGTCGCATCGGCCACCAGACCGCCCAGCGCCAGCGCCTCACCGCCCAAGGCACAGGTCAGATCCCATAGCGCGGTGTTGACCGAGGTTCCGGTCAAGGTCTCCATCACCTCGATCACCTCCAGCGCATTGCCCGCGGCCGTGGCCAGCGGCTGCGACATGTCGGTGATCAGCGCGGTGGTCATGCAGCCCGCCCCTTGCGCCGTGCTGACCAGCGCGCGGGCCAAAGCCTCGGCCCGCTCCGGCGTTTTCATGAAGGCGCCCGAGCCGCATTTGACATCCAGCACCAGCCCTTCCAGCCCGGCGGCCAGCTTTTTCGACAGGATCGACGCGGTGATCAGGTCGATGCTTTCCACCGTGCCCGAGATGTCGCGGATCGCGTAAAGCCGCTTGTCGGCGGGGGCCAGATCGGCGCTGGCCGCGACGATGGCGCATTTCACCGTGCCCATCTGGGCGCGCAACTGGTCCTCACTCAGCCCGGTGCGAAAACCGGGGATCGCCTCCAGCTTGTCCAGCGTGCCGCCGGTGTGGCCCAGACCCCGGCCCGAGATCATCGGCACATAGGCACCGCAAACTGCCAAGGCCGGGGCCAGCAGCAAGGACACGCAGTCGCCGATGCCACCGGTCGAATGCTTGTCCAGCACCGGCCCCGGCAAATCCCACGTCATCACCCGGCCGGTGTCGCGCATTGCCCGGGTCAGCGCCACGCGGCCTTCGTCGGACAACCCGCGCAAGAGCACCGCCATGGCAAAGGCCCCGGCCTGTGCATCGGTTACCGTGCCACTGGCCAACCCTTGCGCGAACCATGCAAGATCCGCCGCCGATGGGGCCTGCCCGTCGCGGATCTGCACGATGATGCTGCGCGCGTCGGTCATTCCAAATCCTTGCGGGCCAAATCCTTGTGGGCCCGATCCATATGGGCGACGGAAAACACGCCGGGCAGCAGGTCGGCCACCGTGGTTACAAGCGTCTTACCATCGGTGGTGTGCAGCGTGACCTTGACATCCTGCCCGGCAAATTCGGCAATCTTTTGGCGGCAGCCGCCACAGGGCGGCACCGGTTCGGGGCTGTCGGCAATCACGCAAACCTCGGTGATCGTGGTGTCGCCGCCGGCGATCATTGCGGCAATCGCCCCGGCCTCGGCGCAGGTGCCTTCGGGGTAGGCCACGTTTTCCACATTGCAGCCGACATAGACCGCACCGGACCCCGCCCGCAGCGCCGCCCCCACCTTGAATTGGGAATAGGGCACATAGGCCCGCAGTCGAACATCGGTGGCGGCGGAAAGCAGGGACATGACGACCTCGGGGGAAAAAAGCTATTGGCGACGAAGTGTGGCGCTTGCCCGGCCAAAGCGCAAGGGTCAGCGCGGCCACGCCGGGACCGGTCCCCGGGCCACCCGCCGCGAGGCCTGAGTCGGCAGGGCCAGCCGAGCGCGCAAGAGTTTGCAAACACCGTGCCCAACCGCAGCACGACGAGCGCAAATCCACCGATTTGCAAATATTTGCAGCCTGCCCAAGGGTAAATCTGCAAATATTGTCGGTCGCAGACCTATTGAGCGATGGTAACAATGTTGCGCGGCAAGCCTGCGTTCAGTAACACATCGTGCAAGCGTTTGGAGGAGGCGCGGACGATGGGGTATTCCGATATCTATGCGAAATGGAAAGCCGATCCGGAAGGGTTCTGGATGGATGCGGCTGGCGCAATCGACTGGGTCAAAAAGCCTGAGCGCGCACTGAACGACGACCGCGCGCCGATCTATGAATGGTTCACCGAGGCAACCGTCAACACCTGCTGGAATGCGGTGGATCGGCATGTGCTGGCGGGCCGCGGCGACCAGTTGGCGATCATCCATGACAGCCCGGTCACCCATCTGAAGCATGGCATCACCTATGCCGAGTTGCAGGCCCGTGTTGCCAGCCTTGCCGGCGCCTTGCGCGCCAAGGGCGTGGAAAAGGGCGACCGCGTCATCATCTACATGCCGATGGTGCCCGAGGCGCTGGAGGCGATGCTGGCCTGCGCCCGGCTGGGGGCCATTCACTCGGTCGTCTTTGGCGGCTTTGCCGCCACGGAGCTGGCGGTGCGGATCGACGATTGCAAGCCAAAGGCCATTATCGCGGCATCTTGCGGGATCGAGCCTGCCCGCGTGGTGCATTACAAACCCTTGCTGGACGCCGCCATCGAACAGGCCCACCACAAGCCCGATTTCTGCGTGATCTTCCAGCGCGAACAGGAAGTGGCCAAGTTGATCGAGGGCCGCGATGTCGCGTGGCACACGTTCCAGTTCGGGGTGGAGCCTGCCGAATGCGTGCCGGTGGAAGGCAACCATCCGGCCTATATCCTGTATACCAGCGGCACCACCGGGGCGCCCAAGGGCGTGGTGCGGCCAACCGCGGGCCATCTGGTGGCGCTGAACTGGACCATGCGGGCGATTTATAACTGCGGCGTCGGCGATGTGTTCTGGGCCGCGTCCGATGTGGGCTGGGTCGTGGGCCACAGCTATATCTGCTATGCGCCGCTGATTGCGGGCTGCACCACCGTGGTGTTTGAGGGCAAGCCGGTGGGCACACCGGATGCGGGCACCTTCTGGCGGGTGATCCAGGAACACAAGGTCAAGTCGTTCTTCACCGCGCCCACCGCGCTGCGCGCGATCAAGCGCGAAGACCCCGAAGGCAAGCTGGTGGGGGATTATAACCTGCGCCATCTGCAAGCGCTGTTTCTGGCGGGCGAACGGGCCGACCCCGACACGGTGCAATGGGCGCAGCGCCATGTCGGCGTGCCGGTGATCGACCATTGGTGGCAGACCGAAACCGGCTTTGCCATTGCCGCAAACCCCTTGGGTTTGGGTCTGTTGCCGGTCAAGGTGGGCAGCCCTTCGGTGGCGATGCCCGGCTTTGACGTGCAGGTGCTGGACGAAGGCGGGCATGAGGTGGCGCCGGGCACGCTGGGCGCGATCGCGATCAAGCTGCCCTTGCCCCCCGGCACCCTGCCGACGCTGTGGAATGCCGAAGAGCGGTTCCTGAAATCCTATCTGAACCATTTCCCCGGTTACTATGAGACCGGCGACGCGGGCTATGTCGATGAAGATGGCTATCTTTACATCATGGCGCGCACCGATGACGTGATCAACGTCGCAGGCCACCGGCTGTCGACCGGCGCGATGGAAGAGGTGCTGGCCAGCCACCGCGACGTGGCCGAATGTGCGGTGATCGGGGTGGCGGATGACCTGAAGGGTCAGTCGCCGCTGGGGTTCTTGTGCCTGAACAAGGGCGCTGACCGCGACCCGGCCGAGGTGGTGGCCGAATGTGTCAAGCTGATGCGGGAACGGATCGGCCCGGTGGCCGATTTCAAGCGCGCCGTGGTGGTGGAGCGGTTGCCAAAGACCCGGTCGGGCAAGATCTTGCGCGCCACCATGGTGAACATCGCCGACAGCAAGCCTTGGAAAATGCCCGCAACCATCGACGATCCGGCGATTTTGGACGAAATCGCGGGGGCGCTGAAAACGCTTGGGCTGGCAAAAGGCTAAGATGGGCATTGGTGCCGGGCTGGGCATGGAGTAGCCTTTGGGCATGGCTGTGTCGCGTGTTGCCTTTTCTTCCAACCTTGATGCCCCGCTTGCGGCCTTGCGGCAGGCGTTGGAACGGCTTGAAACGCTGGATCTGGATGCAGACGCCCGTGCCGCGCTAAAGGCTGCGTGGTCGGCGTTTGACGCCCTTGATCTGCCGCAGGCGCAGGTGGACCACAGCGTATTTGCGGCGCTGTTGGCCATGGCCGGCCCCGAAGTGGCGCCCGAATTGCTGGCCCAGATGGCCGCTGACCTGCGCGCCGTTGGCCGTGTGCTGACACCTGCCATGCAGGCGCACGATTGGGCGGCCATCGCGGCGCAAAGCCATGTGCTTGTGGCGCTGGCTGGGGCGGCGGGGGCGACGGGTCTGGCCGATCTGGCGCAGACGTTGAACCGGGCCGCCCACCAGGCCGATGATCGCGCGGTGGATCAGATTGCCGGTCGGGTCAGCGGCGGATTGCAGCAGTTGATCGGTTTTGTCGAACGGGCACTGGATGACGTGCCGCAGGCCGGGGCCTGACAGTGGCCGAGCTCAGACCCCCACCGCTGTTGCTGATCGAAGACACGCCGTCGTTGCAGATCGTCTATCGGTCGGTGTTGCAGACCGCAGGCTATGCGGTGCAGGCGGCGGGCACGGCGGCCGAGGGAATGCGGATTTTCCGCGACAGTGGCGCGCAGGTCGTGCTGCTGGATGTGATGCTGCCCGACCGTGACGGTCTGGCGCTGATGCGCGACATGCTGGCCCTGCGCCCCGAGGCGCGGGTGATCGTGATCACCGCCAATGCCAGCATCAACAAGGCGGTCGAGGCGATGCGCGGCGGCGCGCATGATTTTCTGGTCAAGCCGTTTGACGAGCCGCGCTTTCTGGCGGCGGTCGAAAATGCCGGTGGCGGGGCCCGCGCCCTGCCCCGCCCTGCCCCGCGTGCGCCCGCAGAGGCGGAAAACCCGGCGGCCGAGGATGTGTTCATCGGATCGTCCGATGCGATGCGGCGGGTGCAAGACACCATCCGGTCGGTGGCGGGGTCGATGGCCACCGTGTTCATCACCGGCGAAAGCGGCACCGGCAAAGAGCTTTGTGCCCTAGCCATCCACGCCGGCAGCCCGCGCGCCAACGGGCCGTTCATCGCGCTGAACTGCGGCGCGATCCCGCAGGATTTGCTGGAATCCGAGGTGTTCGGCCATATCAAGGGCAGCTTTACCGGCGCCATTTCCGACAAGCCGGGGGCGGCGGCGGCGGCCGATGGCGGCACGCTGTTTCTGGACGAGATCTGCGAGATGGCCCCGGCCTTGCAGACCAAGCTGTTGCGGTTCCTGCAAACCTCGACGGTGCAGCCGGTGGGGGCCACGCGGCCGCGCAAGGTGAATGTCCGCATCGTCTGTGCCACCAACCGCGACCCGATAGAGGCCGTGCGCCGCGGCGAGTTTCGCGAAGACCTGTATTACCGGCTGTTCGTGGTGCCGGTGCACATGCCACCCTTGCGCGAACGCGGCGATGATGTGATCGAAATCGCCCGGGCCGCGCTGGAGAGGTTCGCCCGCGAAGAGAGGCGACGCTTTGACGGGTTCGACGCCGAGGTGCTGGAGCTGTTCCGCAGCCTGAGCTGGCCCGGCAATGTGCGCCAGGTGCTGAACGTGATCCGCAACATCGTGGTGTTGAACAAGGGCGGGCGGGTGACGCTTGCGATGATCCCCGAATCGCTGTCCCGCACTGCGTCGCTGTCGCAGGCCAGCGCCTGCCCCGATCAGGTGCGCGCAGGTCTGCTGGAGGGGTTGATCGGCCGCCCGATGGCCGAGATCGAGCGGATCGTGATCGAAGAAACCATCGCCCGGCATGACGGGTCGGTGACGCGGGCCGCGCGGGTGCTGCACCTGTCACCCTCCACGATCTATCGCAAGCGCGAAGGCTGGGGCATCAAACCTTAGGCGAACTGCTCGGACAACAACCGCTCTTCCAGCCCATGACCGGGGTCGAACAGGATGCGGTGACGCACCGCCGGTTCCGACCGGATTTCCACCGACAGCACATTGTTGACCGACCGGCTGTCGGCATCGGCCATCACCGGGCGCTTGTCGGGGTCCAGCACCACGATCCGCACCACGGCGGTTTTCGGCAACAAGGCCCCGCGCCACCGCCGCGGCCGAAAGGCGGCAACGGCGGTCAGCGCCAGCACATCCGAGTCGATGGGCAGAATGGGGCCATGCGCCGAGTAGTTATAGGCGGTGGACCCGGCCGGGGTGCACAGCATGGCGCCATCGCAGACCAGTTCATCCAGCCGCAGCTTGCCATCGACATAGATCGCCAGTTTGGCCGCCTGCGGGCCCGCCCGCAACAGCGAAACCTCGTTGATGGCAAGCGCCTCAAGCAGCAGGCCATCGGCGGTGACGGCGCGCATGTGCAGCGGGTTGATCACGGTTTCCTCGGCGGCGTGCAGGCGGGGGATCAGATCTTGCGTGGCATAGGCGTTCATCAGAAAGCCCACCGTGCCGCAATTCATGCCATAGACCGGCAACCCGGCGCTGTGGGTTTCGTGCAGGGTTTGCAGCATAAAGCCATCGCCCCCCAAGGCCACAACCACATCGGCCTGCGCCAGATCGGTCTGGCCATGCTGGGCCACAAGCACTGCATAGGCCTGCTGCGCGGCGGGGGCAGAGCTTGCGCGAAACGCAATGCGGGTGGTCGGCGCGGTTTGGGTCAAGGCGGGTCTCCCTTGCCGACAGTCTTGACGGGGTGGGGCCGGGAACTCAAGCCCGCAGCATGGGGGGACCGCGAAGAAGCGCCCCGCAGGCAAGGCTTTGGGTTTGCTGCGGATGCGAAACCGTTCTTTGGCCCGGGGGGAAGGCGCCTTGGCGGCCGGTCCTTGTCGGGTCATGGGCAGAGTCGGGTCATGGTCAGATGCCGGTTCCAGCTGCCCGGCAGACAACCCCACCCGCGCATCACCGCTGATCCCCGTGCAAGATTGCCCCGCACAATTTTACGCGCATTTTGCGATGCGTCGTTTTCTTGCCTTTCCCGTCGCGCGGGCTTGATCTAAATGACCTCAAGTCAAATACCCCCCGCATCTGGCAGGAGACGCCCATGAACGCCCCGCATCGCGATACCGGCTTTTTCACTGAAACCCTGTCGTCGCGCGACCCCGAATTGTTCGGCGCGATCACGCAGGAACTGGGCCGTCAGCGCCATGAGATCGAGCTGATCGCATCGGAAAACATCGTCAGCCGCGCCGTGATGGAGGCGCAGGGCTCGGTCATGACGAACAAATATGCCGAAGGCTATCCGGGCAAGCGCTATTACGGCGGCTGCCAGTTTGTCGATATCGCTGAAACGCTGGCGATCGAGCGGGCCTGCCAGTTGTTTGGCTGCGGCTTTGCCAATGTGCAGCCCAATTCAGGCAGCCAGGCCAACCAGGGTGTGTTCACCGCGCTGCTGCAACCGGGTGACACGATATTGGGCATGAGCCTGGATGCCGGCGGCCACCTGACGCATGGCGCGGCGCCAAACCAGTCGGGCAAGTGGTTCCATGCGGTGCAATATGGTGTGCGCAAGCAAGACCTGCTGCTGGACTATGATCAGGTGCAGGCCTTGGCGACCGAGCACAAGCCGAAGATGATCATCGCCGGGGGGTCAGCCATTCCGCGCATCATCGACTTTGCCCGGATGCGCGAGATTGCGGATACGGTGGGCGCGATCCTGCTGGTCGACATGGCGCATTTTGCCGGGCTGGTGGCGGCGGGGCTTTACCCTTCGCCCTTCCCGCATGCGCATGTCGCCACCACCACCACGCACAAGACCCTGCGCGGCCCGCGCGGCGGGATGATCCTGACCAATGACGAGGCTTTGGCCAAGAAGTTCAACTCGGCGATCTTCCCCGGCATTCAGGGCGGCCCCTTGATGCATGTGATCGCCGCCAAGGCCGTCGCCTTTGGTGAGGCGTTGCGGCCAGAGTTCAAGACCTATCAGGCGCAGGTGATCAAGAACGCGCAGGCGCTTGCCGACCAGTTGATGCAGGGCGGGTTGGACATCGTGACCGGCGGCACCGACAGCCACCTGATGCTGGTCGATCTGCGCCCCAAGGGCGTCAAGGGCAACGCCACCGAAAAGGCGCTAGGCCGGGCGCATATCACCTGCAACAAGAACGGCATCCCGTTTGATACCGAAAAGCCCACCATCACCAGCGGCGTGCGTCTGGGCACCCCCGCCGGCACCACGCGCGGCTTTGGCGAGGCCGAATTCCGCCAGATCGGGATGTGGATCAACGAGGTGGTCGATGGGCTGGCCGCGCATGGCGAAGCGGGAAATGCCGCGGTCGAGGCATCGGTGCGCGCCAAGGTCGAGGCGTTGTGTGAACGCTTTCCGATCTATCCGGGGCTGTAAGCTTTCCTCTTTGCGACATTTCCAAAGCAAAGGCGCGGGTAAACCCCCGCGCCTTTGTCATTTTGCAACCCGCGGTCGGGATGCCGGGCTAAAGCCCGCCCTTCATCTGCTGCACCGCAAGAACGACTGCGGCCAGCACCAGCATGCCAAAGGCCACGGTCGCCGCCATGCCGACCAAGGCCCGCATCGACGCCGACCCGGCCTTGCGCGACGACAGATAGCGCACACATTGGTCATAGCAGGCGGCGACGCGGGTCTGGTCGATCTGCACCAGCAACTTGGGGTTCTGCGCCTTCTCGGCCAGATCGGCCAGTTCGACAGCGGCCGCGCGCACCGACCGGGGCAGCAGGCGCTTGC
Organism: Gemmobacter nectariphilus; assembly: GCA_020721445.1. GTDB lineage: Bacteria > Pseudomonadota > Alphaproteobacteria > Rhodobacterales > Rhodobacteraceae > Pseudotabrizicola > Pseudotabrizicola nectariphila_A. The sequence goes on from DYMU01000001.1 coordinate 152,082, forward strand.
CGCGCTTCAGCTTTTCCGACAGGCCCTTGCCGCGAATGCCAAGACGCTCTTCCATCAGACCGGCAACCCGGTCGGCCATCTGCTGAATTGTGACTGCGCTCATGCCCGGCACCTTTTTTGGCAGCCTAAGCCGTTGGGGCAATTTCCTCAACCGCTCTGGCGGGCGCGCGCAACAGCGGCTAGACAGGTGACATGCTTGCCACGATCCGCCACCCCGCCACCACCCCCCCCGATGGCACGACCGACGCTGTGCCACTGGTGATCGCGCATGGCCTGTATGGCTCGGCCCGCAACTGGGGGGCCATCGCCCGCCGATTGGCCGATGTGCGCGATGTGGTGGCGGTTGACATGCGCAACCACGGCGACAGCCCGTGGTGGGCCACGCATGGCTACGCCGATCTGGCGGATGATCTGGCACGGGTGATTGACGGGCTGGGCGGCAAGGCCGACCTTCTGGGCCATTCAATGGGCGGCAAGGCGGCGATGCAGCTGGCGCTGACCCATGGCGGTCTGGTGCGGCGGCTGGTGGTGGCCGACATCGCCCCCGTTGCCTATGACCACGACCAGTCGCGCCATGTGCGGGCGATGCGCGGGCTGGACCTGACCGGCATCACCACGCGGGGCGAGGCCGACCGGCGGCTGGCCGAGATCGAGGACGATCCGTCATTGCGGGCGTTCTTCCTGCAATCGCTGGACCTGAAGGCCGAGGGTGGGCCGCGCTGGCGGTTGAACCTTGATGTGCTGGAGGCCGAGATGGCGCAGATCGTCGGCTGGCCCGATACGCAGGGCCGGTTTGACGGCCCCACGCTGTTTCTGACCGGGGCTGACAGCAGCTATGTCCGGCCCGAGCATCGGGAAACGATCCTGAAGCTGCTTCCCGCGGCCCGCTTTGCCAAGATCCCCGGCACCGGGCATTGGCTGCACGCCGAAAAACCGCGCGCTTTTGAAGATACCGTGCGGGTTTTCCTGACGGCGTGACGCGATCAGTCGGCGGGTTGCTTCATCCGCAGCAGCAGGTTGTCCTTCAGGACGAACTGATGCAGCAAGGCTGCGGCCACATGAACAACCACCAGCACGATCACCAGAAACTTCAGCGATGAATGCGTCTCGGCGGCCTGCTCGACCCCGCCGAACCACGCAACCGCGCCCGAAACCGGCATCACGATCATCAAGGCATACAGCCCGAAATGGACCAAAGACGCCACCATGTTGCCCATGGCCGACCCTTCGGGCGGCGTCGGAACCCCGCGGGTATAGCGCAGGGACAACCGCCACACGGCGAAGGCCAAGATTGCCAGACCGCCAAACACATGCGCGGCCACCAGCGGATTGAAGGCGATCTGCGCACCATCCTCAAAGGCGTCCCACGCCTTTGACATCGCACCCTGGAACACGATCTGTCCAACAATCAGCACGGTCACGACCCAGTGCAAAATGATTTGAACACGAGAATAGCCCCGGGGGGCTGGTTTCGCTGCGGACATGGAAAACCTCTTTCATGGGTTGGGCGAAAGGGAAACGCCCTTGGCCACAATACTACAGGTTGATCAGATCAATTGACGTGCGACAAACCAACTCACGGGGATCGCGGCCACAAAGCCAAGGGCAGCGGCAATGATGATCGGTTGCGTGGTGTCCCAACCGGCCACCAGTGCAATGACGATGGCAATCCCCATCAGCGTGGTGGAAGCGATGGAAAACAGCAGCAAGGTCAGACGTGCCATGATGGCCCCCAGCTTATGTCGGATCAATGATATGGCATTTAGCACGCGGGCGTGTCAGCAACATTGATCCGAGTCAAACGCGGCACCTGCCATCCGATGACAGATTTCAGGCGTGGCCCGTGCTGGCTGTGTCTGGTGGAGCAGATCGGGATCGAACCGACGACCTCGTCATTGCGAACGACGCGCTCTCCCAACTGAGCTACTGCCCCGACGCGGCCTGTTTTGCCGAGGCCGGCGAAATTGTCAAGCCGGGCGCGATGCGGCGATCAGGCGCGCGGGCCCAGATGGCTTTGCACGAAGGCCACGATCTCGGCGGCGGGGCGGGCCCCGGCCAGACGCGCCACTTCGCGGCCCCGGGCATACAGGATCAGCGCCGGGATGCCGCGGATGCCGGCGCGCTGCGACACGGCGGGGTGGTCTTCGGTGTTCAGCTTGGCCAGGCGGGCGTGGGGCGCAAGGGTTTTGGCGGCCTTGGCAAATTCGGGGGCCATCATCCGGCAGGGGCCGCACCATGGCGCCCAGTAATCCACCAGCAGGGGCAGATCGTCACCACGGGTGGCCTTGTCATGCGCGGCGGCGTCCAACTCCATCACCTTGTCGGACACCAGCACCTCGCCGCAGCTGCCGCATTTCGGATGCTCGGCCAGCCGCGCCATGGGCACACGGTTCATCTGGCCACAAGTGGCGCAGGCAAGTTTGACACTGTCGGTCATCATCAGCCCTCACATTCCAGTCATGGAATATATTGTAAGCCCGCCGCGCCGCTGCAAGGGCTTACAGCAGGTCTTCCTCTTCGCCCGACACATCGACCCCCATCGCCTCCAGCCCGGCCTCAAGGTTCTCGGCCAGATGCGGCATGCCGATCAGGTAATCGGCGGTGGGGGTGGTGGCCTCGGCAAAGGCGGTCTCTACCGCTTCGTCATAGTCTTCCGGTTCGAACGCCCCGCGACCGACCCAGGCAAGCGCGGTCAGATGGGCTTTTTCATCGTCGTTCAACCCGCTGATGAAGGCATGCACCTGTGCGTCAGCCGCCGGCCCGGCCCGGTGCAGAAAAATGATCTGAACAACTTTTGACGCGCTGATTTCAAGCATGCTGGTCTCCCTTGATCTTATGGTGTGCTGTTGCAAACAAAGGTGCAAGGCCCCGGGTTCCCGGCGCGGCATCACGCCCTGCGACCCCACATCGGCTGCGCGGGGCGGCGTTTTGCGCTAGACTTGCGACATGTGACAGCAAAGGTGCGCCGATGACCCAAGCCCTGACACCGTTCCGCGACCTGCCGCCTGACCGTCAACAAGCCCTGCGCGACGGCTGGGCCGACGAGATGGCCAAGCAGGCCACAACCTGCGCGCTGGACGAAAAGATCGCCCGCTTTGCGGCGTGGCTGGCGCCGCAGGGCATCAGCTTTACCGCCGATGACCTGCCGACGCGACGCAAGCCGTAGACGCTATTCTGCCGCCTCGGCATAGCTTTCGACTGGCGGGCAGGTGCAGATCAGGTTGCGGTCGCCGTAAACGTTGTCCACCCGGCCAATCGGCGGCCAATACTTGTCGACCCGAAACGCGCCGGGCGGAAAGCAGGCGGCCTCGCGGCTGTATTTGCGGTCCCAGTCGGCCACCAGATCGTTCACCGTATGAGGGGCATGGCGCAACGGGCTGTCGGTCGCGCTGATCTCGCCCGCCTCGACCGCCCGTATCTCGTCACGGATCGCCAGAAGGGCGGTGATGAAGCGGTCGATTTCCGCCTTGGTTTCCGACTCGGTCGGTTCCACCATCAGCGTGCCCGCCACCGGCCAACTCATCGTGGGCGCGTGAAAGCCGTTGTCGATCAGGCGTTTGGCGATGTCATCGACGGTGACGCCCGCTTCGGCAAAAGGCCGGGTGTCAAGGATGCATTCGTGGGCCACACGGCCCTTGTTGCCCATGAACAGGATCGGGTAGGCCCCGGCCAGCCGGGCGGCGATGTAGTTCGCGTTCAGGATGGCCACGCGGGTGGCTTGCGTCAGCCCTTCGCCGCCCATCATCAGGCAATAGGCCCAAGAGATCAGCAAGATCGACGCCGACCCGTAAGGCGCGGCACTGACCGGGCCTTCCTTGCCGCCGGTTTCCGGGTGGCCGGGCAGGTGCGGCGCCAGATGCGCCCGCACGCCGATCGGCCCCATGCCGGGACCGCCGCCGCCATGCGGAATGGCAAAGGTCTTGTGCAGGTTCAGGTGGCTGACATCGCCGCCAATCTCTCCCGGCTTCACCAGACCGACCAGCGCGTTCATATTGGCCCCGTCGATATAGACTTGGCCCCCGTGATCATGGGTGATCTGGCAAATCTCGCGCACGGTTTCTTCAAACACGCCATGCGTCGAGGGATAGGTGATCATGCAGGCGGCCAGACGGTCGCCCGCTTGCGCCGCCTTATCGCGGAAATCGGTCACATCGACATCGCCGTTTGGCGCGGTCTTGACCACCACCACCTCCATCCCCGCCATCTGCGCGGACGCCGGGTTGGTGCCATGCGCCGAGGTGGGGATCAGGCAGACCTTGCGCTGATGATCGCCATTGGCATGGTGATAGGCCTGGATGGTCAGAAGGCCCGCGTATTCGCCCTGCGCGCCGGAATTGGGCTGCATCGACATTGCGTCATAGCCGGTGATTTCGCACAGCTTGTCCGACAGATCGGCAATCGCCTCGGCATAGCCCTGGGCCTGATCGACCGGGGCAAAGGGGTGCAGGCTGGAAAACTCGGGCCAGCTGATCGGCATCATCTCGGCGGCGGCGTTCAGCTTCATGGTGCAGGATCCCAGCGGGATCATGGCACGGTCAAGCGCCAGATCGCGGTCGGACAGGCGGCGCATGTAGCGCATCATTTCCGATTCCGCCCGGTTCATGTGGAACACCGGATGCGTCAGGTAGGGCGTGGTGCGCGCCATGTCTTCGGGAAAGCCAAGGGTGGCGCGGTGCGGTGGCACACCTTCGATGCCAAAGGCGCGCAGGATGCGGACCAGCACCCGTTCATCGGTGGTTTCGTCCAGCGAAATGCCGACACGGTTGCTGCCGATCTTGCGGAAGTTCAGGCCTTCGTGACGGGCAGCGGCAAGGATGCCGGTCTGGCCGACACCCACCTCGACCGTGATGGTGTCGAAATAGGCCTTGGGCGACACTGTGGCCCCGGCGGCACTCAACGCACGGCCAAGGCGGGTGGTCAGGAAATGCACCCGTTCGGCAATGGCGCGCAACCCGTTGGGGCCGTGAAACACCGCATACATCGACGCCATCACCGCCAGCAGCGCCTGCGCGGTGCAGACGTTGGAGGTGGCCTTTTCGCGGCGGATGTGCTGTTCGCGGGTTTGCAGCGACAGACGGTAGGCGCGGTTGCCGCGGCTGTCGATCGACACGCCGACAATGCGCCCCGGCATGCCGCGTTTCAGGTCATCGCGGCAGGACATGAAGGCGGCATGCGGGCCACCATAGCCCATCGGCACGCCAAACCGCTGCGCTGATCCGACAGCGATGTCAGCCCCCATTGCGCCGGGTTCTTTCAGCATGCAAAGGGCCAGCAGGTCGGTCGCGACGATGGCGATGGCTTTTGCCGCGTGAAGGGCTTCGATCTGCGGGGTAAAGTCGCGGACATGGCCATAGCTGCCGGGATACTGGAAGATCGCGCCGAAAACCATTGAAGCATCAAGGTTTTCCACCATGTCCTCGATGATCTCGATCCCCAAGGGTGCGGCGCGGGTGCGGATCACGGCAATGGTTTGCGGATGGCAGAAACGGTCTACAAAGAATGCCCGCGCCTTTGACTTGGCGCTGCGCTCGGCCATGGTCATCGCCTCGGCCGCTGCCGTCGCCTCATCCAGCAAGGATGCATTGGCCACCGGCAGCCCGGTCAGATCGGCCACCATGGTCTGGTAGTTCAGCAAAGCCTCAAGCCGGCCTTGGGCGATTTCGGGCTGATAGGGGGTATAGGCGGTATACCACGCCGGGTTTTCAAGAATGTTGCGCTGAATGGCGGGGGGCGTGACGGTGCCATAATAGCCCTGCCCGATCAGGCTCGTCATCACCTTGTTGCGGCTGGCGACCTGACGCATGCGCTCCAGAAACTCATGCTCGGCCAAGGGCGGCCAGGCGAGGGGCGCCGTCTGGCGGATGGACCTTGGCACGGTTTCGTCGATCAGTGCCTCCAGCGAGGGCACGCCGACCACCTTCAGCATCGCCTCCATTTCCTCGGGCGACGGGCCGATGTGGCGGCGGTTGGCGAAATCATCGGGGTCATAGGCGACGGGGGTATAGGTCATGGCTGGCCTTTGAATGTCATCACAAAGGCTGGCGCAGGAATGCGCCCGCCATGGTTGGTTCGCAGGAAAACCCCGATCAGCTGATAAGATCGGCGTATTCGTCTTCGTCCATGAAGGCGTCCAGCACCGACATGTCGTCGATCTTCATCTTGAAAAACCACGCCGCCCCCGTCGGGTCTTCGTTCACCAGCGCGGGCGCATCGACCAGCTTGCTGTTGATGGCCACGATCTCGCCATCCAGCGGGGCCAGAATGTCCGACGCGGCCTTGACGCTTTCGATCACGCAGACCTCATCGCCTTCGGCCACCATCGTCTCGGGTTCGGGCAGTTCGACAAAGACCACATCGCCCAGTTGCGAGGCAGCATGTTCGGTGATGCCCACGACGACAAGATCGCCCTCGACGCGCAGCCATTCGTGTTCCTTGGTGTATTTCATCGCAAAGCCTCAGCGTTTGTATGTTGTAGGATGGAAAGGAAGCGGGACAACGGTCACGGGCAGGCGTTTGCCGCGCACCTCGCCCTCAAGCGCGGTGCCGGGCGTGGCGTGGCTGGCCGCAACATAGCCCATGGCGATGGGGGCACCAACCGAAGGGCCAAAGCCACCCGAGGTGACCTCTCCCAAAGGGGTGCCGTCGGGGTCGAACAGCGCGGTGCCTTCGCGCATCGGCGCGCGGCCCTCGGGGCGCAGGCCCACACGCAGACGTTCCGGCCCCTCAGCCAGTTCGCGCAAGATGCGGTCCGCGCCGGGAAAACCGCCGGCCCGCGCGCCACCCGCACGGCGGGTTTTCTGGATGGCCCAGGTCAGGCCCGCCTCGACCGGGGTGGTGCCGGTATCGATGTCATGGCCGTAAAGGCACAACCCCGCCTCCAGCCGCAGACTGTCGCGCGCGCCCAGACCGATGGGCATGACGCCCGGCGTCGCCAGCAGCGCGCGGGCCAGACCTTCGGCCCCGGCTTGCGGCACCGAGATCTCGAAACCATCCTCGCCGGTATAGCCCGAGCGTGACACCCACACCGGCCCGAAGACCGTGTCAAACGTGCCCACATCCATGAACCGCATCGCGGCCACGCCGGGCACCAGCGCTGCCAGTGCAGCCTCGGCCATTGGCCCTTGCAGGGCAAACAGCGCCCGGTCGGTGATGTGCTGCACCTCGGCCACGGCACCCAGATGCGCCTGCATGTGCGCCACGTCCGCCGTCTTGCAGGCGGCATTGACCACGACAGACAGATGATCGCCCCGGTTGGCAAACATCAGATCGTCCAGGATGCCACCCTGTTCATTGGTGAACAGACCATAGCGTTGGCACCCCGGCGCCAGACCCAGCACATCCACCGGCATCATCGCCTCGAACGCGTGGCACAGGTCGGCCATGCCGGCCTTGGGCCGCAAGATCACCTGCCCCATGTGCGACACATCGAACAGGCCCGCTGCCGCGCGGGTGTGCAAATGCTCGGCCATCACGCCGGCCGGGTATTGCACCGGCATGTCATAGCCCGCAAAGGGCACCATCTTGCCGCCAAGCGACAGATGCAGGTCGTGCAGAGCAAGACGTTTGTGGTCGGTCAAACCGCCCCTCCATATTCTGCCGGAATTGGGTATCCGGCACCGTTTCGACAGGCTGACCCCTGCCCCGCGATGCCCCCCCTGTCCTTGCCCACCGATGAGCGCCTGAGATCGTTATCCCTTCGGCGGGCCCCCCGAACAAGGATAGGCCACTCTCCAGAGTTCCTATGCCAGAAACGGTCCCTTGCGCCTGAGAGTTTACCGGGGCGGTTGCTCCTTCGGCACCGACGACCGCCCTTGCGCGCGACGCCGGATTCTCCCGATCCTGACAGGCAATGATCTAGCGCGCGGCCTTGCAGGCTGGCAAGGGGGAAAACGAACACGCCGCAACGCCTTGGGAACGCGACGATTGCGCTGCCTAAAGACTGCGCTGGTCAATCACCCGAAAGGTCAGCCACAGCGCCAGCAGACCAAACACGATCCCGCCGACCGCCTGCCCGATCATCACCCCCTGCGCCCCCCAGATGCCGCCCAGCCACAGCGCAAACGGCACCGTGCCAAGGGTATGGCGGCCCCAGTTCAGCAGCGTCGATTGGAACGGGCGGCCAAGGTTGTTGCAGGCGGCGTTCGACAGGAACAACAGCCCGTTGAAAAAGAACAACAGGCACAGCGGGCCGCAGAACAGATAGACCAGATCCCGCGTCAGCCCTTCGGCACGAAACAGATCGGCCAAGGGCCCGCGCAGCGCAAACAGCACCATCGTCACCGCCACGATCACCCCGGCGGTAAAGATCACCGCATCCCAGACCGCGCGGCGCACCCGGTCCATCCGGCCCGCCCCCGCATTCTGGCCAATGATCGGCCCGATGGCCCCGGCAAGGGCAAAGATCACGCCCAAGGCCACCGGGGTCAGCCGCCCGGTGATCGCCATGCCCGCCACCGCCGCCTCGCCGTAAGGCGCGATCAGCCGGGTGATGAAGGCCTGCCCCACCGGCGTTGCCACCTGGGTCAGCACCGCAGGCCCGGCGATCTGCGACATCGCGCGCAGGTCCAGCAGCAACTCGGCGCGGATCACCGGGGAAAAGCCGCCATATCTGCGCCAGACCGGCCACAGCGCCATGCAAGCGATCACCGCGCGCGACAGGATGCCCGCCAAGGCCGCCCCGGTCAGACCCAGATCGGCGGCGAAGATCAGGATCGGGTCAGCGATGGCCAAGGCAATCGCCCCCCATACCGTCACCATCATCGCGCGGCGCGCATCGCCATGGCTGCGCAAGACCGCCGCCCCGGTGATGCCCAGCATCAGCAAGGGCTGGCCCAGCATCGACAGCCGCAGGAAATGCACCGTCGCCTCGGCGGTCGGCCCGACAGCCCCCAGCAGGCCGACAATCGGCCCCAAAGCCGCCCAGATCAGCGCGGTGAACAAAACCCCCACCACCCCGGCCAGCAACAGCCCATGTGTCGCCTGCCTGCGTGCCAGCTCGGGGTTGCGCTGCCCCAGCGCCCGCGCCACCACCGCCGACACCGCAATCGACACGCCGATGCCAAAGCTGGTGGTGAAAAACAGCACCGCCCCGGCATAGCCCACCGCCGCCGTCGCCACCGGATCGGCAAGCCACGAGATGTAAAGGATATTCACCAGATCGACGAGGAAGATCGCCATCAGCCCGACGGACGAGGTCAGCGACATCACCACGACATGCCGCATCAGACTGCCGGTCACGAACTTGCCCTGCGGTGCGGCCCGTTCTGACCCCTTATCCTTGCCTGTGGCATCCTCTTGGTTAAAATACCCTCGGGGGGTGCGGGGGGCAGACGGCCCCCCGCCGCCAGCCCCGGTCACAGCGTCGGGGCCTTCAGAAGCAACGGCATCACATCGGCCATTTCCGGCCCGTGCTCCATGCCCGTCAGCGCCTTGCGCAGCGGCATGAACAGGCCCTTGCCCTTGCGGCCCGTGGCCTCTTTCACCGCAGCGGTCCACTGCCCCCAGGTGTCATGGGTCCAGGGTTGGGCGGGCAGCAGGGTCAGGGCCTGGGAAATGAACTCCCGGTCCTCATCGGCCACCAGCGGCGTGGCCCCGTCGCGAAACAGGGTCCACCACCCTTCAAGGTCGGCCAGCACGGTGATATTGCCGCGCGCCACCTGCCAGAACGCCTCAGCCTTGTCGGCGGGCACACCCAAGGCGGCGATGCGCGCCTGCACGGCGCTGAAGGCCAAGCCCTGCACATGGTGGCGGGTCAGCGGGAACAGGTCTTCGGCATCAAACTTGGTCGGTGCCGCGCCGAAACTGCCGATGTCAAAGCCCGCGATCAGTTCGTCCAGCGACGCGGCAAGCTCGACCGGCCTTGACGACCCCAGCCGCGCCATCAGGCTGAGCAGTGCCATCGGCTCCACCCCCCGCGCCCGCAGATCGCGCAACGACAGGGTGCCAAGGCGCTTAGACAATTCCTCGCCCTGCGGCCCGGTCAGCAGCGAATGGTGGGCAAACTGGGGCGGCGTGCCACCCATCGCCTCCATGATCTGGATCTGCGTTGCGGTGTTGGTCACATGGTCGGCCCCGCGCACGATGAAGGTCACACCCATGTCGATGTCATCGACCGACGAGGCAAAGGTATAAAGCACCTGCCCATCGGCGCGGATCAGCACCGGATCGCTGACGCTGGCCGCATCAATCGAGATCGGGCCAAGGATGCCATCGGTCCATTCGATCCGGCTCTGGTTCAGCAAGAAGCGCCAATAGCCCTCGCGCCCTTCGGCGCGCAGCCGGGCGCGGTCTTCGTCCGACAGATGCAGCCCGGCGCGGTCATAGACCGGCGGCTTGCCCATGTTCAGTTGCTTCTTGCGCTTGAGGTCAAGCTCCACCGGCGACTCGAACACCTCATAGAACCGGCCCTTGGCTTTCAGGTCTTCGGCGGCTTCGCGATAGCGGTCCATCCGCAACGACTGCCGCTCGACCCGGTCCCAGTGCAGGCCCAGCCAGTCGAGATCGGCCATCAGCGCATCAACATATTCCTGCTTGCTGCGTTCCTGATCGGTGTCGTCCAGACGCAGGATGAACGTGCCACCCGATTTGCGGGCGATCATGAAGTTCATCAGCGCCGTGCGCAGATTGCCGACATGGATATAGCCGGTGGGCGACGGGGCAAAACGGGTGGTGGTGGGGGCGGTCATCGGGGCTCTCCTGCAACCCTGCTTCCCTGTCACAGGCACCGCGAATTGTCCAGTTTGCCCAAGCCGGCTTTCGCGCCGCCGTGGCAATCCTTATATCTGGCGCATGACCCAGACCCCGCCCGGCGCCATCGCCCCCGACCTTGCCCTGATCGAACAGCTTGCGCATGGCGCGATTGCCGGCCTGCCCGGCCCTTACCGGGCCGCCGCCACTGCCATCCGCCTGCGGATCGAGGATTTTCCGCCACCGGACATTCTGGAGGCGATGGATATTCACGACCCGTTCGAATTGACCGGACTGTATGAGGGCACGCCGCTTACGGAACGCTCGGTCAGTGACCCGCCGCATCACCCCGATGTGATCTGGTTGTTCCGCCGCGCGATCCTGGACGAATGGGCCGAGCGGGGCGATGTGTCGGTGCAGGAACTGGTGACGCATGTTCTGGTGCATGAACTGGCGCATCATTTTGGCTGGAGCGATGAAGACATCGCCGCGATTGACCCGTGGTGGGAATGATCTGCCCAATCAACTGCCCAACCAACTGCACAGCCACCGCGCATCAGCGCACAGCCGATGACGCCGCCGTGAATGGCTTGTGGGGCAGGGTCGGCTATCCTTTGCAACGATCGAAAACTAAAGGAGGATCCCTATGACGCTGCCCAAGCTCTCGCGCCGGTCTGCCCTGTTTGCCGCCGCCGCTGCGCCCTTTTTGCCCGGCCTGCTGACCCGCCCGGCCCATGCAGCCGCCGAAATGATGGGGGCCGCCGCCACCCCGTTCAACCGGTTCAAGCTGGGCGCGTTCGAGGTGACAACGCTGCTGGTCGGCTCGCGCACCGGTGACAAGCCGCAGGAAACCTTTGGCACCAACGCAACACCGGACGAATTCGCCGCGCTGTCGGCGGCGAATTTCCTGCCAGTGGACAAAAGCCAGACCTTCTTTACCCCGACCATCGTCAACACCGGGACGGAACTGGTCCTGTTCGACACCGGCCTTGCGCCGCAGGCGATCACCGGCGTGCTGGCTGCGGCAGGCTACACCCCGGATCAGGTTGATGTGGTGGTGCTGACACACATGCATGGCGACCACATCGGCGGCATGGCGGGCGATGCGGGGGCCACATTTGCCAACGCGCGCTATGTGACCGGCGCGATCGAGCATAACCATTGGAGTGCGGCCGCAAACGAAGGCTTTGACGCCAAGGTCAAACCGCAAAATGACAAGATGACCTTCCTTGACGATGGCGGTTCGGTTGCGTCGGGCATCACCGCAATGGCAGCCTTTGGCCACACCCCCGGCCACATGGCCTATATGCTGGAAAGCAACGGGCAGCGGCTGGCGCTGACGGTGGACGCCGCCAACCACTATGTCTGGTCGCTGCAAAAGCCCGACTGGGAGGTGCGCTTTGACATGGACAAGGCCGCCGCCGCCGCGACCCGCCGTGCGCTGTTCGGCATGCTGGCCGCTGACCGCGTGCCGTTCGTCGGCTATCACATGCCCTTCCCCGGTGTCGGCTATGTCGAGGCCATGGGCGACGGCTTTCGCTATGTGCCCTCCAGCTATCAGATGATGCTGAACGGCTAAGGCGATCGGGGGGCGGTTGATCCGCCCCCTTTTCCGGCGTCTGCGGCATTGCCGACACGACCCGGGACGTTGTTTTGCAGTTGCGGCAAACAGGTGCTTTTCGGCGGTTGATGTTGACGCTAACGTCGCGCCGACACAAAGGACGCGCCCCGACCATGCAAGCCCCCATTCTGACCGTGACGCTGAACCCCGCGCTGGATATGGCGACCGAGGTTCCCGATATCATCCCCGGCCACAAGCTGCGCTGCACCGACCCGCATCTTGACCCCGGCGGCGGTGGTCTGAACGTGTCGCGCGCGATCAAGGCGCTTGGCGGCGACAGTCTGGCGCTGGTGGCCATCGGCGGGCTGACCGGCGACCGTCTGGCCGGGCTTATCCGGGGCGAAGGGGTCACCTTCCTGTCGATCCTTGGCCCCGGCGAGACCCGGCAAAGCCTGAGTGTCACCGAAACCTCCACCGGCAAGCAATACCGCTTCATGCTGCCCGGCCCGGTCTGGGGCCCGGCAGAACGGGCGCGGGTGTTCACCTTGCTGTCGGCCACATCACGGCCGGGCGGCTACAGCGTGATCTCGGGCAGCCAGCCGCCGGGCGTGCCGATCGACTTTTCGGCGCAACTGGCCGCCAGCATGGACGGCAGCCATGTGGTGCTTGATACCTCGGGCGCGGCCTTGTTCGAGGTGGTGAAGCACCCGGTGGGCGGCCTGGCCGTACTGCGCATGGACGGCGAAGAGGGCGAGGAACTGGCGGGCCGCAAGCTGGAAACCCGCAAGGATACCGCCGATTTCGCCGCCGAACTGGTGGCGCGCGGCGTGGCCAAACGGGTGGTCATCGCGCGCGGGGCCGACGGCAACATTCTGGCCGACGGCACGCGGCGGCTGTTTGCACCTGCGCCCAAGGTCAAGGTGAAATCCACCGTTGGCGCCGGCGACAGCTTTGTCGCGGCCTTTGTGCTGGCCCTGGCCCGCGGGCAGGATTCGGCGCAGGCATTGGCGATGGGATCAGCGGCCGCGGCGGCGGCGGTGATGACCGACGCCACCGCCCTGTGCCGCGCCGAAGACGTGATGCGCCTGATGCACGAGGCAACGGCGATCGAGGTTTAGGGCAGGTCTGGGTTGGTTTGAGTCCGAAGCGGACGAACGGTCTTCGTTTGATTCGCCCGGAATCACGGCGCGGCATGCGCCGCTGGGCAGCGCTGTCCGCCGGGCCGGCGCTGCCCTGTGTTGCGCATCTCACAAGCCTCCGCTTGATCCCGCAAAGCCGCCCCTCCACACCGCCTTACGCCCCGCTGTCATCCCGGAACCGGTTGGCAATCGGATAGCGCCGGTCCAGCCAGAACGCCTTTTGCGTCAGCCGCGTGCCGGGGGCGGATTGAAAGCGTTTGTATTCCGCCAGATACAGCAGGTGTTCGACCTTTTTCACCGTGGCCCGGTCAAAGCCCATCGCCACCAGATCGGCCACGCTCGCCTCATGCTCGACCAGCCCTTCCAGAATGGCATCCAGCACCTCATAGGGCGGCAGGCTGTCCTGATCGGTCTGGTTGGCGCGCAATTCGGCACTGGGGGGTTTGGTGATGATGCGGTCAGGGATCACCTCGCCCGCCGGGCCCTTCATCCATGGCCGGTGATGTTCGTTGCGCCAGCGGGCGGTCAGGAACATCCGGGTCTTGTACATGTCCTTGACCGGGTTGTAGCCGCCGTTCATGTCGCCATAGATCGTGCAATAGCCAACCGCCATTTCCGACTTGTTGCCGGTGGTCAGCAGCATTTCACCAAACTTGTTGGAAATCGCCATCAGCATCACCCCGCGCAGACGGGATTGGATGTTTTCCTCGGTGATGCCTTCGTCGGTGCCGGCAAACAGCGGGGCGAGGGTTTCCAGCACCGCGCCCTGCGCGGCCGTAATCGGCACGGTATCCAGCCGGCAGCCCAGCGCACGGGCGCATTTCTCGGCGTCCTCCAGCGAATGGGCGCTGGTAAACTCGGACGGCAGCATGACGCAACGCACGTTTTCCGGGCCCAAGGCATCGGCGGCAATCGCGGCGACAATGGCAGAGTCGATGCCGCCCGACAGGCCCAGCACGGCCTTGCGGAACCCGGTCTTGGCAAAGTAATCAGCCACCGACAGCACACAGGCGCGATAATCCGCCTCGCCGATCGGCGGGATCGGCGCAATCTCACCCTGGTCGGCATGCCAGCCCTCAGCCGTGCGGCGAAAGGTGACATGGGTCACCACCTCATCGAACTGCGGCATCTGCACCGCCAGATGACCACCGGGGTTCAGCACCATCGACGATCCGTCAAACACCTGATCGTCCTGCCCGCCGACCATGTTCAGATAGACCAGCGGCAACCCGGTTTCCACCACGCGGCTCACCATCAGGTTCAGCCGGAGATTGGGCTTGCCGCGATGATAGGGGCTGCCGTTGGGCACCAGCAGGATCTCGGCCCCGGTCTCGGCCAGGGTCTCGGCCACATCGGCGTGCCAGGCATCTTCGCAAATCGGTGATCCGATCCGAACCCCGTTGACGATATAGGGGCCATGCACATCGGCCGCGGTGAACAGCCGCCGCTCGTCAAATACCGCATCATTGGGCAGGTGGTGCTTCAACACCGTGGCCGTGACCCGCCCGCCTTGCAAGATGTAATAGGCGTTGTACAGCCGACCGTCCTGCACCGCCGGGCCGCCGATGGCGATGGCGGGGCCATCGGCGCAATCGGTGGCAAGCTGGTGGATCGCGGCAATGGCGGCCTGCTGAAAGGCGGGTTTCAGTATAAGGTCCTGGGTCTGATAGCCGGTGATGAACATCTCGGTCAGCGCCAACAGGTCGGCATCGGCGGCTTTCGCCTGATCCCAGGCCGCACGGGCACGGGCGGCATTGCCGGTCAGATCGCCCACGGTCGGGTTCAACTGGGCAAGGGTCAGACGGAACAGATCGGCCATGGCGGCACCTTTCGCAAGCGGCTGATCCTGTTCTAGCAGGTTGTCCGCCAAGGGAAAGTGATTGCCGGTCAAAGCCCGCCACGCTTGTCAGCCCCGTGCCACTTGGCTAGGGTTTTGCCAACCTGATACCACTGCCAGATACGACGGAGAGTCCGACCATGCGGCACGCTGTGAAACGACTGATGGCTGCGGCCCTGCTTGGCCTGGCCCTGCCGGGTCTTGCCCTTGCGCAAGACGGCGAGGTCGTCACCAAGCAATATGACGACGGATCGTTCTATGAGGGCACCTTCCTGAACGGCCGCCAGCATGGCACCGGCACCTACACCCTGCCCAACGGTTACAGCTATACCGGCGACTGGGTCGGCGGTGAGATTACCGGCACCGGCGTCGCTCGCTATCCCAACGGATCGGTCTATGAGGGCCAGTTCGCGGCGGGCAAGCCGGAAGGCCGCGGCAAGATCACCTATGCCGATGGTGGCAGCTATGATGGCGACTGGACGGGTGGCCAGATGACCGGCGAAGGTGTCGCGCGCTATGCCGATGGCTCGGTCTATACCGGCGCGTTCCTGAACGGCAAACACCATGGCAGCGGCGTGCAGGACGGCCCCGATGGCTATCGCTACGAAGGCGGCTGGACCGAAGGGGTGAAAGACGGCAAGGGCCGCGTCACCTATGCCGACGGCACGGTGTTCGACGGCACGCTGAAGGCCGGCCAGCGCGAGGGCGAGGGCACCCTGACCATGCCCGACGGGCTGGTTTACGCGGGACAATGGGCGGATGGCCAGATCAACGGCACCGGCCGGCTGACTCAGGCCAATGGCGACGTTTATGAGGGCAGCTTTGTCGATGGCCAGCGTCAGGGGCAAGGCCGCGCCACCTCGGCCAATGGCGATGTCTACGAAGGTGGCTTTCAGGTCGACAAGCGCGCGGGCAAGGGCGTGTTCCGCGCCACGGACGGCACCGTGCTGGACGGCAACTGGCTGGATGGCCGCCTGACCGGAACCGGCCGCATCACCTTTCCCGATGGCGCGGTCTACGAAGGCAGCGTCAAGAACGACGAAGCCGACGGCACAGGCAAGATCACCTATGCCGATGGGGCCACCTATGACGGCACCTGGGTCGCGGGCGTCATCGACGGCACCGGCACCGCCACCTATGCCAATGGCGCGGTCTATACCGGAGCGTTCAAGGCCGCCAAACCGCACGGCACCGGCACCATGACCCTGCCCGATGGCTATCGCTATGAAGGCACATGGGAAAATGGCCAACGCAGCGGCACGGGCACAGCCAGCTATGCCGATGGCACGGTCTACATCGGCGATTTCACGGCAGGTCTCCGCTCTGGCAAGGGCGAACTCACCGGCCCCGATGGCTTTGTCTACACCGGCGACTGGAAAGACGGCGAGATCGATGGCCAGGGCAGCGCCACCTATCCCAATGGCGACCGCTATGACGGCAGCTTTGCCAAAGGCCGCCGGTCAGGTCAGGGCAAACTGACCTATGCCAGCGGGCAAGTGGCCGAAGGTCTGTGGGAAAACGGCATCCTGATGGCCCCCAGTCCGGCACCGGCCGATCCGGCGGCCCCGACGCCCTCGCCCTGACCCTGACCCTGACCCTGACCCTGACCCTGACCCTGACCCTGACCCTGACCCTGACCCGGTCAATCCAGCAGCGCGCCTGCGGCGCAAGCCTTTCGGGGCGCCTGCGCGGGCGTGCCGCCCGCTTGTCTTCGCCGGGGGCTGCGCGCCCCCGGACCCTGCGGAGTATTTTCAAAGCAGCACTGCAACAGCGTTGGACTTGCTGCTTGCCAAATACTCCCGCGCGGAGCGCAGCCGCCACAACCGATTGCACCGCAGCTGCCCGGTGCGCGACCGGGCGCGTCACAAGGATGGCAATGCCGTTGCGGGCCCCTCGATGAGGCCGGCGACGGCTCTGGCTTTGCGGTCACACCAATGTGCCCGCGTCGAGTTTGGCAAGAAAGGTTTCGGCTTCTGCCAGCGTGGCTGTCTGCCGGGACGGGGCCATCTTGTCCCATGTGCGGTACATCTGCGCCATGCGCGGGTTGGTCTGAAACCGGGCGCGATGGCGCAGCAGGAAATCCCAGTAGAGCAGGTTGAACGGGCAGGCCTGCGGTCCGGTCTTGTCGGCGACGCGGTATTGGCAGCCACCGCAATAGTCCGACATCCGGTCGATATAGGCCCCGGAGGCGGCATAGGGTTTCGACCCCAGCACGCCGCCATCGGCAAACTGGCTCATGCCGATGGTGTTGGGGGCTTCGACCCATTCGAAAGCGTCAATGTAAACAGACAGATACCATGCGTGCAGCGCCTGCGGGTCGACACCTGCGAGCATGGCGAAATTGCCCGTCACCATCAGGCGCTGGATGTGGTGGGCATAGGCCAGATCGCGGGTTTGCCCCACCGCATGCGACAGGCAGGCCATCCGGGTCTTGGCCCCCCAATAGAGCGGCGGCAGCGCCCGGGTGGCCCCCAGCGCGTTCTGGTCGGCATAGCCGGGGCCGTGCAGCATGTAGATGCCGCGCACGAATTCACGCCAGCCGATGATCTGGCGGATGAAGCCCTCAACCGCGTTGAGGGGGGCCTTGCCGGTGTGCCATGCGGCCTCGACCGCGCGGCACACCTGCAGCGGGTCCAGCAGGCCGATGTTGAGGTAGGGCGAGATCAGCGCATGGCTGAGGGTCGGGTCACCGGCCAGCATCGCGTCTTGTTCATCGCCAAAGCTGGGCAGCGCGTGGTCGATGAAATGCGTCAGCGCCGCCTGCGCATCCTTGCGGGTGACGGCCCAGCCAAAGGGGCGCAACCGCCCGAAATGGTTGGGAAACCTGACTTCAATCAGGTCCAGCACCTGTTGCGTCACGGCGCCGGGGGCAAACTGCGGCGGGCGGGGGCGGAAGAGATCGGGTCTGGCGCGTTTGCGGTTGTCGTGGTCAAAGTTCCATTGGCCGCCAACGGGATCCTTGCCTTGCATCAAGAGCCCGGTTTTCCGGCGCATGTCGCGGTAGAACCATTCCATCCGGAACTGTTTGCGCCCCTCGGCCCAGATTGCAAACTCGGCGTCCGAGCAGATGAAGCGGTCATCGGGCAATTGCGTCACCGGCAGCGGCATATCGTCCAGCGCGGTGATCAGCCGCCATTCGCCGGGGCGGGTGGCAAGGATTTCGCCTGCCCCGTATTCAGCCGCGCGGCGCAGCAGTTCGCCGTGAATTGATTGGGTATTTTCGGGGTCATCCAGTTCAGAATAGGCAACCTGCCAGCCGCTTTCACGCAGGTCTGCTGCAAAGTGGCGCATGGCGGAGAGAATCAGGGCAATCTTTTGCGGGTGGTGCGGGACATAGGTTCCCTCGGCCTGAACCTCGGCCATCACCACCACATCCCGCGCGGGGTCGGCGGCACGAAGACACGATATGTTGGGGGTCAACTGGTCGCCCAACACAAGGATCAGACGTTTCACCATGGGATCGTCTGGCAGTTCTGGTCAAAGAACCCGCCGCTGTCAGCCGGGGTCAGCGCGGCCAGCACGTGCAGCAGGTTTTCCGCCGCCTGATCGGGGGTGACGGTGGGGTGGCCGCCGGCGTATTTCGCGGTCAAAGGCGTAGATACTGTGCCGGGGTGCAGGCAGACCACAACTGCTTGGGGGTGGCTGCGGGCAATTTCCACCGCTGCGGTGTGGATCAACTGGTTCAGTGCGGCCTTGGCGGCGCGATAGCTGTGCCAGCCACCCAGACGGTTGTCGCCAATGCTGCCAACCCGCGCCGACAGCACGGCAAACCGCGCCGGGCGGTCCTTTGGCATCAGGCGCACGCTGTGTTTCAAGACCAGCGCCGGGCCGGTGGCGTTCAGCGCAAATTGCGCAGAAAGGCTGGCAGAATCCAGCATTCTCAGGGACTTCTCGGGTGCCACCCCGTTCAGTTCCAGCGCGCCGGTGGTCACAAGGATCTGGTCAAATGGCCCTTCAAGTGCTGACAGATGGGCGTGGATGCTGGTCTCATCCGTGATGTCGAACCCGTTTTCGCGGCGGGAAAGGCGCGCCACGTCGGCCCCCTGCCCCGCCAGATGGTCGGCGACCGCGCGCCCGATCCCCCCCGATGCCCCGATCACCAATGCCCGCATGATGCCCTTCCTGAATGGACCCGTCAGATAGCGGGAATGTTGCGTGGGGCAAGCGTGGTCTGGCTGTGGGGAACGCGTGGTGCATCCGTGACCACGGCCATATCCTGCCGGGACGCCCCCCCCACCCCATCCCTCCCCCACGAGGGGGGAGGGAGGCGACCCATTCTGACGCGGCGGGGCAAGTGTGGCTTTGGGGGACTGGGCGAGTTGCCCCCCACCCCCATCCCCTTCCCCTTCCCACCGGGGGGGGCGGCTATGGCGTGGCCGCACGCGCAATGGCTTTGGTTGGAACGCCTCCCCTCCCCCTTTGTGGGGAGGGGATGGGGGTGGGGGCCGCCGCAAATCGCCCTTTACATTCCATCCAGCGGCGGTATCGTCGCCTACATGACACGGGGTCCACATATCGCATGCTTGACCGGGGCTGTTGCCCTGTCGGCCACCCGTGGTCTGCTTCTCCTTAGCTGCCTCTGAGCGTGCCCTTGGGCGCGACCGCTCAGAGGTGACAGCGCCCGGCAACGAGAAGCAAAGGCACAGCAAGGATCAGACCCATGACAACTGCAACGCAAGACCGCGTTTTCATTTTTGACACCACTTTGCGCGATGGCGAACAAAGCCCCGGCGCCACCATGACCCATGAAGAAAAGCTGGAGATTGCCAGCCTGCTGGATGAAATGGGCGTCGATATCATTGAAGCCGGCTTTCCGATTGCCTCTGAGGGTGACTTTGCCGCGGTGTCCGAGATTTCAAAGCGGGCGAAGAACAGCACGATCTGCGGGCTGGCGCGTGCCAATTTCAAGGACATCGACCGCTGCTGGGAGGCAGTGAAGCATGCGTCCAGCCCACGCATCCACACCTTCATCGGCACATCGCCCTTGCACCGCGCGATTCCCAATCTGGACATGGACCAGATGGCGGAACGCATCCACGACACCGTGACCCACGCCCGCAACCTGTGCGACAACGTGCAATGGTCGCCGATGGATGCCACGCGGACCGAGCACGACTATCTGTGCCGGGTGGTGGAAATCGCGATCAAGGCCGGGGCCACCACGATCAACATTCCCGACACCGTGGGCTATACCGCGCCGCGTGAAAGTGCGGATCTGATCCGCATGTTGCTGGAGCGGGTGCCAGGGGCCGATACCATCATCTTCGCCACGCATTGCCACAATGATCTGGGCATGGCGACGGCCAACGCCTTGGCGGCGGTCGAGGCAGGCGCACGGCAGATCGAATGCACCATCAACGGTCTGGGCGAACGCGCCGGCAACACGGCCTTGGAAGAGGTGGTGATGGCGATGAAGGTGCGCAACGACATCATGCCTTACCGCACCGGGATTGACACCACCAAGATCATGAACCTGTCGCGGCGGGTTGCGTCTGTCTCGGGTTTTCCGGTGCAGTTCAACAAGGCGATTGTCGGCAAGAACGCCTTCCTGCACGAAAGCGGAATCCATCAGGATGGCGTGCTGAAGAACGTCGAAACGTTTGAGATCATGCGGCCGGAAGATATCGGCTTGGTGCAGAAGAACATCGCCATGGGCAAGCATTCTGGCCGGGCGGCGCTGCGGGCGAAGTTGAAAGAGCTGGGCGTTGATCTGGCCGACAATCAGCTGAACGATGTGTTCGTGCGCTTCAAGGCTTTGGCTGACCGAAAGAAAGAGGTCTATGACGACGATCTGGTGGCTTTGGTCGCCGATGAGCAGACCAATGACGCCCACGAATACTTGCAATTGAAAAAGCTGCGGGTGATCTGCGGCACCGAAGGCCCGCAAGAGGCCGACATGGTGCTGTCGGTGGATGGGGTGGATCACCATATTGATGCCACGGGCGACGGGCCGGTGGATGCGGCGTTCAACTGCGTGAAGATGCTGTTCCCGCACAAGGCGCGGCTGGAGATCTATCAAGTGCATGCCGTGACCCAAGGCACCGATGCGCAGGCCACGGTGTCGGTGCGGTTGCAAGAGGATGGGCGGATCGTCACCGGCGCGTCGGCCGATACCGATACCATCGTGGCCAGCACCCGCGCCTATATCAACGCGCTGAACAAGCTGATCGTGCGGCGGCAAAAGACCGCGCCGGGCAATGATGTGAAGACGGTCAGCTATCACGGCGAGTAAGCGCGGGGCGTATGCGCCGGGGGGGTTGGGTTTGGGTTGCACCGGGGCCTGCCGCCGCCCTGATTTTCGGCAGGCGGGACAATTCGCCCGTACAACCGGCGGCGAAAACGCCTGCCCGTCGTTGCAATGACGTGAAATCGGGGTAGAGATCTGGGGTCACCGCCACCCGGATCGCCGCTTTATGCCAGAGCCCCAGATGCCTCGCCTGCCCGAAGACGGCCAGATCCGCGCCCGGATCGGCCTTGTGCTGGGGCCGCTGATCTTTGCCGCGATGCTGCTGGCGGGCCCGCCGGCGGGGATGGCCGCTGACACCTGGACAGTGGCGGCGCTGACGGTGCTGATGGCGCTGTGGTGGGTGACCGAGGCGCTGCCGATCCCGGCGACGGCCTTGTTGCCGGTGGCGGTGCTGCCCAGCCTTGGCGCCACAAGCTTTGCCGAGGCCGCCGCCCCCTATGCCAATCCGCTGATCTTTCTGTTTCTGGGCGGCTTCATGATTGCGCTGGCGATCCAGCGTTGGAACCTGCACCAGCGGATTGCCCTGTTCATTCTGGGCTTTGTCGGGCAGCGGCCCGATCATCTGGTGGCCGGGTTCATGCTGGCCACGGCGGGCCTAAGCATGTGGGTGTCGAACACCGCGACGGCGGCCTTGATGCTGCCCATTGGGATTTCGGTGTTGGCGATGATGGATGCCGGGCCGACGCCGCCCGACCGCGCGCGCGCCATCGGTGTGGCGCTGATGCTGGGGATTGCGTTCGGGGCCAATATCGGCGGCATTGCCACGCTGATCGGCACGCCGCCCAATGCGCTGCTGGCGGCCTATCTGGCGGAAAGCTGGCAGATCGAGATCGGCTTTCTGGAGTGGATGGCCTTTGCGCTGCCGCTGTCGCTTGTGTTGCTGGTGGGCTGCTGGTGGGTGCTGTGCCGCTGGGCCTTTGTGGTGACACCCGAGCCGGTGGCCGGGATTGCCGAGTTGCTGGCCGAACGGCGGGCGGCGCTGGGGCCGATGGGGGTGGCCGAGCGGCGGGTGGCGCTGGTGTTTGCGGCGGTGGCGGCGGCCTGGGTGCTGCGCCCAGCGCTGGATGCGGCCTTGCCGGGACTGACCCTGAGCGATGCGGTGATTTCGGTGATTGCGGCGGTGGTGCTGTTTGCGTGGCCCGCGGGCGGCGGCCACCGCCGCGCGCTGCTGAGGTGGGAAGATACTGCCCAACTGCCCTGGGGGGTGCTGATCCTGGTCGGTGGCGGGTTAAGTCTGGGCGAGGCGATCGGGTCCAGCGGGCTGGCGGACAGTCTGGCGGGGGCGATGCGCGGGCTGACCGATTGGCCGGGCTGGCTGCTGGTGGGGCTGGTGGCGGCGGGGGCAATGGGGCTGAGCCACGTCACCTCGAACACCGCGACCGCCGCCACCCTGATCCCGCTGGCGGGCGCCATGGCGATCAGCCTTGGGGTGTCGCCCCTGCTGCTGACCTTGCCGGTCACGCTGGCTGCGTCTTGCGCCTTCATGCTGCCGGTGGCGACGCCGCCCAATGCGATCGTCTTCGGCAGCGGGCGGGTGACGGTGCCCGACATGGTGCGGGCGGGGATGCTGATCAGCCTGATCTCGATGGCGCTGATCGGGGCCTGCGTGATGGCGCTGGACTGGGCCGGGGTGATGCCGGCAGTGGGGTAAGACGGACCAGAATCATGGCTTTGGGCCTGATGATTCTCTGGCCGCGACACGCCGGTTTCACCAAGGGTTGCAACCGGGCGGTAAGCACACTTTGCGCGTCAAACGGCTTGGGTTTGAAAAGTGCAAGGAAACGGTCCTTCTTGTGCCTTTCACCGGGCCAATAATTGCAATGGTGCAAGCGACGGGGCCCGAAGGCGGATTGACGCCCGGCACCCGCTTTGTCCTTTCACCCACCAACCCTGAGCCTTATATGAACGCGCCCCTTCGATTCCCCCGGTCGAGTGGGGTTTTGACGTTTGAAAAGGACACCAAAGGCATGTCGATATTCTCCAATCTGTTTTCCTCGGATATGGCGATTGACCTTGGGACGGCCAACACACTTGTCTATATCCGTGGCAAAGGGATCGTGCTGAACGAGCCTTCGGTGGTGGCCTATCACACCAAGGACGGCAAGAAGGTCGTGCTGGCGGTGGGCGAGGATGCCAAGCTGATGCTGGGCCGCACGCCGGGCAGCATCGAGGCCATTCGCCCGATGCGCGACGGGGTGATCGCCGACTTTGAAGCGGCGGAAGAGATGATCAAGCATTTCATCCGCAAGGTGCACAAGCGCACGACCTTCAGCAAACCCAAGATCATCGTCTGTGTGCCGCATGGTGCGACGCCCGTGGAAAAGCGCGCGATCCGGCAATCGGTTTTGTCGGCGGGCGCGCGGCGGGCCGGGCTGATTGCCGAACCGATTGCGGCGGCGATCGGCGCGGGCATGCCGATCACCGACCCCACCGGCAACATGGTGGTCGATATCGGCGGCGGCACCACCGAGGTGGCGGTGCTGTCCTTGGGCGATATCGTCTATGCCCGGTCGGTCCGGGTGGGCGGCGACCGGATGGATGAGGCGATCATCAGCTATCTGCGCCGGCACCAGAACCTGCTGATCGGCGAGTCGACCGCCGAGCGGATCAAGACCAGCATCGGCACCGCGCGGATGCCCGACGACGGGCGCGGCGCGTCGATGCAGATCCGCGGGCGCGACCTTTTAAACGGGGTGCCGAAGGAAACCGAGATCAATCAGGCGCAGGTGGCCGAGGCGCTGGCCGAACCGGTGCAGCAGATCTGCGATGCCGTCATGCACGCGCTGGAGGCAACCCCGCCCGACCTTGCCGCCGATATCGTGGACCGTGGCGTGATGCTGACCGGCGGCGGCGCGCTGTTGGGCGATCTGGACCTGTCGTTGCGCGAGCAGACCGGGCTGTCGATTTCGGTGGCCAATGAATCACTCAATTGTGTGGCGCTTGGCACCGGCAAGGCGCTGGAATACGAAAAGCAACTGCGGCATGTGATCGACTACGACAGTTGAACGGCTGCGACAGTTGACCGGACCTTGAGGCCGGGCAGGAAAGACCGCCATGGCAAAACCACGCACAGACCCGGAGGACTTTGCCCGACCGTTGCGCCGGCTGCTGGTGGCGCTGTTGGTGCTGGCCCTGCTGGGGCTGTTTGCGCTGTGGCGGATCGACAGCCCAAGGGTGGAACGGTTTCGCGCAGCCCTGGTGGACCGGGTGGTGCCGTCGTTCGACTGGGCGATGGCCCCGGTGACCAAGGCCGCCGGGATGATCGAGCAGTTTCAAAGCTATGCCAGCCTGTATGAGCAAAATCAGGACCTGCGCCGCGAGTTGCAGCAGATGAAGGCCTGGAAAGAGGCCGCCTTGCAGCTTGAGCAGCAAAATGCCCGCCTGCTGGACCTGAATCAGGTGCGGCTTGACCCCAAGCTGACGCATGTCACCGGGCAGGTGCTGGCCGACAGCGGCAGCCCGTTCCGGCAATCGGTGCTGATCAACGTCGGCGCGCGGGACGGGATTGTGGATGGCTGGGCCACGATGGATGGCATCGGTCTGGTGGGCCGGATCTCGGGCGTAGGCGAGCGTACGGCGCGGGTGATCCTGTTGACCGACACCAACAGCCGCATCCCGGTGACGGTGCAGCCCTCGGGGCAACGCGGCCTGCTTTCGGGCGACAACTCGGCGCTGCCGCCGCTGGAGTTTCTGGAACAGCCCGATGAGGTGCGCCCCGGCGACCGGGTGATCAGTTCCGGCGATGGCGGGATGTTTCCGGCGGGCTTGCTGGTGGGTCAGGTCGTGATGGGCAATGACCGGCGGTTGCGCGTCAGCCTGAGCGCCGATTATCAGCGGCTGGTGTTCTTGCGGGTGCTGCGCAGCCATGAGCTGACGCCGATCACCGATGCGGGGGCCTTGGTGGCACCGCCCATGTTGCCCGATGGCCCCGATACCTCGGGGGCGTTGAACACCGAGGCCCTGCCCGCGCGCGGCACCCAGCCCGAAGCCGACCCCGCCGCCGACGCGACATCGGAAACCGAGGCCAGCGATGGTTGAAGCGCTGCGATCCGGGGTGTGGCTGTATCGCGGGCTGTTTGTCGGCTTTGCGCTGGTGCTTTTGTATCTGCGGCTGCTGCCCCTGGGCACGCAGGCGGGCGATCTGCCGGGGCCGGACCTTTTGTTGTGCCTGATCTTTGCCTGGGCGACGCGGCGGCCCGACTATCTGCCGGCGTGGTTGCTGGCGGGGGTGTTGCTTTTGGAAGACATGGTGTTGATGCGGCCGCCGGGGTTGTGGACGGCGCTGGTGGTGATGGCGGTCGAGTTCGTGCGCGCCCGGGTGGCGCTGACCCGCGAGCTGACGCTGATTGCCGAATGGGCGATGGTGGCGGGGTTGATGGTGGCCTGCCTGATGGTCTATCGGCTGGTCTTCACGGTATCGTTCCTGCCGCAGCCCGGATTGGGCTTTGCCTTGCTGCAGGTTTTCTGGTCCATCCTGTGCTATCCTGTGATGGTCGGCGTCAGCCGTCTGGCGCTGGACCTGCGCAAACCCGCCACGGGCGAGGTGGACAGCTACGGACGCCGGATGTAGGGGGCAAAGGATGCGACGCAGCCCGAAAGATACCGAAGACAGCGCCCGGCTGACCCACAGGCGCGCGTTGCTGATGGGCGGCGCGATGACGGCGATGTTTGCGGTGCTGGGCGCGCGGATGCGCTATCTGTCGGTCGATCAGGCCGACCAGTTCAAACTGCTGGCCGAGGAAAACCGCATCTCGATCCGGCTGATCCCGCCGGCACGCGGGCTGATCCAGGATCGCAACGGCAAGCTGCTGGCCGGGAATGAACAGAACTACCGGGTGATCATCACCCGCGAGGACGCGGGCGATGTCGATGCGGTGCTGGCGCGGCTGGCCTATGTCATCCCGCTGAGCGCCGAGGATCTGGACCGCACCGCCAAGGAAATGAAGCGGTCCAGCCCGTTTGCGCCGATCACCGTGGCCGACCGTCTGACCTGGGAAGACCTGTCGAAGGTGGCGCTGAACGCGCCGTCCCTGCCCGGCGTGTCACCCGAGTTCGGGCTGAGCCGGATCTATCCGCGCGATACCGATTTTGCCCATGTCCTGGGCTATGTCGGGCCGGTGTCGGAAAAAGACCTTGAAGGGCTGGACAAGCCCGATGCCCTGCTGACGATCCCGAAGTTCCAGATCGGCAAGATCGGGGTTGAACGCTGGCTGGAAAATGACCTGCGTGGCCGGGCGGGAACCCGGCGGATCGAGGTCAATTCGGTCGGCCGCGTGATGCGCGAGCTGGAGCGGGTGGAGGGCGACCCCGGTGCCGATATCCGGCTGACAATTGACGCCGATGTGCAGAACTTTGTGCAGGCGCGGCTGGGCGATGAATCGGCGGCCGCCGTGGTGATGGATGTGACCAACGGCGACGTGATCGCCATTGCCTCATCGCCGTCGTTTGACCCCAACCTGTTCGTGCGCGGCATCAGCCATACCGACTACAACGGGCTGATGGAAGACGACCATCGCCCGCTGGCCAACAAGACGGTTCAGGGCGTCTATCCGCCGGGATCGACCTTCAAGATGGTGACCGCCCTTGCCGCGCTGAAAGAAGGCGTGATCAGCGTCAACACCACCATCCGCTGCCCCGGCTATATCGAGTTCGGCGGTCGGCGGTTCCACTGCTGGAAACGCGCCGGCCACGGGCAGGTGAACCTTGAGCGATCCCTGACCGAAAGCTGCGATGTCTATTACTACGAGATCGCGCAGAAGGTGGGCATCGACAAGATCGCCGAGATGGGCAAATCGCTTGGCCTTGGCATGCGCCATGATCTGCCGATGTCGGCGATTGCCGAAGGGGTGATGCCCGACAAGGCGTGGAAGCTGGCCAGCCAGAAGGCCGAGTGGCGGATCGGCGACACCATCAACGCCAGCATCGGTCAGGGCTATGTGCTGACCTCGCCCCTGCAACTGGCGGTGATGACCGCGCGGATCGCCACGGGCCGGGCGGTGGTGCCGCGCCTTGTGCGGTCGATCGACGGGCGCGAGACGGACGTGCCCGAGGCCCCCCGGCTGGGGATCGAGACCGAAATCCTGAACCGGGTGCGCGCGGGCATGTATGCCGTGATCAATGCCGAGCGGGGCACCGCCAAATCGTCGCGCATCGTTGACCCGGCGATGGTCTGGGCGGGCAAGACCGGCACCAGTCAGGTGCGCAACATCACCGCCGCCGAACGGGCGCGCGGGGTGATCTCCAACGACCAACTGCCGTGGAACCGCCGCGACCACGCGCTGTTCGTGGGGTTTGCGCCCTATGACAAGCCGCGCTATGCGGTGTCTGTCGTGGTGGAACATGGCGGCGGCGGGTCTACCGCGGCGGCACCGATTGCGCGCGATGCCATTCTGCGCGCCCTCAGCGACGGGCTGCCGCCCTTGACCGCCTATCCCGCCAGTCAGCGCAACCGGATCGAGGCGATGCTGGCCAAGCTGCCGCTGCGCGATGCAACGGGCCGCGCGCCCACGGCCACACGGGCATAGGGGGCAGCGCATGAGCTTTCTGGAATACCGCGTCAAGTTCGTGCCGACCGGGCTGCGCAAGATCCTGTATATGAACTGGCCTTTGGTGGTGCTGGTCACGGCGGTGTCTGCCGTGGGCTGGCTGGCGCTGTATTCCATCGCGGGCGGACGGATGGAGGTCTGGGCCGGGCGGCAGATGCAGGTCTTCGGTCTGGGGGCGGTGCTGATGTTCCTGATCGCCTTCGTGCCGATCTGGTTTTGGCGCAACATGTCCTTGCTGGCCTATCTTGGGTCGCTGCTGTTGCTGCTGGTGGTCGAGTTTTTCGGAACCGTCGGCATGGGCGCGCAGCGCTGGCTTGAGGTGGGCGGCCTGCGGTTGCAGCCATCCGAGTTGATGAAGGTGGCGCTGATCATGCTGCTGGCCGCCTATTACGACTGGCTGGATGTGAAAAAAGTCTCGCGCCCGCTGTGGGTGGCGCTGCCGGTGGTGCTGGCACTGATCCCCACGGTGCTGGTGCTGATGCAGCCCAATCTGGGCACCGCCCTGATCTTGCTGATGATCGGCGGCGCGATGATGCTGCTGGCAGGCGTCAGCTGGTGGTATTTCGCCGGGGTGGCCAGCCTGATCACCGGGTCAGTGGCGGCCATCATGCTGTCGCGCGGCACGGACTGGCAGTTGCTGCACGACTATCAGTATCGCCGGATCGACACCTTCCTTGACCCGACCGCCGACCCGTTGGGCGCCGGATACAACATCATTCAGGCGCAGATTGCACTGGGGTCGGGCGGCTGGAGCGGCAAGGGCTTCATGCAGGGTACCCAAAGCCGGTTGAACTTTCTGCCCGAAAAGCACACCGACTTCATCTTCACCACGCTGGGCGAGGAATTCGGCTTTGTCGGGGTGTTCAGCCTTCTGGTGCTGTATGGTCTGATCTTGCTGTTTTGCTATGTCTCGGCCTTGCAGAACAAGGACCGGTTTTCCACGCTGCTGATCCTTGGCATCGCGGTGAACTTCTTTTTGTATCTGGCGATCAATCTGGCGATGGTGATGGGGCTTGCGCCTGTGGTGGGGGTGCCGCTGCCGTTCCTGTCTTACGGCGGCTCGGCCATGCTGGTGCTGCTGGTGGCGTTCGGGCTGATACAAAGCGCCCATATTCACCGACCAAGGTAAGACCCATGCCCAAGATCCTGTTTGCTGCCCCCGCCCTGTGGGAAGAATACCGCGAAGCCCTGCCGCTTGCCTTGGATCAGGCCGGGGTGGCGGCCGATCTGGTGCTGGAGGCAGACCCCGCGTCGGTGGATTACATCATCTATGCCCCGTCTGCCCCGTTGCAGGACTTTACCCCCTACACCCGCACCAAGGCGGTGCTGTCGCTGTGGGCCGGGGTCGAGCGGATTGTCGGCAATGCCACGCTGACCCAAGCCTTGTGCCGGATGGTGGACCCAAGCCTGACCGAGGGCATGGTGGAATGGGTGGTGGGCCACACCTTGCGCCACCATCTGGGGATGGACGCCCATATCGTGAACCCCGCCCACCGCTGGGAACAGAACGTGCCCCCGCTGGCCCGCGAACGCCCGGTGACGGTGCTGGGTCTGGGCGAGCTGGGCCGCGCCTGCGCGCAGGCGCTGGCGGCGCTGAACTTTGCCGTCACCGGCTGGAGCCGGACCCCGAAAACGCATGCCGGCATCCGCTGCCTGTCGGGGAGGGAGGGCCTTTTGCAGGCGCTGACCGGCGCGCAGGTCGTGGTGACGCTGCTGCCGCGCACGGCCGAGACGGAAAACACCCTGAACGCCGAAACGCTGGCGCTGCCAGCACGCGGCGCGGTGGTGCTGAACCCCGGACGCGGCGCGCTGATCGACGATGCCGCCCTGCTGGCGGCGCTGGATGCAGGCCAGATCGGCCATGCCACGCTGGATGTGTTCCGGGTGGAACCCCTGCCGCCGGATCACCCCTTCTGGCACCATCCCCGCATCACCGTGACGCCACATATCGCCGCCGACACCCGCGCCGGTTCTGCCGCCCGCGTGATCGCCGACAACATCCGCCGCAGCGAGGCCGGCGCGCCCCTGCTGCATCTGGTCGACCGCGCCCGCGGCTATTGACCGGCCAGCGCGCGCGGGTCGCCTTCGGTGATCACGCGGCATCCTTGACCGCCGGTCGCAACGGGCAGAAGGCTTTACCGCACCTGCCCCAAAAGGCTAAGCACAGGGGAAGACAGGCAACCGGGGGTGGGCATGACGGGCAAGGTTCTGATCACGGGGGCGGCCGGGTTTATCGGCTTTCATCTGGCGCGGCGCATGCTGGCCGATGGCTGGCAGGTGACCGGCCTTGACGGGATGACCGCCTATTACGACCCGGCGCTGAAACAGGCCCGGCTGGATATCTTGCAAGGCCAGCCGGGATTTGCCTTTCACCAAGCGATGCTGGAGGCAGAGGGCGGCCTGACCACGCTGGCAGCCGCGGTGCGCCCCGATGTGATCATCCACCTCGCGGCCCAGGCCGGGGTGCGCTATTCGATCGACGCCCCGCGCAGCTATGTGCAATCCAACCTGATCGGCACCCATGAGGTGCTGGAGGCCGCAAGGGCGCATCCGCCCCGGCATCTGCTGATGGCCTCGACCTCTTCGGCCTACGGCGCAAACACCAAGATGCCCTACACTGAGACCGACCGCGCCACCCACCCGATGAGCTTTTATGCCGCCACCAAGATCGCCAACGAGGCGATGGCGCACAGCTATGCCCATCTGTTCGGGGTGCCGACCACGATGTTCCGGTTCTTTACCGTCTACGGCACCTGGGGCCGGCCCGACATGGCGCTGTTCAAGTTCACCAAGGCGATCCTGAACAATGAGCCGATCGACGTCTACAACCACGGCAACATGCAGCGCGACTTCACCTACATCGAGGATCTGGTCGAAGGCATCACCCGGCTGGTCGCCACCCCACCCGGCACGGACCCGGTGGGCCCGATGGACAGCCTCTCCCCCGTCGCCCCCTACCGCGTGGTGAACATCGGCAATGGCGCGCCGGTGCAACTGACCGATTTCATCGCCGCCATCGAAGCCGCCACCGGGCGCACCGCCACCCGCAACCTGATGCCGATGCAACCCGGCGACGTGCCCGCCACCTGGGCCGACGCGGCCCTGATCACCGCCCTTGTCGGCCCCCTGCCCCGCACCGACATCCGCGACGGCGTGGCGCGCTTTGTCGACTGGTATCGCGGCTGGAACGGCAATTGAGCAGAGCGCCTGCGGCGCAAGCCTGTTGTCTCGGCGCGCGGCCTGCGCCGCACACCTGCGGATCAGGGGCTTTGCCCCTCGCCGCCCAAGGGCGGCTCACCCCAGAGTATTTGCCAAGCAGCAAATCATTCAGGCTTGCTGCTTTTGAAATACTCCCGCCGGAGGCGAAACCCGAGGCGGTTGGCCGCAGGCCAGAGCCGAGAAGAAAAGCTTGCGCCGCAGGCGCTCTGTTCGCCTTACAGCATCCCCGGCACGACCTGATCGGGGGGGCGGTGGCCGTCGGCGAAGGTCTTGATGTTGATGATGACCTTCTCGCCCATCTCGATCCGGCCTTCCAGTGTCGCACTGCCCATATGGGGCAGAAGCACGACATTGGGCAATTCCCGCAGGCGGGGGTTGACCTCGTGGCCGTGTTCGAACACGTCCAAGCCCGCCCCGCCCAACTCGCCCGCCCGCAGGCCGCGGGTCAGGGCGTTTTCGTCGATCACCTCGCCGCGTGAGGTGTTGACGATCACGGCGGTGGATTTCATCAGCTTCAGCCGCCGCGCGTTCATCAGGTGATAGGTTGACGGCGTGTGCGGGCAGTTGATCGACAGGATGTCGATCCGGCTGACCATCTGGTCCAGGCTTTCCCAGTAGGTGGCATCAAGCTCGGCCTCGACTTCGGGGCGCAGGCGTTTGCGGTTGTGGTAGTGGACCTGAAGCCCGAAGGCGCGGGCCCGGCGGGCGACCGCCAGGCCGATGCGGCCCATGCCAAGGATGCCAAGCCGCTTGCCGCCCAGGCGCACCCCCATGAAGGCGGTGGGGGCCCAGCCTTGCCATTCCCCGGCCTGCATCACCGCCAGACCCTCGGGGATGCGGCGGGTGACGGCCATGATCAGCGCCAGCGTCATGTCGGCGGTGTCTTCGGTCATCACGCCGGGGGTGTTGGACACCAGAATCCCGCGCTGGCGGGCGGTGGCCACGTCGATATGATCGACCCCCGCGCCATAATTGGCGATCAGCTTCAGCCGGTCGCCGGCCTGAGCGATCAGGGCGGCGTCGATCTGGTCGGTGATGCAAGGCACCAGCACATCGGCGCGGCGCATCGCGGCCACCAGATCATCGCGAGACATTTTCGTATCGGGATCGCGCAGTTCGACATCGAACAGCTCTTTCATCCGGGTCTCGACAGGTTCGGGCAACCGTCGCGTGACTACAACACTCAGCCGCTGTGCGGGCATACTTGAACTCCGTGGGCTTGATCTTGGCGCTTGGCTGACCGCAAGGTGACGCCAACCGGGACGGGGCACAAGACCCCAACACAACCCGGCACGGAACTTTAGGCAAGAGCGGCCCGTTGATCGGGCCAGACAGGCAGGCGGAAGATGACACCGATGTGCAAGGCCGGGGTGTTGTGCGCGTCGCTTTTTGCCCTGGCGACCCCCGGTCTGGCCGAGGGTGTGCGACCCAAGCCGCGCCCGGTGCTGGCTGCGACACCTGCCGCAGGGCTGCCCGCGGTGCTGCCGGGTCCGGTGTCCGGGGCCGGGATGGTGGCCGAAATGGTGGCGGGGCCGCAGGCAATCGCGGCTGGCCAGCCTGCGCCACTTGCGCGGCCGCTGGCGGCACCGGCGATCCGGTCTGCGGCAGGCGCGGCCACCACGGCGGCGGCAGGGGCAACGGTTGCTGCACCGGCCTTGCCGCGCGACGCCGGCAAGGGGGCGGTGACCAACCTGCCCTTGCCGAGGTTCGTGTCGCTGAAGACGGGTGAGGGCAATGCCCGGCGCGGGCCGGGGTTGACCCATCGGATCGACTGGGTGTTCACGCTGGCCGGAATGCCGCTGAAAATCACCGCCGAGCATGAGCATTGGCGCCGGGTCGAGGATGCCGAGGGTCTGGGTGGCTGGGTGCATTATTCCTTGCTGTCGGGGGTGCGCACGGTTCTGGTGATCCAGCCGATGACGCCGTTCTACAGCCGGGCCGACAGCGGCTCGACGGTGGTGTTTCAGGCCGAGGCGGGTGTGGTGGCGCGGGTCATCGAATGCGCGGATGGCTGGTGCCGGGTGTCGGTCGAGGGCCAGAAGGGCTGGTCCCCCAGCGCTGCCCTGTGGGGTGTCACCGCCGATGAGGTGATCGACTGATCCCTTCGCGCTTGCCCTTGGCATCGCATTGGCGGTAACGCATCCCTGACCCCGAAAAGGACAGCGCGGATGACAGCGGATCAGACCAGATTGAACCTGTCGGCGGGGCTGGCATCGGTCGCGGTTGCGGCGGTGCTGGTGGCGTTGAAGCTGTGGGCGCTGGGGCAGACCGGGGCGCTGTCGGTGGCGGCGTCACTGGCCGACAGTGCGATGGACCTGATGGTCTCTCTGGTGGCGATGATGGCCATTTTGTATGCCGCCAAGCCCGCCGATGAAGACCACGCCTTTGGCCATTCCTCGGCCGAGGATCTGGCATCGCTGGGTCAGGCCCTGTTCATTCTGGTCTCGGCCGGGGTGATCGCGGTGGCGGCGGTGCAGCGGTTGCGCGCACCCGAGCCGCAGACCATTGCCGCCGAAGGGGTCGGCATGCTGGTCATGGTGGTGTCGATCCTGCTGACGCTGGGGCTGGTGCTGTGGCAAGGCCGCGTCGCGCGGCAGACCGGCAACAAGGTGGTGGCGGCGGACCGGCTGCATTACATGGGCGACCTTTTGCCCAACATCGGCGCGATTGCCTCGCTGTGGGCGTCAAGCCGGTTTGGTCTTGTCGCGGTCGATTCGGTGGTGGCGCTGGGGGCCGCCGGGATGCTGGCGCTGGGTGCTGTGCGGATCGGGGCCGAGGCCTGGGACGCGCTGATGGACCGCCGCGCCGATCCGGCGGTGATTGCGGCAATCACCGAGATGGCCCGCAACTGGCCGGGGGTGCGCGGGTTTCACGACATCAAGACCCGCCGGGCCGGCAGCCGGATCTTCGTGCAGATCCACATCGAGTTGGACGGCGATCAGCCGTTGCGCGACGCGCATGCCACGGGGGCCGCGCTCAAGCGTGCCATTCTGGCCGCCTATCCGCAGGCCGATGTGATCATCCACAAGGATGTGTCGCGTGCGCCGCAGGTGTAACCCGGTTTTGCCACACGCCGCAGACGCTGTGGGGATGCCATGAGGTATGCCCCCATACTTGACCGGCTGGCCGGACAGGGCGGCGCCAAATGGGCGGTGCATTACCGCGCGCGCCAGTTGCAGGCCGAAGGCCACGGCATCTTGCAACTGACCATCGGCGAGCCGGACACGCCGCCGCCCGACACTCTGATCACCCATGTCACCGATGCGCTTGCAGCGGGCCGCTGGGGCTATTCCAACGGGCGGGGCGAGCCCGGGCTGCTGCGCGCGCTGGCGGACCGTTACACCGCGCGGCATGGCCGCGTGTTTGGAACCGATCAGTTCCTGTGCCTGCCGGGCACGCAGACGGCGC
Source organism: Gemmobacter nectariphilus (assembly GCA_020721445.1). Taxonomy (GTDB): domain Bacteria; phylum Pseudomonadota; class Alphaproteobacteria; order Rhodobacterales; family Rhodobacteraceae; genus Pseudotabrizicola; species Pseudotabrizicola nectariphila_A. Next base: position 186,724 of record DYMU01000001.1, read on the forward strand.
TGTATCTGGTGTTGCAGGCCGTGGCCGCGGCGGGCGACGAGGTGCTGGTGGGCGACCCGATGTATGCCACCTATGAAGGGATCATCCGCGCCAGCGGGGCCAGCATGGTGCCGGTGCCGTTGCGGGCCGAGCATGGCTTTGCCATGCAGGCCGAAGATGTGGCCGCGCGGATCACGCCTCGCAGCCGCGTGTTGTTTCTGAACAGCCCGCACAACCCGACCGGCGCGGTGCTGTCAGCCGCCGATCTGGCGGCGCTGGGCAAGATTGCAAGGGCGCATGATCTGTGGATCGTGTCGGACGAGGTTTATGAGGAACTGGTGTTTCCGGGGGTGGCCTTCGCCTCGCCCTTGGCGCTGCCCGCGCTTGTCGATCGGGTGATCGCGGCGGCCTCGATCTCCAAATCGCATGCAGCGCCGGGGTTGCGGTCGGGCTGGTGCGTCGGGCCGGCCGCGTTCATCGACCGGGCCTTGCCGCTGGCGGAAACCATGCTGTTCGGCAACCAGCCGTTTCTGGCCGATGCAACGGCGGCGGTGCTGGGCCAACCGTCACGGGTTGCCGCCGACATGGCCCTGCGGTTCCGCGATCGGGCCGCCATGCTGGGCGCGGCGCTGGACGGGGTGGCCGGGTTGCGGCTGCATCAGCCACAGGCGGGGATGTTTGCGGCTCTGGATGTGCGGGCAAGCGGCCTGTCGGGGCAACAGTTTGCGCTGGCGCTGCTGGAGGCCGAGCATGTGGCCTGCATGCCGGGCGAAAGCTTTGGCGCCGGTCTGGCCGGCTGGCTGCGGATCAGCCTGACCCAGCCCGATGCGGTGATCGCGGCGGCAGCGACCGCGATTGCCCGCTTTGCCCGGCGCATGGCCCCCGAACATGCCCCCGAACATGCCACCGAACGCCACCCCTGACCCAAACGGGCCGCGCCGGCCACGGCTGGGGCCGATCACACAACCCGCTGATTTCCTTGCCGCTATCCGATAACAGACCGGCGTTTTTGCCTAGCACGGCCGCTTGCGTCATGTCTGGACCCATCCAGCCGTGTTGGACGTTTTGCTCTGCCCGCCACGGCGTTATGGGAAAGGACACCCGACCATGCTGCCAAATCTGAAAACCACCGCCCTTGCCGCCATCACCGCCCTGTCTGTCGCGCTGACCAGCGTGGCCCCCGCCAACGCCTTTGGCCGGGACGAGCGAAAGTTCCTGCAAGGCGTTGCTGCCGCGCTGATCGTGGGGGCGATCGTGCGCGATGCGCAGGGCCGTGCCCAGGCCGCGCCCAGCTATGCCGCCCCGAGCTATGCCGCCCCGACCTACGCGGCCCCCCGCCATGCTGCCCCCCGCCACGCGGGCACCGGCTACGCTGCCCCGCAGCCGCAATACCGCCCGGCACCGCCGCGGCAAGATCAGTACAACACCGGGCGGGTGATCGGGTCGTCCAGTTCGGTTCATGCCACGCTCGCGGCGCAAACCTTCAACAGCTATTCCCTGCGTCAACGTCAGGCGATCCAGTCGCGGTTGCGCGCCTATGGCTACTACCGGGGCAGCATTGACGGTGTCTTTGGTCCGGCCACCTTGCGCGCCGTGCAGGCCTATGCCCGCGACAGTGGCGGCGAGCGGCAGTTGCAGACCCGCGCCGGCAGCTATGGCGTCTACGACAGCCTGATCGCCTGAGCCTTTGGCCGTTGGCCTATGGCTGGCAGCGGTCTGACCTTTCGGGCGACGGGCATTTCAACCGTGCCGGTCGCCCGGGGCCACCACCACCTGACGTTGCATGCCCAGACCGTCCACCCGCACCTCCATCACATCGCCGGGGCGCAAGAACCGCTGCGGCTTCATCCCCAGCCCCACCCCTTCGGGCGTGCCGGTGGTGATGATGTCACCGGGCAGCAACTGCATGAACTGGCTGATGTAGGAGACGATCTGCGCCACGCTGAAGATCATGTCTCCGGTGGTGCTGTCTTGCACCCGCGTCCCGTTCAGGTCCAGCGACAGACGCAAGCTTTGCGGATCGGGCACCTCATCCGCCGTCACCAGCCAGGGGCCGATCGGGCCAAAGCTGGGGGCCGACTTGCCCTTGACCCATTGCCCGCCCCGTTCAATCTGAAAGCTGCGTTCCGACACGTCGTTGACCACGCAATAGCCCGCGACATGGGCCAGCGCCTCGGCCTGCGACACATAGAGCGCGGCGCGCCCGATGATCACGCCCAGCTCCACCTCCCAATCCGCCTTGACCGAGCCGCGCGGCAAGATCACCGGGTCATTCGGCCCCGACAGGCAAGAGGTGGCCTTGGAAAACAACACCGGCTCGGTCGGGATGGCGGCACCCGATTCCGCGGCATGCTTGGCATAGTTCAGCCCGACGGCGTGAAAATTCGGCACCGTCGCCAGACACGGGCCAATGCGGCCGGGCGCGCTGATCACGGCCAAGCGGGTCAGGTCCAGCGCCCGGATCGCATCCAGTGCGGCGAATGACACGCCTTGCCCGGCAAAGTCGGGCACGATCCCCGACAGATCGCGCACCTGTCCGTCACCGTCCAGTATGGCGGGCTTTTCCTGCCCCACCGGGCCAACACGCAGCAATTTCATTTTTCCCCCCTCGGATCTGGTCCGGGCCTGTGCGGCCGCCGGTCTGGCCCGCCTGCGACCCGCACCGATCCGGCGCGTGGCAGGCCGCCGGACTGTAGGGCCAAAGCCAGCGGAAGGAAAACCCCCCGCGCTTGGCCTGCAAACCCGTATTCGACCAGCGCCGCACCCTGCGGCCGCCCCGCCGGCCCTTTGGCTTTGCGCATATTTCGCATATTTTTTGGGCGCAAAGCCACCCATCAGCGCAATATTTGCCCAGGAACCCGCCGGAAAATGGTAAATATTCAGCAACACATGGACTCAAGGCCGCCGATTGGCACCCTCAGACAATCACTCATCAGGGAGTTTGCCGCATGTTCCGCCACGCCGTTGCCAGTTTCGCCGCCGCACTGCTGATCTGGTCGGTCGCCAGCGCCGAAACCGCAATGCCCTTTGCCCTTGACTGGAAGTTTGAAGGCCCTGCCGCGCCCTATTTCGTGGCGCTGGACAAGGGCTATTTCAGCGCCGAAGGGCTGACGGTGGAGATCACCGAAGGCGCGGGCAGCCTTGATGCCATTCCAAAGGTGGCGACCGGGGCCTATCCGGTGGGCTTTGCCGATATCAACAGCCTGATGAAGTTTCTGGACCAGAACCCCGGCGCGCCCGTCACCGCCGTGATGATGATCTATGACAAGCCGCCGTTTGCCATGGTGGGGCGCAAATCGCTGGGCATCGAAAAGCCTGCCGATATCTCGGGCAAGGTGCTGGGCGCGCCGCCGCCAGATGGCGCCTGGGCGCAGTTCCCGATCTTTGCCGCCGAGAACGGCATCGACATGACGACCGTCACGGTTGAACCCGTGGGTTTTCCGGTGCGCGAACCGATGCTGGCCGAAGGCAAGGTTGCCGCGGTGACCGGGTTCAGCTTCACCTCCAGCCTGAACGTCAAGCGGTTGGGCGTGCCCGCCGATGATATCTCGGTCATCCTGATGGCCGACCATGGCGTGGCGCTGTATGGCAACGCGGTGATCGTCAACACCGATTTCGCCAAGGCCAACCCCGCCGCCGTGACAGGTTTCCTGCGCGCCGTGGCGATGGGCTGGAAAGACACCGTCGCCGACCCCGACGCCGCCATCGCCAGCCTGATCAGCCGCAACCCCGCCGCCGACCCCGGCTTGGAGGGCGAGCGTCTGGCGCTGTCGATCAAGGACAACGTGATGACCGACTGGGTCATGGCCAATGGCATGGGCAACATCGACCCCGCCCGCATGGACAAGGCGATTGAACAGACCAAATCGGTCTATACCTTCGTCAACGCCCCCGACGCGAAGCTGTATTTCGACCCCGCCTATCTGCCGACCGACGGCAGCCTGATGATGAAATAAGGCCCATGGCCGCCCTGCAAGGGGCGACCGTATCCCATGGCAAACCTGATTGAAATCAAGGGCGTCACCCACGCCTATCGCACCAAGGCCGGGCCTTTGCCGGTCTTGGACAACCTGAATGTCGCCGTGCCCGAAGGCGAATTTGCTGCCGTCGTCGGCCCCTCGGGCTGCGGAAAATCCACCCTGACCCGGCTGGTCGCCGGCCTGATGAAACCCGATGCGGGCGAGGTCTGGCTGCACGGCGAACGCGTCACCAGCCCGCGCAAGACGGTTGGCATGGCGTTTCAGAACCCGGTCATGCTGGAATGGCGCACGATCCTTGAAAACGTCATCTTGCCCTTGGAAATCGTCGCGCCGCGCATGGCGCAGAAAGACCGCGTTGACCGCGCCATGCACCTGCTGGAAATGGTCGGGCTGAAGGGGTTTGAGGCCAAGCGCCCCAGCCAGCTGTCGGGCGGCATGCGCCAGCGCGCCAGCCTGTGCCGCGCCATTGTGCATAAACCCGATGTGCTGATCATGGACGAACCCTTTGGCGCGCTGGATGCCTTTACCCGCGAAGACCTGTGGCAAACCATGCGCGATCTGCGCGCGGCTGAACCCTTCACCTGCGTGCTGATCACCCATGATCTGCGCGAAAGTGTCTATCTGGGCGATCAGGTGTTTGTGCTGTCGGGCCGTCCTGCCCGCACCCAGATGGTGCTGGATGTCGACCTGCCCGCCGACCGCACATTGGACATCCTGTTCGAGCCAAAGGCGCAAGAGATGCTGCACACCCTGCGCGACCAGATCCGCATCGCCCAAGGCCGTGACGGGGGCGCGCATTGATGGAAACCGCGCAGAAAATCGCCGTGCCGCTGCTGGCCATCGCACTGTTCCTGCTGGCGTGGGAGGGGCTGGTCTGGGTCAACAACTGGCCCAACTACAAGATGGCCTCGCCGTCGGACCTGCCGCCCGCATTCTGGAAATTCCGCTGGCTGTTTCTGGAAATGGGCTGGCAAACCCTGTGGCGCACCGTGCTGGGCCTTGGCTTGGCCGTGCTGTTTGGCACCCTGATCGGCATGGTCATGGGCTTTTCGCGCATCGCCCGCGACGGGCTTTACCCGCTGCTGGTGGGCTTCAACGCCATCCCAAAGGCCACCCTTGTGCCAGTCATTGCGCTGATCTTCATCGGCCAGCACGATTTCAACACCGTGCTGATGGCCTTCCTGATCAGCTTTTTTCCCATCGCCGTGTCGGTTGGCATTGGCCTGTCCACGCTGGAACCCGAATACCGCGATATCCTGCGCAGTCTGGGCGCCAGCCGCTTCACCATTTTCCGCAAGATCGCCCTGCCGAAAACCCTGCCCGAGTTCTTTGGCGCGCTGAAGGTTTCGGTCACGCTGGCCTTCATCGGCACCAATCTGGTGGAAATCGTCTCGCCGCACGGGCGGGGCCTTGGCGCGCTGTTCAAATCGGGCGAAACCAACGGCGATTACCCGCTGATGTTTGCCGTCTTGATCGCGCTCGCCGTGCTGGGCATCGTGCTGTATTACGCCGTGCTGGTGCTGGAGCGTATCTTCGCAGGCTGGGCCGAACGCCCGCAAAGCTGACGGCCGTTATCCCCGGTTGCCGGTCAGGCCCTGATACAGATCCCAGCCCGCCAGCGCCACGGTTATGCCGACCACGCCGATCAGGTCCAGCCGCGGCACATGCCACAGCAAGATCCCCAGAAACGCCAGCAACACCGAAAACGCAAAAATCGCCAATACACTGTTCATCATTGCACCCCATCCTTCCTATTTTCCACATGCGCCATCAGCCAGCGGGCCGTGCGCAACAGCCGCGCGTCATCGCCGTGCCGGCCAACCAGTTGCAGCCCCATCGGCAGGCCATTGTCCGCCCAGAACAACGGCAAGGTGACCGCAGGCACCCCGGCCAGTGTCCACAGCCCGTTGAAGATTGCCGATCCGGTTGACCCAAGCCCTTCGGGCGCCGGGCCGGGGGCGGAAGGGCACAGGATCGCATCGCAGCGGTCAAACAGCGGCGACAGCGCCGCAGTCATCAGCGCCCGCCAGTCCAGCGCCGCCAGATAATCGCGCGCCAGAACGGCCTTGCCTTCGTCCATTGCGGCGCGCAACACGTCGGACATCTGGTCGCGTCCGCGCCGTTCCAGCCCGTAATAGCACTTCGCCATCTCGGCAAAGTTGATGCGCTGGCGGATCGCCGCGACCTCATCCATCCCCGGAAGCGGTGCCTCAAAGCACTGATCGCCCAGCAGCGCCGCCAGTTCCTCAACCGCGCCTTGCATCTGGCTGTCGGCCGCATCCCAACCCGGCGGGCGCACAAAGGCAAACATCGGTGTCACCGGCGCGCGGGCCAGCGCCACATCCAGCAAGCGCGGCATCGGGGCGGGTTCGGTGGCCGGATCGCCCGCGTCATGCCCGGCCAATACCTCGGCCAGCAAGGCTGCATCTTCAACCGTGCGGGCAAAGACGCCCACCGTATCCAGAAACGGCGATTGCGGCAGAATGCCGGTGCGCGGGATCATCCCGAAGCTGGGCTTGAACCCCACCACCCCGCAAAACGCCGCCGGACGGATCACCGACCCGCCGGTCTGCGTGCCAATCGCCAAGGGCACCATGCCTGCCGCCACCGCCGCCGCCGAGCCTTGCGATGACCCGCCCGGCGTATGGTCCGGGTTGTGCGGGTTGCGGGTCTTGCCGGGGTGCAGGAATGCGCCTTCGGTCGTGACCGTCTTGCCAAGGATGATCGCGCCCGCCGCGCGCAACCGCGCCACGATCCACGCATCGTCAGCTGGCACCCGGCCCGCATCCACCGCCATGCCATTGGCCGTGGGAATGCCCTTGGTGTCGATGATATCCTTCAGCGCGACCGGCAAACCGTGCAGCGGGCCAATCGGCCGGCCCGCCTGCCGGCGCGCATCAAGGGCGCGCGCCTGCTCGATGGCATGGTTGCCATCCAGCCAAGCCCAGGCCTGCACCGCGGGTTCATGCGCGGCGATCTGGGCAAGGCAGGCCTCGACCAGATCGACCGCCCGCAAGGCCCCGCTGGCCAGACGGTCGCGCAAGCCAACCGCGCCCAGCGCCAGCAGCGCCTCGGTCTTATCGAGATGGGCCATAGACCGCATCCGGCAAGGCAAAGACGATCTGCGGGAACTGATACAAAAGGATCATGCAGATCACCACCATGCCGCAATAGGGCAGCACGCCAGAGAAAATCTCGGTCAGCTTGATCTGCGGTGGCGCAATGCCCTTCAGGTAATACGCACTCATCGCCATGGGTGGAGTTAGAAATGACGTTTGCAGGTTCAGCGCCACCAGCACGCCAAAGAACAGCGGATCAATCCCGAACAAGGGCAGCAGCGGCAGGAAGATCGGCACGAAGATGATGATGATTTCCGACCATTCCAGCGGCCAGCCCAGCAGGAAGATGATGACCTGCGCCAGGATCAGGAACTGGATCGGCGTCATGTCCAGACTTTTGACGAAATCGCCGATCACCTGCTCGCCACCCAAGTAGCTGAACACCGCCGAGAAGGTGTAGGATCCGACAAACAGCCAGCACACCATCGCCGTGGTGCGCACCGTCAGATAGACGCTCTCGCGCAGCCGTTGAAAGGTCATCGCCCGGTAGGCGATGGCCAGCACGATGCCGCCCAGCGCGCCGATCGACGCGGCCTCGGTCGGGGTTGCCAGACCGAACAGGATCGACCCCAGCACCGACAGGATCAGAATGGCCAGCGGCAGAAAGCTGGTGAACAGCATCCACATCAGCTTGGCAAATGGCACCTCGGGCAGTTCTTCCTTGGTCGGCTTGGGGGCCAGCTTCGGGTTCAGGATCGACCGGCCCATGATGTAGATCAGATACAGACCGACCAGCGTAAAGCCTGGCAGCAAGGCCCCGGCATAGAGCCGCACAATGGAAACCCCCGACGATGCCGCATAGACGATCAGCATGATCGACGGCGGGATCAGGATGCCCAGCGTGCCACCGGCACAGATGATGCCGCTGGCGAACGAATGGTCATAGCGCGCCTTCAGCATCTGCGGCAGCGCCAAGAGCCCCATCAGCGTGACGACCGCCCCCACGATGCCGGTGGCGGTGGCGAACAGCGCGCAGGTGATCAGCGCCGCCACCCCCATCGACCCCGGCACATTGCGCGTGGCAATCGCCAGAGTGCCGAACAGCTTGTCGACGATATTGGCGCGTTCAACGATATAGCCCATGAACAGGAACAGCGGGATCGCGGTCAGAACCTCGTTCGAGATGACCGTATAGGTCTGGTTCACGAACAGATCGAAGATGCGGTTGTTGTAGAACCCCTCGATCCACAATCGCGTGCTGTCCCACCAGCTTGCATCCTCGGCCAGACGGTTGAACGCCCGCCACATCCGCGTCGGGTCAAAATAGGCGTAATAGCCAAAGGCGATGCCCAGCGCCATCAGCGTGAAGGCAATCGGAAAGCCCAGAAAGACGAAGGCAATGAAGATGCCCAGCATCATAAGGGCGATTTGCGGGTCGGTCACTTTTGCGAACTCCGGGTGCGGCGCCGTTTGGGCCGATTATCGTTGTGCCTTGGCGGCAGCTTCTGCGGCCTGCTTGATCAGCAGTTGTTCGGTTTCCTCGACATCATCCTCGGCTTGCAGCCAATAGCCACGCTGCATGCACAAGATGCAGCGGAACACTTGCGCAATGCCCTGAATGATCAGCAAAAGACCGGCGGCCACGATGACCGACTTGAATTGATAGATGGGAATCCCGGCCGGGCTGTTCACCGACACCTCGGCATAGCCCCACGACCGGCCCGCATATTTGAACCCGGTAAACACCAGCGCCAGAATACCGGGAAAGAAGAACAGGAAATACAGCACCAGATCCACCGCCGCCTGCACCCGTGGCTGCCATGTGCGGTAGATGAAGTCGCCGCGCACATGCCCCCCGCGCGACAAGGTGTAGGCCCCGCCCATCATGAAGATCGTGCCATACATGATAAAGCTGATGTCCAGCGCCCAGGGCGTTGGTGCGTTGAACGCATAGCGCACCAGAACCTCATAGCTCATGCCAAAGGTCATCAGGATGATCAGCCAGCCAAAGGTCTTGCCAAACCAGGCAGACAGCCGGTCAGCAAAGCGAATATACCCGATCATGGGGGGAAACTCCGTTCAAGCGGTCGCATGGAGGGGGGACGGTGAACCACGTCAGCGATCGCGGCGCACGAAAGGAAGGGGGGGGGCACGGCGCCCCCCCCCTGATGTCGGATTACAGCTTCAGCTTGCCGGGGAAGTAATGCTCATAGGCAAGACCCAGATCGGGGGCATTCATCAGCTCGTAATAGGCGACCTGCTCAACCCAGGCGCGCTGGCTGTCCATCACCTTCTTGTTGAAGGCATCGGTTTCCAGATCGACAATCAGCTTGTCCCAGGCCTCAAGCTGCCCGGCAAGGATCTCTTTCGAGGTCCGGTGCACGGTCACGCCCGACTCGGTCGCCAGCTTTTGCAGATCGGCCGAGTATTCCTTCATCGCCAGCGCAAGGTTCGACGTGGCCGAGGCCTCGACGCCATAGCGCAGGATCGCTTGCAGATCGGGCTCAAGGTCATCCATGAAATCCTTGTTGAACAGGAATTCAAACGCTTCCGACGCCTGGTGATAGGACGACAGGTAGTAGTTCTTCGCCACGTCCTGTGCGCCGAAACGGCTGTCCGACGACGGGTTGTTGAATTCGAACGCGTCGATCACGCCACGCTCCATCGCGGGCACGATCTCGCCGCCCGGAAGCTGCGCCACCGACATGCCCATTGCCTGCAGCAGGTCTGCTGCCAGACCGACGGTGCGATACTTGAAGCCCTGGATGTCGGCAATCGTGCTGACTTCGGTCTTGAACCAGCCAAACGGCTGTGCGGGCATCGGCATGCCCATCAGGCCATAGACGTTCAGGCCCAGAATCTGCTGCGTCAGCTCTTCATACAGCGCCTTGCCGCCGCCCTGATAGAACCAGCCGACCATGGTGCTGGCCGAGCCGCCGAAGACCGGGCCGGTGCCAAAGAACGATGCCGCCTTCGACTTGCCATACCAGTAGACCGGAACGGTGTGCGCGGCGTCCAGAACGCCGTCGCTTACCGCGTCCATCACCTGAAACGCGCCGACAACGGCACCGGCGGGCAACAGGTCGATCTTCAGGCGACCGCCCGACATTTCCTCGACCCGCGTCACATATTCGCGCGCCATGTCCATCCAGATGTCGGATGCGGGCCACGACGTCTGCATCTTCATCACCAGCGGCGCCTGCGCCAGCACGGCAGGGGCTGCCAGCACAGAGGCCGCAGCAGCGGCAGAACCGCCCAGCGCGCTCTTGTGCAGGAACGAACGACGGGAAAGCCCGGTATTGCGGGTAACAGTCATTTGGTGTCCTCCCAGACAGTTTTGGCCACTTTTCGCGGCACGGTGTCGCGGCGACAATAACTTGTCAGAACCGAAAAGCAAGCGCTGGTAAACTCTTTTTACCAGATATGCCATTTTGCAAAGACCATCGCTCAGGCCACCCGGTCGCCCGGCGCGCGCCGGGCAAAGAAGGCGTCCAGATTGTCCAGTGCCCGAAACCCCATGGCATCGCGGGTTTCCTCGGTGGCCGACCCGATATGCGGCAGCAAGAACACGTTGGGCAAGGCAGCGAGGCCCGGGTTGCCGCCCGGTTCGGTCTGAAACACATCCAAGCCCGCCGCAAACAGACGCCCCGATTGCAGCGCCGCAATCAGCGCATCCTCATCCACCAGGGCGCCGCGTGCGGTGTTCACCAGAATCGCCCGCTCGGGCAGTAGCGCCAGGGTGCGGGCGTTGATCAGCCCCGCCGTCGCGGGCGTCGACGGGCAATGCAGGCTTAACACATCCGACACCGCCAGCAGGCTTTCGACCGTGTCATGAAATACCGCGCCCTTTTCCAGATCATCGGGCAGGCGGGTGCGGTTGTGGTAATGCACCTGCATGCCAAAGCCGCGCGCCCGGTCTGCCGTGACTTGGCCCACGCGCCCCATGCCCAGCACGCCAAAGCGTTTGCCAGTCACCTGCCGCCCCACCATAAAGGCGGGCGACCAGACATCCCACTTGCCCGCCCGGATCAGCGCATCGCCCTCGGCCCCGCGCCGGGCCGCGCCCAGCATGCACAGCATGGCAATCTCGGCCGTCGCATCCGACAAGACGTCCGGCGTGTTGGTGACAACAATGCCCGCCGCCTTGGCCGCCGCCAGATCGACATGGTCGGTGCCGACCGAATGATTGGCGATGATCTTCAGCCGCGGGCCCAGCTCGGCAATCACCTCGGCGCTGAACCGTTCCGAATGGCAGGGCAGCACTGCATCCACCTTGCGGCAAATGGCGATCAATTCGTCACGGCTGAACACCCTGTCTTCTGGGTTCAGGATCACATCATAGTCCCGCGCCGCCCGCGCCTCGACCACGTCGCGCAATTTGCGCGCGATCCACAGCTTTGGTTTTGTCATGACGTTCCTCCCGTTTTGCACCCCAAGGGCTATGGCAAAGCAGAGCGGCGTCAAGGGGGGTCATTGCAGGCTCATCCACAGCGCAACCGCAGCCAAGGCCATGGCAAAGCCGCTGTTGACCCCCCGCGACCGCGCATCGGCAAACAGGCGGCCAATGACCTGCCCGGCAACAGTCCAGACCGCAAAAGCGACCAGATTGTTCAGTGTGAACACGACAGAGATCAGTACCACAAGGGCCGGCGCCGGATCGCTCACCGGCAGGAACTGGCTGAACATCAAAGAGATGATTACCCATGCTTTCGGGTTCAGGACCAACAGAACGGCCCCGTCCTGCATGCCCATCCGCCGGAATGCCCCGCTGTCGGTCAGTGCCCCGGACTGGGCAAACCTCAGCGCAAGCCAAAGGACATACAGCACACCCGCCCAGCGAATCGCCACAAAGACGCCGGGCAGTTTCGTCGCCATCAAGGCAAATCCGAACCCTGTGACCAACGTGACAATCAGGGTTGCAAGATGATAGCCCACGGACGCGGGCACAGAGCCCAACCAACCGTCGCGCGCGCCGATGGCCGCGAAGACCAGATTGCCCGGGCCGGGGCTATAAGCCAATGGCGCAAGAAAAAGCAGCAACGCAAGAAACCAGTCCATCGGAACCTCCTGTCCTCAGGTCCAGTCTTGCCCGATGCGCAGCCCCGCGCGACCCGAAGCCTGCGCATTCGCGCACTTCAGGCAAACGGATCGGCGGCATACCCAACGCCCGTCAGATACAGCCCCTGCGGCGGGCAGACCGGGCCACAGGCGGCGCGGGTCCGCGCCCCCAGCGCCGTCTTCACATCGTCGGGCGACCAGGCCCCCGCCCCCACCCGCTCCAACGTGCCCACGATGGAGCGCACCTGATTATGCAGGAAACTGCGGGCCCGCAACACAAAGCGCAGCTCTTGGCCGCCGGGATATGGATGCTCGGAAATCTCGATGCAATCCAAGGTCTTGACCGGCGATTTCGCCTGACACAGGGTGGACCGGAAGGTGGTGAAATCATGGTTGCCCAGCAGATGCGCCGCCCCCGCCCGCATCGCGGCCACGTCCAGCGGGCCGCGCACCTGCCACACCCGCCCGTGGTCATGCGTCACCGGCGCACGCCGGATCACCAGCCGGAACAGATAGCGCCGCTCGACCGCGGAAAACCGGGCGTGAAAGTCATCCGCCACCCGCACCGCCCGCAGCACGGCCACCGGCGCCGGCCGCATATGAAAGTTCAGCGCCTCGGCCAGCCGCAAACCCTGCCAGTCGCGCGCCAGATCCACCGTCGCCACCTGCCCCGTCGCATGCACCCCGGCATCGGTCCGCCCCGCAGCGGCAACTGTATGCGGCCCCGGTTCCAGCCGGGACAGGGCTTCCTCGACAGTGGCTTGCACCGAAGGTTGCCCGACAGCCTGCCGCTGCCAGCCCTGAAACGGGCCGCCGTCATAGTCGATCTGAAGCGCAAAGCGGGGCATTCCCCGTTCCTTACCGGAAAAACCCTGCGCTTCAAGACCCAGACCGGGCGCATCATGGCCAATTGCAGAAGCGCTCCGCGCGGGAGTATTTGGCAAAGCAGCAATGACAAAACCCGCGCGACTTCTTATGTACGCATCAGCAGAAGGAATGTGACGAGTGGTTCTGTCTTACCTGACCGACAGCATCAGCCGAACCCTGGAAGGCGTGACCAGTTCGGTGTCTGACCTGTTTGATCCGACCTTGCGCCTTGGCGTCACCGGCCTGTCGGGCGCGGGCAAGACCGTGTTCATCACCGCGCTGGTCGCCAACCTGCTGGACCGGGGCCGGATGCCGCAACTGGTGGCACAGACCCAGGGCCGGATCGAGACGGTGGTGCTGCAACCCCAGCCCGACCTGACCCTGCCGCGCTTTGATTATGAAGGCCACATGACCGCGCTGATGGGCGACGATCCGCGCTGGCCGCAATCCACCCGCGCGGTGTCGGAACTGCGCCTGTCGTTCCGGCTGCGGCCCTCGGGCTTTCTGGGGCTGACCGGAAACACCCGGCTGCATCTGGACATCGTCGACTACCCCGGCGAATGGCTGCTGGATCTATCCTTGCTGGACAAGGACTTCGACCGCTGGTCGGCAGAGACGCTGGACCGCATCGCCAAACGCCCCGAGGCCGCCGATTTCATGGCCCAGGCCCGCGCCGAAGATGGCGCCCTGCGGCTGGATGAGGCCCGCGCAACGGCACTTGCCGCCAGCTTCACCGCCTATCTGAACGCCGCGCGACACAAGGGCTGGTCTGATCTGACCCCGGGGCGGTTCCTCTTGCCCGGCGAACTTGCAGGCTCGCCCGTGCTGACCTTTGCCCCCTTGCCGCGCCCGGCCAGCACGCCGCGCAACAGCCTGTGGCATGAAATGGCGCGCCGGTATGAGGCCTACAAGGCCCGCGTCATCAAGCCGTTCTTCCGCGACCACTTTGCCAAGATCGACCGTCAGGTTGTGCTGATGGATGTGCTGGGGGCGATCCATGCCGGGCCGCAGGCGGTGGAAGACCTGCGCCGCACCATGGCCGAGATCCTGACCGCGTTCCGCCCCGGTGCCAATGGCTGGCTCAGCGGCCTTCTGGGCGGCAAACGGGTGGAACGCATCCTGTTCGCCGCCACCAAGGCCGACCATTTGCACCACCTCCAGCACCCCGCCCTGACCGCGATCACCGAGGCGCTGCTGGCCGATGCCAGGCGGCGTGCCGATTTTTCCGGCGCGCGCACGATGGCCCTGTCAATGGCATCCTTGCGCACCACGGTGGAAGACACGCTGCAACGCGATGGCGCACCGCTGGACGTGGTGCGCGGCCGCCTGCTTGCCACCGGCAAACAGGCCGCGATGTATGCGGGCGATCTGCCCTCTGACCCCGCGCGCATCCTGGCCCCCGCCCGGGCCGGGGCTGACCGCTGGCTGGATGCCGACTTTGGCCTGATGGCCTTCGCCCCCGCCCGGATGACCCTGAAGCCCGGCGAAGGCCCGCCCCACATCCGCCTTGACCGCGCGGCCCAGTTCCTGATCGGAGACCGGCTGTGACCGACACACCCCCACCGCGCAAACCGCTGATCCTTGAGATGGAGGATGCGGTTGACCCGTCGCTGGCCGCCCCGGTGCCTGACCCGTTGCCGCAAGGTCAGGCCATGCAACTGGCCGCGCGCATCGGCCCCCCCCGTTCGGGACTTGGCCGCTTTGCGCTGTGGTCCTTTGGCGCGCTGTTCAGCTTTGTGCTGTCGGTGGCCGCGTGGAACTTTGTCACCGGCCTGATGGCCAGCTCGCCGCTGCTGGGCGGGGTCGCGGCGGTGCTGCTGGCGCTGGCGGTCATCGCGGCGCTTTTGCTGGCAGGGCGCGAATGGTCGGCCTATGCCCGGCTGTCGCGGCTGGATCATCTGCGCGCCCAGGCCATCACCGCCCGCGCCGAGGGCAATCTGAAGGCGGCCAAGGCCACCGTGGCCGCCCTGAACCGGCTTTACGCGCACCGATCCGATACCGCCTGGGGCCGGCAAAAGCTGGCCGAACGCGGGGCCGAGGTGATGGACGCCGACGCGCTGCTGTCCTTGGCCGAAACCGACCTGATGCCCCCCCTCGATACCCGCGCGCGGGCCGAGGTGGAACAGGCCGCGCGTCAGGTTGCCACCGTCACGGCGCTGGTGCCGCTGGCGCTTGCCGATGTCGCAACAGCACTTTACGCCAACCTGCGGATGATCCGCCGCATCGCCGAAATCTATGGCGGGCGGTCGGGGGCGCTGGGGTCATGGGGCCTGCTCCGCCGGGTGTTCACCACTCTGCTGGCGACCGGGGCCCTTGCGCTCACCGACGATCTGATCGGCTCGGTCGCCGGCGGCGGCGTGCTGTCTAAACTGTCACGCCGCTTTGGCGAAGGCGTGGTCAACGGCGCGCTGACCGCCCGCGTCGGCCTTGCCGCCATCGACCTGTGCCGTCCGCTGCCCTTCGTGGCCCTTGACCGTCCCTCGACCACCGGCACCGTCAGCCGTGCGCTGGCCGGGATCATCCCGGGCAAGTCCTGACGCCATAGCTTCCCGGCCCGACGGCGGATGCCTCCGGCGGGAGTATTTGGCAAGCAGCAAATACCGCTCGCGCCCCTTGGGCATTGCTGCTTTGAAAATACTCCGGGGTGAGGCCGCAGGCCGAGGGGCAGAGCCCCTGTCTTTTTTGTCGCGCGGGGCAGCACCCCGCTCTTTTTGGCATGCCCGGCCGCGCCTTTATCGTTCTGACCGGGCGCGCAGCCGGGCCTCGATCCGGCGCAGGATCAGGCTAAGGCCGATGGTCATGGTCAGATAGATCAGCGCGGCCACGTTATAGGTCTCGAAATAGCGGAAATTGCCCGCTGCCGTGACTTTGGCCAGTTGCGCCACATCGGTGACGCCCAGCACGCTGACCAGACTGCTGTCCTTGACCATCGCCACAAAGTCATTGCCCAAGGGCGGCAGGATCATCCGGAATGCCTGCGGAAACACGATGTGGCGGAACCGTTGCCAGCCCGACAGGCCCAGCGCCTGCGCGGCCTCGATCTGGCCGCGCTCTACCGCTTGCAGACCGGCGCGGAAGATCTCGGCCAGAAAGGCGGAATAGGCCAGCATCAGCGCAATCACCGCCCGCGCGATCAGCGGGAAATCCCGGGTGCGCCACGGCTCCAGCCCCAAGGGTTCCAGCACGGCATTGACCGCGACCACCAGCATCGGGGCCAGCACAAAGGCCACATACAAGAGCAGCACGATGATCGGCACGCCGCGCATCACCTCGATATACAGCCGTGCCGTCTGACGCAGAACGACAAAGCGCGACATCCCCATCACCGCCAACACCAGCCCGATCAGGCAGGCGCCCAGATAGGCCACCACCGCCACGACGATGGTGACGACAATGCCTTTGGACAGCGTGGTCAGCGCCTTGGCATAGATCGGGTCGGCCAGCACCTGCCAGAACAAGGCGATGCCGATGACCACAAGGATCACCAGCCACCAGGGAAAATCATGGTCCGGCTTCGGGTTCGGGGTCATGTCGGCTGGCCATGACGCAAGCGCCGGGGCCGCGTGGCCTTATTGCCCCATCTTGGTGTCAAGAAACCATTTCTTGTTCAGCGCCTCGATGGTGCCATCGGCCTTCAGCGCCGCAATCCCGGCATTGATCGGCGCGACCAGATCCGACCCCTTCGGGAAGATGAAACCGAAATCCTCGGTCCCCAGCTTGTCGCCCACGATCTTGAGGCCCCCGGCCGAGGCCTCGACATAGCCCGCGCCTGCGGTGCCGTCGGTCAGCACCAGATCGACATCGCCCGCTTTCAGCGCCTCGACCGTGGCGCCAAAGGTCTCAAACAGCTTGATGCGCGGGTTGGCCTCATCGCCATCCAGCACCTCGTAGACCGAGACATAGAACGGCGTGGTGCCGGGTTGGGCGGCGATCAGCAGGGTCGGATCGGCCTTGAAGCTGGCCGCGTCGGTGAACCGCGCCTCATCGCCGCGCACCATCATCACCATCTGGCTGGTCATGTAGCTGTCTGAAAAATCGACCTTTTCCTTGCGGTCGTCCTTGATGGTGATGCCGGTCATGCCCAAATCAAACTGGCCTTCCGACACGGCCGGGATCATCGCATCCCAAGAGATGTTTTCATACTTGACGGTAAAGTTCAGCCGCTTGGCCAGTTCGGCCATCGCGTCATATTCCCAGCCGACCGCAGCACCCGAGGCATCCAGAAATTGCAGCGGCGGATAGGCGTTTTCGGTGACGACGACGATTTCCTTGCCGCCAAGGTCCGGCAAGGCCTGGGCAAAGGCAAGCGAGGGCAACAGCGCAAGGGCGGCAAGGGCGGCGGTCAGGTTCATCGGTCAGGCTCCCGGTTGGTTGGCCCGTGATCGGGCGCGTTGTGGCACAAACTATGCGGCGGCGCGCGGGGATCAGCAAGACGTCAGCGTGTGGCCGCCGCACGCTGCAGGCCGCCGCACACCGGGCAATCGGCCCGATGCTGCACCGCGATCACCCGTGCCTGCGCATAAAGCGCGTCGTGAATCATCAGCCGCCCGCGCAGGCCGGTGCCTGCGTCGGTGATGTGCTTGACCGCCTCCAGCGCCATCATCGCCCCCAGCACACCGGGCAAGGGCGACACCACCCCGGCCTCGGCGCAGCTTGGGGCAAGCCCTGGCGCGGGCCGCACCGGAAAGACACATTCATAACACGGGCCGCCGCGTGCCGGATCATACAGGCTGATCTGGCCTTCCCATTGGGTGATCGCCGCCGAAATCAACGGCTTGCCCGCCGCCACGCAGACCCGGTTCAGCAGATAGCGGGTGTCGAAATTGTCGGTGCCATCCAGCACAAGATCATAGTCGGCCACCAGCGCCGCCGCAGTTGCCTGATCCAGACGCCGCTGATAGGGACGCACCTCGATGAACGGGTTCAGGGCCTGAATCGCCATTTGCGCCGAAAACACCTTGGGCATGCCGATGCGGGCATCGGTGTGGATGATCTGGCGTTGCAGGTTGGACCCTTCGACCGCGTCGTCATCAATCACCCCGATCACGCCGACGCCGGATGCCGCCAGATACAGCAGCGCGGGCGAGCCAAGACCCCCCGCCCCCACCACCAGCACCCGCGCCGCCTTCAGCCGCTTTTGCCCCGGCCCGCCGATTTCGCGCAGCATGATGTGGCGGGCATAGCGGTCCAGCTCGGTGGGCGAGAACGTGCCCGGCTTGGGCACCGCTTCGGCCTTGGGCACCACCTGCCCGCGCAACCGCCGCAACCCCGCGCGATAGCCAAGGGCCACCAGCGCCAGAACGCCCAGCAACAGCCAGCCGCGAAACTCGCCGCCGACAAACTGGCCCAGGGCCGGCGGCATGTAAGGCGCATGCGCCACCAGCAGCACCGCCAGCCAGCCCCAGGCCGCCAGCCACAGCCAGCGCGACGACCACGCAAACCAGCGGCCCGCACCAAAGATCGCGGCAAAGCCCAGAAGTCCGATCATGCGCGCCCCGTCATTTGAGTCCCCGTCACTTGCGGCCCGTCGAGCCAAAGCCGCCCGTCCCGCGGGCAGAGGCGGTCAGGGCATCAACCACCGCAAAGCGCGCCTGCACCACCGGGGCCACAATCATCTGCGCGATACGGTCGCCGTGCTGCACGGTATAGGGCTGATCGCCAAGATTGACCAAAGCCACGCCCAAGGGCCCGCGATAATCACAATCAATGGTGCCCGGTGTATTGGGCAAGGTGATGCCGAACTTGGTCGCAAGGCCAGACCGAGGCCTGATCTGCATCTCATACCCCGGCGGGATTTCCACCCGTATCCCGGTCGGGCAGATCGCGCGCTGCATCGGGGCCAGCGTGAACCCGGCGGCACGGCTTTCGGGCGGCAGGTTGGCGCGAATGTCTGCCCCCGCAGCGCCCGGCGTTTCATAGGCGGGCAGCGGCAGGCTGCGGTCGGCCCAGTCTTCGAACAGGATCTGCACCACCGGGGTCATTGCAACGCCTTTGCGATCTTTTCCGCCAGCCGTCGCGCTACCGCATCCTTGGCCATGCGCGGCCAGACCTCGGCCCCGGTGTCGGAAATCACGGTCACCGCGTTTTCCGTGCCCCCCATGATTCCGGTTTTGGGCGACACATCATTGGCCACGATCCAGTCACAGCCCTTGCGCGCCCGCTTGGCGGTTGCATGCGCCACAACGCTTTCGGTTTCGGCGGCAAAGCCGACCACCAAACGCGGCCGCATCGCGCCCTGCGCCACGGTCGCCAGAATGTCGGGGTTTTGCACGAATGCCAGCGACGGGGGGGTGCCCGCGCCATCCTTCTTCATCTTCTGCGCGCTCGCATTGGCCACCCGCCAATCGGCCACCGCCGCCGCCATCACCGCCGCATCGGCGGGCAAGGCGGCCTGCACCGCATCCAGCATCTGCTGCGCGGTTTGCACCCTGACCACATCAACGCCCGCAGGCGGCGGCACCGATGCAGGCCCGGTTACAAACGTCACCCGTGCCCCCAGATCGCGCAAGGCCACTGCCAGCGCCGTGCCCTGTGCGCCGCTGGACCGGTTGGCAATAAAGCGCACCGGATCAATCGGTTCCTGCGTCGGGCCGGATGTCACCAGCACATGCCGCCCCGCCAATGGCCCACCGCCCAGCGCGGCACCTATGGCCGCGACAATCTGCGCCGGTTCCGCCATTCGCCCCGGGCCAAACTCGCCACAGGCCATCTCGCCGTCGTTCGGGCCAATGAACAGCACCCCGTCACCGCGCAAGGTGGCCACGTTGCGCTGCGTCGCCGGATGCGTCCACATCCGCACATTCATGGCCGGCGCGACCAGCACCCGCTTGTCAGTGGCCAACAGCAGGGTCGAGGCAAGGTCTTCCGCCCGCCCGCCAGCCATCCTGGCCATCAGATCGGCCGTTGCCGGGGCCACCACCACAAGGTCAGCCGTGCGCGAAAGCTGGATATGGCCCATCTCGGCCTCATCGCCCAAATCGAACAGGTCTTCATAAAGCTTGTGCCCGGCAAGCGCCGAAACCGACAACGGTGTCACGAACTGTGCCCCGGCGCGGGTCAGAACCGGCACGACGGATGCCCCGGCCTTTTGCAAAAGCCGGATCAATTCCAAGGATTTGTAGGCGGCAATCCCGCCGCCGATGATCAGAAGAACCCGTTTTCCGGCCAGCATCCTGCGCCCCCCGCTTTGCCGCGCCGACGTTAGGGCGCATCATTGGGCAAAGGCAACACCCCGTCAGCGCAACCCAAGGCAAGGGTCTTCGCGCGGGGCGGCTTCGGTCACGATCCACATGTCGAACGGCGGCGCATCGGGGGCCGCGTTTTCCATCTGGCCAACCGACAACACCGAAACGTCCGGGGCCGCCTGCGCAAGGATTGCAGGCACCCCCCAGTCCTTGCGGGCATGGCCCGACCCGGTGATCACCGCCACCGGCGGCCCCACCTCATCCAGCGCCTTGATCACCGCCTGCGCCAGATAGGCATCGCGCAGACGTTGGGCCTGCACCATTCCCGGCAACAGCGATGGCGGCATCGCGTTGCAATGCGCCTCCATCTGCTCGGCCTCGCGCGCGGTCTGTTCATCGGCCGGCAGCGCCTTTGCCAGACCGAAAACCTCGCCGCCCGGCATCACCGCCAAGGCACCATCGGTCACCGACCGACGGGCCAGATCGCGCCGCACCTCGGCGCCATAATGGCGGGCCTCACGGGCGGCCACGAACACCGGGTAATACATGCTGAAATCGGGCCAACCGCTGTCGGCCCAGCCCAAGGCGCGCGCCACGCCGTCCCGATCCCCCAGATCGGCGGGCACCTTGGCGGCGGCATCCGCACTCAGCATTTCCCAGACCACTGCCTTGGGCGCCAGCGAAAACACCGCCCGCGCCTGATTCATGTGGTGCAGCGGGTTGTCATGCACCTCGCCCAGCACCACCACGTCGGCCTTGGGAATGGCATCAAACGCCTCGGGTGCCATCCCCTCGGCCCAGGCCATCGGAGCAAACCCGCAGATCGCGACAAGGCGGATGATCCATGTCATCACAGGAAATACTGCACTTCGCGCGACTGGCCTTCCAGACTCTTGCGCATCTTGCCAAAGGCCGCGGCCTCCAACTGCCGCACCCTCTCTTTGCTCAGCCCCAATTCCTCGCCCAGCGATTCCAGGGTGCGCGGGTCATCGCGCAACTTGCGCTCGGCGACGATAAAGCGTTCGCGCGCATTCAGCGCCTGCATCGCCTTGACCAGCCAGCCGCGCAACCGCGCTGCATCATGCGACAATTCCACCGCTTCGGCGGCCTGCGTGCTGTCATCTTCCAGCGCGTCAATCCACTCGCGGCCATCCTCGTCGCTCGATTGCGTCGCGTTCAGCGAAAAGTCCGACCCCGACAGGCGGCCTTCCATCATCTCGACATCGGCCAGCGACACGCCGACTTCGGTCGCCACCTGCTGGCGCAACTGAAACTGGTCCAGCACCTCGCCGCGCTGTGCGGCCTCACGCTCCAGCTTGGCCTGCACCCGGCGCAGATTGAAGAACAGCGCCTTTTGGCTGCTGGTAGACCCGGTGCGCACCATCGACCAGTTGCGCATCACATAATCCTGAATGCTGGCCTTGATCCACCACACCGCATAGGTGGAAAACCGCACGCCCCGGTCAGGATCAAACTTGTCGGCGGCCTTCATCAGGCCAAGCGATGCCTCCTGGATCAGGTCGGGCATCGGCGCGCCATAACGGCGGAACTTGGCCGCCATCGAAATCGCCAGCCGCATATAGGCGGTCACCAGACGATGCAGCGCCTGCTCGTCGCGTTGGTCACGCCAGGCATAGGCAAGGCGCAACTCTGTCTCGGCGTCCAGCAACTCTGCCCGCATGGCTTTGCGTGACATGGTTTGGTCGTTATATCCGTCCAGTGCCATCTTCCAACCCCCAGTTGCGGATCGTCCACCGCATTTATCAAGGTATTACGCAGCGTGTCCTCCACCGGATCACCCCCCGCACCGTCTTTTTCCCTGCCCCCCCTTACGCTGGTCATCGGCGGCGCACGGTCAGGCAAGTCACGCATCGCAGAACGTCTTGTCGTCGGCAGCGGTCGTCCCCGGGTTTATATCGCCACCGCGCAACCGCTGGATGACGAGATGCAGGACCGGATCGCCCACCACCGCCACGACCGCGGGCCAGACTGGACCACGATCGAGGCACCCCTGAACATAGACGCAGCCCTTGCCGCCTGTAAACCTGAGTTTACAATCCTTGTGGACTGCGCGACAATTTGGCTCTCGAATGCCTTATTTTCCGGGGGTAACCTCACAAACATGTGTCATGACTTGGTTGACAGTCTTTGCAGAAGCCCCGCCCCCATCGTCATTGTATCCAACGAGGTCGGGGGCGGTATCGTTCCCGAAAATGCTCTCGCGCGGCAATTTCGCGATGCGCAGGGCCGCCTGAACCAGATGATCGCCGCCCGTGCCGATCTGGTGGTGGCGGTGATGGCGGGCCTGCCTTTGGTGCTGAAAGGCACCTTGCCGCAGGGCGCGCTGTGACCCGGTTGCACCTTGTCCGGCATGGGCCCACTCACGCCAAAGTGATGGTCGGCTGGACCGATCTGCCCGCCGATCTGACCGATCACGCCGCCCTTGCCCGGCTGTCGGCACATCTGCCGCCCGCGGCACCGCTGATCTCGTCCGACCTGTCGCGCGCCATTGCCACCGCCGACGCGCTGGCCCTGCCCGCGCGGCCCCGTCTGCCGCATGACCAGGGCTTGCGCGAAATCCATTTCGGCGCGTGGGAAATGCGCGGCTTTGCCGAGGTCGAGGCGGAAACGCCCGACCTGATCCGCGCCTTTTGGGAAAGCCCCGGCACCATCCGCGCGCCGGGGGGCGAATGTTGGAACGATGTCGCCGCCCGCGTGGCGGCTGCGCTGACCCGGTTGCCCGATCAGGCCCCCGATCAGGCCCCCGGTCAGGCCCCCGGTCAGGTCATCGTGGTCTGCCATTTCGGCGCGATCCTTGCCGCGCTGCAAGCCTGCCTGCACCTCAGCCCGGCCGAGGTGTTTACCCACAAGATCGACACCCTGTCCGTCACCGAACTGCACAAAACCCGCTCCGGCTGGCAGTTGACGCGGATCAATCACACGCCGTGATGTGTCGGTGCGGGCATCACCGCTTGGTCGCAGGGGGTGCCCCGGCCCTGCAGCGCGCCTGCGTTAACCATTCCCTAACCCTGCGCCTTTAACCCTTTGGCAAGGGAACGGGGTGAAACATGGTTGCCAAGGCCTATACGGTCGCCTTTGAAGGTGTCGAAGCCCGGCTGGTCGAGGTGCAGTGCGCCGTCTCGCCCGGACTTCCCGGCTTTGCCGTGGTGGGCCTGCCCGACAAGGCGGTGTCCGAGGCGAAGGAACGGGTCCGTGCCGCGCTGCAAGCCATGTCGATCGCGCTGCCCAGCAAGAAGATCACCATCAACCTGTCGCCCGCCGACCTGCCGAAGGAAGGCTCACACTTCGACCTGCCCATCGCGCTGGCCGTGCTTGCCGCCCTCGACATCATCCCCAAGGATGAGGTCGAACATACCGTGGCGCTTGGCGAATTGTCGCTGGATGGCCGCCTGATCGCCGTCATCGGCGCGCTGCCCGCCGCCATGGCCGCCGCCGACAGTGATCGCGCGCTTTTGTGCCCGCGCGCCTGCGGCGCCGAGGCGGCGTGGGTCGGCGCCACCGAAGTGCTGGCCGCCGCGACCCTGGACGAGGTTGTGCGCCACTACACCGGGCAATGCCCGCTGACACCCGCCGAAGCGGGCGAAGTGCTGCCGCCGCAGCGCAACCGCGACATGGCCGAGGTCAAGGGGCAAGAGCGCGCCAAACGCGGGCTCGAAATCGCCGCGGCCGGGCGGCATCACATGCTGATGGTGGGCACGCCGGGGTCGGGAAAATCCATGCTCGCCGCCCGCCTGCCGGGCATCCTGCCGCCCCTGTCCGCCGCCGAGGCGCTGGAAACCTCGATGATCCATTCGCTGGCGGGCCTGTTGTCCGAAGGCGGCATTTCGCGCGAACGCCCGTTCCGCGAACCGCATCACACCGCGTCGATGGTCGCCATCGTGGGCGGCGGCAAGGGGGCCAAGCCGGGGGAAATCAGCCTTGCCCACAACGGCGTGCTGTTTTTGGATGAATTCCCCGAATTTCCCCGCCCGGTGCTGGAAACCCTGCGCCAACCCATTGAGACCGGCGAGATCATGGTGGCCCGCGCCAATGCCCATACCCGCTATCCGTGCCGGTTCTTGCTGATCGCCGCCGCCAACCCCTGCCGCTGCGGCTATCTGACCGACCCTGCCCGCGCCTGCGGCAAGGCCCCCACCTGCGGCGACGACTATCTGGGCCGCATCTCCGGCCCGCTGATGGACCGCTTTGACCTGCGCGTCGATGTGCCCCCCGTGGCCTACAGCGACCTTGACCTTCCGTCGTCGGGCGAAGCGTCCGCCACCATCGCCGCCCGCGTGGCATCCGCCCGCGCCCGGCAAGACGCCCGCTTTGCCGGCCATGCCGGGGTCCGGGTCAATGCCGATATGGAAGGCGCCCTGCTGGAACAGGTCGCCAGCCCCGATGCCGAAGGTCGCGCCCTGATTTCGCGCGTGGCCGAACGCATGGGCCTGACCGCGCGCGGCTATCACCGCGTGCTGCGCGTGGCGCGCACCATCGCCGATCTGGATGGATCGGCGCAGGTGCGCCAGCCGCATGTGGCCGAGGCGGTCAGCTATCGCCTTGCGATCACCGCCAAATCCTGAAGCTTACAGCCCCCGCTTGGCCTCGATCACCTGCCAGATCCGGGCGGCCGCGTTGGTGCCGTCAAACCGCTCCAGCTCTTGTATCCCGGTGGGCGAGGTCACGTTGATCTCGGTCAGCCAGTCGCCGATCACGTCAATACCGACAAACACCTGCCCCTTGTCGCGCAACACCGGGCCGATTGTCGCGCAAATCTCCAGATCGCGCGGCGTCAGCCCCACCTGTTCCGGCCGCCCGCCCGCGTGCATGTTCGACCGGGTCTCGCCCGCCTGCGGCACCCGGTTGATCGCGCCCACCGGCTCGCCATTGACCAAGATCACCCGCTTGTCGCCCTTCGCCACATCGGGCAAAAACTTCTGCACGATCAGCGGCTCGCGGTTCATGCCGGTAAACATCTCATGCAGGCTGGCCAGATTGCGGTCATTCGGGTCCAGCCGGAACACCCCCGCACCGCCATTGCCATACAGCGGCTTCAGGATGATATCGCCATGCCGCGCCTTGAAGGCCCGGATCGTCTGCAAATCCCGTGCAATCGCGGTGGGCGGGGTCAGCTGAGCAAACCGCAACACCAGCAGCTTTTCCGGAAAGTTGCGCACCCAGAACGGATCATTCACCACCAGGGTCTTCGGATGGATCATTTCCAGCAGATGCGTCGTGGTGATATAGCCCATGTCGAACGGCGGGTCCTGCCGCAGCCAGACCACGTCGAAATCAGCCAGATCAACCTGCGTTTCTGCCCCGAAACTGACGTGATTGCCCGGTTCGCGCCGCACTTCGATCGGCCAGCCCCGCGCCATCACCCGGCCTTCGACAAAGGCCAGCTTGTCCGGGGTATAGTAAAACAGGCTATGCCCGCGCGCCTGCGCCTCAAGCGCAATGCGAAACGTGCTGTCGGCGTCAATATTGACCGCGCCAATCGGGTCCATCTGCAAAGCGACTCTAAGCGCCATCCTGTCCTCCATGACCTTGCGCCAGCTTTGGCGCAATCAGGCGACAGATGCAAACCGGTCAGGCCGCATAGGCGTTCTCGACAATCTCGATCCGGCCCGCAGCATCGACCAAAGCCACATCAAACCGCGCCGGCGTGTTCGCCCCGGCCGGTTCCCCGCCCAGAAAACATGCGGCAGAAGCATGGATCCGCGCCATCTGGCGCGCTGTGATCCGTTCCGCCGCCCAAGCATGGGTGCGGGCCTGCTTGACCTCGATGAAAATCACCTCAGCGCCATCCCGGGCAATCAGGTCAATCTCGCCACCCGGCCCGCGCCACCGGCGTGCGCACACCGGGCGACCCTGCCGCCCATAGAGTTGCGCGACCTGATCCTCAGCCGCCAGGCCTGCGTAATATGACCGTTGGCCACTCATTCCCCGCCCCCATCCTTGCGCCCGCGTGCCAAGGCCATCTGATACACCTGACGCCGCGGCAGCGAGAACGCCTCTGCCACGGCAGAGGCTGCATCCTTCATCGACAGCGTGTCCAAGGCCTTGTCCAAAGCCGCCTCAATCGTTTCGGGTTCTGCCGCCACCACGCCAGAGCGGTCGATCAGCAGAACGATTTCGCCCTTCACATCGCGGCCTTCGTAGGCAGCCAGCAGATCGTCAAGGCTGCCGCGGCTGACCTCTTCAAAGCGTTTGGTCAGTTCCCGGCACACCGCCGCCTGTCTGCCACCTCCGAAGCATTGCACGCATTCCCCTAATGTTTCCTGAATCCGTTTTGGTGATTCATACAGCACCAGCGTCGCGTCCACCCGCGACAGGTCTTCCAGAAACCGCCGCCGCGCGCCGGCGGATGACGGCGCAAAGCCGGCAAAGAAAAACCGGTCCGTCGGCAGGCCGGACACGGTCAGCGCACACAGCACGGCTGACGCGCCGGGCGCCGCCAGCACCGGCACACCTTCGGCAATCGCCGCGCGCGCCAGGCCAAAGCCCGGATCGCTGATCAGCGGTGTTCCGGCCTCGGACGCATAGACCACCGACCGCCCGTCCTGCAGCGCCCGCATCAGCCGGGGAAGGGCATGGGCTTCGTTATGCTCGTGATAGGACACGATCGACCGATCCCCCAGCGCGATGCCATGGATTTCCATCAGATGCCGCAGGCTGCGGGTATCCTCGGCGGCCAGAACATCGGCCCCTGCCAGCAGGTCCAGCGCGCGCAAGGTGATATCGCGCGCCGCCCCGATCGGGGTGGCGATGAAATGCAGACCCGGCGGAATCTCGCGCGGCGATGTCACATATGCGGTGGTTCGGCCGGGGTCTTCGGAAGGGGCTGACATCGGGCTGGTCCTGACAAGTTTACTTCGCCCTGTATTCGCCGTAGGTTTGCTGACAGGTCGTGCGCCGCTGAAAAGCCGCTGGGAAGAGGAAGTTCACATGTTGTCCGTTTTAAGCCGGGCCCGCAAGTCGCTGGGTCGTGTTGCCTTTGGCTTGGCCGCCCTGGCGCTGGCCGCCTGTCAGCCGGTTGTCGGGCCCACCGCCGGGGGCGGCGCGGCGGGTCCGGGCGCTGCGGTCGTGGTGGCACTGCTGGTTCCCGGCGGTTCGGGCCAGGCCAGTGACGAGCTTCTGGCCCGGTCGTTGCAAAACGCAGCCCGGTTGGCGATTTCCGATCTGGCCACCAGCCGCATCGACCTGCGGGTCTACAACACCGCCGGTCAGCCCGCACAGGCGCAGGCCATGGCCACCCAGGCCATCAACGACGGGGCCCGAATCATCCTTGGCCCGGTCTTCGCGCAAGAGGCGAACGCGGCCGGTGTCGCGGCGGCGGCGCAGGGCGTCAACGTGCTGGCGTTTTCAAACAACCCCGACATCGCCGGGGGCAATGTCTTCATCCTTGGCCCCACCTTTGCCAACACCGCCACCCGGCTTGCGGGCTATTCGGTGCGCAACGGCAAGCGCCGGATCATGGTGGTGCATGAGAAAAACACCGCCGGAAACCTTGGCCGTGCCGCCATCGAACAGGGTGTTGCACGCGCCGGCGGGACGATCGTCGGTGTCGGATCGTACGAGTTTTCGCAAAACGGCGTGGTCGCGGCCGCCCCCGGTATCGCCGCTGCGGCCCGGGCCAATGCTGCCGATGCCCTGTTTCTGACCGCCGATACCGCCGGGGCCCTGCCGCTGATCAGCCAGCTTCTGGCCGACAACGGCATGGGGCCTGGCGTGACGCAGTTCATCGGCCTGACCCGCTGGGATATTCCGCAAGCCACGCTGGCGCTGCCGGGTGTGCAGGGCGGCTGGTTTGCCCTGTCGGACCCTGCCTTGTATCAACAGTATCAATCGCGCTACCAGACCGCCTTTGGCGAAGCGCCGCATCCGATTTCCGGCCTTGCCTATGATGGCATCGCCGCCATCGGGGCCTTGCTGAAACGCGGCAATGCAACGGCGCTGTCTTCTGCCGCGCTGACCCAAGGGGCGGGCTTTGTCGGCGTCAACGGCATCTTCCGGCTGCGCAGCGACGGGTTGAACGAACGCGGCCTTGCCGTGGCGCAGGTGCGCAACAATCAGGTCGTGATCGTCGACCCGGCCCCGCGCAGCTTTGGCGGCTTCGGATCCTGAGGGCCTTTTGATGGCGCTTGCCGCCGAACAACCCGCCCCGCCCGTGCCGCAAGGTTACGCCCCTGTCGAGATGATCCTGCCCTCGGCAAGCATCATCGACGTTGGCGCCATGCTGGCGGCCATCGGTGCCGAGGTGCAGGCCACCGGCACGACCGACCCGCGCAGCCTGCGGGCGATCGCGGTCAGCCACATGTCCGAGGCGCGGACCGCAGGCTCGGCCGCGCTGGCCGACGCCTTCCTTGCCCGCCCGCGCGACGCCCGCGCGCTGGTTGCGGCGCAGTCCTTCCTGACCGATGGGCTGGTGCGGGTGGCGCTTGAGGTGTCGTGCCGCCACCTGCATCCGCTGGCCAACCCGACCGAGGCCGAGCGCATTGCCGTTGTCGCCGTCGGCGGCTATGGACGCGCCGAAATGGCGCCTGCCTCGGACGTCGACCTGTTGTTCCTGACGCCGTGGAAAACCACGCCCTGGGCCGAAAGCGTCATCGAATCGCTGCTCTACATGCTGTGGGATCTGAAGCTGAAGGTCGGCCACGCCACCCGCACGGTGAAAGACTGCGTGCGCCTTGGCCGCGAAGACATCACCATCCGCACCGCCCTGCTGGAGCACCGCTTCGTCGCCGGCCATGCAGCGCTTGCCACCGATCTGGGCGACAAGCTGTGGTCGGACCTGTTTCGCAACACCGGGCCCGAGTTCATCGAGGCCAAGCTGGCCGAACGGGCCGCGCGCCACAAGCGTCAGGGCGGGCAGCGCTATGTGCTGGAACCCAACGTGAAAGAGGGCAAGGGCGGGTTGCGCGATCTGCAAACCCTATACTGGATCGGCAAATATCTGCACCGCGTCGGTGCCGCGCGCGAATTGGTGGCGGTCGGCCTGTTCAGCCCCGAAGAATACGACACCTTCCGCACCGCAGAAGAGTTCCTGTGGGCCGTGCGCTGCCATCTGCACTTCATCACCGGGCGGGCGATGGACCAGCTGACCTTTGACCTGCAGGTCGAGGTCGCCGCCCGCATGGGCTACCGTGATGCGCGCGGCCGGCGCGCCGTCGAGATCTTCATGCAGGACTATTTCCGCCACGCCACCCGCGTTGGCGAATTGACCCGCATCTTCCTGACCGAACTGGAAGCCCGCCACGCCAAGCCCGAGGCCAGCCTTCTGGGCATCTTCAAGCGCAAGAAACGGGTCAAGCCGGGCTATACGCTGGTGCAGGGCCGGATCGACGTGACCGATCCAGCAGCCTTTCTGGCCGACAACCTCAACCTTCTGCGGGTGTTCGAAGAGGCGCTGCGCACCGGATACCTTCTGCACCCCAACGTCATGCGCCTGATCGCGGCCAATCTTGACCGCATCACCGACACCATGCGCAACGATCCCGAAGCCGTTCACATCTTCATGGACCTGTTGCTAAAACACGGCAACCCCGAACGCGCCTTGCGCCGGATGAACGAGCTGGGCGTGCTGGGCGCCTTCATCCCCGAATTCGAAGCCATCGTCGCGATGATGCAGTTCAACGTCTACCACCACTACACGGTGGATGAACACATCATCCAATGCGTCAGCATTCTGGCCCAGATCGAACGCGGCGAGCTGGTGGAAGAACTTCCCGTGGCCACCGGCATCCTGAAAGCCGGGGTGAACCGCAAGGTGATCTACATCGCCATCCTGCTGCATGACATCGGCAAGGGCCGGCCCGAAGACCATTCCATCATCGGCGCACAGATGGCCCGCCGCATTGCCCCGCGCCTTGGGCTGACGCCGGAAGACTGCGACACCGTCGAATGGCTGGTGCGCTATCACCTGCTGATGTCGGACATGGCGCAAAAGCGCGACATTGGCGATCCGCGTACCGTGCGCGACTTTGCCAAGGCGGTAAAGACCCGCAAACGGCTGGACCTGCTGACGCTGCTTACCGTATGCGACATCCGCGGTGTGGGCCCCGGCACATGGAACAACTGGAAGGCCATGCTGCTGCGCCGCCTGTATAACGAAACCGCCGATGCGCTGACCAGCGGGCTGGAACACATCAACCGCGACAAGCGCGAGGACGAGTCGAAAAAGGCCCTGCGCGAGGCGCTGTCCGACTGGCCCGCCGCCGAGTTGCGCGCCGAATTGGCCCGCCACTACCCGCCCTATTGGCAGGGGCTTTCGACCGAAACCCAGGCCGTCTTCGCCCGCCTGCTGCGCGGGCTGGCCGATAACGAGATCCGCATCGACCTGCACCCCGAACCCGACCGCGACGCCACCCGCGCGGCCTTTGCGCTGGCCGACCATCCGGGCATCTTCTCGCGTCTGGCCGGGGCCCTCGCACTGGTCGGGGCCAATGTCGTCGATGCCCGCACCTACACATCGAAAGACGGCTACGCGACGCCGGTGTTCTGGGTGCAGGACGCCGAAGGCAAACCCTATGACGAGGCCCGCCTGCCACGCCTGCGCAGCATGATCGACCGAACCCTGAAAGGCGAGGTCGTCGCCCGCGATGCGCTGAAAGACCGCGACCGCGTGAAAAAGCGCGAACGCGAGTTCCGCTTTCCCACCCATATCACCTTCGACAACGAAGGCTCTGACATCTACACCATCATCGAGGTCGACACCCGCGACCGCCCCGGTCTGCTGTATGACCTGACCCGAACGCTGGCCAACAACAACATCTACATCGCCAGTGCGGTGATCGCGACCTATGGCGCGCAGGTGGTCGATGCATTTTATGTAAAGGACATGTTCGGTGTGAAGCTGCACGCCAAATCCAAACAGGAAGCGCTCGAGAAAAAGTTGCGTCAGGCCATTGCCGATGGCGCCGAACGGGCCGCGACGTGAAACCCATCCGTCTGGTGCGCGGCTTTTTCACCGTGGGGGGCTGGACGCTGGCCAGCCGCATCCTTGGCTTTGTCCGCGACGCCTGGATCGCCGCCGTGCTGGGTACCGGGCCTGCGGCGCAGGCCTTCATCGTGGCGTTTTCGCTGCCCAACATGTTTCGCCGGTTCTTTGCCGAAGGGGCCTTCAACACCGCCTTCGTGCCGATGTTCTCGAAAAAACTGGAATCCGGCGAATCGCCCGAGGATTTCGCGCGCGAGGCGATGTCGGGCCTTGCCTCGGTGGTGCTGGCGCTGACGCTGATCGCGCAACTGTTCATGCCATGGCTGGTGCTGGCCATGGCCTCGGGCTTTCAGGGTGACGCGCGCTTTGATCTGTCGGTCAGCTATGGCCGCATCGCCTTT
Organism: Gemmobacter nectariphilus; assembly: GCA_020721445.1. Classification (GTDB taxonomy): domain Bacteria; phylum Pseudomonadota; class Alphaproteobacteria; order Rhodobacterales; family Rhodobacteraceae; genus Pseudotabrizicola; species Pseudotabrizicola nectariphila_A. The sequence goes on from DYMU01000001.1 coordinate 218,191, forward strand.
CCCTATATCCTGTTCATCTCGCTGGCGGCCCTGGCCTCGGGCGTGCTGAATGCCTCGGGGCGCTTTGCCGCTGCGGCCGCAGCACCCGTGCTGCTGAACATGATCTTCATTGCCACGCTGTGGCTGACGCCGCGCTTTGGCTGGGATGCCGGGCTTGCGCTGACCTGGGCAATTCCGCTGGCGGGCATCGCGCAATTCGCGCTGGTCTGGGTCGCGGCCCGGCGGGCAGGCTTTACCCTGATCCCGCGCCTGCCCCGCCTGACGCCGCAGATCAAGCGTCTGGCCATCATTGCCGCCCCCGCCATGCTGGCGGGCGGCGTGGTGCAGATCAACCTGCTGGTCGGGCGGCAAGTGTCGTCCTACTTTGGCGAGGCGGTGGCCTGGCTTTACAACGCCGACCGCCTTTACCAACTGCCGCTGGGCGTGGTGGCCATTGCCATCGGCGTGGTGCTGCTGCCGGACCTGTCGCGTCGGCTGAAGGCCGACGATACCACGGGCGCGCAGCACAGCTTTTCGCGCGCAACCGAATTTGCACTGGCGCTGACCATCCCTTCCGCCGTGGCGCTGGTGGTGATTGCCACTCCATTGGTGTCGGTCTTGTTTGAACGCGGCAGGTTCGGCCCCGCCGATACCGTGGCCACGGCGCTGGCTGTCGCGGTCTATGGCCTTGGCCTGCCGGCCTTTGTGCTGCAAAAGGTGCTGCAACCGCTGTTCTTTGCCCGCGAAGACACCAGAAGCCCGTTCAATTACGCCGTTGTTTCCATGGTGGTGAATGCGGTGCTGGCCGTGGGGCTGGCCCCGTTGATCGGCTACATCGCCGCTGCGGTGGCGACGTCAGTGGCGGCCTGGGCGATGGTTTGGCAGCTTTGGCGTGGCAGCCGCAGCATGGGCGACGCCGTCCGCTTTGACACCCGGCTGACCGCCCGCGCCCCGCGGATCGTGCTGGCGTCCCTTATCATGGGGGCAGTGCTTTACGCCGCCATGCTGGGGCTTGCGCCGATGCTGGTCAGCCCCGGCTGGCGCTATCTGGGCCTTGCGCTTCTGGTTCTGGCCGGGGCCGTGGCCTATTTCGGCGCAGGTGCCCTGATCGGTGCCTTCCGGCTGTCGGACTTCAAGGCCGGCCTGCGCCGCAGCAAGGCTTGATCAGCGCCGGCCAGACGTTACCAAAACGTAAATCTGCGCGCCCAACCCCTTGATTTCAAAGAGCTGGGAAACTGTCTCACCGCCGGACATTAGCGCTGCCGCACCTTTTGCAACACCCGCGCAAACCCGCCGGGGCTGACCACGAATGACAGCAAGAACCCGGTGGCAAAGCCCGTCAGATCGGCCACCCATTCATAGCCGCCCCCAAACAGCAGGCCGAACACCAGCTGTATCCCCAGCAGGAACCCGATCATCGTGAAGGCCCGGAACTTGTTGGCCCCCACCGCCGCCAGATTGACCCACAACAGGAAGGTGAAGCCGCCGATCAGGCCATAGACCGCCGGATAGGCCCCCACCAGCGGCGTCCGCACCCCCGGCAAGACCATCGTGTAAACCAAGGCCCCCATTGCCGCCGAGGCAAAGAACACCAGCAGAACCGCCCACCAGCGAAACACCTCGCCCACCATCTTGCCAATGGCCAGCAGGATGACGACCGCAAACAGCGCATGCGTCACCCCGCCATGCACCAGCGGATAGCTGATCAGCCGGTGCAGGCCATTCAGCGGATATTGCCCGGTCTCCAGCAGATAGCGCATCAGGTCAGGCGAAAAGGCAAACCGCTCCAACGCCTGCAACCGCCAGCCCACCCCATTGGCCCCGCCGACAAGGCCACGCTCGGCCAGACTCAGCACCGCCTCCATCGCGATCATCGGCAAGGCAAGCAGCCAGACCACCGGCGGCAGCGGGTTCAAGGGCGGGGCGTTGCGGTCATCCATGGGCAGCTCCTGCACGGGACGGTCGCGATTGACGCCCCTTTGCCCATGGATTACGCCAGCCAGAGCGCTTTATCCAGATGGAGACCACCATGGCCGAGCCGGTCCAAACGCCTGCGGCTTTCCCTCCCCGCATCTTTTCGGGCATCCAGCCGTCAGGCGGCATCACGCTGGGCAATTATCTGGGCGCGTTGAAGCGTTTTGTCGAAAAGCAGAACGAAGGGATCGAGACGATCTATTGCCTCGTCGACATGCACGCGATCACCGTATGGCAAGACCCGCAAAAGCTGCGCCATGCCACCCGCGAAGGGGCGGCGGCGTTCATCGCAGCGGGGCTTGATCCGGCGCGGTCGATCCTGTTCAACCAAAGCCAAGTCAGCGCCCATGTCGAATTGGGCTGGATCTTCAACTGCGTGGCGCGTCTGGGCTGGATGAACCGGATGACCCAGTTCAAGGACAAGGCGGGCAAGAATGCCGAAGCCGCCAGCCTTGGCCTTTACGCCTACCCTGCCCTGATGGCCGCCGATATCATGGCCTATCACGCCACCCATGTGCCGGTGGGTGAGGATCAAAAGCAGCATCTGGAACTGACCCGCGACATCGCGATCAAGTTCAACCATGACTACGGGGTCAACTTCTTTCCCATCGTCGAGCCGGTGATCGAAGGGGCTGCCACCCGTGTCATGTCGTTGCGCGACGGCAGCAAGAAAATGTCGAAATCCGACCCGTCGGATCAAAGCCGCATCAACCTGACCGATGATGCCGACACCATCGCCGCGAAGATCCGCAAGGCCAAGACCGACGCCGATCCGCTGCCCGAGACCCTGGACGGGCTGAAAGACCGGCCCGAGGCGCGCAATCTGGTCAACATCTACGCCGCCTTGGCCGGAACAACCCCGGCGCAGGTGGTCGCGGAACACGCAGGCGCGCAGTTTGGCAGCTTCAAGCCGAAACTGGCCGATCTGGCGGTGGCACACCTGTCACCGATCACCACCCAGATGACCCGCCTGATGCAAGACCCGGCCGAGATTGACCGCATCCTTGGCGAAGGTGCCGACCGGGCCGAGGCGATTGCGCGGCCGATCCTTGATCAGGTCTATGACATCACCGGCATGATCCGATCCCGGCGATAACGCCGGGGCGGGGGACAAGGCCCGACACCGTCGGTCGCCGGGGGCATTTCAGGTGTTGGTCCGGCAACCGACGCGGGCGGGGCCTTACCTGGCCTCAAAATCGGCAATCGTCACCACGCCGTCGCGATTGGTGTCGATCTTGTCCAGCCAGAGGGCCGCACCTTCGACAAACTCGGGCTGCGTGACGGTGCCATCGGCGTTGGTGTCGTTCATCTCGCGCGACATGCCATTAGCGATCATGGTGATGATTGCCCGCGGACCGTCTTGCTTGATGGCCGCGATGTCATTGGCGCGGGCCTCGTCGAACAGCACATGTTCTTCGGCGTCCAGCGTGCCGTCTTCATTGGCATCGAAGGTCGTGAACACATCGCCGCGCATCGAGACCGCCTCTTCGGTGGTGACGGTCCCATCGGCGTTCTTGTCCCAATTGTCGAAAAACCGCTGCGCCGCAGGGTTGGTTTGCGCGAAGGCGGAACTGGCAACAGCCATGGCCAAAATGCTGAGGAGAAGAGATCGATTCATCGGATTTCCTGTCTTAGGCAAAGGCGGAAAGCGCCCTGTGGCGCAGACCCGCCGGTAAACTATCGCGAGAGATACAGCTTTCAAATACCGGCACATCACCGTTGGGCGCAACCTCGCCGGGGGCTCGGAAACCGCGGCATATACGCCGGGGCGCAACGATCACGCAGCACCGCGGCCAAAGAGTTTCAGCGGGCGAAATCATCCATCGTCAGAACCCCATCGCCGTTGCGGTCCAGCATCGGGAACAGCTTTTGCGTTGCGGCGGTGAATTCCACATCGGTCACAAGGCCATCGCCATCGGTGTCGTTGAACGCAGGCGTCATCGCCTGACGCATTGCGGCACCGGGGCCCATGATGTTGCCCATGCCCTGACCGGCACCTTTGCCCACACCCTGCCCCATGCCCTGCCCCATGCCATTGGCCCTGGCCTGACCCTGGGTTTCGGCCTTGATCTCCATCTCCATCGCCATGTGTTCGGCGACCATGGCCCAATCCTCGGCGGACAGGGTGCCATCATTGTCGCCATCGAACATGTAAAACACGTCGCCACGCTTGGTGATGGCTTCTTCCAGCGTCACCTTGCCGTCGGCGTCGCCGTCCCATTGCGCCATCATCTGCGCACCGGGGTTGCCTTGCTGGGCAAGGCAGGGGGTTGCCAGCACCAACATCACGGCGGTGGCAAGGGGCAGGTGTCGCGCGGTCATCGCAAGCTCCATCGTTGTCAATCATACATCTGTTCAACGAAGGCGCCTGCGGTTTCCGTCGCGACACCTGACACCGCTTTACTTGGCGGCTGCGGCCAGTTCGTCCCAGCAGGCAAGCGCATGACCGGCATACATCAGGCCCGGGCCACCGCCCATCTGGATCGCCATGCTCAGCACATCGGCCAGTTCTTCGCGGCTGGCACCCGACTGCATCAGGGCTTCGACGTGGAACATGATGCACGGCTCGCAGCGCAACACGACGGCCATGCCAAGCGCGATCATTTCCTTTTCCTTCAGGCCCAGAACACCATTGTCCTTGACGGCTTTCGACAGCTCGCCAAAGCCGCCCATCGTCTTGGGCATGGTCTTGCCGATCATGCGCAGTTCGCCGCGCATTTCGTTGATCTTGTCGGAATAGCTCATGACAGACTCCTACATTGCTGGTGCAGCATATCACATGCGGCAGCGCAGCAAACCTTGACCTGCGTCAATCTGCCGGGTTTATCGAAACCGTTGCGGCGAAAGCGCGGCCAGCACCTCGGGCCCAAAGTCGGGGCTGCGGCCCAGGATCAGATCGGCGGCCAGACGGCTGGCGGCGGGGCAACTTTGAAAGCCTTGCCCACCCTGCCCGGCGAACCAGAAGAACGATGGCTCATCCGGGTCCTGGCCGATCACCATGTTGCGGTCGGGCGCAAAGGTGCGCAGACCGGCCCAGTTCGACAGCAGCCGGGTAACCGGGGTCGTCACCATTTCCTCATAGCGGGCAAGCCCCTCGGCCAGCACCATATCGTCCGCCCAGGCATCGTGCGGGGCCATCAGATGCTCTTCGGCGGGCGACACGATCAAGGCACCGGCATCGGGCTTGGCATACCATGCCTCGCCGGCGCCAAACATCATCGGCCAGCGGCTGACATCCAACCCGTCCGGGGCCGGTATGCGCGCCATCGACCGGCGAAACGGGGTAAAGCCAAGGGGTGCAACACCCGCAAGCCCCGCCACCTGATCAACCCAGGCCCCCGAGGCGTTGACCAGAATCGTCGCATGAAACAGCCCGGCCGGGGTTTCCACCTGCCAGCCCGCCGCCCCGCGTGAAATCTCGGACACCCGCGCATCGGTGACGATCCGCGCGCCTGCCGCCCGTGCATCCCGCGCAAAGCCCTGAATCAGCAGATCGGTGTCAATATCCCAGGCTTCGGCCGAATAGGCCGCCATCGCCACGAGGTCCGGGTGCAACGGCGGCACCATCGCGCGGGCTTCGTCCAGGCTGATGTCATGCAGATGCATATGGCCGGCTTCGCGGCGAAACACCTCATCCTCGCCGGGTTTGGCCACCATCATCAGGCCGCGTGGCGACAAGATCCCGCGGGCCGCGTGAAAGAACGCCCCCGAGGCCAGCGACAATTCCACCATGGTGGGCGAGCCATAGCGCGGTTCATACAGCGCGGCTGACCGGCTGGAGGCATGGTGCGCCAGCGAGGTTTCGGCCTCCAGCAGCGTCACACCGGCGTAAGGGGCCAGTCGCGCAGCCAAAGAGATGCCCGCAATACCGCCGCCGATGATAAGGATATCTGCGTTCAAGACCTGCCCCCTGCCGTGCCTGCTTTGGCCGGCACAGTGCCCTGTGACAGCGCCAGATGCAATCCGGCCCCACGGCAGGGGCGACAAAGATCAGCCTTTCTTGACGGCCTTCAACTTGTCGATGCCCATCACCTTCAGCGCAAGGCTTTCGTAGAACGGCTCGGATTCACCCTTTTTCAGCTTGCGCATGAAGTATTTCTCAAACCCGACCTTGGCCAGATGCACCCACTTGCCTTCGGACGACCAGTTGACATTGCGCGGCGGGATCTGCGGCTGCGCCACAAAGGCAATGCCCCCGTCGCCAAAGTCGGCCAGACAGATGGCGTTCCAGGTTCCCACCTCATCCGGTTCTTTCCCCTTGACCAGATTGCCGATGTTGTGGGCCGTGGCCGTCACCATGGATTCGATCATGAAGCCGGTCTTCGGCACCCCCACGGGAACCGGGGTCGGCCCCATCGGCGGAATCGCGACGCAGACCCCCACGGCAAAGATGTTGGGGTATTTCGGGTTGCGCTGGTGCTTGTCGACGATGGTAAAGCCGCGCGGGTTTGACAGGCCGTCGATGCCCGACACCGGCTTGATGCCGCGAAACGCGGGCAGCATCATCGAGAACACAAAGGGCAGATCCTTTTCGCCTTTCGAGGTGCCGTCATCGGCAATCTCTTCAACCGTCATCACGCCCGGTTCGACCTTTTTCACCTTGGCCGAGGTGATCCACTTGATATGCTTGGCCCGCATCTGCGATTCTAGCAGACCCTTGGTGTCGCCCACCCCGTCAAGGCCAAGATGGCCGATATAAGGTTCCGAGGTGACAAAGGTCATCGGCACCTTGTCGCGGATCTTGGCACGGCGCAGCGCGGTTTCCAGAATGAACAGGAACTCGTAGGCCGGGCCAAAGCAGCTTGCGCCTTGGGCGGCCCCAATGATCACCGGGCCGGGGTTCTTCAGCAGTTCCTCGAACACCTCACGCGCCTTTTCGGCATGATCGACGTGGCAGACCGATTGGGTGTGGCCACCATGCGGGCCGAAACCGGGGATCTCGTCAAAGGCCAGTTCCGGGCCGGTGGCGATGACCAGATAGTCGTAACTGACCGACTGGCCGTTCACCAATTCGATGCGGTTTTCCTCGGGGTGCAGTTTTTCGGCGGCGACGGCGATGAAGTCGATGCCCTTTTTCTTCATCGTCGGGGTCAGATCGACCGACACTTCCTTGCGGTCGCGCCAGCCCACGGCCACCCACGGGTTCGACGGCACGAAATGATAGGTCGGGTCCTTGGTCACCACCGTGACCGTGTCACCCTTGCCAAGCTGATCCTTGACCTCATAGGCCATGATGGCGCCGCCAAGACCGGCCCCCAGAACGACGACATGCGCCATGACAATTCCTCCCTGAATTATTACGAAATGTTACTTTGAAAACTGTGAATTTGTCGTGCCGTTTTCCCAGTGCGGCAATTCGTCACCGTGAAATGGAAAAAGGCCCGCTTTCGCGGGCCCTTGAGTGCCTTTTTTGGATCAAATCACTTGGGGATATCGGCGGTGATGCCTTCGACATAGAACCCCATGCCCAGCAGATCGCCATCCGGGGCCACAGCACCTTCGGCCAACCAGTCGCTGCCGTCCTGCTTCTTGATCGGCCCGGTGAACGGGTGATAGGTGCCTGCGGCAATGGCGTCACGCATCGCCTCGGCCTCGGCCTTCACCTCGGCCGGGACGGCATCGGTGATCTCGCCGATCTCGACCTCGCCGTCCTTGATCCCCGCCCAGACGTCGGTCTGGGTCCAGGTGCCATCCAGCACTTCGCCGACGCGCTTGACGTAATAGGGCGCCCAGTTGTCGATGATCGACGACACCCGCGGGCTTGGCTTGTAATCGGCCATGTCCGAGGCCTGACCAAAGCCGATCACCGCGCCATTGGCCTTGGCGGCCTCGGCAAGCGGTGCGGTTGAATCGGTGTGTGACGCGATCACATCGACGCCTTGCTCGATCATCGCCTTGGCAGCATCGGCCTCTTTCGCCGGATCAAACCAGGTGAACGCCCAGACCACGGTCAACTCGACCGCCGGGTTCACCTTCTTGGCATGCAGGTAATAGCTGTTGATGCCCATAATGACCTCGGGGATCGGGAATGACCCGATATAGCCGATCTTGTTCGATTTGGTCATCTTGCCTGCAATGTGGCCCTGAATGGCGCGGCCTTCATAGAAGCGGGCATTGTACGTCGCCACATTCGGCTGCTCGCGCTTGTAGCCGGTCGCATGTTCGAACTTCATATTCGGGAATTTGGCGGCCACCGCATTGGTCGCATCCATGTAACCGAACGACGTGGTGAAGATGATGTTGCAGCCCGACAGCGCCATCTGCGTCAGCACCCGCTCGGCATCGGCACCTTCGGGCACGTTTTCCTGCCATGTGACTTCGACCTTGTCGCCATAGGCTTCTTGCACCGCCAAAGCGCCTTGGTGGTGCTGATAGCTCCACCCCAGATCGCCGATCGGGCCGACATAGACGAAACAGGCCTTCGCCTTGTCCATGGCCTGCGCATTGGCGACACCGCCAAAGGCCAGACCAAGGCCAAGTGCGGCCGTTGCAAGCAGTGTTCTGCGGTTCATGGTATGCTCCCCGTTGGGGGCCAGTTTCGGCCCCGTTGATTGTGCCTCAGCGTGAGGCGTGAAAGGTTTGCCCAAGGTTGGCAGGCGCGTTCAAGGCGGCCTTGCCCTTGCCACTGGACATGATCACCAACACGACGATGGTTATCAGATACGGCGACATCGACAAGTATTCCACCGGAATACGCGCCCCCGCCGCTTGCAGATTAAGCTGAAGCACCGAGATTCCGCCAAAAAGATAGGCGCCGATCAAGGCCCGCCATGGCCGCCATGCCGCAAAGACCACAATGGCCAAAGCAATCCAGCCTGCGCCGGCGGTGATGCCATCGGTCCATTGCGGCACCCGGACAAGGCTGACATAGGCCCCGCCCAAGCCCGCCATCGCACCCCCGAACAGAATGGCCAGCACCCGGATGCGGCGCACCTTGTAGCCAAGCGCATGGGCGGCATCGTGGTTCTCCCCCACCGCGCGCAGGATCAGCCCCAGACGCGTGGATTTCAGCACCCACCACGCAACCGCCACCGAAGCGATCGACAGGTAAACCACCCAGTCATGGCCAAAGATCACCCGGCCGAAGAACGGACTCTCGGCCAGCGGCCCGAACGGCAAGGCTTCGGTCGCAGGCGGGCGGATGCCGACAAAGCCTTGGCCCAGCAGCGACGACAGCCCCAACCCGAACAGCGTCAGCGCAAGGCCAGACGCCACCTGATTGGCCAGCAGGAACTGCGTCAGCACCGCAAAGATCAGCGCCAGCGCCGCGCCCCCCAAGGCCCCGCCGACAAAGCCCAGCACAGCACTGCCGGTCTGCACCGACGCAATGAAGCCGCAGACAGCGCCCATGATCATCATCCCCTCGACGCCAAGGTTCAGAACCCCCGCGCGCTCCACCACCAACTCGCCAATGGCGGCCAGAATGATCGGCACGCTTGCCACCATCAGCGACGCAATCAGCAGCCCCGGATCAATGCCCCCGAACATCACGCGGCCTCCACCTTCGCGCCCAGACGGACGCGGTAATTGCTCAGCAGGTCCACCGCCAGAAGGAAAAACAACAGCATGCCCTGAAACGCCTGAATCGCGGCGGCGGGCAGGCCCAGCATGAACTGCGCCAATTCGCCGCCAATATAGGTCAGCGCCATCAGCAGCCCCGCCAGCAGAATGCCGATCGGGTTCAACCGGCCCAGAAACGCCACGATGATCGCGGTGAAGCCATAGCCCACGTTGAAATCGATGCTGATCTGCCCCGCGGGCCCCGCCACCTCGAACAGGCCCGCCAGCCCGGCCAAAGCCCCCGAAATCCCCATGCACAGCAGCACAAGACCGGTCGGGTTCACCCCGGCAAACCGCGCGGCCCGCGGCGCTTGCCCCGCCAGCTTGATGTGGAACCCAAGGATATGGCGTTGCAACAGGATATGGGCCGCGATCACCGCCATGAAGGCCGCGATCACCCCCCAATGCATGCCGGTCCCGGCAATCAGTTCCGGGTTCGACGCCGACGGGTATTGCGACAGGTTGCGGCTGCCCGGAAAGCCGCCGCCTTCGGGGTTGCGCAACAGACCCAGCGACATCGAGGACAGAATGTTCTGCGCGATATACACCATCAACAGGCTGACAAGGATTTCATTGGTGTTGAACCGGGTCTTCAGGATCGCCGGGATCATCGCCCAGACCCAGCCGCCCAAGGCCCCCGCCAGCACCATCAGCGGAAAGATGCCCCAATGCTGCGCCGGGTAAAACGCCAGCCCCACGCCCGCGCCCGCCAGCGCCCCCATGATATACTGCCCCTCGGCCCCGATGTTCCATATCCCGGCCCGAAACCCCAGAGACAGGCCAATCGCGATCAGGATCAAAGGCCCCGCCTTGACCAGCAGTTGCGGCCGCGAATAGCTGGCAAACTGCGCGTTGAACAGCGGATCCCAAAAGATCGTGCGGATCGCCTCGACCGGGTCCTTGCCAAGCGCGGCAAACATCACGCCACCCGCGATCATCGTCAGCACCACCGCCAGAACCGGGGTCATGCCTTGCCAGAACCGGCTGGGCGAGGGGCGCTTTTCCAGCCTCAGCATGCGGATGCCCTTTCCTCTTGGCGAAAATACCCTCGGGGGTGGGCGGCGCAGCCGCCAAGGGGGCAGACAGCCCCCTTTGCCTCAATGGCCATGATGCGCCACCTCCATGCCATGCGCGCCGCCCATCATCAGGCCGATCTCGTCTATGGTCAGTCCGGCCACCGGACGGGCCTTCGTCAACCGCCCCTCGTTCAGCGCGGCAAAATTGTCCGAGATTTCCAGCAACTCATCCAGATCCTGGCTGATCACCACCACCGCCGCCCCGCCTGCGGCGCGGTCCAGTATCGCCTGGCGAATCGCCGCCGCGGCCGCGGCATCCACCCCCCATGTCGGCTGGTTGATCACGATCACGCCCGGCGCTTGCAAAAGCTCGCGCCCCACCACGAACTTTTGCAGATTGCCCCCCGACAGCGCCCGCGCCGCCACATGGGTGCCCGGCGTGCGCACGTCGAACTCCTCCACGATCCCCCGGGCGAATGCGGTCGTGGCCTCCCAGTCGATAAAGCCATTTGCCGTCAGACGCTTGCGCAACGCCCCCGACAGCAGCGCATTTTCAACCAATGTCATGTCCGGGGCCGCCGCATGGCCCAGCCGTTCCTCGGGGGCGGACACAAGGCCAAGCGCCCGCCGTTCGTTCGGGCCCCGGTCCCCCACCCCTGCGCCGTCGATCCGCACCGTGTCGCGCCCGGCGCGCACCTCGCCCGACAGGGCCAGCAGCAATTCGTCCTGCCCGTTGCCGGCCACGCCGGCGATGCCCAGCACCTCACCGCGCCGCACCGCAAAGGTCACATCCCGCAGCGAGGTGCCAAAGGCAATCGGTGACGCCACCGACAGCCCCGCCACCTCCAGCGCGGTCCTGCCCTTGGTCCCGCCCGCCCGCGCCGGGGGGGTCAGCGTTGCGCCCACCATCAACTCGGCCATCTCGCGCGCCGATCGGTCGCGCGGGGTGCAGGTCGCCACGACCTTGCCACGCCGCAGGATCGTGGCCTCGTCACACAGCGACCGAATCTCCTCCAGCTTGTGGCTGATATACAGGATGGCGGTGCCTTCGGACGCCAGTTGCCGCAGCGTCTTGAACAGGATGTCCACCTCTTGCGGGGTCAGCACCGATGTCGGCTCGTCCATGATCAACAGCTTGGGGTCTTGCAGCAGGCAGCGGATGATCTCTACCCTTTGCCGCTCGCCGGCCGACAGATCGCCCACCATGCGCGCCGGGTCCAGCGGCAGGCCATATTCGGCGCTGACCGCCCTGATCCGCCCCGCCAGGGCCTTCATCGGCGGCGGGTTTTCCATGCCAAGCGCCACGTTTTCCGCCACATTCAGCGCCTCGAACAGGCTGAAATGCTGAAACACCATTGCCACCCCGGCAGCCCGCGCCGCCCGCGGTTCGGCGGGCGCATACTCCGCCCCGCGCAGGGTCATCCGGCCCGCATCCGGTTTGACCAGCCCATAGATCATCTTGACCAGCGTCGATTTCCCGGCGCCATTTTCGCCCAGCAACGCATGAATCTCGCCCTCGGCAATGGCAAAGGACACATCGCTGTTGGCCACCACGCCGGGATAGGCCTTGGTCACGCCCGCCACGCGCAGCAATTCGGGTCGGGTCATCGGGTATTCTCCTGACGCAAGGGAAGGACCGCTTCGCGCAACACTGCCGCCGCCACACCAATGGCAATCGCCTGCGGATGCTTGCCAAGGCCGGGGTCGCCGATCGGGCAACGGATGCGGGCGATGGCGTCCGGCGCATGACCAAGGGCCGCCAGGCGGCTGCGAAACCGTGCCCATTTGGTCGCCGACCCGATCAGCCCGGCGCGGGCAAAGCCATGGCCCAGCAAACGGTGGCAAAGATCAAGGTCCAGCGCATGCGAATAGGTCAGGATCAGATGCTCGGCCGTCTTGGGCGCATGCCCCACCAGGCGCGCCGCATCCGCACTAGGCAGCACCGTCACCCCATTGGGGATCACGCCCGGAAACCGGTCCGCCGCCACATCAACCCAAGTGATCCGCAAACCGGGCAAGGGCGCTAGCACGCCAACCAGCGCGCGGCCCACATGCCCCGCACCCCAGACCCAAAGATCGCGCGGAGGGGTCAGGACAGGCTCGACAAGCCAGCCCTGCACAAGCTGCACCTGCGGCACCACCCCTTGCCCGCGCGCCCGGTCGAGCAGCCGCTTCACCGCCAGAGGCATGTCGCCCCCCCCAACCGCCCGCGCCACCACCCCGGCCTCGGGACATGGCAGACGGGCCACCGCATGAACCTCGGTCACCAGCGTCACCGCCCCGCCGCAGCACTGGCCCAAGGCCGGACCCAAGGCCACGCGGTCCACCCGGCAGCCCCCGACCGTCAGCAAAGCCCGCGCCCGCTCTGCCGCCTGCCATTCCAGCGCCCCACCGCCAATGGTGCCCGATTGCCCCCCCACCTGTGCCGTGTCGCCCCAGATCAGCATCGACGCCCCCACCTCGCGCGGCGATGATCCGTCATGGGCCGCAATCACCACACGGGCGACGCAGCCATGCGCGGCAACCGCGGCGGCAAGGGCCTCCAGATCAAACATCGCGCCGCACCCGTTCCACCGCCGCCAACACCCGCTCGGGCGTGGCGGGCGCATCCAGCGCCGGATAGCCGGGGCCACAGGCGGTAACTGCATCCGACAAGGCCATCAGCACCGAAATCCCCAGCATGAAGGGTGGCTCGCCCACGGCCTTTGACTTGCCCACGGTGTCCTCGCGGTTGGGCTGGCCCCACAGGGCCACGTTGAACACCGGCGGCCGGTCCGAACAGGCCGGGATCTTGTAGGTGCTGGGCGCATGGGTGGTCAGCCGCCCCTTGGCATCCCAGACCAATTCCTCGGTGGTCAGCCAGCCCGCGCCCTGAACGTAGGCCCCCTCGATCTGGCCAATATCCAGTGCCGGGTTCAGGCTGGCCCCGGTGTCGTGCAGCAAATCGGCCCGCAGAATCCGGTTCTCGCCGGTCAGGGTGTCGATCACCACCTCGCTTACCGCCGCGCCATAGGCGAAATACAAAAACGGCCGCCCCTTGCCGGCCTTGCGGTCCCATTGCAACTTGGGCGTGGCATAGAACCCAGTGGACGACAGGCTGACCCGTGCGAGGTAAGCCCAAGCCGCCACCCGGGCAAAGTCATAGGCCTCGCCCGCCACCCGCACCATGCCGCCCTCGAACCGCACCGCCGATGCGTCGACCTGATGCTTGCCCGCAATGAACGCCGCCATCCGGTCGCGAATGGTCTCGCAGGCGGCCCTTGCCGCCATCCCGTTCAGGTCCGACCCCGACGAGGCGGCGGTGGCGCTGGTGTTGGGCACCTTGGCGGTGTCGGTCGCGGTGATCTTGACGCGCCCTGCATCCACCCCGAACACCCCGGCCGCCACCTGCGCCACCTTCTGGAACAGCCCTTGCCCCATCTCGGTGCCGCCATGGTTCAGCACGATGCTGCCATCCTGATAGACATGCACCAAAGCCCCGGCCTGGTTAAGATGCGTCAGCGTGAACGAAATCCCGAACTTCACCGGCGTCAGCGCAATGCCGCGCTTCAGGATCGGGCTTACCCGGTTCCACTCGGCAATCTCGGCCCGCCTGCTGGCATAGTACGACGACGCCATCAGCGCCGCCACGATCTGATCGCCGACAAAATCCTCGACCAGCATATGATACGGCGTGGTTTGCAGGCTTGCTGCTTTCGAAATACTCCCGCCGGAGGCATCCGACGCCTGCCCCGCGCGATAGAAGTTGGCCTTGCGCACAACGACCGGGTCACGCCCCAGCGCATGCGCAATGTGATCCATCACCCGCTCGATCCCGACCATGCCCTGCGGCCCGCCAAAGCCGCGAAAGGCGGTGGCGCTTTGGGTGTGGGTGCGAAGCCGGTGGCTCTCGATGCGGATGTCGGGCAGGTGATAGCAGTTGTCGGTGTGCAGCATGGCGCGGTCAGCCACCGGCAGCGACAGATCCTGCGCCCAGCCGCAGCGCAGCAGATGGGTAAACTCCAGCCCCGTGACGCGACCCTGATCGTCGAACCCGGCGCGGTACAGGATGCGCAGGTCATGGCGCTTGCCGGTGATCATCATGTCGTCGTCGCGGTCATAGCGCATCTTGGCAGGGCGCCCTGTGCGCGCCGCCACCACGGCGCAAGCGATGGCCAGCGCGTTGCCTTGGCTTTCCTTGCCGCCAAAGCCGCCGCCCATGCGCCGCACCTCGACGCGCACCGCACTCATCGGCAGATGCAGCGCGTGGGCAACCTTGTGCTGAATCTCGGTCGGGTGCTGGGTTGACGAATGCACCAGCAGATCGCCACCTTCCAGCGGCAGGCAGGCGGCAATCTGGCCCTCCAGATAGAAATGCTCCTGCCCGCCCACCTCGAACCGGCACTCGATCACATGCGCGGATCCGTCGATGGCGCGGGCAGCGTCGCCCTTGGCCCAGATCACCGGACCGTCCTCGAACCGGCTGTTTGCGGCCAGGGCGTCGTCCACCGTCAGGATCGCGGGGCGCGGGTCATAGCTGACGCGCGCCAACCGCGCCGCATGGCGGGCGGCCACGTGACTGTCGGCGGCCACCAGAAACAGCGGCATGCCGTGATAGAACACCGTGCCGGTCGACAGCAGCGGCTCATCCTGTGCCGAGGGGCTGCAATCGGGCATCTCTGCGAAATCTTCGGCAGCGTACACTGCCACCACACCGGGCGCGGCACGGACAGCCGTCAGATCCATTTCGGTGATGCGACCATGCGCAATGGTGGACAGGCCAAAGGCCAGATGCAGCGTGTTGCCGGGCAGCGGAATGTCATCGACATAGCGCGCCTGACCGGTCACATGCAGCGGGGCCGCGTCATGCGGCAGCGGTTTGCCGATGCTCATGCCCGCACCTCCAGCACCGACACCGGCGTGCCGTTCAGGTCGTGGGCATAGCGCGTCAGCATGTTCTGCGCGGTCTTCAGCCGGTAGCCGGCCGAGGCGCGCATGTCGGACAGCGGGGCGAAATCTTCGGCCATCCGCGCCGCCGCCGCTGCCGCCGTGTCCGGCGTCATCGGTTTGCCGATCAGCGCGGCCTCAACCCGTGCGGCGCGGCGCGGGGTGCCTGCCATGCCGCCAAAGGCGATGCGGGCGGCGGTGACAGTGCCGCCGTCCAGCGTGACGTTGAAACAGCCGCAGACCGCCGAGATATCCTGATCGAACCGCTTCGACAGCTTGTAGCAGCGCAGATGCGGGGCTTGGGCCGGGATCGTCACCGCCTCGACAAACTCGCCCGGTTGCCGGTCCTGCTTGCGGTAGTCGAGGAAAAAATCCTCCAGCGGCAGATCGCGCAGCACATCACCCCGGCGCAGGTGCAGCCTAGCCCCCAGCGCGATCAGGGCCGGCGGGCCATCGCCGATGGGCGAGCCATTGGCGATATTGCCACCAATGGTGGCGGCATTGCGGATCTGTTCGCTGGCATAGCGGCGCAACAACTCGCCCAGCGACGGAAAACGCGGCGCAAGGGCACGACGCAGCGCGGCAATGGTGACGCCCGCGCCGATGCGCAGCGTGCAGCCCTGATCGTCGATCTGCTGCATCTCGGGGATGGCGGACAGGAAGGCCACAGGTGAGAGGTCGCGCATCTGTTTGGTCACCCACAGCCCGACATCGGTAGCCCCGGCAATCAGGGTGGCGTCGGGGTGTGCCAGATACCAATCGGCAAGGTCTTGGGTGGTTTCTGGCCGGAAGCCGGGCTGGGGGGGCTCGCCCCCCCGCAGGCCTGCGGCCTGCCCCCCCGAGGGTATTTGAGCCAAGAGGAAATCACGGTCAGTTTTTATCCAGTCTGGCACGGGGGCGGATTGGGCCGCCAGCGCCGCGCGGATGATCGGGGCATAGCCGGTGCAGCGGCAGAGGTTGCCGGCAAGCTGATCGTCATGGTCGGTGGCGCCGTTCAGGTGGGCGGTTGCCATGCTGACGACAAAACCGGGGGTGCAAAAGCCGCATTGGCTGGCGTGATGGTCGATCATCGCCTGTTGCACGGGGTGGGCTTCGCCCTTGGGGCCGCTGATGCCCTCGATGCTGCGCACCGCCTTGCCATGCAGTTGCGGCAAAAACAGGATGCAGGCGTTCAGCGCGCGGCTGCCCTGTGCGTCCGTGACCATGACGGTGCAGGCACCGCAATCGCCTTCGCGGCACCCTTCCTTGGTGCCGGTCAGGCCGCGGGTATCGCGCAGCCAATCCAGCAAGGTCATGGTCGGGCTGTGCCCGGCCAGGCTGACGGGCGTTCCGTTCAACAGAAACGCGATCTCTGTCATCAGTTCCGTCCGCCACAGTCTTTGCAACATGGGTCTTTTGCATCCCCGCCCGATGCGGCGTAAAGCGGAAGATGCGCCCGCGAGTTTCCTGTTTGATCATGAAGCAAGCGGGGTGGCTATCTGGCAAGTCTCATTTCGGTGCACAATTTTGCAGCAACCGGCGATTTTGCCGAAGAATGAGGCGGGCTTTCCCCCGGCAGGATGCTTCGCTAGGCTGTGCCCATGTCAAACGCCGTGCGATTCATCCATCTGAGGGTCCATACCGAACATTCGCTGCTGGAAGGCGCGGTGCCGGTGAAAAAGCTGGTCAGCCTTGCGGTTCAGGCCGGAATGCCGGCCATCGCCGTGACCGACACCAACAACATGTTTGCCGCGCTGGAGTTTTCGGTGACCGCGCAAGGCGCCGGTTTGCAGCCGATCGTGGGCTGTCAGGTCAGTCTTGCGCATGACCCGGCCGCGCCGGGGGAAAAGCCGCGCCTGCCCGCGCCGGTGGTGCTGCTGGCGCAGTCTGAAGCGGGTTACATGAACCTGATGAAGCTGAACTCGTGCCTCTACCTGCGGGGCGACGGGCAGCTGCCGCATGTGACGGTGGACGAGTTGGCGCGACATTCGGACGGGGTGATCTGCCTGACCGGGGGGCCGGACGGGCCTTTGGGGCGGTTCTTGCAGGCCGGGCAGGCAGCCCGCGCGCGGGCCTTGTGCGAACGGCTGGCGGCAGCGTTTCAGGGGCGGCTTTATGTGGAATTGCAGCGCCATCCGGGCGAGGGCGGCAAGCTGCCCACCGCCGAGGCCGCATCCGAGCGCGGGCTGGTGGAACTGGCCTATGATCTGGGCCTGCCGCTGGTGGCGACGAACGACGTCTATTTCCCGAAAGCCAGCATGTATGAGGCGCATGACGCGCTGATCTGCATTGCCGAGGGCGCCTATGTCGACCAGCAGGCCCCGCGCAGGCGCCTGACGCCGCAGCATTACTTCAAGTCCGAAGCCGAGATGTGTGCGCTGTTCGCCGATCTGCCCGAGGCGTTGGAGAACACGGTCGAAATCGCCCGGCGCTGTGCCTTTGCCGCCTACAAGCGAAAGCCCATTTTGCCGAAGTTTGCCGATGACGAGGTGCAGGAACTGCGGCGTCAGGCCAATGCGGGGCTTCAGGCGCGGTTGGCGATCATTCCCCATTCGGTAACGCCCGACGCGTATCAGGCGCGTCTGGATTTCGAGTTGGACATCATCGAAAAGATGGGGTTTCCCGGCTATTTCCTGATTGTGTCCGACTTCATCAAATGGGCCAAGGATCACCGGATTCCGGTTGGCCCGGGGCGGGGGTCGGGGGCCGGGTCTTTGGTCGCCTATGCGCTGACCATCACCGATCTGGACCCGTTGCGCTATGCCCTGCTGTTTGAACGCTTCCTGAACCCCGAGCGGGTCAGCATGCCCGACTTTGACATCGACTTCTGCATGGATCGCCGGGAAGAGGTGATCCAATACGTTCAGCAGAAATATGGCCGCGACCGGGTGGGCCAGATCATCACCTTTGGCGCGCTGTTGTCAAAGGCGGCGGTGCGCGATGTGGGGCGGGTCTTGCAACTGTCTTATGGCCAGGTGGACCGGCTGTCGAAGATGATCCCGGTCGAAGGGGTAAAGCCCGTCAGCATCACCAAGGCGCTTGCGGACGAGCCGCGTCTGCGCGAGGCGGCGAAAGAAGAGGTGGTCGGGCGTCTGCTGGGCTATGCCCAAGAGATCGAGGGTCTGTATCGCAACGCCTCCACCCATGCCGCGGGTGTGGTGATCGGCGACCGGCCGCTGGATGAGTTGGTGCCGCTGTATCAAGACCCGCGGTCTGACATGCCGGCGACGCAATTCAACATGAAATGGGTCGAGGCCGCAGGGCTGGTGAAGTTCGACTTTCTGGGTCTGAAGACGCTGACGGTCATTCAGAACGCCATGGACCTGCTGGCCCTGCGCGGCGTGGCCTTTGACATCAGCCTGATCCCGCTGGACGACACGCCCACCTATGAGCTTTACGCGGCGGCCAAGACGGTGGCGGTGTTTCAGGTGGAAAGCAGCGGCATGATGGATGCGCTGCGCCGCATGAAGCCAACCTGCATCGAAGATATCGTGGCGCTGGTGGCCCTCTATCGCCCCGGCCCGATGGAAAACATCCCGGTCTATTGCGAGGTCAAGAATGGCTTGCGCGATCTGGAATCGATCCACCCGACGATTGACCATATCCTGAAAGAGACCCAAGGCATCATCGTCTATCAAGAACAGGTGATGCAGATCGCGCAGGTGATGGCGGGCTATTCGCTGGGGGGGGCCGACCTGCTGCGCCGGGCGATGGGCAAGAAGAACCCCGAAGAGATGGCCAAGGAACGGCCCAAATTCATTGACGGCGCGAAGGCGACCCACGGGATTGATGCGAAAAAGGCCGGTGAAGTGTTCGACCTGCTGGAAAAATTCGCCAACTACGGCTTCAACAAAAGCCACGCTGCCGCCTATGCGGTGGTCAGTTACCAGACGGCCTATCTGAAAGCCAATTACCCGGTCGAATTCATGGCCGCCGTGATGAACTGCGATATCCACCTGACCGACAAGCTGGCTGTCTACAAGCGCGAGGTCGACAAGCTGGGGCTCACCACCGTGGCCCCTTGCGTCAACCGCAGCCTCGCCACCTTTACCGTGCGGGATGGTCAGGTGGTTTACGCCTTGGGCGCGTTGAAGAATGTGGGCGTCGAGGCGATGAAGTTGATCGTCGAGGCCCGGGGCGACCGGCCTTTTGCGACGCTGTTCGATGTGGCCCGGCGGGTCGATCTGAAACGGGTGGGCAAGCGCCCCTTGGAAATGCTGGCCCGGGCCGGGGCGTTTGACCAGTTGGACCCGAACCGCGCCCGGGTGTTTGAAGGCTTGGATGCGCTGGTGGCCTATTCCGCCGCGATCCATGACGCGAAATCCAGCAATCAGGTGTCGCTGTTTGGTGAAGCCGGGGCCGACATTCCCGAACCGCGCTTCCCCTTCCGCGACGACTGGCTGCCGGTGGAGCGTTTGGGGCATGAACATCAGGCGGTGGGGTTCTATCTCTCGGGGCATCCGCTGGACGATTACATGGGGCCGCTGAAACGCCGCGACGTCAAGACCTTGGCCGAGGTCACGGCACTTGCACAGCGCGGGCCGCTGATTGCCAAGCTGGCGGGATCGGTCGCGTCCAAGCAGGAACGCAAATCGGCCAAGGGCAACCGCTTTGCCTTTGTGCAACTGTCCGACCCGACGGGGCTTTATGAGGTCACGGTGTTTTCCGACGTGCTGGAAGCCGCGCGCGACTTTCTGGAGCCGGGGCGCAATGTGGTGCTGACGGTCAAGGTTGACCCCGATGGCGATGGCGTCAAGCTGCTGGCCAATGCGATCCAGCCGATCGACGCGGTGGCCGATCAGGCCGGGGCGGCGGACCTGCGCATCCACCTGAACCGGGCCGAAGCGGTGCCGTCACTGGCCGCCCTTCTGGGCAAGGTCGAGGGCCGCAACCGCGCCCAGATCACCCTGTGCATCCCCGACGCCGACGGCCGCGAAATCGACGTGCTGCTGCCCCGGCCCTATCCGGTCACCCCACAGATCAAGGGCGCGATCAAGGCGATGCAGGGCGTGGTGATGGTCGAGGAGGTGTGAGGGGGGCGGACAAAGGGGACGTCGCCTCTTTCTTGACTTTGCCCGGAGCAAAGGCGCTTTAGCGCCGCCGGGCAGCGCCCGCCTCCCGGCCCGGCCAGGGGCCGGGCGTTCTTCGCGGAAATCTACCACTGGAAGATTTCTGATCGCTCATCACCCCCCCCGGGCGGGCGTTTTTTCAACGTGACCAGCAGAACTCCTGTGGGAAGTGATTGAACCATAAAGCGCCTAGAACTTCCGGTGCAGCGCCCACCCGGCGGTCGGGCGCTGCCCTCGGTGGGTGTGACAGTCAATAAAATAAGGGCGCTTTCCGCCCCCAAATCCCCTCACGCCCTGTGACCACGCCTGCGGCACGCAAACACCACTCGGTGCACACGCAGTCTGCTCACCTCAACCCGAACTCCGCCATCGCCTCGGCCAACTCCGGCGGCAGCGCTTCTTCGTGCTCGCGGCCGCGCAGTAGGTCGGGCGGGGCGTCTCTCGCGTCCAGATAGCGCCAGCCCTGAAACGGGCGGCGGGGGGCGGGTTGGGTGCGGGTCACTTCGGCGTCCAGCACCAGTGCGCAGCGGCTGATGCCGTCGCCACCATCGACCTGTTCCAAGCCCACAATGCGTTGACGGGCAAGGATAACCCCCTTGATCACCCAGTATAGCGAGCCGCCGTTCAGCACCTCGTCCGCCCGCTTGGGCCACATCCGGGTGACATGCACGGCGCAGCCCTTGGGCCACCGCGACCGCTGGCTGTCCTGCCAATTCAGCAGGTCTTCGACGCTGTCCGCGCCCACGCATAACTTAAGAATGTGCACATGATCCATGCCCCAACAATAGTGGTTCCGACAGCCGCTTCAAGTTGACCCGACCGGCTTAGGGCCCTATCTTGTGTCTTCTGCCGCAGTTATCCACAACTTGAAGGACATCCCACCCATGTCTCGCTTTGCCGCGCCTATTGCCGAACAGATCTGGGACATGAAATACCGCCTGAAAGCGCAGGATGGCACGCCGATTGACGGCACGGTGGAAGACACTTGGCGCCGAATCGCCCGCGCGCTGGCCGAGGTCGAAAAAAACCCCGTCCTGTGGGAGGAAAAATTCTATCACGCCCTGGAGGGGTTCAAATACCTGCCCGCCGGCCGCATCACCGCAGGCGCGGGCACGGGCCGCGCGGTCACGCTGTTCAACTGCTTTGTCATGGGCACCATCCCCGACAACATGGGCGGCATTTTTGACGGGCTGAAAGAGGCCGCGCTGACCATGCAGCAGGGTGGCGGAATCGGCTATGATTTCAGCACCATCCGCCCGCGCGGGGCCGAGGTGAAGGGCGTGGCCGCCGACGCCAGTGGGCCGCTGTCGTTCATGGATGTGTGGGATGCGATGTGCCGCACAATCATGTCGGCGGGCAGCCGCCGGGGTGCCATGATGGCCACCATGCGCTGCGACCACCCGGATATCGAAGCCTTCATCGAGGCCAAGAAAGACCCCGCCCGCTTGCGGATGTTCAACCTTTCGGTGCTGGTGACCGACCCGTTCATGGCAGCGGTCAAGGCCGATGGCCCGTGGGAGCTGGTGTTCGACGGCCGCGTTTACAAAACCCTGCAAGCGCGCGATCTGTGGAACAAGATCATGCGCAACACGTTTGATTTCGCAGAACCGGGGGTGATCTTCATCGACCGGATCAACGCGATGAACAACCTTGCCTATTGCGAAACCATCGCCGCCACCAACCCCTGTGGTGAACAGCCCCTGCCGCCGTATGGTGCCTGCCTGCTGGGCAGCATCAACATGGCGACGCTGGTGAAAGATGCCTTCGCGCCGGGGGCCGCGCTGGACTTGGCGGCGCTGGATGATCTGGTCCGCACCGCCATTCGGATGATGGACAACGTGGTTGATGCCAGCCGTTTCCCCCTGCCGCAGCAGGCCGCCGAGGCGCAAGCCAAGCGCCGGATCGGGCTTGGCGTGACCGGGCTTGCCGATGCTTTGCTGATGGTCGGCCTGCTCTATGGCAGCGTGGAAGCCGCCGAAATGACCGAAGTGTGGATGCACGCCATCGCGCGGGCGTCCTACCTTGCGTCGGTTGACCTTGCCCGAGAAAAGGGGGCATTCCCGCTGTTTGACGCCGAAAAGTTCCTCGCCTCGGGGTCTTTGGTGCATATGGATGCCGATGTGCGCGACGCGATCCGCACCCATGGCATCCGCAACGCGCTGCTGACCTCGATTGCCCCCACCGGCACCATCAGCCTCTATGCAGGCAACGTGTCTTCGGGGATCGAGCCGGTGTTCGCCTATGCCTATACCCGCAAGGTGCTGCAAAAAGATGGCTCGCGCACCGAGGAAGAAGTGGTTGATTATGCGGTGCGCCTGTGGCGCGAAAAGAACGGCGATGCGGCGCTGCCCGATTATTCTGTGAACGCCCAGACCCTGCCGCCACTGGACCATGTCCGGATGCAGGCGGCGGCGCAGAAGTGGGTCGATTCAAGCATTTCCAAGACCATCAACTGCCCCGAGGACATCAGCTTTGAAGATTTCCAAGAGGTCTACATGGCCGCCTGGGACCAAGGCTGCAAAGGCTGCACCACCTATCGACCGAATGATGTGACCGGGTCGGTGCTGACGGTATCCGAGGCGTCAGACAAGACCCCGTCCGAAGCCCCCGCCACGACGCAGACCGATGGCGAGGTGATTTACCTGTCAGAACCGCTGGACCGCCCCGCAGCACTGGAAGGGGCCACCTACAAGCTGAAATGGCCGGGGTCGGAACACGCGCTGTATATCACCGTCAACGACATCATCATCGCTGGCCACCGCCGCCCGTTCGAGGTGTTCATCAACTCGAAAAACATGGAGCATTTCGCCTGGACCGTCGCCCTGACCCGGATGATCTCGGCGGTGTTCCGCAGGGGCGGCGATATTTCCTTTGTGGTGGAAGAGCTTAAGGCGGTGTTCGACCCGCGCGGCGGCGCCTGGATCGAGGGCCGCTACATCCCTTCGATCCTTGCCGCCATTGGCGGCGTGATCGAGAGGCACCTGATCGAGATCGGCTTTATCGCAGGCGAAGGCATGGGCCTGAAGGCCGACCCGCAGGCCGATACAGTGGCCATCGGCACCCCAAAAGGCAAAAGCTGCTCGTCCTGCGGCAGCTATGACATGCGGATGATCGAAGGCTGCATGACCTGCGCAAGCTGCGGATACTCGAAATGCGGCTAGGTGTTCAGACTCATAACCTGCGTAGACCCTGGCATAAGACCGCCATTTTGACGGTCTTGTTTGCCATGTTCGAAGGATAACTTTCACTTCCGGCTCAGTAATTGACATTGCCATGGTTGCAATATTCCGCCTCAGCCGGGGGGCACGCACCACTTGTGCGCCTTGGCCAGACCGTTGTCTTGACGACGGCAGGTTTGCTCGGGCTCTTGCGAAAGTTGGCCGGACAGGAAAACACGCACTGAATGCCCATGATGAAGCGGTGCTTGACCAGGTGATGGGCTGACGGTTGGTGGCGGCAGGGGGTCCATCACAGCTTGCGGTTGAAGCGTGACAAAGGGCGAAAGATGGGCAACCATCCCGACCAGCCCGTTGCCGGAGTGTGCCATGCGCCGAATTGCCTTGTGTCTCAGTTTGGGTCTTGCCGCCTGCGGGTCGGGTCCGGCACGGCTTGCCGGCCTGCCCGACACCGCCGCTTCGGCACCCGCCAGCGTCATCGCGCCCAATTTCGGCGACGCTGACCCGGTAAACTGGAAGGGCCGCGCGCCGTCCAGCTATCCGGTGCAGGGTATCGACACCTCTCGCTGGCAAGGCGCGGTCAATTGGCGTCTGGCACGGGCCAATGGCGTCAGCTTCGGCTTTCTGAAGGCAACCGAGGGCGGCGATATTGTCGACCCGGCCTTTGCCACCAACTGGCGCGCCGCCCGTGCCGCCGGGGTGCCGGTCGGGGCCTATCACTTCTGGTATCACTGTCGTCCCGCGGCCGAGCAGGCGCGCTGGTTCATCCGCCATGTGCCGCGCAGCCCCGGTGCGCTGCCGCCGGTGCTGGATATGGAATGGACGCCACTTTCCCCCACATGCACCCTGCGTCCCGCCCCGGAAACCATTCGGCGCGAGGCGAAGATTTTCCTTGAGGCGCTTGAGGCGCATTACGGCCAACGACCGATCATCTATTCCGCCCCCGATTTCTTTGACGCCAATCAGATGTGGCGGTTGGGCGATTACGATTTCTGGCTGCGCTCGGTGGCGGCGCATCCGCGCGATGTCTATTCAGGCCGCCATTGGACGTTCTGGCAATACACCGGCACCGGGCTGGTGCCCGGCGTGGCGGGCAAGGCCGATATCAACGTGTTTGATGGGTCACCAGCCGCATGGCGTGACTGGCTGGCAAGCAACGCTCACCCCTGACGGTGTGACATCGCCACCCGACGGGTGCCCCACCGCAGACCCCGCAGGCAGTCCACCAAGACCAAACCCGGTCTGTCATTCCTCTTGGCAAAAATACCCCGGGGGTCCGGGGGCTGGCCCCCGGTGGCGGTCAGCCATCCACCCGGATGCGGGCATTGGTCGGATCGTAGGGGCTGTCTTGCACCACCACCGCGTCCCATTCCTGCCGCAGCATCTTGACGCGCAACCTTGTGCCCACCTCGGCCAGATCGGGGCGGACATAGCCCATGCCGATCTGCTTGCCAAAGGCCACCGACCAGCCACCCGAGGTCAGACGCCCGACCTTTTCGCCGTTCAGCAGCAAGGCTTCCTTGCCCCAGGGATCGGTGTCATCCGGCCCGTCGATCAGCAGCGTGCAGCATGTGCTGCGGATGCCGGTGGCCAGCATCGCGTCCTTGCCCTGAAAGTCTTTCGACAGATCGACAAACCGATCCAGCCCCGCCTCCAGCGGGGTGGCGTCGCGGCCAAGCTCGTTGCCAAAGGCGCGGTAGGATTTTTCCTGTCGCAGCCAGTTCTGCGCCCGCGCGCCGACCAGTTTCATCCCGTGCTTTTCACCCGCTTTCAGCAGCAGATCCCAAAGATAACGCTGCATCTCGATCGGGTGGTGCAATTCCCAACCCAACTCTCCGGTATAGGCCACGCGGATGGCGCGCACCGGCACCATGCCCAATTCGATGGTGCGCATCGAAAGCCAGGGAAACCGCTTGTTCGACAGCAGGGTTTCGGGATTGGCGTCCTTTACCAGTTCCGCCAATATCTTGCGGCTGTTGGGCCCGGCAAGCGCGAAGACGCCCGATTGGGTCGTCACGTCATGGATGTCGATCCAGCCGAACTCGGCCAGTTTATCGGCGGCGCATTTGCGCAGGAAATCGCCGTCGTAATCGGTCCACGCCCCCGCTGACACAAGGTAGTATTCATCCTGCCCCAACCGCACGATGGTGTATTCGCTGCGGGTGGTGCCATTGGGCGTCAGCGCATAGGTCAGGTTGATGCGGCCCACGGTGGGCAGCTTGTTGGTGGTCAGCCAGTCCAGGAACCGCGTCGCCCCCGGCCCGCGCACCAGATGCTTGGCAAAGGCGGTGGCGTCGATCAGGCCGGCGGTTTCGCGGATCGCGCGGGCCTCATCGACAGCGTATTGCCACCATGCCCCGCGGCGGAAGCTGCGGGCATTGTGGTCAAAATCCTCGGGCGCGCCCTTGGGGCCATAGTAGATCGGGCGTTCCCAGCCGTTGACCTGACCGAACTGTGCGCCCAAGGCTTTCTGCCGGTCATACACGGGGGCGGTGCGCAAGGGGCGGCAGGCTTCGCGTTCCTCATCCGGGTGGTGCAGGATGAAGACGTGGCTATAGCACTCCTCATTCTTGCGCGCGGCATATTCGGTGGTCATCCACTGGCCATAGCGGCGCGGATCAAGGCTGGCCATGTCGATCTCGGCCTCACCTTCAGTCATCATCTGCGCAAGGTAATGGCCCGCGCCGCCGGCAGCTGTGATGCCGAACGAAAACCCTTCGGCCAACCACATGTTGCGCAGGCCGGGCGCCGGGCCGACCAGCGGGTTGCCATCGGGGGTATAGCAGATCGGGCCGTTGTAATCGTCCTTCAGGCCCACGGTTTCCGATGACG
The DNA here is from genome assembly GCA_020721445.1 of Gemmobacter nectariphilus. Lineage (GTDB taxonomy): Bacteria > Pseudomonadota > Alphaproteobacteria > Rhodobacterales > Rhodobacteraceae > Pseudotabrizicola > Pseudotabrizicola nectariphila_A. The sequence continues at coordinate 244,702 of DYMU01000001.1, forward strand.
GGATGCGGTGGATCATCGACAGGTATTCGGTCTCGATCCGGTCCAGATCCAAGGGGAACAGGTCGGCGCGAAAAGCTTCGGGCACGTCATACAGAAACCGCGCCGGGGCGCCCCGTTCATAGGGGCCAAGAATCCAGCCGCCGCGTTCTTCGCGCACATACCATTTCGCATCGGCATCGCGCAAAACCGGGTGCTGCGGGTTGGTTTTGCGCCAGTCCACCAGCGCGGGGTCCGGCTCGGTCACGATATACTGGTGTTCCACCGGAATCGCCGGGATCTTGATCCCCAGCAGCCTTGCCGTGCGCTGCGTATGGTTGCCGGTGGCGGTGACCACATGCTCGGCCACGATCTCGAACCGGTCGTCCGAAGGCACCAGTCGGCCGCCCACCTCGACCATGCGCGCGCAAGTGACCACCCAGTCCGACCCGGTCCAGCGATAGCCATCGACCTGCACCCGCCGCTCGATTGTTGCCCCCAACTGCCGCGCGCCCTTGGCCATGGCCTGTGTCACGTCGGCCGGGTTGATATAGCCATCTTGCGGGTGATACAGCGCGCCAACAAGGTCATCGCTGCGCACCAGCGGCCAGCGGTCCCGGATCTGCGCCGGGGTCAGAAACTCGTGATAGACCCCCGCCGTTTCGGCCACCGACGAATACAGCATGTATTCGTCCATCCGTTCCTGCCGCTGGGCCATCCGCAGGTTGCCGACGACATAAAAGCCGGGGTTCAGGCCGGTCTCCGCCTCCAGCCGCTTGTAGAAATCGACCGAGTATTTGTGGATATGGGTCGTGGCATAGCCCATGTTGAACAGCGGCAAAAGCCCTGCCGCATGCCAGGTTGACCCTGCCGTCAGCTCATCACGTTCGATCAGCATCGTATCCCAGCCCGCGCGGGCAAGATGATAGGCGATGCCGCATCCGACAGCGCCGCCACCGACGACAAGCGCTTTGACATGGGTTTTCATGGGGGCCACTCCCGCAGATCCGTTCCTGCCATCAATGCCCGATCATGGCCGCAAAGGACAAGGTGCGCCGACCTTTGGCAGCCGAAAACGACATGGCGCAAAAATGCCGGGCCGGGCCGCAAAACCCGCGTTGAACGCAGACAGCGGCCGTTGGTTCCGCAGGCGTGCAGAAATTCAGTAGCGGCTGATGTGGGAACCTCCGTCGCAATGGCGGGTTGTTCCGGCGCAGAAGGCAAAGACAGCAAACGCCTGCCCTTGCCAAACCCTGACGACAAGGAAACCGACATGAAAACGCTATTTGCAACCACCGCACTGGTCATGGCCCTGGCGGCCCCAGGCTTTGCACAGCAGGCAACCACGCCCGCAACCGACCCGGCGATGACCTCGCCCTATCTTGCAGGCATCGAGGCCGGTGTGCGTGCCTCCAACCTTCTTGGCAAACGCATCTATGTGACCGAGGCAGACACCGCCTCGATGTCACGCGACGCAATTGCAGACGCCGCCACCGATTGGGAAGATGCAGGCGAGATCTCGGACATCATCATCTCGATGACGGGCGATACCGAAGCTGTCCTGATCGACTTCGGCGGCTTTCTGGGCATGGGCGAAAAGACCGTGGCCGTGTCGATGGCCCAACTTGTGATGGTGCCCGACGCCGACAGCGCCGATGATTTCTTCATCGTGTTCCAGGGCAGCAAGGCCAAGCTTGAAGCCGCGCCGGCGTTCAACCCGGACATGGAGTTCAAGGCCGCCGCGACCGAAGGTGGCACAAGCGACACCGCCCAAAGCCAGGTGCCGGCTGACGGCACCGCCATGGCGCAAACCGACAGCACCGGCACCGCGATGCAGGCCGGCCAGATGGCCGATTTCAGCGTGATGACCGCAACCGATCTGGTCGGCAAGCGCGTCATCGGCCAGAACGGCGAAGATGTTGGCGAAATCAGCGCCGTGTCGCTGGGAGCCGACAACAAGATCGTCGGTGCCGTGGTTGATGTGGGCGGGTTCCTTGGCATGGGCGAAAAGCCCGTCGCTCTGGACGCAACCATGCTGACCATGACGCCCGATGCCAACGGAGAGATGCAGTTCCACATCGCGATGACGCAGGAACAGCTTGAAGGCCTGCCAACCTACGGCAACTGAACGGATACAGACCAAGCGGGCGGGGTGGCATGCGCTGCCCCGCCCTCTTTCAATGCTTCATCCGGCGGCCAAAGGCCGTGCTGGCGGCAAAGATCAGCGACGCCACCACAATGATCGACGGCCCCGCCGGCGTGTCTTGCCACAGCGACAGCCCCAACCCCCCCACCGCCGAGGCCGCCCCGATCAAGGTGGCCATGACAGCCATGCCTTCGGGGTTGCGCGACAGGCCACGTGCGGCGGCCGCCGGCACGATCAGCATTGCCGCAATCAGCAGCGCCCCCACCACCTTGATGGCCACGGCCACGACGATGGCAAGCGCGATGGTCAAGATCAACCGCTCACGATCCGGGTTCAGCCCGCTGGCATGGGCCAGATCCTCGTTCAGCGTGGCGGTCAGCAGGCCCTGCCAGCGCCAGACCAGCAGGCAAACCACCACCAGCGCGCCGCCCCAGACCAATGCCAGATCCATCTGGCTGACCGCCAGAATATCGCCAAACAGCCATGCCGAAAGGTCGGTGCGCACGCCCGGCACAAAGGACACCGCGACCAGACCAAAGGCCAGTGCCGCATGGGCCAGCACCCCCAGCGTGGTGTCCATCGCCCAGCCTTTGGCCGCCAGCGTGGCCACGGTGACCGCCATCGCCAGGGCCACCACCATGGTGCCGATCACCACCGGCAGATCGGTCGCCAGGGCCAGGGCCACACCCAGAATCGCCGCGTGGCTGGTGGCATCGCCAAAATAGGCCATCCGCCGCCACACCACGAAAGACCCCAACGGCCCGGTGGCCAATGAAAGCCCGACCCCCGCCAGCACCGCCCGCACCAGAAAATCGTCAAACATGCGCCGGCCCGTGTTTTTGCCCGTGCTTGTGCCCGTGATCATGGTCTTGCGCGTGGCCGTGGCCCGGCGCGTCGCCGTGGTCGTGATCATGCACATGCTGATACAGCGCCAACGCACCTTGGGTGCCAAGCCCGAACAGCGCCCGGTATTCCGGGGCCGACGACACCACATGCGGCGTGCCCTGGCAGCACACATGGCCGTTCAGGCAGATCACCCGGTCACTGGCGGCCATCACCACATGCAGGTCATGGCTGACCATCAAGACCGCCGCTCCGGTTTCCTTGCGCACTTCCTCGATCAGCCGGTAAAAGCTGGCCTCGCCGGGCTGATCCAGACCTTGGGTCGGCTCATCTAGCACCAGAACCTGCGGATTGGCCAGCAGCGCGCGTGCCAGCAGCACCCGCTGCATCTGCCCGCCCGACAGCCCGACCATCTGCGCGCCCTCCAACCCCGGCAGGCCCACCCGCGCCAAGGCCGCCGTCGCGGCGGCATCGCTGACCCGCACCGGCAGCGACAAAAACCGCCGCACGGTGATCGGCAAGCTGCGGTCCAGCATCAGCCGCTGCGGCACATAGCCGATGCGCAGCCCCGCCATCCGCTGCACCCGGCCCTCGGACACCGGCACAATCCCCAACAGCGCCCGGATCAGCGTTGATTTTCCCGACCCGTTCGGTCCGACGATGGTGACAATCTCGCCCGGATCAAGGCGCATCGTCACATCCTGCAACGCCTCGGCCCCGGCAAAACGCACCGAGATGTGATCGGCCGACAACAGCGCCATCACGCCGCCCCCCGGCAGGCCGGGCACTGGCCCAGGGCCTCGATGTTCGACCGCTCGATGCTAAAGCCAACCGCCTGTGCGGCGGCCTCCAGCGCCGTGCGCACCGGGGCGGCAGGCGCCTCGGCCACCAGATCGCAGGTCTTGCAGATCAGGAATGCCGGTGCATGGTCTTCGCCCGGATGCATGCAGGCGGCAAAGGCGTTCAGGCGGCGGATGCGATGCACAAAGCCATGCTCGACCAGAAACTCCAGCGCGCGATACGCGACCGGCGGCTGGTTGCCAAAGCCTTCGGCGGCAAGACGTTGCAACACGTCATAGGCCCCCAGCGCCTTGTGGTTTTCCAGCAAGATCTCCAGCACCCGCCTGCGCACCGGAGTCATCCGCGCGCCCGCATCCTGCGCCAAGGCCTCGGCCCGCGCCAGCACCTGCGCGGCGCAATGTGCGTGGTCATGCACGGCAAAGGCCAGATCGGGCAGACCGCAGTCCGGGCAAGCGTTGTGATCGTGGGGCATCACCGCCTCCATGCTGTTGACGCGTTACAGTATAACATATATACGAGACTACCCTCTTTGTGAAAGGCCCACCCCATGCGTTATATCATCTCGTTTCTCTTGGCCAGCACCGCCCTCCCCGCCCTGGCTCAGGTTCCCCGTGTGGTGACCGACCTGCCCGCCGTGCATGCGATCACCGCGCAGGTGATGGGCGATCTTGGCAAGCCCGACCTGTTGCTCGACAAGGGCGGCAACGCCCACAATTTTCAGCTGCGCCCATCGCAGGCCAGGGCGCTGTCGCAGGCCGATCTGGTGATCTGGATCGGGCCCAAAATGACCCCTTGGCTGGACCGCGCCCTGGTCGGCGTCACGGTGGGCGGCGAAAAGCTGGAGCTGCTGGCGGCCGAAGGCACCTTCCGCCGCGACTTTGGCGATATGGCGGCACATGACCACGCCAACGAAGCCGAAGATACTGACCATGCAGCCAAGACCGAACACGCCCATGCCGAAGAAAGCCACGCCGAAGATGCGGGCAACACCCATGCCGGCCTTGATCCGCACGCCTGGCTTGACCCGGCAAATGCGCAATACTGGGCGGGCCTGATCGCGGTCGAGCTGTCGCAGCTTGACCCTGAAAACGCCGCTACCTACGCCGCCAACGCCGCCGCCACGCAGGCCCGCATCGCCACGATGGACGCCGAGATTTCGGCCATCCTCGCCCCGGTTCACGACAAGCCCTTTGTGGTGTTCCACGATGCGTACGGCTATTTCGCGGACCATTACGATCTGACGGTGGCGGGGTCGATCTCCTTGGGCGATGCCACATCCCCCGGTGCCGCCCGGCTGCGTGAATTGTCCGACACGGTCGCCGCCGGCGGTGCGCTTTGCCTGTTTCCCGAAGGTCAGCATGACCCGGCGCTTGTCACCCAGATGGCCAATGGCAGCAAGGCCCGTATCGGTGCGGCGCTTGACCCCTCGGGCAGCCTGATCCCCCCTGGCCCCGATGCCTATGACAGCCTGATGCGCGCCCTTGCCAGCACCATCGCGGCCTGCCTGAAGGGCTGATACCACACCGCGCCCTCGGCCCCGCCTGGCCGCAGCACCGCAAATGCACCGGCGCAAGGGGCTTGCTGCTTGCCAAATACTCCCGCCGGAGGCGCCCCCGCCTTCGGCACGCCCATCGTCAGCCGTCCACGCCGCCCAAGCCCGCCGTCCGGAACCAGCGCACGATGGCACGGCGTTCCTCCGGCTCGATATGGCTCAGGTTGCCCGGCGGCATGGCATGGCTGATCCCGGCCTGCAAGTAGATGCGCCTTGCCTCGGCCGCGATTTGCGCCTCGGTTTCCAGCAGCACGCCCTTGGGCGGCCAATACATCCCGTCCCAGGCTGGCTCTGCCGCGTGGCACATGGCGCAGCGGCCCTGCACGATGGCCACCACATCTTCAAACCCCGGTGCCGCCGCATGCTGCAAGGCGGCCTGCGACAGGCCCGCCCCTTCCGCTACGCTCGCTGTCTCCGCCTCGACCGACGGCTTCGCGGTGGACAGCCAGGCAATCGCCACAAACAGCACCACCGTTGCCGCCCATGTCCAATAGGGGCTGCCGCTGCGCGCGTGCCGGGAATTGAACCAATGCCGGATCGTCACCCCCATCAGGAACACCAGACTTGCGATGACCCAGTTAAACTCGGTCGCAAACACCAGCGGATAGTGGTTCGACAGCATCAGGAACAGCACCGGCAGCGTCAGATAGTTGTTATGCGTGCTGCGCTGCTTGGCGATCTTGCCATATTTCGGGTCGGGCTTGCGGCCTGCCTTCAGGTCGGCCACCACGATCCGCTGATTGGGCATGATGATGAAAAACACATTGCCGGTCATGATGCTGCCGGTAAACGCCCCCAGATGCAAAAGCGCCGCCCGGCCGCTGAACACTTGGGTATAGAACCACGACATCCCCACCAGCACCACAAACAGCGCCAGCATCAGCACCGTCTGATCGGCATTCACAAACACCTTGCACAGCGTGGTATAGGCGATCCAGCCAAAGGCAAGGCTGGCCACCGAAATCGCCACCGCCTGCCAGACCTCCAGCTCCAGCACCGCAGGATCGATCAGATACAACTCGGCCCCCAGGTAATAGACCAGGATCAGCATGGCGAACCCGGTCAGGAAGGTCGCATAGCTTTCCCATTTGAACCAGGTCAGGTGCTCGGGCATCATCGCCGGGGCCACCAGATACTTCTGGACATGATAGAACCCGCCGCCATGCACCTGCCATTCCTCGCCATGCGCCAGCGGTGGCAGGCTGGGGGTCTTGCGCAGGCCAAGGTCCAACGCCACGAAATAGAACGAGGACCCGATCCAGGCGATCACCGTGATCACATGCGTCCAGCGCATCGCAATCTCGATCCACTCCCACAGCACGGCCGCGTCATACATGCGCAATCTCCCCTGACCTTCTCCGCAAGCTATAGCCGGGCAGCCCGTTCTGTTCACCTTGCGATTTCGCGCGCCGCCTGCAAATGCCCCCGCCCGGCGGATCTTGCACAGATGTCCCGCATCATATTCCCGAGGATATGCAAAACTGTCCATGAATCGGGCAGCTTGAGTCCGCCTGCCCATGATCCAAGCAACCACACCCCTCGCCCCGACGCGCCCCAAGCCGCAGTCGGCCCTGCGCCTCCCGGCCATGGCCGACATGTCTTTACACCGCAGCGCGTCAGGTCCGAAACCTAACGACAACACCAAAGCGACACCGCCGCCAGACCACAGCCAGCGGTAGTTTCCCGATATCCACAAGACAAAATCCAAAATGCCCCGCGCCGGACCAATTACAGACCGCGACGCCGGTTTCCTCTTGGAAAAAATACCCCCGGGGGTGCGGGGGCAGGCAGCCCCCGCTCTTTTTCGAACAAACAACAGGACCGGGCCGTCTTCCGGCCCGGTCCTTCCGTCAGATCACCGCTGGCGGTTTACTGAATCTGCTGGCCGTTCACAAAGATCGACCCGCCTTCCTTGGCCTCGATGGTCGAGGTCAGCACGTCCTCGCCCGCCGGCTTGCCGAACATCGCCATCATCATCCGCGCGCCCATCGCATCGTCGGCTGTCATCAGCCCCATGGCAATCAGCCCGTCGATCAGCTTGTTGCCGCCCTCCAGGCGCACATCTGCCGTGCCCAGCGGCATCGGCGGGCCACCGGCGGCCACCATCGAATTGTCAAAGGTGAACGCGCCGGTCCCCGACAGCGCCGCGCCGGCCAGCTTCACGGCCAGGGTGCGAATGTCCACCGTCTGCACTTCCGGCATGACTTGCGGCGGTCGCCCCGCCTCGTTCGCCTGCATCAGATCCAGCGTGTCGATTTTGGCCAGCCCGCCCAGGTCCAGCGTCAGGTCGGCAGGACCGTGGTCCAGCGCCCCTGACGGATCGACCATGCTCCACGCGCCGTCATCCAGCGTCAGATTGGCAATGCCCAGGGTCAGCGCGTATTCGCCGGCTTCTTCCACCGCGACCATCGGCATGGCAAAGCCCATCGCGAAAGCATCGGCCGTGGCATTGACCGCCGCCGGCACCATCGGCGGACGCGCGGTTACGGCCATCCCGTCGACCGTGGTGTCAAAGCTGACCTCGTCGGCGTTCAGCACCATCGAGGTGGTGCCCGGTTGGGCCGCGAAGGCAAGGCTCATCGGCACCATCGGGTTGTTGTCCACCAGATCACCGGTCGACACGCCCTGCGTGGCCTCGAACGTGATCCCCAAACCGGCGCGGGCGGCGGCAAAAACCGCCGGGGCATCTTTCAACGACATCAGATCAATGCCCTCGGGCAAGGTCACTTCGCCGGTCAGGTCCAGATCGGCGGTGTCGCTGACCTGCGCGCTGTCAATGCCAAGCGACGCATCCTTCTGCTTGATGTCATAGACCAGCCGCTCGGCCGAAAGGCCAAGACCAAGGGCTTGAAGGCCGCGCGTATAGCGACCGGCGATCCCGGTCAGATCAAAGGTTCCGTCAAAGCTCTTGGCCGTCGCATCGGCCCCTTCGGCGATCGCCACGGCGATCTTCAGGCTGTCGGCGTCAAGGCCATAGCCCATGCCGCCGGCATCCTCATACAGGCTCAGCGACAATTCCTCATGGTCAACCGTCACCTTGGCGGGAGCGGTGTTTTCCAGCCTGATATCACCGGGGAACAGGGCCACGCTGCCATCCTCCTGTTCAACAAGGGAAATCTCTGACACGGTGGCAATCGCAGGCCCCCCGTCCGGCGCGATGCTGACACCATTCAGCGTCAGTTCGCGGTCGCCCGCAACTTGGGTCGCGACCGTGATCTTCAACCCACCGGCGATGGCCGAGGCCTGAAGGTCCGCCCAGACCTGATCCACCGTCAGCGCCGCCTGCGCCGTGCCGCACATCAGAAGCGCCATCACCGGCGCCGCCATGAAAACCGAACTCCGAACCATGCCGCTCTCCCGATCAAGCGAATTTCCATGCGCGAGACAGAACCCCGAAACGGCTTGCGGCGCAAGGCCCGGTTTCAAACGCCTTCGATCAACTGCCGCGATAGGTCGAATAGGCAAAAGGCGAGATCAGCAACGGCACATGGTACTGCGCGCCCGCGTCCGGCACGCCAAAGCGGATCGGGATCTGGTCCAGAAACAGCACCTCGCCCTTGGCCTGCCCGGTTGCCCGCAGATAATCCCCGGCAAAAAACACCAGCTCATAACTCCCGACCTTCAGGTCATCGCCAGACAGCAGCGGCGCATCGGTGCGGCCATCGGCATTGGTCATCACCTCGGCAAGCTTCGTGTGGCTGTTGCCACTGACCCGATACAGCCGGATTTTCACCCCCGCCGCCGGCTTTCCCTGCGCCGTATCCAGCACATGCGTCGAAAGTCGCCCCATTTTTCCGGCCTCCCTGATTGCGTCGCTTGCATCACAGCACAAAATCCGCGCTCCTGCGACAGCATCGCTGCACCCGACGGGATGCAAATTCCGCTTGAAACCCATCCGGCCAAGCCCGAGTCTGATCTGCACCAACGCCTGAACATGAGGTTTGCCTTGCCCTCGTCGCCCCCCCGCTACCCTCGCGATTTCCGCGGTCATGGCCCCACCCCCCCCGATGCGCAGTGGCCGGGCGGGGCGCGCATCGCGGTGTCCATCGTGCTGAACTATGAAGAGGGTGGCGAAAACAACCTTCTGCACGGCGATGCCCAGTCCGAGGCCTTCCTGTCCGACATCGCCGGGGCTGCCCCTTGGCCGGGGATGCGGCACTGGAACATGGAATCGATCTATGAGTACGGTGCCCGCGCCGGGTTCTGGCGCCTGCACCGGCTGTTCACCGATCGCGGGCTTCGCGTCACTGTCTTCGGCGTCACCTCGGCGCTTGCCCGCAACCCCGAACAACTGGCGGCGATGCAGGCGGCAGGTTGGGAAATCGCCAGCCACGGGTTGAAATGGGTCGATCACCGCGACATGCCCGAAGACGTGGAACGCGCGCAGATCGCCGAGGCGTTCCGCCTGCACGCCGAGGTGACAGGCCAGCCCCCGCAAGGCTGGTACACCGGGAGGTGCAGCATGAACACCGTCCGCCTGACGGCAGAAACCCGTAAACTGGCATGGATTTCCGACGCTTACGACGATGACCTGCCCTATTGGCTGGAACTGGGCAACCATGACCAACTGGTCATTCCCTACACGCTTGAAGCCAACGACATGCGCTTTGCCACGGCGCCGGGCTACATCACGGGCGAGCAGTTTTTCCAATACCTGAAAGACAGCTTCGACACGCTTTACGCCGAAGGTCAGGACGGCCGCGCCAAGATGTTTTCCATCGGCCTGCACAACCGCCTGATCGGACGACCGGGCAAGATCGCCGGCCTGAAACGCTTTCTCGACCATGCGCAGGCGCATGACGGCGTCTGGTTCCCCCGCCGCATCGACATTGCCCGCCATTGGGCGGCAACCCACCCGCACCGCCGGTTTGAGCGTCCCAGCCAGATGGACAGCGCCCGTTTCGTCGCCCGCTTTGGCAGTATCTTCGAGCACAGCGCATGGATCGCCGAGCGCGCCCATGATCTGGAACTCGGCCCGGCGCATGATTGCGCCACCGGCCTGCACAACGCCCTTGCCCGGATGTTCCGCAGCGCATCGCAGGACGAACGGCTTGGCGTCTTGCAGGCCCACCCCGACCTTGCCGGAAAGCTCGCCACCGCCAAGCGGCTGACGCCTCAATCCACCGCCGAACAGGCCAGCGCCGCGCTTGATGCCCTGACGGATGCCGAACGCGCAACCTTTCAGGCCCTCAACACCGCCTATGTTGCCAAGCACAGCTTTCCCTTCATCATCGCCGTGCGGGACAACAGCAAGGACAGCATCCTTGCCGCCTTCCACGCCCGCATCGCCAATGACACCGCCACCGAGTTCGCCACCGCCTGCGCGCAAGTCGAACGTATCGCCGAACTGCGCCTGAAGGATCTCCTGCCATGACCACCTACGCCGGCCCGATCGACGGCCTACCGTCCCAAACCGCCCTGCACACCGGACGGGCGGTGTTCACCGAAAGCTATGCCGTCATTCCGCGCGGCGTGATGTCGGATATCGTCACCAGCTACCTGCCGGGCTGGCATGCCACCCGCGTCTGGATCATCGCACGGCCCATGTCGGGCTTTTCCGAAACCTTCTCGCAATACATTCTCGAGCTGGACGCGGGCGGCGGCTCGAACAGCCCCGAACCCGATGACGGCGTCGAAGGCGTGCTGTTCGTCACCTCTGGCAAGCTGACCCTGACGCTGAACGGCACCACGCACGCCTTGGCCGAAGGCGGCTATGCCTACCTGCCCCCGGCCGCCAGATGGACCCTGCACAACACCGGCGCCGCACCCGCCCGCCTTCACTGGATCCGCAAGCTTTATGAGCCCGCCCCCGGCCTGCCCGCCCCCGATGCCTTTGTCACCAATGACCAGCACGTCACCCCCGGCGCGATGCCGGGCACCATGGGGCGCTGGGCCACCTCGCGCTTTGCCGACCCGCGCGATCTGCGCCACGACATGCACGTCAACATCGTCACCTTCCAACCCGGCGGCCTGATCCCGTTTGAGGAAACCCATGTCATGGAACACGGGCTTTATGTTCTGGAAGGCAAGGCCGTCTATCGGCTCAACCGCGACTGGGTCGAGGTCGAGGCCGGCGATTTCATGTGGCTGCGCGCCTATTGCCCGCAGGCCTGCTATGCCGGCGGTCCCGGACCCTTCCGTTACCTGCTCTACAAGGATGTGAACCGCCACGCCAAACTGCGCGGCCCCGGCGGCTTCGGCCCGATGCGTTGAACCCAGCCCCGCTGATTTCCTCTTGGTCCAAATACCCCACGGGGGGTCTGGGGGGTGTGAAACCCCCCAGCCTTCGCCAGCCAAAGGTGCAACCGATGCAAAGCCTTCGCCCCGCCCCGCTGACCGCCGATGCCTTTGCCCCCTTCGGCGATGTGCTCGACGCGACCGGCGACTTTCGCCTGATCAATGCCGGGCTCTGCCAGCGCCACCACGACCGCGCCCGGCTTGACTTCGGTCCCGAAGGCCGTGCCGGGATTTCGATCTTTCTCGCCGAAGCCCGCAGCCTGCCCTATCGCTTTGACCTGATCGAGCGCCACCCCGACGGCAGTCAGACGTTCATCCCGATGACGCAAGCGCCGTTTCTGGTCATCGTCTCGCAGGGCCCCGACCACCGGCCGCAAGCCTTCCTCACCAATGGCGCGCAGGGCATCAATCTGCACCGGGGCATCTGGCATGGCGTGCTGACACCGCTGCACGCCCCCGGCCTGTTCGCCGTGATCGACTGCATCGGTCCCACACCGAACCTTGAAGAACACCGCTTCCCGCAGATGTGGACCGTTCTCGCCGCCTAGCGGCCCGGGCACAGCCAGCGCGCGCCTCTCTGGCAGGGCCGCGCCGCGGCAGCAAATCCCTGTAAAACCCCGCAGATGTCTTTATGCTGGCCGCACCGCAACCCGGAGGCAAAGATGCTTGACCGCTCTCACCCAGGCCCATTGATCCCCACCCTGCCCGGTGGCCCGCGTCCGGGCCTGTGCACCGATTGCGGCGTGTCGCGTCTGGGTGACGGCAAAGCCTGCGGCAAGGCCTGCCAATTCATCGCCCCCGATTATCCCGCGCTGGAAACCGCCGTTCATGGCCGCACTGTCAACCCCGACACCGATGAGGCGTTCTTCGGCGTCACCCACACCATGCTGCGCGCGCGCCTGTCGCCCGCCGCCCCCGGCGCGCAATGGACCGGCATCACCACCACCCTTGCTGCCGAGCTGTTGCGCCAGGGTCTGGTCGATGCCGTCCTGACCGTGCTGCCCGACCCCGCCGACCGCTGGAAACCGCTGCCCGCCATCATCACCTGCCCCGAGGATATGGCAAAGGCCCGTGGCATGCGCATGGGCTGGGCCCCGACGCTGGCCCTGCTGGAACCGGCCCGCGCGGCAGGCCACACCCGCCTTGCGATGATCGGCATCCCCTGCCAGACCTACGCCCTGCGCGCGGTTGAGGCCGAGTTGGGGCTGGATGCGCTCTACATCATCGGCACACCCTGCTCCGACAACACCACCACCCAGAACTTCCACACTTTCCTCAACCTGCTTGACCCTGCCCCCGAAACCATCAGCTATCTGGAGTTTCGCGCCGATTTCCGGGTGGAATTGCGCTTTGACGATGGCCGCAAACCACGCTTCATCCCGTTTTTGCAACTGCCGATCAGCCAGTTGCCGCCCGACTTCTTCCCGATGACCTGCAAGACCTGCGTCGATTACACCAACCGGCTGGCCGACATCACCGTGGGCTATATGGGCGGCGACGGCGACCAATGGGTCATTGCCCGCAACGCCCGCGGCGCTGCCATGCTGGCGCTGATCGCGCCGCAACTGACCACCGCGCCCCTGACCAGTTCCGGCAAGCGTGAAGCGGCGGTCAAGGGCTTCCTGGAAAACACCGCCCGCGCCGCTGGCGGCTTGCCCCTTCGCCGCATGCCGAACTGGTTGCGCCCGCTGGTCAGCCTCATGCAAACCCGGTTCGGCCCCAAGGGGCTGGAATTCGCCCGCACAAGGGTCGAGATGAAGGCGATCGAAACCATTCTGCACCTGCGCCGCGCCCACCCGGCCCGGATGAAGAACATGATCCCCGACCACGTCTGGCGCGTCGCCGCCCGCTATGGCTTGGTGCCGGCCCCGGAGGAGAAACGCCCCGCGCAAACGCCGCCGTCGGATGCCTCCGGCGGGAGTATTTGAAAAGCAGCATGCCCAAGGATTTGCTGCTTTGCCAAATACTCCGGGGGTTTGGGGGCAGCGCCCCCATCGCAAGGCCAAGGGCCGCAGGACCGCAGGCGACAGATCAGCATGCGCCAACGGCGCTCTGACGGGTCACCCGCCGGTCAGGTCATCCGCAAGGCGACATCCAGCATCCGGTTGGAAAAGCCCCATTCGTTGTCATACCAGCCAAACACCCGCAGCAGGCCGCCCCGGGTCAGCCGGGTTTCGGGTGTGGCCATCACAATGCTTTCGGCCCGTGCCCGCAGGTCGGTGGACACCAGCGCCCGGTCGGTCACGCCGATCACCCCGCCGGCAGAGTGGAAAGCCGCATTCACGTCCTCAACACGCGGCACCCGGTCGGTCATCACAACCAGATCGACGCAGGACACGCTGGCCACCGGCACCCGCACCGCCGATCCTTCGATCCGTCCTGCAATCTGCGGCAGCACCTTGTCCAGCAGGCGCGAGGCGCTGGTGGTGGTGGGCACCATCGACAGCGCCGCCGCCCGACTGCGGGCAAAATCCGCGCCCGGCGCATCTATCGTCGGCTGGCTTCCCGTATAGCAATGGATCGTCGTCATCGATCCGGTGACCACGCCCCACTGCGCGTCGATCAGCTTCACCAAAGGCGCCAGCGCATTGGTTGTGCACGACGCATTCGACACAATCCGCGCCGCCCCCAACGCCGCCTCGTTCGCGCCCAGCACCACCGTCACCCCGGCAGCAGCCGACGGCCCCGAGATCAGCACCCGTGACGCCCCGCCGCGCAGCCCGCGTTCGGCAACCTCAATCCTGTCAGCGCGCCCGGTGCATTCCATCACCACATCGACGCCCGCCAGCCCCAGCGTCGACAGGTCTGGCGTCCGGTGCAGCGGGATCACGTGCCCATTCACGACCAGCGCACCGTCTTGCAAGACAACGGTCCCGCGCCATGGGCCAAATACGCTGTCGTATTCGAACAGATGCGCGCACATCTCGGGTGCTGCGATATCGTTGATGCCGGCAACCTCCAGCCCGGGCCACCGCGCGGGCTCTTGTGCCCAGGCCCGCAACACCGACCGCCCGATCCGGCCAAATCCGTTGATGAATATGCGCATGACTTGCCTCCGACTTGCCGCAGGTTCAGCACGCCGCAAAGGCGCAGGCAAGCGCGGCATTGTCAGGGTCACAAGGTTCCGGGCCTAGACCTCGACCGTCACACCCTGGCCGCGTTCCACGGCGCGCTGCACCGCCATCGCCGCCACCGCCAGGTCCTGCAAGCCAACCCCGGTGCCATCAAACAGCGTGATCTCCTCGGCTGAGCGCCGCCCCGGATGCTTGCCGATCAGCACATCGCCCAACGGCGTGATCGCCGATGCCGCCAGCAGACCCGCCGCCACCGCATGCTGTGCCTCGCCAATCGTGACCGATTGTGCGACCTCATCGGTGAAAACCACAGCCCGGCCCAACAGCGCGGGTTCCACCTCTTGCTTGCCGATGGTATCGGTGCCCATGCAGGCCAGATGCGTGCCAGGGGCCACATGCGCCGACATCAGGCTGGCGGCAGGGCTTGAGGTGATGGTCACGATCACATCGGCCTCGACCATCCGCTCCAGCGGCACCGCCTCGAACGGCAAGCCCAGTTCGGCGGCAATCTCGCCCAGCTTCGGCAGCATGTCGGGGTGCAGGTTCCACGCGATCACCCGCTCGAACTGCCGCACCCTTGCTGCCGCGCGCAACTGGAACCCGGCCTGATGGCCTGCCCCAACCATGCCCAGCACCTTCGCATCGCGCCGCGCCAGCCGGTCAATCGAAATCGCACTGGCCGCCGCCGTGCGCAGTGCTGTCAGCAAGCCACCGCCCACCATGGCCGTGGGCCGCCCGGTCTCGGGATCAAACAGAAACACCGTGGACTGGTGATTGATGATCCCGCGCGCCGCATTGCCCGGAAAATACCCCCCGGCCTTCACGCCCAACTGCCCCGACGACCGGTCCAGCCCGGACTTGAAGCCATACAGCCGACCCTCGCCCAAGGCCTCGCGCACCACGGGGAAGTTATACGCCTCGCCGCGTGACATGGCGGCAAAGGTCGCCTCGACCGCCGCAAAGGCATCCTCCGGCGACACCAACCCCGCAATCAGCGCCTCTGGAACGATCCGCATCGGGCAGCCCTTTCTCTTTCCAAAAATATCCCCGCCGGAGGCTTCCACGCTGCCGCGAAAGCCCCCGGGTCAGGATCAATAGGCCTTGCCGCGTGCAGAAACCGGCCAGACCACTTCCACCTTGCCGCCGCGCACGCCGACATACCAGTCATGCACGTTGCAGGTCGGGTCACAGTGGCCGGGCACCAGCTTCAGCTTGTCGTTGACCTTCAACACGCCATTGGGATCTTCCACCACGCCATGCTCGTCGCTGCACTTGACGTATTTCACATCCGTGCGGCCAAAGATCACCGGAAGGCCCGAATCCACCGACTGCGTCTTAAGACCCGCATCGACAATGGCCTTGTCGGCTTTGGCGTGGCTCATCACCGAAGTCAGCAGGAACAGCGCGTTTTCCCACTCACCCTGATCAATGCGCTTGCCATCCTTGTCCAGAATCCGGCCATAGTCGGCGTCCATGAAGGCATAGCTGCCACACTGCAACTCGTTGTAAACGCCCGAGGTGCTTTCGAAATAATAGCTGCCGGTGCCACCGCCGCCGACGATGTCACACGCAATGCACATCGCGCCCAGCGTGTCCACCGCATCCTTGACCTGCGCCACCGCCAGCTCGATCTTGGCCTTGCGGTCGGCGTAAGAGTCCATGTGCTGCATCGCGCCCTGATAGGCCTGGATGCCGGCAAACTTCAGACCGGGCGCCGCATCAATCGCCTTGGCCAAGGCCACCACTTCGGGCGTGGTCTTCACACCGCAGCGCCCGGCACCGCAGTCGATTTCCACCAGGCACTCGATCTGCGTGCCATGTTTCACCGCCGCTGCCGACAGATCGGCCACATTGTCCAGCATGTCGACGCAGCAAATGGTCCGCGCGCCCAGCTTTGGCATCCGCGCCAGCCGGTCGATCTTGGCCGGGTCGCGCACCTGGTTGCTCACCAGCACGTCCTTGATGCCACCCCGGGCAAATACCTCGGCCTCGCTCACCTTCTGGCAGCACACACCGACCGACCCACCCAGCCGTTCTTGCAACTTGGCCACATCCACCGATTTGTGCATCTTGCCATGCACCCGGTGCCGCATGCCATGGCTGCGCGCATAGTCGCCCATCTTCTTGATGTTGCGTTCCAGCGCGTCCAGATCCAGCACCAGGCAGGGCGTCTGGATATCGGCCTCATCCATCCCCGGCAAGGCAGGAATGTCGTATCCCACTTCCAGACCTTCGAAATCAGCGTGCTTGTTCATGGTGTTACCCTTTCATCCAAGGCAAATTATCCAGATCGACGTTCCCTCCGGTGATGATGACGCCCACGCGCCGCCCCCGGAACACGTCCTTGTTCTTCAGAATGGTGGCCAGCGGCACGGCGCAGCTTGGCTCCATCACGATCTTCATCCGCTTCCAGGTCAGCTTCATCGCCTCAATGATCTCGTCTTCGGTCGCGGTGAAGATATCGGTCACATGGTTCGACACGAAATGCCAGGTCAGGTCTTTCAGCGGCACCTTCAACCCGTCGGCCACCGTTTCGGGCGCATCATCGGCAATGATATGCCCGGCCTTGAAACTGCGATAGGCATCATCGGCGTTCAAGGGCTCGGCGGCATAGATATCAACCCCCGGCGCGATCGTCGACAGCGTCAGGCAGGTGCCCGAGATCATGCCGCCGCCGCCAATCGGCGCGATCACCGCGTCCAGACCCTCAACCTGCTCCATCACCTCGCGCGAACAGGTCGCCTGCCCGGCAATCACCCGCGGGTCGTTGTAGGGATGCACGAAATCACCGCCGCTGCGCGCCTGCACCTGGGCAAACACCTCTTCGCGGCTGCTGGTCGACGGCTCGCATTCGGTGATCACCCCGCCATAACCCCGCACCGCATCCTTCTTGGCCTGTGGTGCCGTGCGCGGCATCACCACATTGCACGGGATGCCCCGCCGCCCCGCCGCATAAGACAGGCTCAGCGCATGGTTGCCGCTGGAATGGGTGCAAACGCCGGCACGCGCCTGCTCATCGGTCAGCCCGAACACCGCGTTGCAGGCCCCTCGCACCTTGAACGCGCCCGCCTTCTGAAAGTTCTCGCATTTGAAGAACAGTTCCGCCCCGGTCAACTCGTTGAAATAGCTCGAGGTCAGCACCGGCGTGCGATGAATATAGGGGCGGATACGGTCATGCGCCGCGATCACGTCGTCAAAGGTAGGCACATACATCGGGGTCAGATCCTTCATGCTCTCGTTTTTCCTCTTGGCCCAAATACCCTCGGGGGGTCCGGGGGGCAGACAGCCCCCCGGCCTTTTCCTTCACTCCGCCGCCAGCGCCATCGCGCGGGCAGAGCCGCGATAATACTCTTGCGCCGCCGCCACGCCAGACCCAAGCCGGATGTTCCAGCCCAGATCAGCCATGCACATCTCGGCAGCGGCCAGACCCGACAACACCATCACATCGGTCAGCATCCCAAGATGGCCGATGCGGAACACCTTGCCCGCAACCTCGCCCAGACCGACGCCAAAGGCCACATCGTATTTCTCGGCCGCAAGCTTCACCAGATCGGTGCCGTTGCACCCCTCTGGCACCACCACGGCGGTGATGGTATCCGAATACAGGTCGGGCGACACCGCACATGGCGTCATCCCCCAGGCCGCCACGGCCCGGCGCACGCCTTCGGCAAGACGGTGGTGTCGGGCATAGACATTGTCCAGCCCCTCATCCTCCAGCACCTCAATGGCGCGGGCCAGACCGGCGATCAGACCGACAGCGGGGGTATAGGGATAGCCGCCCGCCGCATAGCTGCGCAGCATGTCGCGGAAATCAAAGAAGGTGCGCGGCAGGGTGGCGGTGTCCATCGCGGCAATCGCCTTCGGGCTGACGCCCAGAATGGCCAGACCCGCAGGCAACATAAAGCCCTTCTGGCTGCCGGCCACCGCAATATCGACTCCCCAGCCGGCCATGTCGAACGGCATCGACCCGATCGACGACACCCCATCAACCAGCAGCAGCGCGTCATGCCCCGCCGCGTCCATTGCGCGGCGGATGCCGGCGATGTCGGACCGCACGCCGGTGGCGGTTTCATTGTGCGTGGCCAGCACGGCCTTGATCGTGCCCGTCTTGTCGGCCTTCAACGCCGCCTCGATGGCGGCAATCGGCGCGCCTTGCCCCCAGGGGGTTTCGATGATCTGCACCTTCAGCCCATGGCGCTGGCACATGTCGATCCAGCGGTGGCTGAACATTCCGAACCGCGCGGCCAGAACCGTGTCGCCGGGCGACAGGGTGTTGCTGATCGCCGCTTCCCAGCCGCCGGTGCCGGTCGATGGCAGGATGATCACCTCGCCCTCGCCCATCTTCAGCACCCGCTTCACCCCAGCGACCGCCGGTTTGAACAGACGGGCAAAGGCCGGGCTGCGGTGGTCGATGGTGGGCATGTCGCAGGCCTTGCGCACCACCTCGGGCATATTGGTCGGGCCAGGGATGAAAACGGGGTTCTGGGAATACATGTCGGCACCTCCGGGGTTTGTTGACAGGACATTAGGCGATGTCCCCCTGCGCTGCAATTTTTTCGAAATGATTTTTCATTATGCCACGACCATGCTATTTTCGCCTGAAATCAAGGCACAGGTGTTTTTCATCCGATCTGAAAGGGTTTTTCCCATGACACAGCCCCCCCGTCCGCGTGGCCGCCCCAAGGCGTTTTTCGACAAGACCGACCAGAACACCGTGCAGGCGCTGGACCGCGGCCTTGCGCTCTTGGAACGGCTGGCGGCCAAACCCGGCATGACCCTGTCCGATCTGGCGGCCGAAAGCGGCGAGGCGGTGGCGACAGTGTTTCGCGCGCTGGTCACGCTGCAAGGCCACGCCATGGTCGAGGTCGAGGAACCCGGCCAGTTGTGGCATGTCGGGCCGGGGGCGTTTCGCGTCGGCACGGCGTTCTTGCGCCGCACCAAGGTGGTTGAACGCGCCCGGCAACCGATGGACCGGCTGATGCGCGACACCGGAGAGACCGCCAATCTGGGGATCGAGGCCGGCGACGAGGTGCTGTTCCTGAGCCAGATCGAGACGCATGAGGTGATCCGCGCCTTCTTTCCGCCCGGCACCAAGGCCCCGATGCATGTGTCGGGCATCGGCAAGGCGCTGCTGGCCTGGTATCCGCCGGACCGGGTCAAGCGCCTGATTGCCGCCAAGGGGCTGGAGCGGTTCACCAGCCTTAGCCACACCTCCGAGGGGACGCTGTTGCGCGATCTGGCCCGCACGCGCGAAAGGGGCTTTGCCATTGATGATCAGGAACGCGCGGAAGGCATGCGCTGCGTGGCCGCCCCGATCTTCAACAGCCATGCAGAGCCGGTGGCGGGGCTGTCGGTGTCGGGTCCGGCCTTTCGCATGGGGGTGTCGGATGCGGGCCGCATCGGGGCGCTTGTCCGCGCCGCCGCCGATGAGGTGACAGAAGCCACCGGCGGCGTGCAGCCCTGACCGCTGCCCCCCGCGCCTGCGGCAGTCGGGTCAGGTCAGGTCAGGTCAGGTAAACTTGTTGTCGCGCGGAAAGCCGCGCGGTGCCATCTTGCCGGCCCCCGCCCGCGGGCCCAGCCATTCGGTCAGGTCGGGTTCCGTGCGCGTCCGGCCCGCCGGGTCTTTCCACGAAAGCCCGCCTGCCAGCGTGAAGGTGATGGCATCCGACAGCCCGCCATCCTTGTAGCGTTGCAGGCGCACGCCCTTGCCTTTGGCCATTTCCGGCAATTCCGAGATCGGAAACACCAGCATCTTGCGGTTTTCGCCCACCACGGCGACGTGATCGCCGCGCGCCACCGTGACCACGGCGGTGGTCACACCGTCACGCACCGTCAGCACCTGCTTGCCCGACCGGGTCTGTGCCAGCACCTCATCCGAGGCCACGATGAAACCATCGCCCGCCGTTGACGCGACCAACAGCTTCTCGCCGGCGCGGAACACCCTCAGGTCAAGGATTTCCGCATCATTCGGCAGGTCCACCATCAGCCGCACAGGCTCGCCCATGCCGCGCCCGCCGGGCAGATTGGCCCCGATCAGCGTGTAGAACCGGCCATTCGCCGCAATCAGCACGATCTTGTCGGTGGTTTCGGCATGAAAGGCAAAGCGCGGCCCGTCGCCGTCCTTGAACTTCTGTTCCGTGGCCAGATCGACATGGCCCTTCATGCTGCGGATCCAGCCCATTTTCGAGCAGATCACCGTGATCGGTTCGCGCTCGATCATCGCCTCGAACGGCACCTCGGCCACCTCGCCCGCCTCGACAAAGGCGGTGCGGCGGTCGCCCAGTTTGGTGCCCTTGCCAAATTGCTTGCGCACCGCTTCCAACTCGACCCCGATCTGCTTCCATTGCAGGCGGTCGCTGTCCAAAAGGTCGGCCAAGCCTGCGCGTTCCTTCATCAGGGCGTCACGCTCGGCGATCAGCTCCATCTCTTCCAGCTTGCGCAACGACCGCAGGCGCATGTTCAGAATCGCCTCGGCCTGCGCTTCGGTCAACTCGCCGTCGCCCGGCAGGGGTGGGACATAGTCCTTTTCCGCCATCGCCCGAACATGCGGCTTGCCCCAGTCTTCGTGCATCAAGGCGGCCTTGGGGTCGGCGTCATAGCGGATGATGTCGATCACCCGGTCAAGGTTCAGGAAGGTGATGATAAAGCCTTCAAGGATCTCCAGCCGGTGGTCGATCTTTTCCATCCGGTGTTCGCTGCGCCTGCGCAACACCTCGCGCCGGTGGTCAAGGAAGGCCTTCAGCACCTCTTTCAGGCTGCACACCCGCGGCACCTTGCCGTCGATCAGTACGTTCATGTTCAGGCTGAACCGGGTTTCCAGATCGCTGTTCTTGAACAGCATCCCCATCAGCATCTCGGCCTCGACCGTGCGGGCGCGCGGTTCCAGCACGATGCGCACGTCTTCGGTCGATTCGTCGCGCACATCGGCCAGCAGCGGGATCTTTCGGGTCTGGATCAGGTCGGCCAGCCGTTCGATCAGCTTGGACTTCTGCACCTGATACGGAATTTCGGTGACCACGATCTGCCACATGCCGCGACCCAGATCTTCCACCTGCCATTTCGCGCGGGTGCGCAGCGATCCGCGCCCGGTCTCGTAGGCGTCAAGGATGGTGGCGCGCGCCTCTACCATCACGCCGCCGGTCGGGAAATCGGGGCCGGGGATCAGCTCCACCAACTCGGCCGTGGTGATGTCGGGGTTGCGCAGCATGGCGTGGCAGCCCTGAATCAACTCGTCCAGATTGTGCGGCGGAATGTTGGTGGCCATGCCGACGGCAATGCCGCTAGAGCCATTGGCCAGCAGGTTGGGGAATGCGGCAGGCATCACCACCGGCTCTTCCAGCGTGCCGTCATAGTTGGGCCGGAAATCGACCGCGTTTTCGGTCAGCCCTTCCATCAACGCCTCGGCAATCGCCGTCAGGCGGGCTTCGGTATAGCGGCTGGCGGCGGGGTTATCACCGTCGATGTTGCCAAAGTTGCCCTGCCCATCAACCAGCGGGTAGCGCACGTTGAAATCCTGCGCCAGCCGCGCCATCGCATCGTAAATCGCGGCGTCACCATGCGGGTGATAATTGCCCATCACATCGCCGGCGATCTTGGCCGATTTGCGGAATGCGCTGGTGGCCGACAGCCGAAGTTCGCGCATCGCAAACAGGATGCGGCGGTGCACCGGCTTTAACCCATCCCGCGCATCGGGCAGCGCGCGGTGCATGATGGTCGACAGCGCATAGGTAAGATAACGCTCGCCAATCGCGCGGCTCAGCGGCTCGGCGATCTCGACAGGCACGATCTTGGGGGGGTCGGCATCCTCTGACATGGATGTTGTGTAATGCGCAGCGTGGCCTCGGTCCAGACGGAAAAACCATTCGGTATTTCCCGCTGTGTCGCCTGTGGCGTGACCCATGCGAAATATGGTAACGCTTCCGTCATCAAAGGTGAATCGGGTGCTGCCACATGACACGTCTGCTGTTTCTTCTGGCCGCAAGCCTTTATCTGGCGCTTTTGATTGGCGGTGTGGACCGTGGCCAGATGCGGTTTGGCCTGATCGAAGCCCGGCAAGAGGCCGCGCTGCTGGCCGAAAAACAGGCGACCGTTGCCGCCGCCGACACGCCGGTGTCGCGCGCCAAGGTGGCTCGCGCACCATCGCCCGAGGTGGTCGGCGTGGCCTTTGTCCCGCCGCAACCCTTGGTGATCCCCGCCGCCGCCGCACCGATCACAGAAACCCCAACCGAGGTGCAGTATGTGACGGGCAGCTCGGTCAACGTGCGGTCCGGGCCGTCAACCCGCGATGCGGTGGTGGCAAGGCTGACGCGCGGCGAAGCTGTCACCGTGGTCTGGATGGAAGACAACGGCTGGGCGCGGGTGCGCATCGAAGGCGATGGCATCGACGGCTTCATGTCAAAAGACTTCCTGACCGACATCGCCCCCTGACAGCAAAGCGAAACAGACGACGAAAAGAGTCCTCACGAAGGCTTTCTTCGGCCAAATATCGGACGCGTGGTGTTCTGCACTTTGCTTTGGCCCCGGCCATCGCCGGGGTCATGCGAAACAGAATGTGCATATCGGTCGGGGGCCAAAGCCCCCGGCCAGCGCCCGCCCCGCCAATGGCGGGCGCTTCGCACCCGCCGGGGCAGGCACTGGCCTTTGTCCGTGCGTGGTGCCGACGGTCCAGCCGCACCTTGGTCACCACGGGCGGGGAAAAGCGGTGCTTTTCCTCATCCGCCCGGACCAGGGCACGCAAATCAGTTGATCGCGCAAAACCAAACTTCCGCAGCGCCACCGGCAGTGCAAAACCACTTTGCCCCCCGCCCGTTTCGCCCTAAGCAGGGGAAAAAACCAAACGGGCAGAGAACGGGCAAAACATGACGAAATCGATTCTGATCACCGGGTGTTCCTCGGGCATCGGCCTTGACGCGGCACATGGCCTGCGGGCGCGTGGCTGGCGGGTGTTCGCCTCGTGCCGCAAGCAGGCCGATTGCGACCGGCTGATCGCCGATGGCTTTGAAAGCCCCTGCCTTGACTATGCCAATGAGGCCAGTGTCGAGGCCGCCTTGGCCGAGGTGCTGGCGGCGACCGGCGGCACGCTGGACGCGCTTTACAACAACGGCGCCTTTGCCTGCCCGGGGGCGGTCGAAGACCTGCCGCGCGGCGCGTTGCGGGCGATCTTCGAGACCAACCTGTTTGGCTATCACGACCTGACCCGCCGGGTGATTCCGGTGATGCGGGCGCAGGGCCATGGCAGGATCATCAATTGTTCGTCGGTACTGGGCCTTGTGCCGATGAAATGGCGCGGTGCCTATGTCGCGACCAAGTTCGCCATGGAAGGGCTGACCGATGTGCTGCGGATCGAGATGCAGGGCACCGGCATCGAGGTGATCCTGATCGAACCCGGTCCGATCACCAGCCGCATCCGCGAAAACGCCATCCCGCATTTTGAAAAATGGATCGATTGGGAACACTCGGCCCGTGCGGACGAATACGCCGCGCTGCGGGGGCGGCTGTATGAAAGCCGCGGCCCGGACCAGTTTGAACTGCCCGCTTCGGCTGTTACCCGAAAGCTGATCCACGCGCTGGAAAGCCGCCGCCCGCATGCGCGCTATTATGTGACAACGCCAACCTACCTGATGGGCTTTGCCCGCCGTCTGCTGCCGACGCGGGCCCTCGACTGGCTGATTGCCAAAGGCTGAACCGCCAATTCGGCCTGCCGCCAAGATTTGCCTTCGCTTTTTCGCCACTGCCGCCTAAATCAGCCCGACAAGAGGGAACCCCGATGCTGACCAACCCGCCGCCACCACCGTGGGATGCAGGCCATGGCAATCTTGGCCAGCCTTGGGTGCCCAACCCGCGAAAACCCTGCCCGCGAAGAAAAGGAAGCACGTGATGGTCATTCTGTCGAAAATCTACACCAAGACCGGCGACACCGGCGAAACCGCCCTTGGCAATGGTGCGCGGGTGGCCAAACACTCGCTGCGGGTTTCGGCCTATGGCACGGTCGATGAAACCAACGCCACCGTCGGCCTTGCGCGCCTGCATGCGACCGGCGACATGGACGCAGCCTTTGCCCGCATCTCGAACGACCTGTTCGATCTGGGGGCCGATCTGTGCACGCCCGACATGTATAAAGACGCCGATCTGCCCTACACCCCCTTGCGCATGCTGGCAGGCCAGGTCACCCGGCTGGAGCAGGAAATCGACGCGATGAACGAAAAGCTGTCGCCGCTGCGCAGCTTCATCCTGCCGGGCGGCAGCGCGCTTGCCGCGCAGTTGCACCTGTGCCGCACCGTCTGCCGCCGCGCCGAACGGCTGGTGGTGGAACTGGCCACGATGGAAGAGGTCAACTCCGAGGCCGTGCGCTATCTGAACCGCCTGTCCGACTGGTTCTTTGTCGCCGGGCGCATTGCCAACAACGACGGCGCCGACGATGTGCTGTGGGTGCCCGGTCTGACCCGCTGACCCCAAGGCTGACCCCAAGGCTGACCCTTGGGCTGACCCCAGACCTGCCGTGGCAAAACGTGGCGTCCCGGCCGGTCCGGGCGTCGATTTTACACTGTTGCGCTGCGGCAGTTCGGGCTAGTTACCCTGACCAGAGAGCTTGCAAACCAATTGGGAGAATTGCGCCGATGAAGGTCCTCGTGCCCGTCAAACGTGTGATCGACTACAACGTGAAGGTGCGTGTGAAAGCGGACCAAAGCGGGGTCGATCTGGCCAACGTCAAGATGTCGATGAACCCCTTTGACGAAATCGCCGTGGAAGAGGCGATCCGTCTGAAGGAAAAGGGCGTCGTGACCGAGATTGTGGTGGTGTCGATCGGCGTGAAACAGGCGCAAGAGACGTTGCGTACCGCCCTTGCGATGGGCGCAGACCGCGCCATCCTGATCGAGGCCGCCGACACCGTGCAGACCGACATCGAACCCTTGGCCGTAGCCAAGCTCTTGGCCGCCGTGGTGCGCGAAGAAGCCCCGGGCCTTGTGCTGTGCGGCAAGCAGGCCATCGACAATGACATGAACGCCACCGGGCAGATGCTGTCGGCGCTCTTGGGCTGGTCGCAGGGCACCTTTGCCAGCGCCTTGGCGGTTGCGGGCGAAACCGCCACCATCACCCGCGAGGTCGATGGCGGCTTGCAGACGATCAGCCTCAAGCTGCCCGCCGTGGTGACGGTGGACCTGCGCCTGAACGAGCCGCGCTATGCCAGCCTGCCCAACATCATGAAGGCCAAGGCCAAGCCGATGGCGATGAAAACCGCAGCCGACTATGGCGTGGACGTGACCCCGCGCCTGACGGTGCTGAAAACGGTCGAACCCGCGGGTCGCAAGGCCGGGGTCAAGGTGGCCTCGGTGGACGAGCTGGTGGCGAAACTGAAAGACGAAGCGGGGGTGATCTGATGGCGGTTCTTCTTCTGGCCGATGTGAATGACGGCGCACTTGCCACGGACGCGGTTGCCAAGACCGTGGCCGCGGTAAAGGGCTTGGGCGAGGTGCATGTTCTGGTGGCCGGTCAGGGCGGTGACGCCGCTGCCGCCGAGGCAGCCAAGCTGGACGGCGTGGCCAAGGTGCTGTTTGCCGGCGATCACGCCTATTGCCACGGCATGGCCGAGGCCACCGCCGACCTGATCGTGTCGCTGGCGGCGGGCTACAGCCATATCGCCGGTGCCTCGACCGCGTTTTGCAAGAACGTGATGCCGCGCGTGGCCGCCCTGCTGGACGTGATGGTGATCTCGGACGTGACGGCTGTGATCGACGCCGACACCTTTGATCGCCCGATCTATGCCGGCAATGCGGTGCAAACGGTCAAATCCACCGACGCGACCAAGGTCATGACGGTGCGGACCGCCAACTTCGCCGCCGTCGGCATGACCGGCGCAGCCCCGATAGAGCCCGCAAGTGGCCCCACCGGATCGGGCCTGTCATCCTGGGTGGAAGACAAGGTCGCCTCGTCCGACCGCCCCGATCTGACCAGCGCCGGGATCGTGGTGTCGGGCGGCCGTGGCATCGGCAGCCAGGATGACTTTGCCCTGATCGAGCGGTTGGCCGACAAGCTGGGCGCAGCTGTTGGTGCCAGCCGCGCGGCGGTCGATTCGGGCTATGCGCCGAATGACTGGCAGGTGGGCCAGACCGGCAAGGTCGTGGCACCCACGCTGTATGTCGCTGTCGGGATTTCCGGCGCGATCCAGCATCTGGCGGGCATGAAGGATTCCAAGGTCATCGTCGCCATCAACAAGGACGAAGAGGCGCCGATCTTTCAGGTCGCCGATTACGGCCTTGTGGCCGATCTGTTCACCGCCGTGCCGGAACTGATCGAAAAGCTCTGACCAACCGGCACAATGCCGCGAACAAGGGCGCCCCAAGGGGCGCCCTTTGGCTGTCAGAACAGGCGCTGCACTTCGGGGCCCAGTGCATCGGCCACTTCGCGGTGCAGCGCGGGGCCGGGCAGCCCTTGGGCGGCAGGCGCATCCAGCGGTGCAAAGGCCATGCCATCGGTGCCACGCGCCTGCGCCGCCGAAGAGGCGATCACCTCAAGATAGCTGGTGGCCCGCGACCGCAGCGCCGCCACCATTTCGGCATCGATCAGCAACGGGTCTTGTGTCAGATCGGCCCTGCGTCCGGGGCCGGGCGGCGGCTGACTGCCCACCCACAACAGCACCGTCTTGCACGGCAAAGCCTCCAGCAGGGTCCGCATCCGGCCCACCCAGGTTGCCCGCAATTCTTCGGCAAGCACCTCGAACTTGTCGACCGACACCGATTGCAGCGTTTGCAGCATGTGCCGGGTAAAGTTGAACTCGGTAAAGTCCACCTCGCGAAAGATGGCTTGCAACATTGGCGTTGCCTGCACGAACCGGTCATTGCGGCGCGGATGCACAGAATAATAACGGTTGCTCAGGTTCTGCGCACCCATGATCTGCACCACCGCCACCCGCGCCCCTGCCGCCACCGCCAGAATGTCGGGGTCTTTCAGATAAACGTCGATCCCCGCATTGACGCAGCCCAGATTGACCACCCTCAGCCCCAGACCAGCCTCGATCAGCGCCGGAAACGGTTCCGGCACAAACTTGCCATAGGTTTCCGTGCCACCCAATGTCACCACATAGGGACGTTCCAGATCCCGCCTGGGGCCGCGGAACACCAACCGCGACGTGCCATATCGGCATGGATAATAGTCGAGCGACCCGTCGCCCGGATATTCAAAGGCCATCACACCCACCACAGTTATAGACACCCGTCGCACAGGGTTGCAGACCCGCCTTACCAAAAGGCTAAACAGCGCATTTTCTGAAAACTTGCGGTGAACACTCCCCCGGGCCTTGCCGCAGTGCAGCGCACTTGCTCCGCGCCGCCGTGCCGCATAAGGTCAATCCGGCATCATGGAGAGTGGCAAATGGACATCCGCAGCGTGGGCGTGGTTGGGGCAGGGCAAATGGGCAATGGCATCGCGCATGTCTTTGCCCTTGCGGGTTATGACGTGATCCTGACCGATGTGAACGCCGACGCGCTTGCCAAGGCGCTTGCCACCATCGACCGCAACATCGAACGTCAGGTGGCGCGTGGCAAGGTCCTGGCCGAAGACAAGGCCGCCGCCATGGCCCGGATCAAGACCACCCTGGCACTGGCTGACGTCGGGGCCTGTGATCTGATCATCGAAGCCGCGACCGAACGGGAAACCGTCAAGCAGGCGATTTTTGAAGACCTTGCCCCGCACCTGAAACCCACCACCATCCTGACCTCGAACACCTCGTCGATTTCCATCACCCGGCTGGCCTCGCGCACCGACCGGCCCGAAAAGTTCATGGGGTTCCACTTCATGAACCCGGTGCCAGTAATGCAACTGGTCGAATTGATCCGCGGCATCGCCACCGATCAGGAAACCTGGGACACGCTGCATCAGGTGGTGCGCAAACTGGGCAAGACCGCCGCCAGCGCCGAAGATTTCCCCGCCTTCATCGTCAACCGCATCCTGATGCCGATGATCAACGAGGCGGTCTATACGCTGTATGAAGGCGTCGGCTCGGTCAAATCCATCGACGAGGCATTGAAACTGGGCGCAAACCACCCGATGGGGCCGCTGGAACTGGCCGATTTCATCGGGCTGGACACCTGCCTTGCCATCATGAACGTGCTGCATGATGGGCTGGCCGACACCAAATACCGCCCCTGCCCGCTGCTGACAAAATACGTCGAGGCGGGCTGGTTGGGCCGCAAGACCCAACGCGGGTTCTACGATTATCGCGGTGAAGTGCCGGTGCCGACGCGCTGACCAGAACGGCTGCACCTGTCCCTTGCGGGGGGCAGGGACTTCAGGACCCCAGCGCCAGCGTATGCTCACGCAGCCAGGCCAAAAACCCGCGCGGGTTGCCTTCCCACTTTTCCAACTCGCTGGCCGGGATCGGCGCGCCGATATGCGGGCGCTGCGGCTTGAACAGGGCGCGCTTGATTTCGTACAGCAACAGGCCCTGACGCAAGGTCTCGGACAGTTTGTTGGCAATCAGGAAGAACCGGCTGTTCTGGCCGGTGAAATGCACCGGCACAATCGTCGCCCCCGAACGCTGAATCATCTTGTGGGTGAACAGGTTCCACTCGGCCTCGATCGCAGGGCCAAAAAAGCCTTCCGACATCGCCACCTTGCCCGCCGGGAACAGGATGATCACGCCGCCGCGTTTCAGATGCTCCATCGTCAGGTTGCGCATCTCCAACCCCAACTCGCGTGAGTTTTCCTCATGCGGGAACGGCACCGGGATCATGAATTCCTCAACCTCGGGAATGCCGGTCAACAGTGACCGCGTCAGAATCCGGAAATCCGACCGCACCCGGTTGACCAGTTCGGCCATGATCATGCCATCGACCAACCCATGCGGGTGGTTTGCCACCACCACCACCGGGCCGGTTGCCGGAATATGCGCCACCTCTTGGGGTGGGGTGTCGATCCGGATGCCCATATGCCGCAGCGCCTTGGGCCAGAAAGGTGACCCGAACGGCGCGCCCGAGCGTTCAAATTCACGAATCAGCCGCAAAAGCGTGATCTTCGCCGTCACCCATTCGATCGCCCGGATGGTTCCGACCTTGAAAGGGTTGCTGAACGTGCCAGCATAGGACAGTCGGCGCATGTCATAGGGGCGATCCACCTTGGCCGGTGTCACCCCGTCCCCGATGCGGCTGTCGATCTTCGGATGCTCTGTCACGATCCGTAAGCCTTTCTGCACCACGCCTGTGGCTCAGTACTCTTCGCCGAAGCGGTTTGCCACCAGTGTTTCAAGCGCGCCTGCCAGCAGGTCCGCATCCACCCCGGTGATCCGAACCTCAATAGAGGTTCCGCGCGATGCTGCCAACATCAAAAGACCCATGATCGAATCCCCCGACACCGTCATGCCATCCTTGCTGACGGTCACCGCCGCATCATGCGCCTCGACCAGTTCCACGAACTTGGCACTCGCCCGGGCATGCAGGCCCTTTTCGTTCACGATCTTCAGCGTCTTCTCGGCCAAGATCAGCTGCCTCCGCCCAGATCAAGGCTGTTGATGTATTTGCGCCCGGCGTCCAGCGCCGCCGACACCGCCTCGGCCACCGGCAGATCACGCGATTTGGCCAGTTTGATCAGCATGGGCAGATTCGCGCCATACAGAATCCGCCGGTTCGGGCCACAGCAGGCCATCAGCGACAGGTTCGACGGCGACCCGCCGAACATGTCCGTCACCAGCACCACGCCATCTGCACTGTCAACCGCATCCACTGCGCCGCAGATCTCGGCTTGCTTGGCACTGCGGTCATGGTCGTCCTCGATGGAAATCGCGCGCACCGCCGGTTGCGGACCCACGACATGCTCAACCGCTGCGAGGTATTCCCGCGCCAGCCCGCCATGTGCCACGATCACGATCCCGATCACGCGCCGCTGTTCCTGTCTGCCAAAGGCTCATGTTTGAAGACGGCAACGTTATGCCGCTCCAGTTCCCGATGACGTTTTGACACCGCCCAGCCGGTTTCCGCAAGGGCATCGGCCATCATTTCCGCAACGGCAACCGATCGATGCTGCCCGCCCGAGCACCCAAAGCCGATGCTGACATGCGACCTGCCCTCGGCCAGATGGGCCGGAAGCAGAAACAGCAGCATGTCCTTCAACTTCTGATAGAATTCGGGAAATCGCGGGTCGGTCTGGATATGCGCCACAACCGCCGAATCGCGCCCGTCCATTGGCCGCAGGGTGGCATCCCAATGCGGGTTCTTCAGGAACCGGCAGTCAAACACGATATCCACCCCACGCGGCAGGCCACGCTTGTAACTGAAGCTTTGCACCGACACCGCCAGTCGTGGCCCTTGCCCGGCGCCGAACCAGCGGGTGACTTCGGCCTTCAACCCGTGCACGGTCAGGTCCGAAGTGTCGATCAGATCATCGGCCCGCACCTTGACTGCGGCCAGCAGGTCAATTTCGCGCTCCACCCCTTCTTCCGGGCTGTCCGACGGGGCCAGCGGATGGCGGCGGCGGGTTTCGCTGTAACGCCGGATCAGCACGTGGGGCTGGCAATCCAGATACAACACCCGCAGGTTGACCTTTGGATTGCGGGTCAGCGTGTCGATCAACTCGATCAGATTGGCGGCGGCAAAGTCGCGGTTGCGCACGTCAAGGCCCAGCGCAATCGGCTGCGCCGAGGGCTTGCCTTCGATCAGGCGCGGCACAAGGCTTAGCGGGATGTTGTCAATCGCCTCATAGCCCAGATCTTCCAGCGCATTGACCGCGGTCGACCGACCGGCACCCGAAGGCCCGGTGACCAGCACCAACTGATGTTCGGCCTTGTCCTGCGTCTCTTGTGGCACGGCACCGTCCATTCGGGTCACCCATTCCGCCCATAAAGCACATAGTGCCGAACGGCATCAGGAAAATGGGCAGTGTCGCTGCGCAACACAAGGGGAAGGGACTGCCCCAGCAGGCTGGTCTGGTGCCAGTCGGGCAGACGCGCGGTTTCCAGACGGTCCAGATCGACCACCAGCCGCAGCACGGCCTGCGCCAGCGACGGCGCGTTCAGCAGGCCAATGCCGCGCGCCTCGATCAGCCCGATCAGGCCGGGCGGGCAACGGGCGACCACCTGATCGCCCTGCCGGTGCACCATGGTCTGGTCATCGGCCACCAACACCGCGCCCAGCGCCATCAATCGCAAGCCAAGCGCCGATTTGCCCGCCCCCGACGCGCCCCGGATCAGCACCCCCTGCCCGTCAAACGCAACCGTAGTGGCGTGCAGGGTGACGGGCACTGTCATCGGCGCGGGTCAGACCGGCAGGCCCACGACAAACCGAGCCCCCAGCGGGTCAGACGTCACATCGGCATGGGTCGGGCGTATGTTCTCGGCCCAGATCACGCCGCCATGCGCCTCGACGATCTGTTTCGAGATCGACAGGCCAAGCCCCGAGTTGTTGCCGAACTGGCCCGGCGGGCGTTCGGAATAGAACCGCTTGAAAACCTTGGTCAGCGCCTGTTCGGGAATGCCCGGCCCGGTATCTTCCACCACCACCAGCACCCGGTTGTCGCGCTTGCGCACCCAGACCCGCACCGCATCGCCATCTTCGCAAAACGACACCGCATTGCTGATCAGGTTCACGAAGACCTGCGCCAGACGCGCCTCAAGCCCGCCGATCATGATCGGCTCGCGCGGGAAATCGGTGATCAGCTCGACGCCCTTTTCGTGCGCCTGCTGGCCCAGATATTCACACAGGTTCGACAGGGTCTTGGTCAGGTTGAAATCTTCTTCCTGTTCCTTGACCAATTCGCTGTCCAGCCGCGAGGCGTTCGAGATATCGCTGACCAGACGGTCCAGCCGCCGCACGTCATGGTCGATCACCTCCAGCAGCCGGGCGCGCTGATCGTCGCGCTTGGCCACATGCATCGACGCCACGGCCGACCGCAGGCTGGCCAGCGGGTTCTTGATCTCATGCGCCACATCGGCGGCGAATTGTTCATTCGAATCGATCCGGTCATACAGCGCTGCCACCATGCCGCGCATCGCCACCGACAGGCGGCCGATTTCATCCGGGCGACCGGCCAGATCGGGAATGCGCACCCGCCCCGGCTGCATCTTGCGCGCGTCGCGGTCCTGCCCCAGTTCGGCCGCTGCCGCCAGATCCGACAACGGGTTGGCGATGGTCGAGGCCAGCACCAGGCTCAGCCCGATCGATACCAGCAGCGCAAACAGGAACATCTGCAAGATCTGCTCACGTTCGTTGCGCACCAAGGCGTCGATTTCGCCCTCGGCGCTGACCAGCGCCACCGTGGCCAGCACCTCACCCGCCCGTTCCACCGGGCTTGCGACCGAAAACACCGCACCACCTTGCGCCCCGGTGCCCAGATGCACCGCCGTTTCGCCAGACCGCGCGCGCACGATCAGCGCCTGCAAATCGCGTTCAGGGTCCAGCGACGCCCCATTGGTCGGCCCGGACGACAGCACCCGCGACAGGCTTTCCCAGACGCGGTTCAGAACGCCGGTGATCACGGTTGACGGGACCGGCCCCGCGTCGATGCGCGGCGCGCCCTGCGCCGAGCCCAACAGCCGTCCGTTGGCGTCAAACAAAAACACCTGCGTGCCGGCGCTCAGCCGGATATTGTCCAGCATCGCGGCAAGCGCGGCCGACGGTTGCGCATCAACGGCCGCCTGATCGGGCAGGCCGGCATGGATCACGTCGGCAATCAGCCGGGCCTCGGTCACCAATCCCTGCTCGCGCTGCACCACCAGCGTGTCGCGGAACGGATTCAGGAACAAGACCCCCGCCACCAGCACCACCAGCGCCAGCAGGTTGAAGATAATGATCTTGCGCGCCAGCGGCGACCGTTTCAGCGCCACCAACCCGCGCTTGCGACGCCGGGCGCTCATTTCGGCATCGGTGCCTTCGGGCGACACCCAATCTTCGCCCAAAAGCACGTCTGCGCCCTTCTGTTGGCGCGAGTCCTGCAGGCCGATCCGGGGCAAGGCGGTCATGCTTCGTTGTAACGGTAGCCAATGCCATACAGCGTCTCGATGGCCGAGAAATCATCGTCCACCGAGCGCATTTTCTTGCGCAACCGCTTGATATGGCTATCGATCGTGCGATCATCGACATAGACCTGATCGTCATAGGCCACGTCCATCAACTGATCGCGCGACTTCACGAAACCGGGCCGCTGCGCCAGCGCCTGCAACAGCATGAATTCGGTCACTGTCAAGGACACGTCCTGGCCTTTCCATGCAACCGAGTGGCGCAACGGGTCCATCCGCAGATGGCCGCGCTCCATGATCTTGGTTTCTTCCGTCACCGCGACCTCGCCGGTCACGATGGCATCCTGACGGCGCAACAGCGCGCGGATGCGTTCTACCAGCAGGCGCTGGCTGAACGGCTTCTTGACATAGTCGTCGGCCCCCATGCGCAGCCCCAGAACCTCGTCAATCTCGTCGTCCTTCGACGTCAGAAAGATCACCGGCATCGAGGTCTTCTGGCGGATGCGCTGCAACAGGTCCATCCCGTCCATCCGCGGCATCTTGATGTCCAGCACCGCCATGTCCGGCATGCGGCGCGTGAAGGCGTCATAGGCCGACTGGCCATCATTATAGGTTTCCACCTCAAAGCCTTCGGCCTCAAGTGTCATCGACACCGACGTCAGGATGTTCCTGTCGTCGTCAACAAGGGCGATCCTTGCCATGGCTTGCATTTCCTTGTGACTGCTCAAACGGTTATTGGTGTTATTTTGTAATATTGTCCCTTGAACCGGCCCCGGAATCAACACCCATCTGCGAATCACCTGGGTTTCAGCCCATATCTGGCAAGAAAATTGTCAAGGAATGGCTAATTTGCCTCACTTCCGGTTTGCAGGCGATTTCAGGTGCGTTAACCTGCATTTGGTTGCGCTAACTTTGCCAATCCATCCTGTTCCGGGTTGTCATCTGTATGTTATAGGCCACGGGCGGTTCCCCCTTTGGCCCGGGGGTTCTGCCGGCATCTTTTAGGCACAGATGCCGAAATCTGACCAAATCCGTCCGTGTCTTCGCGCGGGCAATGGGAGCGTTAAGAATGATCCACGGACGTGTGAACCCCGACCACAGCCTTGATGCCTTTGGCATTTCCGGCGCTGGCAATGTCTATTGCAACATGATCGAGCCCGCGCTGGTCGAAGCCGCGGTATCGCGGGGCGAAGGCAAGCTGGGCCTTGGAGGGGCTTTCCTGTGCTCGACCGGGCAGTTCACCGGACGCTCGCCGAAAGACAAGTTCGTGGTCCGCACGCCGGCTGTGGAAGACACGGTCTGGTGGGAAAACAACGCGCCGATGGCCCCCGATGCCTTTGCCCGGCTGAAGGCCGACATGATGGCCCATATCAAGGACCGCGATCTGTTCGTGCAGGATCTGTACGCCGGGGCCGACCCGGAACACCGGCTTGACGTGCGCATGGTGTCGGAACTGGCCTGGCATGGCCTGTTCATGCGCCACATGCTGCGCCGCCCCGCGCGCACCGATCTGGACAGCTTCGTTCCCGAATGGACGATCATCAACCTGCCCAGCTTCAAGGCCGACCCCGCCCGGCATGGCTGCCGCACGCAAACCGTCATCGCGCTGAACTTTGACGAAAAGACCGTGCTGATCGGCAACACCGGCTATGCGGGTGAAAACAAGAAGGCGGTCTTCACCATCCTGAACTACATCCTGCCCGGCAAGGGCGTGATGGCGATGCATTGCAGCGCCAACCATGCCATCGGCAAACCGCAGGATGCCGCCGTGTTCTTCGGCCTGTCGGGCACCGGCAAGACCACGCTTTCGGCCGCACCCGACCGCACGCTGATTGGCGATGACGAACACGGCTGGTCCGATCGCGGCATCTTCAACTTCGAGGGCGGCTGCTACGCGAAAACCATCAACCTTGACCCACGGGCCGAGCCGGAAATCTACGCCACCACCTCGCGCTTTGCCACCGTGGTGGAAAACATGGTGTTCGACCCCGAAACGCTGGTGCTGGACTTCGCCGACAACAGCCTCACCGACAACACCCGCTGCGCCTATCCGCTGGACGCCATCTCGAACGCATCAGACACCTCGCTGGGCGGCCATCCGAAGAACGTGGTGATGCTGACCTGCGATGCCTACGGCGTGCTGCCCCCCATCGCCCGGCTAACCCCGGCACAGGCGATGTATCACTTCCTGTCGGGCTTCACCTCCAAGGTCGCCGGGACCGAGCGTGGCATCACCGAGCCGCAACCTACCTTCTCGACCTGCTTTGGCGCGCCCTTCATGCCCCGCCGCCCCGAGGTTTACGGCAAACTGCTGCAGGCCAAGATCCTGGAACAGGGCGCCACCTGCTGGCTGGTCAACACCGGCTGGACCGGCGGCGCCTATGGCACCGGAAAGCGGATGCCGATCAAGGCCACCCGCGCCCTCTTGACCGCCGCCCTTGATGGCTCGCTGGCCAATGCCGAATTCCGGCGCGACCCGAACTTCGGCTTTGACGTGCCGGTCGCGGTGCATGACGTGGGCAGCACCTTGCTGAACCCGCGCGACACCTGGGCCGACACCGCCGCCTATGACGCGCAGGCTCGCAAACTGGTGGCGATGTTCTCGAAGAACTTCGAACAATACGTGCCCTTCATCGACGACGACGTGAAAGCCGCCGCCATCGGCTAAGCCGCGCACCCGCCCGAAAAACGCCCGCGCCCCCCAAAGGCGCGGGCGCTTGCCTTTGCTGCTGTCCAAATACTTCCGCGCACAGCGCACCCGCCCTATCCCAGCGCCTGCCGGATCAGGTTCAGCCCCGTCACCACCAGCAACCCTTGGGTCCAGCGGCGGAACCGCGCCTGATCCAACCGGTCCTGCAAGCGATAGCCAAGACCCATCCCGATCATCGCCGGCACCACCAGCGCGGCGGAAAACGCCATGGTCTGCGCATTGGCCAACCCGGTGCCCAGATGCGCGCCCAGCAGCGCCACCGACCCGATCAGGAACACCACGCCCTGCACCCGGATCATCTCAAGCTTCGGCACATTCACCGACAAAAGATACACCAGAAGCGGCGGCCCCCAGATCCCCGACACGCCACCATACAGCCCGCCAATCACCCCCAGGCCCCATTCCGCCCGCACCCGATGCTCCAGCCGCAAGGCCAGCGGCACCCCGGCCAGTTGCAGCGCGGCAAAAGCCGTCACCGGCACGCCCAGCAACAAAAGATAGGCCACGCGCGGGATCATGTCGAAAAACTGCGCCGCCACCCCGATGAACACCACCGTCCCGATCACGAACCGCCGGAACGCCCAGGCGCTTTGCGCGGCCGCCCGCACGCCTTGCCGCGCCGACTGGCTCAGGTTGGTCACCAGCGTGGGCAGGATCAGCCCCGCCAGCGCCACATCCGGCGGCAAAAAGCTTGAAAACGCCGACACCATGATCAGCGGCATCGCAAAGCCGACCGCCCCTTTCACAAAGCCCGCCATCAACGTCACCGCCATGGCAAGACCCAATGCCCACGCCCCCTGCCCTGCCGACAGCCCCGATATCACCGCGTCGATCATCATCCCCCCGATCCAGGTGCATGAATCAACCGCTTGGCGCCGAATGAAAAGTCAAAATCGACCACGACATTTTCCATCCTTGTAAAACGCCGCTTTGAAATTAAGTTGCGCTGCGACTGCAAAGAGATTAGCTGACTGCATCCCGCAGACTCCCAGCACAGGAATCGCGCCATGGCACATGACGGACAGACATTGACCCCTTCGCCGCTGCTGGCTGACCTTGCGTCACTCACAGCCGCCGCCCTGCCCGAGGTCGAGGCGATCTTCGCCTTGGGGCGCGAAAATCTGCGTGACATGGTTACCGTGTCGGGCAAGGTCTCGAACGCCGCGATGGAAGACCATCAATACGCCGCCCATGCCCTGTCATGGCTGGCCACCTACACCGAATCCCTGCGCCAGATGCAGGCCTGGGCCACCCGCCTGACCGCCGATGGCCGGTTCGGCGAGTTGGAGGGGCTGATCCTGCAAATCGCCTTCGGTGAATATCTGAACCAGATCCATGGCGGCATCGCCATGAGCCAGGGAGAGGTCGCGCGCCTGCAGGACCTTGGTCTTTCCCCGGCAGCCCGCGGTGCGGCGGCGCAAACCCTTATGGCCCAGGGGAACACCGCCGCCGCCCGCGCACGCCTTGTGGCGCTTATGCTTGATGCCCGTGCCAACGCCACCTTCGGCGCCACCGGTCTGGATGAAGAGCTGGAAATGATCCGCGATCAGTTCCGCCGTTTTGCCGATGAACAGGTCAAACCCTTCGCGCATGACTGGCACCTGAAGGACGCGTTGATCCCGATGTCGGTGATCGACCAGCTTGCCGAAATGGGCGTGTTCGGCCTGACCATCCCCGAAGAGTTTGGCGGCTTTGGCCTGTCCAAGGCCTCGATGGTGGTGGTCAGCGAAGAACTGTCGCGCGGCTATATCGGCGTCGGCAGCCTTGCCACCCGCACCGAGATTGCGGCCGAACTGATCCTGTGCGGCGGCACGCCGGCGCAAAAGGCCCACTGGCTGCCAAAACTGGCCAGCGGCGAGATTTTGCCCACCGCCGTCTTCACCGAACCCAACACCGGGTCCGACCTTGGTGCCTTGCGCACCCGTGCCCGGCGTGACGGCGATGATTGGGTCATCAGTGGCAACAAGACCTGGATCACCCACGCCGCCCGCACCCATGTGATGACGGTTTTGGCCCGCAGCGTC
This sequence comes from Gemmobacter nectariphilus, assembly GCA_020721445.1. Lineage (GTDB taxonomy): Bacteria > Pseudomonadota > Alphaproteobacteria > Rhodobacterales > Rhodobacteraceae > Pseudotabrizicola > Pseudotabrizicola nectariphila_A. The sequence goes on from DYMU01000001.1 coordinate 283,005, forward strand.
GATGCCACTAGCGATTACCGCGGCCTGTCGATGTTCCTGGCCGAAAAGACCCCCGGCACCGACGAGGCCCCGTTTGTCGACCCCGGCCTGTCGGGCGGCGAGATCGAGGTGTTGGGCTATCGCGGCATGAAGGAATACACCGTCAACTTTGATGATTTCAAGGTGCGTGGCGAAAACCTGCTGGGCGGTGTCGAAGGTCAGGGCTTCAAGCAGTTGATGCAGACCTTCGAATCCGCCCGCATCCAGACCGCCGCCCGCGCCGTGGGCGTGGCGCAATCGGCGCTGGATGTCGGGTTGCAATATGCGATCGACCGCAAGCAATTCGGCAAGTCGCTGATCGAGTTTCCCCGCGTTGCCGGCAAGCTGGCGATGATGGCGGTGGAAATCATGGTGGCGCGCCAGTTGACCTATTTCAGCGCCTGGCAGAAAGACCACGACAAGCGCTGCGACCTCGAGGCCGGGATGGCCAAACTGCTTGGCGCCCGCGTTGCCTGGGCCTGCGCTGACAATGCGCTGCAAATCCACGGCGGCAATGGCTTTGCGCTGGAATACCAGATCAGCCGCATCCTGTGCGATGCCCGCATCCTGAACATCTTCGAAGGTGCGGCCGAGATTCAGGCCCAAGTTATCGCCCGGCGCTTGCTGGACTGACGCCGCCTTTCCACCGCATCACGGCTTGGGGGGGCGCAGTGTCGCCCCCTTTTTCATGCGGCCAAACGTGGTCACAGATGCACCACGGCCTGACCACAGCTTGCCCACGCCCGAACCACGCCAAAAACCTCATGAAAACCGGGGGTTGGGCGGCCTTCCGGTCCCGCATCCCCCAAACCACACCACGCCGCACACAGGCCGGGCCACCGCCCTGCCGCCGCGCGATCAGCCCACACGCGCCAGACGCGCCAGCAGCCTTGCGCGGGCCTCTGGCAGGGTGCCGGTCCTGCTGGCCGCCGCCAACTCACGGCCCAGAAAATGCCCTGTGATCGCCAGGGCTTGCAGTGCCTCGGCGCGGCTGACAGGCCCTTGGCCCAGCATCGCTTGCGGCAAGGGCAACAGCTTTGACGCCCACTCCCCCGCCGCCCCGCGGCTGACCGCGCGGCCGGTGCGCGGGCTGACAAAGGCCAGATCCTCACGCGCGCCCGTCACCGCACAGCGCGACAGATCAAGGCCAAAGCCGATCTCCTCCAGCACCAAAAGCTCCCAGCGCAGGTAATCGCCCAGCCAATCGGCACCATTGGCGACGGCATCCAACATGTTGATACTGCTTGTATAAATCGCACCATGTGGCGCGCGTTCAGGCAGCGCCAGACGCAGCAGGGCGCAGGCCGAGGTCAGGGCAGCCAGCGCAAGCGGGTCGTCCAGCACCGCCGCCCGCGACCGCACCGGTTCCACCACAAAGGCCCCGATCTGCTCGTCCAGCCGCGCCCGCCAGACCACCGCCACCTGCGACCCCGGCTGCAACACCGGCGCCAGCCTGCGCGACGCGCCGCCTCGGACCACGCCGTAATGGCGGCCGTGCGCCGAGGTAAAAACCTCAATGATCGCAGAGCCTTCGCCATGCAGACGCATGGACAGAAGCACCCCTTCATCGCGCCAATCCATGCCCTGACACTCGCAGCCAACACCGCCGCAGACAAGCCCGAAGACTAATCCGACAGCCCGTCTTCCTCCAGCAGGCACCGTCCCATGCGGTCTTCGATCTCGATCACCCACAGGTCCGGATCGCGACCCCTGGCACGGGCAATCATCGCATCCATATCGCCTTCAGCCCCCGCACTGACCTGCCGCCAGACCCGTGCATCGGCGGCGATGTCAAAGCCGCGCTCGTAGACCTGCGCCGTGCCATCCAGCAGCGCCACCTTGATCAGAACAGCCCCCGCCGACGCATCGCCCTTGGCGGTGACATAGGCCGGAATATTGGCCAACCTCAGACGGTTAAGATAGGCCGACACCCAAAGCCCGCTGGCCAGACGCGCGCCCATCAGGCTTCATATATTCTGCGCGATGCATCCACGCTTTGCGCCAAGACCAGCGGCTCAGGCATCCCCATCCTTGAACTCCAGCCCCATTTCGGAATAGCGCTCAGGCTCGTCCAGCCAGTTCGGACGCACCTTGACCTGCAAGAACAGGTGCACGGTGCGGCCCAGAAACTCCGAGATATCGGCCCGCGCCGCCGAGCCGATGGCCTTGATCGTCTCACCCTTGTTGCCCAGCACAATGCCCTTGTGACCATCGCGCATCACATAAATGATCTGGTCGATCCGGGTCGATCCATCGGGCAAATCCTCCCACTTTTCGGTCTCGACCGTCAGTTGATAGGGCAGTTCTTCGTGCAGACGCAGGGTCAGCTTTTCGCGCGTCGTCTCGGCCGCGATCATCCGCATCGGCAGATCGGCAATCTGGTCTTCGGGGTAAAACCACGGCCCCTGCGGCACCTCGCCCGCCAGCCATTCGCGCAAATCCTTGACGCCATAGCCTTTTTCGGCGCTGATCATAAAGGTCTTGGTGAACGGATAGGCCTCGTTCATCCGCTCGGCCAGGGCCAGCAGCACCTCGGATTTCACCCGGTCGATCTTGTTGATGGCAAGTGCAACCGGCTGACCTTGCGGCATCTCATTCGCCATCCGGTCGATGATCGCCTGCACGCCTTCGGTCAGCCCGCGATGCGCCTCGATCAGCAGCACGATGATATCGGCATCCGACGCGCCCCCCCAGGCCGCCTTGACCATGGCACGGTCCAGCCTGCGACGCGGCCGGAACAGCCCGGGCGTATCGACAAACACGATCTGCGCCTGCCCCTCCATCGCCACACCCCTGATCCGGGTGCGCGTGGTCTGCACCTTGTGGGTGACGATCGAAACCTTGGCCCCCACCATCCGGTTGAGAAGCGTCGATTTTCCGGCATTGGGTTCGCCAATCAGCGCCACAAAGCCCGCGCGGGTGGTGGTATCGGTCATGTCAGGTGCTCCAGCCGGGCCAGCATACTGCGGGCGGCCATTTGTTCGGCGGTGCGTTTTGATCCGGCCTGCGCCACTTCGCGCGCGCCATCCGCAAGCACCACCTCGACGGTGAAAATCGGTTGGTGATCCGGCCCGTCACGGCCGGTTTGGGTGTAGGTTGGCGGCGGCATGCCCCGGGCCTGCGCCCATTCCTGAAGGGCTGTCTTGGCGTCGCGGGCATCGACATCGACCGCGCCGATACGGTCGTCCCACAGCCGCAGGACAAGGGCCTTTGCCGCGTCAAAGCCGCCATCCAGATAGACGGCGGCGATCAGCGCTTCCATGGCATCCCCCAGCAGCGCCTCTTTGCGCCGGCCGCCGGACAGCATTTCTGATCGGCCCAGCTTCATCACCTCGCCCAGGCCAATGCAGCGGGCCACATCGGCGCAGGTTTCCTTGCGCACAAGGGCGTTGAAGCGCGGTGCCATCTGGCCTTCGCTGGCCCCGGTATCGGCGCGCAGCAGGGCTTCTGCCATCACCAGGCCAAGCACCCGGTCGCCCAGAAACTCCAGCCGCTGGTTGTCAGGCCGGGTCTGGGTGCCAAGGGACGCATGGGTCACCGCGCGGATCAGAAGTTCGGGCTTGGCAAAGCTGTGGCCAATCCGGCTTTCAAAAGCCTTCAGATCCGCCGCAAGCCTCATTCCACCGCCTTGAAGAAACGGTCCGAACGCCAGGTCCAGAAATACAGCATCGACGTGCCGCCGGACGAGAACATGATGCGATCCGCGCGACCGATCAGATGATCTGCCGGCACAAAGCCCACCCCGCCGACGGCCTGACCATAGCGGCTGTCCTGGCTGTTGTCGCGGTTGTCACCCATGAAGAAGTAGTGGCCTTCGGGCACCGTGAACACATCGGTGTTGTCGCCAAACCCGTTGGTGTCGATGTTCAGAACATCGTGACTGCGCCCCCCGGGCAGCGTTTCGGTATAGCGCGACTTGGTGCAGGTATCCCCCTGACCCACAGGGCCGTTTTCACAGCGCGGCAGGTGCCGCATCGGGCCTTGCTGATCATACACCTCGGCAAATTGCCCGTCCGGAACCTGCTTGATCTCTTCGCCGTTCAGGAACAGCACACCATTGCGCATCTGCACCGTGTCACCGGGCACGCCGATCAGGCGCTTGATGAAATCCGACCCGTTGACGGGGTGGCGAAACACCACCACGTCGCCACGCTCGGGTTCCGAAAACAGCAGTCGACCATCAAACGGGCATGCTGAAAACGGGCAGGAATACCGGCTGTAGCCATAGGCCATCTTGTTGACGAACAAAAAATCACCGATCAGCAAGGTATCTTTCATGCTGCCGGACGGGATCCAGAATGGCTGAAAGAACAGGGTGCGAAACACCCCGGCGATCAGCAGCGCGTAGACCACGGTTTTCACCGTTTCGACAATGCCGCCATCGCTTTTTGCCTTGCTGGCCATCTTGCATCCATCCGGTTGTTGCTCGCGGCGCTACATGCGCCCGGTTCGGGCGCGAGTCAAGTTCGGGCGGCGGACGCCGCCTCACCCCGAGGCCACGCGACGGGCTTCGATCACCACGAACGCCTGTGCCCAGGGGTGGTCATCGGTCAGGGTGACATGGATCACCGCCTCATGGCCCTCGGGCGTCATCGCGCGCAACCGCTCGGCGGCCCAGCCGGTGACCTGCATGACAGGCTGGCCGGTCTCCAGATTACTGACCGCCATGTCCTTCCAGGCAATCCCCATCCGCAGGCCGGTGCCAAGCGCCTTGGAACAGGCCTCTTTCGCGGCCCAGCGTTTGGCAAATGTTGCGGCCACCGCGCGCGGCCGGCTGTCGGCTTTTCGCTGTTCGGCATCGGTGAAGACGCGGTTGCGAAACCTGTCGCCATGGCGCGCCAGTGTCGCCTCGATCCGGTCGATGTTCGCCAGATCACTGCCGATGCCAAGGATCACCGCCCCGCCCCCCGCTCAGCCATTGCCACCCCACTTCCCCGCAATTCGCACTAGAACAGGCTTTGCTGCTTTGCCAAATACTCCCGCCGGAGGCACCGACGCCGGCCGCAAGGGCCGCGCCCGAACTGGCAACAGTCCCCCGCCGCAGACACCTGGCCGGACGGTCACAGCCCGCGCGCCTGATCCATGCGGCGGCGCATGCCTTCGATGGCGGGGCCAAGGCCGATGAACACCGCCTCGCCGATCAGGAAGTGACCGATGTTCAATTCCATCACCTGCGGGATCGCGGCAATCGGGGCGACATTGTCATAGGTCAGGCCGTGGCCGGCATGCACCTCAAGCCCCAGTGCGGCCGCAAGCACCGCCCCTTGGCGCAGCGCGGCAAGTTCGGCCTCGGCCTCATCGAAGCGGCCTTCGGCATGCAGGTCGCTGTAATGCCCGGTGTGCAGTTCCACCACCGCAGCACCGATCCGGGCGCTGGCTTCGATCTGGCGGCGGTCATGACCGATGAACATGCTGACGCGGCAGCCCGCATCGCGCAAAGGTGCGATAAAGGCGGCCAGCCGGTTTTCATCGCCCGCCACATCCAGCCCGCCTTCGGTCGTGCGCTCTTCGCGGCGTTCGGGCACAAGACAGACGGCATGCGGCCGGATGGTCAGGATGATGGCCTGCATCTCGTCGGTGGCGGCACATTCAAAGTTCAGCGGAATGCCGATCCCGGCTTTCAGCGCTGTCATATCGGCATCGCGGATGTGGCGGCGGTCTTCGCGCAGGTGCGCGGTGATCCCGTCGGCCCCGGCAGCCTCGGCCAGCAGGGCGGCGCGCAGCGGATCGGGCCAGACGCTGCCGCGCGCGTTGCGCAAGGTGGCCACGTGGTCGATGTTGATCCCCAACCGCAGCTTTCCAGATGGTTGCATGGGCGACGTCCTTCTTTTTCCTGACGGCAATGATCTAGGGCTTGGAGGCCGCCCCGTCATCCCCTTGATTTGTATCGGTCACAGCATCACCCGCTGCGTCAGGGCGCAAGGTCAGCTTGGCAAGCCTCTGGCGCAAGGCAACCCGCTTGTCGCTGCGTTCCTTGAACTTGGCGGTGCGCGCCTTCTGATAGGCTTCGACAAGGGGGATGGTCAGATAATAGAAGATCAGGCTAAGCAGCAGCCCCGGAATGATTGCCCCGATGAAATAGGGCACATAGATATCGGTCCAGAACCGGTGCAAGCCGTCCCAGTGCATGGTTTCGGGCCCGAACAGCGAGACCAGATTGTGCCACAGATCGCTGCCAGCCTGGGCAAAGGCCGCGCCGATGCCTTCGGCGTTCAGCGGCCTGTCGCTGCCCAGCATCCAATGCCCCAAGGTGATGGCGCCGACAGCAAAGAACGGCGTCGTGATCGGGTTTGAATTGAACGTCCCCAGCAGGGCGGCAAAGATGTTGCCGCGGATCAGCCAGGCAAAACCGGCAGCGCCCAGAAACTGCACACCGGGAAGCGGCAGAAAGCCGATGAAGCAGCCGGCAAAGATGCCGCGGGCAATTCGGTGCGGGCGATCGGGCAGACGGCGCATCCGGTGAAAGACATATTGCGTCGCCCGACGAAAACCGCCGGTCGGGTAGAACATCTCGCGCAGCCAAGCCCACCAGCCCCGCGGATCGCGCCGCTTGAAAACCACCTTCGTCCTCGCTTGCTCTTGCCTGCCACCCTGTGCAGTCGTCGCAGACCCCGGTCACATGTGACCTGACCGACATATAGGTCGTCTGTATGACACAAACACTAGGGCATTTTTTGGTCAAAGGGTCACAAAATCCGGTCATCATCTTCGTGCCGGGCGCTGTCCGCGGATGTGGCCCGTTTTCAGCCCATCCGTTCCTTGTCGTCAGACGGCGTTGCGGTTGGATGACCCGGCGTGACGAGCGCCTGTCGACGGGCGGCGCGGTCATGTCGCCGCTTCTGGCGCAGGCGGTGATAGGCCGTGATCACCGGCAGGCTGAGCTGGTAACACAGCGTCGCCACGGCCAGACCGGGGACAAGGCCGCCGATCAGATAGGGTTTGAACAGGCCGACATAAAAGGTGCGCATATTGGTCCAGCGGACGTCGCCCCCCATCATCAGCGCCACAAAGTTTGACCAGATCTCGGCCCCGGCATTGGCAAAGGCGGTCAGGATCTGCGCCGCGGGCACCCCGTCAACCCCGGTGCCAAGGATCATGTGGCCCAGTTGTACCGACAGCACCGCGATGACCGGAAAGGTGACCGGATTGCCAACCAAGGTGCCAAGAAGGGCGGCGAGGATATTGCCGCGCACCAGATAGGCCAGCAAGACGGCGACAAAGATGTGCAGTCCGAACAACGGCGTGAAAGACACGAACGCGCCGACAAAAATACCGCGGGCAATGCGGTGCGGCGGGTCTGGCAGCCGGGTCAGACGGTGCAGGACATACCGGATGGCCCGCAGCCAGCCGCCTTGCGGATAGACCGAGGCCTTGACCCACTCCCATGCCGTGCGCCTTGTGCGCCGACGGAACACCACCGTGCCAATTCTCCTGTCTTGTGGCGCATCACGGCGTCAGGGCTTGCGGGTCAGATCGCGGTGCCGCGACACCTGCGCCACGTCGGTTTCCGCCTCCAGCGCCGTCATCACCATGTGCAGATGTTCAACATCGCGCAGATCGACGTCAAGAATAAGACGGTAGAAATCCGGTTTGCGATCGGTAAAGCGCAGATCCGAGATATTGGCCTTCTGCTCACCGATCAAGGTGCAGATGCGGCCCAGCACACCCGCGTCATTGGCAATGGTCAACTCGATGCTGACCGTGTGAACCGCTGCGTGGCGACCCGCATGCCAGGACAGATCGACCCAGCGTTCGGTCTGTTCCTCGAACTCTTCCAGCGCCGGACAGTCAATGGCATGAGCGACCACGCCCTTGCCGCGATAGGTGATGCCGACGATCCGTTCCCCCGGCACCGGCTGGCAGCAGGGGGCGCGGCGAAAAGCTTGTTCATCCGTCAGGCCAAGCACCGGGCGGGCGGCATCAACCACCTGAAGTTCGGCACGCGCCAGTTCGGGATACAGCGTTTCCACCACCCGACGCGCCGTCAACTCGGCCGAGCCAAGCCGCGCCAGCAGGTCTTCTTCATCGGCCAGGCCCAGCATCTTGGCCGCCGTGCGCAGCGCCTTTTCCGATGCCTTCTTGCCGACATGGTCAAAGGCGGCACGCGCCAGTTCCTGCCCCAGTTTGACAAAGCGCCCGCGGTCTTCGTCGCGCAAGGATTTGCGGATCGCGGCCTTGGCGCGGCCGGTGGTGACAATGTCGATCCAGCTGGACTGCGGCCGCTGGCCTTCGGCGGTGATGATTTCAACCGACTGGCCGTTTTTCAGCCGTGTCCACAGCGGCACGCGGATGCCGTCCACCTTGGCCGACACGCAGGAATTGCCGATGCGGGTATGGATTGCATAGGCATAGTCCAATGGCGTCGCGCCGCGCGGCAATTGCACCACATCGCCCTTGGGCGTGAAGCAGAACACCTGATCGGAATACATCTCAAGCTTGACGTGTTCCAGAAACTCGTCGTGATCGCCTTCTTCAAAGCGTTCGGTCAGGCCGGCGACCCATTTCGCCGGGTCCACCGCAAACGGGTTCTGGGTGCGCACCCCTTCGCGGTAAGCCCAATGCGCGGCCACCCCGGCTTCGGCCACCTCGTGCATCTCGCGGGTGCGGATCTGCACCTCGACCCGCTTGCCGTCGCGGCCTGACACGGTGGTATGGATCGAGCGGTAGCCGTTCGATTTGGGTTGGCTGATGTAATCCTTGAACCGCCCCGGCACCGCACGCCAGCGTTGGTGGATCACGCCAAGGATGCCATAGCAATCGGGCACCGTCGCGCAGATGATGCGAAAGCCGTAGATGTCGGACAGGCGCGAAAACGCCAGATCCTTTTCCTGCATCTTGCGCCAGATCGAATAGGGCTTTTTCGCGCGGCCATAAACCGTGGCGTCGATATGCACCTTGTCCAGTTCATTGCGGATGTCGGCGGTGATCTTGTGGACCACATCCCCCGCTTCGCGTTGCAGCGTCAGGAACCGGCGGATGATGGAATTGCGCGCGTCGGGGTTCAGAACCTTGAAGGACAGATCCTCCAGTTCCTCGCGCATCCACTGCATGCCCATGCGACCGGCCAGCGGCGCATAGATCTCCATCGTTTCGCGCGCCTTTTGTGCCTGCTTTTCAGGGCGCATGCTTTTGATCGTGCGCATGTTGTGCAGACGGTCGGCCAGCTTGACCAGGATCACCCGCAGGTCTTTCGACATCGCCATGAACAGCTTGCGGAAGTTTTCCGCCTGCTTGGTTTCGGTGCTGGACAGTTGCAGGTTGGTGAGCTTGGTGACGCCATCGACCAGTTCTGCCACTTCCACACCAAATTGCCGCTCGACCTCGGCATAGGTGGATTTGGTGTCTTCGATGGTGTCGTGCAGCAGCGCGGTGATCAGGGTTGCATCATCCAGCCGCTGTTCGGTCAGGATGGCGGCAACGGCAACCGGATGGGTAAAATACGGCTCGCCCGATTTGCGGAACTGGCCTTCATGCATCGCCATGCCATACGCATAGGCGCGGCGGATCAGATCAGCGTTGGTGCGCGGGTTATAGTTGCGAACAAGGGCGATGAGGTCTTCTACGTCGATCATCATCGCCCCTTTGCCGGGGTCCCCCCCGGATCAAAGTTCGCCTTGGGCTTCCATCAGCGCGCGCAGCAGTTTTTCTTCCGACATGTCGTCTTGCATCGGGCGGTCGATTTCGCCCGACATCAAAAGCGCCATCTGGTCTTCTTCCGGCTCATCGACCTCGATCTGGGTCTGATGGCTTTCGATCATCCGTTCGCGCAGCGACTCGGCGGCCTGGGTCTCTTCCGCGATCTCGCGCAGGGCGACGACTGGGTTCTTGTCATTGTCACGGTCAACCGTAATCGGCGACCCGGCCTGGATCTCGCGCGCCCTGTGGGCTGCAAGCATCACCAGTTCGAACCGGTTGGGAACCTTGTCAACGCAATCTTCTACCGTCACGCGGGCCATGGACGACTCCAGTCAGACTTTGGGGCTCGGAAACAAGGCACATACGCTTGATACCCGGGCTTGACAACCCCGTATCAGCCAATTGGTCTGACATCTGCCCGATCCTGCCCGGGCAGATGGGCCAGCATTTGCCGCACCGTCTGGCCCAGCACCGGATGCCGCCAGTCGGGGGCCACGTCGGCCAACGGCACCAGAACAAATGCCCGGTCTTGCAGGCGGGGATGCGGCAAGATCAATTCATCGGGCGCGCGCAACGCCTGCTGCTCGGGCAAAAGGTCGCGCCACAGGCTTTGCGCGGTCGGACTGGGCAAGACCAACTCGCCGATAGCGAGCAAATCAAGGTCCAGCGTCCGCATCCCCCAACGTTTTTCGCGTGCCCGGCCAAACCGGGCCTCGATGCTGTGCAGGACATCCAGCACGCCTTGCGGCGACATCCCGTCAGGACAGGTCAGAACGCAAGCAGCGTTCACATAATCGGGCCCCGCGCCGCGCGGAAAGCATGGCGTCTTGAACAAGCGACTAAGCGCTGTCACCTTTAAACCCTGCGCCGACAAGGCAAAAGCTGCCGATCGGATCGTGGTTTCGGGCGGCATCCCGCCGAACGGCAAATTGGCGCCAAGTGCAACCAGCGCGTGCTGTTTGTCTTGCATTATTAGTGTTACACTTCCGTATAGAAGGACTTGCAGCCAGGCTTTGGCGGCTGATATCTTGTATTATCTTCTTACGCACGCCGTACGTCACGTTACTACAGCACTCACAAGAAGGCTGGCGTCAGAAGCTGTTTTTAGGGGAAACATAAATGTTTTACAAAGACGAGCGGCTTGCGCTGTTCATAGACGGGTCAAACCTCTACGCGGCTGCAAGGGCGCTTGGGTTTGACATTGACTACAAATTGTTGCGTTCCGAGTTCATGCGTCGCGGCAAACTGCTGCGTGCGTTCTATTACACCGCTCTGCTTGAGAATGATGAGTATTCTCCGATTCGTCCTCTGGTTGATTGGCTGCATTACAATGGCTTCACCATGGTCACCAAACCGGCCAAGGAATACACCGACAGCCAGGGTCGCCGGAAGGTCAAGGGGAACATGGACATCGAATTGACTGTCGATGCCATGGAATTGGCACCAAGGGTCGATCACATCGTGTTGTTCTCGGGCGACGGCGATTTCCGTCCGTTGGTTGAAAGCTTGCAGCGTCAGGGGGTTCGGGTGTCGGTGGTATCGACCATTCGCAGCCAGCCGCCGATGATTGCCGACGAGTTGCGTCGCCAAGCCGACAACTTCATCGAACTGGATGAGCTGCGTGACGTGATCGGCCGCCCCCCCCGCGAACCGCGCGAGATGGGCGAGCGCGATACCACGATGGAAAACGTGAAATAATCAAAGGGGCGCCGTGACTGCGCCCCTTTTCTGCGGCACGGCACAGCTTCAAAGGGCACTGGCTCTTTCGAAACACGTTGTCTGGTGCGCGCACCATAGACCCACCAACAGCAAAGACAGGCGGCAAAGCGGCGGTGTGCGGGCATCTGGCACTGGACCTGCACGCAGCTTGGCCTTAGGTCTTTGGGGCAAAAGCCAACTCCGAAGGTGCGACATGACCACACGCCCGCCGCTGACCCTTTATCTGGCCGCCCCGCGCGGCTTTTGTGCCGGCGTCGACCGCGCCATCAAGATCGTCGAAATGGCGCTGCAAAAATGGGGCGCGCCGGTCTATGTCCGGCACGAAATCGTGCACAACAAGTTCGTGGTCGATGCCCTGCGCGCACAAGGCGCGGTGTTTGTGGAAGAGCTGGACGATTGCCCGGTGGACCGCCCCGTGATCTTTTCCGCCCATGGCGTGCCCAAGGCGGTGCCGGCCGAGGCCGCGCGGCGCGAGATGATAGCCGTCGATGCCACCTGCCCTTTGGTCACCAAAGTGCATAACGAGGCCGCGCGCCACAATGAAAACGGCTTGCAGATCATCATGATCGGCCATGCGGGCCACCCCGAAACCGTGGGCACCATGGGACAGTTGCCCGAGGGCGAGGTGTTGCTGGTCGAGACGGCCGAGGATGTGGCGCATCTGGTGGTGCGCGATCCGGCAAAGCTGGCCTTCATCACGCAAACCACGCTGTCAGTCGATGATACGGCCGGCGTTGCCGCGGCCCTGAAGGCAAGGTTCCCGGCGATCAACACCCCGGCACATGAAGACATATGCTATGCCACGACCAATCGGCAGAAGGCAGTCAAGGCGATTGCGCCAAAGATTGATGCGCTGCTGGTGATCGGCGCGCCCAATTCCTCCAACTCCAAACGTCTGGTCGAGGTTGGTGCCGGTGCGGGCTGCGCCTATGCCCAACTGATCCAGCGCGCCACCGATATCGACTGGCGCGCGCTTGACGGTATTCGCGCGGTTGGCATCACCGCCGGGGCAAGTGCGCCCGAGGTCTTGGTCAACGAGGTGATCGACGCCTTCAAGGCGCGGTTCGACACCACGGTGGAACTGGTGGAAACAGCGCAGGAAAACATCGAGTTCAAGGTGCCGCGCATCTTGCGCGAACCGGCCTGACCGCATGGCAGGGCTGCAACAGCCCGACCATTTCCTGCACTGCCCCTAGACCTTGCCCGGCCTGGCCTTATCACTTGCGGCCTATTCGCCAGCTTCGGAGGAGGCCGCGTTGGAACCTATTCCAAGATCTGCACTGCTGCTGGGCCTTGCCGGGCTGATCCCGTTCATCTGGGGGGCGGCCACGGCCCTGTCACCCGCCTTGGCCGACTGGGGCGGGCAATTCGTCGGGCCGCTGTTCATTGGCACCTATGTCAGCCTGACCTATGGCACGGTGATCTTGTCGTTCATGTCCGGTGTTTTGTGGGGCTTTGCCACCCGTGCCTCGGGCAACGACGCCGCAATGGGCTATGCCTTGTCCGTTGTGCCCGCACTGTGGGCGTTTTTCATGGTGAATGGCGACCCCGGCAATGCCGCGGTCAACCTGTTTGCCGGCTTTGTCGGGCTGCTGCTGCTGGACTGGCATTTCTGGCGCATGGGAACCGCACCGGATTGGTGGCTGCGGCTGCGGCTTGTGCTGACCGGGGTGGTGCTTGTCTGCCTGCTGGTGTCCATCTTGCGCTAAGCGGCGGTTGACCTGCGCAGCGGCCCGGCCTATGCCCTCACGGTCAACAAGGAAGCCCGATGCCGCAGCTTTTCGCCTATACCGATGGGGCCTGTTCCGGCAACCCCGGCCCCGGAGGCTGGGGCGTGCTGATGGTCGCACGTGACGGTGACGCCGTGATCAAAGAGCGCGAATTGCAGGGCGGAGAGGCCGATACCACCAACAACCGGATGGAGTTGATGGCCGCAATCTCGGCGCTGGAGGCGCTGTCGCGGCCATCAGACCTGATCATCGTCACCGACAGCGCCTATGTGAAGAACGGCGTGACCACCTGGATACATGGCTGGAAGCGCAACGGATGGAAAACCGCCGACAAAAAGCCGGTCAAGAATGTCGAGTTGTGGCAAAGGCTGGACGCGGCACAAGCCCGGCACAAGGTGGAATGGCGCTGGATCAAGGGCCATGCCGGACATGCCGAAAACGAACGCGCCGATGCCTTGGCTCGCGCCGGGATGGCGCCCTTCAAACCGGCGCGCGCATGACGCAGGCGCAGGGTCTTTTGTGGCTGTTGCCATTTCTGGACTATGCATCGGTCGCGGTGTTTGCCCTGACCGGGGCGCTGGTTGCCAGTCGCGCGCAACTGGATATCGTCGGCTTCATCTTCATCGCCTGCCTGACCGCCACGGGGGGTGGCACGCTGCGCGACGTGATGCTGGACCGCGCCGTGTTCTGGATCGTCGATCCGTGGATGCTGGGCGTGGCCAGCCTTGCCGCGGTGATCGTGTTCTTTGCGGCGCATCTGCTGGAAAGCCGGTATCGCACGATCCTGTGGCTGGATGCCTTTGCCCTTGCCGTGGCGGTGCCCGCCGGGGTGGCGGCGGCGGTTGGGCTGGGCATGGGTTGGCCGATCATCCTGATCATGGGCATGGTCACCGGCTGCATGGGCGGGTTGCTGCGCGATGTGGTGTGCAACGAGGTGCCCCTGGTGCTGAAACAGGGCGAATTGTATGTGACCTGCGCCTTTGCCGGGGCCTTGGCCGCGATCATCGCCGGGGCACTGGGGGCCCAGGCAAGCGTGGCCTTGCTGGTTTGCAGCCTTGTCACACTGTCGTTGCGGGCGGGCAGCCTTGGCTTGGGCTGGCGCTTGCCGGTCTATCGCCCACGCCCGCCGCGAACCCTGCCGCCCAAACGCTAGGGCTTGCGCATAAAGCGAACATGCGTTTATGAATACGGCATGCCTCGCAAGAAGATCATCCCCGACCAAGCCGTTTTTGCCACCATCCGGGCACTTTTGACCGCGTCCGGGGATCGTGCAGCCAGTTTTGGTGCCGTGTCACGCGCCACCGGCCTTGCCGCGCCCACCTTGGTGCAGCGCTACGGGTCGCAAGAAGGCATGGTGCGCGCCGCGCTGATGGACGCCTGGGATGCGTTGGACCGTGCCACCAATGAGGCCGAGGGCACATCGGATCTGTCGGTCAAGGGCGCGCATATGCTGCTGAAAGCCCTGGGCGCCGACGCGGGCGATACCGCCGATCTGTCGCTGCTGGCGGCCGATTTCCGCGACCCGGCGCTGCGCGACCGCGCAATGGCCTGGCGGGCGCGGGTGGAACAGGCGCTTGCCCTGCGATTGGGTGGCGGTGCCAAGGGGCGCGAGGCGGCAGCCTTGCTGTTTGCGGCCTGGCAGGGACAAATGCTGTGGCAGCCAACCGGCGACAAGGGATTCAAGCTGAAAGACGCGATCAAGCGGCTGACCTGACGCCGCCGCCCTACTTGGCGATGTAGGTTTTCCACACCCACAGCAGCAGAACCGCCCCAAGCACCGCGCCGACAAAGCCGGCCATCCAGCCGGTGATGGTAATCAGGAAGCGCAGCACAAACCCGCCGATCAACGCGCCAAAGATGCCGATGGCGATGGTTGTGGGCACATCGGTGTTCACCTTCATCATGCGCGTCGCCAGAAACCCGGCCGCGGCACCGATGATGATCAAGGCGATAATGGGCATGGCGCGCCTCCTGCTGCTGATGCGCAATATGGCGACGATGCCACGGGAAAACTAGGCCAATTGCGCCGGCAGCGTCAGCCCCTTCAACACGTCGCCCGCCGCCATCGGGCGCTTGCCCTCGCGCTGCGCCTCCAGCACCTCGACCGCCCCCGTGCCACAGGCGATGGTAAAGCCGTGCAGCACCTGCCCCGGCGCACCCGCCCCGTTGGCCAGACGAGAGCGCAACAGCTTTACCCGCTCATCCCCCACCTGCACCCAGGCACCGGGAAACGGCGACAGGCCGCGGATCAGCCGATCCACCACCGTGGCGGGTTGGGTGAAATCAACCCGCGCCTCGGATTTGTCGATCTTGGCGGCGTAGGTCACGCCCTCTTCGGGCTGCGGTTGCGGCACAAGTTCTGGCAAGCGGTCCAGCGCCTGCACGATCAGCGCGGCCCCCATCGCAGACAGCCGGTCATGCAGATCGGCGGTGGTGTCCTGCGGGCCGATGGCGGTTTCATCGCGCAGCAGCACAGGGCCGGTGTCCAGCCCCGCCTCCATCTGCATGATGCAGATGCCGGTCGTCGTATCGCCCGCCATGATGGCGCGATGAATGGGGGCAGCCCCCCGCCAGCGGGGCAACAGGCTGGCATGGATGTTCAGACAGCCAAGCCGCGGCGCATCCAGCACCGCCTGCGGCAGGATCAGGCCATAAGCCACAACCACCGCGACATCGGCCCCCAAGGCCGCAAACGCCGCCTGATCGCCAGCGTCTTTCAGCCGGGCAGGATGGCGCACCGGCAGACCAAGCGCCAGTGCCGCCTGATGCACCGGGCTGGGACGATCCGCCTTGCCGCGCCCCGCCGGGCGGGGGGGTTGGGTGTAAACGGCCACCACCTGATGCCGCGCCGCCAGGGCCTGCAACACCGGAACCGAAAACGCAGGCGTGCCCATGAACACGATCTTCATCCGCGTTTGCGCGCCTTTTCCGCCTTGGAGATCAACATCTTGCGTTTCAAGGGCGAGAGGTGATCGAAATACATCCGCCCCGCCAGATGGTCGATCTGGTGCTGCGCGGATGTGGCCCAGAGGCCCACAAAATCGCGATCCTCGACCTGCCCGTGTTCGTTCAGAAACCGCACCGTCACCGCGCGCGGGCGCCGGATCACCGCCGACACGAAGGGCAGGTTCGGGCTGGCCTCGTCATGGTCGCGCATCTGGCCGCTGGCATGCAGCACCACCGGGTTGGCCATCCGCACCGCCTGGCCCCGGATGTCTGAGCAATCAACCACGGCAAGCCGCAAGGGCACCCCCAGTTGCACGGCAGCAAGGCCATAGCCGGGCATCGCGTCCATCACCTCGATCATTTCTCCCCACAGGGCGCGCACCTCATCGGTGATCGCCTCTACATCCCGGGCCGGGGTGCGCAGGGCGGGGTGCGGCCATGGCACGCAAGGACGCGGGGTCATGCCCCGCCCCCGTCGGCGCAGGCGAGCTTTGCACAGGTCAGGATCGGGCCAGGCACCACCTAATCCTGCCGCGCGCGTTCACGCTTCAGCTTTACCATCTTGCGGGTGATCATCTGGCGCTTGAGCGGACCGAGGTAGTCGATGAACAGCTTGCCCTCCAGATGGTCCATCTCGTGCTGCACGCAGGTGGCCCAAAGCCCGCTGAACTGTTCTTCCTGCACGCTGCCATCCAGCGACAGCCATTCGACCCGCACCTCGGCCGGTCGTGTAACATCGGCAAACTGCTCGGGGATCGACAGGCAGCCCTCTTCGTAAACGGTCTGATCCTCTGACGCCCACAACAGGCGCGGGTTGATCAGAACCATCGGGCGGCGCGGACCATCCTTGATGCAATCCATCACCAGCACACGTTTCATCACCCCGACCTGCGGCGCCGCAAGACCAATGCCCGGCGCCGCATACATGGTTTCCAGCATATCCTTGGCCAATTGATGCAGATCATCGGTCACCTCTGCAACAGGGTCGCAGGGCTTTTTCAGGCGCGGGTCAGGATGGATCAGGATAGGGCGGATCATGCGCCTTGATTTACGGCGCAAGCGCGGCTGGTGCAAGAGGCGCGGATCGGGAGGTCGATGTTCTATGAAGTGGCGCAATAAAGGAACATTATTACGATATATTTGCAAATATTGGGAAGACTTTCCATATCATTTTTAATACTCAGAACAAACAACCCATCCCTTGCAGGTGCGCCATGAGCTTTGACGATTCCATCAACCGCCTTGGAACCCATTCCGTGAAATGGGACATGATGCAACGCCTGTATGGCGTGCCAGCCGAAACCGGCTTGGCGATGTGGGTGGCCGACATGGACTTTCGCCCGCCTGCCTGTGTGCAGACCGCGCTGGAAAAGATGGTCGCGCATGGCATCTATGGCTA
Organism: Gemmobacter nectariphilus; assembly: GCA_020721445.1. GTDB lineage: Bacteria > Pseudomonadota > Alphaproteobacteria > Rhodobacterales > Rhodobacteraceae > Pseudotabrizicola > Pseudotabrizicola nectariphila_A. The sequence continues at coordinate 300,453 of DYMU01000001.1, forward strand.
TTACGGCGACGATGCAGGGTATCTGGAGGCGATCCGCTGGTGGATGCAGACCCGCCATGGCTGGACCGTGGACCCAAGGCACATCTTCACCACGCATGGGCTGGTGAATGGCACCGGGCTGGTGGTCGATACCTTTACCCAGCCGGGCGATGGCGTGGTGTTGATGACCCCGGTCTATCACGCCTTTGCCCGCACCATCAAAGCGGCGGGTCGGCGGGTGGTGGAATGCCCACTGGTGCTGCAAGGTGGACGGTATGAAATGGACTTCAACACCTGGGACGCCCAGATGACCGGGGCCGAGACCATGCTGATCCTGTGCTCGCCGCACAACCCAGGCGGACGGGTGTGGACAGTCGAGGAATTGCGCGCAACGGCCGATTTCTGCAAGCGGCACGGTCTGATCCTGGTATCGGACGAGATCCACCATGACCTTCTTATGCCGGGGCAGACCCATCATGTGATGGCCAATGTCGCCCCCGATCTGGCCGACCGGCTGGTGATGATGACGGCGGCAACCAAGACCTTCAACATCGCGGGCACCCATACCGGCAACGTGATCATTGCCGATGATGCCCTGCGCGCGCGCTTTGCCGCCAGGATGATGGCCTTCGGCATCTCACCCAACTGTTTTGGCATGCATATGGTCGAGGCTGCCTATTCGCCCGAAGGCGCCGCCTGGGTCGATGCGCTGAACCTGTATCTGGACGGCAATCGCCAGATCTTTGATGCCGGGATCAATGCCATTCCGGGCCTGCACTCGATGCCGCTTGAGGCAACCTATCTGTCATGGGTCGATTTTGCCGGCACTGGCATGGCCCCTGATGAATTCAAGGCGCGGGTCGAACAGGCCGCGCAAATCTGTGCCAACCACGGCGAAACCTTTGGCAGCGGTGGCGAAAGCTGTCTGCGCTTCAACCTTGCCACCCCCCGCGCCCGGATCGTCGAGGCTGTGTCGCGTCTGCAAGCAGCCTTTGGCGATTTGCAGTGAAACGCCTGGCAGGGGCCTTTTCGGCCCTTGCGCTGGCGGCGCTGGTCACGGCGGCCCTGTTCCTGTTCCGCCCGGCGCCGCCGCCGGCACTGCTGCCACTCACGGGACAGGTGGACCGCATCGTGGTGGAAAAGGCCGCACGGCGGATGCTGCTGGTGCGGGGGGACACGGTGCTGCGCACCTATGCCGTCGCCCTTGGCTTTGCCCCGACCGGTGACAAGATGCGCAAGGGTGACGGGCGCACACCCGAAGGCTTGTTCCGCATCGACCGAAGAAATGACCAGTCAGGCTATCACCTCAGCCTTGGACTGGACTATCCACAACCCGACGACCGCATCCGCGCGCAGGCGACAGGCTTCAGCCCCGGTGGCGATATCATGATCCATGGACAACCCAACGCCCTGCCCGACGGCACCACACTGCGCGGGGACTGGACAGCGGGCTGCGTCGCCCTGTCAAACGCAGAGATCCGTGAGGTCTGGGCGGTCACGCGCACGGGAACGATCGTGGAAATCAAGCCGTAGGCTGTGATCCGGCCACCGGCAGCGCAAGGCCAAAATTCGGATGCCTCCGGCGGGAGTATTTGACAAGCAGCAAAGCCTCAAGTGCTGGGCAGATAGCCGACCGGGGCATTCTCGTCGCGCCAGAAATCCAGTGGCGCCGTGTCGGTCACCGCCGTCGCCCGCTTGAAGTCGCAGATCAGATCATCCTTTTCCAGGGTTGAGGCCACGATCAGGCATTGAAACTTGTGCGTGGCGCCATCGTAGACATCCACAAGACCGCGCAGTTTGGGCGCAAGGCTGGCATCCAGCGCAAAGCCATCATGCCAGAAACGCAGCACCGGAAACACCGCCTGCCCGACCTGCACCCGCAGCCGCGACTTGCGTTTCAACGTTTGCATGCGCGCGGCATCCAAACCGTCCTTGATGTTCTGCGGCAAAGACTCAAGCATCCTGACCTCCTTCACCCCGTGCAAGCAAGTGTGCAGCATCCTTGACTAAAATCAAAGACAATTGCGTGCCCAAGTTCGCGCATCTTCGCTGTCAAAGAGCCATTCTCAATCTTGCAGGCACCAAGGATGCGCGTGGCCGCTTGCCTTCAGTGACAGGCGGGGGCAATGCAGCAAGCTCGCAGCACCCTTCGCGCGCACAGCCTATGCCGGGCATGGACGTATGCGGCTGTTGCGGTTGTTCTCGTGATGGCTCGCGCGATCGGACCGATCGGACCGAGCGGACCGTGACTGCCGCAACCTGCCAGCCCCGCGATGGCCGCACCTGGTCCAGTCTTAAGGGCGCGCGGTCATCCCCCAGGGGACTGCGCCGTTCAGACCACACCGAAAATCGCCGCAACGTCCAACCGCGCTTGCCTGCTCCGTCTTGCGACACGCTCCATCGCGCGTTCAACAGGCAGGCATCAGCACTTTCTCTTTCAAGAAATATCCCGGGGTGAGCCGAAGGCGAGGGGCAGAGCCCCTTTTGTCGCTCGGGCTGAATGTCTTTCTCCGTTTGACACCGGGCCGATCGCCGGCAGATCAACGGGGGCAAAGGCGTCTTCTGCAACGAAAGCCAGATGCCCCCCTTCCACGCCTCTGTCAGGCGACCAGCGCCTCGGCCTTTTTCAGATCGACGCTGACCAGTTGGCTGACACCCTGCTCGGCCATGGTCACGCCAAACAGCCGGTCCATCCGGGCCATGGTGACGGCGTGGTGGGTGATGACCAGAAACCGCGTGTCGGTGCGGCGGGTCATCTCGTCCAGCATGTCACAAAACCGGGTCACGTTGGCGTCGTCCAGCGGCGCGTCAACCTCGTCCAGCACGCAGATCGGCGCAGGGTTGGCCAGAAACACGCCAAAGATCAGCGCCAGTGCGGTCAGGGTCTGCTCGCCGCCCGACAACAGCGACAGCGTGGCCAGCTTCTTGCCGGGCGGCTGGCACAGGATTTCCAAGCCAGCCTCCAGCGGGTCATCGGATTCGACCAGCACCAGACGCGCCTCGCCGCCGCCGAACAGATGGGTGAACAGAGTGGCAAAGTTCTGGTTGACCTGTTCAAAGGCGGTCAGCAGCCGCTCGCGGCCTTCGCGGTTCAACCCGGCGATCCCGGCGCGCAGTTTCTTGATCGCTTCTTCCAGATCGGTCTTTTCCTTCAGCAGCGTGGTATGTTCGCCTGCGACCGTCGCCATGTCGTCTTCGGCCCGCAGGTTGACCGCACCCAAGGCCTCGCGCTGGCGTTTCAGGCGCTGAACCTCGATGTCCAGCGCTTCGGCATCGGGCATCCTGTCAGGGTCGGTCGACAGGCTGGTCAGCAGTTCGGCGGGGCTACAATCGGCCTCTTCGGCAATCCGCTCGGCGGCGGCGGCCACGGTTTCGCACGAGGCGTCGTTGCGGGCCTCGGCGCGGACACGGGCCTCGCGGGCCTCGCCGTTCAGGCGCGCGGCCTCGCGTTCGGCCAGTTGCGCCTCACGCAGTGCGGTTTCTGCAGCAGCCAAGGCATCGCCGGCTTTGCGGCGGCGGGCCTCTGCACTGTCGATGGCATCGGACAACTCCTCACGCCGGGCGGCAAGGTCTTCCGGGGCGGCATTGGCCTCGGCCAGCTCGTCTTCGGTGGCGGCGCGGCGATCGGCCAGTTCGGCGCTGCGCTTTTCGGCGGTTTCCAGCCGGTGGCGCCAGCCGGAAAGTTCCTTGCTGGCCTCTTGCCGACGCCTGACCCGCGCCTCGCCTTCCCGGCGCAGTTCGTCATGCGACGATCTTCGGGCCAGCATGGCAAGGCGCGCAGCCTCGACCGCGACCTTGGCGACTTCCATCCGGTCCCGTGCGGCCGCCAGATCGGGCAGGTCGTGGACCAAGGCCTCGGCCTCATGCAGGCGCGCGCGGCTGGCCATAGCCTCATCCTCATGGCGCGCCACCGCCAGTCGCACGGCCTCCAGCTTGCCTGCCGCGATCGACATGTCGGCTTCGGCGCGGGCAGCAGCGCGGTTGGCGTCAGACACCCGGGCGTCGGCGGCGCGGCGGGCATCGCGGGCCATCTGATCGGCGCGGGCCAGATCGGCAAGGCGGGCCTGCAACGCCTCATGCGCAAGACGCGCGCCTTCGGCACGGGCGGCAACCTGTTCAAGGTCAAGCTTGACCTGCACCAGCCGGTTAAGCTGTTGCAGGCGGGCGGCGGCGGCGGATGGCGCGTCTTCGGCGGACGCACGATACCCGTCCCATCGCCACAGATCGCCCTTCAGGCTAACCAGCCGCTGACCGGGGCGCAAGGCGGCTTGCAACGCCGCCCCCTGATCGCGCGCCACAAGGCCGATCTGGCCCAGACGGCGGTGCAGCACCACGGGCGCGCCAACATGGCTGGCCAGAGACTGCACACCCGGTGGCAACGCGGGCGCGTCGTCATAGCCCGGCAGAACCACCCAGCCTGAGCGCGCATCCGCCGCCACCTCTGGCGCGCGCAGATCATCAGACAGCGCCGCACCAAGGGCCTTTTCATAGCCCGGCTCGACGGTCAGCCGGTCCAGCAATTGATGCCCCGCCTGGGCTTCACGCTGCACCAGCCGCGCCAGAGCCGCGACTTCGGCGCGCAGGGCATTGGCCTCGCCCTCGGCCTCGCCGCGCGCGGCACGGGCTTCGGCTTCACGGCCTTGCGCTTCGGCGCGGGCAGACTCGGTCGCGTCCAGCACCTCTTCGGCGGCTTCGGCAAGGGCGACTGCGTCCTCCTGGCCTTCGGTCGCGGCGGCATGGGCCTCGGTCGCCGTAACAAGGGTTGCTTGCGCCACACCGACAGCATCGCGGGCGCGCGCCGCCTCGGCCTCGGCCCGGTCCAGCGTGGCGCGGGTATCGGACAGCAGGCGCTGCACAGATTGGTGCCGTGCCGCCAGACGCGCCGAATCTTCGGTGGCTTCACTCAGCAGGGTTTCGCGGTCCGACAGGATGGCCCCCGCCTCACGCGCGGCTTCGGCGGCTTCGGCCAAGCGGTCCTCGTGCCCGTCATGGGCACGGGCAAGCTGCTCCACCTCCCACTCCAGCCGGGTGATGGTGTCGCCGGCATCACGGTTCAGACCGGCCTCGCGCTCCATATCGCGGTCAAGCTGCGCGATCCGGCCACGCAGGGTTTCGATCAGCGTCCTTGCCCGCGCCTCCTGGTCGCCAAGGGCATCGCGTTGCAAGACCAGGCGTTGCAAAATGGCGGCGGCGACCGCCTCTTCCTCGCGCCGCGGTGGCAAGGCGTCTTCGGTGGCCTCGCGCGCCTTGGTGGCGGCGCGGGCGGCGGCATCGGCACGGCCCGCCGCGATCAGACGGTCGCGCAACTGCGCCTCGGCCTCGGCGCGGGCGGTTTCGGCCTCGCGCCAGCGACGATACAGCAGCATCCCTTCGGCGCGGCGCAACTCTTCGCCGATTTCCCGATAGCGTGCCGCCTGCCGCGCCTGCCGGGTCAGGCTGGCCACCTGTTGCGCCAACCCCTCCAGCACATCATCGACGCGCAAGAGGTTCTGTTCGGCCCCGGTCAGCTTCAACTCGGCCTCGTGCCGCCGGGCATAAAGGCCTGAAATGCCTGCCGCTTCCTCCAATATCCGCCGCCGCGCCTTGGGCTTGGCGTTGATCAATTCCGCGATCTGCCCCTGCCGCACCAGCGCCGGCGAATGTGACCCGGTTGACGCATCGGCAAACAGCATCTGCACGTCGCGCGCCCGCACGTCTTTGGAATTGGCCTTGTAGGCACTGCCCGCATCGCGGGTGATCCGGCGCACGATTTCGATGGTGTCGGCATCGTTGAAGCCCGAGGGGGCCAGCCGGTCCTGATTGTCGATCACCAGACTGACCTCGGCAAAGTGCCGGGCGCCGCGGGTGGCGGCCCCGGCAAAGATCACGTCCTCCATCCCGCCGCCACGCATCGCCGTCGGGCGGTTTTCGCCCATCACCCAGCGCAAGGCTTCCAGCAGGTTCGACTTGCCACAGCCATTCGGGCCGACCACGCCTGTCAAGCCCTCATGGATCACCAGATCCGTGGGGTCGACAAAGCTTTTGAAGCCGTTCAGCCTGAGCCGGGTAAACCGCACCTGTCCCCCACGAGTCGCAAGGCGATAGTTGTCCCGCAGGACGGGGGGGCAAGTCAACAGATCAGCCGCAGCCTATGGCGGCAAATGACGGCTTATCCCCAACATATTGATTTTCATCACCGCGCCGATCTGGCCAACCACCAGCCGCGACAGATTGCCTTGCGCCGTGGATGGGGCAGCGGCCGGGGTTGACTTGAAAGAGCCGCTTCACATATTCAAAAAGTTGCATTTGATTAGGAGACCGCGATGTCAACCTTCACCCGTCCCGCCGATACCTGGTCCCCGCCCTATTTTCTGGCCGCGCTTGGCGCGGGCGGTCTGGCCGTCACGTTTTTCCTGTGGCTTTACATGTGGGTGCCCCACCCCGACCAGCAAGTGCCGACATTTGAAGATGTGCTGCGGTTCTGGGGCAACGGTGAGCCGGTGCAGCAGGCCATGATCGTCGGGGCCTATCTGGGTCTTGCATTCTTTGCCATTCTGCACATCAAGCACCTGATCTGGAACCTGGGCCGGTATGCTGCCTTCAAGCGGACCCCGGCATTTGCCAAGATGCAGAATTCCAACGCCGGGGCCAGCCTGTTCAGCCTGCCGCTGACCCTTGCGATGACGATCAACGTCGGCTTCTCGGTTGGCCTTGCCTTTGTGCCGGGGTTGTGGGGCGTGGTGGAATACCTGTTCCCGCTGGCGCTGGCAGCCTTTGCCGCGGTCGGGTTCATGACCTTGCGGATGATGGGCGCGCATCTGGCCCGGATGTCGGTGGCCGGGGCCTTTGACATGACCAAGGCCGGGTCTTTCCTGCAAATCCAGCCCGCCTTTGCACTGGGCATGGTCGGCGTCGGAATGGCCGCCCCGGCGGCCATGTCGGCATCCGCCACCACGGCGGGCATCGCGCTGATCCTGTCCACCCTGTTGCTGGTGATTGCGGTGATCTGGGCTGTTGTCGGTGTCGTGCTGGGGCTCGTCGCCAAATTCCAGTATGGCTCGGATGCCGAGCAGATCCCTTCGCTGATGGTCATCGTACCGCTGACCACGGTGCTGGGCATCCTGATGATGCGCCAGAACCACGGCTTGCATGTGCATTTCGGTGTGCATGGTGCGCCGGGCGACAATCTGTGGATGCTGACGGCGCTGCTGGCGTTGCAGATCGCCTTTCTGGGCTTTGGGTGGTCGGTTCTGAAGCACCATGATTACGCGGCGCGCTTCATGTGGGCGGCCAAACCTTCGGCAAGCGCCTATGGCCTGATCTGCCCCGGTGTGGCGCTGTCGGTGCTGCTGCAATTCTGGATCAACAGCGCACTGGTAGGGGCCGGTCTGATTGCCAAGTTCAGCGTGGCCTATTGGGCGCTGACCGGCGTGTCGGTGCTGGCCCAGTTTGCCATGGTCGTGGTGATCCTGGCCTTGAACCGGCGGCATTTCTCGGTCCAGCAGGTCCGCGCTGTGCCGGCAGAATAGGTCGTGCGGACAAGCCTGCCGCCAACACGGCAAACAGGCGCAGCAAACGGGGGCAGGCCGCACGGTCTGCCCCTTTTGCTTTGCCGGCAAAGCGCCTAGGCTTTCGTCAAACAAGCAAAGGTCGCCGCCATGCTGCACGCCCTGACCGCCCTTCTGTTGTGCCAACTGGCGGGTGAGGCCGCCGCCCGCAGCCTGTCCTTGCCGCTGCCCGGCCCGGTGCTGGGCCTGATGCTGATGCTGGCGTTGCTGGCGGGCTTTCCCCGATTTGCGGCGCTGATGCGGCCCGTGGCGCAAGGCATCCTTTCGCATCTGTCGCTGCTGTTTGTGCCAGCCGGCGTTGGCGTGGTGGGCCATCTGGCCACGTTGGGCGGCCAGACCACGGCCCTTGTGCTGGCGGTGGTCGGGTCCACCGTCCTGTCGATCGCGGCAGGGGCTGTGACCTTTGCCGCCGTGGCGCGGCTGACCGGATCGCGTGATGACTGAATTTGCCGAAATCTGGAGCTATCTGTCGCAAGGCCCGCTGTTGTGGCTGACCGCCACGCTGGCGGCCTATGGCTTTGGCGATGCCTGCTTTCGCGCCGCCGGGCGCAATCCGCTGGCCAATCCGGTGCTGATCGCGGTGGTGGTGCTGGCCGGCCTGCTGTGGCTTTCCGGCACGGCCTACCCGACCTATTTTGCCGGGGCGCAGTTCGTGCATTTTCTGCTGGGGCCTGCCACGGTGGCGCTGGCCCTGCCGCTTTACGACTCGATCCCGCAACTGCGCCGCGCCCTGCTGCCGGTGCTGGCCGCCCTGATCGTCGGATCACTGACGGCGGCTTTGTCGGCCCTTGCCATCGCGCACGCGCTTGGCGTCTCGCCCGAGGTTCTGGCCTCGCTTGCCGCGAAATCGGCCACCGCCCCGGTTGCCATCGGCATTGCCGAGCGGATGGGCGGATCACCGACACTGACAGCCATGCTGGTCATCCTGACCGGGGTTACCGGCGCGGTGGTGGCAACCCCCGTGCTGAACGCCCTGCGGTTGAAAGACTGGCGGGCGCGCGGCTTTGCGGTCGGCGTCACCAGCCATGGCATCGGCACCGCCCGCGCGTTTCAGGTGCATCCCACCGCCGGGGCCTTTGCGGGGCTGGGAATGGCGCTAAATGCCATTGCGACGGCACTGATCGCCCCCTTTGCCCTTTCCCTGTTCCAGTAAGGCCCATCCCATGACCCCTATCCTGCTTGGCCTGTGCGGATCGCTGCGCGCAGCCTCTACCAACCGCTTACTGATGCATCAGGCCGCCCGCGCCTTTGGTGACTGCAGCTTTGTCGAAGGCAACCTGCGCCTGCCGCTTTATGACGCCGACCTCGAAGTTTTGGGCCTGCCGCCCGAGGTGCAAGCCCTGTCCGACCAGATCGCCGCCGCCGACGCGGTGCTGATTGCAACCCCGGAATACAACAAGAACCTGCCCGGCGGCCTGAAGAACGCACTCGACTGGGTCAGCCGCACCAAGGGCGGGCCATGGCGCGACAAACCCGTCGCCATCGTCTCTGCCACCGCTGGCCGGGCTGGCGGGGAACGCGCGCAATATTCGCTGCGCCACTGCCTGACGCCCTTCCGTCCCCGCGTGCTGCCGGGCCCCGAAGTGTGTATCGCCAACTCCGGCGCAGCGTTTGATGCGAACGGTCAGATGAAGGACGATCTGTCACAAAAGCTGCTGGTCGAACTCATGCAACTTCTACGGTCCGAAATCGCCCGCTAAGTTCCCCTTGGTCCAAATACCCGCCAGCGGTTCACTGCCAATCGCTGACCGAAAGCGCCCGAAGAGCCACGCTTAGCGGCGGCTCTGGCGGATCAGCGACAAGATATCCTTGGCGGCTTCGGGGATGTTGGTGCCGGGACCGAAGATCGCCTTGACGCCATGGTCATACAGGAACTGGTAGTCCTGCTGCGGGATCACGCCGCCGCAGATCACCAGAATATCGCCCGCTCCGGCGGCATTCAGGGCCTGCACCAGCTTGGGCGCAAGGGTCTTGTGGCCGGCCGCCTGACTGCTGATGCCGATCACATGCACGTCATTGTCGATGGCATCTTGCGCGGCTTCCTCGGGGGTCTGGAACAAGGGGCCCACGTCCACATCAAAACCGATGTCGGCAAAGGCGGTGGCGATGACCTTGGCACCGCGGTCATGGCCGTCCTGACCCATTTTCACCACCAGCATGCGCGGGCGGCGGCCTTCCTCGGTGGCGAAGGCCTCGACATCGCGCTGAATGGCCTCAAACCCGGCGTCACCCTCATAGGCGGCGCCGTACACCCCGGCGAGGGTTTTGACTTCCGCACGATGGCGGCCAAAAACCTTTTCCATGGCGTCTGAAATCTCTCCTACGGTGGCGCGGGCGCGGGCGGCGGTCACCGCGGCGTCAAGCAGATTGCCGCCCTCGCTTGCGCGGCGGGTCAGTTCGGTCAGCGCGGCCTGACAGGCGGCCTCGTCACGGGCGGCGCGGGTGGCGCGCAGGCGCTCAATCTGGCTTTCGCGCACGGCAACGTTGTCGATGTCCAGAATGTCGATCGGGTCTTCGCTGGGTTTGCGGTATTTGTTGACGCCGACGATCACATCTTCGCCCCGGTCGATGGCAGCCTGACGGCGGGCGGCAGACTCCTCGATCCTCAGTTTCGGCATGCCGGTGGCGACGGCCTTGGTCATGCCGCCCATGGCTTCCACCTCTTCGATCAGCGTCCACGCCTCTGTCGCCAGTTGATGCGTCAGCGTCTCGACGTAGTAGCTGCCCGCCAGCGGATCGACGACATGGGTGATGCCGGTTTCCTCTTGCAAGATCAGCTGGGTGTTGCGGGCGATGCGGGCGCTGAATTCGGTGGGCAGGGCAATGGCTTCGTCCAGAGCGTTGGTGTGCAGGCTTTGGGTGCCGCCCAGCACCGCCGACATCGCCTCGTAAGCGGTGCGGATCACATTGTTGTAGGGATCGGCCTCTTGCAGCGACACGCCAGAGGTCTGGCAATGGGTGCGCAGCATCAGCGAGGCGGGATTTTTCGCAGAAAAATCGGTCATGATGCGGTGCCACAGCAGGCGGGCGGCGCGCAGTTTGGCGGCCTCCATGAAGAAGTTCATCCCGATGGCAAAGAAGAACGACAGCCGCCCGGCAAAGGCATCGACATCCATGCCGCGCGCTAATGCTGCCCGCACATATTCGCGGCCATCGGCAAGGGTGAAGGCCAGTTCCTGCACCAGATTGGCCCCGGCCTCTTGCATGTGATAGCCCGAGATCGAGATCGAGTTGAACTTGGGCATCTGGGCGCTGGTGTATTCGATGATGTCGGCGATGATCCGCATCGACGGTTCTGGCGGGTAGATATAGGTGTTGCGCACCATGAATTCCTTCAGAATGTCGTTCTGAATGGTGCCCGACAGCAGGCTGCGGTCGACGCCCTGCTCTTCGCCCGTCACGATGAAACTGGCCAGGATCGGGATCACCGCGCCGTTCATCGTCATGGCAACGCTGACCTTTTCCAGCGGGATGCCGTCGAACAGGATCTTCATGTCCTCGACGCTGTCAATCGCCACGCCCGCCTTGCCGACATCGCCCACCACGCGCGGATGGTCACTGTCATAGCCGCGATGGGTGGCCAGATCGAAGGCGACCGACACGCCCTGCTGGCCCGCCGACAGCGCCTTTCGGTAGAAGGAATTGCTTTCCTCGGCCGTGGAAAAGCCCGCGTATTGCCGGATGGTCCAGGGGCGGCCGGCATACATGGTGGCCTTCACGCCGCGGGTGAATGGGGCAAGCCCCGGCAGGCTGCCCATATGCGGCAGGTGGGCGGTGTCTTCCGCCGTGTACAGCGGCTTGACGGTGATGCCTTCCAGCGTTTGCCATTCAAGGCTTTCTGGCCCTTTGCCCTTCAACTCCTTGGCAACAAGGGCAGCCCATGATTTCAGCGTGTCAGTCATCCGTGTTCTCCGTCATCTACCCTTGGGTTTCCGGTTTTGCCGCCCTATGTTCAGCGCATGAGGAACCGCATGAAACCACTTTTCGTTCTTGGTCTTGCCGCATTGCTGCCGCTGCTTGCCGCCTCTGGTGCATCCGTCGCGCAAGAGGTGGCCTCGCTTGAGCCGTCACCGGTCGTGCAAGCCTATGGCCCGCGCGACGCGGCCGAGGTGGTGTTTGCCGACCAGTTGTATCTGCAACGCCCCGTCGTGGTGTTCGCCGACAGCCCGGCAGACCCCAATTTCATCCGGCAGATGGAGCTTTTGGCCCGCGATCTGCCCGCGCTTGCCTTGCGCGATGTGGTGCTGGTCACCGACACCGACCCGAGCGCGAAAACCGCATGGCGCATGAAGCTGCGCCCGCGCGGGTTTTCGCTGGTGCTGATGGACAAGGACCTGAAACCCGTGATCCGCAAACCCCTGCCGTGGGAAGTGCGTGAGATCGTGGCCGCCATCGACAAGTTCCCCCTGCGCCGGCAGGAAATGCTGGAGCGCAACCCGGCGGGGCGCTAAGCCGCGCTGATGATGCGCCCCGGCAGCCATCATTCAAACTCCATGATCACATCATCCACCTTCAGGCTGCTGCCTGCACTGGCGGTGATCTTCTTGACCACGCCGCGGCGTTCGGCCTTGAGGATGTTTTCCATCTTCATCGCCTCGACCGTGGCAAGGGCCTGGCCTTCCTGCACTTCCTCACCCTCGGCCACGGTGATCTTCACCACCAGCCCCGGCATCGGGCACAGCAGGTATTTCGAAGTATCGGGCGGCGCCTTTTCCGGCATCAGGGCGTGCAATTCGGCCTGACGCGGGCTTTGCACCAGCACCTTCAGATCAGCCCCGCGCACCCGCAGGCGAAAGCCCATGGGGATCTTGCCAACCTTCAGCACAAGGGGGGTGCCATCCACCGTCAGGCGGGCCAGGCTGTCACCGGGGGTCCAGTCGGAGGCCACGCGATGGGTATCGCCATCGGGGAAGGTGACGGTGCTGCCGGATTTGTCAGCGTCGATGGTCACGCTGTATTGCTCGCCTTGCAGCGACACCACCCAGTCATTGCCCACCCGGCGCTGATGGTTGTCCATTGTGCCTGAAATCTTCGTACGCCGGATTTCGGCCACCCGGTTCATCGCGGCGGCGGCGGCGGAGACGCGGCGCAGCATTTTCTGATCCAGCGTCACGCCTTGAAAACCGTCGGGGTATTCTTCAGCAATGAAAGCGGTGGTGATGTTGCCGGACGCAAAGCGCGGATGGTCCATCACCGCCGAGCAGAACGGCAGGTTGTGGCCGATGCCTTCCACCTCGAACGTGTCCAGCGCCAGACGCATTTCCTCAATCGCATCGGCACGGGTCGGGGCCCATGTGCACAGTTTGGCGATCATCGGGTCGTAGAACATGCTGATCTCGCCGCCTTCAAAGACGCCGGTATCGTTGCGCACGATGCCACCATCGGTGCGGCCTTCCACCGGCGGGCGGTAACGGGTCAGACGGCCAATCGAGGGCAGGAAGTTGCGATAGGGGTCTTCGGCGTAAAGCCGGCTTTCCATCGCCCAGCCGTGGATTTTCAGGTCTTCCTGACGGAACGGCAAAGGCTCGCCCGCCGCGACGCGGATCATCTGTTCCACAAGGTCAACGCCGGTGATCAGCTCGGTCACCGGGTGTTCAACCTGCAACCTTGTGTTCATTTCAAGGAAAAAGAAGTTGCGGTTGCCGTCCACGATAAACTCGACCGTCCCGGCGCTGGTATAGCCGACCGCCTTGGCAAGCGCGCAGGCCTGTTCGCCCATGGCACGGCGGGTGGCTTCGTCCAGAAACGGCGACGGCGCCTCTTCGATGACCTTCTGGTTGCGGCGCTGAATCGAACATTCGCGTTCGTGCAGATAGACGCAATTGCCGTGCTGGTCGGCCAGCACCTGAATCTCGATGTGGCGGGGTTGGGTCACGAACTTTTCGATGAAGATGCGGTCATCGCCAAAGCTGCTGGCGGCCTCGTTCTTTGACGACTGAAAGCCTTCGCGCACCTCTGCCTCGCTCCACGCGATGCGCATGCCCTTGCCGCCGCCGCCCGCCGATGCCTTGATCATCACCGGATAGCCGATCTGGCCAGAAATCTTGATCGCCTCATCACCATCGGCAATCAGGCCCATATAGCCGGGCACGGTCGAAACCCCGGCCTCCATCGCCAGCTTTTTCGAGGTGATCTTGTCACCCATCGCCTCAATCGCCGGGCTGGGCGGGCCGATGAAGACCACGCCCTCACGCTCCAACGCGGCGGCAAAGTTCATGTTTTCAGACAAGAACCCATAGCCCGGATGCACGGCTTCAGCCCCGGACTGGCGCACCGCATCAATGATCTTGTCGATCACGATATAGGACTGGTTGGCGGGCGACGGGCCGATGTGCACCGCCTCATCCGCCATTTTCACATGCAGCGCGTTGCGGTCGGCGTCGGAATAGACGGCGACGGTCTTGATGCCCATCCGCTTCGCGGTCTTGATGACGCGGCAGGCGATTTCGCCCCGGTTGGCGATCAGGATCTTGTGGAACACGGCTCTCTCCCTTCAACCCGACCGGGCCACGGCTGGCCCGGCGGCAAATGCGAAAAGGCCATCCGGGGGCTGCCCGAATGGCCTTTGGTGGTGGTGATGGCCTGCGCGCGGTGGCGCGGCGGATCAGATCAATAGCAGGCGGGCAGGCCCGGAACGCCGCAGGATGCAGCACCGGCAAGACCGCCAAGGGCTGCGCCCGCGACAATGTTGCTGTCAGTGGCATCGGCGATCGCTGCGCCGACAACAGCCCCGGCAAGCCCGCGCTCTTGCGGGGTGGCCATGCAGCCAGCCAGCGATGTGGCAAGAACGACTGCAAGAAGGATTTGTTTGGTGACCATGTGTGACTGCCTCGTGTCAGGGTTATTATTGCGGCAAAGCATAGCTTATCCACAGCCACAGAACAGCAAAAAATCGCCTTGCCTTGGGCATCGGCAAGGCTTTGCTGCTGTCCGCCCGGTTGCGCAGGGCAGGCAGAACCGGGCCCTAGGGGCGGCAATGCGGAAAGCTGGGCGCGCATCAATCGTCATCCCCGTCGTCATCGTCGTCCCACACAATCGCTGACGCATCCAGCGCAAACACGGTGGGAAAAGAAACCTCTGCGACTTTCAGGTTTATCCGCAACAAGGCGTCATAGCTTGCGGGGTCAAACGGGTCTTCGGCGGGCACGACCTCGCGGCCAAACAGCCACGACAGGCGGCCTGCGTCCAGATTGCCGCGCTCGAACGGCTCTTCGCCAAAGCACTGCCACAGCGCAGCCATGAAGCCTTCGTCGGCCTTGCGGTCAGCCTGTTTGCGGTCGGCATAGCGTTCGCGCCGGATGATCTTTGCGGGACCATCTTTCTTGTTGGCGCGGCGAATGGTGAATTGAAAGTCGGTGCCGGGAAGGCGGCCCGGAAAACCGCGATGCTTCAGCATGATATGCCCCCATGGTGTGATGGGGCGCAGCAGTAAGGCTGGGCGGGCGTCAGGCCAAGGCCAAATGCCCGCCCAAAGGTGTTATTTGTATTTGCCGGTATAGGTCGGTTCGACCGTGACAGGCTCATCCACGTAAACGATTTCTTCTTGCTTGGGTGCGCAGGCAGCCACAAAGGCCAGCATGCACAGCGAAAGCGTGATTTTCGTGCTCTTCGACATCCTCTACTCCTGTATTCTTGGAAGGCGCGCCCGGAAGACCCGGAAACAGACCCTTCTTGCGAGGCAACGGCCGCTTGGGTTCGGCCAGTGACCAGCATAGCGCAGCGCGCGGCGGTTTGACATGCACCTTGTGCCAAGGTTGCGTGCTGTGACTCTGCTACATCAGACCATGGGCGACAAGGCGCCCAAACACCCACATATGGGGGTTGCATCAAAACATCTCCCATATGCAGGCCCCGTCTTGCAGCGAAAACGCCTCGAAAAACTGCGTGGCCTCGGGGGCGGTTTCGCCAAACGGCACCGGCATATCCGACAGCGAGATGATCACCTGCGCCGGTTGCGGCCCGAATTCCGACAGCCGTGGCACAGCATAGCTCTGGCACAGGTGTCGCATGTCCTCGGACGCAAGGGCATAATCCACCGTGCCGCCATTGCGCGCGATCTGCGGCGCCAGAAACCGAAAGCGCAGCGTCAGGCCCTCGGGGCCGGGGGCGTTCCAGACCACATCTTGCAACACCACGGGTTGACCCGATGGCACCGGAATCGGCACATCGCCGCCCGGCACGATCTGCGCGCCATCGCGCTGCACCAGAACGGGGTCGGTCATCGACCACCCCCCTGCCCTGTCGTCGTGTTTGCCATGGTTGCACCCCCAATGTCTGATGTAGCGTCAGAGCGGGATGTTATCGTGCTTCTTCCACGGGTTCGCCAATTTCTTGTTCCGAAGGCTGGCAAAAGCACGGGCAACCCGGCGGCGGGTGGAATGGGGCATGATCACTTCGTCGATAAAGCCCTTTTCGGCAGCCACAAACGGGTTGGCGAAGCGGTCTTCATAGTCTTTCACGCGGGCGGCGATCTTGGCCGCATCACCCAATTCGCTGCGATACAGAATCTCGACCGCGCCCTTGGCCCCCATCACCGCGATTTCCGCCGTGGGCCAGGCATAGTTGAAATCGCCGCGCAGGTGTTTGCTGGCCATCACGTCATAGGCCCCGCCATAGGCCTTGCGGGTGATCACGGTCACCTTTGGCACCGTCGCCTCGCCATAGGCAAACAGCAGTTTCGCACCGTGCTTGATGACGCCACCATATTCCTGCGCCGTGCCGGGCAGGAAACCGGGCACATCGACCAGCGTCAGGATCGGAATTTCAAACGCATCGCAGAACCGCACAAAGCGCGCGGCCTTGCGGCTGGAGTCGATATCCAGACACCCCGCCAGCACCGTCGGCTGGTTGGCCACCACGCCGACCGACTGCCCCTCGATCCGGATAAAGCCGGTGATGATATTGGCGGCAAAGGCGGCTTGGATCTCGAAGAAATCGCCTTCATCCGCGATCTTGGTGATCAGTTCCTTCATGTCATAGGGCTGGTTCGGATTGTCGGGGATCAGCGTATCAAGGCTTTTTTCCACCCGCGCCGGATCGTCAAAGAACGGCCGCACCGGGGCTTTCTCGCGGTTGTTCAGCGGCAGAAAGTCGATCAGGCGGCGGGTTTCGGCCAAGGCTTCAACATCGTTTTCAAACGCGCCATCGGCCACCGATGATTTTTTCGTATGGGTAGAGGCCCCGCCCAGTTCTTCGGCGGTGACCACCTCGTTCGTCACGGTTTTCACCACATCGGGGCCGGTGACGAACATATAGCTGGAATCCTTCACCATGAAGATGAAGTCGGTCATTGCGGGCGAATAGACCGCGCCCCCGGCGCAGGGCCCCATGATCAGCGAAATCTGCGGCACCACGCCAGAGGCCATGATGTTGCGCTGAAACACCTCGGCATAGCCTGCAAGGGACGCCACGCCTTCCTGAATCCTCGCGCCGCCCGAATCGTTGATGCCGATCACCGGCGCGCCATTCTGAATGGCCATATCCATGATCTTGCAGATTTTCTGCGCATGGGTTTCCGACAGCGATCCGCCGAACACGGTGAAATCCTGCGAAAACACATAGACCATGCGGCCATTGACCGTGCCCCAGCCGGTAACCACGCCATCGCCTGCGGGGCGGTCGTCCTGCATTGCGAAATCGGTGCAGCGATGTGCCATGAACATGTCGAACTCTTCAAAGCTGCCCTCGTCCAGCAAAAGGTCGATGCGTTCGCGGGCGGTCAGCTTGCCTTTGGAGTGTTGGGCGTCGATGCGCCGCGCACCGCCACCTTGGCGGGCCACCTCGCGGCGGCTTTCCAACTGGGCCAGAATATCTTTCATCGCAGGCGTCCCCCCTTCAGAGTCCGGGCACAATAGGCAGGCTTTGCGAACAGGCAAAGCGGATTCAGGAATATTTGCATATCTTGCGGAATCCGAACCCTGCGAAATGCAAACATGCAAACCCAGGTTCCGCCCAGCCACAGAAGCCAGCTTTCCTTTGACCACCCAGAGGCTATACAGCGCACAGGCCTGTCTGAGTGAGTGCGCCATGTCCCTGCCCGTTCCGGTTCCTGTCATCACCATCGGTCTGCTGCTGGCCAGCAATGTTTTCATGACCTTTGCCTGGTATGGGCATCTGCGGTTCAAGGATGCGTCGCTTGTCTCGGTGATTGGCATCAGTTGGGGCATTGCGCTGTTTGAATACATGCTGATGGTGCCCGCCAACCGCTTCGGGCATGGCTATTTCAGCGCGGCCGAATTGAAGACCATTCAAGAGGTCATCACCCTGTCGGTCTTCGCCATCTTTTCGGTGCTGTATCTGAAAGAGCCGCTGACCTGGAACCACCTGATCGGCTTTGCCTTCATCGGGCTGGGCGCGTTCTTCATTTTCCACAAATGGGCATAGACGCACACAGTGCCCTGCCGGAATGGCGTGGACAGGGCTGCCGCGCCGCCGTAGCACTGCCGGATGACCAACAGCATTTTTCTTGATCGCACCACACCGCCGCATATTGCGACGCTGATCCTGCTGGCCGGGCTGTCAGCCCTGGCAATGAACATCTTCCTGCCGTCGCTGCCCGGCATGGCGGCGTGGTTCGGTGTGCCCTATGCGTTGATGCAACTGTCGGTGGCGCTGTATCTGGCGCTGTCGGCGGTGTTGCAAATTCTGATCGGGCCGATTTCCGACCGTTATGGCCGCCGCCGCGTGCTGATCGGGTCGCTGATCCTGTTCCTGATCGCCACGCTGGGTACACTACTGGCCCCCAACGCCACGGTATTCCTGATCTTCCGCATGTCGCAGGCGGTGATTGCGTCTGGCATGGTGCTAAGCCGCGCCGTGGTGCGCGACATGGTGCCCGATGCACAGGCCGCCAGCATGATCGGCTATGTCACCATGGGGATGAGCATCGTGCCGATGATCGGCCCGGTGATCGGCGGCGTGCTGGAGGAAGCGATCGGCTGGCAGGCGAACTTTGGCCTGCTGTTCGTGCTGGGGCTGTTCACGCTGTGGCTGACATGGGCTGATCTGGGCGAAACCGCCACCATTCGCCCGGTCACATTGATGGAACAGGTGCGAAAATACCCGCAACTGCTGCGCTCACAACGGTTCTGGGGCTATGCGCTGGCGGCGGCTTTCGCGTCGGGGTCGTTCTTCGCCTATCTGGGCGGCGCGCCCTATGTCGGCACCGAGGTGTTCGGCCTGTCGGCCTCGGGCGTGGGGGCGCTGTTTGCGCTGACCGCCATCGGCTATGCGCTGGGAAATTTCTTCGCCGGGCGGTTTTCGGTGCGGCTGGGCATGAACCGCATGGTGCTGATCGGCGCGCTGGTCACCGTGTCGGGGCTTGGGCTTTTGATGCTGGTGACGCTGGCCGGGGTTCATTCGCCTTATGTGTTCTTTGGCTTCACCTCTCTGGTGGGGTTGGGCAACGGCATCACCCTGCCCAATGCCAATGCCGGAATGCTGTCGATCAAACCCGAACTGGCGGGCACCGCATCGGGCCTTGGCGGCGCGATCATGATCGGCGGCGGCGCGGCGCTGGCGGCCCTTGCCGGGGCCCTGCTGGGACCGGGCTCGGGCGAGTTGCCGCTGGTGCTGCTGATGCTGGCCTCGGCCATCGGGTCGCTTCTGGCGATCTTGTGGGTCCGGGCACGGGCACGGGCCTTGGGTCTGACGGCTTGACGCCCGCTTTGCAAAGGCGATGATGGCTTTGCAAAACCGGGGGATCGCATGGCCATTCAAAAGCTTTATGCCGGGGCCAAGCTGCGCGAGATGCGGGCGCGCCTTGGACTGACGCAAAAGGTGTTTGCCGAAAAACTTTCGGTCTCGCTGCCCTATCTGAACCAGATGGAAAACAACCACCGCCCGGTGTCGGCAGGGGTGGTGCTGGCCTTGGCGCAGGAATTCGGGCTGGACGTGACCGAATTGACCGTGGGCGAAAGCGAGCGGCTGGTCAGCGACATGAAAGAGGCCTTGGCCGACCCGGTGTTTGCCACCGCCGCCCCACCCTTGGCAGACCTGCGGCTGGCCGCATCGAACGCCCCCGCCCTTGCGCGCGCCTTTCTGGATCTGCACCGCGCCTACCGCCAGACGCACGAAAGGCTGGCTTCGCTGGATGAGGCATTGGGGCGTGAAGATGCCACCTTGCGGCCTTCCCCATGGGAGGAAGTCCGCGATTTCTTTCACTATTGCGACAACTACCTCGATGCGGTGGATCGCGCGGCCGAGCATTTCATCACCGGGCCGCAGGGCCGCCGGGATGTGATCCATGCTGCGCGCGACGCGCTGGACCGGCGCGGCATCAGCCTGCATTTCAGCGACACCGCCCCCTTGCGCCATTACGATCCTGCTGCAAGGCGTCTGGATGTATCAGCCCGCACGGCAGGGCCGACCCAGCGCTTCCAACTGCTGCATCAGGTGGCGCTGATCACCCAGAATGACCTGTTGGAGGCGACGCTGGATCTGGCGCGCTTTCACACCCCCGAAGCGCGTGAGATCGCCAAGATCGGCCTTGCCAATTATTTCGCCGGGGCGGCGCTGCTGCCCTATCGCGCCTTCATGGAGGCGGCAAGCGCCACTCGGCACGATCTGGAACGGCTGGCCGATATCTTCGGGGCCAGCATCGAACAGGTGGCGCACCGGCTGTCGACGTTGCAAAGGCCGGGGGCCAAGGGCATTCCGTTCTTCTTTGTCCGGGTCGATCAGGCCGGCACCATCACCAAACGCCATTCCGCCACGCGGTTGCAATTCGCGCGCTTTGGCGGGGCGTGCCCGCTGTGGAACGTGCATCGCGCGTTCGAGGCCCCGGGGCAGTTCTTGCGGCAATTGGCCGAAACACCCGATGGCGTGCGCTATCTGTGCCTGTCACACGATGTGTCAAAACCCGGCGGGTCGTTTCACGCCCCCACCCGGCGCTATGCCATTGGCCTTGGCTGCGAGGTGCAGCATGCGGGCGCACTGGTCTATGCCGATGGGCTTGACCTGAAGGGCCGGTTTGAACCGATCGGCATCTCTTGCCGGATATGTGAGCGGCCCGATTGCCACCAAAGGTCGGTGCCGCCGCTGGAACGGCGCCTGCGGGTCAACCCTGACCGGCGCAATGTCTTGCCATACGAGATCATGCCATAACGCAAAAGGGCGGCCCGAAGACCGCCCTTTGCTGTGCGATTGCAGTCTGGCCTCAGCCGTGCTGCGCGCCATGGGCCAGATGATGGGCGATGTGATCCTTCAGGTGTGACCGATGACGGCGCAATTCGTTCTCGGCCTCTTCGGTGACGGTATCAAGCCGCGTCTCGGCGCGGTGAACGGCCTTGTTGACCTCGTTGTATTGCTCAACCAGCTTGGCAAAATGCGCGTCCGCCATTTTCATCGCGTGAAGCTTTTCCACTTCGCCGGGGAATTCTTCGGCCAGATCGTGGGGTGTGTTGGACATGGGCATCTCCTGTTCTTGCTGATTGGACGTAACCCTAGGTGCCGGCAATGACCAGCACCTTGATACCGATCAAGTCAGCGCCGGGCGGCGCGAAACCCGGCCGCCTGTGCCGCGCCTTCGGTGCAGAACCACGCCTCGCCCTTGGCTGTGGTGATGCGGGTCGCGTCATAGTCGCGTTGGCCGGGCATGTGGTAGATGCGGTTGCCACCGTTGATGTTTCCCTTGATGGCGCAGCCGTTTGCGGCTGAGCTTGGTGCCGACTTTGGGCCGGGATGCGCGGCCGGGTGCCGGTGCGCCTCGGGTGTGACCATGCGCCCGGCCCATACCCCGGCGCGGGCGGTCTGCGCCATGGCCTGATCGGGCAGGTAATGGTCGGAATAGCGCACATAGGCCTGCGCCGCCCCGACGCGCACCTGTGCCTGCCCAAGATCAATGCCGCCTGCATGGCAGATCGCCACGGTGCGGCCATAGCGGTCGGTATCCTGCGCCGCGCAGGTCACTCGGCCCGCCTGCACGGCACGCGCCAGCATGGCGGCAGACCACGCGCCGCAATCCCATGTCTGGCCATTGCGGTCACAGCTTTGGCCGCGTTCGGGCGCGTCGATGCCGAACAGGCGGATCTTTTTGCCCGCAAGCTCCAGACTGTCCCCATCCACCACCCGCACCGCGCCAGACTGCGTCAGCGCGACCGCGACAGGGGCGGTCAACAGCAGGGCAGACAGAACCAAGAGAGAACGAAAGGTTAACATGCCCCGATGTTTCAAGGCAAATGCCCCGCCGCGCAAGGGGAATTCTTAACAAAAGGTTAACAAGGGTTAACCAAGCTTTAGCGTTGTGCCGTGCGCCAGTCGGGGTTGATCCACGGCGCAAGGTTCATCGGCGCCAGCGGCGCGCGGCCCAGAATGTGGTCGGCGGCCTTTTCGCCCACCATGATCGACGGCGCGTTCAGATTGCCGTTGGTCACCTGCGGGAAAATCGAACTGTCGGCCAGACGCAGGCCCTCAACCCCGATCACGCGGCATTCGGGGTCCACCACCGCCATCGGATCGCTGGCCCGCCCCATCCGGGCCGTGCCGCAGGGGTGATAGGCCGATTCGGCATGGGCGCGGATGAAGGCGTCGATGTCCTCATCGCTTTGCACCGCGGCCCCCGGCTGAAGCTCGCCCTTCACAAAGGGGTGCAGCGCGGGTTGGCCAAAGATTTCGCGCGTCAGACGAATGCAGGCGCGAAACTCCTCCCAATCCAACGGCTGCGACATATAGTTGAAGCGGATCACCGGCGCGTCATGCGGGTTGGCCGACCGCAGCGTGACCGACCCGCGTGAGGCCGACCGCATCGGCCCGACATGCGCCTGAAAGCCATGCCCCGCCGCCGAAGCCTTGCCATCATAGCGCACGGCGATCGGCAGGAAATGATACTGGATATCGGGATAGTCCACCCCGGCGCGCGACCGGATGAAGGCGCAGGCCTCAAACTGGTTGGATGCCCCCAGACCCTTGCCGGAAAACAGCCATTGCGCGCCGATGGCAGCCTTGCCCCAAAGGTTCCAGTATTTATACAGCGTGATCGGCTGGATCGAGGCATATTGCATGTAGATTTCAAGGTGATCTTGCAGGTTTGCCCCCACACCGGGCCGGTCGGCCACCAGCGCGATGCCATGCCGCGCCAGCGCGTCCGCCGGGCCAATGCCCGACAGCATCAACAGTTTCGGGCTGTTCAGCGATGAGGCGGCAATGATCACCTCACGCTTGGCCTGCACGGTAAAGGGTGCCGCCCCCCGGTCAACCTCGACCCCGGTGGCGCGGCCGTTCTCGATGATCACCCGCCGCGCGGTGGCGTGCACGATCTGCACATTACCCCCCGCCATCGCCGGTTTGAGGTAAGCACTGGCCGCAGACCAGCGCCGCCCTTTCCAGATCGTCGCCTCCATCGGGCCGAAACCCTCTTGCTGCGCACCGTTGTAGTCTTCGGTCACGGGATAGCCCGCCTGCGCGCCCGACCGGATAAAGGCATCAAACAGCGGGTTGTGGCGCGGGCCACGGGTGATGTGCAGCGGGCCTTTCGTGCCACGGTAGGCCGGGCCTGATCCGCCATGCGCATGTTCCATCCGGCGGAAATAGGGCAACACATCGGCGTAGCCCCAGCCATCCGCCCCCATCTGCGCCCAGGTGTCAAAGTCGCGCGCGTGGCCCCGGACATAGACCATGCCGTTGATGCTGCTGGACCCGCCGATTACCTTGCCGCGCGGGGTGGCCAAGCGGCGGTTGTTCAGCTGCGGTTCAGGTTCCGATTGCAGGCCCCAGTCATAGCGCGCCATGTTCATCGGGTATGACAGCGCGGCAGGCATCTGGATGAACGGGCCCGCATCCGATCCGCCCGCCTCGATCACCACCACCCGGCGACCGGCCTCGGCCAGACGATAGGCGATGGCACAGCCGGCCGAGCCAGCCCCGATGATCACATAATCCGCGTGCATGTCTTTGGGTTCGCTTATCTTTGGGGTCTGGTCAGTAGGGCGCGTCCACCGGCCCCATGCCGACATAGACCGATTTGACCTGGGTATAGTGCTGCACCGCCGCATGGCCGTTTTCGCGCCCGACGCCCGAGGCTTTGACACCGCCAAACGGTGCCTCGACCGGGGTCAGGTTATAGGCGTTGATCCAGCAGGTGCCGGCCTGCAACTGGCCGATCACCCGGTGGCCGCGCGTCAGGTCGGCGGTAAAGACACCGGCGGCAAGGCCGAACTCGGTGGCATTGGCGCGGGCAATCACCTCATCCTCGGTATCGAAATCCAAAACCGCCATCACCGGGCCGAACACCTCTTCGCGGGCAAGGGTCATATCGTCGGTCACATCGGCAAACACCGTGGGCTGCACATAGAAGCCCGCGTTCAGCGCCGCCCGTGCGCCCCCGGTGACCAGCCGCGCGCCCTCGGCCTTTGCGCCTTCGATATAGCCCATCACCTTGTCCAGTTGCGCCGCACTGACCAAGGGGCCCATCTGGGTGCCGGGGTCCAGCGGGTCGCCCAAGGTGATGGCGGTGGTGCGTGCTGCCAGTCGGGCAAGGAAGCGGTCCTTCAGACCGCGCTGCACGAAAACCCGGGTGCCATTGCTGCACACCTGACCGGCCGAGTAGAAATTGCCCAGCATGGCGGCCCCCACCGCATCTTCCAGACTGGCATCGTCAAAGATGATCAAGGGCGATTTCCCGCCCAGTTCCATCGTGACGTGGCGCATGCCTTCGGCGGCAGCGGCAGCAACGCGCCGCCCCGTGGGCACCGATCCGGTCAAGGATACCTTGGCCACGCGCGGATCGGTAACCAGCGCCGCCCCGACCGCGCCGCGCCCCTGCACCACGTTGAACAGACCCGCAGGCAGCCCGGCTTCGGCAAAGATTTCCGCCAGTTGCAAGGCCCCCAACGGCGTGACCTCTGACGGTTTGAACACCATTGCATTGCCAAGCGCCAAGGCGGGCGCGGATTTCCAGCAGGCAATCTGACTGGGGTAATTCCACGCACCGATCCCGACGCAAACCCCCAAGGGTTCGCGCAAGGTGTAAACGAAATCGCGGCCCAAGGGGATGGTTTCGCCCACCACCGTCGGGGCCAGCCCGGCAAAATACTCCAGCGCATCGGCGCCCGAGGGCCAGTCTGCCACCCGCGTTTCCTGCAACGGCTTGCCGGTGTCCAGCGTTTCCAGCCGGGCCAAAGCCTCGCCCCGGTCGCGGATCAGATCGGCAGCGCGGCGCAGGATGCGGGCGCGGTCCACCGGCCGGGTGGTGGCCCAAACGGTCTGCGCGCGCGCCGCACTGGCCAAGGCGCGGTCGATCACGGCAGGCGTCGCCTCGTGCAAGCGGGCGATCACCTCGCCGCTGGCGGGATAGATCACGTCGATCACCGCACCCGAGGTATCTTCGACGTAAGCCCCGTCGATAAAGTGGCTGGCCGGTGGTTGCGCGATCATGCGTCTTGTCCTGTCAATTGCGTGTCCAGATACTCCAGCGCCATACGCACCGCCGCCGCGCCATCGGGCGGGCCGGATTTCAGCGCCTCGCGCAGGTAAAGCCCGTCGATCATCGCACCCAGGCCATCGGCCAGCGCCTCGGCCCGCGCGCCCGCCAAGGGCCGCAAACACGACAGCAGGTTTGACCGCAACCTGCGCTGATAGATCGCCAGCAGTCGCCGCGCCTGCGGCACGGTCTGCGCCAGCACCCAGAAGTTCAGCCAGGCCCCCACCGCCTCACGCCGGAAATTGCCCGGGCTGAAACTGGCGCGCACAATCGCCTGCAACCGCGCCTGGGGCCCTTCGGCACTGGCAAGCGCCCCGCGCACCTCGTCACCATAAAGTGACATGATGTGGCGCATCGCGGCCAGAAACATCTCTTCCTTGGCACCGAAATAATGATGCGCAAGGGCCGAAGACATGCCGGCGCGTTTGGCGATCTGGCTGACCGTCACGTCCAAAGACCCGACCCGCCCGATCTCGGTGATCGTGGCTTTGACCAGCGCGTCCTTTCGGATAGGCTTCATTCCAAGCTTCGGCACGGCAGAAATCCAACACATGGGTTGCGTATTTCTGGATGCTTGAAGTTTATTGACTCGTCAATCAACAAAAAACAGGGAGATACCATGACACCGCGTTCCACCCTTCTTGCCACCACCGTCAGCTTTGCCCTTGCCGGCAGCGCCTTTGCCGAAGGCTGCGACACCGTGATCTTCTCGGATGTGGGCTGGACCGACATCACCGCCACCACCGCCGCCACAACCGTGGTGCTCGAGGCGCTTGGCTATGCGACGGAAACCAAGGTGCTGTCGGTTCCGGTCACCTATACCGGGCTTGCCGGCAATGACATCGACGTGTTCCTGGGCAACTGGATGCCCACGATGGAGGCCGATATCGCGCCTTATCGCGACGCCGGCACCGTGGAAACCGTCCGCATCAATCTGGAAGGCGCGAAATACACCCTTGCCACCAATGCTGTTGGCGCAACCCTTGGCATTGCCGATTTCAAGGATATCGCCGCGCACAAGGATGCGCTGGAGGGCAAGATCTATGGCATCGAGCCGGGCAATGACGGCAACCGCCTGATCATGGACATGATCGCCAGCGGGCCTTTCGGGCTGGAGGGGTTCGAGATCGTCGAATCCTCGGAACAGGGCATGCTGGCGCAGGTGAAGAAGGCCGAGGAAGACGGCAAGCCGATGGTGTTTCTGGGCTGGGAACCGCACCCGATGAACGCCAATTTCAAGATGGCCTATCTGACCGGCGGCGACGACTATTTCGGCCCCAATCTGGGCGGCGCCGTGGTCGCGACCAACACCCGCAAGGGCTATGTCACCGAATGCCCGAACACCGGCAAGCTGTTGCAGAACCTGTCGTTCACGCTGGCGATGGAGAACGAGATCATGGGCGCGATCCTGAATGACGGCACCGACCCGGCCGAGGCGGCAAAGACCTGGCTGGCGGCCAATCCGATGGTCTGGGAAAGCTGGCTGAACGGTGTCACCACCAAGGACGGCGGCGACGCCCGGGCGGCGGTGGCAGCAGCGCTGCAATAAGCGCAGCGCCACGGGTACCCGCAGGACCGGGGGTTTCACACCCCCGGACCCCCGTGGGATATTTTCGGAAAGAGAAAGGGGCGGGCCGAGGTGATGGACTGGCTGACCGACCACAAGCTGCCCGTCGGCAAGACCGCAAAGGCGGTGTTCGACTGGATGAACACCCATCTGGGCGGGTTGTTCGATGCGGTCTCGGCGGTGATGGAGGCGATGATCGACGCGATCCTGTGGTGTCTTGAAACACCGCATCCCGTGGCGGTTGTGGCGGTGTTTGTGGCCCTGACCTGGGCCTTGCAGCGCAACTGGAAGACCTGCGTCGGGGTGTTGGCCGGGTTCTTGTTCATTCTGAACCAAGGCTATTGGGACGAGACGATGGAAAGCCTGACCCTGATCCTGTCGGCCTGCGTGGTCTGCATGGGGCTGGGCGTGCCGATCGGGATTGCCACCGCGCACAGGCCCCGGCTGTATGCGGCACTGTCACCGGTGCTGGACCTGATGCAGACGCTGCCGACATTCGTCTATCTGATCCCGGCAATCGTGTTTTTCGGTCTTGGCATGGTGCCGGGGTTGATGGCGACGGTGATCTTTGTGCTGCCCGCGCCGATCAGGCTGACGCATCTGGGGGTGTCGTCGACCCCCGTTTCCCTGCTGGAGGCGGCGACGGCGTTTGGTGCCACACCCGGTCAGCGCTTGTGGAAGGTGGAACTGCCCTATGCGCTGCCGCAGATCATGGTCGGGCTGACGCAGACCATCATGCTGTCCCTCTCGATGGTGGTGATCGCGGCGCTGGTGGGGGCCAATGGCCTTGGCGTGCCGGTGGTGCGGGCGCTGAACAGCGTGAACACCGCGCTGGGGTTCGAATCGGGCATCATCATCGTGGTGGTGGCCATTTTGCTGGACCGGATGCTGAAGGTGACACGATGACAGCGGTGGAGTTTGACCGGGTGTCCATCGTGTTTGGCGACCACCCCGAGCGGGCCTTGCCCCTGATGGACGACGGGCTGAGCCGGGCCGAGGTGCAGGCGCGCAGCGGGCAGGTTCTGGGCGTGCATGATTGCAGCCTGAGCGCGGCCGAGGGCGAAATCGTGGTGCTGATGGGCCTGTCGGGCAGCGGCAAATCCACCCTGCTGCGCGGGGTGAATGCGTTGAACCCGGTGGTGCGCGGCGAGGTGCGGGTGAATGATGGCAGCGGCATGGTGTCGGTGACCAAGGCCGCGCCCGAGGCCTTGCGCAAGCTGCGCCTAAGCCGAATTGCCATGGTGTTTCAGGCCTTTGGCCTGCTGCCCTGGCGCACGGTGCGCGAGAATGTGGGCTTGGGGCTGGAGCTGGCGGGGATCGGCGGCGCGGCGCGCCGCGATCGGGTGGACCGGCAGTTGGCGCTGGTGAACCTGAATGGTTGGGCCGAGCGGCGGGTGGGCGAGTTATCGGGAGGCATGCAGCAGCGGGTGGGCCTTGCGCGGGCCTTTGCCACCGAAGCGCCGATCCTTCTGATGGACGAGCCGTTTTCAGCGCTCGACCCGCTGATCCGTGCCAAATTGCAAGATGAATTGCTGGACCTTCAGGCCAAGCTGAAGCGCACGATCATCTTCGTCAGCCACGATCTGGATGAGGCGTTCAAGATCGGCAACCGCATTGCCCTGATGGACGGCGGGCGCATCGTGCAATGCGGCACGGCGCGGCAGATCATCGCCAATCCGATCAACGACTATGTGCAAGAGTTCGTGGCCCACATGAACCCGCTGTCGGTGCTGACGGCGCGTGATGTGATGGACCGTGGCGACAGCCTTGCCAGCCTGTCGGTGGCGGCGGAAACCCCGGTCAAGCAGATCATGGCGATGATCCGCGATGGCGCGGGGGAAATCGCGGTCGAAGAGGCCGGCACGCGCATCGGCGTGCTGCGCGCGGCGTCGATCATGGGGCGGCTGATCAACCCGCGCGGGGCCTAAGGCTTATTCCGGCTTCAGGGCCAAGGTTTTTTTCGCCGCCGGCTTCTTGGCAGCAGGCTTCTTGGCTGTGGCCTTCTTGGCAGCAGGTTTTGCCGCCGCTTTGGCGGCCGGAGTTTCAGCCTTTGCCGCCGCGGGCTTGGCGGCCTTCTTGGGCGCGGCCTTTTTCTTGCCCGGCGATTTCGCAACCTTTTCGGCAATCAGTTCCAGTGCCTGATCAAGGTTGACATCTTCGGGGGCAATCTCTTTGGGCAAGGTCGCGTTGACCTTTTCCCATTTGATATAGGGCCCATAGCGCCCCGGCATCACGGTGATCGCGCCACCTTCGGGATGCTCGCCAAGTGCCTTGATCGGCTCGGCCGGGGCTGCCGCCCCACGCCCGCGACTGGCCTTTTGCGCCAGCACTTCCATCGCGCGGTTCATGCCGATGCTGAACACCTCTTCGACATCCGGGATGTTGGCATAGGTGCTGTTGTGCTTGATATAGGGGCCATAGCGTCCGATGCCGGCCTCGACCGGGGCGGCATCTTCGGGGTGCGGGCCGATCAGCCGCGGCAAGGACAACAGGTCAAGCGCGCGCTCCAGCGTCAGGCTGTCGGCGGCCCAGCCTTTTGGCAGGCTGGCGCGGTCGGGCTTGGGCTGGTCTTCGGTCGCCTCGCCGCGCTGAACATAAGGCCCGAACCGGCCCGCACGCAGGCTGATGGGCAGACCGTTTTCATCCATCCCCAAGATGCGGCCATCGGCAGAGCCTGCCTCTTCACCGCCGGTGATCGGGCGGGTGTAGCGGCATTCGGGATAGTTCTTGCAGCCAATGAAGGCAGACCCCGACCGCGCGGTTTTCAGATGCAGCCGCCCGGTGCCGCAGGTGGGGCAGATGCGCGGATCAGAGCCATCGGCGCGCAACGGGTAAAGGTGCGGCGCCAGAAACTCGTCGATCTTCTCCAGAACTTCACCGATGCGCAGGTCGGCGGTTTCGGCCACGGCGGCGGAAAAATCGCGCCAGAACCGTTCCAGCACATCCTTGTAATCCCGCGATCCGGCCGAGACATCGTCAAGTTCGGTTTCCAGATCGGCGGTGAAGTCATATTCCACATATTTGCGGAAATAGTTGGTCAGGAACGCTGTCACCAGGCGGCCCTTGTCTTCGGGGATCAGGCGGTTCTTGTCCTTGCGGACATATTCGCGGTCCTGAATCGTCGACAGCACCGAGGCATAGGTCGATGGCCGCCCGATGCCCAACTCCTCCATCCGCTTGACCAAGGTGGCCTCGGTATAGCGTGGCGGGGGTTGGGTGAAGTGCTGCTCGGGTGCCACGCTGCGCTTGTCGGCGGCCTCGCCTGCCATGATCTGCGGCAGGCGGCCGCCTTCTTCGTCCTCGTCGTCGCGGCCTTCGTCATAGACCTTGAGGAATCCATCAAACTGCACCACCTGCCCCGTGGCGCGGAGCACCACCTGCCCGTCGGCGCTGCCGACATCCACGGTCGTGCGTTCCAGCCGCGCGGCCGCCATCTGGCTGGCGATGGTGCGCTTCCAGATCAGATCATACAGGTTGGTCTGGTCCTTTTCCGACAAGCGCAAGGTTTCCGGCGCGGCCATCATGTCGGTCGGGCGAATACACTCATGCGCTTCCTGCGCGTTCTTGGCCTTGTTTTTATACATGCGCGGGGCGTCGGGCACATAGGCCACGCCAAAGCGGGCCTTGATCGCATCACGCGCCGCCATCACCGCCTCGGGGGCCATGTCGATGCCGTCGGTCCGCATATAGGTGATGTGGCCCGCCTCATACAGCCGTTGCGCCGCGTTCATGCATTGCTTGGCGCCCATGCCGAACTTGCGGCTGGCTTCCTGTTGCAGGGTCGAGGTCATGAACGGCGGATAGGGGTTGCGGGTGGCGGGCTTGGCCTCCACCGATTGCACGGTCAGGGCGCGCGACGTGACAGCCTGCACCGCCAGTTCGGCGGCCTCGGCCGTGGGAATGTCGAACTTGTCCAGCTTCTTGCCGCCCAGCACCGTCAGGCGGGCCTGAAATTCCTGGCCCCGCGGCGTGGTCAGGGTGGCGATCACCGTCCAGTATTCGCGGGCGCGAAACGCCTCGATCTCCATCTCGCGCTCGACAATCAGGCGCAGGCAGACCGATTGCACCCGCCCCGCCGATTTCGACCCCGGCAGTTTGCGCCACAAGACCGGCGACAGGGTAAAACCCACCAGATAATCCAGCGCGCGGCGGGCAAGATAGGCCTCGACCAAGGGCGTGTCGATCTCACGCGGGTGCAGCATCGCCTTGGTCACGGCATCCTTGGTGATGGCGTTGAAGGTCACGCGGCTGACCTTCTTGCCCTTCTTCAAGGCCGGGGCCAGCGCCTGTTGCAGGTGCCATGAAATCGCCTCGCCCTCACGATCAGGGTCGGTGGCAAGGATCAGGGTATCATCGGTTTTCAGGGCTTCGGTGATGGCGCGAATGTGCTTTTTCGAATCGGCCGCCACCTCCCATGTCATGGCAAAATCATGCTCGGGATCAACCGAGCCATTCTTGGCGGGCAGGTCGCGGACATGGCCATAAGACGCCAGAACGGTGTAATCCGACCCGAGATATTTGTTGATTGTCTTGGCCTTGGCAGGAGATTCGACAACGACGACGGCCATGCAATACCCTTTGTCCACAATGCCAGCACAGGCCGGGCAAAATGTGTGCGAAGCGGCGGGAATGTCAATGCGCCAATCCGGGCCCGTCCGGCATCACGGAATTTCGGTCCCAGGTGGCATCAATCGGCGCGGCTGAGAAGCCCGCCGGGGGCGCGGTGGATGCGCCCCTCCAGCTCCAGCGTCAGCAGGTGCTGCGATACGGTGGCGGGCGGCAGCGACAGATCGCGGATCAGTTGATCCTCGGCCAGCGGGCTGGGGCCAAGCCGGGCCAGGATCTGGCCATGCACCGCCGCGATGTCTGCCAACGGGCGACGCGGTGGGGTGGGTCCGGGCACAGGCGGCGGGGCCACGTCTTCAACCACTGGGGCGGGAAACGGCACCACCTCGGCCCCGATCGCCTCCAGCACATCGGCGGGGCTGCGCACCAGCGTGGCCCCGTCGCGCAGCAGCATGTTGCACCCGGCAGCACGGGCATCGAACGGGTGGCCCGGCACGGCCAGCACCTCACGCCCCTGATCCAGCGCGTTGCGGGCGGTGATCAGACTGCCAGACCGCGCCGCGGCCTCGACCACCACCACCGCGCGCGACAGGCCCGAGACGATGCGGTTGCGTTGCGGAAAATGCCGCGCCTGCGGTTGCAGTCCGGGGGGATGTTCGGAAATCAGGCAGCCCTTGGCAGCAATTTCGGCGGCAAGGGCTGCGTTTTCATCGGGATAGGCCACATCGACCCCGCCCGCCTGCACCGCCACGGTGCCGCTGCCCAGCGTGGCGCGATGGGCAGCGGCGTCGATGCCGCGCGCCAGACCCGACACGCTGACAAACCCGGCCTGCCCCAACCCTTCGGCCAACCGCCGCGCCATGCGCAGGCCCAGCGATGACGCGTTGCGCGCACCGACCAGCGCCACCATCGGCCGGTGCAGCAGCGCCACGTCACCCCGGGCCCACAGCACGGGGGGCGCATCGGGCAGGTCAATCAACGCCAGCGGATAATCAGCACTGCCCCAGACGATCAGTCTGGCCCCCAGCACGCGGCCTGCCGCCAGTTCGTGACGCGCCACCTCTACCGGGCAGGGACTGTAATTTTCAACCCCCGCCGCATGGGCCACGTCAGGCAGCGCCAGCAGCGCCGCGCGGGCCGATCCGTGTTCAAGCACCAGCCGATGCCAGGTCACAGCACCGACCCTGCGGGAGCGAATGAGACGTAAGGTGTCCACCGGGTCATCGTCCAGGGGTGTGGGGTGGGGTGTGGGTTTGGATGTCAGTCCCATGTCCGCCTCGCCTCATTCGCAGCCCCACCTTTCACCGATGAGGGTTAACAGGAGGTGAATCAAAAAAAGAAACGCAGCCTTTGACGAAAACTTGCCAGCTTGCGTCGGGAAGGCGATTGCCGCGCCCGCGAAAGTTTGATCAAATGTCGGAAATCAGGCCCGGGGTCGGGCCGTTTTGGAGCCCTTGCCATGAAGAACGCCGATGTAGCGCTGCGCCGTGATGAAGCCATTTCCCGTGGCGTGGGGATGATGACCCAGATCTACGTCGATCGCGCCCTGAACGCCGAGGTCTGGGATATCGAGGGCAACCGCTATATCGACTTTGCGGCGGGCATTGCCGTGGTCAACACCGGCCACTGCCACCCGCGGGTGATGGCGGCGGTGACCGAACAGATGGGCCGCTTCACCCATACCTGCCATCAGGTGATGCCCTATGAGAACTATATCCGGCTGGCCGAACGGCTGAATGCGGCGGTGCCCGGGGACTTTGCCAAGAAGACCGTGTTTGTCACCACCGGGGCCGAGGCCTGCGAAAACGCGGTGAAAATCGCCCGTATCGCCACCGGGCGCAATGCGGTGATCGCTTTTGGCGGCGGCTTTCATGGCCGCACCTTCATGGGCATGTCGCTGACCGGCAAGGTGGAGCCCTACAAGAAAGGCTTCGGCGCGATGATGCCCGATGTGTTTCACGTGCCCTTCCCGATGGGCCCGCACGGCATTTCCACCACCGATTCGCTGGCGGGCATCGAAAAGCTGTTCAAGGCCGATCTCGACCCGGCCCGCGTCGCCGCGATCATCTTTGAACCCGTTCAGGGCGAAGGTGGCTTCTACCCGGCCCCCGCCGATCTGGTCCGCGCCATCCGCGCGCTGTGTGACACCCATGGCATCGTGATGATCGCCGACGAGGTGCAGACCGGCTTTGCCCGCACCGGCGCGCTGTTTGCGATGCAGGCTTACGGCGTCGCCGCCGACCTGACCACCATGGCCAAGGGCCTTGCCGGTGGTCTGCCCTTGGCCGCCGTCACCGGCCGGGCCGAGATCATGGATGCCGCCACCCCCGGCGGTCTGGGCGGCACCTATGCCGGCAACCCCTTGGGCATTGCCGCCGCCAATGCCGTGCTGGACGTGATCGAGGGCGAAAACCTGTGCGCCCGCGCCAATGAGCTTGGCAGCCGCCTGAAACAACGGCTCGAGGCGATCCGCTCTACCGCGCCTGAAATCATCGACATCCGCGGCCCCGGCTTCATGGTGGCGGTCGAGTTTGCCAACCCCACCACCCACGCGCCCGACGCAGGCTTTACCGGCCGGGTCCGGGCAGAGGCGCAAAAGCGCGGCCTGATTCTGCTGACCTGCGGCGTCTATGGCAACGTCATCCGCTTTCTGGCACCGATCACCATTCCCGATGCGCATTTCGCCGAGGCGATGGATATTCTCGAGGCATCGGTCGCCGCCGCACGGCAGTGATGCCGACCCGGCAGGTTTCCGCTGCGTCATGCAGATGTGATTGGAACAAATCACCGGGGTGATGCGTTGTCTGGCGATATGACCACCATGAGGACTGCCATGAAGAAAATTGCCCTGATCCTGCCGATTGTTGCCCTGCTGGCCGCTTGCCAGACCACGGACCAGAACGCCGCTCTTGGCGCTTTGGGCGGGGCGGCGGTTGGTGCGGCTGTGTCCAGCCCGAAAGACCGCACCCAAGGTGCCCTGATCGGCGCCGCCGTCGGTGTGGCCGCGTCCACTTTGGTCGGTCCGGCGCAACAACCCGGCCAGTGCATCTACCGCGATGCCCAAGGCCGCCGCTTCACCGCCGCCTGCTGACCGGACCTCAGGCGCAGGCCCGAAACGCCAAGGGCTTGAACGCCAAGGCGAAAACAAACCGCGAGGGGCTGGCGCAAGCCCGGCCCTCGCGCAAGGTTCGGCTTATGCCGCACCTTGATCCACAAAGCGGCGACGCAAAGCTTGGCAGCCCGAACGCTGCCAGATATCACCGGGGCCTGACCCAACCCAAGGCCCCGACACCATGCCCGTCCCCCCCCCTGCCGATACTGACGGCATCCTGTTGCAAGATGCGGCTGTCACCCTGTCGGGAAGGCCGGTTCTGCACGGGGTGTCGCTTCACCTGACGCAGCGGCGGATCGGCATCATCGGGCGCAACGGATCGGGGAAATCGACCCTGTTGCGTCTGATGGCAGGGCTGATTGCCCCCAGCACCGGGGTTGTGCGGGTGGATGGCCTTGACCCCGCCCGCGACCGCAAGGCCATGCTGCACCGCCTTGGCATCCTGTTCCAGAACCCCGACCATCAGATCCTGTTTCCCATCGTCGCCGAGGAACTGGCCTTCGGCCTGATCCAGATGGGCACGCCCAAGCCGCAGGCGATGGCGCGCGTGGCGGCACATCTGGCAAGCCATGGCCGCGCGCATTGGCACGATGCCGCGGTCTCGACCCTGTCACAGGGCCAGCGCCATTGGCTGTGCCTGCAAGCCGTGCTGCTGATGAAGCCCGCGACGATCCTGCTTGATGAACCCCTGGCCGGGCTGGACCTGCCAACCCAGGCGCGCCTGACCCGAGCCTTTGCCGCCTTGCCGCAGCGCCTGATCAGCATCACCCATGACCCCGCCACACTGGCCGGGGTGGAGCGGGTGATCTGGCTGGACGGCGGGCAGATCGCCGCCGATGGCACGCCCGGCGATGTGCTGCCCGGCTTTGCCCATGCTATGCAGCAGATCGGAGGCCAGGATGCTGACGCTGACCTCGCCGGTTGACACGCCGCTGCACCGCTTGCCCGCCGGGGCCAAGCTGGCCGCGCTGGCCGCGACCACTCTCGCGCTGTTTGCCACCCAAAGCATCGCGCTGATGTGTGCCGCCCTGGCAGTGATCGCCGCCTTGCACCTGATCGGCGGCCGCCGCTTTGCCGCCCATGGCCTGCGGATGCTTTGGCCGCTCTGGCCCTTTGTTGCCGTGGTGGCGTTGTGGCACCTGTGGGCAGGGCAGGCCCAGCAGGGCGGCACCGTCGTGTTGCGCATGCTGGCGGCGGTGGCCGCGGCCAACCTTGTCACCATGACCACTCGCCTGTCGGACATGATCACCGTGCTGGAATGGCTTGCCCGCCCGCTGTCGCCGCTGCTGCCACCGCGCCGCCTTGCCTTGGCGATTGCGCTGGTGATCCGCTTCATCCCGGTCCTGTCCGAGCGTATGGCCACGCTGGCGCAGGCGTTTCGCGCCCGCAGCCCGCGCCGCAGCGGCTGGCGGCTGCTGGCCCCGGCAGCGCTCGCCGCCCTTGATGATGCCGAACACGTCGCCGATGCCTTGCGCGCAAGGGGCGGTGTAAGTTAAGACCGTCGCAGCACAAGGAGAGCCCATCATGGAACGCAGCCTGACCCACATCGCCCTGTTCGCCGCCCTGATCGCCGTTCTGGGGCTGGTGCCGCGGGTTGATCTGGCAACTGGCGTGCCGATCACGGCACAATCGCTGGGCATAATGCTGTGCGGCACCGTGCTTGGGGCCCGCCGCGGCGCATTGGCTGTGTTGTTGTTCTTGCTGCTGGTGGCGCTTGGCCTGCCGCTGTTGTCGGGCGGCCGCGGGGGCCTTGGCGTGTTTGTCGGCCCGACGGTCGGCTTTCTGATCGGCTTTCCCATCGCCGCCTTTGTTGCGGGCTGGGTGATGGAACGCACCACCCTTGCGCCGTTCTGGGCGGCGGGGGCAGGCGCGGTGATCGGTGGCATCGGCGTGCTTTACCCGTTCGGCATCATCGGGATAAGCGTGGTTCTGGACAAGACCCTGGCCGAAGCCGCCCTGATTGCGCTGGTCTTTTTGCCCGGCGATATCCTGAAGGCGGTTCTGGCCGGGCTGGTGACGCAGGCAATCGCCCGCGCCCGCCCGGCCGCGCTGCTGTCGCGCGCCTGACACCCCACCGGCAGCGTGCTGCCGGTGCCGGTCAGTCCTGGCAAAGCCAGCCTGCGGTCGTGCCGCAGGCCCGGCGCGGTCCATCATCCCGCCCAGCACAGCAGCGCCCGGCACACCCCTTTGATTTGCTGCTTGCCCAAATACTCCCGCCGGAGGCATCCGCCGCCTGCCACCAGAGACCGGCGCAAGCCTTACGCGGTGATCAACGACTTCATCCGGCGCAGCGCCAGCAGATAGCCTTCGGTGCCGAACCCGGCGATCACCCCATCGGCGCGCAAACTGACATACGAATGGTGCCGAAACACCTCGCGCTTGTGCACGTTCGAGATATGCACCTCCAGCACCGGGCCGTCAAAGGCTTGCAGCGCGTCCAGAATTGCAACCGAAGTATGGGTATAGGCCGCCGGGTTGATGATGATCCCCGCGCCCTGCCCCCGCGCCTCGTGCACCCAATCCACCAACTGACCTTCGTGGTTGGACTGGTGAAAACGGATCGCCAGACCCAACGCCTTTGCCAGCGCCGCACAGGCCGCCGCCACATCGTCCAGCGTCTCACGGCCATAGATCTCGGGCTGACGCAGGCCCAGCAGGTTCAGGTTCGGGCCGTTTAAAATATAGATGGGCTTTGACATGGGCATTCCTTGCGCAACTGGCATGACGATAGCCAGACCGCACGCCGGAAGGAACCGCTTTCCGGCGCGGCCCGCAAAAACCCGCCTCGCGGCCCGCACCCCGACCGCAAGGCGGCACGGTCGCGCCACACTGGCCAGACCATCCGCACCAGCGCCGGATCAGGACCGGATCAGACTGCCAGCCTCACCCCCCCGCCTCATCCCGTGATCAGGCGACCTTTTCCAGCGTCACTTCGGGCGTGATCCCCAGCGCACGCACCACTTCACGGGTCAGGTGCGGGCGGTTCAGGGTGTAAAAGTGCAGGTCTTCCACGCCGCCTTGCAGCAGATTGTCGCAAAGCTGGGTGCAATGGGCCAACGCATACAACTCTTCGCGCCCGTCGCGGGCAGCGGTGGTAAAGGCCTCGTCCAGCTTGGCCGGCACCGCCGACCCACAGCGCAGCGCAAACTTCTTGGCGCCCTGCCAGCTGGTGATCGGCAGGATGCCCGGAATGATCGGCGCGGTGATGCCTTCCTTGACGCACAGGTCACGAAAGCGAAAGAAGGTGTCGGCGTCAAAGAAGAACTGGGTGATCGCGCTGCTGGCCCCGGCGTCCACCTTGCGCTTCAGCCAGCGGACGCCCGAAATCGCATCGGCCGCATCGGGGTGCGGCTCGGGGTAGGCCCCCACCCGCAGCGTGAACTTGCCGGTGGCGGCCAAGGCCTCGATCAATTCCACCGATGACGCAAAGCCTTCGGGATGCGCGGTGAACCGCTCGGCTCCTTTGGGCGCATCGCCGCGCAGGGCGACGATCTCGGTCACACCCGCCTCGGCATAGGCGGCGGCAATCTCCATCGTCTCGGCGCGGGTGGCATCGACGCAGGTCAGGTGCGCCGCCACGTTCAGCCCATAGTTGCGGCCAATGGTCGTGACCGCCTCATGCGTCAGCTTGCGGGTGGTGCCGCCCGCGCCATAGGTGACCGACACAAAGCCCGGTTTCAAAGGCGCCAGCGCCTGCACGGTTTCCCACAGCCGGAACGACGCATCCAGCGTTTGCGGCGGGAAGAACTCGAACGAAATGCGCGGCGTGGCCATGGCAAGCTCCTGTATTTTGTCCCCTTGTCGCAGACTTGCCGATGTGAGACCAATTCA
This sequence comes from Gemmobacter nectariphilus, assembly GCA_020721445.1. Classification (GTDB taxonomy): domain Bacteria; phylum Pseudomonadota; class Alphaproteobacteria; order Rhodobacterales; family Rhodobacteraceae; genus Pseudotabrizicola; species Pseudotabrizicola nectariphila_A. The sequence continues at coordinate 338,471 of DYMU01000001.1, forward strand.
TAATCCTCACCATCTTCATGCGGTGCACCTCATGTATATCGAACTGCGCCACCTGCGCACCATCCGCGCCATCCATCAGGCGGGCGGCCTTGCCCGTGCCGCCGACATCTTGAACATGACGCAATCGGCGCTGTCGCATCAGGTTGCCAATCTGGAAGATCAGGCCGGGATGGAGCTGTTCGTGCGCCGCTCGAAACCGATGCGGCTGTCGGCGGCAGGGGTGCGGATGCTGCGCGCCGCCGAACGCATCCTGCCCGAAATCGAGCTGATGGAGGAAGAGTTCCGCGTCCTGCGGTCCGGCAAGACCGGCCGCCTGCACATCGCCATCGAATGCCACGCCTGTTTCGACTGGCTGTTTCCGGTGCTGGAATTGTTCCGCCGCGCCTGGCCCGAGGTCGATGTCGATATCCGCGCCGGCCTTGCCTTCGACGCCCTGCCCGCCCTGAACCGCGAAGAGGTGGATCTGGTGATCTCGTCCGACCCGGTGGCCTTGCCCGGCGTGACCTTCAACCCGCTGTTCGACTATCACCCGATGTTTGTCGGCTCGGCCCAGAACCCGCTGGCCACCAAAGACTTTATCGCCGCCGAGGATTTCCGTGACCAGATCCTCCTGACCTATCCGGTCAGCCGCGACAAGCTGGATGTGTTCACCGAACTCTTGACCCCGGCCAAGGTCGAACCCCGCGCCCAGCGCCCGGTGGAACTGACCGCCGTGATCCTGATGCTGGTGGGCTCGGGCCGCGGCGTGGCCGTGCTGCCCGACTGGGTGCTGCGTGACCTGAAATCCAACGCCGATTACATCACCCGCCCGCTTGGCCCCGAGGTGGTGACAAAACGGCTTTATGCCGCCACCCGCAGCGAAGACGCGGCCAAACCCTACATGGCGCATTTCCTGAAACTGGGCCGCAGCGAACCCGTCAAGCTGCAACGCGGCTGACACTGGGCGGGTCTGCCTGACCTCGACCAGTTTTTCCATGACAGGCGGCACAGTTGCACAAATCCATCGGGGTTTGATCTCAGCTTGTCGGGCAAGCCCATGCGCATTTTGATGACGGCACTTCCCTTGGGCCTTGCACATGGTCCTGGTCATACCCAATCCGCACATGCCGAAAGGCGTGTCGCCCGCATCAGCCTGTCGATACAGGTGATGGCGGTGTATCACGCAGGCCGCAGAGTGTTTGAATGGCCGGTGTTCACCGCCCACGACGGCAAGATCACCCCGATCAGACAGGGGCATGGCGCGCAAGGGCTGTCGCGCAACCACCACCGCTCCAGCCGCCAAAACACCGCGCCGTAGGCAGGGACAACCTGCGCTTCATCGTGGTGCGCTGACGTCGCCTTGCCGCCAGACTTGCCCTACAGACTTGCCCGACTCAGGCATCTCTGGCCTAATGGGCAAACCCTTGTGACAAGCCGAGGCCTGCCGTGCTGCCGACACCTGCGTTTTTGCTGTCCTGGCTTCGGGCGCTGACCCTGGTTCTGGGCATTGTCGTTCTGCCCGGCGGAAGCCTGGCGCAAGACATGCGCCTGTCGATGGAGGGCGGACCAGACCGCTGGCGTGTTACCGGCATCACGGCCAGCCAGCAAATCGGCCTGACCAAGCTGCCCACCGTCCTGTTTGAACGCACCGGCACCGTCAGGGGCGGCGAGGTCGTGGCCAACCTTGGTTGCGGCAAGCTGCTGGGCGAGCGGTGGTGCCGGGTGGAAAAGCTGTCAGGCACCCGCGCCAAGGGCTTCATCGCGCAGAAATACCTGACACCCGCCCCGCAACGCCCAACGCCGGACGATTCGCTGGCAGGCGGGCCGGATGTCTGGCAGGTCACAGGCCTGAAACCGAATGAACGGTTGAACATCCGCAGCATGCCCTCGGCGCAGTCCAGGGTGCTAGGCACCTTGCGCAATGGCGACCCTGCGCGCAACCTTGGCTGCCGGATCGACGGCAGCACCCGCTGGTGCAAGATCCGCACCTTTTCGGCGCCAAACATCACCGGCTATGTCAACGGCCGCTACCTGCGCGAAGGGGCCGCCCCGCCCCCGCCCAAACCGCTGCCCGATGACAATCTGACCGGCGGGCCGGATTACTGGCGGGTGCGCGGCCTCAAACCCGGCGATACTCTGAACGTCCGTCAGGCCCCCTCAACCCAAAGCCGGGTGCTGGCCACGCTGCGCGAGGGGGAACGGGTGCGCAACCTGGGCTGCCAGATGTCGGGCAAGACCCGCTGGTGCCTGATCCGGTCCACCACGGGCATGGATGTGACCGGCTATGTTTCCGGTGCCTATTTGCGCGAATGACGTCCGTCCGCCGCAATTCTGCATCCCCCCTTCCCTTGCGCCCGACAGCCCTATAGGCAGGCGCCAAAGCGGAACGGAGTCTTTTGCATGCAAGGCAGTGCCAATCTCAACCTGATGATCAAAGCCGCGCGCCGGGCAGGCCGCAGCCTGGTAAAAGACTTCCGCGAGGTGGAAAACCTGCAAGTCTCGTCGAAAGGCCCCGGTGATTTCGTCACCAAGGCCGATCGTGAGGCCGAACGCCTGATCAAGGAAGACCTGATGGGCGCCCGCCCGACCTATGGCTGGCTGGGGGAAGAAACCGGCACCAGCGCCGGGGCCGACCCGACACGGCGCTGGATCGTCGATCCGCTGGACGGCACCACCAACTACCTGCACGGCCTGCCGCATTGGGCGGTGTCGATCGCGCTGGAGCATAAGGGCGAAATCGTCTCGGGCGTGATCTATGACGCCGCCAAGGACGAGATGTTCTGGGCCGAAAAGGGCGCCGGCGCCTGGCTGAACGACAGCCGCCGCATCCGGGTGTCGGGCCGCCGCCAGATGAGTGACGCAATCTTTGCCACCGGCGTCCCGTTTGCCGCCAAGAAAACCCTGCCCGCCACCTTGCAGGATCTGGCCCGCCTGATGCCCGGCTGTGCCGGCGTGCGCCGCTGGGGGGCCGCAGCGCTTGACCTCGCCTATGTGGCGGCCGGCCGCTATGACGGGTTCTGGGAACGCGAACTGTCGCCCTGGGACGTGGCAGCCGGCATCTTGATCGTGCGCGAGGCGGGCGGCATCGTCACCGGCATCCGCGATGGCCAGGATCCGCTGGAAGACGGCAGCCTGATCGCCGGCAACGACGGTCTGTTCGAGCCGTTTCGCAAGATCATCCGCAACGAAGACTGACCGCAAGCCCCTATCGCGGGCGGCGCGGCACCTGCGGCACCCGCGATTTCCCCAAGGCATAGGCCGCCTCGGGGTGGGGTGGTGCGCCATGGGTGCGGTTCCAGAACCCGATGCCGCCGCGCCGCAACCAGACCGGCACCGTCAGCACCACCCCGGCGATAAAGCCGCCCGCATGCGCCCAATAGGCCACGCCGCCGCCATCCACCGGCGTCACCGCCCCGTTGAACAGTTGCAAGCCAAACCAGACGCCCAGCACGATCCAGGCCGGAATCGGGAAAATCCGCACGAAGATCACGATGATGACCAGCACATCGACCCGCGCGCGCGGAAACAGCAGCAGATAGCCCCCCATCACCCCGGCAATCGCCCCCGACGCCCCCACCATCGGGATCTCTGACATCGGCTCGGCCACATATTGCAGCGCCACCGCCGCCAGCCCCACCGCAAGGTAGAACAGCGCAAAGCCGAAATGCCCCATCTCGTCTTCCATGTTGTCCCCGAAAACAAACAGAAACAACATGTTGCCGATGATATGCATCCAGCCACCGTGCAAGAACATATGCGTCACGATCCCGGCAAAGCCCTGCCCTTCGCTGACGAACCGCGGCACAAACCCCCAGTCATAAAAGAAATAGCTCAACTGGGGTTCCTGCAACGTCAGGTAATACGACAGAAACACCGCCACATTCACCGCGATCAGCGCATAGGTGACAAAGGCCACGCGGCCCGATGGGTTGTGATCGCGAATTGGAAACATGGCCTGATGCCTTCCCTGTTACCCGCCCGATTGTTCGCCAGACAAACGCCCGACACTGCAAAGCATCCCGGCTGGATGCCAAAAGCGCAACCCGGATTTGCTGCTTTGCCAAATACTCCCGCCGGAGGCCCGCCCGAGGGGCCGCGCGCCCCGCGCGGCACCAAGACAAATCCGTGCGGCGCAGCCGCTCGATCTGCCTGACCGCCTTACCTCGCAACCGCCGCCAGCAATTGCGCATTGCCCCCCGATGCGGTGGTGTCGATGCAGCAATGCCGCTCGATCCGGGCATGGCCTGCGTCGGGCAGGTCGGTGATCAGCGGCAGGATCGGGCCGGGGCGGGCGGCAAGCGCCTGAACATGGGCGCGGGCGCGCGCAGCGTCGCCCCACCAGATCGCGGCGGAAAACCCATCCGTCGCGGTCAGGTCCCCGGGGGCAAGGCCCGGCACTTCGACCGCCCGCCCGCCAAGCGCCCGGATCGCCTCGGCCTGCGCCCGCGCGCCTGCGGCCGATGGCCCAAGGCACAGCACCGGCGCGCGGGCATGGGTCGACAGACGGTTCGACTCGCCCGTCGGTCCGGGCAGGTCAATCACCCGCGGGGCTGCCGCCACGGGCACATGCGCAAGCGCGGCACGCAGATCGGCGGCAGAGGTCACGCAGCCATCATCGTCCGGCACCGGGGCCGCCTGCCGGGTAAAGCGCGCCAGATACTGCGACCCGCCCGCCTTGGGCCCGGTGCCCGACAGGCCTTCACCGCCAAACGGCTGGCTGCCGACCACGGCGCCAATCTGGTTGCGGTTGACATAGATGTTGCCCACCGTCAGCGCCCCCACCACCTGCTGCACCCGGTCGTCGATGCGGCTGTGCAGGCCAAAGGTCAGGCCATATCCCGTGGCGTTGACGGCTGCGATCACCGCCTCCAGCGTGCTGGCCTTGAACCGGGCGACATGCAGCACCGGGCCGAACACCTCGCGCTGCATCTGCGCGATCCCGGTCACCGCCAGCACCGTCGGCCCGACAAAGGTGCCGCCCACCGGGGCCGACAGTTCCTTCAGCACCCGGCCCTCGGCCCGCGCTGCCTCGATATGACCAAAGATCGCGGCTTGCGCCTCGGCGTCGATCACCGGGCCGATATCGGTGGCCAGATCCCACGGATCGCCCATCGCCAGATCATCCATCGCGCCAAACAGCATCTCCAGCACACTGTCGGCCACGTCTTCTTGCACATACAGACAGCGCAGCGCCGAGCAGCGTTGCCCCGCCGACTGAAACGCCGAGGCCAGAATATCGCGCACCGCCTGTTCGGGCAGGGCGGTGCTGTCCACCAGCATGGCATTCAGCCCGCCGGTTTCGGCGATCAGCGGCGCGCCGGGCGCCAGATGCGCGGCCATGCTGGCGCGGATGGTCCGCGCCGTATCGGTACCGCCGGTAAAGGCCACGCCCGCCACCCGCGGATCGCGCGTCAGCATCGCCCCCACCGCACCATTCCCGGGCAGCAGTTGCAGCGCCGTTACCGGCACGCCCGCGCGGTGCAGCAGGCCCACGGCATGCGCGGCAATCAGCGGCGTCTGTTCGGCAGGCTTGGCCAGCACCGCATTGCCCGCAGCCAGCGCCGCCGCAATCTGCCCGGTAAAGATCGCCAGCGGAAAGTTCCACGGGCTGATGCAGGCAAACACCCCCCGCGCCGGGTGGGCAAGGGCTGCCGCGCCTTCGGCATAATAGCGCAGGAAATCCACCGCCTCGCGCAGTTCCGACACCGCGTCGCTGTGGGTCTTGCCCGCCTCGCGCGCCAGCAGCGCAAAGATCGGGCCGAACTCTGCCTCATACAGATCCGCCGCCCGGCGCAGCACGCAGGCCCGCTCGGGCGCGGCGGCGGCCCAGGGTTCGGCCAGCCGCAGCGCGGTGTCCACGTCAGCCTGCGCCGCATCGGTCACAAAACCGACCCGCGCACCGGTGGCGGGATTCGTCACCTCATGCCGCGGCCCCCCGGCGGCACGGCCTGCCAGCAGCGGCGCCGCCTCGAACACCGAGTCGCGAAACGGCGCACGGGCGGCGTTGATCGCGGCCAGATCGGGCGCGGCGGTCAGATCGAACCCGCGCGCATTGCGGCGGGGGCTGAACAGCATCGGCCCGGTCAGCAGCGCCGGGTTGGGAAGATGCAGCCCCCCTGTCGCCGTCAGCGGGCACAGCGCCACCCGCGCCGGCGGCACGGCTTCGTCCACGATCTGGTTGACAAAGCTGGAATTGGCGCCGTTTTCCAGCAGCCGCCGCACCAGATAGGCCAGCAGGTCGCGATGCGCGCCGACGGGGGCGTAAATCCGGCAGCGCGCGCCACGGTCGGTCAGCACGATGTCATGCAGCCGCTCGCCCATGCCATGCAGGCGCTGAAACTCATACGCCACAGGATCGACACCCATTTCGGACGCCATGTGCAACACCGCCGCCACGCTGTGAGCGTTATGGGTGGCGAACTGCGGGTAAATCCGCCCGGTCATGCCCAACAGTTTGCGGGCGCAGGCGATATAGGACACATCGGTGGCCTCTTTGCGGGTGAACACCGGAAACGATGGCAGGCCCAGCACCTGCGCCCGCTTCACCTCGCTGTCCCAATAGGCCCCCTTGACCAGCCGCACCATCAGCCGGGCATCCAGCCGGCCCGCCAGATCGTGCAGCCAGTCGATCACCGCCCCCGCCCGGCGACCATAGGCCTGCACCACCACGCCAAAGCCGTCCCATCCGGCCAGCGCCGGGTCGGACAGCACCGCCTCGATCACCTCCAGCGACACCTCCAGCCGGTCGGCCTCTTCGGCGTCGATGTTGAAGCCAAGGCCCGCCGCCCGCGCCAACCCCGCCAGTTCCCGCACCCGTGGCACCAGTTCGGCCATCACCCGGGCGCGCTTGGCCACCTCGTATCGCGGATGCAGCGCCGACAGCTTGACCGAAATGCCGGGGTTGGCGCGAATGTCATTGCCCTTGGCGGCTGCGGCAATCGCCCCCAACGCGCGGGCATAGGCCAGATGATAGCGCCTTGCATCGGCTTGGGTCCGCGCGGCCTCGCCCAGCATGTCATAGCTGTAGCTATAGCCCTTCGCCTCCAACTCGCGCGCGCGGTCCATCGCGGTCTCGATGGTTTCGCCCAGCACAAAGGCGCGGCCCATTTCGGTCATTGCGCGCGCCACGGCGGCACGGATCACCGGCTCGCCCAGCCGTTTGACAGCGGCGCGCAGGTGGCCCACCACGCCGGGTTCGCGGTCATCCAGCACCCGCCCGGTCAGCATCAAGGCCCAGGTCGAGGCATTGACCAGCGATGAGGCCGACTTGCCCAGATGCCGCCCCCAATTGCCGGGCGCGATCTTGTCTTCGATCAGCGCATCCATGGTTTCCGCATCGGGCACCCGCAGCAACGCCTCGGCCAGACACATCAGCGCGATGCCTTCATCGGTGGACAGGCCATATTCGGCCAGAAACACCTCCATCAGCCCCGGCTTGGCACTGGCGCGGATGCGGGCGACCAGATCTGTGGCCTGCTCCACAATCGCGGCGCGGGCATCGCTCGAAAGCGCGGCCCCGGCCAGCAGATCGGTGACCAGCGCGGCCTCATCGCGCAGGCTGCCGGTCTGGATGATCGACCACGGGTCCGATGCGGAAACCTGCGACATGGGCACTCCTCTTGCAGCCATCAGACCCGGCTTTTCAAAGGCGGTTGCCCCGCGTTTCGTCTGGGTATCCCAAACCTAACCCGGGCGTGGCGGAAATCCAAGGCAATCCGCCCCTGCCACCCTGCGCGAACGGGCCGAACCGATCAACGCCCCCGCGCCCCACCAACATCCCCCGCGCCGGCATGGGTCGCGGCGCAGGCGGTGCACCAGACGCCGACGTGAACGCCCCGGCAAGGGCCGCCCCCCGGGCCTCTCTTGACATTCCCTCGCCTGTCTTGCCACCGTGGCCCAACCCCAAGAACAGGCCGCACCATGCCCCGTTTCGATGCCGAACTGACCGACCGCCTGATCCGCTACGCCGCCATCGACAGCCAAAGCGACGCGGCCTCGCCCAGCGCCCCCTCGACCGCCCGGCAATGGGATATCCTGCGCCTGCTGGAAACCGAACTGACCCAGATCGGCGCGGCGGATGTGCAACTGACCGATTATGGCACCGTGCTGGCCACCATCCCCGGCACGGCCCCCGGCCCCACCATCGGCCTTCTGGCCCATGTCGACACCGCGCCGCAATTCAACGCCACCGGCGTCAAGACCCGCATCATCCGCGGCTACAACGGCGGCGACATCAGCTTTCCCGATGCCCCCGGCCTGACCCTGTCGCCGGCTGACTTTCCCTATCTGGCCACCCGACAGGGTCATGACATCATCACCGCCTCGGGCACCACGCTTCTGGGCGCCGATGACAAGGCCGGCGTCGCCATCCTGATGACCGCCGCCCGCCACCTGCTGGAAAACCCTGCCATCCCGCATGGCCCCATCCGCATCGCCTTTACCGCCGATGAAGAAATCGGCCGCGGCGTCGATGCGCGCCTGCCAGCCGACCTTGCCGCCGACTTCGCCTATACCTTCGATGGCGGCGCGGTGGGTGAGGTGGAATACGAAAGCTTCTCTGCCGATGCCGCGGTGGTCACCATAAAGGGCGTCAGCATCCACCCCGGCACCGCCATGGGCAAGATGGTCAACGCCATAACCCTTGCCGCCAAGATCATCGCCACCCTGCCGCAAGCCACCATGACGCCCGAAACCACCTCTGGCCGCGACGGCTTTATCCACCCGACCGAGATGGCCGGCGGATCGTCGGACATGACCCTGCACTTCATCCTGCGCGACTTTGAACGCGCCGGCCTTGCGCAAAAGGGCGACATCCTGCGCCAGGTCTGCGCCGCCGTGCAGGCCACCGAACCGCGCGCCGAAATCACCTGCACCATCACGCCACAATACCGCAACATGCGCTATTGGCTGGAAACCGACATGACCCCGGTCGAGCTTGCCCGCCGCGCCTGCACCCGGATCGGGATCACGCCGGTCAGCGTGCCGATCAGGGGCGGCACCGATGGCTCGCGGCTGACCGAAATGGGCGTGCCCTGCCCCAACCTGTTCACCGGCATGCAAAACGTCCACGGACCGCTGGAATATGTCTCGGTGCAGGATATGGCGCAGGCCACCGACCTGTGCCTTGCGCTGGTGCAAGAGGCCGCAACCCAGCCGCATCCGGCGTGACCGCCGCCCGCAAAGACCACCGCAAAGCAGGATAGACGCACCGATGGCCCACCCGGTTTCCCCCTATCTTGAGCCGGGGTTCTACGACGACGCCCTCGCCAAAGGCCGCCACCGCGACATCGTCGGCGGCAGGTGGGATGAAACCGGGCGCATCCAGATGCAGCTTTTGCGCGACGCCGGCATGCAGCCGCATCACCACCTGCTGGATATCGGCGCAGGCGCGCTGCGGCTGGGCTGCAAGGCGGTGCCCTATCTGCACCCCGGCCACTACTGGGCCACCGATGCCAGCCGCGCCCTGATGCTGCGGGGCCGCGCGGTGGAACTGGCCGATCCCGCCCGCCTGCCCGAAGATCACCTGATCGAGGACGCCACGTTTGCCTTTCCCGGCGTGCCGCAAACCATCGACTTTGCCATCGCCTTCGGTGTCTTCACCCATCTGCCACCGGCCAGCCTGCAAACGGCGCTTGCCACGGCCCGCCCGCACCTTTGCAAGCTGCAAGCCCTTTTGCTGACGGTGTTTCTTGCCCCGCCAGACCGTGCCGGGGCCGCGTTTCGCCAGGCCGATGGCGTCGTCACCCACCCGGGTCGCCCGCCCTATCACAGCACCGGCGATCAGGTGCAGGCCACGGCCTCAGCCGCCGGATGGGCCGCGCGCCCGTCATCGGTCATCTTGCCGCGTGGACAAGCGTTGTGGATCCTGAACTGATCCACCACACCGCCTGGCGAATCGGCATCTGCTGCGCCGCGTACCTGTGATCACACCCCCAAAACCCGCCGTGTGATCACAGCCTGACTGGCTGTGATCACAGCCATAATTCCTGTGATCACAGATGGAGCTTTTTCCGAAGAATTCCCGTTGTTTCGCACAAAGCCAATTGGTTTGCGCCCAATTTCGTGGCATCACGCTCGAAATATAACGACCCATAGGACGCAATCCATGAACATCCACGAATATCAGGCCAAGGCGCTTCTGCGGTCCTATGGGGTTCCCGTCTCGGACGGCCGCGTGGTGCTGCGCGGCGAAGAGGCCAAGACCGCCGCGGGCGAACTGGATGGGCCGCTTTGGGTGGTCAAGGCGCAAATCCATGCCGGCGGCCGCGGCAAGGGCAGCTTTGTCGAACCCGAAGCCAGCGAAAAAGGCGGCGTCCGCATCGCCCGGTCGGTGGGCGAGGCTGCCGAATTCGCCCGCCAGATGCTGGGCCGCACGCTGGTGACGCTGCAAACCACCCCGGCCGGCAAGCAGGTCAACCGCATCTACATCGAAGACGGCTCGGACATTCAGCGCGAGCTGTATCTTGCCATGCTGATCGACCGCGTCTCCAGCCGGATTTCCTTCGTCGTCTCAACCGAAGGCGGCATGTCGATCGAAGACGTGGCACATGACACGCCGGAAAAGATCCTGTCCTTCACCGTCGATCCGGCCTCGGGCCTGTCCGATTTCCACGGCCGCCGTGTCGCGTTTGAACTGGGGCTGGAAGGCAACCGGATCAAGCAATGCGTCGCACTGGTGAAGAACCTGTATCGGCTGTTTGTCGAAAAAGACATGGAGATGCTGGAAATCAACCCTCTGGTGGTCACCACCGACGGCAACCTGAAATGCCTTGACGCCAAGATGGGCTTTGACTCGAACGCGCTCTATCGCCACGCCGACATCATCGCGCTGCGCGACGAATCCGAGGAAGACCCGAAGGAACTGGCCGCGTCGAAGTTTGATCTGAACTACATCGCGCTGGATGGCGAAATTGGCTGCATGGTCAACGGCGCGGGCCTTGCCATGGCCACGATGGACATCATCAAGCTGTACGGCGCCGAACCGGCAAACTTCCTTGACGTGGGCGGCGGTGCCACCAAGGAAAAGGTGACCGAGGCGTTCAAGATCATCACCTCTGACCCCAACGTCAAAGGCATCCTTGTCAACATCTTCGGCGGCATCATGCGCTGTGACATCATCGCCGAAGGCGTGATCGCCGCGGTGAAAGAGGTCGGGTTGCAGGTGCCGCTGGTGGTCCGGCTGGAAGGCACCAATGTCGAGCTTGGCAAAGAGATCATCAACAAGTCCGGCCTGAACGTCATCGCCGCCGACAACCTGTCCGATGCGGCCCAGAAGATTGTCAAAGCGGTGAAAGGGTAAACGTCATGCGCATCTCTCTCGTCTGTGGTCTGATCAGCCTGTCGGCCCTTGCGGCCTGCGGTGTCGGCGTTGGGGCCAATATCTCGGGCGTCGACGACCATATCGCGGTCTGCCAGGAACAGTCCGACATGGCGCGCGCTGGCAAGGTTCCCACCGGCGAGATTGCGATTTCCTGCCCTGCCCACGGAATTGGTGACTACGGCCACTAAGGCTGCGTCACCGGGCAGGCAGACCCTTCGCGGGCGGCAGATGTGGCCCGAAATGAAACGTATCTCTTCAGGAGGCCCCGATGGCCGTTCTCGTCAACGCAAATACCAAGGTGATCTGCCAAGGCTTTACCGGCAGCCAGGGCACGTTCCATTCGGAACAGGCCATCGCTTACGGCACCAAGATGGTCGGCGGTGTGACCCCCGGCAAGGGCGGCAGCCTGCACCTTGACCTTCCGGTGTTCAACTCGGTGCATGAAGCGAAAGCCAAGACCGAAGCCAACGCATCGGTGATCTACGTCCCGCCGCCCTTCGCCGCCGACAGCATCCTTGAGGCGATTGACGCCGAGATGGAACTGATCGTCTGCATCACCGAAGGCATCCCTGTGCTGGACATGATGCGCGTCAAGCGCGCGCTGCAAGGCTCGAAATCCCGCCTGATCGGGCCGAACTGCCCCGGCGTGATGACCCCGGGCGAATGCAAGATCGGCATCATGCCGGGCTCCATCTTCTCGCGCGGGTCGGTCGGCGTGGTGTCACGTTCCGGCACCCTGACCTATGAGGCCGTCAAGCAGACCACCGACGTGGGCCTTGGCCAATCCTCTGCCGTCGGCATCGGCGGCGACCCGATCAAGGGGTCTGAACACATTGACATCCTCGAGATGTTCCTTGCCGACCCGGAAACCCATTCCATCATCATGATCGGCGAAATCGGCGGTTCCGCCGAAGAAGAAGCCGCGCAATTCCTGGCGGATGAAAAGAAACGCGGCCGCTGGAAGCCGACCGCCGGTTTCATCGCCGGCCGCACTGCCCCCCCCGGCCGCCGCATGGGCCATGCCGGTGCCATCGTTGCCGGTGGCAAGGGCGATGCCGAATCCAAGATCGAGGCGATGCTGGCCGCCGGCATCATCGTGGCCGACAGCCCGGCCGGTCTGGGCGAGGCCGTGTTGAAAGCCATCGGCAAGTAACGCAAGGACGCACAGGGGGGACAGGGTCATGGACAATCGAACACGCATCGGCATCGCGTCCCTGCTGGCGCTGACCGCCCTGCTGGTTCTGATCGTGCCCTTCACGCTTGACCGCGCCCGGCCCAACCTGCCGCTGACCGAAGCCATCCAGACCCTGTTGAACTGAACACATCGACAGGGGGCAGAATTTTCGCAGAAAATTCGTGCCCCCACCCCATCCGGCGCCACCCAAAGGAGAGGTGCAAGATATGACCGAGCAATCCCCCAACAGCCAATTCCGTGCAGGATCTTTCCTTGACGGGGCCAATGCCGAATACATCGACCAGTTGCAGGCCCGCCACGCCACCGATCCGGCCTCGGTCGATCCGCAATGGGCCGAGTTCTTTCGCAGCCTTGGCGACTCTGATCTGGATGCCAAGCGCGCCGCCCATGGCCCGTCCTGGGCGCGTGCCGACTGGCCCCCCACCCCCACCGATGACCTGACCGCCGCGATGACCGGCGAATGGCCCGCCGCCCCGGTCAAGGAAGCCAAGGCAACCGCGCAAAAGATCGTCGCCAAAGCCGAAGACAATGGCGTCAGCCTGACCGATGCTCAGGTGCAGCGCGCCGTGCTCGACTCTATCCGCGCCCTGATGATCATCCGCGCCTACCGCATCCGTGGCCACCTGATCGCCGACGTTGATCCCCTGGGCATGCGCGACAAGACCCCTCACCCGGAACTTGACCCGCGCTCCTACGGCTTTACCGATGCCGACATGGACCGGCCCGTTTTCCTTGACAAGGTGCTGGGTCTGGAAGTGGCCAGCATGCGCCAGATCATGGATATCGTGAAGCGCACCTATTGCGGCACATTTGCCCTGCAATACATGCATATTTCCGATCCCGAACAGGCAAGCTGGCTGAAAGAGCGGATCGAAGGCTATGGCAAAGAGATCGCCTTCACCCGCGAAGGCCGCCGCGCCATCCTGAACAAGCTGGTCGAGGCCGAGGGTTTCGAGAAGTTCCTGCACGTCAAATACATGGGCACCAAACGCTTTGGCCTTGATGGCGGCGAGGCGCTGATCCCGGCGATGGAAGCCATCATCAAGCGCGGCGGTCAGTTGGGCCTGAAGGAAATCGTCGTCGGCATGCCGCACCGTGGCCGCCTGTCGGTGCTGGCCAATGTGATGAGCAAACCCTATCGCGCGATTTTCCACGAATTTCAGGGCGGCTCTTACAAACCCGAAGACGTCGATGGCTCGGGCGATGTGAAATACCACCTTGGCGCGTCGTCGGACCGCGAATTTGATGGCAACAAGGTCCACCTGTCGCTGACCGCCAACCCCAGCCACCTTGAGGCCGTCAACCCGGTGGTGCTGGGCAAGGTCCGCGCCAAGCAGGACCAGTTCAACGATACCGACCGCACGATGGTTCTGCCCATATTGTTGCATGGCGATGCGGCCTTTGCCGGTCAGGGCGTTGTGGCCGAATGCTTCGGCCTGTCGGGCCTGAAGGGCCACCGCACCGGCGGCACCATCCATATCGTGGTCAACAACCAGATCGGCTTTACCACCGCGCCGGCGTTCAGCCGCTCGTCGCCCTATCCCACCGACATCGCCCTGATGGTCGAGGCGCCGATTTTCCACGTCAACGGCGACGACCCCGAGGCGGTGGTGCATGCCGCCAAGGTGGCGATCGAGTTTCGCCAGAAGTTCCACAAGGACGTGGTACTGGATATCTTCTGCTACCGTCGCTTTGGTCACAACGAAGGCGACGAGCCGATGTTCACCAACCCGGCGATGTATACCACGATCAAAAAGCACAAGACGACGCTGCAACGCTATACCGAACGTCTGGTGCAAGATGGCCTGATCCCCGAAGGCGAGATCGAGGACATGAAGGCCGCCTTTCAGGCCCGCCTGAACGAAGAGTTCGAGGCCGGCCGGTCGTTCAAGCCCAACAAGGCCGACTGGCTGGATGGCCGCTGGTCCGGCTTTGACCGCGACAGCGAAGACCAAAACGCCAGTCACACCGCGATCAAGCCCGAAACCATGGCCGAAATCGGCGTCGCGCTGACCCGCGCGCCCGAAGGCTTTGACCTGCACAAGACCGTGGGCCGCCTGCTCGACGCCAAGGCCAAAATGTTTGCCGAAGGTCGCGGCTTTGACTGGGCCACCGCCGAGGCGCTTGCCTTTGGCAGTCTGGTCTCGGAAGGCTTCCCCGTGCGCCTGTCGGGGCAGGACTGCACCCGCGGCACCTTCAGCCAGCGCCACTCGGGTCTGGTCGATCAGACCACCGAAGAACGCTACTACCCGCTGAACCACATTCGGGCAGGGCAAGCCCGGTTCGATGTGATCGACTCGATGCTGTCGGAATATGCGGTGCTGGGCTTTGAATATGGCTACACCTTGTCGGAACCCAACGCCCTGACGCTGTGGGAAGCCCAGTTTGGCGATTTCGCCAATGGTGCGCAGATCATGTTTGATCAGTTCATCAACTCGGGCGAAAGCAAGTGGTTGCGGATGTCGGGTCTGGTCTGCCTGTTGCCACATGGCTACGAAGGTCAGGGGCCGGAACACTCCTCCGCCCGGCCGGAACGGTTCTTGCAGATGTCGGCCAACGACAACTGGATCGTGGCCAATGTCTCGACCCCGGCCAACTACTTCCACATCCTGCGCCGCCAGATCCACCGCCGCTTCCGCAAGCCGCTGATCCTGATGACGCCGAAATCGCTGCTGCGCCACCCGATGTGCGTCAGCGACGCCACCGCGTTCACCACCGGGTCAAAGTTCCGCCGCGTGCTTTGGGATGATGCGCAAAAGGGCCATTCCGACCTGACGCTGAAACCCGATGACCAGATCAAGCGCGTCGTCATGTGCTCGGGCAAGGTTTACTACGACCTGCTGGCCGAACGCGATGCGCGCGGTGCCGATGACATTTACCTCTTGCGGCTGGAACAGTTCTATCCGTTCCCGGTTCAATCGCTGGTCAAGCAACTCGGGCGCTTCAAATCCGCCGAGGTGATCTGGTGCCAGGAAGAGCCGAAGAACCAAGGCTACTGGACCTTTGTCGAGCCGAACATCGAATGGGTGCTGACCAAGATCGGCGCCAGCCATGCCCGCCCGCGCTATGTCGGCCGTGCGGCCGCCGCCTCGCCCGCCACTGGCCTTGCCAGCCGCCACAAGGCCGAACAAGACGCCCTGGTGTCCGAGGCCCTGACACTCTGATCGCCGCAGGGCCCACCCGGCCCTGCCCGCCCCCGTCTAGACCGCCCGAAGTGGCGCAGAGGAAGAAGAAAATGACCGACGTGATGGTTCCCGCCCTTGGCGAATCCGTGTCCGAGGCCACCGTATCGACCTGGTTCAAGAAGCCGGGCGATGCGGTCAAGCAAGACGAAATGCTGTGCGAGCTGGAAACCGACAAGGTCTCGGTCGAAGTGCCCGCCCCGGTGTCGGGCGTGCTGGCCGAGATTCTGGTGCCCGAAGGCACCACCGTCGCCGCCAACGCAAGGCTTGGCATCATCACCGAAGGCGCCACCGCCACCACCAAGGCCGAGCCCAAGGCAACCGACGCAACCGCCGTCAACTCTCCCGGCGCCGGACCGGAAACCCCCGCCCTGCGCGCCGATGTCGAAGATGCCCCCTCCGCCAAAAAGGCGATGGCCGAGGCCGGACTTTCGCCCGATCAGGTGCAGGGCAGCGGCCGCGATGGCCGCATCATGAAGGAAGACGTGGCCCGCGCGGTGGACCACGCCCCCACCCCCGCCCCGATGCCGACGCCCGCCCCCGCCCCCGCCCCCGCCCCGGCCTCCGTGCCGCGCGGCCCGGTGGCCGCCGATGACGCCGCCCGCGAGGAACGCGTCAAGATGACCCGCCTGCGCGCCACCATCGCCCGTCGCCTGAAAGACGCGCAAAACAGCGCCGCCATGCTGACCACCTATAACGAGGTGGACATGTCCGGCATCATGGCCCTGCGCAACGAATACAAGGACGCCTTCGAGAAAAAGCACGGCGTCAAGCTGGGCTTCATGTCCTTCTTCGTCAAAGCCTGCACCCATGCCCTGAAAGAGGTGCCCGAGGTCAACGCCGAAATCGACGGCGGCGACATCATCTACAAACACTACGTCCACATGGGCGTGGCCGTCGGCACCCCCTCGGGCCTTGTCGTGCCCGTGGTCCGCGACGCCGACCAGATGGGCTTTTCGCAGATCGAGAAAAAGATCGCCGAACTGGGGGCCCGCGCCCGTGACGGCAAGCTGAGCATGGCCGAAATGCAGGGTGGGTCGTTCACCATCTCGAACGGCGGCGTCTACGGCTCGCTGATGTCCTCGCCCATCCTGAACCCGCCGCAATCGGGCATCCTCGGCATGCACAAGATCCAGGACCGCCCCGTCGTGGTAAACGGCCAGATCGTCATCCGCCCGATGATGTATCTCGCGCTCAGCTACGACCACCGGATTGTGGACGGCAAAGGCGCGGTGACGTTCCTTGTGCGCGTGAAAGAGGCGCTGGAAGACCCGCGCCGCTTGCTGATGGATTTGTGAGGGTCAGCAATGGGAACCAGAGGCTCGCATGCGGAACTTCTTTCCGAGTTTCATCGCCTCTGCGACGTCTTCGATTGCATGGATGAGTGCGCTTATCTTGGACACGACGACCCGGAGCGATTTGGCGGCCACAGGTTCGGCCCAATTGAAAGGCAGGCAGCCTTGGCAAGCGTCGCCACAAAGACCTCGACGCCCGCCCAGATCGTTTCCGGCGTCCGAGAGGCGCTGAACGATTGCTCCCTTGGTCTCCTCGATGTTCTTCGTCAGAACCCAATGCGGTTTCGAACGATCCTTGACAGCTATCGGTCCCAGACCGGGCGCGATTACTTCGATGATGCCGGCCATCCAAAGAAGTTGCTTAAGGCATTGCTCCGTCGCAACAAACTTAACGATGAGACAGAATATCGTCTTCTTCACGCCTTTCTCTGCGATTTCTCCTCTTCGATGACCGAAGCCGAACGCCAGAAGGGCGACGCGCTTTTAGCAGCATATCAGCCGAGAACCGAATGACTAACCTCACCCCCACAGCCGCGCAAAGCGCCTCCCCTCCCCCTCGTGGGGAAGGGATGGGGGTGGGGGGCACTTCCACCGAAGGCACCCCATGACCCCAGAACTCACCGCTCTCGCCCTCGCAGGCCTCCTGCAAACCGCGCAATTCCTGATCTTCGCCATCCCCGCGAACCTCGAACTTGGCACCAAATACACCGCCGGCAGCCGCGACAAACCCCCGGCGCAGCCTTTGTCCACCCTGGCGGGCCGCCTGCAACGCGCGCTGAACAACCATTTTGAAGGGCTGATCCTGTTCACCCTCGCCGTGGTCGTCGTCACCCTCGGCCAGCAATCCACCCTCGTGACGCAGACCGCTGCATGGGCCTATCTCGCGGCCCGCGTCCTCTACATCCCCGCCTACGCCCTTGGCCTCGCCCCGTGGCGCTCGGTCATCTGGGGCGTGGGCTTTTTCGCAACCGTCCTGATGCTGGTTGCGGCCCTGATCTAGGCCATTCCTCTTGGCCCAAATACCCCGCGGGGGTCCGGGGGCGCGAAGCCCCCGGTGCACCCCATCCATAGGAGACGACCATGGCAGAGTTTGACGTAATCATCATCGGCGGCGGCCCCGGCGGCTATGTCTGCGCCATCCGTTGTGCGCAGTTGGGCCTCAAGGTGGCCTGCGTCGAAGGCCGCGACAGCCTTGGCGGCACCTGCCTGAACATCGGCTGCATCCCGTCCAAGGCGCTCTTGAACGCCACCCATCAGCTTCATGAAGTCCATGAAAACTTTGAAAAAATGGGCCTGATGGGGGCTGCGCCACGGGTCGATTGGGCGCGCATGCAGGCCTACAAGGACGATGTGATCGCCGGCAACACCAAGGGCATCGAGTTTCTGTTCAAGAAAAACAAGGTCACCTGGCTGAAAGGCTGGGCCACGATCCCCGCAGCGGGCCAGGTGCAGGTGGGCGACGACACCCACAGCGCGAAAAACATCGTGATTGCAACGGGGTCCGAGCCATCCACCCTGCCCGGCGTCACGGTGGACGAGGGGACGATCGTCACCTCGACCGGGGCGCTTGCCCTGCCAAAGATCCCGAAGTCGATGGTCGTCATCGGTGCCGGGGTGATCGGGCTGGAAATGGGCTCGGTCTATACCCGTCTGGGCACGCAGGTAACGGTGGTGGAATACCTTGACACCATCACCCCCGGCATGGACGCCGAGGTGGCGAAGGCTTTCCAGAAAATCCTGACCAAACAGGGCCTGAAGTTCATCCTTGGTGCCGCGGTGCAGGGCGCCGAGGCTGGCAAGAAGGGCGCAAAGGTCAGCTACAAACTGCGCAAGGACGACAGCGCGCATGAGTTGGAGGCCGATGTGGTTCTGGTCGCCACCGGGCGCAAACCCTACACCGCCGGCTTGGGGCTGGAAGGGCTGGGGGTTGCGATGCTGCCGCGCGGCCAGATCAAGACCGACGGGCATTTTGCCACCAATATCAAGGGCCTCTATGCCATCGGCGATGCCATCATCGGCCCGATGCTGGCGCACAAGGCCGAGGATGAAGGCATGGCCATGGCCGAAATCCTTGGCGGCAAGCACGGCCACGTCAACTATGGGGTCATTCCCGGTGTGGTCTACACCACGCCCGAGGTGGCCAGCGTGGGTGCCACCGAAGAGCAGTTGAAGGAAGAAGGCCGCGCCTACAAGGTCGGCAAGTTCAGCTTCATGGGCAACGGCCGCGCCAAGGCGGTGTTTCAGGCCGATGGCTTTGTCAAGATCCTTGCCGACAAGGCCACCGACCGCATCCTTGGCGCGCATATCATCGGCCCGATGGCGGGCGATCTGATCCACGAGGTCTGCGTCGCGATGGAGTTTGGCGCATCAGCCCAGGATCTTGCGTTGACCTGCCACGCCCACCCCACCTACAGCGAGGCCGTGCGCGAAGCGGCCCTTGCCTGCGGCGATGGTGCCATCCACGCCTGAATCCTTGCCAAAGGGTTAACTCAGGCCGCCAAGGGATTGATTTCCTTTGGCGGCCCTTGCGTCCCACGGTGGGACGGCCACAAGGCTCACCCCGCCAGATGCCGCAGACCTTGCGTCACATCCGTGCGCACCGCCAGCCGTAACCCCGGCTCGTCGCCGGCCTTGAGCGCGGCCAGAATGATCCGGTGATGGTGCGGCGGCTCCTTGCGGCGCAGGCGCGAATACAGCGCCCGCATGGTCGGCCCCAGTTGCAGCCAGACGGTTTCGCAAATCGCCAGCATCGCCGGGGCCTGCGCGCGCAGATACAGCGTGCGGTGAAACTCAAGGTTGGTGCGGACATAGGCCACCGCATCCTGCCGCAACACCGCATCGGCATTCAGCGCGTTGATCGCCGCCAGCCGTTCGATCAGCGCGAAATGCGCCCTTGGCAGGGCACGGGCCGCCAGCTCGGGTTCCAGAAGTGCCCGGATCGCGGCCAGTTCCTCGATCCGCTCGGGCGACAGCTCGGGCGTCGACACCCGCCCCGAGGAGGAAATCGTCAACGCCCCTTCGGCCACCAGCCGCCGGATCGCCTCACGCGCCGGGGTCATCGACACGCCATGGTCCTTTGCCAGCCCGCGCAGGGTCAGCGGATGGCCGGGGGGCACCTCGCCATGCATCACCTGCTGGCGCAGGCTGCGATACAGCCGTTCATGTGCGGCGGCGTTGGGGTCGGTGGGGCGCGGGGTGATCGGCATGGGGCTTAGGCAAGCATCGCTTTGCGGCCGGGGTCAAGCCTCGGCATCACCGCTGGGGCCAAAGACATAGCCATGCAATGCCTGCCCGTCGCGATGCAGCCAACTGCGCTGCACCTGCCAGCGGGGAAACAACCGCTCGACCACCGCCCAGAACGCGGGTGAGTGGTTCATTTCAGCCAGATGCGACACCTCATGCGCCGCCACGTAATCCAGCACCGAAGGCGGCGCCAGGATCAGCCGCCACGAAAACATCAGCGCCCCGTCCGGCGCGCAAGACCCCCAGCGAGACCGCGTGTCGCGCAGCGTCAGCCGGGTGTAGGGGCGGCCAAGGACAGCCGCATGCCGGTCGCAGGCGGCGGCCAGACGGTCGCGCGCCAGCACCTTCAGATAGGCCCCGGCCCGCACCCCCGCTTGGCCCGGATCGCCGGGCACCAACAGCGTATCGTCTTCCAGACGCACCGACCGCCCCGCACCGGGAACCAGCTGCACCATCCGCCCTTCGACCGGCACCAGATCGCCCAGACCCACGGCCTTTCGTCCCGGCATCTCGGCCAGGGTCCGGCGAATCCAGCCCTCTTGCTCGGCGGCAAAGCGCAGGGCCTCGGACTCACGCGCGCGCAGCGGCATCGACAGCGTCACCCGCCCATCCAGCCGCGACACCCGCAGCGAAAACCGCCGCGACCGGGCTGACCGGCGCAGGGTGATATCAACAGGGGGAAAACCGGGAAGTTGGGGCATCTGACGCTCTTGAACCACCCCTCCAGAATAGCCAGCTTGACATTGGCCGCAATGGGGACAAAAGCCTTTGACAGACGCGGGCCCTTGTGGCAAGCGACACCGTCTTACAATCTGCACAGCCTTAAGGGAAACACCATGCCCAAGGAAGAATGGGGTACAAAGCGTATCTGCCCGACCACCGGCAAACGCTTTTACGACCTGAACCGCACCCCGATCGTCAGCCCCTACACGGGTGAGGTCGTGGATATCGAAACCGCCCGCCGCAAGATGGCGGCCTCGGTCATTGCCCGTGTCGTGCCTGAAAAGGACGATGAGGTGCTGGTCGATGATCTGGAAGCCGAAGACGATCTGCTGGAAACCCCGGCAGACGATACGGAACTGGATGATGATCTTCTGGAAGACGATACCGATGACAACGTCTCGCTGGATGAATTGGCCGATGTGGCCGGCGACGAAGACGAGGTCTGAGTTTTCGCAACCGCGCGGGTTTGAGGTCAAAAAACCACTTGCACCCCCCCGCGCCCTCGCCTAAACACCGCCCATCGAAGCGGAAACGCGTCGATATCCCGGTGGGGTCATAGCTCAGATGGGAGAGCGCTTGAATGGCATTCAAGAGGTCCGCGGTTCGATCCCGCGTGGCTCCACCAAACTTAAAAAGACAGCCGCCTTCGGGCGGCTTTTTTGTTGGCGTCAGTTCAGGTCTTTCAGCAACCGACCGTGCCGGCGGACTTCGGTCAGCACGTCGCCAAAGGTGGCCAGACCACGGCCTTGCAGCATGGGCATCAGTTTCAGGAACGCATCCGCGGTGGCCACCGTATCGCCGATCGCGGTGTGCCGCGCCTCTTCGGGGATGGTGATCCCAAGCCGATGCGTCAGCGCGTCAAGGCTGTGCACCTCGTGCTGGCCATAGATCACCGCCGACAAAAGCACGGTGTCGAACACCGGGTGGTCAAAGCGCAGGTCAAGCGCGGGCTCCATCCGCCGCAGGAACTCCATGTCGAACGGCGCGTTATGGGCGATCAGCACCGCCCCTTCGGCAAACTTGTGAAACCGCGCCACCACCTCTTCGACAAAGGGCGCGTCCTGCACCATGGCTTCGGTGATGCCATGCACCTCGGTTGATGACAGCGGAATCGGCCGGCGCGGGTTGACCAGCGTGTCAAACACCTCGCCCTCGACCCGGCGGCCATTGACGATGCGGACGGCAGCAATCTGCACGATCTCGTCGCCCTGCCCCGGCAACAGGCCGGTGGTTTCGTTATCGAACACCACATAGGTCAGGTCTTCCAACCGGGCGTCCTGCACCTTTTCATTGCGCGCCTTGGACAGCAGGTCAAAGTCATAAACCACCGCGCGGGCAATCGGGGCCGGACGGCGCACCACGCGGCGGGCCTGCGGAATGGGCAGGCACAGGCTGTGCCCGCCCTGCCCGGTGCTTTCGGGCCAGATCTCGGTGGCAAGCGTTGCAAGCACCGCCCGGCGCGGCACATCGGTGACGCCCGGTTCCAGCGGCGCGCTCAGCCAGTCTTCCAGTTGCGCCATCGGCAGCGCGCGGCCATCCCAGATCAGCCGGATCAGCGCGCCGGTGCCGTCTTCGGCCACCGACACCCGGAACGCCCGCGCCAGACCTGCCTGCCCCATCGCCTCGGCCAGACCCGACAGCAGGGCGATCACCTCAAAGCCGTTGCAGTGCAACAGCAGTTCCGCCGCCTCGCCCTCGACGGCCAGCCCGTCACCCTCCATCCGGGCGCGCAACCCGTCCAGCAGATCCGAGGCACGGGTCATGGCCAGCGGGCCGCTGTCGCTGCGGCCTTCGTCGTGGCGGCGGGTCAGGTCGGTGACGGCAGAGGCAAGGCCCGCCACCTCTTCGCGCAGGGCGCGGTCCAAGCGGCCGGGGGCGGCCTCGCCCGGCGGGATGGCGGCGATCAGGGTAGACAGGTTGGCGGCAGGCCTGCGCACACGGTCAAACACCTCGGTCAGCAAGGCCTCACGCCGGGCGTGGGTGGCAAGGTCTGCGGTCACATCGCGCAGCGTCAGCACATAGCCCGGTCGCGTGGCCCGGTCACTGGCCAGAAGGCGCATCCGCGCCGACAGCACCCGATCACCGTTCAGCGTGGTGCACAAAAGGTCTGATGCCGCATCGGGGTCTTGGGTGGCGATCAGGCGCTCATGCGCCAGCTTGATCGGCCCTTCGCGCAGATAGTCGAACAGGCGCCGATCCAACCCCGGCGCCGACCGCCCGGCCCCGATCAGATCGACCGCCGTGCCATTATAGAACGCCAGCGCATGATCGCCCGAGCACAGCAGAACCCCCACCGGCACGTCGGACAAGAGCGCCTCCAGCCGGGCCTTTTCGTCGGTCAGCCGAATGGTTTCGCGCGCCACGGCCTCGGCCAGGGCATTGCGGGTTTCCGACAGCGACAGCGCCGCCGCAGTGGCCGCCGGGGCCAGATCGCCCAGATACTGCGCGATGGCCGCATCCATTTCGCCGGTCACATCCGCATGCGCCCGCGCCCGCAAGGCACCGGCCAGGGTATCAATCGGCTTGGCGACATTCACATCGAACAGATACCAGATCCATGTGACCAGCCCCAGAATGACAAAGGCCGCGACGATACCGCCCTGCACGAACCCATCCAGCGTCTCGGGCATGGCCAACCGACGATAGCCCAGCCACAGCCCGCCGGTCAGCGCCGCAAGCGCCCCGCCTGCCAGACCTGCGAACAACAAGAAGATGCGGATGCGCAGCGACAGGTTCAGGATCATGCCCTATGCCTCCACACCCAGAAGACGGCGCACCTCGTCGCGCAACTCTTTCAGCTCGAAGGGTTTCGAGATAAAGCCATCCGCCCCCAGCGCAAGCCCCTTGCGCCGTTCGATGGCCGATCCGCGCGCGGTCATCATCAGGATCTTCACGCCGGCCAGCGACGGGTCCAGCCGCACCCCCTGACAGATTTCATAGCCCGAAACCTCGGGCAGCATTACATCCAGCAGCACAAGGTCTGGATGCGTTTCGCGGATGCGGGCCATCGCATCGGCCCCATTGGCGATGCGGTCATGGTCATAGCCTTCGCGCGACATCAGGTAATCCAGCGCGATGGCAATATTGTCTTCATCCTCGACAACAAGGACGCGGTGCCGTCTCCCCCCTTCGGCCGTCATGTTCCCCCCTCCTTTCAGCCTGCGGCGCAGGCAGCGGCTTGAAATCCGTCTCCCTCGGATGCGTTGACCCATTCGGCCCCCTTCAGGGCGCCGTCTTCGGTAATCTCGACGCCGTCGCTGACCAGGATCTGCCGCCCCGCCGCACAATCGAACACCATCAGCGCGTCGGTCACAGGGCGCCAGCGACCAAAGCTGAACACCTTGGCCATCCGCAGGTCGGCATTGTTCGGGTGCTGGGCAATCTGGCGCACGTCCATGGCGATGAACTTGGTGGTGATCGGGGCCAGCAGTGTCCAGGGACGCAGCGGCATCGACTCGACCGATTGCCAGACAACCTTTACCCCATCGGGCAATTCGGCGCTGACGCGGTCGAACCAATCGTATTCCAGCCAGATCGTCGTGCCGATCAGGCCGATGCCGGCGACAACCGTCATTCCCCATTTGGGCAGCCGCCCCCGCAGCAGCTTGTTCAACGCCAGAAACATTCCGGCGAAGGCAACGGCGGCAACGATCGCGGCGATCAGTTCAAGGGCCATTCAGTCCTGTCTTTTCAGCTTCGGGCGCCGCGGGCCTGACCCACGGCGGATTGCATGGTGCGCACCACGACAAAGGCGTCGCGCAGGTGGCTGCGTTCAAAATCCGACATGTCGGAAGGCGCCAGAAAGTTGTCGGGCTTGCGCCCCGACCGCACCAGCCGCGCCTGATTTTCCAGCCGGGTCTGGGCGATCAGGTCATAGGCTTCGATCAGGTCGCGCGCGCCCGAGACGCTGATCAAACCCGCTGCCTCGGCGGCCTCCAGCCGGGCGCGGGTGTTGGCCACTTCCAGCTGCCCGATCAGCGCATAGATACGGCCAAGATCCACCACCGGCACGACGCCGTTGTGCTTCATGTCGATATGGTTCTTGAATTTGCCCGACCGCACGGTGGCAAAGCCGCGCAACAGGCCAAGGGGCGGCGTGTGTTTCAGGCTGTTGGCAATCATATGCGCCACGAAGATCGAGTTCTTGGCGGCCATCGCCAGCGTCTCGTGCTGCAATTCGGCAAACAGGCTGGCCTGCCCGCCGATGGGCCGCAGGTCGAACATCACGCTTGCCAGCATCTGCGCCATCGGGTCGGGCGTCGCCACCCATTTGCGGAAATACCCGCGCCAGACCCGCATCGGCTGACACCATTGCGGGTTGGTCGCCATCATGTCGCCGGGGCAATAGACGTAACCGCAGGCGTGCAACCCGTCCGACACGATCTTGGCCAATTTTGCGAAATAGCCCATGTCGTCGTCGGTTGCGGCATCGTCGATCATCAGGCAGTTGTCCTGATCCGATACACCGGTCTGTTCCTGCCGCCCCTGGCTGCCGCAGGCCAGCCACAGATAGGGCACCGGCGCCGGTCCCAGTTCGGCTTCGGCCAATGCCAGCAGGCGCCGGGTCACCGTGTCGGCAACATCGGTGATCAGCCGCGTCACCACCTCATGCGCGTTATGGCCGCCCACCAGTTGCACCAGCAGTTTGGGGATGCGCGCGGTGACCGCGGCCATCTCTTCCACCGTCTCTGCCATCGCGGCATCGCGCACCAGTTGCGCCGAGCTGACCGCCTGAAACCGCGTCAGGTCGGTCTGGGTGATCATGCCCACCAGACGCCCGTCCTCGACCACCGGCAGATGGCCGATCCGGCGTTCCAGCATGATGTGCAGGATGTCCGACCCCAAGGATTCCGGGCGCAGGCAGATCGGATCGGGCGTCATCACCTCGGACACCGGGGTTGCAAGGTCCAAGCCCCCCGCCAGCACCTTGTTGCTCATGTCGCGCACGGTCACGATGCCGACGAAGGCATCGCCATCCACCACGCCCAGCGAAGACACCTTGGCATCGCGCATCTTCTGCGCCGCGCTGCGCACGCTTTCGCCGGGGGCCACGACCACCGGCTTGCGCGCCATCAGGTCACCGACCTTTTGCGTCGTCAGATCGCCGGCCCGCGCCTCGCTACTGCGGCCCCGGCTGAAAAAGCGGTTGAAGGCGGGCACCGTGGCCAGCAGCCTGCGGTATTCATCGACCGGCAACAGCAGCAGCACTGTCTCTTCGGTGACGCGCGCCGTGGTCACGGCCAGCCCGTCGCGCGCCAGACCACGCTCGCCAAAGCTGTTGCGCGGCCCCAGAAGCGAGATCACCTGACCAGAGGGTTCCTGCACCTCGACCGAGCCGCGCTTGATCAGATACAGCCCCTTCAGCGGTTCGCCGGCGTGATAGACCTCTTCGCCGGGAATGTAATGTCTGCGGCTGAAGGAATGGGCGACACGCGCCAATTCGTCCCGCGGCAGGGAATCGTAAGGATGGACCGTTTCCAGAAAGCCGATGATGGGTTCGATCGGGTGGTCCATGTCAGTCGTCCTTTGCAAGTGGCGCGCCCCCGGATGGGTCCGGGGACGCGCATTTGCTTTTAGTGGGCCTGCGCCGAACCAGCACCTTTCGGCACGCGGATCGATTCGATCAGGTCAACCACATGCTGCGGCGGTGCCTTGGTCACCGACGACACCAGATAGGCGGCGGCAAAGTTCAGCACGGCACCCACGGTCCCGATCGACAGCGGCGAGATGCCGAAGATGTAGTTGGCAGGGGTATCGGGCAGCCAGTTGGTGCCCGGCACGAAGAACATCCCCTTGTAGGCGAAGATGTACATCGCAGTGAACACCAGACCCACCAGCATGCCGGCAATTGCGCCTTCCTTGTTGATGCGCTTCGAGAAGATGCCCATCATCAGAACCGGGAAGATCGTCGCCGCCGCCAGACCGAAGGCCAAGGCCACAACCTGCGCCGCAAAACCGGGCGGGTTCAGACCAAGATAGGTGGCCACAACGATGGCGAACGACATGGCAACACGTGCTGCCAGCAGCTCACCCTTTTCGCTGATGTTCGGGTTGATCGAGCCCTTGATCAGGTCATGGCTGATGGCCGACGAAATGGCCAGCAACAGACCGGCAGCGGTTGACAGGGCGGCAGCCAAGGCACCGGCAGCCACCAAAGCCACAACCCAACCCGGCAGAGCCGCGATTTCAGGGTTCGCCAGAACCATGATGTCGTTGTCAACCTTGGTCAGTTCGTTGCCAACCAAGCCCAGCTCAGCCAGCGTCTTGTCCCCAAGTTTGGCTTGCGACAGCGCCGCGTCGCGGGCTGCGGTGGCTTCGGTCACCGCGGTTTGCAGCGCGGTTTTGTCAGCATCGGTCGAGTCGGCCAATGCCTTGGCAGCGGCGGCAAGCGCCTTGTTGGCATTCGCCACAGGAGCCGGTTCGTTGAAGTACTGGATCAGGCCATCGCCGTTCTTGTCTTCGTAGGCCAGCAGACCCGTGCCTCTCCAGGTGTTGATCCAGGACAGTTCCGGTTTGCTTTCGATATCGGCCAGCGAGACAGCCGGTCCGGACAAAGCCGAGCCGGTCTGCGCCGCAGGCCAGAACGCCGTGGTCAGGTTCAGACGCGCCATCGACCCCACAGCCGGAGCCACGGTGTAAAGAAGCGCAATGAACACCAGCGACCAACCCGCCGAAGACCGGGCGTCAGCCACTTTCGGCACGGTGAAGAAGCGGATGATGACGTGCGGCAGACCGGCGGTGCCGATCATCAGCGACATGGTGAACAGGAACATGTTGAACATGTTGGCCGATTCCGAGGTATAGGCCTTGAAGCCCAGCTCGGTCACGACCTGATCCAGCTTGGTCAGCATCGCCACGTCACCGCCCGATGGGGCATAGGTGCCGATCAGGCCAAGCTGCGGCAGGAACGACCCGGTCAGGTTCAGCGAGATGAACACCGCCGGCACGGTATAGGCGATGATCAGAACCACATACTGCGCAACCTGCGTGTAGGTGATGCCTTTCATCCCGCCCAGCACGGCGTATGCGAACACGATCGCCGCGCCGATATACAGGCCGGTGTCGGTCGACACTTCCAGAAAGCGCGAGAAGGTCACGCCGACGCCGCGCATCTGCCCGATCACGTAGGTCACCGAAATGATGATCAGACAGATCACGGCCAGAAGACGCGCACCGCCCGAATAGAAACGGTCACCGATGAACTCGGGAACGGTGAACTTGCCGAACTTGCGCAGATAGGGGGCAAGCAGCAGTGCCAGCAACACATAGCCGCCAGTCCAGCCCATCAGGAAGGCCGACTGTTCATAGCCGCCAGCAGGGGCCAGCGCGATGATGCCGGCCATCGAGATGAACGACGCCGCCGACATCCAGTCAGCGCCGGTGGCCATCCCGTTCAGAACCGGGGGCACGCCCTGACCGGCTGCATAAAACTCGGCGGTGGTCCCGGCACGGGCCCAGATCGCGATCCCGATGTAGATGGCAAAGGTGATGCCAACGACGATCAGGTTAAGGGTAAATTGATCCATCTGTCCCTGCCCCTTATTCTTCTACGCCATATTCTTTGTCGAGCTTGTTCATCCGCCATGCGTAGGCGAAGATCAGCACGAGAAAGACATAGATCGACCCGTTCTGAGCCATCCAGAAGCCAAGATCCGCGCCGCCGACCGAAATGCCCATCAGCGCCGGTCGAAGAATGATGCCCAGCCCGAATGAGCAGACGAACCAGATGACAAGCGATATAAAGATCACCCGCACGTTCGCTGACCAATAGGCACTGGATGAGGTTTTATCCGCCATGAGTGCTACTCCCTGAGTTTTGTTATCCTTGCCTGCGCCCCTTTTGGCGGGGCGCAAGCCTCCCCTCTTAGGCCGTGACTGCCTGCACGATGGTCGCCAGGGCGGTGCGGATATCGGCAATGGCACCCACTGCGTCGATCCGTTTCAGAACCCCCTTGCGGTCATAGTAGGAAATCAGCGGCGCCGTCTGCGCGTGATAGGCATTCAGCCGTTCCCGCACCGTTTCCGCGTTGTCATCGGCCCGGCGTTTGAACGCCGTGCCGCCGCATTTGTCGCAAACCCCCGCCACGGCGGGCTGCTTGAACTGGTCATGATAGCCTTCGCCGCAACCGCCGCAGGTATAGCGACCGGCGACCCGGCCCACCATGGCCGCGTCATCCACCTCAAGGCTGATGGCGGCGGTGACGCGCTGCCCGACTTTGGCCAGCAACGTATCCAGTGCCGCAGCCTGCCCGTCGGTTCGTGGAAAGCCGTCAAGGATGACGCCCTTTGCCACATCCGGCTGGGTCATGCGGTCTTGCAAGATGGCCAGCACGATATCGTCGCTGACCAGCCCGCCTGCCGCCATCACCGCGCGGGCCTGTTGCCCGGCCGGCGTGCCCGCGGCCACCGCCGCGCGCAGCAGATCGCCCGTCGAAAGCTGGACCAGACCGAAGTCTTCTTCCAGCATCCGCGCCTGTGTTCCTTTGCCCGCCCCCGGTGGGCCAAGCAAGATCAGAACGGCTGGGGTTCCCATGTCGCGCGCCACCCCATCAACCCCGGTTCATCCGGTTTTCGATCAGATCGTCCACCACCGACGGATCGGCCAGGGTCGAGGTATCGCCAAGGCTGCCAAAGTCGTTCTCGGCAATCTTGCGCAGGATGCGGCGCATGATCTTGCCCGAACGGGTTTTGGGCAGGCCCGGCGCCCATTGGATCAGGTCGGGCTTGGCAATCGGGCCGATCTCGGTCCGCACCCAGGCCTCCAGCTCTTTGCGCAACTCGGGCGTCGGCTCGACGTTGTTCATCAGCGTGACATAGGCATAGATGCCCTGCCCCTTGATGTCGTGCGGATAGCCCACAACAGCCGCCTCGGCCACCTTCTCATGCGCCACCAGCGCGCTTTCCACCTCGGCGGTGCCCATCCGGTGCCCCGAGACGTTGATCACGTCATCCACGCGGCCGGTGATCCAGTAATAGCCATCCGCATCACGGCGGCAGCCGTCGCCGGTGAAGTAGAAGCCGCGGTATTGGCTGAAATAGGCTTCCTCAAACCGCTCATGATCGCCCCACAGCGTGCGCATCATCCCCGGCCAGCTGTCGGCAATGCACAGCACGCCGTCGGTTTCCATCGCCTCTTGCACGGTGGCGGTGGTCGGGTCCAGCACGATGGGCCGGATCCCGAAGAATGGCTTGGTCGCTGACCCCGGCTTTTGCGGAATGGCACCTGGCAGCGGCGTGATCAAATGGCCGCCGGTTTCGGTCTGCCAGAAGGTATCGACAATCGGGCAAAGGCCCTTGCCGACATGGGTATTATACCAGTTCCACGCCTCGGGGTTGATCGGCTCGCCCACCGACCCCAGCAGTTTCAGCGA
Organism: Gemmobacter nectariphilus; assembly: GCA_020721445.1. Taxonomy (GTDB): domain Bacteria; phylum Pseudomonadota; class Alphaproteobacteria; order Rhodobacterales; family Rhodobacteraceae; genus Pseudotabrizicola; species Pseudotabrizicola nectariphila_A. The sequence goes on from DYMU01000001.1 coordinate 368,779, forward strand.
CGACAGGTCGTGCTTTTCCACCCATTCGGGGCCCATGCCCATCAGGCTGCGGATCGCGGTTGGCGCGGTGTAGAACTGGTTGACCTTGTGCTTGGCGCACACTTCCCAGAACCGGCCCGCGTCGGGATAGGTCGGCACCCCTTCGAACATGATCGTGGTCGCGCCATTGGCCAACGGGCCATACAGGATATAGCTGTGGCCGGTCACCCAACCCACGTCGGCGGTGCACCAGAACACATCGCCGTCGTGGTAATCAAAGGTGTATTGATGCGTCATCGACGCATAGACCAGATAGCCGCCCGAGGTATGCACCACCCCCTTCGGCCGTCCGGTGGACCCAGACGTGTAAAGAATGAACAGCGGGTCTTCGGCACCCACCTCGACATAGGCGCAATAGGGCTTGGCTTCGGCCATCTCGGCCTTCAGGTCAAAGTCGCGGCCCTGAACCCAGGTGGTCTGGTCGCCGGTGTGCTTGACCACCAGACATTTCACCTTTTCCGAACAGTCGAACAACGCCTTGTCGGCGTTCGATTTCAGCGCCGTCTTTTTGCCGCCGCGCGGGGCATAGTCGGCGGTGATCACGATCTTTGCCTCGGAATCGTTGATCCGGTTGGCAAGCGCATCCGGAGAGAAGCCCGCAAACACCACCGAATGGATCGCGCCGATCCGCGCGCAGGCCAGCATCGCATAAGCCGCCTCGGGGATCATCGGCAGATACAGCACCACCCGGTCGCCCTTTTTGACGCCATGGGCTTTCAGCACATTCGCCATGCGCGAGGTGTTTTCCAGCAGTTGCGCATAGGTGATGTGCAGCGACGGGGTTTTCGGATCATCGGGTTCCCAGATGATAGCGGTCTGGTTGGCGCGCGTCAGCATGTGGCGGTCGATGCAGTTGGCGCTGACGTTCAGGCTGCCATCCTCGAACCACTTGATCGACACTTTGCCAAGTTCGAAATTCGTGTCCTTCACCTTGGTGAAAGGCTTGATCCAGTCGATCCGCTGCGCCTGCTCGGCCCAGAATGCGGCCGGGTCGGTGACAGAAGCCTCATACAGCCGGGCATACCCTTCGGCGTTGATATGCGCATTGGCAATGAATGCGTCCGAGGCGGTGTAAACGCCCGGCACCGAAACCAGATCTGACATAGAGTTCCTCCCTCTGCGCGGACGGACCAACGACCGCATATTCTGCCCCGGGGGCCCGTCTTGCGACGGCCCAAAAGCACTCCTACCCGGGATCAGTGTAACCGTTCGTCAATTTTCATGTAACCCCCTTAATGGAATAGATTTTCCTGTCAATTAATTCACTAAAGTTCTGTCAACTCTGCAAATATGCCGAAAGTAACATAAATTTGCCATGACTTATCAACACACTGGCCAGTCACGCCCGCGTGATCTTGTGCCGCAGGAGCGGCGCAATGAAGCCTGTTGGTGACGCAAGGTCAGGCCGGACTTGCGCGATCAGCATCGCGACGACCTGTCACGCCGAATCGTGCCGCCACCGATTCGGCTGCCTTGCGCATCAGTGCACCCGCACCGGTCAGGCGCGCCGGACCACTTGCCCTGTCCGATGCACCAGATGCCCTTCCAGAAGACCCCGATCGCCTGCGGCAAAACCCCGGCTGGATCAGAACCGGTTGTGTCGGGCAAGATGCGGCGATAGCTCGGGATGCGCCGCACGCCACGCGCCCCGCACCCCACGCCTGCAAACCATCAGGAGAAGGCCCGATGCCCCCCCGCCCCGACCTTGTTGCTGCCGCCGATGACGAAGCCCGCGCCCTTGCGCACGACCTGATGCGCAAGACCCATGCCGCCCTGGCCTATGCCGAGGCCGAAACCGGCCTTCCCGGCATCAGCCGCATTGCCTTTGGCCTGTCGCCGAAGGGCGTGCCGGTCACTCTGGTCTCGTCACTGTCGCCGCATTTCGCCGGGCTGCAAGCCCAGCCCTTGTGCGCCGTGATGCTGGGGGAACCGGGGATCAAGGGCGATCCGTTGACCCACCCCCGCCTGATGGTGCGGGCCGAGGCCCGGTTCATCGCCCCCGATGATCCAACCCGCCCCGCCCTGCGCGACCATTGGCTGGAACATCACCCGAAATCCAAGCTGTATATCGACTTCACCGATTTCGCCTTTGTCATCCTGCGCCCGCTGTCGGCGGCGCTGAACGGGGGCTTTGCCCGCGCCTACCGGCTGACCGCCGAAGACCTGACCCTTCCCGAAGGACTGCACGCCTGACAAAAAGGGCGGCCCGATGGACCGCCCTTTTGCACCTCTTGCCGTGCCGCCCTCAAGTCGGGTTGTCGCAGCGGATGGTGGTCAGCATCTTGCCCTTCACCGCCGACGGCCAGCGCAGATGCACCAGATTGCGGTCGCTGCCCTGTTCGTTCAGCACAAACGGCATTGCGTATTGCGCCACGTTCGACGCATTGGTGATCACGCCATCGGCCACCAGACTTTGGGTGTTGCGCGCCCGGGCGCCAAACGGCATGAACGCCGCCCCATCCACCACCCAGGTATCCGCCGCCGTGTTTTGGGTGTGCAGAATGGTCAGCGGACTCATCGCCAGTTGGGTGACGCCGTTGAACGAATTCGCCCCGAAGATGACATTGCGGAACCGGCCGAAATCCAGCGTGCCGTTGGTGGTATCCACCGCCTCGGCCCGATCCACCGACCCGTTGATGGTGCGGAAGGTGTTGTCCGACACGCTCAAGCCATGCACAAAATGGCCCGAGCCTTTCGGCGCGATGACAATCCAGCGAAACCACGGGGCCACATCGCTGGCAAAGAAATGGTTGGCAACAACCGACATGTTGCCAAAACTGAAGCCGCTGGTGAAATCGGGGTTGGCATCATGTTCGTTCGACCATTCGATAAAGCAGTTGTCGATATAGTTGCCGGTCAAGGTCAGCCGCGGGTTGGTCTGTGTCACCACGATGCCCGCGCGGCGCAGCCCTGCCACGGCCTCGTCGCCCTGAAAGAAGTGGTTGCCGCTGATCAGATGCCCGCCGCCATTCACCACCATGAAATGCGCAAAGCGCACCACGCGGTTGGCGCGGATCTTTGCGTCGTTGGTGTTGATGTTCAGCGCAATCGTGGTGCGGTCTTGCGCCGGCATCGCCTGCTCGTTCGACAAGAACTGGCAACCGTCCACGATCAACCCCTGGCAGCCGGACCCGATCGACGTGATCGCCCGGTCCTTGGGCCGGTTGAACACAGAATTGCCAACCTGAATCGTCAGCCCGATCTTTGGCAGCATCACACCTGAACACAGCCCGTTGCAATTCATCTCCAGCCGGTCCAGCTCAAACCGCGACAATTCGGCAAAGCCCGAGAAATCCAGCAGATACCTGAAGCGGCTGAAGGTCAGCGTCCGGGTGCCGGCCCCGCCCCACAACGGCTGGCTTAGCGTAACGGTGCCGGCCCCCACGTTCTTGTCCAGCACATAGACCTCGCGCCCCACACCGGGCCCAGTGACCAGCGCGCCGACCGGAATGGTCGCGACATTGGCCACCGAGGCAAGCAGCGTCGGGCTGGCCGGGTTGTAGCTGGTGCCCGAGGTGACCACGACCGTATCCCAGGCCGGGCCGGCCACCGCATTCAACTGGCCATTGGTCAAAAACCGCCGTTGCGCAAAGGTTGTCAGCCCGCAGATCGCGGCCACGTCAATCGGCTCGACCAGATCAATCCGGCGATCCGACAGGTTCAGCGCCACGTGATCGGTGAAATAGAACAGGGCCTGAAGCGCCTTCTTGAACCCGGCCAACTCATCGCCGAAAGCGCTGGTATAGGTGTCCAGATCATAGTTGCGGGTCAGCGCCAGCCGCACATTCGCAGGCTGGATCAGCGTGCCCTGAAACCGGATCGGGTTTTCGATGGTCAGGTTTCCGGCGATCAGATAGGTGCCCGCCGGCACCGTGATCGTGCGCCCTGCCGCGGCCGCATCGGCCGCGTCAAAGGCGGCTGTATCATCGGTCACCCCGTCGCCCTTGGCGCCGAAATCACGCACATCGACCGCATCAAAGATATCGCGCAGGTAAATGCCGGTGATGTCCTCGATCTCGATATCGTCGATGCGCACCACACCGCCCGTTGGCCCGGTCAGATCCAGCCCGATGTGGCCCAGAACCGCGCCTGCCCCCCAGGCCATTGTCACCCCGCCACGACCGCCGGCCCCGATGATGGCGGTCAGTTCGACCACCTCGCCATACTGCGACAACTGCACCGATGGCCCGACCTGCACCACGCCCGGCACGTTGGACCCATCCGACTGCCCGGCCCAGCCCGCAATCCGCACCGCCGGAAGCGCACCCGAGATGCCCTTGACCCGCACCGTCACCTGCACATACAGGCCGGGCTGCATCGGTATCGCCTGAAAGCAGCGCAGTTTTTGCGTGGCGACGGTCTTTTGCAATTCCAGCGCGCCGCCAAAATCAGCATCCGCCGGAACGAAGGCGGCATTGGGCTGGCCCGCATAAGACCCCTGCCCCGACAATCCGTCTTCGCGCGACCACAGGGTCAACCCGTCGGCAAACGGTGGCGGCATCAGCACCAGCCCGTCGGTAATCGCCTTGTTCATGTCCTTCACCCTCGCTTGGTCTGTTTTCGGCCAAGGGAACAGACCCCGGCCCATGCAAGGGCAATCAGGTATCGACAAAGGGTTAATGCCGGCTCAGACCACCGCGCGCTGCGGGCCAAGGCGGGTGCCCCGCGCGCAGCCCTTTGCGCCAATATCGCGCCGCTTCACAGCAAAACGAAAAGGGGCGGCCCTTTCGGACCGCCCCCGGTTTTCCAACGGAAAACGGCTGTCAGATCATGCCCGGGGGCAGGATCACATCATGCCGTCCATGCCGCCCATGCCGCCCATGCCGCCGCCGCCAGCCGACTCTTTCGCCGGCTTGTCAGCGATCATCGCTTCGGTGGTGATCAGAAGCGAGGCAACTGACGCCGCATCTTCCAGCGCGGTGCGCGTCACTTTGGCCGGGTCGATCACACCGAAGGCGAACATGTCGCCATATTCTTCGGTCTGGGCGTTGAAGCCAAAGGTCGGGTCGTTCGACTCGCGCACCTTGCCAGCCACGACAGCGCCATCGACGCCAGCGTTTTCAGCAATCTGGCGCAGCGGGGCTTCCAGCGCGCGGCGCACGATGGCGATACCGGCGTTCTGGTCGCTGTTTGCGCCGGTCACGCCGTCCAGCACCTTGGCCGCCTGAACCAAAGCCACGCCGCCGCCGACAACGATGCCTTCTTGCACGGCTGCACGGGTTGCGTTCAGCGCGTCATCAACGCGGTCCTTGCGCTCTTTGACTTCGACTTCGGTCATGCCGCCAACCTTGATCACGGCAACACCGCCAGCCAGTTTGGCCACACGCTCTTGCAGCTTCTCACGGTCATATTCGGACGTGGTTTCTTCGATCTGGGCGCGGATCTGGGCCACACGGGCTTCGATTTCGGCCTTGTCGCCAGCGCCATCAACGATGGTGGTGGTGTCCTTGTTGATCGTAACCTTCTTGGCACGGCCCAGCATGTCGATGCCGACATTTTCCAGCTTCATGCCCAGATCGTCCGAAATCACCTGACCGCCGGTCAGGATGGCGATGTCTTGCAGCATGGCCTTGCGACGGTCGCCAAAGCCCGGTGCCTTGACGGCAGCGATCTTCAACCCGCCACGCAGCTTGTTGACCACCAAGGTGGCAAGCGCTTCGCCTTCAACATCTTCCGAGATGATGATCAACGGGCGCTGCGACTGGATCACGGCTTCCAGCAGCGGAACCATCGGCTGCAGCGACGACAGTTTCTTTTCGTGCAGCAGGATGTAGGCATCCTCCAGCTCGGCAACCATCTTGTCGGCATTAGTCACGAAATAGGGCGACAGATAGCCACGGTCGAACTGCATGCCTTCGACAACGGTGGTTTCGGTCTCAAGACCCTTGTTTTCTTCGACGGTGATCACACCCTCGTTGCCGACTTTCTGCATCGCTTCCGCGATCTGACGGCCGATTTCCGATTCGCCGTTGGCGGAAATGGTGCCAACCTGCGCCACTTCGGCGCTGTCCTTTACGGGGCGCGAGGCGGCCTTGATCGCCGCCACAACCTTGACCACGGCGAGATCAATGCCGCGCTTCAGGTCCATCGGGTTCATCCCGGCGGCCACGGCCTTCAGGCCGTCCTTGATGATGGCTTGTGCCAGCACGGTGGCGGTGGTGGTGCCGTCACCGGCCTCGTCATTGGTGCGGGAAGCAACTTCCTTCACCATCTGCGCGCCCATGTTCTCGAACTTGTCGGACAGTTCGATTTCCTTGGCAACGGTCACGCCGTCCTTGGTGATGCGCGGGGAACCGAACGACTTGTCGATCACCACGTTGCGGCCTTTCGGGCCCAGGGTAACCTTCACAGCATCGGCCAGGATGTTCACGCCGCGCAGCATGCGGTCGCGGGCATCGGTATCAAAACGTACGTCTTTAGCACCCATGGGGGAGACTCCTCAAATTTCGGTTGCAGTCAGAAAGCGCGGTCGACTCAGGAAATGACCCCGAGGATGTCGCTTTCTTTCATGATCAGCAGTTCTTCTCCGTCCAGCGTGACTTCGGTGCCCGACCATTTGCCAAACAGGATGCGGTCGCCCGCCTTCACTGCCGGTGCGATCAACTCGCCCGAGTCCTTGCGGGCACCTTCGCCTACGGACACGATTTCGCCCTCAGCGGGCTTTTCCTTGGCGGTATCGGGGATGATCAGGCCGCCCTTGGTTTTATCTTCGCCTTGGATCCGGCGGACCAGTACACGGTCATGCAGAGGTTTGAAAGCCATCTGGCTACACTCCCTAAAGTTCAGGTTGGGTTTTAGCACTCATATCGGCCGAGTGCTAACGATGCGCCATTTAGGCATGTAAGCCGCGCCTGTCAACCGTTCTGGTCGGTGAAATGCCCGCCTTGCCGCCCGTTTTGCCCCTTGGCATCCGGCACCGCGACGGCCACCTTGGTCGAACAACCGCCGTTGGGGGCCCCATGCGCATTGTTCTGACCCTGCTGTTCCTGCTTGCCAGCCCGGCCTTTGCCGAATGTCACGGCAGCAATCTGCTGACCGCGATGCCAGCCGCTGATCGCGCCCGTCTGGAACAGGCCGCCGCCGCGCAACCGTTTCACAAAGGCAACTTCTGGCGCGCCACCAAGGACGGCATGCAGGTCACGCTGGCGGGCACCTATCATCTGGGCGACCCCCGCCACAGCGACCTGATGGCCCGCCTTGCGCCGCTGATCGACACGGCCACAACGGTGCTGGTCGAGGCCGGGCCCGCCGAAGAGGCAGCACTCAAGGCCCAGGCCGCGCGCGATCCGTCGCTGTTCGTACTGACCGACACCAGCCTGCCGCAGATCATGCCAGCCGCCGATTGGCAGGCCCTCGCGACCGCCATGTCGCGCCGCGGCATCCCCGGTTTCATGGCGGCCAAGTTTCAGCCGTGGTATGTTGCCATGCTGCTGGCGGTGCCGCCCTGCATGATCGGCCAGCTTGACGCCAAGGCGGGCCTCGATGCGCAGATCATCCAGCACGCCACGACCAAAGGTATCGCGCTGCGCGGGCTGGAACCGCATGACACCGTGTTCAACCTGTTCGGCACCCTGTCGCAAGGCGATCAGGTCGGCATGCTGCGCGCCTCGCTGGCGCTCGAAGATCAGGCCGAAGACTACATCGCCACCCTCGCCGACAGTTATTTTGCCGGCGACTCGCGCCTGATATGGGAATTGATGCGCGATCTGTCGCTTTCCCAACCCGGCGCCACGCCGCAACAGGTCAAGGCGGATCTGGCCAAGATGGAACAGGCCCTTGTCATCACCCGCAACCAAAGCTGGATCCCGGTGATCGAGGCCGCAGCCCGCACCGGCCCGGCCTTTGCCGCCTTTGGCGCGCTGCACCTGCCGGGGCAATACGGCATCCCCAACCTGTTGCAGCAAAACGGCTGGACCCTGACCCCGCTTTCGCCCTGACCTGCTGCTGCGGCGCAGCATTTTCGCGTTGACCTTGGCCGCCTACAGGTGACAAACCCACCGCAGCGGCCTATAAGCCGGGCAAATCCCATTGCCCCAAGGTGCCCCATGACCACGCTTGTTTTCGGCCACAAATCCCCCGACACCGATTCCACCGGCTCGCCCATCATCTGGGCCTGGTATCTGAACGAGGTGAAGGGCATCCCCGCCGAGGCGGTCCTGCTGGGCGAGCCGAATACCGAAGCCGCCTTCGTGCTGACCCGTTGGGATTGCCCCAAGCCGCGCATCGTGACCCAGATCGCCGATGGCACCCCGGTCGTGATCGTCGATACCAACAACCCGGCGGAACTGCCCGCCAATGTCAACGCGCTGGATATCACCGCCATCATCGACCATCACAAACTGGTCGGCGGTCTGGAAACCAAAGGCCCGATCGACATCACCATCCGGCCGCTGGCCTGCACCGCCACCATCCTGCATGACCTGATGGGCGATGATGCCGCCCGCATGCCCGACTGGGTCAAGGGCATGATGCTGTCCTGCATCCTGTCCGACACCATCGAATTCCGCTCGCCCACCACCACCGCGCATGACCGCGCCGTGGCCGAAAAACTGGCCGCCGATCTGGGCATCGCCATCCCCGGCTATGCCGCGCAGCTGTTTGAGGCGAAATCCGATGTCGGTGCCTTTTCCGACGCCGAGTTGCTGCGGATGGATTCCAAGGAATACACCGTCGCGGGCAAGAACCTGCGAATCTCGGTGCTGGAAACCACGGCGCCCAAGGTGGTGCTCGACCGCAAGGACAGCCTGATGCAGTCGATGGTTGACGTGGCGCAGGAAGACGGTGCCGATCAGGTCTTGCTGTTCGTCATCGACATCGTGCGCGAAGAGGCAACCTTGCTGGTCCCCAACGATCTGGTCCGCCAGATGGCCGAGGCGTCCTTTGGTTGCACCGTCAGCGGCGACACCGTGGTGCTGCCCGGCATCCTCAGCCGGAAAAAACAGATCATCCCGATGCTGAAACTCTGATCCGGTTTGCGCGCCGGGCGGTTGCCGGGGCTTTCCCGGCAGCCGCCCGGCGACGCCAACCACCGCCAGATGGCACGCTGCCCGCCGTGGTCACAGATGCACCACGGATCAACCACGCCCGCACCACGCCTTGCACACGCCCCGGAAAGGCCCGCCATGACCCGGATTATTGCCTCACTCGCCGATCTTGCCGGCCAATACGACGCGCTGTTTTGTGACCTCTGGGGCTGCCTGCACAATGGTGTCACCGCGTTTCCAGCCGCCATTGCCGCGCTGCAAGCCTTTCGCGCGCAGGGTGGCGCGGTGGTTCTTGTCACCAACGCACCCCGCCCAAAATCCAGTGTTGTCAGCCAGTTGGATGCCATGGGCGTGCCACGCGACGCCTGGGACAATATCGCCACCTCGGGCGATGCGGCGCAATATGCCATGCTGTCGGGCGACGTTGGTCACCGCGTCCACCACATCGGCGCGCTGAAAGATGAACCCTTCTTTACCGATTTCGAGGACGATATCGCCGATCTGGCGGCAAGTTCCCAGGTCACCCGCGTGCCGCTGGACCAAGCCACCGGCATCGTCTGCACCGGCCTTGCTGACGACCTGACCGAAACCCCCGACGACTATCGGGGCAAGCTGTTGATGGCAAAGGTAAAAGGCCTGAAAATGCTCTGCGCCAACCCCGATATCATCGTCGATATGGGCGACACCCGTGTCTATTGCGCCGGGGCCTTGGCGCAAACCTATGAACAGATGGGCGGCGAGGCGCTGTATTATGGCAAGCCGCATCCGCCGATCTATGACCTTGCCCGCCGCCGCCTTGGTCTGGACGACCCGCGCATCCTGTGCGTGGGCGACGGGATCGGCACCGACATTCAGGGCGGCATCGCCGAAGGGCTGGATACGTTGTTTGTCACCGGCGGCATCGCAGCCGAACAGTTTGGTCCGGATTCTGACAATCCGAACAAGGACTTGCTTGAAGCCTGGCTGAAGGCACAACAGCTTTCCGCGACCTTCGCCATTGGCAAGCTGCGCTAGAATGTCGCGCGGCGCAGTAACATTGTTGCGCCAAATGGCAAGTAATCGCAAATAACTTGCGCAACGGAATTGCGCTGCGTCGCGGCATTTGCTACGGTTCCGACAACTCAAGCACGGGAATCGCCAGGATGTTGGACAATATGCCCCGCGGCACCATCTGTATCGAAGACATTGAAATCGGCATGTCGCGCAGCCTGACCAAGCTGATCACCGACCGCGACATCGAATTGTTTGCCGAGGTCTCGACCGACCGCAACCCCGTTCATCTGGACGACGCCTATGCCCGCGACACGATCTTTGAAGGCCGCATCGCCCATGGCATGCTGACCGCCGGTCTGATCTCGGCCGTCATCGGCGAACAGCTTCCGGGCCATGGCACTGTTTATCTTGGACAATCCCTGCGCTTCATGGCACCTGTCCGCCCCGGCGACATGGTCACGGCAGAGGTCAAGGTCTTGTCGATCGACCACGCAAAACGCCGGGTAACCCTTGAAACCCTTGCATCCGTAGGTAAAACCGTGGTGCTGAAAGGCGAGGCGCTGGTTCTGGCGCCAAGCCGCAAGTTCGACTGACGGGGGCATCGGCCCCAGACCGGGGTAGGATGCTTACTCACCACTCTTGGCGCGGGCTTGACCCGGCAGCCCAAGGCGCGTCCTGCGCCATGGGCAATTTCGATGGCGTGCATCTTGGCCACCGCGCGGTGATCGACCTTGCCCGCCCCAACGCGCCCACCGACGCGCCCCTTGGCATCATCACCTTCGAGCCGCACCCGCGTGAGGTGTTCTCGCCCGACGCCCCACCCTTCCGCCTGATGAACGCCGAGGCCCGCGCCAATCGTCTGGCCAAGCTGGGGGTGCAGCATCTGTATGAACTGCCGTTCAACCAAGACCTTGCCGCCCTCACCCCCGAAGCCTTTGTCCGCGATGTGCTGGCGCATGGTCTTGGCGTATCGCATGTCGTGGTCGGCGCGGATTTCTGCTTTGGCCTTGGCCGAAAAGGCAAGGCCACCGACCTGCAAGCCTTTGGCGATGCTTATGGTTTTCGCACAACTATTGCCGATCTGATCCATACCAGCGGCCTGCCGATCTCGTCCTCGGCGATCCGTCAGGCCCTGACCGAAGGCCGCCCCCGCGATGCAGCCAGCATGCTGGGCCACTGGCACCGGATCGAGGGCGAGGTGATCCACGGCGAAAAGCGCGGCCGCGACCTGGGCTACCCCACCGCCAACATGTCGGTGGCGGGCCTGCACCTGCCGCGCTTTGGCGTCTATGCGGTCAAGGCCGATGTGCTGACCGGCCCGCACAAGGGCAGCTATGATGGCGCGGCCAGCCTTGGCGTGCGGCCGATGTTTGGCGTCAATCAGCCGAACCTTGAAACCCATCTGCTGGATCTCAAGGGTGATCTTTACGGCGCGCATCTGTCGATCGCCTTTGTCGATTACCTGCGCCCCGAGATGAAGTTTGACAGCCTGCCCGCGCTGATCACCCAGATGGATGCCGATTGCGCCCGCGCCCGCAGCATCCTGTCCGCCCTGTAACCCTTTGCCCCAAGGCCCAACCATGCGTCCGAAGTTCTGGGAAACCATCCCGCTTGCGAAACTGACGCCCGCCGAATGGGAGGCGCTGTGTGACGGCTGCGGCAAATGCTGCCTGAACAAGATCGAATACGAAGACACCGGCGAGGTCGAATATACCCGCGTTGCCTGCCGCCTGCTGGATGGCGAAACCTGCCGCTGCACCCAATACCCGATCCGCAAGCAATTCGTGCCCGATTGCGTGCAACTGTCGCCAAAGACCCTGCCGAAGATCGCCTATTGGATGCCGCGCACCTGCGCCTACCGCATCTTGTATCAGGGCGGGGTGCTGCCCGACTGGCACCCATTGCTGACCGGCGATCCCGACAGCACCCACAAGGCCGGCATGTCGGTGCGCGGCTGGACGGTGCCCGAGTTCGAGGTGTCGGAAGACGATTGGGAAGACTATGTGATCGAGGAAAAGCCCTGATGTTCTTCGCCTCTGACAACGGCTCGGGTGCCACGCCCGAAGTGATGGCCGCGCTTGCCCGCGCCAACGACGGCTATACCCGTGGCTATGGCGCTGACGATCTGACCGCCCGCGTCACCGCCGAACTGCGCCGGGTGTTTGACGCCCCCGATGCCGTGGTGCATCTGGTGGCCACCGGCACGGCGGCCAATGCGCTTGCGCTGGCCTGTCTTGTGCAGCCGTGGCAGGCCACGTTCTGCCATCGTCACGCCCATATTGCCGAAGACGAATGCGGCGCGCCCGAGTTTTTCTCGGCCGGGGCCAAGCTGGTGCTGGTGGGTGGCGCGCATGGCGTGATGGACGGCCAAGCCCTTGCGAACGCGCTGGAAACCACCGGCGGCAGCGTGCATGGCGTGCAGCGTGGCGCGCTTTCGCTGACCAATGTCACCGAGGCGGGCACCGTCTATACCCCCGCCCAGATCGCCGATCTGACCGCCCTTGCCCGCGCCCATGGCCTGCCCTGCCATCTGGATGGCGCGCGCTTTGCCAATGCGCTTGCCGCCACCGGGGCAACACCGGCGCAGATGACATGGCAGGCCGGAATTGACGTTCTGTCCTTTGGCGGCACCAAGAACGGCTGCCTTGGGGTCGAGGCGGTGATCTTCTTCGATCCGGCCAAGGATTGGGAGTTTCAGTTGCGCCGCAAACGCGCCGGGCATCTGTTTTCCAAGAACCGCTACCTTGCCGCCCAGCTTGACGGTTATCTGCAAGACGGGCTTTGGCTGGCCCGTGCGGCCCATGCCAATGCGATGGCCGCGCGTCTGGCCGCAGGTCTGGCGCAGATGCCTGATATCCACCAGACCCACCCGGTGCAGGCCAATGTCATGTTCCCCGAGTGGCCCGCAGGCACCCATGACAGGCTGGAGGCGGCGGGCGCGGTCTACTACCGCTATCCCGCCCCAACCGGGCGCGAGGGCGCGCGGCTTGTGACATCCTGGAGCACGACCGAGGCAGACGTGGATGCCTTCCTGTCGGCGCTGCGCGGCTGACGGCAGGCGTTACAGTTTGCCCGACAAGAACAGGTCCAGATCGTCCAGCCGGTCCTGCCCCCAGAACCTTTCCTCGCCCACGATATAGAAGGGCACGCCGAACACCCCGCGCGATACCGCCTCTTCCAGATTGGCCGCATAGGTCTCGGCCCCGACCAGCAACCCGCTGTCGGCAAGCTTGGGGTCAAACCCATGGGAGGCAAGGATATCCTTTACCACTGCGTCATCGGCAATGTCGCGATCCTCGGCCCAGACCGCGCGGCAAAAAGCATGCACCAGCGGCCCGACAGCCGCACCAGTGCGCGCCGCCGCGATGATCGCATAGGCCGATGGTGCCGGATTGGCGGGGAAATACGCAGGCTGCAGGTTCAGCTTTAACCCGGCCTTCACGGCCTGCCTGCGCAGTTCTTGCAAACGATAGGCGCGGCGGCTTTCATGACGCTCGGCCAGCATCTTGCCCCCGGTGCGTGGAAACAAGGCTGTCGTATCCACAGGCTTGTAGGCAATCGTTGCCCCATGGTGCGCCGCGATCTGTTCCAGCCGGGTGCCGGAAAGGTAGGTGAAGGGAGAGATGGTCGAGAAAAAGTAGTCGATCTGCGTCATTTCTTGTGTCTGCCCCCGGCATCGGTTTGCAAGACCCTAGCCGGGTGATAAGCGGTGTCAACGTTCCGATTCCGAGGCCCCGGAGAAGAAAATGCCGCAGACCGAACCCCAACTCATTTCCGGCAACGCCAACATGTCACTGGCAAAAGCCATTGCCCGCCGCATGTCGGTGCATCGCGGCATGTCGGTGGGTCTGGTTGACGCCCGCATCGAACGCTTCAACGATCAGGAAATCTTCGTCGAGGTGTTCGAGAATGTGCGGGGTGAGGATATGTATATCATCCAGCCCACCTCGAACCCGGCCAACGACAACCTGATGGAACTGTTGATCATGACCGATGCGCTGCGCCGGTCATCGGCGGCCCGCATCACCGCCGTGATCCCCTATTTCGGCTATGCCCGCCAAGACCGCCGCGCCAAGGCCCGCACGCCGATTTCGGCCAAGCTGGTGGCGAACCTGATCACCCGTGCCGGTGTTGACCGCGTGCTGACGCTGGACCTGCATGCCGCGCAGATCCAGGGGTTTTTCGACATTCCGGTGGACAACCTTTATGCCAGCCCGGTGTTTGCGCTGGATATCGAGCATCACTTCAAAGGCCACATGAATGAATTGATGGTGGTCTCGCCCGATGTGGGCGGCGTGGCGCGGGCGCGCGAACTGGCCAAACGGATCAACGCACCCTTGGCGATTGTAGACAAACGCCGCGAAAAGGTGGGCGAGATTGCCGGGATGACGGTGATCGGTGACGTGACCGGCAAGAAATGCCTGATCGTGGATGACATGTGCGATACGGCGGGCACCTTGTGCAAGGCCGCCGAGGTGCTGATGGAGGCAGGGGCCACCGAGGTTCACAGCTATATCACCCATGGCGTGATGTCGGGACCGGCGGTGGAGCGCATCCGCAATTCGGCAATGAAATCGCTTGTCATCACCGACTCCATCGAGCAAGGCGACAAGGCCAAGGAAGCGCCGAATATCCGCATCGTGCCGACCGCGCCGATGTTTGCCCAAGCGATCCTGAACATCTGGAACGGCACCTCGGTGTCGTCCCTGTTTGAGACGGAAACCTTGGTGCCGATCTATGAAGGCATGTATCAGCGCGGGTGATGCACCCGAATGGGCCCTTGTGGGTAGGCGGTGAAACCCGGGGCACCACAAGCGCCTTTGCCATCACCCGCCGGGCCCGCGGAAGTTTGGGCTACGGCGCGGGTGGCTGGGGTCAGTCGATATCCCAAACGTCTTCATCCGCCACCGGGCCGATCGCCAGCCAGTCGGCACGGATGCGGGCGATACGGGTGTCGCCCCACGTTCGGAACACCAGATGAAAGCCGGCCTCGGTGACATGTTCCGCCGTCAGATCACCGCGGGCCGTGGTTTTGTGGTCGATGTCCCACATCGTGATGCCAACATGCACCATCGGCGCCACGCGAAATGGTTCCTTGAACTGTACGATATGGCGGCTTTCCCGGTCGCCTTCACCTGTCCACATCACACCGCCATGGGCGAAGTCCGAAAACATCACGCGCGATCCCTGCGCGATGCCAAGACTGCCGGTGTGAAAACGCTTCATTCGAATGACCCTTCCCAAGCTGCGGCTTGCCGCACGACCTTGGCATAAATGTGGCCCATGAAATGGCTCAGGCCCCAGCATATGCCGGGGCCTGAGCCATGATCAATCACGACGGGGTGTCAGGCCCCGGTTGCCGCCCGCAGCGCCATCATGTCGGCCACGGTTTTCTCGGCGGCGTCCTTGTCTTCTGCGATCGACGCGGCATCCCGCACCTCGGCCAGGAAACTGTCCATCAGAGCGGGGGTTGCCTCTTCGATCGGCACCGCGCGTTCAGCCAGAACCGAAACGCTGGTGGCGCTGATTTCGGCAAAGCCACCGATCACCACATAAGATTTGATGCCATCCGTCGCCACCACTTTCAGCACGCCGGGGCGCAGGGTGGTGATGGTGGGGGCGTGCCCCTCCATCGCCGTCAGGTCACCATCGGCGCCCGGGATCTGCACCTCGGTGGCCTGAACCGACGCAAGGCGCCGTTCCGGGCTGACGAGGTCGAACTGAACTGCCATTGTCGCTCTCCCTTAGGCCGCAGCGGCGGCGAGTTTGGCGGCCTTGGCTTTCACGTCTTCGATATCGCCCACCATGTAGAAGGCCGCTTCGGGCAGGTGGTCGTATTCACCCGCCACAACCGCCTTGAACGACGAGATGGTTTTTTCCAGCGGCACCTGAATGCCGTCCGACCCGGTAAAGACCTTTGCCACGTCGAAAGGTTGCGACAGGAAGCGCTGGATCTTGCGGGCGCGCGACACGGTCAGTTTGTCTTCTTCGCTGAGTTCGTCCATGCCAAGGATGGCGATGATGTCTTGCAGCGACTTGTAGCGTTGCAGGATCTTCTGCACGTCGGTCGCGACCTTGTAATGCTCATCGCCGATCACCGATGGGTCCAAGAGGCGCGAGGTCGAGTCGAGCGGGTCAACCGCCGGGTAGATGCCGAGTTCGGAAATCGCACGCGACAGAACGGTCGTGGCGTCAAGGTGGGCAAAGGACGTGGCAGGTGCCGGGTCGGTCAGGTCGTCGGCCGGAACATAGATCGCCTGCACCGAGGTGATCGAGCCGTTCTTGGTCGAGGTGATGCGTTCCTGCAAGGCACCCATGTCGGTGGCCAGCGTCGGCTGATAGCCCACGGCAGACGGGATACGACCCAGAAGGGCCGACACTTCGGACCCGGCTTGGGTGAAGCGGAAGATGTTGTCGACGAAGAACAGAACGTCGGTCCCGGATTGGTCGCGGAACTGTTCGGCCAAGGTCAGACCCGACAGGGCCACACGCATCCGCGCGCCCGGCGGTTCGTTCATCTGACCGTAAACCAGCGCCACCTTGGACTTGGACAGATCATCGGGAACAATAACACCCGAGTCGATCATCTCGTGATACAGGTCGTTGCCTTCACGGGTCCGTTCGCCCACACCGGCAAACACCGAAAAGCCCGAGTGCACCTTGGCGATGTTGTTGATCAGTTCCATGATCAACACGGTCTTGCCCACGCCGGCGCCGCCGAACAACCCGATCTTGCCGCCCTTGGCATAGGGGGCCAGCAGGTCGATGACCTTGATCCCGGTGACCAGAACCACCGACTCGGTGGCCTGTGCCGCGAAATCCGGGGCTTTCTGGTGGATCGGACGATATTCGGTCGCGTCGACCGGGCCCTTTTCGTCAATCGGCTCGCCGATGACGTTCAGGATACGGCCCAGCGTGGCATCGCCCACCGGAACCGAGATTGGCGCACCAAGGTCTTTCACCGGGGCACCGCGCACAAGGCCTTCGGTCGCGTCCATGGCGATGGCCCGGACGACGCTTTCGCCCAGGTGCTGCGCCACTTCCAGGACCAGTCGCTTGCCGTTGTTGTCGGTTTCCAGCGCGTTCAGGATTGCAGGAAGCGCGCCTTCGAACTGAACGTCGACGACGGCGCCGATGACTTGGGTCACCTTGCCGGCGGAAGCAGCTGCGTTCGGTGCTTTTGCCATAGTGTTTCTCCAGTTCGTCAGAGCGCTTCGGCGCCCGAGATGATTTCGATAAGCTCTTTGGTGATCGCGGCCTGACGGCTGCGGTTATACTGGATGGTCAGCCGGTTGATCATGTCGCCCGCGTTGCGGGTGGCATTGTCCATCGCGCTCATCCGGGCGCCTTGTTCGGACGCGCCGTTTTCCAGCAGGGCGGTAAAGATCTGCGTGGCCACATTGCGCGGCAGCAGGTCGGCCAGAATGGCTTCTTCCGACGGTTCATAGTCGTACAGCGCATTGGTGCTGGCGGCTTCGAACTTGGCCGGAATGATCTGCTGTGCCGTTGGCACCTGGCTGATCACCGACTGGAAGCGGTTGAAGAAGATCGTCGCCACGTCGAATTCGCCGCCCTCGAACCGCGCCAGCACATCACGCGCGATGCCCTGGGCATTGGCATAGCCAACGCGCTTGACTTCGGTCAGGTCAACGTGACCCACGAAGTAGCGTTCATAGTCGCGGCGCAACTGTTCACGCCCCTTCTTGCCGACGGTAAGGATTTTCACCGTCTTGCCGGCGGCCAGCAGTTCGGTCGCCTTGGCACGAGCGAGGCGGACGATGGTGGAGTTGAAGCCCCCACACAGCCCGCGCTCGGCGGTCATCACCACCAGAAGTTGCACCTGATCACGGCCCGTCCCGGCCAAAAGCCGGGGCGCGCTGTCGGATTGGCCAACCGAAGCCGCCAGCCCCGCCATCACGGCATTCATCCGTTCGGCATAGGGGCGGGCAGCCACGGCTGCGTCTTGGGCGCGGCGCAGCTTCGCCGCGGCGACCATCTGCATCGCCTTCGTGATCTTGCGCGTGTTCTTGACGCTGCCGATCCGGTTCTTGAGGTCCTTAAGGCTGGGCATGTCCCTGTCCTTTCAGACGATCAAGCGAAGGTGCTGGCGAATTCAGCGATAGCCGACTTCAGCTTCTGCTCATCTGCGCCCTTGATTTTCGGGTCAGCCGAGGTGATCCAGTCCAGGATATCCTTGCGCTGGTTGCGCAGGAAGGACAACAGCCCCGCCTCGAACCGGCCCACATCCTTGACCGCCACCTTGTCGAGGAAGCCCGCCGTGCCTGCATAGATCACGCAGACGATTTCGGCGTTCGACAGCGGTGAATACTGGTTTTGCTTCATCAACTCGGTCAGGCGCGCGCCACGGGCCAGCAATTGCTGAGTCGAGGCATCAAGGTCCGAGCCGAACTGGGCAAAGGCCGCCATTTCGCGATACTGGGCGAGGCTCAGTTTCACCGGGCCAGCCACAGTCTTCATCGAATTGGTCTGGGCAGACGAGCCGACGCGCGACACCGACAGACCGGTGTTCACGGCCGGGCGGATGCCCTGATAGAACAGTTCGGTTTCGAGGAAAATCTGGCCATCGGTGATCGAGATCACGTTCGTCGGAATGAAGGCCGACACGTCGCCGCCCTGGGTTTCGATGATCGGCAGTGCGGTCAGCGAGCCCGAGCCGAAATCGGCGTTCAGCTTGGCCGAACGCTCGAGCAGGCGCGAGTGCAGGTAGAACACGTCGCCCGGATAGGCCTCGCGGCCCGGCGGACGGCGCAAGAGCAGCGACATCTGACGATAGGCAACGGCCTGTTTCGACAGGTCATCATAGATGATCAGCGCATGACGACCATTGTCACGGAAGAACTCGGCCATTGCGGTTGCCGAATAGGGTGCCAGAAACTGCATCGGTGCCGGATCCGAGGCGGTGGCAGCCACCACGATGGTGTATTTGATCGCGCCGGTTTCTTCGAGCTTTTTCACCAGCTGCGCCACGGTCGACCGCTTCTGGCCGATGGCGACATAGATGCAATACAGCTTTTTCGATTCATCGTCGCCAGCAGCGTCGTTGTAGGACTTCTGGTTCAGGATGGTGTCAAGCGCCACGGCGGTCTTGCCTGTCTGACGGTCGCCGATGATCAACTCACGCTGGCCGCGGCCAACCGGGATCATGGCGTCAACGGCCTTCAGGCCGGTCGCCATCGGTTCATGCACCGACTGACGCGGGATGATGCCCGGGGCCTTGACGTCAGCCACGCGGCGTTCGGTCGTGGCGATCGCGCCCTTGCCGTCGATCGGGTTGCCAAGGCCATCGACAACGCGGCCCAGCAGGGCGTTGCCAGCCGGCACGTCCACGATGGCCTTGGTGCGCTTGACGACGTCACCTTCCTTGATGTCCTGGTCCGAGCCGAAGATCACCACGCCGACGTTGTCGACTTCAAGGTTCAGCGCCATCCCGCGGATGCCGCCGGGAAATTCAACCATCTCACCGGCCTGAACGTTGTCCAGCCCGTGAACGCGGGCGATACCGTCGCCCACACTCAGCACGCGGCCAACTTCTGTCACCTCGGCGTCCTGGCCAAAGTTCTTGATCTGCTCTTTCAGGATCGCAGAGATCTCAGCAGCCTGAATTCCCATCACCCAACCTCTTTCATTGCATTCTGGAGAGCCGCAAGCTTTGCCTTGACCGAGGTGTCTATCATGGTCGAGCCGAGCTTGACGACAAGGCCGCCGATAAGACTTTCATCGACGGTGGTTTTCAATTTCACGGTCTTGCCGACACGCGCCTGCAGCGTTGCGGCAAGCGTTTTCGCCTGTGCGGCGGTCAGCGCGGTGGCCGAGACCACTTCGGCTGTCATCTCGCCCTTTTCGGCGGCGATGCGGGCGGAAAGACTGGTCAGCAGGTAGGGCAACACGAACAGGCGGCGCTTGGATGCCATCAGTTGCAAGGTGTTGGCCGTCAGCGCCGACAGGCCCATCTTGGCGGCAATCGCCGCCATTGCGGCGGCCTGATCGTCGCGGCTGATCACGGGCGACGAAATCAAGGTCCCGAAATCTGCGCTGGTGGACAGAGCGGCAGTCAGCGCGTCGGTATCGGCCTCAAGGGCCGCAAGGGCCGATGTTTCCTTTGCCAGCTCGAACAGAGCAGTGGCGTAACGCGCGGCGATGCCGGAGGAGATCGAAGCTGGTTCGGACACGTCATCCCTTCCGTTGTCTTGGCTCATCCCTTCATTGCGAAGGTCAGAGGCCGCCAATGGCGCATACGCAGATATGCGTCTTGATTTCGGGCGTCTCTAGCAGAGCTATGCGCACCCCGCAACCGGGTTGGTCGCCTATTCGTGAACGTTCAAGTCGCCTTTCGCAGGCTGTTAGCGCCGCCTGCACCGGTTTGCCACTCTGTGAAGCGGGAACGTAACGTTTTTATGCAGTTCTTGAGGAATCGCCTGCCTGTTTTGTGATCATTCAAGCGGGGTTGGCACCGGCTGCCCAACCCCTTCCAACACCCGAAGCGGGCGCCGGACGGCGGCTGCAAGGCCACCCCGGGTTGGGGCATAGACCTGCTTGGAGGCCTCGACCATCAGCACGCCGCCCACCAGCCATGGGGCCCGCTTGCCGATGCCTTCCCAGAAATCGGCGGTGCGCAGCCAGAAGCCCGCGGTGGACGGCGGCGCAAAAAGTGCCGCAACCGCGCGTTCCGGGGTAAAATCGTGGCGTTTCAATTGGGCTTCCAGCTGGCTGACGCTGTAAGGATGGCCAAATCCGAACGGCGTGCCATCGCGGCGGGACCACAGGCCCGACCGGTTTGGAACGATGAACAGCGCCCGCCCGCCGGGGCCAAGCACGCGGTGCGCCTCTTCCAAAACCGCCGTCGGGTGCTCCGAGGTTTCCAGCCCGTGCATCAGCACCAGCCGATCCACCAGCCCGGTGGGCAGCGGCCAGGCAGTTTCCTCGCTCAGGACGCTGACATTCTTCATCGCGGCGGGCCACGGCATCACCCCTTGCGGGCCGGGCATCAGGGCAATCACCCGGCGCGACCGCTCCAGATACGGCCGCAGCAAGGGGGCCGCAAAGCCAAAGCCTGCGACAGTTTGCCCGGCAGCCGGAGGCCAGAATGCGACCATCTGCTCACGGATTGCGCGTTGGGCCACACGGCCAAGCTGGGTGCGGTAATAGAAGTTGCGCAGATCAAGCACATCAAGGTGCATTGCGGACAAACCTTTTTCCGGGTCATGCTGTGTCCTACCATAGATGGATTCCGGGGGAAAACCATGCCACTTGACCTTGTGACGATCCCCTGCCGGACCGACAATTACGCCTATCTGATCCACGACGCCACGACCGGGGCCACCGCTGTGGTGGATGTGCCTGACGCGGTCCCGATCCTTGCCGAACTGACAGCGCGCGGCTGGAGGCTGGACGATATCCTGATCACCCATCACCACGACGACCATATAGCCGGCGTCGGCGCAGTGCGGGCCGCCACCGGCGCGCGGGTCTGCGGCGCGCTGGCCGATGCGCACCGTCTGCCCCCTCTCGACCTTGCGCTGACCGAGGGAGACACGGTTGCGATCGGGGCCGAGGTTGCCCGCGTGATCGACGTGCCGGGCCACACCATCGGCCACATCGCGTATCATTTCCCGGCGTCGGGTCTGGTCTTCACCGGCGACAGCCTGATGGCCGCCGGCTGCGGGCGATTGTTCGAGGGCACACCCGAAATGATGTGGGCCAGCCTGTCAAAACTGGCGGCCTTGCCAGCAGACACGCAGGTCTATTCGGGCCATGAATACACGGCGTCAAACATCCGTTTCGCCCTGTCTCTTGAACCCGACAATTCCGCGCTTATGTTGCAATCAGCGGAAGTTGAGGCGAGGCGCAAGGCGGGTCGCCCGACCGTGCCGTCGAGCTTGTCCGAAGAACTGGCAACCAACCCGTTCCTGCGCGCAGGTCTGCCGCAGATCAAGGCCACACTGGGAATGACAGACGCCAGCGATGCGGCGACTTTTGCCGAGATCCGCAGGCGCAAAGACCGGTTCTGACCGGCTCTGCCCAAGCGCCGATCACTTTTGATGTGAGTTTCAGTGTTTAAGGTCGCGGAACGATAATTCTGCTTGAAGTGCGGAAAATAAAACCGAACTTTAAGAATATGAGGCAACGGTGGGTGCGGGTTGCTGACGCCCGGTCCACCCCGAGTAACAGGAGCACGCAGCAAGTGCCTTCGTTTTCAACCACACTCGAGCAAGCCATCCACGGTGCCTTGGCCCTGGCCAATGCCCGTCGCCATGAACTCGCCACGCTGGAGCATCTTCTGCTGGCCCTGATCGACGAACCCGACGCCGCCCGCGTGATGAAGGCGTGCTCGGTCAATCTGGATGACCTGCGCAAGACGCTGCTGGATTTCATCGACGATGATCTTTCCACATTGGTGACCGATGTCGAAGGGTCCGAGGCGGTTCCCACCGCGGCCTTCCAGCGTGTGATCCAGCGCGCGGCGATCCACGTGCAATCGTCGGGCCGCAACGAAGTGACCGGCGCGAATGTGCTGGTCGCGATCTTTGCCGAACGCGAAAGCAACGCTGCCTATTTCCTGCAAGAACAGGACATGACCCGCTATGATGCGGTGAACTTCATCGCGCATGGCGTGGCCAAAGACCCGTCCTATGGCGAAAGCCGCCCGGTTCAGGGCGCCGAAGAACATCATGAAACGCCAAAGGCCGAAGCCGGGGATGCCAAGGAATCGGCGCTGTCCAAGTATTGCGTCGATCTGAACGTCAAGGCCCTGAAGGGCGATGTTGACCCGCTGATCGGGCGTGAGGCCGAGGTGGAGCGTTGCATTCAGGTGCTGTGCCGCCGCCGCAAGAACAACCCTCTGCTGGTGGGCGATCCGGGCGTGGGCAAGACGGCGATCGCCGAAGGTCTGGCGTGGAAGATCATCAACAAGGAAGTGCCGGAAGTTCTGGCCCATGCAACGATCTTTTCGCTCGACATGGGCGCTTTGCTGGCCGGCACCCGCTATCGCGGCGACTTTGAAGAGCGTCTGAAAGCCGTTGTGAAAGAGATGGAGGATCACCCCGACGCGATCCTTTTCATCGACGAGATTCACACGGTGATCGGTGCCGGTGCCACCAGTGGCGGCGCGATGGATGCATCCAACCTGCTGAAACCGGCGTTGCAGGGTGGCAAACTGCGCTGCATGGGGTCGACCACCTACAAGGAATTCCGTCAGCATTTTGAAAAGGACCGCGCCCTGTCGCGCCGGTTCCAGAAGATTGACGTGAATGAACCGTCGGTTCCCGATGCGATCAAGATCCTGATGGGTCTGAAGCCGCACTTCGAGGAACACCACGACCTGCGCTATACCGCCGATGCGATCAAATCGGCGGTCGAACTGGCCAGCCGCTACATCAATGACCGCAAATTGCCCGACTCGGCGATTGACGTGATTGACGAGGCCGGGGCGGCACAGCACCTGCTGTCGGACGCCAAGCGCCGCAAGGTGATCGGCACAAAGGAAATCGAAGCGGTGGTGGCGAAAATCGCACGCATCCCGCCCAAGAATGTCTCGAAAGACGACGCAGAAACCCTGCGCGACCTGGAAAAGACACTCAAGCGCGTGGTGTTTGGCCAAGACAAGGCGGTGCAAGCCCTGTGCAGCGCCATCAAACTGGCCCGTGCCGGCCTGCGTGAGCCTGAAAAGCCGATTGGCAACTATCTGTTTGCCGGGCCAACCGGCGTGGGCAAGACCGAGGTCGCCAAGCAATTGGCCTCGTCGCTGGGCGTTGAACTGCTGCGCTTTGACATGTCGGAATATATGGAAAAGCACGCAGTATCGCGTCTGATCGGTGCCCCACCCGGCTATGTCGGCTTTGATCAGGGCGGCATGCTGACTGACGGCATCGACCAGCACCCGCATTGCGTGCTGCTCTTGGACGAAATCGAAAAGGCGCACCCGGATGTCTATAACATCCTGTTGCAGGTGATGGATCACGGCAAGCTGACCGATCATAACGGTCGCTCCGTCGATTTCCGCAATGTGATCCTGATCATGACCTCGAACGCCGGGGCCGCCGACATGCAGAAATCGGCCATCGGCTTTGGCCGTGACAAGCGGACCGGCGAAGACACCGCCGCGATCGAGCGGATCTTCACGCCCGAATTCCGCAACCGTCTGGATGCGGTGATCTCCTTCGCGCCACTGGGCAAAGAGGTCATCCTGCAGGTGGTCGAAAAGTTCGTGCTGCAACTCGAAGGCCAATTGCTGGACCGCGGCGTTCACATCGAACTGACGCCCGAGGCAGCGATCTGGCTGGGCGACAAGGGCTATGATGACAAGATGGGCGCACGCCCCCTGGGCCGGGTGATACAGGAACACATCAAAAAGCCACTGGCGGAAGAGTTGCTGTTTGGCAAGCTTGTCAAGGGCGGCGTGGTACGGGTCGCGGTCAAGGACGATGCGATCGTCCTGCTGATCGATGAGCCGCAAAAGCCGCGCCTCACCGGACAAAAGCCACCGCTGCTGACGGCGGAATGAACCGGATCTGACAGATACCGACATTGGCCCCTGCGCAAGCGGGGGCCTTTTCACCTGCGATCCCGCGGCTCACCCTTCGCGCAACGGCATGCCCGACACCCGCCCCCGCCAATCTGCGCGTGACCCCATCAGCACCGGTGAGTCAGGGTTTCCTCTTGGCCCAAATACCCCGGGGGGGCCGCGCATTTTGCGCGGCGGGGGCAGCGCCCCCTATCGCTCGGTCAGTTTCAATTCGATCCGGCGGTTTTGCTGACGCGCCGTCTCGTCCGATCCCGCCACCACGGGCCGGTACTCGCCAAAGCCGGTGGCGGCAAGGCGTTCAGGCGGAAAGCCCAGGTCCTCTTGCAAGAAGCGCACCACCGACAGCGCGCGGGCCTGCGACAGTTCCCAGTTGTCGGCAAAGTCTGCACCCCCCAACAATGGCACATTGTCAGTATGGCCATCGACGCGCAGGATCCAGTCAATGCCTTGGGGGATCTGCGCCCGCACATCGTTAAGGATGTCCACCACGCCGGCAATCTGGGTCCGGCCTTCGGCGGACAGATCGGCCGAGCCGGGCTGAAACAGCACCTCGCTGGAGAACACGAACCGGTCGCCCACCACCCGCACGCCTTCGCGGTCGGCCAGAAGCTGGCTGAGTTGGCCAAAGAAATCCGACCGGAACTTTGCAAGGTTCTGGTTCTCGGCCTCCAGCCGCTTGCGCTCGGCCTCTTCCAATTCAGCCCGGCGCTTCTGTTCGGCGGCGACCTGCGCAAGGGCTGCGTTCAATTGGCTGCCAAGCGCTTCAAGCTGCACCTTGGCGGTGGCATCCTTTTGCTGCGCTTCGTTCAGCACGGCCTGAAGCCCGCCCAATTGCGCCCGCAGCGCCGTGATCTGCTCGTTCAGCAACGCCACACGCTGTGCCGCCTCGATCGACTTGGCCTGTTCGGCGGTCAAAGCCTGCTGTGCGGCCGCAAGGGCGGCGGCGCGGCTGTCGCCCGCCTGCGCGGCCTGTGCGGCCTGGGTCTGGGCGGCGGCCAACAGCAGCAGCATGTCTTCGGCGCGCTTGCGTTGTTCTTCCAGCGCCAGGGTCATGGCGGCAAGCGCGTCATCGGACCCTGCCAGTTTGGCGCGCAAGGCTTCCAACGCCGCCGCATCGACCAGACGCTCGGCCTCGGCTTCGCTTAACGCGGCTTTGGTCTGGTCCAGTGCCGCCACATCAGCGGCATTCTTGCTGCGCAACTCTGCCAGCAGCGCCTCAAGCGCCTCGCGGCGGGCGGCGGCAAGCCGGGCGGTTTCGCTGGCCTGGTCGATCTCGTCCCGTGCCCGTGCAAGCGCCAGTTGCAGGGTGTCGCGCTCTGACACCACCGCCGCACGGGCGGCTTCCAACTCGGCGGTGCTGGCGGTCAGATCGGCCACCTGCCCCCGCGCGGCATCACGTTCGGCCAGCAGGGTGGCCACCTGCGCCTCGAACGATGTGACGCGGGCCTCGGCCTGCGCCAACTGGCCGGTCAAGCCGCGCACAAGGGCAGCCTGCCGCGCGGCTTCGCCTTCGGATGCGGCCAGACCGGCGCGCAAGCTGCCGACCTCGGCCTGCAATTCACCCACCTTGGCGCGTTCCAGACCAAGGGCATCGGCAAGCGCTGCGACCTGCTCGGTCAGCGAGTCAAGCTCGCCATCCTGGGTGGAAATGGTTTCCTGCAACACTGATTGTACCACGGTAAAGATGGTCAGCACGAACATCAGCACCATCAACAGCGTGGTGACCGCATCGACAAACCCCGGCCAGATGATCGACGAATCGCGGCGGCGGGACAGGCGCATGGTCTAGCGCCCCACGCCGGTGCGCGACAACTGTCGCACTGCGGCTGTCAGCGCCGAGATTTCGCCACGCAGGTCGGCCACGCTTTCCTGCCGCCCGGCCGAGATTTCTTCCAGGATGCGCAAAAGCTGCACGTCGATCGACCGCAGGCGCATCCGGCTTTCGGCATCCGGCTGGCTGCCGCCTTCGGCCCCGACAAGCGCTGCAATCAGCCGCTCCTGTCCCTCGGCGATCCGGGCAAGCGAGGCAGCCTGTCCGGCTTCGGCCTCCATCCGCTGCGTCAGCGCGCCGACGGCATCCGCAAGCTGGCCGATCCGTGCATCGACATTGCCGCGGGTAACCTCGGACTGGGCATAAAGGCCTTCCAGTGTTTCCATCTGCTGCACCATCTGGTCCAGCACCTGCGCAACCAAACTGCTTTCGCCTTCACCCTCTGCATCACCGCTGGAAAAGCCCAGGCGGGTGATCGACGACAACCATTCTTCAAGTTCCCGGTAAAAGCGGTTCTGGCCATGGCCGGCAAACAGCTCCAGCAGCCCCACCACCAAAGACCCTGCCAGACCCAGAAGCGACGACGAAAACGCGGTGCCCATGCCGCCAAGCTGCGCCTCCAGCCCGCCCATCAGCTTGGCAAACACGTCAGAACCGCTTTCGCCCTGTTGCGGCGACAGCGAGCGGATGGTTTCCACCATCGCCGGCACCGATGTGGCAAGGCCATAGAACGTGCCCAAAAGACCAAGGAAGATCAGCAGGTTGGTCAGATAACGCGTGATATCGCGCGCCTCGTCGATCCGGGTGGCAACCGAGTCGAGGATCGAGCGCGAGGACGACGCCGAAATCTGCATCTGCGCCCCGCGCGCCCGCAACAGCGATGCAAGGGGGGCCAAAAGCCGGGGCGGCCGCAACGTGGACCCACCGGCCCCCCGGACAAAGCGTTCGATCCATGTCACCGAATTGATCAGGATCAGCACCTGCCAGAAACAGGTGATCACGCCCAGCAGAAACACAACGGCGATAAAGCCGTTCAACCACAGGTTTGACCGGAACACACCCAACAGGGGGCCATGGATCAACCATGCCCCTGCCACCACCAGCCCGGCAATCACCAGCATGGTCACGATCTGCTGAATAGGCTGCGTGAAGGTCGCTGTCTTGCGCGCTCGTGCCACCCTGCGCGCGTCGGCTTTCGCCTCGGCCCTTGTCTGTTCCATCAGGCGCTGCCTGCCCCACTGTTCTTGATCGCTGTCACGATACGCGACGAACCCGCGACTGCCAAAGCAATTTTCCATGCGCACGGGCCAGTTAGCCTGCGTACGGCCGCACACGGCAGGCAGCGACGCCACGCAGGGCCCCGCCGTGATCGCCAGCCCGTCGGCAAGGCCAGCCTGGCCTGGCATTCAGATGGTCTGGCAACCGTTCGGCGACCGCAACATCAACGGTCCAGCCCCGTGACCTGCGGCGCCAGAGTCACAAACTGTCGATCACGTGACTGGCCCTTGTCTGATGCTGTCTTTACACAACAGGACAAGTCAAAAGCAAAGGCCCGATGATGCGCAGATTTCTGGGGATTGCCGCTCTGATAACGGCATTGTGGTCGGGCTATTGGCTGATGGGCAAGACCGCGGTCGAGCGTGGCTTTGCCGCGGTTCTGTCGCAGGCACCGGCCAATGGCGTGCAGATCACCGAGGCGGGCCATTCGGTGGCAGGCTTTCCCGGCCGCTTTGGCCTGACCGTGACCGAACCGCACGTGGCCGATGCGCGCAGCAGTCTGGCGTGGCAGTCGCCCTTTGTTCAGGTGGCCTCGCTCAGTTACAAGCCGTGGCATGTGATTGCCGACTTCGCCCCCGAGCAGCGCCTGACAACGCCGCTGCAAGACATCAGCCTGCTGTCGGACCCGTTGCAGGCCAGCGTTGTGGTCAGCCCCGGTCCGGCGCTTGCACTGCAACAGATCACGCTGGCGGGCAGCGGCCTTGCGGCACGCTCCAGCCTTGGCTGGGCGGTGGCGGCGCAAGACCTGCGCTTTGCCCTGAACGCCGACCCGACCACCAGGGATGCCTACACGGTCGGGCTGGATGCGGCGAACGTGGCCCCCGACGCGGCCCTTGTGGCGCTGCTGCCAGACCTGCCTGCCGTGATCGAGGCCGCAAAACTGGATGCCGTGATCAGCCTGACCGCGCCGCTGGACCGCTTTGCCGCTGAAACCCGGCCGCGGCCAAGCGCGCTGCTGCTGCGCGAGATGTCGGTGACCTGGGGCGATCTGAGCGTGCTTGCCAGCGGCGATGTGACCTTGGTTGCCGGGGTTCCCGAAGGCCGCATCGACATTCGCGTGACCGGCTGGCGCCATCTGGTGACCTTTGCCACCACGACCGGCCTGATCAAACCCGAAGTGGCCCCCACCGCCCTTGGCATGATGGAGGCCTATGCGTCAGGTTCGGGTGACCCCAATGTGCTGGCGATGCCACTGGTCTTTGCCAAGGGCCAGATGCGCCTTGGCCCGCTGCCGCTTGGCCCTGCCCCCCGCTTCGACTGAAGGCCTAGCGGCAGTAAGACCCGCTTCGGTGTTTCGCGGTGTCGAAATGCAAATGGTCTTCGTGCATGCCATCCGACCCCGGCCCCAGTGTGGTGCCAAAAATCCCGCAGGCGGCCTTGTGGGCCTTGCGCATGGGCTTGTCGAAATTTCGGGCCACCAACACCGATTTTCCGTTGGAAAAGGTAAAACCTGCAATGTCGATGGCGCGGCCCTTGCCGTGTTCGCTGACCTTGGCC
>DYMU01000023.1 GCA_020721445.1 Gemmobacter nectariphilus
TCGCCCTTACCGCCACCGTCATAAGATTGAAATGAACGTCAACAGACCCTAGTCAAACACCCCATGGCAAAACCATCCCGGCGACAGGTCGGCACCATGGGCGTAAAACAGCCACAACCGCTCACCCGCCTCGGTTTCCACCCGCCAATAGTCGCGCGCACCATTGCGCCAGTCGGGGTCGTCCAGCCACCATTCCGGCAGCAACCGTTCCGGCCCGATCGCCACCCGCAGCGACAGGTTGCGACCGCGCCAGCGGAAGCTGGCCCCGGGCGTGGCCCCGGGCGTGGCCCCGCCATCCGCCATCTCTACCCATTCGGGGCGCATCATCACGATCGGCCGTGGTCCGGGCGGGGTGGGCCAGGGCGCGGGGGCGGGGTCTGACCATGCGGCGGCAAGGACGGTCGCGGTCTTGCCCGGAATATGGCTGTCGGCGGGGTGCAGGCGGGTGACTGCCTCGGTCCCCAGCCGTGCGCCCAGCTTGCCCACCAGATCAAGCACCGCCGCCGCCGCATCACCCTGCGATGCGCCCCCCGGCGCGGCCAGCACCGCGCCCCGGCTTTGCTGGCTTGGCATGGTTTCCACCTGCGCCGCCACCAGCCGCAGCCGGTCAATGCCAAAACCCGCCTCGATCTGATCCAGTTTCAGCACCAAAAGCGGGCGCAGACGGTCGGGGTCGGCGGCGGCGCGCGCCAGCGTCACCTCGATGGCCGAAAACCCGCCATCGCTGCGCCAGGCCTCCAGCCGTGCCCGGCGACAGCCCATGCCCGCCAGCCGCAGCTTGTCGCACAGCGGTGCCAGCAGCCTGTCCATCCCGGCGACCACATCGTCGCGCAGGCCGATGGGGTCGGGAAAACTCAGCCTCACCGCAAAATGCGGCGGGGCCGCGCCGGGGTTCACCGGCTCGGGTTCCAGCCCCAACGCCTGATCCAGCCGCCGCAGCAGCACCGGGCCAAAGCGCCGGGTCAGGCCGGCACGGGGCAGGGCCATCACCTCGTCCACCCGCCGCAGGCCCAGCCGGCCCAGGCCTTCCACCACATCCGCGGGCAGGCGCAGCGCGGCCAGCGGCAAAGGCCCCAGCGCCGCGCGCAGATGCCCCGGTGCCGCCGTGGCTGCGCCGCCACTCTGCCGCTGGGATGCCGTGTCCCCATCGCGCCGCCCCCCGCCGTTGGACCGAACCGCCGCGCGTGACCGGGTGGCGCGGGCCTCTTGCTGGATCGCATCGCCGTTGCGCGCATTTGCCATGGTCATGCCCGCGAACCGCGCCAGGGCCCAGGCCGCGCCGCGCGTTTCTGCCAGACCTGCGCGCGGCGTCAGGCCCAGATCGGTGCAATCGGCCTCGATCTGCGCCAACAGCCCGTCTTCGCCGCCAAACAGATGCGCGCATCCGGTCAGGTCCAGCACCATGGCATCGGGTGGCTCGGGCGCGACCCAAGGGGTGAACTTGCCTGCCCAACGGCACAGGCTGCGCAAGAACGCCTCATCCGCCGCGCGGTTTTCCGGCACGGTCACCAGTCCCGGGCACATCGCGGTGGCATCGCGCAACGGCTGGTCCTGCCGCAGGCCGGCCGCCTCGGCCTCGGGCGACAGCGAGATCAGCACCTGCCGGTTGCCGCGTTCCCCCACCACGGCAAATGGCAGGCTTAGTGCATCCCGCCGCTGGCGCAGCACCCGCTCTACCGCCAGCCGGGGAAACCACAAGGACAGTATCCGCCGCAGGGCCATGCCGAATCCCTTTATGTTCGCCTAATGTTCCCATTTACCGCAACCGGATTGCACAGGCCACTGCCCTTCGCCCCGCCGATGACATTCGTGTGAGGTCGCGGGGCCATGTCACAACAACACTGACGGAACCGATTGTCGCCCCTATACTCGACCCAGATTTCCCAGCCAGGAGCCTGACAGCATGAACATCATTACCAAAAGCCTGATCACCGGACTGATCCTTGTCGCCGGCGCTGCCGTGGCGAAAGAGGGGGTGCAAGACCCGACCGTGAAGGCCCGCATGGACCTGATGTCCACCATCGGCCAGAACACCAAGACGCTGAACGAAATGATGGCGGGCAAGGTGGCCTTTGATGCCGCCGCCGCCCAGACCGCCAAGGATGGCCTGATCACCGCCTCGACCCAGATCCTGGAAAAGTTTGAACCCGAGGCGACCGACCCGGTGTCCGAGGCCCGCCCGGAACTGTGGATGATGCTGGATGATTTCGAGGTCAAGGCCAACGCCCTGAACGCCGCGGCGACGGCGCTGGACACCTCGTCGCTTGATGGCCTCAAGGCCGGCATGGCGGGCCTTGGCGGGGCCTGCAAGGATTGCCACTCCAACTACCGCATGTAAGCCTGCACCCCGGCACCGCCAAAGCCCCCGGCAGCACCGGGGGCTTTTCTGTCAAACGGCCTCAGGTGCAATGAACCCGCACAATCCGGTCTGCCGCATCAATGTCGATGTTCAGCCGGTCGGGGCGATAATCCATCGTCACCGCCATGCCGGGGCGCAAGATCCGGGTGTCTTGCCGGAACGTCATGCCTTGCAACACCGCCGCGGGCTGGCCGACCAGACCCTGCAACCCGTCCGCCCCGCAACTTGCCAGATCGGGGCCGGCCAGAACCTTGGGCAGACCCGCAGGCTGACAGCCCGCCAGAACCAGACCCACCAGAACCGCCACACTCCCTCGCGTCATCGCCAACACCCTTCCGCCTTGCGTCACGCCATCCTACCAGACAACCGCCCGCTTGCCATGCCTGCCGATGTCCTTCAGCATGCAGCCAAACTTCAGGAGTATCCCCCATGCGCACCCGTGCCGCCGTCGCCCTTGCCGCAGGCCAGCCCCTTACCGTGATGGAGGTCAATCTGGCCGACCCCAAAGAAGGTGAGGTTCTGGTCGAGATCAAGGCCACCGGCATCTGCCACACCGATGAATTCACCCTGTCGGGGGCCGACCCCGAAGGCCTGTTCCCCGCCATCCTGGGGCATGAGGGCGCGGGCATCGTCATCGCCGTTGGCCCCGGTGTCAAAAGCCTGAAACCCGGCGACCACGTCATCCCGCTCTATACCCCCGAATGCCGCCAGTGCCCGTCCTGCCTCAGCCAGAAAACCAACCTCTGCACCGCGATCCGCGCGACCCAAGGCCAAGGCCTGCTGCCCGACGGCACCACCCGGTTTTCCATGCTCGATGGCACGCCGATCTATCACTACATGGGCTGTTCCACCTTCGCCAACCACACCGTCGTGCCGGAAATCGCGCTGGCAAAGGTCCGCGACGACGCGCCTTTCGACAAGATCTGCTATATCGGCTGCGGCGTCACCACCGGCATCGGTGCCGTGATCAACACCGCCAAGGTGGAAATCGGGGCCAAGGCCGTGGTCTTTGGCCTGGGCGGTATCGGGCTGAACGTGATCCAGGGCCTGCGCCTTGCCGGGGCCGACATGATCATCGGGGTCGACATCAACAACGACAAGCGCGAATGGGGCGAACGCTTTGGCATGACCCATTTCGTCAACCCGCGAGAGATTGACGGCCCCATCGTCCCGCACCTTGTCAACCTGACCAAAACCCCGTTCGACCAGATCGGCGGCGCGGATTACTCGTTTGACTGCACCGGCAACGTGCAGGTGATGCGCGACGCGTTGGAATGCACCCACCGCGGTTGGGGGGTGTCGGTCGTCATCGGCGTCGCCCCCTCCGGCGCCGAAATCCAGACCCGCCCGTTCCAACTGGTGACAGGCCGCATCTGGAAAGGCACCGCCTTTGGCGGCGCAAGGGGCCGCACCGACGTGCCGGGCATCGTCGACTGGTACATGAACGGCAAGATCGAAATCGACCCGATGATCACCCATATTTTGTCGCTGGACGAGATCAACAAGGGGTTCGAGTTGATGCGGTCGGGCGAGAGCATTCGGTCGGTGGTGGTGTATTGAGGGGGGGAGACAGCTATTATCCACATGATCCAAATTTTGACCCGAGAAAGCTGGAGTTCTGAACATGGCAGACTTTGTTTATGATGTGTTTGTCCCAAATGGCACTCCAACGCATACTTACGTAACGCGCCCTACAGAGAAGAATGAAGAGAAGCTGGCAGCCGGCTTAGAGATGCCAAAAATGGTGATTTCCGTGTCTGGTCCATCAAAAACTGGAAAGACGGCACTTATTGATACTTGCATTACTTCAGATCGAATTATTCCAGTTTCTGGCCAGTCATTGCGATCAGCGAACGAACTATGGCAGGCAGTAATGCGATGGATCGGTGGACCCGAGGAAATCGACAGAATAAAAAGTCGAGTTCTAAAAGGCGATACTGCGATGAAACTAAGTGGGGAAGTTGGAGTAATTTTAGCGAAAGCTCAAGTGGAGGGAGAAGTAAATGCCGGCGTAGAGATTACAAACCAAGTATCTGAAAAGTATGGCGTTGAGTTCTTTGAGGCCGTGGTCAAGGAGCTTAGTGGAAGCAGCTTTGTAGTATTCTTAGATGACTTCCATTACATTTCAAAGGATGCGCAGATTGATATCGCTAAATCAATCAAAGCGATTTCAGAGCGTGGTGTTCGTATCTGCATTGCATCAGTGCCACACAAATCAGACGATATGGTGAGGGCAAATGATGAGCTTACCGGTCGCATTGTCTCAGTTCTCTTCAACTATTGGACGGTTCAAGAGCTAGAAGTCATAGCGACGGCGGGATTTGGCGCTTTGGGTGTGGATATAGCTCCGTCAATTATACGACAACTTGCAACTGAAGCACTTGGCTCACCGCAGCTCATGCAATCTTTGTGCTTGAATCTGTGTTTAGAGAAAAAGATCAGATCCAAACAAAACTTAGAGTCCAGAACGGAGGTTTCAGTATCTGAATTAAGGGCTGCAATTGAAAGAACGACTCTGCAAACGGACTACTCAAGAACTGCTGAAAAGCTGCATACTGGAGCAAAGGAGCGAGGAACACAGAGGAAAGAATTCAACTTTAACGATGGTTCAAGTGGGGATGTCTATCGAGCCGTTTTGCTCGCTCTTGTTAAAAACCCGCCTAGACTCACATTTGACTATGATGAGATAATGAGTCGAATCAGATCAATCTGTGCAACTGAAACTCCTGCAGGATCAAGCGTGCAACTTGCTTTGAAGCAGATGGATGGGATCGCGCACGATATAAATCGGGAGTCTCCAGTCTGGGAATGGGATGATGACAAGCTTGAAATTACCAATCCATACTTTATGTTCTATCTGCGTTCGTCAAATAAGATAGCTCAAATAAATAAGAATAAACTAGGAATGGTTTAGCTGCCAAGAGGTAATTTTATAAGACTAACTTAATAACTCCACAAAGCTTAACAAACCCTTAACTCCACACCCCTAACCCCTTGAAAACAAACAACTCAAATCCTGTCCCACAGTGGGACAACCCTCTCCCCCGCCCTCACCAAATCGTGACTCCCCCACCCCCCATCGTGAGTTGCGATCCGCCGGCCTTTCCGCGACCTTGACCCCCAAGCAGTCAAGAAAAAGGAACCCCCATGACCCATCTCCCCCGCCGCGGCTTTCTGGCCGGGACTGGCGCCTTTGCGGCCGCCCTCGCCGCCCCGTCGCTCTTGCGGGCCCAGACCACCGAAGGCGGCGCCCGCAACAACGTCTCCAGCTTCCGGATGCAGGCGTGGCAGGATCATTTCGACCAGTTGGGGCAAGGCGTGATCCTGGCCGACACCATCTCGCGCGCCGTGCATTTCTGGTCGGCCGATGGCAGCGATTACCGGATGTGGCCGTCGTCGGTGCCCTTGTCCGAAGACCTGACCCGGCGTGGCATGACCGAGGTGATCCGCAAGGTCGAAGGCCCGACCTGGCGCCCGACGCCCTCGATGCGCGAACGTGACCCCTCGCTGCCCGAGGTGATTCCCGCCGGCCCCACCAACCCGCTTGGCACCCACGCGCTGTATCTGTCGTGGCAATATTACCGGGTGCATGGCACGCATGACACCCGCAAGATCGGCCGCAAATCATCGGATGGTTGTGTGGGCCTCTATAACGAACACATCGCCGAGTTGTATCCGCTGGCAAAAGTCGGCATGCAGGTGAAGTTGATCTGACTTTCCGCGTCTTTCGCACGGTTTTAAGATGACGCAGACAGGCTGACTTGCCAGAACAGGCACATGTCGGGGTGTGTGAGTGACGAGGAGATGATTGAGGCCGCCGTGCGTGTCCTGCTTTCCGACGAGCAGGACCTGCGCGCGCTTGTGCGTCTTCTGGTGATGCGCTGGCCAGACGCTGCGGCACTGCAGATCATTCATGTTTTGGCGATGGCGGCGGGCACGGTCGAACACATGCTGGCCAGCCCCGCGGCCACCCGCAGCGCGCAGGATTGCTGGCGCATGGCAGGCCTTGTCGGCGTGGACCTGTGCATGATGCAGCGCCTGGGCCTGCCAACCGGCACGGCGGCCGATCTTATGGCCTATTGGCGGGGGCATGATCGGTTTTTCCTGGGCTGATCACCCTTTCCTTGGCCCCGCCAAGATGCGACAAAGCCCTGAAGGAGACCCCCGATGGCCGACACCCGCACCCCCCGCCTTTGCGTTCTGATCGACGCCGATAATGTGCCTGCCGGCTATGCCGAGGCGATCTTCGAAGAAATTGCCGCCTTGGGCGAGGCGTCGGTGCGCCGGATCTATGGCGACTGGTCGGCGCAGCGGCTGGCTGGTTGGGCCAAGAAGGTGGCGGCGCTGGGGTTGGTGGCGGATCAGCAGTTTTCCAACACCAAGGGCAAGAACGCCAGCGACATCGGTCTGGTGATCGCGGCGATGGATTTCCTGCACTCGGGCCTGTTTGACGGCTTTGTGCTGGTGTCTTCGGACAGCGATTTCACCCGGCTTGCCGCCCGCATCCGCGAACAGGGGCTGGATGTCTATGGCATTGGCGAGAAGAAAACGCCCGAAGCGTTTCGCATGGCCTGCAAGCGGTTCATCTATGTCGAAAACCTTGGGGCCCCGACGGATGAGGCGCCACGCACACCGACAACGCGCACCGAAACCACCGATGAGCCACCTGCACCCCGGACCTCTGCCACCACGAAAGATGCGCCGACCAAGGCCATTCCGCTGATCGTGGCGGCGATGCGCGCGATCGACCCGGATGGCGAATGGTATACGCTGGGGCCGCTGGGGCAGTTCATCACCCAAGCCAATCCGGATTTTGACACCCGCACCTATGGCGCGGCCAAGCTGTCGGATCTGGTGCGCAAGCTGCCGCGGTTCGAGGTGCGGCACGGCCCCGGCGGGCAGCTGGAGCTGCGCGACCTGTCGTAACCGCGCACAGTGGTGGTGCAGCAGTGTGCCTTTTTGCAAGGGGCGGGCTGGCCTATGTTCATCGGGTGAACAGGAGGCCGGCATGAACGATATTTCCTTGGGGCTTGACACCTTTGGCGACGTGAACCGCAGGGCCGACGGGCGGCTGTTGCCGATGGATCAGGTATTGCGCGATGTGGTCGATCAGGCGGTTCTGGCCGACCAGACCGGTATCGACTTCATTGGTCTGGGCGAACACCATCGCGATGATTTTGCCATTTCCGCGCCCGAGATCGTGCTGGCCACCATCGCAGGACGGACCAGCCGCATCCGTCTGGGCACCGCCGTTACCGTGCTGTCGTCGGATGATCCGGTGCGGGCGTTCCAGCGGTTTTCCACCCTGAACGCGTTGTCAAGCGGCCGGGCCGAGGCGATCTTGGGTCGGGGGTCGTTCAGCGAAAGCTATGCCTTGTTCGGCTATGACATGAACAATTACGAACAGCTGTTCGAAGAAAAACTGGACCTGTTCGCCCGTCTGGTGCGCGAAAAGAAAGTGACCTTGCGCGGCGAAACCCGCGCGCCCTTGCGCAATCAGGTGGTTTATCCGCCGCTGGGGCCACAGGGCCTGACCACCTGGGTTGGTGTGGGCGGCAGCCCCGAGTCGGTGGTGCGTGTGGTGCGGCATGACCTGCAACTGATGCTGGCGATCATCGGCGGCGATCCGGCGCGCTTTGTGCCCTATGTTGACCTTTATCACCGCGCGGTGGAGCAGATGGGCACGCCGCCCCGTCCGATCGGGGTGCATTCCCCCGGTTTCGTGGCTGCAACCGATGAGGCGGCGCGCGAAGGCTTGTGGCCGCATTACCGCGAGATGTTCGGCCGTCTGGGGCGGGAACGTGGTTGGCCCCCGGTCACCAAGGACCGCTATCTGGCCGAGGTTGAGCATGGCTCGCTTTACGTTGGCAGCCCGGAAACCGTGGCGCGCAAGATCTCCAAGACGGTTCAGACCCTGGGCATCCAGCGGTTCGATCTGAAATATGCCACCGGCCCGCAGCCGCATGGCGACTTGATGGAGTGTATCCGGCTTTATGGCGAAACCGTGCTGCCGATGGTGCGCGATATTCTGGCCAGCGGTCGCGCTGCTGCCTGAGCGCGCCGCATCTGGCATCGGTGGAAGCCTCCGGCGGGAGTATTTGGCAAGCAGCAATTGCTGCGGCGATTTGCTTTGGCGGCTGTCAGGCGACAGGGGTCAACCATGGCCGCAGCAAGGCCATCGGATGCGCCCGCAGTGTCAGGCGCATTGCGACATAGTCTTCCACCACCGATTCGCCTGTGGTCATGGCCGGGAAGCTGACGCGCGGTTCCATGATCGCCTCGCCATCCATGTCTTGCGCAAACAGCGGCAAGGGCGCGGCGGGGGACAAGGCGCGGGCGGCCCAGAGGGCGGCGCGACGGTCAAGGCCCAGGGGCGCGAAGGCATCGGCCTCGGCCAGACGTGTCAGCGTGGCACTTGTCACCCCCGCCCTGCGCCAGACATCTTCGACCGACAGATAGCCATTGCCACGGGCAAGGCTGACCCATCGCGCCTCATCCTCGGGCAGGCCCTTGATCTGGCGAAAGCCAAGTCGCAGGGCAAGGGTGCCGTGGTGATCCTCCATCCCGTTGTCCCATTGGCTGTGGTTGATGCTGGGCGGCAGCACGGTGACGCCATGCATCCGCGCATCGCGCACGATCTGCGCCGGGGCGTAGAAGCCCATCGGCTGGCTGTTCAACAGCGCGCAGGCAAAGATGCCGGGGTGGTGGCATTTCAACCAGGCGCTTGCATAGACCAGCAGCGCAAAGCTGGCGGCATGGCTTTCGGGAAAGCCATAGCTGCCAAAGCCCTCGATCTGCGAAAAGCAGCGCTGGGCAAAGTCATCGTCATAGCCGTTGTCACGCATGCCTTGCAGGAAGCGGTCTTTCAGCGCGGTGACGTTGCCATGCTTCTTGAAGGTGGCAAGGGCGCGGCGCAACCGGTCCGCCTCGAGCGGGGAAAAGCCGGCGCCGACGATGGCGATCTGCATCGCCTGTTCCTGAAACAGCGGCACGCCAAGGGTTTTCGCCAGCACCGCACCAAGCGCATCAGACGGAAACTGCACGATTTCCTGCCCGTTGCGGCGGCGCAGGAACGGGTGGACCATGTCGCCCTGTATCGGCCCCGGTCGGATGATCGCGACCTGTATGACCAGATCATAAAACGTGCGCGGCCGCATCCGGGGCAGAAAGTTCATCTGCGCCCGGCTTTCCACCTGAAACACCCCCAGACTGTCAGCCCGGCACAGCATGTCATAGGTCTGCGCGTCCTCGGCCGGCAGGGTGGCCAGATCAAAGCGGCGGTGGTGGTGCTGGTCCACCAGATCAAACGCCTTGCGGATGCATGACAGCATGCCAAGCGCCAGAATATCGACCTTGAGGATGCCCAGCGTGTCGATGTCATCCTTGTCCCAGCAGATGACGGTGCGATCCTCCATCGTGGCGTTTTCGATCGGCACCAGCTCGTCCAGCCGCCCTTCGGTGATGACAAAGCCGCCGACGTGCTGGCTTAGGTGGCGGGGAAAGCCCTGCACCTCGTCAATCAGGCGCAGGGTCTGGTGCAGGCGGCGGTCGGTCGGGTCCAGCCCGATTTCGCGCAGCCGCGCCTCGGTTATCGCCTTTGGCCCGCCAAAGCCCCAGATCTGCGACGACAGCGCCGACAGCGTGTCTTCCGACAGCCCCATCGCAGCCCCCACCTCGCGCACCGCGCGCTTGCCGCGATAGTGGATCACCGTGGCGCACAGCCCGGCACGCATCCGGCCATAGCGTTGATAAATATGCTGGATCACCTCTTCGCGGCGTTCGTGTTCGAAATCCACGTCAATGTCGGGCGGCTCATTGCGCGCCTCGGACACAAAGCGTTCAAACACCATGGTGCCAATTTCCGGGCTGACCGAGGTGACGCCAAGCGCATAGCACACCACCGAATTGGCCGCCGAGCCGCGCCCCTGACACAGGATGCCCCGGTCACGGGCAAAGCTGACGATATCATTCACCGTCAGGAAATAGGCCGCATAGCGCAGCTTGGCGATCAGCGCCAATTCATGCGCCATCTGCGCCTTGACCTTGTCACTTGCGCCCTGCGGATAGCGCCAACGCAGCCCCTGCTGCGCCAGACGGGCCAGGCGCTGATCGGCAGTCTCACCCCCCGTTGCCTCGGACGGATAGTCATAGCGCAGCTCGTCCAGCGAAAACGCGGCCCGCGCTGCCACCTGCGCCGCGTGGGTCAGCGCGGCCTCATACCCGGCGAACAGCCGGCGCAGATCGGCGGGCTTGCGCAGGCGCTGCTCGCCATGCGGCAGGGCGCGGCGGCCCAGATCCTCAACCCGCACGCCAAGGCGCACCGCGGTCAGCACATCGGCCAAGCGCCGCCGCGCCGGGTGGTGCAGCAGCGGCAGGCTTGATGCCAGCAAGGGCAGGCCCAGCCGCGCGGCCAAAGCCTTGTGCCGCGCCATGCGGGCCCGGTCCTGCCCATCATACTGCGGGGCCAGCACCCATGAGCATTGGCCGGGAAAGCGCTGCACCAACCGCTCTGCCTGCGGTAGCCATGCCTTGAAGGGCATTCCCCCCGAACAGGGCGTCAAGCGCTGGTCGGGCGGGTGCAGCAACAACTCCAGCCCCGCGCCCCAATCCAAAAGGTCCGACAGGGCCAGATGACAGTCGCCCTTTGGCGCGCGCATCCGCCCCAGTGTCAGCAGCCGGCACAGCCGCCCCCAGGCCGTGCGGTCGCGCGGCAGGGCCGTCACCGTCAGTCCGTCGCGCAGCACCAGCCGTGCGCCTGCCAGCACCCGGGGCGGCACCGCGCCATCGCGCCCCATCTCACGCGCGCGCTGATGCGCCCGCACCACCCCGGCGACCGAATTCACGTCGGTGATCGCCAACACAGCCAGCCCCAGATCGGCGGCAGCCTCCACCATCTCCTCGGGGTGTGATGCCCCGGTAAGGAAGGTGAAATTGGTCAGTGTGCACAGTTCGACAATGGGCATGGCAGCCTGGGTGTGAACAAACAAGGAACACACCTAGCGCATCGCAGATTATCCTGCCAGTGAGTCGCCAAAAAAACCGCGAAAAGGGCTTGCTGCTTTTGAAATACTCCCGCCGGAGGCTTCGACATCAGCCCCCGGCGCCACCGCCGCAATGGGGCGCTCAGTCCAGCGTGCGGGCCTCGGACACCAGCATCACCGGAATGCCATCACGGATCGGAAATGCCAGATGGGCGGCCTTGGACACCAGTTCCTTGCGCGCCGCATCATAGCTCAGCACCGCATGGCTGACCGGGCAGACCAGACTTTCCAGCATCCGCGGATCAAAGGTCTGACCGACAGGCTCCATGTCCGCCTTTTCCAGATCCGTCATTGCATCACCTCATCCGTGGCCCCGCCGCGCAGGGCAAATTCGATCAGCGTCACCAGCGTTTCGCGCCGGGTCGACAGCGATGGCGCCTCCAGCAGGGCCTGCTTGTCCTCGGGCGTGAACGGGCACAGCATCGAAAGCGAGTTGATCAGCAACTCGGTCTCGGCGTCTTTCAGGCTGTCCCAATCGGTGGACAGGTTCAGCGTGGTCAGATAGCGGCCCAGCACGGCCAGAAACGCCGGGCGGTCAAAGCCGGGGTCGGTTTCCTCTTCCCGGCTCAGGTCGCGGGTGAAGGGGGCCCAATCCACCAGACAGCGGCGATAGGGGGTAAAGCCCTGCACCTCTTCGCGCACCCGAAAGCGGCTGCAACCGGCCAGGGTCACCATATAGCGCCCGTCTTCGGTTTCGGAAAATCCGGTCAGTCGCCCAGCACAACCGATGGCTTGCAGGCGCTTTTCGCCACCCGGCGTTTCGCGCGGCTGGATCATTCCGATCAGCCGGGTCTTGGTTTTCAGGCAATCCTCGATCATCGCCAGATAGCGCGGCTCGAAGATATGCAGCGGCAAGCGTGCCCGGGGCAGCATCAGCGCACCGGGCAGCGGAAAGATCGGGATTGTCTCTGGCAAGTCGGATGTTCTGATCATACCGCAACACCTAGGCCGACGCGGGCGTCAGGCAAATATCATCGACGACAGTTTTCGCCGCCCCTTCAAAACAATCGGATCCTTTGCGGGCAGGGCGTCAAAGATGGTGAACAACTGGGTCTTTGCCGCACCGTCGTTCCATTCGCGGTCGCGGCGGAAAATCTCCAGCAACGCATCCACCGCCTCATCGGTCTTGCCAGCGGCCAAGAGGGCGGTGGCAAGGTCAAAGCGGGCCTGATGGTTGGCAGGGTCGGCCTCGACCGCGGCGCGGA
Organism: Gemmobacter nectariphilus; assembly: GCA_020721445.1. Classification (GTDB taxonomy): domain Bacteria; phylum Pseudomonadota; class Alphaproteobacteria; order Rhodobacterales; family Rhodobacteraceae; genus Pseudotabrizicola; species Pseudotabrizicola nectariphila_A. Next base: position 12,606 of record DYMU01000023.1, read on the forward strand.
AGTCCTGCTCGGGCCCGGCATTGGCGGCCTGCTTGGCCAACTCGATCTGGGCACGGGCGGCCTCAATCTCTTTGGCCTTGGCAATGGCCGCGGGGGCACCGGCCAGAAAGGCCTCGGCCTGATCCAGATTGCCAAGCGCCAGATGGCTGCGGATCAGCCCGCCATAGGCGGCGGCATTTTCCGGCTCTTCGCCCAGGATCGCGGCAAAGGTTTCGGCCGCATCGACCACCGCCCCCTCGGCCAGCATCTGTTCGGCCGCCTCGATCGCCTCGGCCAGACCGCCATCGCCACCAAGGGCGATCACGCGGTCAAGAAACTTCTTGATCTCTGATCCCGGCAGCGCGCCCTGAAACGCATCCACCGGCTTGCCCTGCCAGAAGGCATAGACCGTGGGGATCGACTGAACCCGCAACTGCCCGGCGATCATCTGGTTTTCATCGACATTGATCTTGACCATGCGGACCTTGCCGCCCGCCGCCGTCACCGCCGCCTCAAGTGCCGGACCCAGCGCCTTGCAGGGGCCACACCATGGCGCCCAGAAATCGACGATGACCGGCACGTCGTTGCTGGCGTCAATCACGTCGGCCATGAAACTGGCCTCGGAACTGTCCTTGATCAATGCGCCCTTTGGCGCGGCGGTCGTCTCACCCAAATTGAACATCTGTTCCCCCGCTTGGCAGACTCTTTGACCCTTATATGCGCGCCAAGGGCGCAAAGGCCAAGGGGGATGGGGCGTTTGCCTGTGCAGATTTCGGTGCCGGTTGGCCGAGACAACAGCGCCAACACGGCCCGATGGATCGTGACAGCGTGCCGCGCGATCAGATCAGGCCAGACTGTGGCGCAGACTTGCCCTTTGCCCTTGGCCCTCAGTCTGGCTGGCGCACCTGCATGTGTCACATCGTATCCAATCTTGCCACAATAGACAGCCGTCAGCCCAAGCCCGCCTTGCCGCCATTTTGCCGGCATCCTGCTGCGATGGACTGAAATTTCGCAGACCGCCGGCCCGAATCGGCGTTGGTCGGGCTGGCTTTGGTGCCGGCATCGCCCGGCCATTAACCGACAACGGTCCAACCCTGACGGACCGGAGATGCGAACGAGGGTGGTTTTCGACAATATTTCGATTGGTCCACTTTGAATCGCTGTCGTCAATCATGCTCAATATTGGGTAAAGTGACGACTGGGGGCGACTGATACGAGTGTTGAGTATGTCGTTATCAAATCTGCCAAACGTGGTCCGTGCTTGCACAGGACACCTGTTCGGCGACACCATTGCCGCGCGGCAACTGTTGCCAGAAACGAAACAAGTTGATGGTAGGGCAATCTGATGTCGTTTGAGTTCCCCGAACATCCGCTTGGCGATGCCACGCCCGTCGCGGCTTTGCCAAAGTTTTCCGTCCCGGCGCTGATGCCAAAGCCGCGTCCCTTCGGACTTTATCGTGACCTGTTCAAGCGGGTATTTGACGTGTCGGCCATCGTGCTGGCAGCCCCGCTGGTTGTTCCCCTCATCGCTGCGGCGGCCGTTGCTGTCGCGCGGGAAAGCGGCCGCCCGTTCTACTGTCAAGAGCGCGTGGGCAAAGGGGGGCGCATTTTCCGGATGTGGAAATTGCGCTCGATGGTTCCCGATGCGGATGCACAGCTGAAGGGCATCCTGGCATCCGACCCGGCGATGTGGTCGGAATGGAACACCGCGCAGAAACTGCGCAACGACCCGCGGATTACCAAGGTCGGCCGGTTCTTGCGGCGGTCGTCGCTGGATGAATTGCCGCAACTGTGGAATGTGTTGATTGGTGACATGAGCCTGGTCGGACCACGGCCGATGATGCCCGAGCAGCGCGCGTTGTATCCGGGAACGGCCTATTACGCCCTGCGCCCCGGCATCACCGGTTATTGGCAGACCTCTGGCCGGAACCGCACGACCTTTCACGCGCGGGCCGAGTATGACGCCATATATGAGGAAGGCGTGGCGCTGCGCACCGACCTGCGCCTTTTGCTGAACACCGTAAGTGTTGTCGTAAAGGGCACTGGCTGCTGACCAGACACCGCATGTTGTGAACGTGCCGCTGCCCTGTCGCAAACATGGGGTGAATGGGCTGATCATGTGATGTCCGCGTGACACCGCGGGCGCATGGCAAACCAAGTGCAGGCATGGTTCGGTCGGACGCTGCAATGCAGAGACGAAATGTCGCGACACCTGCGAAAAATGCGATATCCTTCCCATCGCAAAAGCCTTGAGGCGATTTGCGACAGGGAGGGCTGCATGAAGAAGCTTGTTGCACTGGCCTGCATGGTCAGTTGGCTTGGATTTTGGGTCTTCGGCTATCTGGCGTTTACGGCAGATGTGCAGAACCATACGCAAATCCTTGTGGCGGGCGGGTTGGCTGGCCTTGGGTTTTTGACGGGGATCTTTGCCTATCTGCGCCTGTGCAAGGATTGCCCGATGACCTACAGGCGCGTCCGGCAAGAGTGACGGCACGCTGCCCCTTGTTTGGTGCGGCGCTGCGGCCTACTTCTGCCACATGAAACAATACATCCCCTTTTTGAAGCAGGACCCGCTGGTTCCCGTCATTCGCCTGCAAGGGTCGATCGGCATGGGCGCGCGCAGTCTTTCGGACCAGTCGCTTGCGCCCTTGATCGAGCGGGCTTTCAGCCGTGGCAAGCCGGCGGCAGTGGCGCTGGTCATCAACTCGCCGGGCGGGTCACCGGTGCAGTCGTCGTTGATCGGCGCGCGCATCCGGCGGCTGGCCGAGGAAAAGAAGGTGCCGGTTCATGCCTTCGTCGAAGATATCGCCGCCTCTGGCGGCTATTGGCTGGCCACGGCGGCAGATCAGATCTGGGTGGACCCATCGTCGCTGATCGGGTCGATCGGGGTGATCTATGCCAGCTTCGGCTTTCCCGAGGCGATGCAGAAAGTGGGCGTCGAGCGGCGGGTGCACACGGCGGGCAAGTCGAAATCCTTTGCCGACCCGTTCAAACCTGAACGGCCCGAGGATGTGGAACGCATCCACGCGATGCTGGCGCCCTTGCACCAGAATTTCATCGCGCAGGTCAAGGCCGGGCGCGGCGTGCGGCTGAAACCCGACGCCGACCTGTTCAACGCCGATATCTGGGTGGGCCAGGCCGGGGTAGAGGTCGGTTTGGCCGATGGCGTGGGCCATCTGGTGCCGAAGATGAAGGAGTTGTTCGGCGAAAAGGTGCGGCTGGTGCCCTATGGCCAGCGGCGCGGCCTGTTGCAACGCTTTGGTTTTGCGATGGCTGACAGCGTGATGGCAACGGTGGAAGAGCGCGCGCTTTGGGCGCGCTATGGCCTGTAGATGCTGTTCAAGATCATCCTGATCTTTCTGCTGGCCATGGTTCTGGTCGGCATGATCGGCAAGCTGGTGTTTCCATCGGCGCTGGACCGGATGAAAAGCAAGGCCCGGCTGAAGCCCGCTGTCTGCAAGACCTGTGGGCGTTATGTTGTTGGCAAAGGCGGCTGTGACTGCGGGAAAAAGGGCTAGGCGATGACGGCATTGGTGACGGGGGCAGGCAAGCGCCTTGGCCGCGCTATGGCACTGTATCTGGCGGGGCGCGGGCATGATGTGGCGGTGCACTACGCCACCTCGGTGGATGAGGCCGAGGCGGTGGCTGACGAGATCCGCGCAATGGGGCGGCGCGCAGCCACGGTGCAGGCCGACCTGCTGATCGAGGCGCAGGTGGAAAGCTTGGTGTCCCGCGCGGTGGCGGCCTTGGGGCCGCTGACGGTGCTGGTCAACAATGCGTCAATCTTTGAGCATGACACGGTGAAAACCGGAACCCGCAACAGTTGGGACCGGGCGATGGAAACCAACTTGCGCGCGCCATTCGTGCTGACCCAGGCCTTTGCCGCACAATGCCCGCCCGCCGTGATCGACGAAAACGGCGAGCCTTTGGCCCAAGGTCTGGTGATCAACATGATCGACCAGCGGGTGCATCGGCTGACGCCCGAGTTCGCCAGCTATACCATCGCCAAGATGGGCCTTTGGGCGCTGACGCGGACGGCGGCACAGGCCCTTGCCCCCGATGTGCGGGTCAATGGCATCGGTCCGGGGCCGACCTTGCAGGGCGCGCGGCAGTCGGACGCGCAGTTTGGCAAACAGCGGGCGGCGACCATTTCCGGGCGTGGCGCGCACCCGTCCGATATCACCGCAGCACTTGGGTTTTTCCTCGATTCGCCGGCCGTAACTGGGCAAATGATCGCCGTTGATGGCGGGCAGCATCTGGCGTGGCAGACCCCCGATGTGATGGGGATTGAGTAGATCCGGCAAATCCCGCGGCGAAGTTGTCCACTTTTCGTGATTCGTTCACGCACCCGTTACACAAACATCTGATTTCACTGGATTTAACCAAGTGATGAAAAATCTTATCAATGAAATCAAATGGTTACAATTGTGCCTATTTTTCGCGCATCTCAAGGAAACTGGCCAAAAACAAGGGAAAATTGCCGATACCGAAAGTTTCTCCGCAGACTTACCCACAGAAACGGTGGACTTCTTCTCTCTTGCCTCAGGGCCGATATCATTGCAGCGAGACGCCAGAATCAATGACTGAAATCGAAGCGTTTTCCGGGGGGTATTCTTGAGCGACATTGACCCGCAGATCCCTGCCCAAGCAACCGGGCAGGCCGTCATTCAGGGCTATCTCAAGACGCTGGATGCCTCGCCCGGCGTCTATCGCATGCTGAACGCCAAGGGCGAGGTGCTGTATGTCGGCAAGGCGCGCAACCTGCGGGCGCGGGTGTCGAACTATGCCCGGCCTTCGGGCCATTCGGCGCGGATTGCGCGGATGATCTTTGAAACCGCCAGCATGATGTTCCTGACCACCCGGACCGAGGTGGAGGCGCTGCTGCTGGAACAGAACCTGATCAAGCAACTCAAGCCGCGTTACAACGTGCTGATGCGGGATGACAAAAGCTTTCCCAACATCCTGATTTCAAAAACCCACGCCTTTCCGCAGTTGAAAAAGCACCGCGGCAAACGCAGCGAGAAGGGGTCATACTTCGGCCCGTTCGCCAGTGCCGGCGCGGTGAACCGCACGCTGAACCAGTTGCAGAAGGTGTTCCTGTTGCGCAACTGCACCGATGCGATGTTTGAAAGCCGCACCCGGCCTTGCCTGCAACACCAGATCAAACGCTGTGCGGCACCCTGTGTGGGCAAGGTCAGCGCCGAAGGTTATGCGCAGCTTGTGGCCGATGCCGAGCGGTTCTTGCAGGGCAAGACCACCGATGTGCAATCCAATCTGGCCGCCGAAATGGCCAAAGCCTCGGATGAGATGGAGTTTGAGCGCGCCGCCGCCCTGCGGGACCGGATCAAGGCGCTGACTCAGGTGCAGCAGGCGCAAGGCATCAACCCGCGCGGCGTGGCCGAGGCCGATGTGGTGGCGCTGCATCTGGAGGGCGGGCAGGCCTGCGTGCAGGTGTTCTTCATCCGGGCCAACCAAAGCTGGGGCAACCGCGATTTCTATCCGCGCACCGGGGCAGGGGCGGAAGAGGCCGAGATTTTGACCGCCTTCCTGACCCAGTTTTATGACGACAAGGAACCACCCCGGCTGATCTTGCTGTCGCACACGGTCGAAGATGAAGACCTTGTGGTGCAGGCGCTGTCCGAACGGGCAGGGCGCAAGGTGGAATTGGCGGTGCCGTTGCGTGGCGAAAAGGCGGAACTGGTGGAAAACGCCGCCCGCAATGCCCGCGAAAGTCTGGCGCGCAAGATGGCCGAAGGGGCCACGCAGAACAAGCTGCTGGCGGGGCTGGCCGAGGCCTTCGATCTGGACCGCCCACCCGCGCGGATCGAGGTTTACGACAACGCCCATATCCAAGGCACCAATGCCGTGGGTGGCATGATCGTGGCGGGGCCGGACGGCTTTGTGAAATCGCAATACCGCAAGTTCAACATCAAGTCGGATGCCGGGGCCAACTCGGACGACTTTGGCATGATGAAAGAGGTGCTGACCCGGCGGTTTGAGCGGCTGATCAAGGAAGACCCTGAACGCAAGTCGGACATGTGGCCCGACCTGTTGCTGATCGACGGCGGTGCGGGGCAGGTGTCGGCGGTGGCCGAAATCATGGCCGAGTTGGGGGTGGATGACGTGCCCTTCATCGGCGTGGCCAAAGGCGTGGACCGCGACCATGGCAAGGAGGAGTTCCACCGTCTGGGCGAGCGGCCCTTTGCCCTGCAACGCAATGACCCGGTGCTTTATTTCGTGCAGCGCCTGAGGGATGAGGCGCACCGCTGGGCCAATGGCGCGCATGTGGCCAAGCGGGCAAAGGCTGTCGGGGTCACACCTTTGGACGATATCCCCGGTGTCGGGGCCACCCGCAAACGCGCACTGCTGGCGCATTTCGGCAGCGCCAAGGCGGTGTCACGCGCCGGGCTGTCAGACCTGACGGCGGTGGATGGCATATCCGAGGCGATGGCGCAGGTGATCTACGATTATTTCAACGTGCGAGGCTGATGCCGGCAGCAGGGTGCTGCCGACACGAAGACGGCGATCTGCTGTGCATTACGCCTTTTGTTCAGCCCAGACGCGGCCCGCCTCGCGGAAGGTGACCAGCCGCCGCCCGGCCTTGTCCCACAGGTGCAGCCGCGCGCAGGACAGGCTTTCGCGCAGCGTCAGAACCTGGGCTTCGGCCAAGGCCGGATAGTCGCGCAAGATCTCGGTCAGGCGGTAGAACGGGATGCGGGCATACAGGTGGTGCACATGGTGGATGCCGATATTTGCCGTCAACCAGGCAAGCGGGGCGGGAAGCCTGTAATGCGAACTGCCCAGCAGGGCGGCGTCATGCAACTGCCAGTCGGCCTCATGGTCCCAATAGGTGTCTTCGAACTGATGCTGCACAAAGAACAGCCACACCCCGATGGTCGCCGCTGACACCACAGTCGGCACATAGATCAGCGCAACCACCTGCCAGCCGCCGAAATAATACAGCGTGCCAACCATCACCGCGATGCCCAGATTGGTGCCCATGGCCGACAGCCAATAGCGCCAGCCCGACCGCATCAGCCCCAGTGGCAAGCGGTGTTCCAGCATGAACAGATAGGCCGGACCCAGGCCGAACATCACAAGCGGGCTGCGATAGGCGCGATACAAGGCGCGCCCGAACCAGCCGCGCTGATAGAACTCCTCGACCGTCAATGTCGCGACATCGCCGATCCCGCGCCGATCCAGATTGCCGGCATTGGCGTGGTGAATGGAATGGCCACGCTTCCACACCGTATAGGGCGTCAGCGTCAGCACGCCGATGATCCGCCCGATCCAGTCGTTGGTCTGGCGGCCGACAAAGAACGACTGATGCCCGCAATCGTGCTGGATCAGGAAAAGCCGCACCAGCCAGAACCCGTTCAACAGTGCAAGTGCCAAGGCCAGCCACGGGCTGACCGACAGGGCGGCCCAGGCTGCGGCCCAAAAGGCCACAAAACCCGCGCCTGTCACCGTCAGTTCAAACAGCGACCTTGGGCGCGACGGGTCACGGTATTTTGCCAGGATCGGCAGCCATTTCCGGGCGCTTACCTCTTGGGCTTGCGTCAGGTCGTCAGTCAGGTTCGTCATCAAGGGGCCTTTGCGGCTTGATCATTCGGTTCAGCCGCACGAGGGCAGGCGGTGCTTCGGGTTGGCGACAGGTATGTCGCCGGATAGGGTGACGCTACAAGACTATTGCAGGCAAAGGGGACGCGGCAAAACGCGCATCGGGTCAGGCCTGCGGCAGACCCGCATCCGCTGCGATCTGGCGCGCCGATTTGCGGGCGCGTTCGGTGGCCGATTTCAACTGGCCGCAGGCAGCCATGATGTCTTCGCCGCGCGGGGTGCGAATGGGGCTGGCGTAACCGGCATGATAGATGATGTCGGCAAAGGCATGGATGCGGTTGCCGCTTGAGCGTTTGTATGGCGCGCCGGGCCATTCGTTGAACGGGATCAGGTTCACCTTGGCCGGGATGCCTTCCAGCAGTTTCACCAGCCGGTGGGCGTCTTCCTTGCTGTCGTTCACGCCGTCCAGCATGACATATTCAAAGGTGATCCGTTCGCTGTTCGACAGGCCGGGATAGGCCCGCAGCGCATCAAGCAAGGTGGCGATGTTCCAGCGCTTGTTGATCGGCACCAACTGGTCACGCACCTCATCGGTGGTGGCATGGAAGCTGACGGCCAACAGACAGCCGATTTCTGTCGCGGTGCGGGCAATTTCCGGCACCACGCCACTGGTGGACAGGGTGATGCGGCGGCGGCCAAGGGCGATGCCTTCGTTGTCCATCACCACCTTCATCGCATCGCGCACGTTGTCGAAGTTATACAGCGGCTCGCCCATGCCCATCAGCACGACGTTGGAAATCAGGCGCTGTTCGTCTTTGGGGGCGCCTTGAACTGGCCACTCGCCCAGATCGTCGCGCGCCAGCATGACTTGGCCGACGATTTCACCCGCCGTCAGGTTGCGCACCAGCTTTTGCGTGCCGGTGTGGCAGAACGAACAGGTCAGCGTGCAGCCGACCTGACTGGAAATGCACAGGGTGCCGCGGTCGGTCTCGGGGATATAGACCACCTCGACCTCGTGCCCGCCGGCAATACGGACCAGGTATTTGCGGGTGCCATCGGTCGATACCTGCTTGTTGACGATCTCGGGCAGTTCCACCACGAAATGATCGGCCAGCAGTGTGCGGTAATCCTTGGCCAGATTGGTCATGGCGGCGAAATCCCGCACGCCCCAGTGATAAACCCACTGCCAGACCTGCCCCAGCCGCATCTTGGCCTGCTTTTCGGGGGTTCCCGCCGCAATCAGGGCGGCCCGCAACTGATCACGCGTCAAGCCGACAAGGTTGATCTTGCCGCCCTCTGGCAGCTTGCGCGGCAGGGTCAGCACATCCTGGGTGATCGGCGCGGAAATTGTCATGTCTTGGTCCACTGGTCGGGAAGCGCCATGGTATACGGCAGTCACGATGAAAACGGAACCGGTCAATTGAAGAACGCCCCTGTCATGCAGGGGCGTGTCGGTCTTTCAGGGACATGCCGTTATTGACAGCGCTTTTCCGCCTCTTCCATCGCGGCGGTAAAGCCAACCAGACTGAAGGTATCCCTTGTCTGGGTGCCGCGGCCCGACGCCCCGGTCAGCACCGCGGTCGAGCCCTTTTTCATTGCGGTCAGCAGGGCATTGTCTGCCTCGGCCGTGGTGGGCCAAGCCCATTCGCCATCGGCAAAAAGTTCAAACGTGGCGCCGTCGATCTCCATCTTGACCATCGAGTCCTTGGCAAAGGGGTAACCGCCCGAGAACGACACCTCACCCTTGTCGCCTGCACCGGGGCGGAAGGTCACGAACAACAGGATGTCGCCGCGCCGCACCGAAACCGGCTGACCGTCGCGGGTGTTTACGGTTTCCTTGGGCTTGGACACGCCCCAGCATTCTTTCGGGTTCTCTTCCGTGAACACATACCAGTCGGCTTTCACCTCAACGAGGTTGGTGGATTCCTGCGCGAATGCCGACGGGGCGGCACAAGCCAAGGCTGCCACAAGCGCAGCACGGATAAAGATGGATGTCATAACGTTCACAGCCTCCAAGCTGTTTTTGCCTTCGCCCTGCTGCCACCGCTTTTTGACGCGGCTTTTCCCGTGGCGTAAGGGCGTTCTACCCGATATCCCACTGATAATGCAAAAAGGCCAATCCGCGAAAGCCCCATGGGCAACAAATCGCGCATCTGTGACGGGACAAACCGATGCAAACAGCAGAACCAATGGTCGAAGTCTGGCGCGGCGACCGACTGGAAAGCCAGCATGCCGGCCATGCGGTGATCTGGGGCGAGGCGGGGATGGCGCAGGTCTGGGGCAACCCCGCTGCGCTGATTTATCCCCGCTCATCGTGCAAGATGATTCAGGCGCTGCCCTTGGTCGAAAGCGGCGCGGCCGATGCCGTGGGGCTGACCGACCGCCATCTGGCGCTGTCTTGCGCCAGCCATCAGGGCGCGGCGCTGCATGTCGGCATGACCGGCCGCTGGCTGGCCGATCTGGGGCTGGCCGAGCCCGATTTGCGCTGCGGCGCGCACGAGCCCTATGACCGTGACGAACGCAACCGCCTGATCCGCGCAGATCAGCCTGCGTGCCAGTTGCACAACAATTGTTCGGGCAAGCATTGCGGCTTTCTGACCGCCACGCAGCACATGAAGGCCGGGCCGGAATATGTCGAGGTGGACCACCCCTTGCAGCGCGCGATCCGGCAGGCGACCGTAGAGGTGACGGGCGAGACGGTGGCAGGCTATGGCATCGACGGCTGCTCGGCGCCCAATTTCGCGATGTCGCTGGCCGGTCTGGCCCGCGCGATGCAGGCGTTTGCCGCGGCGCGCGACACCGGCGATGCCCGTCAGCGGGCGATGGTCAGGCTGCGTGATGCCATGGCGGCCCATCCCGAACTGGTCGCTGGCGAAGGCCGGGCCTGCACCGAGTTGATGCGCGCCATGGGCGGGCAGGTGGCGATCAAGACCGGGGCCGAGGCAGTGTTCGTCGCCATGATCCCGTCGCTGAAGCTGGGCGTTGCCGTGAAGATTGCCGATGGCGCGACCCGGGCATCCGAAGCCGTGATTGTCGCCATCCTGTCGCGTCTGGGGGTGCTGGACGCAGCACATCCGATGGCGCAAAAGCGCCTGCCCGCGGCGCAACGCAACTGGCGTGGGCTGGCAACGGGCGAGTTGCGGCTGGCTGCGGGCTTTGCGGCACGGTGAAAGGCCCCCGCCACAAGGACGAGGGCCCAACCAACTACCCAGCGTGACGACCCGGCAACCGAACTGGGTGGGGGCAATCTGTCGATCACCGGGCCTTGCACGCTACGTCATGCTGTGATGCAGGATCTTCGTGGCGGAAATCCGGTGTGCATCGGGCTGTGCACGGGCCTTTCACGGTGAAACTGTGGCCTCGGCTTCGGGCTTGATTTGTGCGGGCACCTGCGTAAGCTAAGGTGATGACAATCCAGCCTCCCAGCCACCTTCCCTTTGTCACCTCGCTGCCCGAACAGGTCAGCTTTGACCGGCACGAGTTGTCGCAAATCCTGACGCTGTATGGCCGGATGGTCGCCTTGGGCGAATGGCGTGACTACGGCATTTCCACTCTGCGTGACTTTGCGGTGTTTTCGGTGTTTCGGCGCACGGCCGAACATCCGATCTACCGGATCGAAAAACACCCCAAGCTGCGCGGCAAGCAGGGGATGTATTGCGTCGTCGGGATGGATGGGCAAATCTTGCGGCGGGGCGCTGATCTGTCGGTCGTGCTGCGGGTGCTGGAGCGCAAGCTGATCCGCCCGGTCGATTAGGCTGCGATCCTGCGCAGGGCGGTGACCGGGCCACCCCCTTGTTCGATGATCCGCGCATTGGCCTCGGCCAAGCCTTCATAGGCCACAGACATCGTATGCCCGTTGGCGTGAAGAATGCGCCGGTCATCGACCATCATCGCCACATGCCCGCGCCAGAACACCAGATCACCGCGCTGCAAGGCGGCATCATCGGGCAAAGCCACGCCAAGTGCCTGTTGCAGGTCGCTGTCGCGGGGGCAGGGCAGGCCGCAGGCGTGATAGGCCAGTTGCACCAGCCCCGAACAATCCAGCCCCGCGCGGCTGTTGCCCCCCCACAGATAGGGTGTGCCAAGGAAAGCCTCGGCCACCGCAACCGGGTCGGTCAGCCAATCACCGATGGCGCGCAGGTGCGACGCGGGCACGAAGCCGCCATCCACCTCGGCAAAGTTGCCCACCTGCCCCGTCACCCGCAGCCGTGCCCCCATCGGCATCACGTCGCAGAACGCCTGCACCGCCGGACCCGCATAGATATGCGTGCCAACCGACGCGACCCAATGGCTTGCCGCGCGCGGCGCGATCAAGACCGCGGCCCGCATCCAGCCACAATAGCCGTCCGCCTCGACAAAGCCGAACGCCCAGCCGCCGACATCTTCGATCAGCGTAAAGCCGGTGCCGCGTGGCAATTGCCGCTCGCGCGGGCCGTCCGGGGTGCGCTGTAGGTCTACCAAGGGTGCCCCCACCGTAAAGGCCATGCCTTCGCTGAACACCACCCCTTCGATCCGGCCTTGCAGCGACACATGCGCCACCCGTTCCGTTGCTGGCCAGAACCGCCTGTCCATCACAGGCCCAGCATGTCGGGCAAGGCATAAAGGATGGCCCGCGCGCCCTGTCCGGCCCCGCCCTTGGGCCGACCCGGCAGCTCGGATGGAACGTGACCATAGATGTCGAAATGCGCGTAGCGGGGCGTGTTGACAAAGCGGCGCAGGAACAGCGCGGCGGTGATCGCCCCGGCAAAGCCGCCCGATGGCGCGTTGTCCAGATCGGCGATGCCGGGTTCGATCATCGGCTCATACGCGTCCCAGAACGGCAGGCGCCAGACCGGGTCGAACCCGGCGGCGGCCCCAGCTTCGATCGCCGCGACCATGGCGGGATCATCGCTGAAATAGGGGGCAAGGTCCGGCCCCACCGCCACCCGCGCGGCACCCGTCAACGTGGCCATGGAAATCACCGTGGCACCCTCATCCTCGCAGGCACAGGTCAGGGCATCGGCCAGCACCAGACGGCCCTCGGCGTCGGTGTTGTTGACCTCGACCGTCAGACCCTTGCGACTGGTCAGGATATCGCGCGGGCGCATCGCGGCACCGGACACGCTGTTTTCCACCGCAGGCACCAGCACCCGCAGGCGCAACGGCAGGCCCAGCCGCATGATCATCAGCGCAAGGCCCATCACCGTGGCCGCCCCGCCCATGTCTTTTTTCATCAGCAGCATGCCCGAGGCGGGCTTGATATCCAGCCCGCCGGTGTCAAAGCACACGCCCTTTCCGACAAGCGTCAGTTGCGGGCCTTCGCCACCCCAGCGCATGTCCAGCAGCCGCGGCGCGCGGGCGGCGGCACGTCCAACCGCATGGATCATCGGAAAGTTCCGGGCCAACAGATCATCGCCGACGATCGCCGAAGCCTTGGCGCCAAAGCGTTGCGCCAGATCGAAGAACGCAGCTTGCAACTCATCCGGCCCCATGTCGTTGGCCGGGGTGTTGATCAGGTCGCGGGTCAGATATTCGCCCTCGGCCATCGCCAGCAGGGTTTCGCCATCCAGACCTTCCGGCAGTTTCAGCCGCGGCAGGGTGGCCGGCGTCTTGGCCGGGCGATACCGGTCAAAGCGATAGCTGGCCAAAAGCCAACCCAACACCGCCTCTTTCGCGTGGCTTTCGGTCAAGGCGCCAGACAGGTGCCAATTGCCTGCGGGCAGTTTGGCCACCGCCTTGGCCACCCCAAACCGGCTGCGCGCCCGTGCCGGGGCGCGGCCAAGGCCGACAACCGCCCCCACCAACCCCGGTCCCGCCCCATCTTGCGCTGAACTGCCCGGCAGCAGCCGGACATCGCCCAAGCCGGCCTCAAACCCGGTGGCGCCAAGCCATTGCGCCCAGTCGGACCCGGGGCCTGCGCACCACGCGGGCAGGTCTTCAGCCGCCACCACATGCAAAGGAAGCGAGGGTGAGTCAGCATCGGCAAGGGCAGGCACGGCAATCATGGCAAAGATCCTGTTTGGTCAACGGGGGGCGGCGGGCAAAGCCTAGCCGTTTCCAGTTTGCCCGCAAGGCCCCCCTTAAACCGAAGATTGATCCAGCACATCCCTGTCTGGTCCCAGCGTGCGTTCGGCAATGCGGATCAACCGCGCCCAGACCGCCGAAAACGCGGTTGTGTCGCAACTCTCCAGACAGGTCCGCGCGTCAGAGGCGACCAGCCCCAGACTGATCATTCCCAGATTTTCGGCCATCCGTTGCAGGCGGCGCAACTGGCGCGCCAGATTGGCCAGATCATGCGCCCGGACCTGCACCGCCAGACCCGCCATGGTCAGCGCCAGTTCGCCCAAGGCCCGGGTCACCACCTGTTCGGCAGATGCCGTTCCCAGATTTCGATACAGCGACGCGATCGGTTCACCATTCTGCCGCACCCGTTCTTCCGGACGCAGCAGCACCACATTTTCAGCCCGCATGGCCCACACCTCATGAAATACACCCAACGGCAGGGTGCGCCTTGCATCCTGAAGAAAAGGTTGCGCTTGCAGCACCATCCCTCTCGAATTTTCTGCGATTGCTGCCTATGTACGATCGACCCTTAACGGAGGCCCGTCGGCATGGATGCAGCTCGCCCCCTTCCCGCCTATCTGGTGCAGCGCTTTTACGGCTGGCGCGCCACCACCTATCAAGACAACAAGGCGTGGCTGCGGCGTCTGGCCGAAAGTGGCCAGTATCCGCGCGCCATGGTGATCTCGTGCTGTGACAGCCGGGTCCATGTGACGTCGATCTTCGGTGCGGATGAGGGTGAGTTCTTCATCCACCGCAATATCGCAAACCTTGTGCCGCCCTATAACCCCGATGGTGAATATCACGGCACCTCGGCGGCGGTGGAATATGCGGTCACCTCGCTGGGAGTGGCGCATCTTGTGGTGCTGGGCCATTCCAATTGCGGCGGCGTGAAGGGCTGCCATGACATGTGCACCGGCAAGGCCCCGGAACTGGAGGAGAAGACGTCCTTCGTGGGCCGCTGGATGGATATCCTGCGCCCCGGGTTCGAGCATGTCCGCGACCTGCCCGAAGTCGACCGTCTGCGCGCGCTGGAAAAGCAGGGTGTGCTGGTCAGCCTTGAAAACCTGATGACGTTTCCCTTCGTGCGCGAGGCCGTCGAGGCGGACCGGCTGACCTTGCACGGGCTGTGGAACGACACCGGCGAAGGTTTGCTGGAGCACTATGATCCCGAACTGGGCTTCGTTCCGGTCTGACGTCTCGGGCGGCGGCTTACGTCTTTCACCCGGAAAAATGCAAGCCGGCCCACAGCCCTGACATGAAAAAGCCCGCCTTTCGGCGGGCTTTTTGTGATTGGCGCGGCGCGTGACGTTACCCCTTCTTGAGGCAGCGGTTGCCCAGAACCTCGGCGATCTGCACCGCGTTCAGCGCCGCGCCCTTGCGCAGATTGTCGGACACGCACCACAGGTTCAGGCCGTTTTCGATGGTCTCATCCTGACGGATGCGGCTGACATAGGTGGCATATTCGCCAACACATTCCACCGGGGTCATGTAACCGCCGGGCTCGCGCTTGTCGATCACCAGCACACCGGGCGCTTCGCGCAATATGTCGGTGGCTTCTTCCCAGTCAAGATACTCTTCAAACTCGATGTTGATCGCTTCGGAATGGCCGACAAACACCGGCACCCGCACGCAGGTGGCGGTAACCTTGATCCTGGGGTCGAGGATTTTCTTGGTCTCGACGACCATCTTCCACTCTTCCTTGGTATCGCCGCTGTCCAGAAACACGTCGATATGCGGGATCACGTTGAAGGCGATCTGCTTGGGGTAGACCGATGGCGCCACTTCCTGACCCGGCACATACATGCCCTTGGTCTGGTTCCACAGCTCGTCCATCGCCTCTTTGCCGGTGCCTGACACCGACTGATAGGTACTGACCACCACCCGCTTGATCCGGGCCCGGTCGTGCAGCGGCTTCAGCGCCACCACCATCTGCGCGGTCGAGCAGTTGGGGTTGGCGATGATCATCTTGTTGCGGTAGCGCACGACATCATCGGCGTTCACCTCGGGTACGATCAGCGGGATGTCGGGGTCGTAGCGATAGAGCGACGAGTTGTCGATCACCACACAGCCCTGACTGGCCGCGCGTGGCGCATAGATCTTGGTCGCATCCGACCCGATGGCAAACAGCGCAATGTCCCAGCCGGTGAAATCAAAGGTATCCAGATCCTTGGTGCGCAGGGTCTTGTCGCCAAAGCTGACTTCGGTGCCCATGGATTTGCGGCTGGCAAGGGCCGCGATTTCATCGACCGGAAACTCACGCTCGGCAAGGATGTTGAGCATTTCCTTGCCCACATTCCCCGTGGCACCCACGACAACGACTTTATAGCCCATCTGGCCCTCCTGACGTCACAAGACATGGCCCCTTAGCGCAAAGGGGGGGCAGGGGGAAGGGTTTGCCGTGGCGGATGCTGACAAAAGCTGCCGGGCGTGGCGCTTGGGGTGCGGGCGGCAGGGGGCGCTGCCCCCACGTCCCTGCGGGACGCTCCCCCGGGATATTTTTCGAAAGAGAAAGATCAGGGCAGCAGGCCTAATCTGTGCGGTCGCGCGAAAAGGCATAGACGGCAAGACCTGCGGCAAGGAACAGCGCGATGAAGCCGAAGATCGCGGCATAGGGTGCGGTTGCATCGGTGGCCGGGGTGCTGGCATGGATGCGGCCGGTGGCAAATTGCAAGAGCCCCACCGGGGCGATGCCGAACAGGTTCAGGAGGGTGACGCCGCGCCCGGTCAGGTGCGCCGGAATGAAGGCACGGCCATGGGCGATGACCATCGGAAACGAGGTGCCGGTCAGGCCAAGCCCGGCCAGCAGGGCGATGGTCAGCCACGGGTCTGATGGCATCAGCCACAGGCCGACAAGACACCCCAGGGCCGCAAGGTTGCCGCCAAGGATCAGCCCCTTGCGGGTGTGCAGCACGCGTTCCAGCGGACCATAGGCAAAGCTGCCCGCGACCATGGCCAGCCCCATGATCAGGCTGACCTGCCCGATCCAGGCCGCATCGGCGCCGAACACGTCACGAAACAGCGGCCCGACCCAGAGGCCGCGGATGGCAGCCGAGGGCGCATAGCAGACCGCCATCATGATCAGCATCGGCCAAAGCGCGGGCATCCGCAGCAGATCAAGCAGATTGCCCTTCTGGCGACCGGGGCTGCGGGCCGGATCGCGCACCCATGTCAGGATCGCCAGTGCCACCAGAGCGGTGATCGCGGCCAGCCCCCAGAGCGATGCGCGCCAGCCGATCGCCTCGACCGCAAGGGACAAAGGCAGCGACGATCCGATATTTCCAAGGTTGCCGATGCCGACCGTGGCCCCTGCCAGCGTGCCGAACACCGCGGGTCCGTAGGTTCGGGCGAAGATGTAGTAGGATGCCATCAGCACCGAGGAACAGCCGGTGCCGATCAGCGCCATAGCCAGTTTCATCACCAACGGCCCGGTCGCCATAGCGAAAAGCGCCGCGCCAAGCGCCCCGATGGCCAGCAGGGCAGCGGTGGTGCGGCGCGGGCCGATGCGGTCGAGGGCTTCGCCGACCGGGATCTGCATCACCGCAAAGGCCACGAACCAATAGCCCGAAGCCGCGGCAAGATCGCTGGCTGTTGCCCCCAGATCAGCTTGCAGCACCGGCGTCAGCACCGCCAGAAAGGCGCGGTAGAACTGGCTGAGGACATAGGCGGCCAACAGGGCGGCAATTCCGGCGCGCATCAGCGGGTCATCCTTGGACAAGGGGTGGCGGTGTGTGCAAACCTTACCCCGTGCGTCTTTTCCGGGTGCGCACAGGTCGAACATGCGGCAAGGCAAAGCTTCGTCTTGCAGACACTGATGTCCTTGGCCGGGGAATAACGCATCTTGCCGGTCCCGGGGCCGCTGTTTTGCGTCAACTGAACTGCGCAGGGTCTGGTCCGCCCCGCGCGCCGATATCCAGCGCGGCCATGGCGGCCATCTCGGCCGCGTCCAGCGCAAAATCGAACACGTCAAGGTTCTGGGCCAACCGCCCCGCATGGGTGCTGCGCGGAATCACCGAACAGCCAAGCTGCACGTGCCACCGCAAGATCACCTGCGCCGGGGTTTTGCCGGTGCGCGCCGCGATGGCCTGCACGGCGGGGGCGCCAAAGCTGCGGCCATGGCCAAGGGGCGTCCAGCTTTGGGTAACAATGCCCAGCCGGTCATGCAGGGCGCGCAACTCGGTCTGCTGGAATTCGGGGTGCAACTCGATCTGGTTCACCACCGGTATCACCCCGGTTTCGCCGATCACCCGCTCCAGATGCTCCGGCATGAAGTTCGACACGCCGATCGATGTCACCCGGCCGTCGTCGCGCAGCCGGATCAAGGCGCGCCAGGTGTCCAGATACAGGTCCCGGGCCGGGCAGGGCCAGTGGATCAGAACCAGATCGGGGGTCAGGCCCAACCGCGCCACCGAGTCGTCAAAGGCGCGCAGGGTTTCGTCATGGCCCTGACGGTCGTTCCAGATTTTCGTGGTCACAAAGACCTGATCCCGAGACACGCCCGCAGCCCGCACGCCATCGCCCAGACCGGCCTCGTTGCCATAGATCGCGGCCCCATCCACCAGCGGATAGCCAAGCCCGATTGCCTCGGCCACCACCTGCGCGGTCTGAACCGCCGGGATCTGCCACACGCCCAGACCAAGGGCCGGGATCTTGGCCCCGTCATTCATTCGCAGCATCTGCATCGCATCCCTCCGGCAAAGTCCTGCGCAAGGAACAGCCATAGGCCACCGGATGCAAGGGGGAACCGGCGTCACCGCGGGTCAGGATTGCTGCTTTTCCAAATACTCCGGGGGAGGCGCGCGGCAGCGCGACGGGGGCAGCGCCCCCCGACGCAAGGGCTTGCCCCTGCCGTCAGGCAGGGGTGCAATGATCGAGGCCGTCGGTGCATGGGCTTTGAGCCGGGCTCTTTTCGGGCTATCCTCCCGTTGTCGAATGTGACCATCTGGGGATCAGGCTGCTGCCGACCCCGAGAATCCGCGCGTGCCATGGCTTTGGTCCGGTGCCCGCCGCTCGCCGCTGAAACGGACCCCGCCGCTGATGGAAAAGATCGCCCTGTCGCCTGAACTGTCCCTGTCTCGCCTTGTCTATGGCATGTGGCGGCTGGGGGATGATGCCGATACCTCGCCCCACCACGTGCAGGCCAAGGTCGAGGCCTGCCTTGCCCAGGGCATCACCACCATGGATCAGGCCGATATCTACGGCGGTTACACCGCCGAGGCGATTTTCGGCGCGGCGCTGAAAGCAGCACCTGCCTTGCGCGACCAGATCGAGATCGTCACCAAATGCGGCATCATTGCCCGGCTGGGCCGCCATGCGGGCGCGCGGGTGAAACACTATGACACCGGCGCCGCCCATATCCGTGCCTCGGTCGACGCATCCTTGCGGGCGATGGGCACCGACCGCATTGATCTGTTGCTGATCCATCGCCCCGACCCGTTGATGGACCCGCACGCGACGGGGGCGGCGCTGGATGCGCTGGTCGCCAGTGGCAAGGTGCGCGGCGTCGGCGTGTCGAACTTTCGGCCCTGGGATTTTGCGCTGCTGCAAGCGGCAATGAAAACCCGGCTGCTGACCAATCAGATCGAGATCAGCCTGCGCGCGCATCAACCGCTGACCAACGGCGACATCGCCTTTCATCAGCAACGCGGTCAGCCGCTGATGGCCTGGAGCCCGCTGGCCGGGGGCAGCCTGCTGTCGGGTGCCGATGCGCCCTTGCGCGATCTGCTGCACCAGACCGGGGCCGCGCAGGGCGTCGATTGGGCTGCGGTCGCCATCGCCTGGCTTTTGCGGCACCCCGCGCGCATCCTGCCGGTGATGGGCACCAACAGCCTGCACCGGATTGCCCGGCTTTCCGACGCGATGCGGGTGGAAATGAATCGCCAGACGTGGTTTCAGCTCTACACCTTGTCATTGGTGCACGAGGTCGCCTGAAGACGGATGGAGCGATGATGACAGAATTGGTGTTCACCCCCGATGGCAACCCACGGGCGTTTCGCGATGCCCTTGGCCGCTTTGCCACCGGGGTGACGGTGATCACAGCCGATACAGCCGATGGTCCGATGGGGTTTACCGCCAACAGCTTTGCTGCGGTGTCGCTGGACCCGGCGCTGGTGCTGTGGTCGCTTGCAAACGCGTCCAGCCGCTATCGCCATTTCGCGGCGGCGGAGCACTATTCGATCCATGTGCTGGATCAGACCCATACCGACTGGCTGACCCGCTTTGCCCGTGGCGGGGCCGGGTTTGATGGCCTGGGTCACGAGGTCAACGCCGAAGGCGTGCCCGTCGTTCACGGTGCCTTGGCCCGGTTCGACTGCGCCCAGCAGGCCACGCATGACGGCGGTGATCACCTGATCATCGTGGGCCGGGTGCTGCGGGCCAGCTATCGCGACGGGGCACCGCTGGTGTTCAGCCAGGGGGGCTATGGCGGGTTCGTCGCGGCGGGCTGATGCGGAGGGGCCATTGCCGTGCGCGCGCCGATGATCCGCGCCCGGCCGTGGCCCGGCACTAGACAGGGATGTTGTCGATCAGCCGCACCCCGTCCAGCCAGGCTGCTGCCAGCATCCGGCGCGGGCTGGCCGGGTCGTCTGATGGCATCAGCGTCTGGGCATCGCGCAATTCGATGTATTCCACCCGGTCAAACCCGGCCGCGCGAATGGTTTCTGCCGCTTCGCGAATGGCCATGCGGTCCGATTGTCCGGCGCGAATGTCATCCGCCGCCGCGGTGATCGCCCGATACAACACCGCCGCCTTGCCGCGCCCTGCCTGCGTCAGCCGCAGGTTGCGCGACGACATCGCCAGCCCGTCGGCCTCACGGATGGTTTCGCAGCCGATAATTTCCACCGGCAGGTTCAGATCGCGCACCAACCGCAGCACCACCTGCAACTGCTGCCAGTCCTTCTGGCCAAAATAGCCGCGGTCGGCCATGGTCATGCCGAACAGTTTGGTCACCACCGTGGCCACCCCGTCGAAATGCCCGGGCCGCATCCGGCCTTCCAGCGGTTCCGAAACCCCAGCCACCGAAACCGTGGTCTTGAAGCCTTCGGGATAGACCTCATCGGTTGCGGGCGCAAAGATCAGGTCCACCGGCACCGTTGCCAGCAGTGCTGCATCGGCGTCTTCGCTGCGCGGGTATTTCAGCAGATCGGCCGGATTGTTGAACTGCTTGGGGTTCACGAAGATCGTGGTGATCACCCGGTCACAGTCGCGCCGTGCCGCGCGGGCAAGGCTGAGGTGGCCGTCATGCAACGCGCCCATGGTGGGCACCACGCCAATGCTGGCGCCATCCGCCCGCCAGCCACGCACATGCCGCCGCAGGTCGGCCACGGTTCGAACGATCACGGGCAAGCTCACGGTTTGGCCTTCAGCACATCGGCAAAGCCGTGTTCCGGCGCCGGAAAGGTCCGCGCCCGCACCTCGGCGGCATAGGTTGCAATCGCCTCGTCCGCCTGCCTGCCCAGATCGGCATAGCGCTTGACGAACTTTGGCCGGAAATCGGTGAACAGACCCAGCATGTCATCGACCACCAGCACCTGCCCGTCGCAATCCACCCCGGCGCCAATGCCGATGGTCGGAATGCTCAGCGCGCGTGTGATCCGGCCAGAAAGCCCCTCGGGCACCTTTTCCAGCACGATGGCAAAGGCCCCCGCCGCCTCGCACGCCTTGGCATCGGCCATCACCTTGTCGGCCTCTTCGGCGCGGCCCACCACCTTGTAGCCGCCCAGCGTGTTCACCGATTGCGGTGTCAGCCCGACATGCGCCATCACCGGCACCCCGCGCGCGGTCAGAAAGGCAATGGTTTCGGCCATGTGAACCCCGCCCTCCAGCTTGACACCTGGCGCGCCGGTTTCCGCCATCAGCCGGGCCGCGTTGCGAAAGGCCTGCTGCGGGCCCTCTTCATAGCTGCCAAACGGCATGTCGATGATCGGCATGGCCTTGGACAATCCGCGCACCACGGCGCGGCCATGCAGGATCATCATCTCCATCGTCACGCCTACGGTCGAGGGCAGGCCATGCAGCACCATGCCAAGCGAGTCGCCCACCAGCGCCATGTCGCAATGTGGGTCGACCAGCCGGGCCACCGGCGTGGTATAGGCGGTCAAAACCACCAGCGGCGCGCCACCCTTGCGCGCCTTGATGTCGGGCGGCAGAACCGGACGAACAGGGGCGGATGCGCTCATGACTTTGGTCTCCTGCCGCGGGGGCGATTTCGAAACTGCCTGCCATCAGTGCATGACCGCGCGCGTCTGCGCAAGATTTTTGCGCTGCATCGCGGCGTCGGACGGACGCCATCTTCGCCCGGAGTCGCATTGCCCCCGGCCCCTGTTTCGCCTATCTGAAAGGCAAACCAGTCATCACGGGATCATCAGGCCATGGCCAGCTATCAATATGTCTACCACATGGAAGGCGTCTCCAAGACCTATCCGGGTGGCAAGAAGTGTTTCGAGAACATACACCTGAACTTTCTGCCGGGCGTCAAGATCGGTGTCGTCGGGGTCAACGGCGCGGGGAAATCCACGCTTCTCAAGATCATGGCCGGGATGGACAAGGATTTCAAAGGCGAGGCCTGGGCCGCCAAGGGGGCCAAGGTCGGCTATCTGGCGCAGGAGCCGCACCTGGACCCGACACTGGATGTAAAGGGCAACGTGATGCTGGGCGTGGCCGAGCAACAGGCGATTCTGGATCGCTACAACGAGCTGGCGATGAACTACAGCGACGAGACCGCCGAAGAAATGGCTGCGCTGCAAGACCAGATCGACGCGCAGAACCTGTGGGAACTGGAGGCCACGGTGGGTGTGGCGATGGACGCGCTGCGGTGCCCGCCCGATGATGCCAATGTCGAAGACCTGTCGGGGGGCGAACGTCGCCGCGTGGCGCTGTGCCGGTTGCTGCTGGAAAAGCCCGACATGCTGCTCTTGGACGAACCGACCAACCATTTGGACGCGGAATCGATTGCCTGGCTGCAAAAGCACCTGATCGCCTACAAGGGCACCATCCTGATCGTCACCCACGACCGCTATTTCCTGGACGACATCACAAGCTGGATCCTGGAATTGGACCGCGGCCGCGGCATCCCGTATGAAGGCAACTATTCCGCCTGGCTGGACCAGAAAGCCAAGCGCATGCAGCAAGAAGCGCGCGAAGACAAATCCAAGCAAAAGGCGCTGGAAAAGGAACTGGAGTGGATCCGCTCGGGTGCCAAGGCGCGGCAGGCCAAGGGCAAGGCCCGGATCGCGCGCTACAACGAGATGGCGGGCCAGACCGTGCTGGAACGATCCTCGACCGCGCAGATCATCATCCCCAACGGCGAACGTCTGGGCAACAAGGTGATCGAGGTTGTCGGCCTGAAGAAACACATGGGCGACAAGCTGTTGATCGAAAACCTGTCCTTCACCGTGCCGCCGGGGGCCATCGTCGGTGTCATCGGCCCCAATGGCGCAGGCAAATCCACCCTGTTCCGCATGCTGACCGGGCAAGAGCCGACGGATGAAGGCACGATCACGCTGGGCGATACGGTCAAGCTGTCCTACGTAGACCAGTCGCGTGACGCGCTGGACCCCGACAAGAACGTCTGGGAGGAAATCTCGGGCGGGTCCGAGGTGATTCAACTGGGCGACATGCAGATGAACAGCCGGGTCTATACCGGGGCGTTCAACTTCAAGGGCACCGACCAGCAGAAAAAGGTCGGCCTGCTGTCAGGCGGCGAACGCAACCGGGTGCATATGGCCAAACTGCTGCGGTCAGGCGGCAACGTGCTGCTGCTGGATGAGCCGACCAACGATCTGGACGTGGAAACCCTGCAAGCCCTTGAATCCGCGATCGAAGAATTTGCCGGCTGCGCCATCATCATCAGCCACGACCGCTTCTTCCTTGACCGGCTGTGCACCCACATGCTGGCGTTTGAAGGCGACGCGCATGTCGAATGGTTCGAAGGCAACTTCCAGGCCTATGAAGAAGACAAGGTCCGCCGCCTTGGCCCGGACGCGCTGGAGCCGAAGCGGGTCAAGTACAAGCGGTTTAGTCGTTAAACGTACTCGGGTGGTGGCAAGATGCACCACCACCCGCCCCGTGCCAAGGGAACCATTCCACCCCCGGCGGCGTTCTTTCCGGCATACCAACCGGAGGACGACCCATGAAAGGCGTATTTGCCTGGCTGATCGGCATCCCGATCCCGATCATCATCATCCTGTATCTGGTGGATGTGTTCTGAGCCGGCGCTGATCTTGCGCGGGTGACGCCGCGCCCTTCCAGCGATCTGCGCTGATGCAAAGAATCAGTCGGCTGATTGTTCCCAGATCCCTGCGCGCTGACGCAAATCAACATCATTACAGCGCAAATCTGCTACACTTATTGTGTGGTAGGGGTGCTGCCGCTGTTCCGGTCCTTCAGGGCACCCTCTTGGGGGACGATCCGCTTCCGACACTGGTTGCGCAGGATTGGCGCAATGCCGGGTCGGTGCTTGGCAATGAAGGGAAGAAGCAAATGAAGCTTGGAATGATGGCTGTTGCGTTTGTCTCTGTTTTCGGGATGGGCGGATTTGCAGCGGCGCAGGGGCCGGACATCGGTAAGGGATTGTATGACGAATTCTGCATGACCTGCCACGGCGCGAGTGCAAAGGGTGGCGGGGAAATCGCGGATATTCTGACGATAAAGATGCCTGACCTGACCGCCCTTGCTGCGCGCAACGACGGCAAGTTTCCGATGCTGGAGGTGATCCATGTGATTGATGGGCGCACCGGCCTGCGGGCACATGGCGGGCCGATGCCGCTTTTTGGCAACATGTTCTCGTCGCAAAGTGCCGATCAGGGGCTGGGCTACGGCTCTGTGATCGAAACCCGCGGGCGGGTTCTGTCGCTGGCGATGTATCTGGAAAGCCTGCAACAATAGCCCCGAACCAAAGGCCGCGGCCTTTGTGCTGCGGCCTTGACGGTTTGTTCGGTGTCGGTCAGCCGCTGAACAGGAAATGCAGCACGTCGCCGTCCTTGACCTCATAGGTCTTGCCTTCAACGCGGAACTTGCCCAGCTCCTTGGCACCGGCTTCGCCCTTGCCGGCCACATAGTCATCAAAGGCAATGGTTTCGGCCCGGATGAAACCCTTCTCGAAATCGCCGTGAATCACCCCCGCCGCTGCGGGTGCAAGGGTGCCCTTCGGGATGGTCCAGGCGCGGGCTTCTTTCGGGCCAACGGTGAAGTAGGTCTGAAGGCCCAGCAGCGTATAGCCGGCGCGGATCAGCCGGTCGAGGCCGGCCTCATGCAGGCCCATTTCTTCCAGAAACATTGCGGCCTCGTCCGCCGGCAACTGGCTGATCTCTTCCTCGATCCGGGCCGAGATCACCACCGTGGCGGCACCTTGCGCCCGTGCCATTTCGGCCACGCGGGCCGACTGGCTGTTGCCTGACGCGGCCGAGGATTCCTCGACGTTGCAGACGTAAAGCACCGGCTTGGCGGTCAGCAGTTGCAACTGTTCCCACACCCGCTTGTCATCGTCTGATACCTGCACAGTGCGGGCAGGCTTGCCCGCCTCCAGCGCCTTTTGCGCCTGTGCCAGCAGGCGGTCCTGATCGGCGGCATCCTTGTCGGCGCTTTTCAGCTTTCGGGCCAGATTGGCGCGGCGGCGTTCGACGCTTTCGAGATCAGCCAGCATCAGTTCGGTCTCGATGGTTTCGGCATCGGCGACCGGATCAATCCGCCCCTCGACATGGGTGATGTCGCCGTCTTCAAAGCAGCGCAGCACATGGGCGATGGCGTCACATTCGCGGATGTTGGCAAGGAACTGGTTGCCCAGCCCTTCGCCCTTTGACGCGCCGCGCACCAGCCCCGCGATATCGACAAAGGTCATCCGTGTGGGGATGATCTGCTTGGACCCGGCGATGGCGGCCAGACTTTCCAGCCGGGGATCGGGCACCGCAACCTCGCCCACGTTCGGCTCGATGGTGCAGAACGGAAAGTTCGCAGCCTGTGCGGCGGCGGTTCGGGTCAGCGCGTTGAACAGGGTCGATTTGCCCACATTCGGCAGACCCACGATACCCATCTTGAAACCCATCAGACCCTCCATCCGGCGACTGCACGGGTCATATGCGCGATAGGGCGCCGGATCAAGCCGGGCACACCCACAGGACCGGCATTGATTTTCTGCGCCAAGGCAGGCAAAGCGGGGCGCAACACAAAGGGATGGGGCCAGACATGACCAGAATCGACGCAACCTTCGCCAACCTGCGCGCGCAGGGGAAAAAGGGCTTCGTCGCCTATATCATGGCGGGCGATCCCGACATTGCCACCTCGCTTGCGGTGATGCAGGGCTTGCCGGGGGCTGGGGTCGATATCATCGAACTGGGCATGCCGTTCACCGACCCGATGGCCGATGGGCAAACCATCCAATTGGCCGGGCAGCGGGCGCTGGAGCACCATATGAAGATGGATCAGGTGCTGGACATGGTGCGGGCGTTCCGCAAGGGCGACACCACCACCCCGATCGTGCTGATGGGCTATTACAACCCGATCTATGCGCGCGGGGTTGACCGCTTCCTGACCGATGCGAAAGAGGCAGGCATTGACGGACTGATCGTGGTGGACCTGCCGCCCGAGGAAGACAGCGAATTGTGCCTGCCCGCCCAAGCGGCGGGGTTGAACTTCATCCGGCTGGCCACACCCACGACCGATGCCAAGCGCCTGCCCAAGGTGCTGCAAAACACCAGCGGCTTTGTCTATTATGTCTCGGTCACCGGCATCACCGGGGCGGCCGCGGCGCAGGCGGCGGATGTCGGGCCCGAGGTGGCGCGGATCAAGCAATCGACCGACCTGCCGGTGATTGTGGGCTTTGGCATCAACACGCCCGAGGCAGCGCGCACGATTGCGGGCGTGGCTGACGGTTGCGTGGTGGGCTCGGCCATCGTGAAAGACATCGGCGCGGGCCGACCGGTGGCCGAGGTGCTGGCCAATGTCGCTGCGCTGGCCGCAGGCGCCCACGCAGCGTAATAGCAGGTCGTTAATCCGGGCAAACAGCCCGCCCAAGCGCTGTTTGCCGGGTCAGGTCAACGCGCGCGTGCGCTGCCGCCGGACGTGCGCCCTGCCCAAGGTGCAGCCTTGGGGCCGGGCGTCGTCACGCGGGCTTGCGCAGCAGGATGCGCCGCGCCTTGGGTGGGGCGGGCAGGTCTTCGATACGGCCCAGCGGCGTCAGGGCCAACAGTTGTTCGGCCGCCGTTGCGGCGCGCAGGTCCAGCAAGATCGCCCCGCCCGGCAGGACCTTGTCGCGGAAATAGCTGGCATAGGACGTGACCGGATAGTGAAACCCGCAAGACAGGAAGCTGACCACCAGATCCACGTCTTCGGTGGCCCCAAGGTCTTGCGTGGCGGGGTTCAGCGTCGTGATCCGGTCTTCGGCAATGCCGTTCGCCAGCAACAGACGCCGCGCCACCGACAGGTTGGAATAGGCGGCACCTTCTTCGGCAAAGCCAAAATGACGGCGGTCATTGGTTTCGATGTCGATCAGCAAGACCGACGCCTTGGTGTCTTGCGCGATGAACAGATCAAACAGCGCATAGCCGCAGCCGATATCGGCCACCCGGCGCGGCGGATGGGCCAGCAGGGCCGGGGCAAGGCTGCGGTATTCGGCATGGATCACGCCGGCTGCGCGGCGGGCAATCTCATCTCCCAGACGGTCTACCTCGGCCCGGATCGGGGCATCATCGCCGGCATTCCAGGCGCGGATCACCCGGCCCGAGCGGGGCACGTCATAGAGCACCTCAGACCTTTGCAGGATGATGTTGACCAGATCCTCTGCGCCAAACATCGACAGATCAAGGTTGCGGATCAGGGGCGTGTCAGCCTCGGCGGCGATGTCGATGGCAAGGTTGGCAGGCGCGGAGGGGAAGGACATCTGGGCAGCTTTCTGTCACGGGCTGGTGGCAGATTAAGCCCAGCCCGCAGAAACGTGCAATCGGTGAAATCCGGGATCGCGCCAAGACGACGGTCGGATGGGCGCATCGGCGCGTCACTTGGCCGACTTTCCAAAAGCTGCGCGGGGTCGGGATGGACCTCGTCCCGCGCAAGGCCAGATGCGCCCGCTGGCGCTGCGCGGATCAGGCGATGATGGTGGCGCAAGCGGCTTGCGCCCAAGGTTGCGCCGAACACACCGTCGCCCCGGGGCCAGCCCCCGGACCCCCGGAGTATTTGCAAAGCAGCAAATCAAGGCGAAAGGCTGGCCGATCTGCTGTCGTGCCGGAACTTTTGCGCTTGGGGCACCGCAAGCTGTGCTGTCGCGGCGGTCCGGTCACGCGAGGCGCAAGTCACGCTACCGCGCGGTTCTTGCGGCGTGTCTTGCGCGCAGGTGTGCCACAGGCTATCCCCCTGGCATTCATTGCGAGGATGCTGCCGATGACGCCCGCCCGCCTGCTGCCTGCCCTTGGACTTTCGCTGTTGCTGCTGTCGGCCTGTGCGACCAATGATCTGGCAGAGCCGCCGGTTCCGCTGGGGGATTTCGCGCTCGGCCTGAATATCGTGGTGGCCGACAAGATGGAAAAGGTGCCGATCTCGCGGAATGCGACGGTCGAGGAATGGGAAGCGGTGATGATCAAGGCGGTCGATCAGCGCTTTGGCCGCTATGATGGCACCCGGCTTTTCAACATCGGGATCTCGGTCGATGGCTATGCGCTGGCCCCGCCGGGCATTCCGGTGGTGGCGGCACCCAAATCGGTGCTGGTGATCACCGCCAATGTCTGGGACGACGCCGCGCAGAAAAAACTGAACGCCGAAGGCAAGCAGTTCACGGTCTTTGAAAGCCTGTCGGGCGATACGGTGATCGGCACCGGGATTACCAAGACCAAGCAGCAACAGATGGATGCCTTGGCCTATAACGCGGTCAAGCGGGTGGAAAACTGGTTCCTTGACAACCCCGAGTGGTTCGGCCTGCCACCCAAGGGCTCGCCAGATGCCCCCAAGGCCGCCGTGCCGATGTCCTCGGTGCCGATGTCCTCTGGGCCGATGCCCGCAGGCCAGATGCCTGCCGCCCCTCTGGCGGCTACCTCGCCCCCGATCAGCCCAAAGCCGATGGTTGCGCCAGTTTCTCCGTAAGTGGACACAGGTGCGGGTCTTGGTCGGGGCACGGCTGCGTTTTGGGCTGCGTGTCCTGATACCGGCGCGGACTGTGTCGGTCAGGTCGTTGTGGGTTTGCCGGGCACGCAAATAGCCCGTCTTTCCTGCCCGGCAGGTCTTGATTTTTCCCGGTCGGGCAGATAACTGCCCGCCCGTGTAGCAAAGGGCCCGCACTGGGCCCCCGAGGAAGCAAGGGCGCTGGCGAATGGCAAAGGCAAAGTTTGAACGGAACAAACCGCATATCAACATTGGCACGATTG
>DYMU01000024.1 GCA_020721445.1 Gemmobacter nectariphilus
TCGACGACCTGCTGCCATGGCGCTGGAACGGATAGCGGTCAGACCGGACGCTTACAATTTAAAGTGCAAACCGTCTATCCATCTTGGGATTTCTCAAAGTTGCTAAGCCACCACCCTTACGAGTGGTGGCCTTAAATTCAATGGCTTAGATTTCATGTCGCGGGCGCAGGTTGCGTATTGCATGCAACCCAGATCGATAACCAAGATGTTTCCTCAGCTGCACCCGCTGGTGCCGCCGCAGGTGTTGCACTTCATGCAGGTGCCGTTGCGGACCAGCGTGTAGTTGCCACATTCGCCGCAGGGGTCGCCTTCATAGCCTTGCATCTTGGCCTTGGTGCGGGCGTCCATGCTGGTTGCGGTGCCCAAGGCATAGGCTGAGGTGCTTTCCGCAAATCCTGCCAGTCGCGCCTCGGGCATCAGCGTGTTCAGCACCGACACCGGGTCGGTGCCATTGGCCAGGGCGGTGGCCCCCATGCCGCCTTGCAGCACGATCAGCTCTTGCGGCAGGCGCTTGCGCAGATAGCCGGTGGACGAAATCTGTCGCAGCACTTCCAACCCGCGCGAGGCGGCGGCATCATTCACCGGGGCGACGTTCGGTTTGCCTTCGTCATCGCCGCGGCCAAGGTCGTCGAAGGACGCGCCGGTGGGTTTGACATGGGCAAGGTCCGTGCGGTCCAGATAAGACACCGCCAGTTCGCGGAAGATATAGTCGAGGATCGAGGTGGCGTTCTTGATGCTGTCATTGCCCTGCACCATGCCGGCCGGCTCAAACCGGGTGAAGGTGAAGGCCTCGACGAACTCTTCCAGTGGCACACCGTATTGCAGGCCGACCGATACCGCGATGGCGAAGTTGTTCATCATCGCGCGGAAACCCGCGCCTTCCTTGTGCATGTCGATGAAGATTTCACCCAGCGTGCCGTCTTTGTATTCGCCGGTGCGCAGATAGACCTTGTGGCCGCCGACAATGGCCTTCTGGGTATAGCCTTTGCGCCGCTCGGGCAGCTTTTCGCGGTGGCTGCGCACGATTTCCTTGATGATCACCTTTTCGACGATCTTTTCGGCCAAGACGACGGCTTTTTCCTGCATGGATCCGGTGGCAAGGATTTCTTCGGCTTCCTCATCATCCTCGATCAAGGCCGAGGCCAGCGGCTGCGACAGTTTTGATCCATCGCGATACAGCGCATTGGCCTTGATGCCCAAGGAATGCGACAGCTCATAGGCGGCCAGCGTGTCTTCGATCGTGGCCGAGTTGGCCATGTTGATGGTCTTGGAAATTGCGCCCGAGATGAACGACTGCGCGGCCGCCATCATGTAGATATGGCTGTCAACCGACAGATAGCGCTTGCCTTTCTTGCCACAGGGGTTGGCGCAGTCAAACACTGAATAGTGCTGCTCTTTAAGGAAGGGTGCGCCTTCCAAGGTCATTGTGCCGCAGACGTGGTCGTTGCAGGCGTCGATCTGGGCCTTGGTGAAGCCAAGATGGCGCAGCAGATCAAAGGTCGGGTCGTTCAGGCGTTCTGTCGGGATGCCAAGCGCACCGTTGCAGAAGTCTGTTCCCAGCGTCCACTGGTTGAACACAAAGCGGATGTCAAAGGCCGAAGGCAGGGCGGCCTCGATCTTCTCAATCTCGCGCGGGCCAAAGCCATGGCCGATCAGCGAGGTGTGGTTGATCGCCGGGGCCTGCGCGATGGAGCCGTGACCGACGGCGTAAGCCACGATTTCGGCGATCTGGTGGCTGGGGTAGCCCAATGCCTCCAGCCCCGCCGGAACCGACTGGTTGATGATCTTGAAATAGCCGCCACCCGCCAGCTTCTTGAACTTGACCAGCGCGAAGTCCGGCTCGATGCCGGTGGTGTCGCAATCCATCACCAGACCGATGGTGCCGGTGGGGGCGATGACGGTGGTTTGGGCGTTGCGGAACCCATGCGCCTCGCCCAGGGCCAAAGCTTCGTCCCAAGCCGATTTTGCAAGAGCAACAAGCGATTGGTCGGGACAGTTCACCTGATCCAGCGCAACCGGGTTGACGTTGACGCCTTCATAGCTGCCGGTGGCATGGGCGGCGGCGCGGTGGTTGCGGATCACCCGCAGCATGTGGCTCGCATTGCGGGCATAGCCGGGGAAGGTGCCCAGTTCGGCGGCCATTTCGGCGCTGGTGGCATAGGCGATGCCGGTCATCAGCGCGGTCAGCGCGCCGCACATTGCCCGGCCTTCCTTGCTGTCATAGCCAAGGCCCATGTTCATCAAGAGGCCGCCGATGTTGGCATAGCCAAGGCCCAAAGTGCGGAAGTCATACGACCGCTGCGCGATTTCCTTGCTGGGGAACTGCGCCATCATCACAGAAATTTCCAGCGTCACGGTCCACAACCGGCTGGCGTGGATGTAGGCTTCGGCGTCAAACTTGCCGTTTGCAAAGAACGTCAGCAGGTTCATCGACGCCAGGTTGCAGGCGGTATCGTCGAGGAACATGTATTCCGAGCACGGGTTCGAGCCACGGATCGCGCCATCTTCCGGGCAGGTGTGCCAGGCGTTGACGGTGTCATGAAACTGGATGCCGGGGTCAGCGCAGGCCCAGGCGGCATGACCGACCTGATCCCACAACTCACGTGCCTTGATCGTCTTGGCGGTCTTGCCGTCGGTACGGCGGATCAGCGCCCAGTCGGCGTCATCCTTGGCCGCCTTCAGGAAGGCATCGGTGACGCGGACCGAGTTGTTCGAGTTCTGGCCCGACACGGTGATATAGGCCTCGGAATCCCAGTCCACGTCATAGGTGGGGAATTCGATGCTGCTATAGCCTTGCTTGGCGTATTGCAGGATGCGGTTGGTGTAGGTGTCGGGGATCATCGACCTTTTCGCCGCCTTGATCGCCGCCTTCAGGGCCGGGTTCCTGCTCGGATCGACCGAATCTTCAGCCGAGCCATCCCCCCGGGCTTCAAACTCGCGGATGGCGGTGAAAATCTCGTTCAGCCGCAGCTCGTGCAGCTTGGAGCCCGCGACGAGCGAGGCAACCTTTTGTTCTTCGATGACCTTCCAGTTGATGAAGGCCTCGATGTCGGGGTGATCCATGTCGCAGATCACCATCTTGGCCGCGCGCCGGGTGGTGCCGCCCGATTTGATCGCGCCAGCCGCGCGGTCGCCGATCTTCAGGAACCCCATCAGACCCGACGATTTGCCACCGCCCGACAGCTTTTCACCTTCGCCACGCAAGGATGAGAAGTTGGTGCCGGTGCCCGAGCCGTATTTGAACAGCCGCGCCTCGCGCACCCACAGGTCCATGATGCCGCCATCGCCCACCAGATCGTCCTTGACCGACTGGATAAAGCAGGCGTGCGGCTGCGGGTGTTCATAGGCGCTGGTCGACCGGGTCAAAACGCCCGACGTGTGGTCAACGTAATAGTGCCCCTGCGACGGGCCGTCGATGCCGTAAGCCCAGTGCAGGCCGGTGTTGAACCATTGCGGGCTGTTTGGGGCCGCCATCTGACGCGCCAGCATGAAGCGCATTTCGTCGTAATAGGCCTGAGCGTCCGCCTCGGTGGTGAAGTAGCCCCCCTTCCAGCCCCAATAGGTCCACGCCCCGGCCATCCGGTCAAACACCTGCTTGGCGCTGGTCTCGCCAATGATGCGCTGATCTTCGGGCAGGGTGGCCAAGGCGGCCTCGTCGGCCACAGACCGCCACAGGAAGGCTGGCACACCCTTTTCACGCACCCGCTTCAGAACGGCCGGGACGCCCGCCTTGCGGAAATATTTCTGCGCCAGCACGTCCGAGGCAACCTGGCTCCAGCCTTCGGGAACCTCGACGGCATCATTGCGAAAGACGACCGTGCCGTCAGGATTGCGAATCTCTGACACCGTTGTGGTGAAGGCCATCGCGCCATAGGCACCGGTGGACTCGGTCGTAAATTTCCGCTCGATCTTCATCTGCCCCGTCCTCATTTCTTGCGGCCCCGGTTGCTGTCCGGCTACGGCCATTTGACCCAAAGTACTGGACCGATGGGGAAGGGCGACAGAAAACCGTGTCTTGTCCGCATCCGCAGAAAAGACATGCGACGCCGCACGGCGTCTGGTGTTGGTTCAGGTCTGTCCCCTCCCGCAAGACACTACATCTGGTGTCCCATCGGGCTGTTTGGTCAAACTGTCGTAATCGCAGGGCGGGATCAACGACTATTTTCACGCTTTGGCAAGTTTTTCGGGCTTGACCGCCCATGCTGCCAAACCCGTGGTTTTGCCTGTACCCGACTCGGGCCTGCGCACCCTGCTGTGCGCAAAGATGGGGATAAGCCGGGGACAAAGTTTGCAACACCCAGGCGCGCAGTGGCAATTCACCAAGCAGTCGGCACACTTGGCGTAAATCACTGAGCCTCTGGGTGAATATGCGATGACGTCCCGGCAGTGCCGCGCGGATTGCCCGGCCCGATTCCCCCGTTGGCCTGTCTGCCAGCAGGCGCGGCCAACCGCTGTGGCTTTGCTGCCATGGATCGGCACAGAATTCGGTGCCCCGACCAGAGCCAAGCCGCGCCGCACCCGGCCCGAGTCGTCCTTTGCGACCTGCCAAAACGCGGCGCGCACCGCCGGGGAATGCCACGCCGGTCTTTTTACGTTGACGATCAGGCGACGTCGCTGAACTCTGATCCTGATCCGCGTGGGGCGGCAATTTTTTGGGGGTAAGCGATGAGTTTGATGAAAACACTGACACAAGTCGCCATCGGCATTGCCGTGGCCAAGGGCGTTCAGCACGTCACCGGTCGCGCCGGGGCGGGCACGGCCACCGCAGGGACAGGCCGCAGTTATGCACCCGATGCGGGTGGTCTGGGCGGCATCATGGAAGAAATCCTTGGCGCGGGCAAAGCCACCCGCAGCGGCACGACCACGCGCCAGACCACCCAATCGGGCGGGTTGGAGGATCTGCTGGGCTCGCTGGTTGGATCGGGCACCCAGCGCAGCCGGACCACCGCGCCAAGCGGCGGCTTGGGCGATCTTTTGTCGGGGCAGGCCGGTGCGGGCGGCATTGGCGATCTGCTGGGCGCAGTGCTGGGCGGCAGGGCCATGGGCGGCGCGCTTGGCGGGTTGACCGATGCCCTGACGGGCGGGCAATCGGGCGGGCAATCGGGCGGGCAATCGGGCGGGCAATCGGGCGGGCAGATGGCTGGCAGGGCACAGCCACAGATCACGCCCGAAGTCGAACAGGAAGCCGAAGCCGCCGTGCTGTTGCGTGCCATGATCATGGCTGCCAAGGCCGATGCCAAGCTGGACGAGGCTGAAAAGGCGCAGTTGATGGGCGCGGTCGGTGATGCCAGCAAGGCCGAGATCGCCTTCATCAATCGTGAGCTTTCGGCCCCGGTTGATGTCGAAGACCTGCTGAAGGACGTGCCGCGCGGGATGGAGGAAAAGGTCTACATGGCCTCGGTCATGGCGATCCGTCTGGATGATCAGGCCGAGGCGGACTATTTGCATACCCTTGCACAGGCACTGGGTCTGAACCAGCAAGAGGTGAACGCGCTGCACGACCACATGAAGGCGCCGCGCATCTATGCCTGAGCCTGACCAAAGGGGTGGCGCGCCTTTCGCCACTGCGCTATTGCCAAAGGGGGAACCCTCTGCAAGCTGACCTGACATGACCGATATCATCGCCCGCTGCGAGGCCAAGGGCCTGCGCATGACCGAACAGCGCCGGATCGTCGCCCGCATTGTGGGCGATGCCGAGGACCACCCGGATGTCGAGGAGCTGTATGCCCGCGCGGCGCGCCTTGACCCGCGCATCTCGCTGGCCACGGTCTACCGCACCGTCAAGCTGTTCGAAGAGGCGGGCATTCTTGACCGGCTTGAATTTGGCGATGGCCGCGCACGCTATGAAGATGCCGAGCGCGATCACCATGACCACCTGATCGACGTGAATTCCGGTCAGGTGATCGAGTTTGTCGACCCCGAGATCGAAGCATTGCAGGAACGCATCGCGGCAAGGCTGGGCTATCGGCTGATCGGGCATCGGCTGGAACTTTTGGGCGTGCCGATCAGCAAACCGCCGAAAGCCTGACGCAAGGTCGCCCCGATGCGCAGCGGCCAGAAACCTGTGCCCAGACTTGGGGTGCCGGGGGCTGCTGGCCTGCACTGATCCACTGTAAGTGCGTCACCGCACTGTTGCATCCGGTGGTTAGGACAAGCAACAGACCACCACCCATTCCGTCCGCCGTTGCGCTTGGCGGCCCGCCCTTTGCCCCCCGCATCCGCCCTTTCCTTAAGGGCACCGGCAGAGTAAACACGGGCGCAAGAGCACCCATCGCCAAAAGGGCACCCCATGAGCACGATCATCGACATTCACGCACGCGAAATCTTGGACAGCCGCGGCAACCCCACCATCGAGGTGGATGTGACGCTGGAAAGCGGCGCCATGGGCCGTGCTGCGGTGCCATCGGGCGCATCGACCGGCGCGCATGAAGCCCATGAAAGCCGCGATGGCGACAAGGATCGCTATCATGGCAAGGGCGTGCTGGATGCCGTGGCCGCCGTGAACGGCGAGTTGGCCGAAGAACTGGTGGGCTTTGACGCCACCGAACAGGTCGGCATCGACCGCACGATGATTGAAATGGACGGTACGCCGAACAAATCGCGCCTTGGGGCCAATGCGATTCTGGGCATCAGCCTTGCCGTTGCAAAAGCCGCCGCCGAATTCACCGCGCAGCCGCTGTTCCGCTATGTCGGCGGCACCAGCGCCCGCATCCTGCCGGTGCCGATGATGAATATCATCAACGGCGGCCAACACGCCGACAACCCGATCGACATTCAGGAATTCATGATCATGCCGGTCGGGGCCGACAGCATGCGCGAAGCGATCCGCATGGGGTCAGAGGTGTTCCACACCCTGCGCAAAGAATTGCAGCAGGCGGGCCACAACACCAGCGTCGGCGATGAGGGCGGCTTCGCACCCAACCTGAACTCTGCCCGTGATGCGCTTGATTTCATTCTGCAATCCATCGAAAAGGCAGGCTACACGCCGGGGCAGGACATTTGCCTTGCGCTGGATTGCGCCGCCACCGAATACTTCAAGGGCGGCCGCTATGAGATGGAAGGCGAAGGCAAATCCCTGTCCATCGCGGAAAATGTCGCGTTTCTTGCGGGGCTTGCTGCGGATTACCCGATCATCAGCATCGAAGACGGCTGTTCCGAGGATGACTGGGAAGGCTGGAAGCTGCTGACCGACGCCTTGGGCCACAAACTGCAACTGGTCGGCGACGATCTGTTCGTCACCAACCCGCAGCGTCTGGCCGAAGGCATCAAGAAGGGCGTCGCCAATTCCATGCTGGTGAAGGTCAACCAGATCGGCACCCTGACCGAAACCCTGCAAGCGGTGGATATGGCGCATCGCGCGGGTTATACCAACGTGATGTCGCACCGGTCGGGCGAGACCGAGGATGCCACGATTGCCGACCTTGCCGTCGCCACCAACTGCGGCCAGATCAAGACCGGCTCGCTGTCGCGCTCGGACCGGCTGGCGAAGTACAACCAGCTGATCCGGATCGAGGAAATCCTTGGTGAGACCGGGGAATATGCCGGCCGTTCAATCCTGAAGGGCTGATCATGTCTGCCGCCGGCGGGCGTGCCGCACCTGCGGGATGCCTCCGGCGGGAGTATTTGGCAAGCAGCAAGCCAAAGGGTGCGCGTTGACCAAGGCCGATCAGATCATCGCACGGCTGGGCCTTGGCCCGCACCCCGAGGGCGGCTGGTATCGCCAGACCTGGGTCGGGCCAGAGATGGCGGGGCGGGCCTCGGGCACGGCTATCCTGTTCTTGCGGAAGGCGGGCGAGCGCAGTCATTGGCACAAGGTTGACGCTGATGAGATCTGGATCTGGCATGCCGGTGCGCCGCTGATCCTTTCGGTCGGGGTGGAAACTGCCACCGATATCGTGCTGGGCCCCGATGTGCTGGCCGGGCACAGCCCGCAGGCTGTGGTGCCGGCGCAGCATTGGCAGGCGGCGCAGAGCACGGGCGACTATGCGCTGGTGTCGTGCACCGTCAGCCCCGGCTTTCGGTTTGACGGCTTTGTGCTGGCGGCCCCCGGGTTTGATCTGCCGCGCTGATTGTGCCGGTCACAACTTAGCATTGGAGGTGCTGCAAGATTGGCGCTAAGCCCCGATGCATGAGTGATCTGGCCCCCCCCAAGAACGAAGACAGCCTGTCGGGCTTTGTGTTTGCCCTGACAGCCTATGTGATGTGGGGCTTTTTACCCTTGTATATGAAAGCCTTGGCGCATGTGCCGCCGGCAGAGGTGATTGCGCATCGGGTGCTGTGGTCCTTGCCGATTGCGCTGACGGTGATCTTGTGGATGCGGCGGACGGCCGATTTGCGCACGGCCTTGCGCACGCCGCGCATGCTGGGCATGGCGGTGGTGACGGCGGCGCTGATTTCGGTGAACTGGGGGATTTACGTCTGGGCCATCGGCGCGGGGTTCGCGCTGGAGGCAGCCCTTGGCTATTACATCAACCCGCTGTTCAGTGTCCTGCTGGGGCGGGTGCTGCTGAACGAGCGGTTGACCCGCACCCAATGGGCCGCCATTGCGCTGGCCGGGGCGGCGGTGGCGCTGTTGACGATTGAGGCCGGGCGTCTGCCGGTGGTGGCGCTGGGGCTGACGGTGACATGGGGCGCCTATGCCTATCTGAAAAAGTCGCTGCCGATCGGCCCCAATCAGGGCTTTACGCTGGAGGTGATGCTGCTGGCGCCATTGGCGCTTGGCTATCTGGTCTGGGCGCAGGTGCAGGGGCAGGCGCATTTCGGGC
This sequence comes from Gemmobacter nectariphilus, assembly GCA_020721445.1. Lineage (GTDB taxonomy): Bacteria > Pseudomonadota > Alphaproteobacteria > Rhodobacterales > Rhodobacteraceae > Pseudotabrizicola > Pseudotabrizicola nectariphila_A. The sequence goes on from DYMU01000024.1 coordinate 8,766, forward strand.
AAGGTGTGGGCCGCGATGACCTGCTGCTGATCGGCACCGGCGTGGTGACGGCGGTGCCGTTGATGATCTATGCCAACGGGGCCAAGCGCTTGCGGCTGTCGACGATCGCGATGATGCAATACATTGCGCCGACGATGATCTTTCTGACGGCGGTCTTCGTGTTTGGCGAGCCGTTCGGGCAGGTTAGGATGATTGCCTTCCCGATGATCTGGGCAGCGCTGGTGATTTATACGGTGTCGATGCTGCGGCAGCGCAAGCGCGATCAGTCGTCAAGGGTGATCCAGACCGGCACGTGATCGGACGGCTTGTCACCCGCCCGCACGTCGCGGTCGATGCCTGCGCCGGTCAGCCGGTCGGCGGCCTGCGGCGACAGCAGCAGATGGTCGATGCGGATGCCGTTGTTGCGTTCCCACGCGTTGGCCTGATAATCCCAAAAGCTGTAGTGGCCGGGGCCTTGCACGCGGGCACGAAAGGCATCGAGCATCCCAAGATTCAGCATCCGGCGAAACGCTTCGCGGGTTTGCGGCAAGTACAGCGCATCGGTGGACCAGGCTTCGGGTTTGGCGGCGTCTTCGGCCTGCGGGATGACATTGTAATCACCTGCGCACAGAAACGGCTCTTCCGTCGCCAGCAGCGCACGCAACCGCGCCTCCATCCGGGCCATCCACGCCAGCTTGTAGTCATATTTCGGCCCCGGTGCCGGGTTGCCGTTGGGCAGATAGAGACCGCAGACCCGCAGTGGCCGTGGCGCCATCACGGTCGCCTCGATCCAGCGGGCTTGTTCGTCGGCATCATCGCCGGGCAGGCCGCGCGTCACATCCTCCAGCGGCAGGCGCGACAGGATCGCCACCCCGTTAAAGCCCTTTTGGCCATGGGTTTCCACGCGGTATCCCATGTCTTCAAACAGCTCGCGCGGGAAGGCGTCATCGACCGACTTGATTTCCTGCAAACAGACCACATCGGGCTTTGCGGTGGCCAGCCAGCGGGGCAGGGCGTCGATCCTTGCCTTGATGCCGTTGATGTTGAACGTGGCGATCATCATGGGCCGGACCTCCGCTGCGCTGGCCCAGCTATCGGCCATGGTCGTGCCCAAAGCAAGCACCCTTGCGCGGTGCAGCGAAGTGCTGGCCCCAGCTTGGTGAAAGTGGCTGATGCAAGGACCAGTAATTCCGCAGGTGTCTGGCCTGCGTTGCCATCCAAAGGTGCCGGCGGTGCTGTGCCGCTTCTGGTGTCGTTGCCGCTGATCCTTGGTGCAGGGCATCCGGGTGCATCGGATGGTTTGACTAGACCGAGAACGACGTGCCGCAACCGCAGCTGCTGGTGGCGTTGGGGTTTTCGATCACGAACCGCGCGCCGATCAGTTCTTCGGTGAAGTCGATCACGGCGTTTTGCAAGAACGGCAGCGACACCGCGTCGACCAGCACTTTCTGGCCGTTCTTTTCCAGCACCAGATCATCGGCAGCCGGATCGTCCAGCCGGATATCGTATTGAAAGCCCGAACAGCCGCCGCCTTCAACCGCCACCCGCAGCGCCTTGGGGCTGCCGGCCAGCTGGGAAATCTGCGCCAAACGGGCAAAAGCGCGGTCCGTGACGCGGGGGGGAAGGGTCAGGTCCATGATTTTTCACATATCCTTGCATATCTTTGTGCAATATACGCCTTGGTGCTGATTTCAACAAGAACGGGCAATCCATGCTTGCGCCTTTCGCCTGCCTTCCCGAAGCGTCGCGCGGTCGGCTTTACCCCGAACGGATGTCGTCATTCCGATCGGCGTTTCAGCGCGACCGCGACCGCATCATTCATTCATCGGCGTTCCGGCGGCTGAAGCACAAGACCCAGGTTTTTGTCGAGCATGAGGGCGATTATTACCGCACCCGCCTGACCCATTCGATCGAGGTGGCGCAAGTGGCGCGCACCATCGCGGGCGTGCTGGCGTTGAACACCGATCTGGCCGAATGCATCGCGCTGGCGCATGATCTGGGCCATACGCCGTTTGGCCACACCGGCGAAGATGCGATGGCGGCCTTGATGGCGCCCTACGGTGGTTTTGACCACAACGCGCAGGCGCTGCGGATCGTGACGAAACTGGAACGCCACTATGCCGATTTTGACGGGCTGAACCTGACTTGGGAAAGCCTTGAAGGCATTGCCAAACACAATGGCCCGGTCACCGGCCCCAATGCCGACAAAAAGCACGACGGCCCCTTGCCCTATGCCCTGGCCGAGGTCAACGCGCTGTGGGATCTGGACCTGCACACCCACGCCAGCGCCGAGGGGCAGGTGGCGGCGATTGCCGATGACGTGGCCTATTCGCACCACGACCTGCATGATGGGCTGCGATCCGGCCTGTTCACCGCCCAAGACCTGATGGATCTGCCGGTCACCGGCCCCGCCTTTGCCGAGGTGGATGCGCTTTACCCCGGGCTGGACCCGATGCGCCGGCGGCACGAAGCCTTGCGCCGGGTGTTTGGCCGGATGGTCGAGGATGTGATCGCCGTCGCCCAAGGCCGATTGGAGGCCGCAAAACCGCAATCGGTTGAAGAAATCCGCCTTATGGGCACCACGATCATCCGGTTTTCCAAGCCGCTGTATCAGGAATTGAAGGCGATCCGCAGTTTCCTGTTTCACCGGATGTATCGCGCTCCCTCGGTGATGGCGGTGCGGGCCAAGGTGACGCAAGTGGTGCAGGATCTGTTCACCGCCTTCATGTCCGACCCGCGGCTGTTGCCCGCCGAATGGGAACATGCGGTTCTGGCCTGCACCGATCAGGTCGAACTGGCCCGCACCATTGCCGATTATGTGGCAGGCATGACCGACCGTTTTGCCATTCAGGAACATGCCCGGATTTGTGGGGCAGCCTTGATCGAAACCCATACCGGGCCGCAGTTTCCGACCTAAGGCTTAGTCGCGCGTGGCCGCCAAGGCCCAGACCCCGGCAAAGCCGAGCGAGGCCAGCACGTTCCAGCCCGCCATCGACAGGCCCAGCAGCGACCACGCCACCTCGTCGCAGCGCACGGGGGGGGACACGCTCACGTTGGGGTTCAAGAGGTCGGTGACGCTGATCCCGGAAATCGAGCCGCCCATGCACGATGGCGTGCCGATCCACCACTTCATTTCGACGCCGAAATGATAGCCGGCAAGGCCCGCAGCCCCCAGCGCGGCCACCCCACCCAGCACGGGCCAGACCCGTGTCATCTCTGGCGCGCGGATCGCGAGGGCAAGCCCGCCGATCACCACCGCCGCAAGATGCGGCCACCGCTGCCAGATGCACAGCGGGCAGGGGGCCAAGCCGCCGATGTATTGAAACGCCAGGGCCGCCAGCAGAACCGCCAGCGAACCCCCGGCCGCAATTCCGATCAGTTGAATGCGCGTCACGTGAGCCTCACAGAAGCTTGAATGCGAGATAGGCGGCCAGCACCACCAGAAGAGCGATGCCGACCACTTTTGTGAACCGCGTCTCGATCGCCGCGACCACAGCGGCACCATAACGCCGAAGTGCCCAGGCCAGCGCAAAGAACTTGCCGCCGCGGGCAATGATTGCGGCCAGAATGAACAGCGGCAGGTTGAACGCAATCACCCCGGCCAGAATCGTCACCACCTTCATCGGCGGCAGATGGGCTGCCCCCGATGTGACCAGCATCAGCAAGATCGCGCTGTCGCCGGTCTGTGCCTTCAGCGCCTCGAACGCGTCAAGCTTGCCATAGAACGACAGCACCGGTTCGGCCAGAAGATCGAACAGATAGAACCCCAGCAGCCAGCCCAGCACACCGCCGATCACCGATCCCACGCTGGCAATCAGGGCATAGCGCATGGCCCGGTCGGGTTGCGCCAGCACCATCGGCACGAACAGCACCTCGGCAGGCACCAGAAAGACCGAGCTTTCGATGACCGAAACCACCCCAAGCGCCGCTGGCGCGTGGCGCGAAGACGCCCACCGCAAGGTCCAGTCGTAGAGCTTTCTCAGCATCGTCGCGCTCCTGATCTTCGCGCGTTTAAGGCCATGCCCACCGCGCAAGGTCAAGCGCCTTGCGAAATCTCTTTGGGTCTGCCGTGATGATCGTCTAAGCTGTGGTCAGGCAATGGTGGGGTTTGGGTATGGATTGGCGGGGACGGCGGGGCAGTCGCAACATCGAGGATCGTCGCACCAGCACGGGTGCGCGGGTGGGTGGCATTGGCGGTGTTGGCGCGATTGCGGTTTTGCTCATCGGTTATTTCCTTGGGGTCGATGTAACGCCGCTGTTGCAAGACCCCGGCGCGCAATCGGGGGGCACGGTCGAGTTGACCGAGGCTGATCGGGTGGCGGGCGAATTCGTGTCGGTCACGCTGGCCGATACCGAAGAGGTCTGGAGCCAGGTGTTTCGCGACCAGTTGGGCCGCACCTACAACCCGGCGATCCTAGTGCTGTTCAAGGACGTGACGCAAAGCCCTTGTGGTGGTGCCTCGGGTGCCACCGGGCCGTTCTATTGCCCGGGCGACAAGAAAGTGTACCTCGACACCGGGTTTTTCACCACGCTGGAAAATCGGCTTGGGGCAAAGGGCGACTTTGCCGCCGCCTATGTCGTGGCGCATGAAATCGCGCATCATGTGCAAGATGAGCTTGGCATCCTTGGCCGCGCCAACCAGGCGCGCCAGCAGGTCAGCCAGACTGACAGCAACGCCATTTCGGTGCGCATCGAATTGCAGGCCGATTGTCTGTCGGGCGTCTTTGCGCGCACGGCAGCGCAACGCTTTGGGTCGATCGACCGCGGCGATCTGGAAGAGGCGGTGAATGCGGCGCGGCGCATCGGCGATGACACGCTGCAAAAAGCCGCAGGTCAGCGCCCGATGCCGCACACCTTTACCCATGGCACGGCCGAGCAACGCTCGCGTTGGTTCATGATCGGGCTGCAATCGGGGCAGATCGCCGACTGCGATACGTTTTCAACCGACGATCTTTGACCGCAGCACCCTGTTGACGCCGCGCTTTGGCGCGGTTAAACGACGCGCAGTGCCCGAGTGGTGGAACTGGTAGACGCAGCGGATTCAAAATCCGCCGCCGCAAGGCTTGTCGGTTCGAGTCCGACCTCGGGCACCATCCCCTTGTTTTTGTCCAGATCAGCGATGGCAAGTCACACTGTGATTCTTGCATCGCCGCGGGCCAATCATGGCTAAATTTTGACATAGTTTGGAAGGGCGGCAACAATCCTGGCCAAGGTTTGCCGCATGGGTGGCCAAAGTGTGGCGATGGTTAACACGGGTTTTTCGGCGGGGCTTCTGTTTCCGGAACATCATCAAACTGCGACCCTCGAGCCTGTGAAAATCGACGCAATGCAGTCGAACGCGGTTTTTTGTGCGAAATCGGCCGTGCCTGCCGGGCACAGGTTTCCTCATCAGAAACAATACGGCGCAGGGTCAAACCGAAAACGCCGCTGGCCTGGCAATCGCTGCATGCGACCAGCACCGGTGCGCGCCCCATTTTCGCCTTTTTTCACTTCCTGTAAGTGTTAATGCAGGGTAAATGTTCTGTGTCTTGCTAGGTAAGACAAATGGCCGTGGGGGCGGTCGTCTTGTGACAGTGTGCTGCCAAGCACTCTAGACAGGGGAACGCGTGAAGTTTGGGGCGGGGAACCGCGGCTTTCATGCGTGGATGCAGGGATCGTCGGGCAGTGCCTTTGACGGACATGCAGACCTGTCTTTCAAGCGACAAGGCCGCGAGGCGCATCGGCGGGTTTCCTGTCGAGTTGCGCCGATGTGACGGCCAGACGATCGGTCGGCATGGTGGGTTTGACGGTGGGCACGATGGTGTCCCATTTGGTGCTGTGAGGATAGGACGATGCCGGTTTTCGCGCTGTACAATTTCGATGACACGACGGCCAAGGCCAAGGACAGTGCCGTGGCCGACGGCGCCCAGAACGGGTGGTACATCAATGGCGCGCGGTCAGTGGACGGTCGCGCCGTGCTGGATGGCCGGAATGACCTGATCAGGATCGAAGACGATCCGGCCTTTCAGATGGATCACGGCACGCTGGAAATACAGTTCAGTCTGGATGATGACGCCTGCCTGACCAAGCCAAGCACGATCCTGTCGCGTGACAGCAAGGGCGTGACCGAAGGCGGCTTTCGCATCGAAAGCCTGCCGCATGGGATTGTCCAGATCACCCATGAAAGCCCGACCGGAACGGTGGTCTATCGGACCGAATGCGGGTTTCAGAACCCCGGTGATGAAATCGCGGTGTCCTACTCGTGGGATCAGGGCGATGACGGCGGCTTGGTCAAGATCACCAACCTGACCACGGCGGCCTGCTTTGAAGACACGGTGCCGAGCCACCTGACCATGGATCAGGGCTGCATCAACCAGGACTGGGTGGTCGGGGCAGGGCAACAATATGTCAGGCCAGGGTCGGTCTGCGACATCAACGGGTTTTATCCAGGCTCGGTCGCCTATGTTTCGTTCTCGGACACCGTGGACAACCTGATCACCAACGACGCCCCGGATGCGGTGGACGATGCCTTTACCACCCCGTTCGATACCCCGATCATCGTGGACGTTCTGGGCAATGATACCGACCCCGACGCTGACTTGCTGACCGTGACCAGCATCACCCAGCCGGCAAACGGCACGGCGACGCTGGGCCGCGATGGCACCATCCTGTTCACCCCAGATGCCGGTTTTTCCGGTGAAACCACGCTGTGCTACAGCATCAGCGATGGCAACGGCGGCACCGATACGGCCGTGGTGACCTTCACGGTGTTGCCGTCGGTCAACCCGCCGCCGCCGGTGCGCGACGGCATCGTGGAAGGCACGGCGGCAGATGATCTGATCGACCTAGCCTATACCGGCGACCCGGATGGTGATCTGATCGACAACTCCGACGCTTTGCTGCCGGGCGAGGGACCGCAGGACGATATCGTGCAGGCCTATGGCGGCAATGACACGGTGCTTGCGGGCCTGGGCGACGACAAGGTGACGGCAGGCGATGGTGATGATCTGGTCCGTGGTGGCGACGGCAACGACGCGCTGACCGGCGATGCGGGCAATGACGAACTGTATGGCGATGCGGGCCGCGACACGCTGATGGGCGGCGACGGTCGCGATCTGGCCGACGGTGGCACGGGCGATGATGTCATCGACACCCGTGGCCCCGACCCGCTGCCCGATGTCGACTATCCCGGCCTTTATGGCGCCGACGCCGATCCGACCAATGATCTGGACACGGTCAATGGCGGCGATGGCAACGACACCATCCTGACCGGCGACGATGATGACCGCGTCTTTGGCGGCAATGGCGCCGACTATATCGACGGCGGCTTTGACGATGACGTGCTGTCGGGCGGCGCACAGGATGACACCGTCATCGGCTCGGAAGGCAATGACACCATCGACGGCGGTGATGGCAATGACCTGATCTTTGGCGGTCTGGACCTGTCCTTCCCCGATGCGATCAACATTCCCAACGATGCGGGCGACCTGCGCCCCAATAACAACGCCGATGTCATCTTTGGCGGTCTGGGCAATGATACCGTCTATGGCCAGGACGATGATGACACCATCCGCGGCGATGAAGGTGAGGACCTGATCTATGGTGGCGTCGACAATGACGTGATCACAGGTGGCGCGGGCCGCGACACGCTGTTTGGCGACCAAGGCAACGACACCATGGCCGGCGATGACGATGACGATGTCATGTTCGGCGGCATCGGCAACGACAGCCTTGATGGCGGCACGGGGGCCGACAGTCTGGAGGGCGGCGACGGTGACGATGTGCTGCTGGGCAGCGATGGTGACGATAGCATCGCGGGCGGGGCCGGCGACGATACCATCGATGGCGGCGCGCAAAATGACCTGATCGACGGCGGCACCAGCAATGACCTGATCCTTGGCGATACCGGCGACGATACGCTGATCGGCGGCACCGGGTCGGACACGCTGTTTGGCGGGGCCGACGATGATCTGATCACGCTTGGCGAAGCCTCGACCGGCGCGCCGGATGATGTGGCCGATCAAGCCTTTGGCGGGGCGGACCGCGATACCTTTGTGGGCGTCGGCGCGGGTGACACCGTGTTCGGCGGTTCCGATGGCGATGACTTCGACACGCTGGATCTGCGCGGGTCAGGGCCGAACAACGTGGTGCGCACCAGCCTGGACAGCGATGGCAACGGCTTCGACGGCTTTGTGGAATACCTTGATGCAGATGGCGCTGTCATTGGCCGGTCCGATTTCAGCAACATCGAAAGCATCGTCTGCTTTACCCCCGGCACACTGATTGCCACGCCGCGCGGCGAGGTGGCGGTGGAACACTTGCGCGTCGGCGACAAGGTCATCACCCGTGACAACGGCATTCAGGAAATCCGCTGGATGGGGGCCAAGGCGATGGGCTGGCACGATTTTGCAGCCAACCCGCATCTGCGCCCGATCATGGTCAAGGCGGGCAGCCTGGGCAATGATCTGCCGGAACGCGACATGATGCTGTCGCCCAACCACCGTCTGCTGGTGGCCAACGACCGCACCGCGCTGTATTTCGACGAGCACGAGGTTCTGGTCGCCGCCAAGCACCTGATCGGTGGCAAAGGCGTGCAGCAGGTGGACTCGGTGGGCACCACCTATTACCACTTCATGTTCGACCAGCACGAGGTGGTGTTGTCAAACGGGGCCTGGACGGAAAGCTTCCAGCCCGGTGACTATACGCTGAAGGGTCTGGGCAATGCGCAGCGCATGGAACTGCTGGAACTGTTCCCCGAGTTGAAGGCCCCCGACGGCGTTCAGGCCTATCAGGCGGCACGCAAGACACTGAAGAAACACGAAGCCCGCCTGTTGGCGCGCTGACGGTTTATGCAGCGCGGATCGGGTGCGCGACAGCGTCCCGGTTCCTTGGCAAAGGGGCTCCATCCGGGGCCCCTTTGTGCTTTGCGCGATTGCGGACGGCACTGTTTCGTTGACTGAAACAAACCCGGGAACCGTCACCTTTCCGCCACGCTTGGCCAAAGTCGCGCCCCTATCCACGGGTAATTCCACATTTAATAAAAGGATGTGGATTCCGACCCATGGCAGTCATCAATGGCAACAACCGCAACAACACCCTGAACGGCGATACCGTTGCCAATGATCTGAACGATCTGATCAACGCCAACGGCGGCAATGATGTGGTCAACGCCGGTCTGGGCAATGACACCGTCTATGGCGGCACCGGCAATGACACCCTGAACGGCCAGGACGGTGATGACATCGCCTATGGCGAGGCGGGGGCCGATAGGCTGTTTGGCGGCGCGGGCAATGATACGCTGGATGGCGGGACGGAAAATGACTCGCTCGACGGTGGTGAGGGCAATGATCTGCTGCTGGGCGGCGCAGGCACCGATACGCTGCTTGGGGCAAATGGCGATGACACGCTGGATGGCGGCGCCGGCAATGACGTGATCAATGGCGGCGGTGGGCGCGATACGGCCAGCTATGCGGCTGAAACCGCCGGGGTGAATGTCAACCTGAACACCGGCAGCGCCAGCGGCACCACCTCGGGCACCGACAGCCTGATCTCGGTCGAGAATGTCATCGGCACCGCGCAGAACGACACCATCACCGGCAACAATGACGCCAACCTGATCGACGCCGGGGCAGGCAACGACCTGGTCGATGCCGGGCCGGGTGCCGATACGGTGTTTGGCGGCGCGGGCAACGACACGCTTGTGATGGGCAGCGATGATGGTGCCGTTTTCGCGACCGAAACTCAGGAACTGACCTACAACCTGATCCAGCTGGGCACCTATGCCGATGTCGACGCCGACGAATCCGACGACGGCCTGTCTGAAAATGCCGGTGCCCTGTCGATCACCCATGGCTCGGTCAGCGACCCGCTGTCGAACCACATCGTGCGCGCCACGGCGGTGGACCTGAATGGCGACGACACACTGTCTGACAATGATGCTGGTGCGACCAGTGAATATTTTCTGATCGACGGCCAGCAGGCGTTTCTGGATTCGACCCAAGCCTACAACGCCACCGTTACCTTTGCCGATGGCAGCAGCGGCACCTTCACCGCGGTGGTGATCCAGATGACCGATGGCCGGGTGTTTCTGGCACCCGAGATTGCCACCAATGCCGACAGCGCGCTCCTGACCTCGGGGCCAATCACCTCAATCACGCTGGGCGACGTGGTAAGCGCAGATGCTGGCCTCTATGCCACCCGCCTGGACAGCGGATATTTCAGCACCAACGACAGCGATCTTGCCTATGGCGGCGATGGCGATGACGTGATCGAGGGCGGGCTTGGCGACGACACGCTGTCTGGCGACGCCGGTTCTGACACGCTGGACGGTGGCACGGGCAATGATTTCCTGAATGGCGGCGACGACACCGATCTGATCCAGGGCGGCGACGGCAACGATACCATCTACTTCGGCGCGGGTGATGACACGGTTTTCGGCGGCGCGGGCGATGATCTAATCGACGACCTGCCGGGCCAGATCCTGTCTGGCACCAATGTCATCGACGCGGGCGATGGCAACGACACGGTCTGGTCTGGCGGCGGTGACGATACCATCCTTGGCGGGCTGGGCGATGACCTGATCTACGGCGAGGATGACAACGACCTTTTGTCCGGCGACGACGGGCAGGACACCGTCTTTGGCGGGGCAGGGCTTGATACGCTGTCGGGCGACGACGGTGTAGACAGTCTGGACGGCGGGCTTGGCGATGACAGTCTGGAGGGCGGCACCGGCAATGACACGCTGTCGGGTGGCGACGGCAACGACACGCTGAACGGCGGCGACGGCGATGACGCGCTGTTCGGCGGCGCCGGCAATGACCTGAGTGTCGGCGGGCTTGGCAACGACACGATCGACACCGGCACCGGCATCGACACGGTGGACGCAGGCGACGGTGATGACCTGGTCACCCTGCAAGGCACCGGCGGCGTGGCCTTTGGCGGCGCCGGCAGTGATACGCTGAACGGCGGTGTGGGCAGCACCCTTCAAGGCGGCGATGGTCAGGATGTGCTGGTCTCGGGCGGCGGCAACAGCCTGCTGGACGGTGGCGCCGACCGTGACATCATCTATGCCATGGCCGGCGACACCATCACCGGCGGCGCGACTGGCGACGATGTGGACGTGATGTATCTGGACTGGTCACAGGTCGAAAGCATCGCCTATGACGAGACGGACACTGAATCCGGCGTGGTGACCTTTTTAGGTGGCGGCACGGTCACGTTTTCAGACATTGAAAACGTCCGCTACGTCGGCGCGGTGGATGGCAGCGATGCAGGTGATGTCATGGCGCCGGGCTACGCCGATGCCCAGGGCGACCAGATCGACGGCAGCGATGGCAATGACGACACCATCTTTGGCTATGGCGGCAACGACAGCATCGACGCCGGGGCTGGCCGCGACACGGTTTATGGCGGCACTGGCGACGATACGATCACCGGCAGCAATGGCCTGTTTCATGGCGATGACGGCGCGGACCGGATCGAGGTTGCGCTGACCGACGGTGAAGCGGCCCTGTTCGGCGGTGCCGGCAACGACACGCTGATCGCCAGCAATACCCTTGGCGACATGATGATTGATGGCGGGGATGGCGACGATGCCATCATCGCCACGGGTGGGGGGGCTGGGGATGACATCTATGGCGGCGCGGGAAATGACACCCTCACCGCCACCGGCAGTTTTGGGGTCGTCGACGGCGGCGATGACCGCGACACCATTATCCTTGGCGCGGGGTTTCAGGGCAGTGTCAGCGGCGGCAGCGGCGGCGATGACTTTGACACTCTGGACCTGCGAGAGTTCGGCAAGGCCAACACCAACATCATCTTCGGCGGCCCCCAAGACGGCATCGTGCAGTTTCTGAACCCGGACGGGTCGGTTGCCAGCGAGATCACCTTTTCCGATATTGAAAACGTCATCCCCTGCTTTACCCCCGGCACGGCGATCACCACGCCGCAGGGGCCGCGTCTTGTGCAGGACTTGCAGATTGGCGATCTGGTGCTGACCCGCGACAGCGGGGTGCAGCCGATCCGCTGGGTCGGGCGGCGTGATTTGTGCGCGGTGGATCTGCTGGTCAAACCCGCGCTGCGCCCGGTTCTGATCGCCAGAGGTGCCCTTGGGGCAGGGCAGCCGTGCCGCGACATGCTGGTGTCGCCGCAGCACCGGATGCTGGTCGAAGGCAGCTTGCCCGAGTTCCTGTTTGGCGAGACCGAGGTTCTGGTGGCTGCGCTGCACCTTGTCGGGCGTCCCGGTATTTCGCGGACAATGCCGCCGGGGATCAGCTATATCCACGTCATGTGCGACCAGCATGAGATCGTGCAGGCTGACGGTTGCTGGACCGAAAGCTTTCAGCCGGGCGGGACCACGCTGGCCGGCATGGCGGCGGCTCAACGCCATGAGGTTCTGACCCTGTTCCCCGAGCTTGCCGATGACCCGCTGTCCTATCCGGCGGCACGCGCCACGCTGAAGCCGCATGAGGTGCAGGTGCTGTTCGCGGCCTGACCGCCGCCAGGATGCCCCTGCTGCGGGGATCGGAAAAGGCAGGGCTGGTGCGGCCAAGATCAGGGGTTTGACCTTTTGCCGCTGTTGCGCCAGCCTTGTCGCCAATAAAGCCGGATCATGCCATGGACGCCCGCCTGCACGCCGCCTTTGACCGTCAGGCAACAGCCTGCGCGGCGCTTGGGTCAGACTTTACCGCCCGGCTGATGCGGATCATGGCGCAGGTCTGGCCATCTGACACCGGCCTTGCGCAGCGCGCGGCCGCGTGGCCGGGCGAGATTGGCCCAGGCGGGGCCTCGCTGCCATTGCGCATCGCGGGCGGCTTGCATGCGCTGGTGCTGGAGGGCAAGGATGCGGCGCTGGTGGCGGCCTATCCGCCGCATCAGGCCGGCGACGGCGTCCTGGCGCAAGCTGTGGCCCGGGCATTGCACAGCCATGACGCAGCGCTGTGCGACTGGACCCGCACGGCACCGCAAACCAACGAGGTCGGGCGCAGCGCCGTGCTTCTGGCGGCGGCGGCCGAGCTGACGGCGCGCTTTGGTCTGCCGCTGGTGCTTTCGGAACTGGGGGCGAGTGCCGGGTTGAACCTGTGGTTTGACCGCTTCGCGCTGCACCTGCCCGGCCCGCCGCGGTCTGCCGGGGTGTTGGGAACCGCCGACAGCACGGTGGTGCTGCGGCCCGACTGGCAGGGCGTGTCCCCGCCTGTGACGCAGATCGGGGTGGCCGAGCGGCACGGGGTGGACCTGAACCCGCTGGACCCGGTGCGCGACCGGATCCGGCTGATGGCCTTTGTCTGGCCCGATCAGACCGACCGTCTGGCCCGGCTGCGCGCGGCCCTTGGCGTGGCCCAAAGCGGCTGTGTGACGCAATCCGATGCGGCGGACTGGCTGGAGGCGCGACTGCTGACGCCAATGCCGGGGCATATGCATCTGGTCTATCACACCATCGCGCATCAGTATTTCCCGGCGCCGACCCAAGGCCGCATCGCGCGGGCGATGCAGGCGGCGGGCGCGCGGGCGACACCGCAGGCGCCGCTGGCCTGGCTGGCGATGGAGGCCGATGGCGGCGATGGTGCCGGGCTGACCCTGCGGCTGTGGCCCGGGGATCGGCGGTTTGATCTGGGCCGCGCGGGGTTCCATGGCCAATGGCTGCGCTGGCGGGGGATGTAACGGCACGGTCTTTCTGGCGAAAGACCGCAAGGGGGGCTGTCTGCCCCCCTCGGCGCGGGGGCCGCGCCTCACCCCCCGAGGATATTTCTTGAAAGAGAAAGCCCAAGGGCGGGCGTGGCGTTTGGGCAAGGGGGGGCGAGTTCCGCGATCGGCGGCCATGTTGGCGGCGCACGGCGCGCGTCTTTGCCCTTAGCCCCGCATCCGCCCGCCATCGTCCCACAATGGCGCAAGGTGCAGGCGGGCGGGGTGGCGCTGGCCAAGGATCTCGATCTCGACACACAGGCCATCGTGGATGGTCGGCGCCGGCAAAAAGCCGATGGCGACGGACTGGCCGGTGGTGTGGCTGAAGCCGCCAGAGGTGCAATGGCCGACAACGCTGTTGTTCAGCCAGATCGGTTCCCATGCCACAACATCGGCATCAACGGCATCGACGATGAAGGTCGCAAGGCGGCGTTTCGGGCCGGTGGCGCGTTCGGCAACGGCGGCGGCGCGGCCGATCCAGTCGCAGGGCTTGGTCCAGGCGATGAAGCGGTCAAGCCCGGTCTCAGCCGGGGTATGGTCGGGCGTGACTTCGCGGCCCCAGCTGCCAAAGCCCTTGTCAAGACGCAGGCTCATCATCGCGCGCATGCCGAAGGGGCGGAGGCCAAGATCGGTGCCCTGTTCGGTCAGGATATCCCACAGGTGGCGGACCGACATCTGGTCGGTGAGAATTTCATACCCCAGATCGCCGGTGTAGCTGACGCGCTGCACAAGGCAGTTGGCCATGCCGACGGTCAGGGGCCGCACGTCCATGAAGCGAAAGGTCTGGGGCGAGACATCGGCGCGGATGACGCGCGACAGCAAGGCGCGGGCGTTTGGCCCGGCGATCTGAAAGCCGGAGCGGCTGTCTGAGATGTTCTCGACCGTGACGCCGGGTTCGGCATGGCTTTCGAACCAGCGCATATGCCAAGCTTGGGCCGCGTAGCTGGCGGTCAGTTGAAACTCGGTGTCCGACAGGCAGGACACGGTAAAATCACCGATGATCCTGCCCGATGGGGCCAGCATCGGGGTCAGGGCAAGGCGACCGGGTTCGGGGAGGCGGCCCGCCATGATGCGGTCAAGCCAGGCCCGGGCCCCTGCGCCGGTGACGCGGTATTTGCCGAAGTTCTGCACCTCGTTGATGCCGACGCCATGGCGCACCGCCAGCACCTCGGCCTTTGTCGCCTCCCAGGCATTCGAGCGTTTGAAGCTGGGCATCTCGTGGCGCGGATCGCCGGGCAGGGCGTGGTAATTCACCACCTCAAGCCCGTATTGCTGGCCCCAGACCGCATTCATCTGATCGAAGACCGGATACATCGGCGTGGTGCGGAAGGGCCGGGCTGCGGGGCGTTCTTCGTTTGGATAGCTGACCGAAAACCGCATCTGATAGGTCTCGATCACCTTGGGCACGGTATAGCCGGGGCTGGTCCAGCCGCCAAAGCGTGCCACGTCAAAGCCGCGCGGGTCGCGTTCAACCTCGCCTTCGATCATCCATTGCGCCAGCGCCAGGCCCATGCCGCCGCCCTGGGAAAAGCCCGCCATCACCGCGCAGGCCGACCAGTAGTTGCGCAATCCCGGCACCGGGCCGATCAGCGGGTTGCCGTCGGGGGCAAAGGTGAACGGGCCATGGATCACCCGCTTGACGCCCGCGCGTTGCAGCACCGGAAACCGGCGGCAGGCGAAGGTGACCGAATCCTCGATCTTGTCGAACTGCTCGTTCAGCAATTCGTGGCCAAAGTCCCATGGCGTGCCATCCACCGCCCAAGGTTCGCAGGGTTTTTCGTAAAAGCCGATGCACAGGCCGCGGCCTTCCTGGCGCAGATAGGATTCGCCGCCCGGGTCCATCACATGTGGGAACTCGCGGCCCGATTTGAGGATGTCGATGATTTCGGGGATGTCGTCGGTGACGATGTATTGGTGCGCCATTGGCAACAATGGCAGGTAAACCCCGGCCATTGCCCCGATTTCGCGCGCCCAAAGCCCACCCGCATTGACCAGATGTTCACAGGTGATGGTACCGTTTTCGGTCACAACCTCCCAGCCATCCTTGGTCGGGTTCGTCTCCAGCACCCGGTTGTGCAAGATGATGTCGGCCCCCGCCATCCGCGCGGCGCGTGCATAGGCATGGGTGGTGCCCGACGGGTCAAGGTGGCCATCCAAGGGGTCATAAAGCGCGCCAAGGATGCCTGTCAGGTTCACCATGCCATCGGTCAGCCGGGCAATTTCCTCTGGCCCCAGGATCTCGGTATCCAGCCCCATGGTGCGGTGTTTTGCGCGCTCGGCCTGCAACTGCTCGAACCGGGCTTCGTTGTCGGCCAGCGTCAGGCCACCGACATGGTGCAAGCCGCAGGACATGCCGGTTATCGCCTCAAGCTCTTTGTACAGGCGGATGGTATAGCCTTGCAGCGCCGCCATGTTGGTGTCGCCGTTCAGGGTGTGAAAGCCACCCGCCGCATGCCATGTGCTGCCGCTTGTCAACTCGGACCGTTCGATCAGCGTCACATCCGACCAGCCCAGATTGGTCAGGTGATACAGCACCGAACAGCCGACAACACCGCCGCCGATCACGACCACACGGGTATGGGATTTCATGGCGATGCTCCGCTGCCTTTGGCGGGCAGCGTGGCGGGACAGGCGGTGACAGGCATGTCCGGGCGCGACAGAGCGTGTCGCGGATGGACACAAGCCCTGCCACCCCCCGTTACTGTCGCGTCACTGGCGCATCAGCGCCCCGGCATCAGCCCCCTTGGCGCAAAGCGCAGCACCAACAGCAGCACCACGCCCATCGTCAGCAACCGCATATGGGCGGCGCTGTCGACAAGGTGGGTTTTCAGCGGTCCCTCCTCCAGCCCCATGGTCAGGATGTTCATCAGCCACAACCCGATGGGTTCCACCATCACCCAAAGCCACCAGATCAGAAAGCCGCCCAAGACCGAGCCCCAATTGTTGCCCGAGCCGCCGACAATGACCATCACCCAGATCAGAAAGGTAAAGCGCAACGGCTGATACGACCCCGGCGTCAACTGGCCATCCAGCGTGGTCATCATCGCGCCGGCGATGCCGATCACCGCGCTGCCGATGATGAAGATCTGCAAATGCCGGCGGGTCACGTCCTTGCCCATCGCCTCGGCCGACACCTCATTGTCGCGGATCGCGCGCATCATCCGGCCCCATGGGCTGTTCAGCGCGGCCTGCGATAGCCAGATCAGCACCAAAAGCACGGCGGCAAACAGCCCGCCATACGTCAGCTTGACCAGGATGGATGAGGTGGTCTGCGGGTCCAGGCCCCAGCGCGACGTCCAGTCCAGAAAGGCCGCGGATTTTTGCAGGTCAACCTCATAGGGCACCGGGCGCGGCAGACCGACGACGTTCTTGACACCGCGGGCCAGCCAGTCTTCGTTCTTCATCACCGCCAGAATGATTTCGGCAATGCCCAGCGTCGCAATCGCCAGATAATCCGACCGCAGGCCCAGCGCGGTCTTGCCGATCGCCCAGGCTGCCAGTGCCGCCAGCAAACCCCCGGCAGGCCAGGCCAGCAGCACCGGCAGACCCAGCCCGCCAATGTTGCCCGCGCTGGATGGATTGTTCGCCTCGACCGCCAGCACCGCCGGGTCAAGGATCGCGCGATAGACAAAGAACCCACCGATCAGGATTGCCAGCATCGCCAGATTGCGCAGCCGCCCCTTTGGCAGCTTGGCATAGGCCACGACCGCCGCCGCAATACTGGCCGCGCCGAACAACAGGCCCAGCACGATGCCCATGCCGCCGGCAGCCCAGGCCCCCGGCACCGGCTGCGAGGATACCAGCACCACCGCCAGCCCCCCCAGCGCCACAAAGCCCATGGTGCCGACCGAAAACAGCCCGGCATAGCCCCACTGGATGTTGACCCCCAAGGCCATGATCGACGAGATCAGCGCCATGTTCAAAATCTGCAACGAAAGGTTCCAGCTTTGGAACAGGCCGGTCAGCACGAACAGCGCCGCCACCGCCGCGGCAAGCGCCAGCGTGCGGCCGCGGCTGTTGGTCGGGCTTTGCATGGTCTGGCTTTTACTGGTCTGGGGCCCGCTCATACCGATTTCCCCTTGAACAATCCGGTGGGCAGGAACAGCAGCACGATGATCAGGATCACGAAGCTGACCGCGAACTTGTATTCGGTCGACATCAGCTGCACCAAGCCCTCGGGTGCCAGACTGTCGGGCAGCAGATAGACCGCCACCTTTTTCCAGGCATAGGTCACCATCACCTCGGAAAACGCGATGACAAAGCCACCGGCAATCGCGCCCAGCGGATTGCCCAGCCCGCCGACAATCGCGGCGGCAAAGATCGGCAGCAGCAACTGGAAATAGGTAAAGGCGCTGAAGCCCTTGTCGAGGCCATAAAGCGTGCCCGCCGTGGTCGCGAGGGCCGCCGTCACGATCCAGGTCACCGCCACCACCCGGTCAGGGTTGATGCCCGACAGCAGCGCAAGGTCTTCATTGTCGGAATAGGCCCGCATCGACTTGCCGGTGCGGGTCTTTTGCAAGAACCAGAACAGCAGACCCACCGCAATCACTGCCACCCCCAGCGTCACGCCTTGGCTGGTGCGGACCGAAAGCCCCTCTTGCAACCCGGTCAGCGCCTTGAACTCGCCCGCTGTCACGATGAACCGCCCGCCATCGGCAAAGCCCACATCGCCGGTGCCGATGATGAACCGCGTGGCGGCGTTCAGCACAAACATCACCCCCAGCGAGGCCATCACCAGAATGACCGGCGCGGCCTTGACCCTGCGGTAATAGCGATAGACCACCTGATCCGTCGCCAGCAGCAGAACCGCCGTCAGCGCAATCCCC
Source organism: Gemmobacter nectariphilus (assembly GCA_020721445.1). GTDB lineage: Bacteria > Pseudomonadota > Alphaproteobacteria > Rhodobacterales > Rhodobacteraceae > Pseudotabrizicola > Pseudotabrizicola nectariphila_A. The sequence goes on from DYMU01000024.1 coordinate 27,230, forward strand.
ACCGGCAGCGCCAAAAGCGCGGTCGGCAGCGGCCCAAAGCTGATGCCCATCGCCTGCAAGCCCCAGGTGATCAGGATCACGAACACCGTGCCGATCGCCATGGTGTCGCCATGCGCAAAGTTGGAAAACCGCAAGATGCCATAGATCAGCGTCGCCCCCAGCGCCCCCAGCGCCAGTTGCGCGCCATAGGCCAGACCGGGGATGAAGACGAAGTTGAGAAAGGCCACGAGGGCGTTGAGGATATCCATGGCTCAGCCCCCCAGAAACGATTTGCGCACGTCAGGGTCGGCCAGCAGCGCGCGCCCGGTATCGGTAAAGCGGTTGGCACCTTGCACCAGCACATAGCCGCGGTCGGCAATCTCCAGCGCTTGGCGCGCGTTCTGCTCCACCATCAGGATCGAGATTCCGGTCCGCGCGACCTCGATGATGCGGTCAAACAACTCGTCCATCACGATGGGCGACACGCCGGCAGTGGGTTCGTCCAGCATCAGCACGCTTGGCTGCGTCATCAGCGCGCGCCCCACCGCCACCTGCTGGCGCTGCCCGCCCGACAACTCGCCCGCCGCCTGATGGCGCTTGTCGCGCAGGATCGGGAACAGGTGATAGACCTGCTCCATCGTGGCCCGAATGTCATCGCGGCGCAGGAACGCCCCCATTTCAAGGTTTTCCTCCACCGTCATCGAGGTAAAGATGTTGTGGGTCTGCGGCACAAAGGCCATGCCCTTGGCCACCCGCGCCTGAGGGCTCAGCGCTGTGATATCCTCGCCCTGCAACCGCACCGCGCCCTGACGCAAAGACAGCATGCCAAACACCGCCTTCATCGCGGTTGACTTGCCTGCGCCATTTGGGCCGACGATCACCGCGATCTGGCCCTTTTCCACGGCGATCGTGCACCCATGCAGGATATCTGCCCCGCCATAGCCGCCGGTCATCATATCGCCAATCAGAAACGGCTCAGACATCCTGACACCCTTTCCTCTTGGTGAAAATACCCTCGGGGGTCCGGGGGCAGACAGCCCCCGGCGGACGGCCATCGCAAACACGCCTCAGCCATGCGCGGCCTCCTTGATCTTGTTCTTCAGGCCGGTGCCCAGATAGGCCTCGATCACCCGCTCGTCGTTCTTGACCTCGTCCACCGTGCCCTGCGCCAGCACCCGGCCTTCGGCCATGCAGATCACCGGGTTGCACAACCGGGCGATGAAATCCATGTCATGTTCGATGACGCAGAACGTATAGCCGCGCTCGGCGTTCAGCCGCAGGATGGCATCGCCGATGGTGTTCAACAGCGTGCGGTTCACCCCGGCACCCACCTCATCCAGAAACACGATCTTGGCATCGACCATCATGGTGCGGCCCAGTTCCAGCAGCTTTTTCTGCCCGCCACTGATCTGGCTGGCCTTCTGGTCGGCCAGATGGTCGATGGTCAGAAATCGCAACACCTCATGTGCCTTGTCGCGCAAACGGTCTTCCTCGGCCCGCACCGCGGCGTGGCGGAACCAGGCATTCCACAGCACTTCGCCCATCTGCGCGCCGGGCACCATCATCAGGTTCTCGACGCAGGACATCGAGCCGAATTCGTGCGCGATCTGAAAGGTGCGCAAAAGACCCTTGTGGAACAGCACATGCGGCGGCAGGCCGGTGATGTCTTCGCCCGCCATCCGCACCGTGCCGCTGGTCGGCTTCAACCGCCCCGCCACCACGTTGAACAAGGTGGTCTTGCCCGCGCCATTCGGGCCGATCAGCCCGGTGATCGAGCCGGTTTCAATGCGCAACGACGCGCCATCCACGGCGCGAAACCCGCCGAAATGGCGGTGCAGGCAGTCAACCTCGATCATCCCGTATCCCCTTGGTCCGCCGTCATTGATCCAGGTGTTTCCCGGTGCGGCGGATTTCTTGCAATGCAACGGCCCGGGGATCGCCCGGGCCGCGCCGATGGCTTGGCTGTGCCGCTGATCAGCGGAACTTGACGGTTTCGATCTTGCCGTCCTTGATCTCGATCTCGCGGAAGTTGCCCGCAGACTCGCCGCCGCCGATCAACTCGACTGCCGTGGCACCGATATAGTCGATGTCGGTGCCTGCTGCGATCAGGTCCAGCGCCTTGCCCAATTCGCCCGCAAGGATCGGCTCGCCCGGCGCATTGGCCACGTCCATCACCTTGCCAGACCAGGCTTTCGAGTCGGACGACCCCGCCGCTGCCATCGAGAGCAGGATCAGCGCTGCCGCATCATAGCTTTCACCGGCATAGGCCGAGCTCGGGTCAAAGCCCGCCGCCGTGGCCAGGTCCTTGAACAACGCAGCGCCTTGCGAATCCGACCCCGGCAATTGCCCGAACGACCCGTTCAGCCCAGCACCGATATCGGCCACAAGTTGCTCGCCCACCATGCCGTCGGGCAGCACGAAGGTCGAAAACGCGCCGGCATCCAGCGAGGCCTGGATGATCGACTTGCCACCCTTGTCGGTGTAACCCGCCACGACCAGCGCCTCGCCCCCGGCAGATGCCAGCGAGCCGACCTCGGCCGAATAATCGGCCTTGTCGTCATCATGCGGGGCCGAGATCGTGACAGTGCCGCCAGCGGCGGTGAAGGCTGCGGCAAAGCTGTCGGCCAGTCCCTTGCCATAGTCGTTGTTGGTATAGGTCACGGCGACCGATTTGATGCCTTTTTCCAGGATGATATCGGTCATCACCACGCCTTGGCGTGCGTCCGACGGGGCAGTGCGGAAGAACAGACCGTCATCTTCGGCGTCCGTCAGGCCGGGCGAGGTGGCCGAGGGCGAGATCATCGCCACGCCATTGGCGCGGGCCACGTTTTGCAAGATCGCCCCGGTCACGCCCGAGCAGTCGGCCCCAATGATGGCCTTGACGCCATCGGCGGTGACAAGCCGTTCGGCCGCGGCCGTTGCGGCAGCCGCGTCAATGCAGGTCGAGTCGGCGCGCACGACGCTGACGGTCGAGCCCGACATGAACTTGCCCGAGTCGTTGACTTCCTTGATGGCCAGTTCAGCCCCCGCCGCCATGGCCGGGGTGATCGATTCCAGCGGGCCGGTAAAGCCCAGGATGATGCCAACCTTGACATCTTCAGCCTGCACAGCCCCGGCAAAAAGGGCGGTTGCAGCCGTGGCAAGAAGCAGCTTTTTCATTTTTAACTCCCATGTTGGATCGCAATCCTGCGCGCGAAATTAGTGGGGCGCGGCGCAAAAGAAAAGCGCCTAATCGCCCCGGGTTTCGCGGGCCGGGGCAGGGGTTGGCGGACCGTCCGGCTGACCTCTGCTTACGGTTGCGCAAGGTTGCACAACATCGCTTGGTGCGGCCAAGTGATCCGCCGCAAACGCTGGCAAGATGCCACGGTTCAAGATTTCCGCCTTTCCTCCGACAAGGGCTGCCTGACAGGTTAAGACCGAGGGGGGGCAGGACGCCACGCCAGGCAGGCATCGTGGTGCTGACGCAGACCCGCAAGATCGAACGCGCCAGCCTTGTGCGGCACCCTGTGCTGCGGCGCTGCCTTGGGGCCAGTGTCGGGAACGGCGCATTGGTTTTCCCGCTTGACGCCCCTCATGGCCGCTTGTATCAGCCGATCCATCGCGCGGTGGTAGCTCAGTTGGTTAGAGTACCGGCCTGTCACGCCGGGGGTCGCGGGTTCGAGCCCCGTCCACCGCGCCATTTCCCTCATAGGCACCTGTTGAAACCTGTGGTAAGGCCTGCCGCAAACCGGAGCCGTGATGAACATCCTTGACCAGATTCCCCTGCATTTGGCGGTGATCGCGGCGCTGACGCTGGGTCTGGCGCCGTTCTTTCCCGAGCCGCATATCGTGGAAAAGCTGCGCATGCTGATGCAGGGCACGCTGGTCAAGCCGATGGACATGGCCGATCTGGCGATGCACGGCCTGCCGTGGCTGGTGCTGCTGGCCAAGCTGATCCGCATGGCCCTGACACGATCGGCCAGCTGAGGGATTTACGCCGCCATTCTGGTGGTTTAGCCTGCGATCATGATCTTGCAACACAGCCTGCCCTTTGCCCCTTGGGCCGATCCGCGCACCCGGCGCTTGCCCGGTATCCTGCCGCTGGACATGGCCGACTGGTTGCGGGTCGATGATGCCTATGCCGCCCAGATGGCGCTGCGCGATGTGCTGATTGCCGAGCGGCCCGGTTCGGTGATTGGCCAGACCGAGATGGCCAGGGCGGCGGTGGACGAGTTGTTCGAGTTTACCCTTGCACACCTGCCCGACGGGTTTTCGCGCAAAGGCCCCGGCGTTGTTCGGCCCGATGGCACCAAGGTCACGCTGGACCCGGCGCAACCGCTGCACACCTTTGGTCGGTTGGTGCAGGAAGACCTGTGCCTGATGCAAGAGGATGGTGCGGGCGAACATCTGTTGTCGGCGGCGGTGCTGTGCTTTCCGGCGGGCTGGCTGCTGGCGGAAAAGCTGGGCCGCCCGATGATGCGCATCCACGCGCCGGTCGGGAAGTATACCGAAGATGTCGGGCGTCGGGTGCAGCGCCTGCTGGATGCGGTGCGGGTTGAGACCCCCCTGTGGCGGGCCAACGCGCACCATTCCCGCGCGCCCCTGTTCAACCCGCAATCGGAAACCACAGCCAAAGAGTCGGTCGCCGAAGGCGAAATGCCCTTTGTCCGGTCGGAACGGCAATGTCTGGTCCGGCTGCCGCACAGCCGGGCGGTGGTGTTCTCGATCCACACCTATCTGGTGCGCCGGACCGATCTGACGCCCGATCAGGCGGTGGCGTTGGAGTCGTTTCCGCTGCATCGCGCCTGACAAGACACGTGTTGGCCGGCCCGTATTGCCGTTTTGGATTGAAGGTCTGCGGGCCGGACCGACCGCCTCAGGCGCGCAAAACAAATGGGCGCCCCAAGGGGCGCCCATGGCAAGGGTCAGTGGCTGGCCTCAGCAGGAGTAATACATCGCGTATTCAATGGGGTGCGGCGTATGCTCATAGGCATAGACCTCTTCCCATTTCAGCGCCATGTAGCCTTCAAGCTGGTCCTTGGTGAACACGTCACCGGCCAACAGGAAGTCCATGTCCTTTTCCAGCTCTTCCAGTGCTTCGCGCAAGCTGCCGCAAACGGTGGGGATCGCGGCCAGTTCTTCGGGCGGCAGATCATACAGATCCTTGTCTGAGGCCGGGCCCGGGTCGATCTTGTTCTTGATGCCATCCAGACCAGCCATCAGCAGGCCCGCAAAGGCCAGATAAGGGTTTGCCGCCGGATCGGGGAAGCGGGCTTCCACGCGCTTGGCTTTCGGCGATTCCGTCCACGGAATACGAACGCAGCCCGAGCGGTTGCGGGCCGAATAGGCGCGCAGAACCGGGGCTTCAAAGCCGGGGATCAGGCGCTTGTAGCTGTTGGTCGCCGGGTTGGTCAGCGCGTTCAGCGCCTTGGCATGCTTCAGGATGCCGCCGATGAAATACAGCGCCTCTTGGCTGAGGTCAGCATATTTGTCGCCGGCAAACAGCGGCTTGCCGTCTTTCCAGATCGACATGTTGACGTGCATGCCACTGCCGTTGTCGCCCTTCATGGGCTTGGGCATGAAGGTCACGGTCTTGCCATAGGCGGCCGCGACGTTGTGGATGACGTATTTGTATTTCTGGATGTTGTCGGCCTGTTCGGTCAGGCCACCGAAGATCATGCCCAATTCGTGCTGGCAGGTCGCGACCTCGTGGTGGTGCTTGTCGACCTTGATGCCCATGCGCTTCATCGTCGACAGCATTTCGCCGCGAATATCCTGCGCCTCGTCGATCGGGTTGACCGGGAAATAGCCGCCCTTGTGGGCCGCGCGGTGGGCAAGGTTGCCACCTTCCATCTCGGTGTCGGTGTTCCAGGCGGCAGCCTCGGCGTCGATCTGGAACGACACTTTCTGCGGGCTGACCTGATACCGCACGTCATCGAACAGGAAGAACTCGGCTTCCGGCCCGCAATAGAACGCATCACCAATGCCAGACGACTTGAGGTAAGCCTCGGCCTTCAGCGCGGTGCCGCGCGGGTCGCGGCTGTAGGGCTCGCCGGTGTCGGGTTCGACCACGGTGCAATGCACGCACATGGTTTTTTCGGCATAGAACGGGTCGATATAGACCGACGTGGCATCGGGGATCAGTTTCATGTCGGACTGATCAATCGACTTCCAGCCTGCGATCGACGAGCCGTCGAACATGAAGCCTTCCTCGAAGAAGTCTTCGTCCACCAGATCTGCCACCAAGGTGACGTGCTGGAGTTTGCCTTTGACGTCGGTGAAGCGGATGTCGACATAATCGACCTCTTCATCCTTCATCAGTTTCAGAGCATTCTTGACTGCGCTCATCATGCTGCCTTTCTTTTTAGCGTGCTTGTCTTTGGATTTTGCCATTCCGGGGTCTGCTTTCCGGATCAAACCGCGTCGTCGCCGGTTTCACCGGTGCGGATGCGGATGGCCTGTTCGATGGAACTGACGAATATCTTGCCGTCGCCGATCTTTTCGGTGCGGGCGGCCGACACGATGGCCTCGATCGCCTGATCGACCATGTCGTCAGACAAGATGACCTCGATCTTCACCTTGGGCAGGAAGTCCACCACGTATTCGGCCCCGCGATACAGTTCGGTATGGCCCTTCTGGCGGCCAAATCCCTTGACCTCGGTCACCGAAAGGCCCTGAACGCCAGCTTCTTGCAAGGCTTCTTTGACTTCATCCAGCTTGAAGGGCTTGATGATCGCCTCGATCTTCTTCATGCGCCGACTCCCCCGCACCTTACCGTCAGTGACTGACTGACCACTTCCCGAAGCCGACGACAATTGGCTAGGGTCAAGGCAGGCTGAACCCCTTGGGGATTCTGTAGGGTGTGGCGTGATATTGTGCAGGGTGATTGAAAATTGGGCGGTTTAAGAATGATTTGGGGCAGGGAATGACCGAACTTCTGACATCTGCCCAAATGCGCGGCATCGAGGCCGAAGCAATCGCCAGTGGTCAGGTCAGCGGACTGGAGTTGATGGAGCGCGCCGGGCGTGGCGTGGTTCAGGCGATCCTTGACGAATGGCGGGAGTTGGCCTTGGCCCGGGGCGGGGGCGCTGCCCAATCCATTAAAGACGGGGGCGCTGCCCCCGCACCCCCGGGGTATTTGGGCCAAGAGGAAATGCGGGCACCAAGGGCGATGGTGCTGTGTGGGCCGGGCAACAACGGCGGTGACGGGTTTGTGGTGGCGCGGTTGCTGGCAGAGCGGGGGTGGTCTGTGCGGGTTCTGGCGGCGGCAAAGGCCGACGTCCTGCCGCGCGATGCCGCGATCAATGCGTGGCGCTGGTTTGCCTATGGGCCGGTGGAGCCTTTGACCGAAGCTGCGTTGCGCAGCGGGCCTGCAAGTGACCTTTATGTTGATGCGATTTTCGGCACGGGGTTGACGCGGCCACCCGAGGGTGAGGTTGCGCGGGTGTTGAGCCATATCGGCGGGCGCAATGGGGACAATGCCTATTACACGCCGCGCCTGGTTGCGATTGATGCGCCGTCTGTGCTGTGTCTGGACAGCGGGCGCAGCCTGCTGCGCGCAGGCGGCTATCTGCCCCGCGCCCGTTTGACGGTGACCTTTGACAGCCTCAAGGTGGGCCATGTGCTGGCTGAGGGGCCCGCGCTGTGCGGTCGGGTCGCGGTTGTTGACATTGGTATCGAACCGTGGCGGCGGATGACCAAACTCAGACGGGGGCCATCGCGGCAATGGATGGGTGCGGTCAAACGGGTCGGGTTGGGGTTGGTTGGGCCAGGGGATGAGGGCGAACCGTTTGCCCTCATGCACCCCGGTAGCTTTCGGGCGAAAATGCTGTCCAAGGCCGGGTGGGTCGAGGATCACAAGGCCCACAAGTTCAGCCATGGTCATGCGCTGGTTTTGGGCGGTGGCGCGGGCCGCGGTGGGGCGGCGCGGTTGGCGGCGCGCGGCGCGCTGCGGGTTGGGGCGGGGCTGGTGACGCTGGGGTGTCCGCCGGACGCGTTCGCCGAAAACGCCGCGCGGCTGGATGCGGTGATGCTGCGCGAAATGGCGGATGCGGCGGCTTTGGCGCGGGTGCTGGCGGACCGGCGGATCACCGCGCTGTGCCTTGGGCCGGGGATGGGGACGGGGCTGCGCGAACGGCGGTTGGTGGCGGCGGCGCTTGGTCTTGATGCCGAGCGCCCCCCACCCCTGACCCCTCCCCACAAGGGGGAGGGGAGTCGCAAAACGGCTGGCGTGCTTGCTACGGCAAAGGTCCGGGTGCCTCGCCTCCCCCTCGTGGGGAGGGGCAGGGGGTGGGGGGCGCGGCAGATGGTTCTTGACGCCGATGCGCTGGCGATCTTGTCGCAGCGCGCGGATTTGTTCGCGGCATTGCACCCCGATTGCGTCCTGACCCCGCACGCCGGGGAGTTCGCGCGGCTGTTCCCGGATATTGCGGCCAAGCTGGAGGAGCCGGCGACCAAAGGCCCCGCCTATTCCAAGGTCGATGCCACGCGCGAGGCGGCGGCGCGGGCGGGATGTGTGGTGCTGTTCAAGGGGCCGGATACGGTGATCGCTGACCAGAAGGGACGCTGTGCCATCAACTCGGCGCATGATGACCGGGCGGCACCCTGGCTTGCGACCGCCGGGTCAGGGGATGTGCTGGCCGGCTTCATTGCCGGGTTGATGGCGCGCGGTTTCGCCCCGTTCGACGCGGCCTGCACGGGCGCGTGGCTGCATGTCGAATGTGCGCTGTCATTTGGTCCCGGCCTGATTGCCGAGGATTTGCCGGAGGAACTGCCAGCGGCGTTTCGCGCGCTGGGGCTGTAGCCCAAAATGACAAAGGCCGCCCATCAGGCGGCCAGTCGGTGGGCAATGAAAGAAAACCTCAGGCGTCGGTCAGCGCCGTTTCGCAGCCCAGTTCCAGACCGGCGGCATAGATCACCTGCGCAGCGTCAAAGCGCAGGGTGACGATGCGGGCCTCGGCCAGCACTTCGGCGCGGATGTATTCGCCATCGATCAGACGTTCTGCCGCGATCACCGCCTGATCGACCCCGGCAAGCGCCTTGGCGCGCCAGTCACGGATCAGGATCGGCTGCGTGGGCGACACAACGGTATCCGCAGCCGGGCGGTCCTTGCCAAGCACGCCTTCGCAGATGCGGATCACACGCGCATTGCTGACCACGGCAATTTCAACCGCCGTGACAACCCGCGCTCCGGCGCGGGTGATGACGCGGTCCCCGGGCGAGACAAACTCAACTGGCACAGCGCCCATAAGCGTCAGGATCGTGGTGCCAGCGGCGATGCCGCAGATGGGCATCTCGGTTCCGGCATTGATGGTGCCTGCTGCCGTGCCAAGGGTCATTTCTGCCAAGATGATCTCCAGTGCCGCCATCACATCTGCCTCGGTTTTTTTTAAGAAAGATTATGGCAGCATCGCGGCACAAGCGAGACATTGTTGGACGCAATCGTGGCATTTTTCCTTACAAGTGTCGCTATTCCCACGGCCGGCACGGCGGATTTTTTCCTCTCGCATCCCGCGCGGGGCTTTGTTAGAAGGGCGCGGAAAATCAGGGTGCGTGCGTGTCCGGCCTTTGGGCAGGGGGCGGGTGTGCTTTGGGCAATTTGCGGGTGTGGCGAAATTGGCAGACGCACCAGATTTAGGTTCTGGCGCCGAAAGGCGTGGGGGTTCAAGTCCCTCCACCCGCACCACAGTGATCAAGAAGGACGATACCATGCAGGTCACCGAGACCCTGAACGAAGGTCTGAAACGCGGCTACACCATCACGGTGACCGCTGCCGAGTTGGAAGCAGCGGTTCAGGAAAAGCTGGTCGAGGCGCAGCCCGAGATCGAGATGAAGGGGTTTCGCAAGGGCAAGGTGCCGATGGCCATCCTGCGCAAGCAGTTTGGCCCGCGCCTGATGGGCGACGCGATGCAAGACGCCATCGACCGCGCGATGAAGGGCCACTTTGACCAGACCGGTGACCGCCCCGCGATGCAGCCCGATGTCAAGATGAAGGGCGGCGAGACCTGGGCCGAAGGTCAGGACGTTGTGGTCGAGATGACCTATGACTGCTTGCCGCCGATCCCCGATCTGGATGCCAGCCAGATCACGCTGGAGCGTCTGGTGGTCAAGGCCGATGAGGCCTCGGTCGACGAGGCGCTGAAAAATCTGGCCGCCAGTGCGCAGTCCTTTGATGACCGCAAGAAGGGCAGCAAGGCCCAGGATGGCGACCAGATCGTGATCGACTTCAAGGGGTCGGTCGACGGCGATTATTTCGAAGGCGGCACCGCCGAAGATTACCCGCTGGTGCTGGGGTCCAATTCCTTCATTCCGGGGTTTGAGGCGCAACTTGTCGGCGCAAAGGCCGGTGAAGAGGTCAAGGTCAACGTCAATTTCCCCGAAGAATACGGCGCGGCCCATCTGGCGGGCAAGGCGGCGGTGTTTGAATGCACGGTGAAATCGGTCAAGGCACCGAAAGCGGCCGAGCTTGACGACGAGCTGGCCAAGAAATACGGCGCCGAAGATCTGGCCGCCTTGCGTGTGCAGATCGCCGACCGTCTGGCGGTGGAATACAAGGGTGCGGCCCGCGCGGTTCTGAAACGCGCGCTGCTGGACCAGTTGGACGCCATGGTCAAGTTTGACCTGCCCGCAGCCCTGGTCGAGGCCGAGGCCAATCAGATCGCCCATCAGCTTTGGCACGAAGAGCACCCCGAGGTGCACGACCACAACCACGGCTCGGTCGAGCCGACGGACGAGCACAAGTCACTGGCCGAACGCCGCGTGCGCCTTGGCCTGCTTCTGGCCGAAATCGGTCGCAAGGCCGAAGTGACCGTGACCGACGCCGAAATGACTCAGGCCGTGCTGAACGCCGCCCGCCAGTATCCGGGGCAGGAACGTCAGTTCTTTGAATACGTCCAGAAAACCCCGCAGATGCAGCAGCAGTTGCGCGCGCCGTTGTTCGAAGACAAGGTGGTGGATCACATCGTGGCGCAGGCCACCGTCACCGACAAGGAAATCGACAAGGACGAGCTGCAAAAGGCGATCGAGGCCTTGGACGAACTCTGATCCTGTCAGATGCCGGAACGGGGGCCGCGCCGGATGGTGCGGCCCTTTTCTTTTGCCACCAGTCTTTTGCCACAAGGGGGCCCCCGATGCCGACATTCCTGCCCGATCTGCCCGAGGCGCGCATACAGGAGGCTTTGGCCCGATCCCCCGGCAATGAATTGCGCAGCGGCAAGATCGACGGTCCCGAGTCCTCGGCGGCGCTGGTGGCCAATGCCTTTGGCTGGTTTCTGGACCGGCCCTTGGCCTTGCCCGCCTTGCCGGGGGTGCCGGCAGGTGCTGTGGAAAGCGTCGATCTGGCGGTTGAGATGCGCTTTCCCTGGGCTGATGGGCGGCATCCGTGGCTGGACGTGGGGATCGTCACTCATACCACGCTGGTCGGGATCACCAGCAAACGCTATGAGCCGTTTCGCCCGGCCAAGGTCAGCGATTTCTCTGATGTCTATGACCGCCCGGTCTGGGGGCCGAACATGGCGCGCTATACCGCGCTGGCCCATGGCCTGATCGACGGGACCGCCGATTTCCGGGTGCTGGATGCGGTGCAACTGGTCAAGCAGGCCTATGGCATCCGCACGCGGGCGGAAAAGCGCGCGCTGGGGACGGTGCTGGTCTATCTTTATGCCGAACCCGCGACATGGGCCTCGGGCAAGCCGGTTGATGCCAAACGCCGCGCCGCGCACCGGGCCGAAGTGGCGCGCTTTGCCCAGACGGTGGCGGGCGACGAGGTGGTGTTCAAGGCCCTGCGCTGGGGCGATCTGCTGCGGCAATGGGCGGCTGTGCCAGCCCTTGCCGCCCATGCCCAAGCACTCAGCCTGCGCTTTGGCGACCTTGGCTAAGGTGGGCGGCGTCAGCCCTGCGGGGTGGCGGCGTCGCTGGGGTTGGCTGTGGGGCTGATCGGTTGCGGATAGACAAAGCCGTAAACCGGGCGGCTGCTGCCCAGAACGCCCGGCGTGCTTTCGACGCGGACCGATGACCAATCGCCCTTTTCCGACACATCGACCACCGGCATTTTCAGCGATACCTGATTGCGCTGCCAATTGGCGTGGTCCACCAGAACGATGCGGTCCGATACCACCTCGGACACCACGGCGACATGGCCCAAACGGCTGTTGCTGGACGGGGCGAACACCATCACGGCGCTTGGCTCGGGCGCATCACCACGGTGATAGATGCCCTTGGCGGCGTTCCACCAGGTGCCCGCATTGCCACGCAGGTTCACCCCCGAGGCGGTGCGCGCGAACGGCACGCACCAGACGCGCGTGCCTTGTGCCTGCTTTTGCCGGACCTCGGCCAACGCCTTGGCCTGCAAGGCGGGGTTGATCGCGGTCGGGTGCGCCGGGGCGTTCATGCTTGATTTGGTGATGGCATCGCCGCAGGCGGTCAGCATCAGCAGGCTGGAACACAAAAGCGCAAGGCGGCCAACAGGGGCAAGCCGGCGGGTCTGGCGATGGGGCATGGGTGTGATCAGGTCCAAACGGAAAGGTTGCGGTCTTGTAACCGATGTTTCCGCCGGTGAAAGACTGCGTGATCGCCACCGGCCAAAGGCGGCGAAAATGCGCCGACCAAAGGGGCGGGGTGGCCTTGGCGGGGCCTTGCGCAACAAAAAGACCGCACCTTTTGGGGTGCGGTCGATTTTGGTCATGATCAGGCTGACAGGATCACTCGTCCTGTGCAGCGCCGCCCAGATCGTCGAACAACTCGGCAATCTCGAAATCGGCGGCGGCTTCGGCTTCGGCCGCCAGTTCCTTGATCGATTTGCCCGAGGCCTGCAACGCGGCCTCTTCCACCGAGCGCGCAACGTTCAGGTTGATGCGCACGGTCACTTCGGGGTGCAGGATCACCGACACCGAATGGATGCCAAGATCCTTGATCGGCTTGTCCAGCACGACCTGACCGCGATGCACGGTAAAGCCGCCGGTCGTGGCGACTTCGGCAGCGTCACGGGTGGTGACAGAGCCGTAAAGCGCACCCGAATCAGACGCCGAGCGGATGATGACGAAGGTCTGGCCATCCAGTTTGGCACCGACAGCTTCGGCTTCTTTCCTGGTCTCAAGGTTATGCACCTCAAGCTGGGCTTTCTTGGCCTCGAAGGACTTGATGTTGCCCTCGTTGGCACGCAGCGCCTTGCCCTGCGGCAGCAGGAAGTTGCGGGCATAACCGTCCTTGACGGTGACGACTTCGCCCATCTGGCCAAGCTTGGCCACGCGTTGAAGCAGGATCACTTGCATGTCTGGGTGCTCCTTATTTCACGGCGTAAGGCAGCAGGGCGAGAAAGCGGGCGCGCTTGATCGCACGGGCCAGCTCACGCTGCTTGATGGCGGAAACGGCGGTGATCCGCGACGGCACGATCTTGCCGCGTTCCGAGATATAGCGCTGCAACAGACGGGTGTCTTTGTAGTCGATCGCCGGTGCATTGTCGCCCGAGAAGGGGCAGACCTTGCGGCGGCGGAAAAATGGTTTGTTCGCCATGGTTTATGGTCCTTTCCTAAGGCTGATGATCAACGACGCGGGCCGCGGTCGGCACCCCGGTCTGCGCCACGGTCGGCACCCCGGTCACCGCCAAAGCCACCGCGGTCACCACCGCGATCGGGACGGTCGCCGCCACCGAATGCCGGGCGTTCACGCCGTTCGCCGCCGCCAAAGCCGCCACGATCATCACGGTCGCTGCGCTCGTCACGCTTTTGCATTTGGACCGACGGGCCCTCGCCATGCGCATCGACCTTGATGGTCAGCACGCGCATCACGTCATCATGCAGGCGCATCAGGCGTTCCATTTCCTGCACGGCGGCCGAGGGCGCATCCGACTTCAGAAAGGCATAGTGGCCCTTGCGGTTCTTGTTGATCTTGTAGGCCATCGTCTTGACGCCCCAGTATTCGGATTCGACGACTTTGCCGCCGTTATCCGTCAACACTGCGGTGAAATGCTCGACAAGGCCTTCAGCTTGCGTGTTGGAAAGATCCTGACGCGCAATAAAGACATGCTCATACAAAGGCATGTATCGTCCTTTTCGTCTCGGGCGGCTTCAAAGACCA